>NZ_JBIYEB010000009.1:0-290008 GCF_044909315.1 Caballeronia udeis
CTCGCTATTGCCGCCGCGGAAATTGGCGCCTTGGCCGAGCGCCGGATCGCGTTGCTGATCGATGCGACGCTCTCCGGTTTGCCACCGTTTCTCGTGCGCGACGGCGGCGTGAATTCGGGCTTCATGATTGCCCATGTGACGGCTGCCGCGCTTGCGTCGGAGAACAAGACTTACGCGCATCCGGCGTCGGTCGACTCGTTGCCGACATCGGCGAACCAGGAAGATCACGTCTCCATGGCGACGTTCGCTGCCCGCAAGCTTGGCTATATAGCGGAGAACGTAGCGCATATTCTCGCTATCGAATTGCTCGCAGCGGCGCAAGGCGTGGACCTGCGTGCGCCGCATCAAACGAGTCCGCGCTTGGCCGAAGTGATGAAGACGCTGCGCTCGGAAGTCGCGCATTACGATCTCGATCACTATTTCGCACCGGATATCGAGGCGATCGCGAAGCAGGTGGTCAGCGGCGAAATCGCGAAACATTGCCCGCTTTCGTTTGTTTCGGAAGTTCAATCCCACGCTTAACCGGACGCCACACGCCCAGCATGAACACGCCCGCGTATCAGGAAATCAAGGATCACATTCTCACGCGCATTCATGCGGGGGAGTGGAAGGAAGGCGACCAGGTGCCTTCCGAAAACGAACTGGCGCGCGAGTTCAAGGTCGCGCGCATGACGGTCAACCGCGCGCTGCGCGAACTGACCGCCGAGCAGATCCTGACACGCGTGCAGGGCGCGGGCACGTTCGTGGCGCAACCGAAATACGCGTCGACGCTCGTGGAAATTCGCAGCATCTCCGACGAAATCACAGGACGCGGACATGTGCATCGGGCAGAAGTGATGCACCTGGGCGCGTCCGTACTGGACGAACGTCTCGCGCTGGAAATGCAGCTCACCGAGGGCAGTCCCGTATTTCATTCGCGGGTGCTGCACTTCGAAAACGACTTGCCGATCCAGCTGGAAGAGCGCTGGGTGAATCCTGCGCTCGCGCCGGAATACGCGCGCCAGGATTTCACCAAGATCACGCCGAACCAATACCTGATGGTCGCCGCGCCTTTGCAGCGCGTTGAATACCGGATTGAAGCGGCGCTTCCCGATGAGGGCACGGGTCTCGCGCTCTCGATGAAAACCGGCGAGCCGTGCCTCATGCTGCATCGGCGGACATGGTCGCGGGATGCGGTGGCGTCGGTGGCGAACCTCTGGCATCCCGGCGATCGATATCAATTCACGGGTCATTTCTAGACCCGTTTCCAGACCCGTCTCAGCTTGGTCAACCTGCCGGACCCATCCTCGGGTCCGGTTGAATTCTTGTGGAAATCGCAATACAGCTATCTGTAACGCGTACGAATCCTCGAATTCAGACGTGCTCTCGCACTTTATTCAGCAACAAATTCCGAATTTCTCTTCTCACTTCCGCCTGGCCAGCCATTCCCTCGCGATTGTTGCGATCTCGACAATGATGTTTCGCGTAAATAAGGGTTTTCCCTCAAGGTTCCGAAGCATAGACTTTCTACATCCGAAACAAATTCAGAAAGCGCTTATATCACTCTGAGGTTGTTTCGAGACTATCAACAAAATACTGGAGGTATCACCATGTTCAAGTCACTTATTCCTGCAGTTGTTATCGTGTCGGCATTGGCAGCTCCGACGTTCGCGTTTGCGCAAAACACTGACAACAACGGCCCGCTGACGCGTGCTGAAGTGAAGGCGCAACTGGTTCAACTGGAAAAGGCAGGGTACAATCCGGCTGGCGACCAGACCGACTACCCGGCGAACCTTCAGGCAGCTCAGGCTCGTGTGAATGCACAAAATGGCGAGGCAGCAACGGCATATGGTCCTTCGACCAGCGGCACCTCGGCAGTGGGCGTTCGTAGCTCGGCTGCACCGGTGCAAAACGCTCCCGGGTCGGTGTTCTTCGGTCACTAAGCCGACGCTGAGCAAATTTGAAGTGGACCCGACTGGATCAGGTCCGGCGCAAGACTCGATTGAATGATGGTTTGATCTTTTGAGTGTTGCGCCAAAGAAAAAACTCGCCCTCCGCGCTAAAGCGGCCGGCGAGTTTTTTTGTTCGAGAACCAACTTCGCTAGTTCGGTGACTTCGCGCCACACGCCCGGATCACGAGCTTCACCACTTCCTCCGTCGAGGCGTCAAAGGCCTTCTGCGAAAGCGCACGTTTGCCTTTCAGCGCCCGGATTTGTGCATCGAAATCCGCATAGTGCTGCGTCGTCGCCCAGATCATGAACATCAGCGTCTGCGCGTCCACGGGAGCGAGCAAACCGCGCGCAATCCAGTCGTCGATTACGATCACCCGTGTTTCAAGCCACGGCTTCACGCGCTCGTTCAAGATGTCCTGCATGTGCACCGCGCCGTGAATGATCTCGCTCGCCCACACCTTCGAGCCGAGCGGACGCCGCCGCGATAATTCCATTTTCGTGCGTACGTAGCCACCTATTGCTTCGACCGGGTCATCGCTGGACTCGAAGGTATCGGCGGCACGGTGCCAGTCTTCGAACAGATCTTCGAGCACGCGCCGATAGAGCGCCAGCTTGGTCGGAAAGTAATAATGCAGGTTGGCTTTCGGCAAGCCTGCGCGTTCCGCGATCATCGCGGTGCTTGCGCCTTCGAGTCCGCGCTCGGCGAACACAGCCTCGGCGCACGCCAAAAGATGCGCTTCATTGGTCTCGCGAATGTGTGCCTTGCGCCGCCGCAATGGAACAGGCGCAACGTCGCTTCTCGCCATCTCGGCTGTCGCTTCGTCATCTCTCATTGTTTTCCTTGCATGGCGCTGTGCGCCTTCTCCATCTTGATCGCGCCTCATTCTATGCGCTTTGACGCCACTGCTGCATAGCCCGTTGTTTCACTTGTCTCATGGCTCTGCTGCAGTGCAATGGCACGCTTCTCGCTATGTTTTTACTCTAATCGGAAACCCCGAAAGACGTTGATTTGCCAATATTAATCGGCTACAACCTGTCCAGTTGGACAGGATTTGGAGGGCGGCGGATCGCGACGGATTCACCGCTACGAAGCAGATAAGGCGAGCGGATAAAAACCGCACCTTTGCCGTGCGACAGCGCCCCAAAAGCCGACGCCGATGCACCAGATTCGTATCAGTCAAAACCCTAAGTCGAGCAACACGAGGAGAACGCGAAATGGACGCGGTAACCGATTCAGCGCTGGACACATCGATCAGAGTCAATGGCAAACGTCTATGGGACAGCCTCATGACGATGGCGAAAATTGGCGCGACGCCAAAGGGTGGCGTATGCCGGCTGGCGCTCACCGATCTCGACCGCGAGGGCCGCGACCTGATCGTCAGTTGGGCGAAGGAAGCGGGTTGCACGGTCAAGGTGGACCAGATGGGCAACGTGTTCATGCGTCGTGCCGGACGCAACGCCAATGCCGCGCCGGTCGTGACAGGCTCGCACGCGGACTCGCAGCCCACCGGCGGCCGCTTCGACGGCATCTACGGCATTCTCGGTGGCATCGAAGTGATCCGTTCACTCAATGATCGGGGCATTGAGACTGAACATCCGGTGGAAGTCGTGATCTGGACCAACGAGGAAGGCTCGCGGTTCGCGCCTGCCATGGTTGCGTCAGGCGTGTTCGCCGGCGAGTTCACGCTTGACTACGGGTTGTCCCGCAAGGACGTGGATGGCAAGACGATCGGTGAGGAACTGAAGCGTATTGGTTATGCAGGAGACGAACCGTGCGGCGGCCGCAAGCTGCACGCTGCGTTCGAACTGCACATTGAACAAGGACCGATTCTCGAAGCGGAAAACATGACGATCGGCGTGGTCACCGACGCGCAAGGTCAGCGCTGGTATGAAATCACATTGACCGGCCAGGAAGCGCATGCGGGTCCCACGCCCATGCCGCGCCGTCGCGATGCGTTGCTTGGTGCATCACGCGTGGTCGAACTGGTGAACCGCATCGGACTGGATAACGCGCCGCTGGCGTGCGCGACGGTCGGCATGATGCAGGTGCATCCGAACTCGCGCAACGTGATCCCGGGCCGCGTGTTTTTCACCGTCGATTTCCGTCATCCCGACGACGCCGTGCTCGCGAAGATGGACGCCGCGTTGCGCGCGGGCGTGGAGAAGATCGCGAGCGCATCGGGGCTCGAAACGCAGCTTGAGCAGATCTTCTATTACGCGCCCATCGCCTTCGACGCCGCGTGCGTAAAGTCCGTGCGCGCAGCAGCCGAGCGTTTTGGTTATGCGCATCGGGACATGGTCTCGGGCGCAGGACATGACGCGTGTTACCTCTCGAAGGTCGCGCCCACGTCAATGGTCTTCGTGCCTTGCGTCGATGGCATCAGCCATAACGAGATCGAGGATGCATCGGAGGAATGGATTGAGGCGGGCGCAAATGTGCTGCTTCACGCCATGCTCGAACGCGCGGGCCGTTGAGCCCGAACGGGTGTTAGCCGAAAGATCATTCGCTTGGCCTTATCTTGACGAAGGAACGTGTATGACCATGAAGCCCATTGGCGACATCGCATCGAACCGGCTGTCGCAAGAGCAACTGTCGTGTCAGTTTTCGGATGTGGCGCCCTTGCTCGATGCCACCGCGGCGGCTGCGGCGTCGAGCCGTTGCCACTATTGCTACGACGCGCCTTGCATCAACGCGTGCCCCACAAAAATAGATATTCCCGGCTTCATCCGCAAGATTGGTAACGGCAACATGAAGGGCGCGGCCATGGACATCTTGTCGGCCAATCCCCTTGGCGGCGCATGCGCGCGCGTATGTCCGACTGAAATTCTTTGCGAAGGGGCATGCGTCAGAAATCATCAGGATGACAAACCAGTTCAGATCGGTGCATTACAACGTCATGCGACTGACTGGGCGATGGCGCGCGGCGAGCCGCTTTTCAAACGCGCAGCGGATACGGGACGTCATGTCGCGGTGGTAGGCGCGGGACCGGCGGGGCTGGCCTGTGCGCATCGCCTTGCGCTCGAGGGTCACCGGGTGACGCTTTTCGATGCGCGGCCCAAGCCCGGTGGCTTGAACGAGTACGGGATCGCGGCGTACAAGGTGGTCGAGGATTTCGCCCAACGCGAAGTGGAGTGGTTGTATTCGGTGGGCGGCATCGAAGTGAAGAACGACGTGATGCTCGGCCGCGATGTGAAGCTGAGCGACTTGCGTAAGCAGCATGACGCGGTGTTCCTGGCCATTGGTCTGGGCGGTGTGCGCGCGCTGGAACTCGAAGGCGAGGCGCTTCAAGGCGTGTACAACGCGGTCGATTTCATCGAGCAGGTGCGTCAGGCGGATGCGCTCGCCAGCGTGCCGGTAGGGCGTCGCGTGGTGGTGATCGGTGGCGGAAACACTGCCATCGACGCAGCGGTGCAAAGCTGCAAGCTGGGCGCGGAAACGGTCACCATGGTGTATCGCCGAGGGGTGGAGACCATGGGTGCAACGTGGGCCGAGCAAGAGTTCGCACAGGTCAACGGTGTGTCGATCGTCACGCACGCAAGGCCCGTGCGGTTAACCGATGCAGATGGCCAGGTCACGGGCGTCGAATTCGAAAACCCGCAGGGCGAGCGCTTCGTCATTGAAGCCGACATGGTGCTGAAGGCGATCGGGCAAACCCTCGCGCCGGATGGTCTCGAAAGCGACATGCTCACGCTCGACGGCAGCCGCATTGCGGTGGATTCGAGCGGCCGGACATCGCTCGATAACGTCTGGGCCGGCGGAGACTGTGCGGCGACAGGCGGGCTCGACCTGACGGTCCAGGCCGTGCAGGACGGCAAGGTTGCCGCCGGGTCCATCCATGCGTTCTTCGCGGCAACGGCCATCAAGGCCGCTTGAAAAAACCCCCACAATAAGGGAGCCAGCTCATGGCCGATCTTCGCAATACCTTTGTCGGCATTACGTCGCCGAATCCTTTCTGGCTCGCGTCCGCGCCGCCCACTGACAAAGCCTACAACGTCAATCGCGCCTTCGAAGCGGGTTGGGGCGGCGTCGTATGGAAAACGCTGGGCCTCGACCCGCATGTGGTCAACGTGAGTTCGCGTTATGGCGCGGTGCAATGGAATGGCCAGCGTATCGCAGGGCTGAACAATATCGAACTGATCACCGACCGGCCTCTCGATATCAACCTGAGGGAGATCACCCAGGTCAAGCGCGACTGGCCGGATCGCGCGCTGATCGTCTCGCTGATGGTGCCGTGCAACGAGCGCGACTGGAAGTGGATCCTGCCGCTGGTGGAAGACACAGGCGCCGATGGCGTCGAGCTGAACTTCGGTTGCCCGCACGGCATGAGCGAGCGCGGCATGGGCGCGGCGGTCGGCCAGGTCCCCGAATACGTGGAGATGGTCACGCGCTGGGTGAAGGAAGGCACGAAGCTGCCTTGCATCGTCAAGCTGACGCCGAACATTAGCGACATCCGCACGAGTTCACGCGCGGCTTACAAGGGCGGCGCGGACGCGGTGTCGCTGATCAATACGATCAATTCGATTGTCGCCGTGGATCTCGACCTGATGGCGCCGATGCCGACAGTCGACGGCAAGGGTACGCATGGGGGATACTGCGGCCCGGCGGTCAAACCCATTGCCCTGAACATGGTCGCGGAGATTGCCCGCGACGTGGAAACGCCCGGTTTGCCGATCTCCGGCATTGGCGGGATTTCGTCGTGGCGCGATGCGGCCGAATTCATGGTGCTGGGCGCGGGCAACGTGCAGGTCTGTACGGCGGCCATGCACTATGGTTTTCGCATTGTCTCCGATCTCGCGGATGGTCTCTCGAACTGGATGGACGAGAAAGGCTACGCCACGCTCGACGATATCCGCGGACGGGCCGTGCAGAATGTGACGGACTGGAAGTACTTGAATTTGAAGTACGACATCAAGGCGCGCATCGACCAGGACAAGTGCATTGAGTGCGGGCTGTGCCACATCGCTTGCGAAGATACGGCGCATCAGGCGATCATGCGCGAGAAGGATGGCAAGCGGCATTTTGAAGTCATCGATTCGGAATGCGTCGGGTGCAATTTATGCATGCATGTGTGCCCGGTCGAGCAATGCATCACGATGGAACGCGTGGATGCCGGCGAATATGCGAACTGGACGACCCACCCGAACAATCCCGCACGCGTGGACGCCGACGTTGAAGAAAGCGCGAAGGCCGCCTAGAGTTGAGAACCCGTATAAAAAACAGCGGCTGACGCAACTGCCGTAAAAGTCGCTGACGTCCCCCTGACGGCCAACGCCCGGACTGGTTTTCCAGCCAGATCAACGGGCGAGGACCGCAACGATCTTGAGGAGATCAACCTGATGAAGCAGCCAGCGCATTCCGTCGACCCGCAGTTCGCGGCCGGCGCCAGTGGCAGTCTATATAACGACGACCTGGCGCCGACCACGCCCGTGCAACGGACGTGGAAGTGGTATCACTTTGCGGCGCTCTGGGTCGGCATGGTGATGAATATTGCGTCGTACATGCTCGCGGCCGGGCTCACGGAAGAGGGCATGTCGCCGTGGCAGGCGGTGCTCACCGTGCTGCTCGGCAACATGATCGTGCTCGTGCCCATGCTGTTGGTGGGCCACGCGGGCGCCAAGCATGGCATTCCTTATGCAGTGCTGGTGCGCTCGTCGTTCGGTACGAAAGGCGCGCGGCTGCCGGCGTTATTACGTGCGGTGGTCGCATGCGGATGGTACGGAATCCAGACCTGGCTCGGCGGCAGTGCGATCCATACGCTCCTGAATATCCTCACCGGTAACACGACGCCCGGTACACCATTGCCCTTCCTCGATATCTCGCTCGGGCAACTCGCATGCTTCCTGTTTTTCTGGCTGATCCAGGTCTATTTCATCCTGCGCGGCACGGACTCCATTCGTTTCCTTGAAAGCTGGTCCGCACCGATCAAGATCATCATGTGCCTCGCGCTCGTGTGGTGGGCGACCTCGAAGGCAGGCGGTGTCGGGGCGATGCTCGCGCAGCCTTCGCAGTTTGTGGCCGGTGGCAAGAAGGAGGGTTTGTTCTGGGCCACGTTCTGGCCGGGTCTAACAGCCATGGTCGGTTTCTGGGCCACGCTCGCGCTCAATATTCCGGACTTCACGCGGTTCGCGCGCTCGCAGAAGGATCAGATCATCGGGCAGTCCATCGGTCTGCCAGCCCCCATGGCGCTGCTGTCCGTGATCTCGGTGGTGGTGACCTCGGCAACCGTGGTGATCTACGGCAAGGCGATCTGGGATCCTATCGACCTGACCAGCCGTATGACGGGTATCGGCGTGGGCGTGGCGCTGATCATCCTGACGCTCGACACCATGAGCTGCAATCTTGCCGCTAACCTCGTGGGTCCGGCTTATGACTTTTCGAGCCTCTGGCCGAAGGGCATTTCGTATCGTGTGGGCGGCATGATTACTGCGTTCATCGCTATTGTGATGATGCCGTGGAAGATCCTGGCGACCACGCAGGGATACATTTTCACGTGGCTCGTGGGTTACTCGGCGCTGCTCGGACCTGTGGCCGGCATTCTCATGGTCGACTACTTCCTGATCCGCGGCACGCGCCTGAACACGCGCGAACTCTTCAACGAGAATGGCGAATACAGCTACACGGGTGGCTGGAACATGGCAGCGGTGGTCGCGCTGCTCGTGGGCGTCTTGCCCAACTTGCCGGGCTTCCTGCATACGGCATTTCCTGCTGCGTTCCCCAATGTTCCCGCGTTCTTCAACACGCTTTATACCTATGCATGGTTCGTGGGCCTCGCGCTCGCATCGATTGTTTATGGCGCATGGATGAAGATGGGCAAGCGCCCGACGGCGCGGATTGCCAGCGCCTGATTTTCTCTTTGGAGACAGCAAGATGACGATCCTGATTCGCGGCGGCACGGTGATTGACGCGGACCGTACTTATCGAGCGGACGTGTTGTGCGCAGACCCGAAGGACGGCGGCACGATCCTGCAGATCGGCCTCGATCTCGAGGTTCCGGCAGGTAGCGAAACGATCGATGCATCGGGCCAGTATGTGATGCCCGGCGGTATCGACCCGCATACGCACATGGAGTTGCCGTTCATGGGAACCACGGCGAGCGACGACTTTTATACGGGCACGGCGGCGGGGTTGTCAGGCGGCACGACGAGCATTATCGATTTCGTGATTCCGAGTCCGAAGCAGCCGCTGATGGCAGCCTTCAACGAGTGGCGCGGCTGGGCGGAGAAGGCATCGGCGGACTATGGATTTCACGTGGCGGTGACATGGTGGGACGAGTCGGTGCATCGCGACATGGGCACACTCGTGCATGATCATGGCGTGTCCAGTTTCAAGCACTTCATGGCGTATAAAAACGCCATCATGGCCGACGATGAAGTCCTCGTGAACAGCTTCGCGCGTTCATTGGAACTCGGTGCACTGCCCACCGTGCATGCCGAGAATGGCGAGCTGGTGTTCCAGCTTCAGAAGCAATTGCTCGCGAAAGGTTTCACCGGACCTGAAGCGCATCCTTTGTCGCGGCCGCCTGAAGTGGAGGGCGAAGCGGCCAACCGAGCGATCAGGATTGCGCAGGTGCTGGGCGTGCCTATCTACATTGTGCATGTGTCGTCGAAAGATGCCGTCGATGTCATCACGCGTGCACGCAGCGAAGGTCAACGCGTGTTCGCTGAAGTGCTGCCCGGGCATCTGGTGATTGATGAATCGGTCTATAGCGACCCGGACTGGACACGGGCCGCTGCGCACGTGATGAGCCCCCCGTTCCGGACCAGCGAGCATAGAGAGGCCTTGTGGCGTGGTCTGCAATCGGGGCAACTGCATACCACGGCGACTGATCACTGCGTATTCTGTGCGTCGCAGAAAGCCATGGGCCGCGAGGACTTCACGCGGATTCCGAACGGTTGCGGCGGGGTGGAAGACCGCATGTCAATCCTCTGGCACCATGGCGTGAACAAAGGGCGGCTGACCCCGAACGAGTTCGTGCGCGTGACCTCCACAAACGCTGCACAAATTTTTAACCTGTTCCCGCGCAAGGGAGCGGTGCAGGTGGGTTCGGATGCCGACCTCGTGGTGTGGGACCCGGCCGCGACCAGGACGATCTCGGTCAAGACTCACCACCAGAAGGTGGATTTCAACGTGTTCGAAGGCATGACCGTGCAGGGCGTGGCGACCCACACGCTCACGCGTGGCGCGCATGCTTGGGCGGATGGCGATCTGCGTGCGGTGCGAGGCGCAGGGCAGTATCTGAAGCGTCCGCCAAACGGTGCTTACTTCGATGCCACCCGGATCGCGAACCAGTTGAAGGAACCGCATCCGATCCATCGGGCCGGTGACAAGGTCGTGAAGGCGGCTTGAGGTTTACCGGCATGTTGCAACGAACCGGCGCGTAATGCGCCGGTTTTTTTTGGCGATACCTTCGTGTATTCAGACGGTCGCTTCATCGCGCGCCAGCGCTTTCGCTTCCCGGCAAGCTTCGATCCTTTCCACAACATGCGCAGCGTCCCGCGCGACGCCTGAAAAGCGGCCCGATCCCCACGTATGCAGCCACGGCAAGCCGACGAAATAGAGGCCGTCGAGCGGCGTCAGGCCACGCGTGTGGGCGGGGTAACCGCGACCGTTGAAGATAGGCGCATCGAGCCAGCTAAAGTCCGGCGTGAAGCCGATGCACCACACGATCGAGCCTATGCCGCTCGCGTGCAGATCGAGCGTAGTGCGTTCTTGCGCCGGTGACCACGCGGGTTCATAGCGTGAGCCCGGAGGCGCTTCGATCCCATTCTTTTCGATGTAGGCATCAATGCCCGCGTTGATGCCGTTGAAGGTCTTGTCCGCGCTGTCGAGATTCTCGGTCAGGTTGGGCGCGAAGTGGAGCACGCCGTCCTGCAGATCCTGAAGCCGGCCGTACAGTTCCATGCCTTCGGCCGCGAACTTGCGCAGATCGATATCACGGCCACCGTCGCGGCCGGTCACATAATGATTGGTATTGTCGCGCACCCCTTCACGCAGCGGATGCTGATCGACGGGCATGTCGTAATACTTCATGTCGGCGAGCCAGTCGACCACATCGCGGCCTCTGTAGAAGCGCGCGCAACGCGGCGCTTCACCCACGGCGAGGATCACCTTGCGACCCGCCAGATGCAGGTCCTCAGCGATCTGCGCACCCGATTGCCCGGATCCGACTACCAGCACCGCGCCTTCAGGCAAAGCCCGCGGGTTGCGATACTCGGACGACTGGATCTGTTTGAGCGAACGCGGCAGGCGTTCCGCCATGCGCGGCACGATGGGTGTGTGATAACCGCCCGATGCGACCACGACCTGGTCCGCCATGAACTGCCCCTGACTCGTTGAAACGCTGAAGCCGCCGTCGCCACTACGAGCGACCCGTTGCACTTCCACGTGTTCGAGCACGGGGGCATCGACGGTCCTGATGAAGCCATCGAGATACTCGATGATCTCGTCCTTCTTCATGAAGCCGTGCGGATCGTCGCCGGTATAAGGGTGGCCGGGCAGCGCACATTGCCAGTTAGGCGTGACGAGGCAGAACGCGTCCCAGCGTTGCGTGCGCCATGTATGCGTGACGGTGTTTTTCTCCAGCACGAGATGATCGATCCCCGCCTGCTTCAGGTAATAGCTGACCGACAATCCCGCCTGACCGCCACCCACCACAATGACACTTGTGTGCGTCGTGTTGCCCGATGTTTGCGACATGATTCGTCCTTTCGAAAAGAGTGACGTTCAGACGAGCGCGATGACGCGGACCTTCGCGTCAGGTTCATTAAGAAAACGTGCAGCCTCGACCTCGATCTGCGCGAGTTGATCCATCGCCGCCGAGCATGCAAAGCCGTACTTTTCGCGCACGCGCTCGGAGCCAATGTTCAGCGCTTCACGAGCGCGCGAGACAAAATCATGGATGGGATAGTCTTCTCCCGGCGTAAAGAAATCGCTAACTACTTGCGAGGGCGAATAACAGTTTGCTTCGCTGTTATCGGGCCACTGGATTCGAAAATGCATGACCGGCATGGTGGGTTCCTGAAGTGTTGGAAGAGAGCGGCTTGCAAGCAAGGCGCTGTAAATGTCGAGATGTTTTCGTGCCGACGCCTGCCAGCTCATGCGGCCAAGCAGCGCGGGTACGGCATCGTTGAAGTCGGTTCGATGACGGCCGTCGATAACCCGTGCGAGTGCGTCAGCTATTGACGCTGGATCCGTGGGTGTGGCCCAGCAGCACAGCGCGTTGTCCAGATACTCGGTGAACGGTGCAATGTTCGAGGCCACAACACGCGTACCGCATGCGAGCGCTTCGAGAACGACGAGGCCGAAACCTTCGCGTAGCGAGACCATGGCGAGGACATCGGCGCAACGGAAAAGCGCGGGCATGTCGGTGTCGTCGAGAGGGCCGGTGACACTCACCGCATGCGACAGGCCGTACCCGGCCATGCGGTCCATGAAGGCACGCGAGTACGCGTCGTGATCGAGCAGGCTTGCACCGCCCGCGATCACCAGGCGCGCATGCGGATGATGCTTGACCAGTTCCGCAAATGCGTCGAGCAGGCCGAGCGTGTTCTTGCGCGCTTCAATGCCACCGACCGCGAGCACGACCGGTCCGCTGCCATCTATATGAAGACGTTGACGCAATCTTTCATCGTGAGGTGTACGCTGCGTCGAATAGCGTTTCAGATCGACGCCGTTGGACACGGTCGCCGCTTCTACGCCGTACGTGTCGCGCATCTCGCGCGTCCATACTTCACTGACGCACAGCACGCGCTCCGCATCACGCCATGCACGCGTTTGCCAGGCGGCGAGGCGCGGGTTGTCGAAATGATCCAGGTGATGAACGGTCCGTACATACCCGGTTATTTCACCTTCGGCGGTCAGCTCGGCAAGCGCGTTTCCGCTGATGCTGTCCTGTGCGTGCAGCACGTCGAAGCTGCGCGGATCGCTGGCTTTGATGCTGGCTTTGAGCGCATGAAGCCGTGCGTCGACGAGTGCGACCGTGTTGTGTTGGAAGCCTTCGATGGTGGCGAGAATCACGCGGCATGGCGGCTCCCGGAAGAGCGTTTCCCCCGCTGCGGCCGGTGCGAAAAG
Source organism: Caballeronia udeis (assembly GCF_044909315.1). Lineage (GTDB taxonomy): Bacteria > Pseudomonadota > Gammaproteobacteria > Burkholderiales > Burkholderiaceae > Caballeronia > Caballeronia udeis_A. The sequence goes on from NZ_JBIYEB010000009.1 coordinate 13,003, forward strand.
GGTGACCTCGTGACCTTCGTCAACCAGCGCGCCCGCCAGTTCGAGCGCATGCACCACACCGCCGCGCGGATTGACCGAATGCGTGGTGAGGGCAATCCGCATCACACGAGGCGTCGCAGTCATGTCAGGGCCCCTTAACTTCCGGCGATGAACGCGTCATCGTGGAAGTTCCATAGTTCGGCCGAATCGCTGCCTTCGTGCAGTACCACTTTGCGTGAGGCATCGACCGTACCAATCACCGCACACGCCAGTTCACGTTCAACGAACAAGTGCTCTACCTGAGTTGCGTGTTCTTCACGCACGGACATCACGAAACCGAAGCTGGGGAACGCGCTTAACCAACGCAGACGATCGTGTCCAGGCGGCGATGGCAGACGCGAAAGCTCGATGCTTGCACCCATGCGGGAGCATTCCAGCAGCATCAGCGCAGTGCCGAGTGCGCCGGCCATGCTGATGTCCTTGGCTGCATCGCAGAGACCGCTTTCGGCGAGCATGGGCAACAACTCGAGGTCGGCGCGCAAGCGCGCGGCGGGTACGCCAACCGAGGCATTCCAGAACGGATACGGGTCTTCGAACGCGCCGCGCAGGTCGACCGCCATCATCAGGCGGTCGCCGGGACGCGCATTGAAGCTGGACAGCAGCTTGTTTGCGCGCCCAAGAATGGCCACTGCAAGTTGGGCCTGGTCGCTGCGCGTGTTGCTATGGCCGCCGACAATCGGCACCCCGTACACGGACGATGCCGCCGCCATGCCCGCGAGCACGTCTTCGGCCGCGCCCAAGCCGTCGCTCCAGAGTGCGTCGACAACAGCGATCGGGCGGCCGCCCATCGCGTAGATGTCGCTGACATTGACCATCACGCTGCTGTAGCCCGCGAACCAGGGCATGTCGCGCACGAGGTCGCTGACCATCCCTTCGATAGCGAACAGCAGATGAGAGTCTCCGTCGGCAATGGCTGCGCAGTCGTCGCCTATGGCGACCGCCTGCGAGTTGTCGGCGCCGCGCGGCACGTACCGGGCAAGCGATGACATCACTCGCGCGATATCGGTCTTGTGGCGAAAGCCGCGCGTTTCCCTTAGCGCGACGACCAGGTCCGTCAACGTCATGACGAACTCCGCGCAGGCGAATGCTGCGTCATGAAACCGCTTTGCGGTGTCGCGCAAGGCGGATAAAAACCGAGATCAGCCTGCATCAGATGATGCGGCCGGCCATGCATGAGTTCTTCTGCGAGCGTGGTCCAGTGCAGCGCATGAAACAACGCCGCGTTCTGGCTCTGCACATGGGCGAGGAAGGTCGTGCAGCCGAGCGCATGCGCACTGCTGACCGCCAGCCTGATCAACGTTGCGCCAATCTTGCCGTGCCGCCGGAACGCCGCATGCACCGCGAGCCGCGAGCCGGTCCATACGCCTGGTTCGTCCTCGTGAATGCGCACCGTGCCAACCACCTGCTCAGGCATCCCGCCGATACAACTCACCGCCACGAGCAGTTGCGCGCGTTCATCGATTTCATCGCGGTCATCGCCTATGAAAATCCCCTGCTCGATGCAGAACACCGCGCGCCGCAGCTTGTACGCCTCGTTCGCTTCCCAGGGCAGCGTGGTCCACTTGATCGTGTAGCTGGCAGGCGTATAGAGCCTTGCGAGATCTTCGGTATCGGCGAGCATGATCAGACCTCGTAGGATGACAACGACGAACATGCGCCGCACTTGCCGCAGCCCGCCTTGATATCGGCGGAGCGCATGCCGCCTGCCGACACCATCGCGCCAAGCGGCTGCAGCACGGACTTCATGAGTTCCGGCGAGGGCGCGGGATGATCCTCGAGCGGCGTGCCGCTGATCGGCACGAACGGGACCACGAACGGATACACGCCGATATCGACCAGTTCGCGCGAAATCGCGAGAATGGCTTCTGCCGTGTCACCGAGACCCGCGAGTATGTAGGTGCTCACCTGCCCCCGGCCGAACACCGCCACGGCCGCCCTGAACGCTTCCATGTAGCGCGGGATGGGTACGCTCGCCTTGCCCGGCATGATCTGTTCACGCAGCGCAGGCGTGACCACTTCGAGATGCATGCCGAGCGTATCGATGCCGCTTGCACGCATGCGCTCGAACCACTTGTCGTCGTCGGGCGGTTCGCATTGCGCCTGGATCGGCAGGTCGACAGCGGCCTTGATGGCGAACGCGCTTTCGCACAGGATCTGCGCACCACGATCCTTGGTCGGCGGAGTGCCTGTGGTGAGGACCATGTGCTTGACGCCATCGAGCAACACGGCGGCGCGCGCGACTTCCGCCAGTTGCTCGGGCGTCTTGCGGGCGATCGTCCTGCCCGCTGCAAGCGATTGCCCGATCGCGCAGAACTTGCAGGTCTTCTTGCGGCTTTCATAGCGGATGCAGGTTTGCAGCACGGTGGTCGCAAGCACGTCCGAACCATGCAGGGTCGCGATGTGCGAGTAGGGCACGCCGTCGAAGGTCTGCATGGCATAGAAACGCGGCGCCTTCGGGAAGCTGATGTTCGCGATAGGGATCGACCCGCGCAGCAACGCGCTGCTGCCGTGGGCGTCCGGTACGGATGCCACGAACGGCGAGTGCCACGCAGTGTTGGTATGCACGGGCACCATGATGGTCACGCCGTCGATGGTGACCGCCTTGTGATCGGACGGGCCCGCGCCACCGCGCCGGCTGGCCACGCCCAGATTTGCCCCCGCGCCCGGATCGGCGAGACGCAAGCCCGCCGATTGCAGTTCAGTCATCAATTGCCGGCTCACGGCCGACAAGGTCTCGTTCGCGTTCAAGGTGCAATCCCCCGGTTGATGGTGAGAAGCTGTTCATGGGCGCCGACGTGACAGAGGGCCGGTCGTTGATCGCGAGGCTCAGCAATTCGGGCCGCGCGTAATGACCGACTGAATCCATCATGCGTTTGCGTTTGGTGATCAGTGACATATCCAGATCCGCGATGACCAGACCTTCGCCCTCGCGCAGCGGCGGCGCGAGATGCTGGCCTTCGGGCGAGATGATTGCCGTGTTGCAGCCGCCGCGAAGCGCCTTCTGCAGGCCCGGATCTTTAGTGATTGATTCAATTTGCGGCTCGGTCAGCCAGCCCGTGGAATTGATCACGAAGCAGCCGGATTCAAGCGCGTGATGCCGGATGGTCACTTCGATCTGTTCACCGAAGATGGGACCGACCAGCGAGCCTGGAAACTGGCTGCAATGGATCTCTTCGTGCTGGGTCATCAGCGCATAACGTGCAAGGGGGTTGTAGTGCTCCCAGCACGCGAGCGCTCCCACGCGGCCGATGTGCGTCTCCGCTACCTTCAGGCCGGCCGCGTCGCCCATGCCCCAGATCATCCGCTCGTGAAACGTCGGCGTGATCTTGCGGCGCTTGAGCAGCAGCTCGCCGTCGGTATCGAAGATCAGTTGTGCGTTGTATAGGCTGCCGTGATCGCGCTCGTTCACGCCGAGCACGACGACCATGCCGTGCCGGCGCGCCAGCTCCGCCACTGCATGCGTCACGGGGCCCGGTACGACTACCGCTTCGTCATAGAGGCGCATGTGTTCGGCGCCCGATGCCACCGGTGCCCGCACGAACGAGAAGTACGGGTAGTAGGGCAGGAAGGTCTCGGGGAAGACGATGAGCTGCACGCCCTGGCGTGCAGCGTCGTCTATCGTTTCGAGGACCTTTTCGAGCGTGCCGCCGGGCCTTTCGAGATCCGGTGCTATCTGGACCGCGGCGGCGCGGACGATTCTCTTGTCGGGCATGGTCGTTCCGTGTTGATAAGAGGCTTCGGGCCTGCGTCAGACCGTCCAGGTGTGGATGATCAGCGCGCCGTCCTTGCGATGCAGCAGCTGAATGTCGAGCACGTCGAGCGGACTGATCGGCTTGATGCCTTCGATCAGCGACGCTTCTCCCTGCCCGTACAGCGCTTGCAGCGCGAAGCGGCATGCGTAGACCTTGCCGCCTTCCTCCATGAACTTCTGGATCTGCTTGTTGAAGTTCAGATGGCCGGGAAACGCTTCGTCGCCGAGTGTCGGGAAGCCGCGTTGCAGCCCGAGCGTCACGCCCGGCCCATAGAGCAGTACCGAGGTTTCGAAGCCTTTGCGCAGCAGCCGGGTGGCTTGCAGCAAGTTGACGAAGCCGATGGAACCTTCAAATGCGACCGTATGGAATGTCACCAGCGCCTTCTCGCCCGGCGCGGCCTTGACGTCCTCAAATACCTTCTCTTCATAATCGACAAGGTAATCGCCTTTCTTGTGCATCGGGATATTGACGGCAGGCATTCTAATCTCCAGTAAATAGACAATTTAATCAGTGGCGCCGGATTTGTTTTAACCGGAACCAGGCCGCAGGACACAATGCTGTTAATGCAACCGGCGTGCCATTAAATGAATGTCTTAATGCAATCAATACCCGATCATTCAAACAATCAGTGCTCGCGGAGCAGCGAAATATTTTTGACGACGATCCCGAAGAGCCTTGTGGCGATTGCCTTAAGCCTTGGCGTGACGATGACCTTGCACCAGCGTGGCGTGATCACTGAGGTGCTGTTGCGCCGGTCTGGTGCAATAAACACCGGATACGTGCATTGACCCTCGATCTATCGCATTCTCCATACGATCATTTAATGCCGCCTGATGCGATCAATTTATTTTTTTCCATCGCCGGCGTGCTATTGTTTTTTTAACCGTATTTATTCGAGAACATTTCATGGCCAGTCTTACTCACCACTGGATCAGAAAACTGACAGAAAGCCGCAAGCCGGCTTACTTGCTGATTCCCGAGTTAATTGAAGAAGACCTGGCGAGCGGCCGCTTGCGTCCGCGCGATCGGCTGCCGGGCCTGCGTGATCTGGCTGACGAACTGCAGCTCAACTACACGACCGTGGCGCGGGCCTACGCGGAAGCGCGCAAAAGAGGGCTGCTCGACTCGCGTGCCGGCAGCGGCACGTTCGTGCGCGGCCGGACCGCGACGCTGCCGCTGTCCGGCGGCAGCAGTGTCGAGATGACCATGAACATGCCGCCGGAGCCGGCGGAACTCGCCGCACGCTTGCGCGATTCAGCTGCCCGGCTGTTTTCGGCGACTGATCCGTACCGGTTGCTGCGGTACCAGGATTTCGGTGGCACTGCTGACGATCGTGCAGCGGGTACGAAGTGGCTGAAGCGCCGTTTCAATGATTGCGATGAAGACAAGGTGCTGGTCTGTCCCGGCATTCATAGCGCGCTGGTCGCGCTGGTGTCGCAGCTTGCGCGGCCGGGCGGGACCATTTGCCTCGATACGCTGGCGTATCCGGGCATCAAGGCGATTGCCGCGCAACTGGGCGTGCGTTTGCAGGCGCTGGCGCGTGATGACGACGGCCCGCTGGCTCATGCATTCGAGGCGCTGTGCAAGAGTGACAAACCCAGCGCGTTCTACTGCAATCCCACGATCCAGAATCCGAGCACGGTGACCCTGTCGTCGAAACGCCGCGAGGCGCTTGCCGATGTCGCGCTAAGGTACAGCGTGCCGATCATCGAAGACGATGCGTATGGCATGTTGCCGGCCCAGGCGCCCGATGCGCTGGCTACGTTGGCGCCCGACCTGACCTACTACGTCACCGGGCTGTCCAAGAGTTTTGGCGCCGGTCTGCGCGTGGCTTACATTCGTGCGCCGTCCGCCCGGCGCTCCCAGCACCTTGCGGGGGCCCTCCGTGCGACGACGGTCATGGCGAGCCCCTTCACCGTGCTGCTGGCGACGCAGTGGGTCAGCGACGGTACAGCAGACCTTATGCTCGACGCGATTCGTGCGGAGTCCGCGGCCCGTCAGGCGCTTGCCGCACGTGTGCTGTCCAACTGGAAATTCGACGCTGATCCGGCCGGTTTCCATCTCTGGATGCCCATTCCGGCGGAGTGCGGGTGGAACGCATCCGAGCTTGCATTACAGTTGCGCTCGCAAGGCATTGGCGCCGTGTCGGCGGCGGCTTTTGCGACCGATGGCAATCCGCCCGAAGCCATTCGCGTATGCCTTGGCGGCCCCAAGAATCTTGATGAGTGTGAAGACGCGCTCAGGCTGATTGCGGACACCGTCGAACATCCTCATCATCTGCATTTGCCGGTCATGTAGGGACTTAAGGTGCCCGCAGCCGTCACGAAGTATTGTTACGATGCAGGCTTTCGTTTTGACCGCTTACCCCATGCGCCATGTCCGGCTTCTCGCTCGCCTAGCCTCGTTCATCGTTGCTGCGCTTTTCTTCCCCATTGCTCACGCGGGCAACCCCGACGCGTTATGGCAGATTGTCCACAACTCCTGTGAGCCCGCCGCGCGCGGCGCGGATGTTCCGCAAAAATGTGTCGACGTCGATCCGGCCGGCGGCTTCGCGGTTCTGAAAGGTCTCAATGGCATTGCCCAGTATTTGTTGATTCCGACTGCTCGAGTCGGTGGCGTTGAAAGCCCGGATCTGCTGATACCGGGATCGCCGAATTACTGGCGCGCGGCGTGGGAAGCACGGCGTTTTGTCGAAGCGAAGTTAGGCCAGGACCTTCCGCGCGACGAACTCTCGCTCGCCATCAACTCGACTAGCGGGCGCACGCAAAACCAGTTGCATATCCATATTGATTGCCTTGCCCCGGATGTGGTTCGCGCATTGCGTGAGCAAGGCCCGAAGTTCGGCAATGAATGGACTGCGTTCCCCATTCTGCTGCGCGGACACGCATACCGCATTCGACGTATTGATGACGCCGACCTTGCTTCCATCGATCCCTTCAAGCTCCTTGCCCCCGACGTGGCGCGAGAAGGTCAGGTCATGGCCGACCAGACCTTGCTGCTCGCGGGGACCACGGCGCCCGACGGCAAGCCGGCATTCTTTCTTCTCAATGACCACGTGCAACGCGATAGAGGCGACTTCGCGTCGTCGGAGGAGTTGCAGGACCATACGTGCGCCGTTGCACGTGCGAAGTAGGTTGGGTGACCCGCGTCTCGAAATTTTGCCCTAGCCGGCCAGCGCGCTTCGCTGCACTATGTCGCTTCGATCAATCTGATTTGCAGGACGGGCACCATGAACAGCATGCGAACCATTGGCATGATCGGCGGGATGAGCTGGGAATCGACTACCGAATATTATCGGCTGATCAACCGGGACGTGCGCACGCGCCTCGGTGGCCTGAACTCCGCGCAAGTCCTGCTGCATAGCGTGAATTTCGCGCCGATCGAACAGCTTCAGCGCGACGGACAGTGGAACATCGCGGGCATCCGGCTGGCCGATGCCGCGCGTCATCTCGAAGCGGGCGGCGCGCATTGCATCGTGCTCTGCACGAACACGATGCATCTCGTCGCCCCGCAAATTGCCGCGGCGGTGTCCGTGCCGTTCATGCATATCGTCGATCCAACGGGGATCGAGGCGCAAAAGCGGGGCATACGCAAGGTCGGTTTTATCGGCACGGCGTTTTCAATGCGCGAAAGTTTTTTTCGCGACCGCCTGCAGGAACGGCATGGCATAGAGACACTCTTGCCCGAGCCTGCCGAGCAAGCGGTGATCCACGACATCATCTATCGCGAGTTGTGCCTGGGGATTGTCAACGACGACTCGCGCAAGCAGTACCGCGATGTTCTTCACGGACTGGCGGCGCGTGGCGCGGAAGCGATCGTGCTGGGATGCACCGAGATCATGCTGCTGGTGAACGAAGCCGACAGTCCCGTACCGTTGCTCGATACCACCACGCTTCACGCCCGCGCCGCCGTCGATTTCTCGTTGGCGCAGGCGTAAGCAGGCGTAAGCAACCGCGTGTTGAAGCTGCCGCTCAATGCTCGCGGCGGTGCGTAAATACACGCGGACGAACGGCTTCGATCACCGCCTCGGGCAGCACCTGATGCAGCGTGCGCACCGTGAAATCGAGGTCTTCCGCTGCCACGTCGAAGACCAGCCGGAGGTCGTCATGGTCACGCGATGCCTGGCTCACATACACGCCGAGCGGCGAGTGGAAGAGGCGCCTGATGCGCTCGCGGGCGGCCTCATCCTGCCTGCTGTGCAGGACGGCCGAGAGATGGACACGGGACACGGGAGGTGCTGAGAGCGCTTCCTGTGCGGCAGATTTATTCGATGCAGCCGAGCCGGCAATTCTTTCAAGGACTAAGTTCATTACGCTGCAAGCTCCTTAATTCGGGATCACTTGCAGCGTATCTTTTTGTGTGTAAACGCCGCGTTAATATTGCAGGCGGCGCTGTATAGATCGCTTAGTCGATACCGTGAAATACCGCATCGTCAGGTCCGATGTAAGCCGGTGACTTCCATGCGGCGTCGCGCATGGAGTGCTGGACCTGGCGTTCCACGCCCAACAGCACCGCGAAGATCGCCATGCGCACCGGAATCCCATTGTCTGTCTGCCGGAAAATGGCCAGCCTTGGATCGTGGTTGAGGTCGGTGCTCAGGTCGTTGGCTCCGGGCCGTCCATCACGCGGCAGCGGATGCATGATCAAGGTATCGGGTCCGCAAACGCTCTCCACGAGTGCCTGGTTGATCTGGAAATCCGGCGTGTAGCCTTCAATGGATTCATCGGCAAAACGCTCTTTCTGAATCCGCGTTGCATACACCACGTCCGCGCCTTTCAACCCCGTCTGCAAGTCGTTGGTCTGCTCGACCACGTGATCGCCGCGATTGATCTGATCGAGGATGGAAGCGGGCATCTCGAGCGAGGCGGGTGAGATCAGCGTGAACTTCAGCCCGCGGTACAACGCAAGCAGCTTGGCCAGCGAATGGACCGTGCGGCCATATTTAAGGTCGCCCACCATGGCTATATGCGAGCCGTCGACAATCTTCCCGACACGCGAGAATTCGCGCTGGATGGTGTAGAGGTCGAGCAGCGCCTGACTGGGGTGCTCGCCGGGGCCGTCACCGGCGTTGATCACCGGCACGTTGGTCGCGCGCACGAACTCCGCCACCGAACCCTTCTCCGGATGACGCACGACAAGCGCGTCGGCGTAACCGCTGATCACGCGGCTGGTGTCATAGATCGACTCGCCTTTTGCCATCGACGAAAACGTGAAGCCGGTCGTGTCGCACACCGATCCGCCCAGCCGGCAAAACGCCGCGCCGAAGCTGACGCGCGTCCGGGTGCTGGCTTCAAAGAACAGATTGGCCAGCACCGCGCCTTCCAGCACGCGCGTGATCTTCTGGCGGCGCGCGATGGGTTGCATGGTGTCCGCAACCTGGAACAGCGCTTCCACCGAGTCTCGCGAGAACTGGTCGACAGAGAGCAGATGTGGCCGGCCTTCGTGAAGAATGGAAGGAGAATATGCGCGCTGTGTATATTCATCGCCGGACGGGATTCTTTCCACCAGCTCCATGACGTAGCGGCTCGCAATCTCGGGCATGGCCCGCGACTCCGCCGATTCGTCCGGCAGCAACCACGTGTCGAGCGCCCGGCGTGATACGCCAATCCGGTTCGCGAAGGCGTCGCGGGTCATGTTCAGGCGGCGCATGGCATCGCGCAGGAGGGTTTGCTGTTGAGCTTGCACGATGGGCGCTCCGAAAGTGGTTATGTACGCGATGCGTATATTAAATCACTCGCCTAAAAGGTGCAATACGACATCACGCCTATTTGCGGCGCGACGGTGTTCGAAGACATAAATGCCCTGCCACGTGCCCAGGACCATCCGGCCGGCATCGACGGGAATGGACAACTGGACTTGTGTCAGCGCGGTTCGCAGATGCGCGGGCATGTCGTCGGAGCCTTCCGCGTCGTGGATGTAACGCCCCGGCGCTTCCGGAGCGATGGTCTCGAAGAACTGTTCCAGGTCCGCGCGGACGTCGGGATCGGCATTTTCCTGGATCAGCAATGACGCCGAGGTGTGCCGCAGGAATACGGTCAGCAGACCGGTCTGGATGCCCTGCAGGTCGATCCAGTTTTCAATGTCGGGAGTAATTTCGTGCAGTCCGCGCGTGCGTGTGGGCACGCTCAGATGATAGAGCGCCTGCTTCATGTCGATGTCTCCGGAAGGGAATGCGCGACGGAGAAAGTGTTGCGCGTGCCCATGAAGTTTATCGGCTGGAGCGGGTTTCGGCAGACGGCGAGCGCGCGGACCGGACGAGGGCTGTCACCGTCATGGTCATCGCGCGCCGGCGTCTTGCCATGCTTGCGGATCAATGGCCGAAGTAGATCGATTGAGTCGCGTCATCCGGCGCGGTATGCGTGTGCATACCGGATGCTGACGTGCCGTTGGCCGGTGACCCATACGACGAAGACGCAATGCCTTGTTGTTCGGCGACGCGTTGTTCGGCGGCCTGGATGTCCTGCGGGTAGTTGACGTCTTCACCGCCCGGGGTGTAGCCGGCTTTTTCCAGTTGAACGAGTTCGGCCTTGACTTGGGCGCGGGTGACGGGGCCGTTGCTTTGCGCGAAAGCGAAGGCAGGGGCGGCCAATGCCGAGGAGATAACGAGAGCGGAGATAAGGAATTTGTTCATGATGACCTCAAGGAGAAAATTAGGATTCCGATTTATTTAACCGGATTGCGAAGATTGATTTAGCGCGATGGATCAGTTCGTTGCGCTGGACGAGTTGGTGGCAGTTGAGCTTGCTACCGCGTTGGTCTTGGCCGTCTGGTTTTGCGCCAGGCGTGCCTCTTGTTGTTGTTCGAGTTGGTGCGTGAAGATCGGGTTGACGTCGGGGTAGGAGGTGTCGGTGACAAAATCGCGGCCGTCCTGCTGGGCCTGGATCAGTTCCTGATACACCTGGGCGCGGGTCTTGGTTTGCGCGAATGCGTGTGCCGAGGCAATGGTGGCGAGGAAAAGTACCGCGACGCTGAGGGTTTTCATGGTTGGCTCCTGCTGGGTTGAATGTGTGCGGCTTGTAATGGAGAGAACCCGGAATGAGCGCGGGATATTCCCGATGAATTTGATTATTTTTATGTTCGGAAGAATCAGGATTTATTCGGAAGGGTGAGGAATAACCTGCTGGAGACGGTGTTTACGCGCGTAGGGGTTTTTTTGTGCCCGGTGTGGAATAAACCCCGGCGCTTCGTGTTCGCCCCTGTACGAACAGCCCCACATTGCCAGATCATGCCCATAGCAAAACCCCCAACGGAACCCCGGCTCTCGGAGTCGGACGTCCAGGCATTCGCCGACGGCATGCTCGATCCCAAGCGCGCCGCGAGTGTAGCGACGTATTTGAAGAGCCGGCCTGACGAGGCGGATCGGGTCGCGTTTTACGGCCGCCTGAACTGGCAGATGCAGAACGCTTTTCACGAACCCGACAACGAAGAAACACCGCCTGCGCCGGCGCCTGTACGGCGCATGTCGAGACGTGGTCTGCGTGCGCTGCTGGTCGGGGCAGTCGTGATGCTTGCGGTCGCCGCGGCGGCGATCTTCGCGTTCGATATCTCCGATTCAGCGCTCGACAATGCCTCGATGATGGCGCTTGAACAAGCCGTGGCCGCTCAGGACATGACATCGGGTGCGGTGGGTTATGAAAGCTCGGTGAAGGTTTTAGCCAGCGCTCCGGATCTGTCCCGCGTTGGTTTCCATCCGCTTGCCCGCCGGGAAATGCCCGTGGGTCCGTTCGCGTCGGCCACAGAATTTGTCTATCGCAATCGAGGCGGCGAGGCTGCCGTGCTGCTCGTCGCGCCGGGCCTGTTTGTGCAGCCGCAGCCGCAATGGAAGGCGCGTCGCGTGGGTGCCAGCCGCTTGCTCGCATGGACCGCGGGCGGCAAGCGTTACGTGCTGGCGGGCCGTGCGAAGACCCGTGGCTTGATGCTGGCCGCTGATTTGATGACGGGCAGTTAATCAGGAATCAGGCAACTGCCACGAATGCCGACGGCATAAAATCAGCGCACCCCGGCGACAAATACGCTGACAGCGGGAATATTCGGCACGACCCGGTGTTAGCCCGTCATCAGAGCGGCGTTTTATCGAACGTTTGCGTAAGCTTACAAAATGAAGGAAGGCCGATGAGCGTCCGTGACGAGTTAATGGAGCATGTGCCGCGACTGCGGCGCTATGCGCGAGCGTTGATCAATAATCGCGATCTTGCTGACGATCTGGTGCAGGACACGCTCGAACGTGCGCTCCGGCATACCGAGAAGTTTCAGTCCGGCACCGATCTGCGCGCATGGCTGTTCACGATCATGCATAACGTGTTCGCCAATCAGGCGCGTCGCGCGGGTGTGCGGGCCGTGCATGTTTCTGTCGACGACGAGAACATATCCGAGCGCGAATTCGCCGTGCCGGGCACCCAAACGCAATCGCTCGAAATGCGCGATCTGGACTTCGCGCTGCAGCGTTTGCCGCTCGACCAGCGACAGGTCGTGCTGCTCGTGGGCCTGGAAGAAATGAGTTACGCGGATGTGGCGCAGGCGCTGGAAATCCCGATCGGGACCGTCATGTCGCGCCTGTCGCGTGGACGTGAAAGACTGCGCGCCTTGATGGCCGGCGCGCAACCGGGCGCTAAATTACAGGTGGTGCGATGAGCGACCAACAAACACCCATCACTGAAGACGAAATCCACGCGTATGTCGACGGATCGCTGGCTGAGCATCGCCGCGACGAGATCGATCGGCTGCTTGAACATGACGAAGCGCTCGCTACGAAGGTCAGCGACTATTTCTCGCTGAACAGCATGTTTCATGACCGCTATGACCGGGTGCTGAGCGAGCCTGTACCGCAGCGTCTGCTGCCGCCGGAGCGCAAGCGCTGGCGTGTTGCCGCCAACTGGCCGCAGTTCGCGGGCATGGCGGCGGCGCTGGTGCTTGGCGTGGGCATCGGCGTGGCGGGCATGACGGGGACCATGGGCCGCGACGCCCTGATGCCGGGCGGCGGCGGGGGATCGGTGCAACGCGCAAGCTATAGCGTCGGCGAGTCGTTTGCACGGCAGTCGGCTATCGCACATGTGATGTACGCGCCGGAAGTGATGCGGCCCGTGGAAGTGGGCGCGGATCGCGAGCAGGAACTGGTTCAGTGGGTATCGAACCGGCTGGGTACGGACGTGCGTCCGCCCATCCTGACCCGCTCGGGCTTCGAGTTGATGGGCGGCCGCCTGCTGCCCGGCGACGACGGCCCGGTTGCGCAGTTCATGTACCACGACGCGAAGGGCGAGCGTATTACGCTGTGCATATCGCATCGCAAGATCAGTTCGGACACGACCGCGTTCAAGCTGTATCAGGACGGCTCGGTGAACGTGTTCTACTGGATCGACGGCGATTACGGCTACGCCGTGTCCGGCGCGATTGATCGCAAGGTGCTGCTTGACCTGTCGCACGACGTCTATTCGCAGCTGACCGCAATGGGCGGCGCCAAGCCGCCCTCGGGCGCTTCTTCGTCTACGCAATAGGCCGTGCGCGTGTCTGTTCGGAAGTGCGGCGCCGGCCTTGAAATAATCGGCTGCGCTGCCTGATTCCGCGCGACGGCGTGTTCTCGAGCAACGCAAAGGGCCGCGGCTAGACGGCCTGTGTGTCACGCTACGCTACGCCGGTCGTTTTATGCAGCCTGTTCGACCGGCGTTACGTCCAGTTCCAGCTTTTGCGTGCCGCGCAACACGGTCACCTTCACCCCCCGGTCGATCCGCGATGCATCCAGCGAGCGCTGCAAGCTGTCCACGCTATCGACCGCCAGCGTATCGATCGCGACGATCCTGTCATCCGTACGCAATCCGCCGAGCGCGGCCGGACTTCCTTTCACGACTTCCATCACATGTACGCCACTCGCGGACGGCAGCTCGAAATATCGCTGCACGCGGCGCGAGATGGGCGTGGTCGTCCCGGCAACGCCTATGTAGGCACGCCGCACGCGCCCGTGCGCGAAGAGCTGCATGATCACCCACTTGGCGGTGTCGATGGCGGTGGCGAACGAGATCGCCTGCGCACCGGCAATGATCGCCGTGTTCACGCCAATCACCTGGCCGGCCGAGTTGATGAGCGGGCCGCCCGAGTTGCCGGGATTGAGCGCGGCGTCGGTCTGGATCACGTCGTAGATCATGCGTCCGGAGTTCGAGCGCAGCGACCGTCCAAGCGCCGATACCACGCCGGTGGTGACTGTCTGAGCGAGGCCCAGGGGATTGCCCACGGCGATCGCGATCTGCCCGACACGCAACTTGCCGGACTCGCCCAATTCGACATGCGGCAGCACGTCGGCCGAGCCAATGCGCAGCACCGCGAGGTCGCTGTCCGGATCGTCGCCGACGAGATCGGCGTCGAATGTCGCGCCGTCCGCAAGCGTCACGCGGATGTGCGTTGCACCGTGCACGACGTGGCTATTCGTCAGAAGATATCCGTCGGGCGTGAAGATGAATCCTGAACCCGTGCCGCCGCGTGCGCCGCGGCCGCTCTTGTCGCCGGGCAAGCGACGTTCGACCGAAATAAACGCGACCGCCTGCTGCACGCGTTCGAGCGCGCTGATCACGGTCTGGGAGTAAGCGTCCAACAGGGGCGCGTCGCCGAGCGGGCTTGCGAGGGCGGCGCCCGCGGGGCCGCGTGAGAGATCATCGATGAATTGGGGACGGCTTCCCATGATCGTGCTCCGGATAAAGGGACCATGAGATGCGGGATTCCTGAGGGTATTTCAAGCCCGCCCTTCAGCCCGCCCTTCAGCCCGCCCTTCAGCCCGCCGTTCTGCCCGTTTGGCGCCGGTGCGGGGGCCCGTCTGGAGGCACGTGGCCGTCTCAGCACTTCTACTGCAATCGATATCACGATTGATCGTTTAGTGCTGGCCCCGCGTCTTGCTAGCATGATCGGCTGCCTAATTTGCCTGCGATGCCCCCATGAAAATCTTCACCCGTCTGGCCGCGTGTCTCGCGCTGGCCGTGACTGCCCTGAGCGCGGTGAGCGCCTCGGCGCAGACGCCTTCGGGCGACCCTGTGAAGCTCCGTATCGGTTTTCAGAAATCCTCTACGCTGATCGCGATCCTGAAGGCGCGCGGTACGCTGGAACGCGCCGTGGCGCCGCTCAATGTGCGGATTGAATGGGGTGAGTTCGCGAGCGGGCTGCCGCTTACCGAAGCGCTCAATGCGGGGGCGGTGGACTTCAGTGCCGACGTGGCGGACACCGTCCCTGTCTTCGCGCAAGCGGCCAACGCGAACTTCGTCTATGTTGCGCAGGAAACACCGTCGCCCTTGGCGCAAGCGGTGATCGTGCATCGCGACGCACCCATCCATACGCTCGCCGACCTGAAGGGCAAGCGCATTGCCGTGACGAAGGCTGCCGGCAGCCACTACTTGCTGCTCGCGGCGTTGGCACGCGCCAAACTTTCGCCGGCCGATGTCAGGATCAGCTACCTTGCCCCTGCCGACGCGCGCGCTGCGTTCGAGCGCAATGACGTCGACGCGTGGTTCGCATGGGACCCGTACGTGGCTTCGGTTGAACAAGACCCGGGCGCGCGCATCCTGATTCGCGGGGATGGGCTTGCGTCGTATCAGCGGTATTACCTCGCGTCCGCGCCGTTTGCACAGGCGCACCCGCAGATCGTCGATATCGTGTTCACGCAATTGGTTGAAGCGGGTGTCTGGACCAAGGCGCATCCGCAAGAAGCGGCGAAAATCCTGGCGCCGGTATGGGGTCTCGACCAGGCGACGGTCGAACGCGCCAATGCGCGGCGCACTTACGCCGTGCGCGCGGTCGTGGCGAAGAACTTCAGCGAGCAGCAAGCGATTGCCGATACGTTTTATCAGGCGAAGCTGCTGCCCAAACCAGTCGATACCGCCAGCGCGCTTGTCTGGGACTTCGCTTCCCGCAAAGCCGTCGCGGCAAATACAGCTACGGCGTCATTGACTGCAACGCAGCCGTAGCCGGGATGATCTCCCGAAAGTCCTCACTCTTACCAGCGCTGACCGGATTGCACGAAGCTGCGATAAAACTAAGGATGCCGAACCGTAACGGTTTCTTATCCGATTCATGTCCAGTCCACTTTGAATATTCCAGGGAGCAAAGCATGTCCGACCATGACCGATCAAAAGACGAGACGTTGCCGAAACTGGCGGTTCCATCGCGCCGTCGTGCATTGCTCAGGATGGCCGCGTTAGGCGCAGGAGCCACCAGCCTCCTGACCGGCGGCGGTGCACTACTGGCGAGCCAGTCGGCGCGCGCCGCAGAACCGGCAAAAACGTTCCGTATCGGTTATCAGAAGTACGGCAACTTCGTCGTTCTGAAGGCGCGCGGGTCGCTCGACAAACGGCTTGCGGCGCAAGGCGTCACGGTGCAATGGCTTGAATTCCCGGCCGGACCGCAACTCCTGGAAGGGCTCAATGCAGGCGCAGTCGATGCCGGCACCGTAGGCGAAACGCCGCCAATCTTCGCCCAGGCCGCGGGCGTGGACTTTGTCTATGTCGGCAACGAACCGCCTGCGCCGCAAGGTGAGGCCATCGTCGTGCCGCACGATTCGGCCATCCGCAAGGTGGAGGATCTGCGCGGCAAGAAAGTGGCGCTGAACAAGGGGTCGAATGTGCACTACCTGTTGGTCGAAGCGCTGAAGAAAGCAGGGCTTTCATATGCGGACATTCAGCCGGTCTATCTGGCTCCGGCTGACGCGCGCGCAGCGTTCGTGCAGGGCAGCGTGGACGCATGGGTCATCTGGGACCCGTATCTCGCGGCTGTCGAACGTCAGGCAAATGCACGCGTGATTGTTGATGGCACGGGCCTGGTGCGCAACACGCAGTACTACCTTGCAACGCGTAAGTTCGCGACCGCCCAGCCACAGCTTGTGCATGCGTTGCTGGAGGAACTGGACCACGTCGATCAATGGGGTCGCGACAACGTGCCGGATGTCGCCAAGCTTCTCTCGCCGCTGGTCGGGCTGGACCAGCCGACGCTTGAACGTGCATTGAAACGGACCGCCTATGGTGTGCAGCCGATTACGCCGGAGACCCTCGCGTACCAGCAGCAGCTTGCCGATACCTTCACCGACCTGAAGCTGATTCCGAAAAAGCTGGCGGTGACCGATGCTCGCTGGAGCGTTGTTTAACCTCAAGATTGCGCTCCTGCATCGCTAGAGACGCATAAGCAGAATTGGCGAGAACCTTAGCTCAAATAAATCGTTCATGCCCAAAGTGGGCATCGCTAAGATGAATCATCTGAACGGGGACGGGTGACTCGTTTCGCACGAACATCAGCAGCATGTCTGTTCGTCGCGTCCGCGCTCGTTTCCCGCTCGACACTCGACACTCGAACTTACACCCGCAAGGCAGGAGCCCCCCGATGAATGTTTTCTGGTTCATTCCGACCCACGGCGACAGCCGTTATCTCGGCACGACGCAAGGCGCGCGCGCCGCTGATTACGACTACTTCCGCCAGATCGCGGTGGCGGCCGATACGCTCGGTTATGAAGGCGTCCTGCTGCCGACGGGTCGTTCCTGCGAAGACGCATGGGTGGTTGCATCCAGCCTGATTCCCGCGACGAAGCGCCTCAAGTTCCTCGTCGCAATCCGCCCGGGTCTGACCTCGCCGGCACTGTCCGCACGCATGGCGTCCACCTTCGACCGCCTCTCCGGCGGCCGTCTCTTGATCAACGTGGTGACGGGCGGAGATCCGGTCGAACTGGCCGGCGACGGCGTGTTCAATGATCACGACACGCGCTATGAAGTCACGGACGAATTCCTGCACATCTGGCGCAGTCTGCTCGAGTCATCGCATGAAGGCGGCACGATCGATTTCGACGGCAAACACCTGAGCTCGAAGGGCGGCAAAGTGCTTTATCCGCCCGTGCAGAAGGCGCATCCGCCGCTGTGGTTCGGCGGCTCGTCGCCGGCTGCGCACGAGATTGCGGCCGATCATATCGACACCTATCTGACCTGGGGCGAACCGCCGGCTGAAGTCGAAAAGAAGCTCGCCGATATCCGTCGCCGCGCCGCCGATAAAGGCCGCAAGATCAAGTTCGGCATTCGCTTGCATGTGATCGTGCGCGAGACGGAACAGGAAGCGTGGGCCGACGCGGACAGGCTTATCAGCAAGCTCGACGATGAAACCATCCAGCGCGCGCAGGCATCGTTTGCAAAGATGGATTCGGAAGGCCAGCGGCGGATGGCGGCGTTGCACGGCGGTCAGCGCGACAAGCTCGAGGTGTATCCGCATTTGTGGGCCGGCGTAGGCCTTGTGCGGGGCGGCGCGGGCACGGCATTAGTGGGTAATCCGGAGCAGGTCGCGGGCTTGATGAAGGAGTACGCGGCGCTGGGTATCGACACCTTCATCCTGTCGGGCTACCCGCATCTCGAAGAGTCGTACCGGTTCGCCGAGCTCGTATTCCCGCTGCTGCCGCGTGATCAGAAAGAGCGCGTGTCGGGTCCGTTGTCGGGACCGTTCGGTGAGATCGTCGGCACGTCGTATCTGCCGCGCGCTTCGCAAAGTTGAACCCGGAGGTCCGATGAACGTCTTCCCGTTTTTTCGCCGCGCCGGAGTACAGGCCGCGCCGTGGCTCGTGCCCATCCTGATCCTGGTTGCATGGGAACTGGCTGCGCGTACGGGCGGTTTGTCGTCGCGGGTATTGCCGGAGCCGCTTGCCGTAGTCAAAGCGGCGTGGGAGCTGATCCAGTCGGGCGACATGTGGGCCAACGTGAAGGTCAGCGCATGGCGCGCCCTGACGGGCTTTGCGATCGGCGGCAGCATCGGCTTCGTGCTCGGGCTGGGGACAGGGCTCTTCAAACCGGCTGAGATCGCCCTCGACTCGACCGTGCAGATGATCCGCAATATCCCCGCGCTCGCAATGATCCCGCTGGTGATCCTGTGGTTCGGGATCGGCGAGGAAGCGAAGTTGTTCCTGGTCGCGCTCGGTGTGTTTTTCCCCGTTTATACGAACACGTATCACGGCATTCGTTCTGTCGATGCAGACCTGATCGAGATGGCTCGCAGTTACGGACTCTCGGGTTTTGCTCTGTATCGCGACGTGATTCTGCCGGGGGCATTGCCCTCCATTCTCGTAGGCGTGCGTTTCGCGTTCGGGTTGATGTGGGTGATGCTGATTGTCGCTGAGACCATCTCGGCGCAATCGGGCATCGGCTATATGACCATGAACGCGCGTGAGTTCCTGCAGACCGATGTGGTTGTAGTCGGCATCCTGCTTTATGCGCTGCTCGGCAAACTCGCCGACATGCTCGCGAAATCGATCGAGCGCGCAACGCTGCGCTGGCATCCTGCGTATCAGAAGGGAGCAAAACCGTGACATCAAGCTATGCATCGTATGCATCGGGCAACGTCGTGCTGGAAGGCGCCGAACCGGAAGTTGCCACGCGCGAGCGCGCACCGGCGGCGACTGTGCCCCGTGCGCCGTCCGCGGACATGGCCGTCGCGCTGCAAGGTGTCGACAAACATTTCGGCGAGCGCAAGGTGTTGTCGAATTTTGATTTCACCATTGAACGCGGCAGTTTTGTATCAATAGTCGGACGCAGCGGCTGCGGCAAGTCCACGTTGCTGCGCCTGATCGCGGGCCTTGAAAAAGCGACTGGCGGTGTCGTGCGGCGCAATCCGGCGGCGGGAGCCAGCGTCCTGGAGACCCGCATCATGTTCCAGGACGCACGTCTGCTGCCATGGAAAAGCGTGCTGCAAAACGTCATGCTCGGCTTGCCGCGTTCGTCTCGTGAAGATGCTCGCGCGACGCTGGCTGAAGTGGGCCTGAGTGCACGGGAAGGCGATTGGCCCGCGCAATTGTCGGGTGGCCAGCGGCAACGAGTGGCGCTTGCACGCGCGCTGGTGCACCGGCCGGACCTGCTGTTGCTGGATGAACCGCTAGGGGCACTCGACGCGTTGACGCGCATTGAAATGCATGCGCTGATCGAACGTCTGTGGC
The DNA here is from genome assembly GCF_044909315.1 of Caballeronia udeis. GTDB lineage: Bacteria > Pseudomonadota > Gammaproteobacteria > Burkholderiales > Burkholderiaceae > Caballeronia > Caballeronia udeis_A. The sequence continues at coordinate 32,719 of NZ_JBIYEB010000009.1, forward strand.
GCGAGCATCGCTTCACAGCACTGCTTGTCACGCACGATGTACAGGAGGCGGTGGCGCTGGGCGAGCGGATTGTGTTGATCGAAGCAGGGAAGATTTCCTTCGATGCCGCCATCACGCTGCAGCGCCCGCGTTTGCGCACGGCGGAAGGTTTCGCCGAACTGGAAGAACAGGTGTTGTCGCGTGTTCTCAGGAACGGCGTGCAGCCGGGCTAGATCCGGTTATCGGTTCACTCATTGCCGTTGTCGACCGGCCCCGGCACTATTCAATCAATACGGAGCATCATCATGGGCATCACGGCAATCAACGTACGCAACCAGTTCAAAGGCCACATCAAGGAGATCATTCGCGGCTCCGTGGTCTCGGAAGTCGATGTGGAAACGCCTTACGGCATTGTCACCTCGGTGATCACCACGCGTTCGATCGATGAGCTGGAACTGAAGGTGGGGAGCGAGGTTATTGCGTTTGTGAAGTCGACGGAAGTTTCCATCGCAAGGCTTTGAGCTTGCATTGAAGGGCGGGTGCGGTCTTAAGCCGCGACCCGCCCCAAGACTCTTCCGCAACGCATCGCACAGGCTGTACCCGATGGCGTCGTCAGCAACCCGCCCATGCGCCGCCCCGGCGAACCCATAAAGATTCGCCGGGACGGCGTGAAATGTCCCGCTTAGAAAGCCGGAATAATCGAGCCCTTGAACTGGGTATTGATGAAAGTCTTCACGTCCGGCGACTCATACGCGGTGACCAGTTTCTTGACCCACGGCTTATCGCGGTCCTGAGTGCGAACCGCGATCAGGTTCGCATAAGGACCCTTCAGGTCTTCGATAGCAATGGCGTCTTTTGTCGGCGACAGGCCGGCTTTCACTGCGTAGTCCGTATTGATCGACGCGGCGGCGAGGTCGTCCAGCGAACGCGGCAACTGCGCCGAGTCGAGTTCGATCAGCTTGATGCCCTTGGGGTTCTCGACCACATCGAGCGGCGTCGCGTTCACGCCATCTACACCCGCGCCGGCCTTCAACTTGATGATGCCATTCTTCTGCAGCAGCAACAGCGCGCGATTACCGTTCGACGGGTCGTTCTGGATACCGACCTTGGCGCCTTGCGGCAGGTCTTTCAACGACTTGAACTTCTTCGAGTAGAAGCCCATTGGCGCCACGTAGGTCAGGCCCACGTTGACGATCTTGTACCCGCGTTGCTTGATTTGACTGTCGAGGAAGGGCTGGTGCTGGAAGCCGTTTGCGTCCAGGTCGCCGGCATCAAGGGCGGCATTGGGCTGGATGTAATCGTTGAATTCGATCACCTTGATCTTGAGGCCTTCGCGTGCCGCGACCTTGGAGACTTCGGTCCAGATTTGCGCGTCGGGGCCGCTCATGGTGCCGATCCTCAGTGGGGCGTCTTCCGCATGGGCGACGCCGAAGAGAGCGCCGAATGCGGCAAGGGTGAGACTTGCAAGAACAGTTCTACGATGCATGTTGAAACTCTTTCTGGTTGGCAGGCGCGAATCCTCTCATGACTTGCGCGCTAGCCTAACCATTCTGTTTTCATGTGTTTATGCCAATTCGAAAGTTTAGCTAAGAGCCGGTGCATGCACGGGACGGGTTCCCACGCACCGGTCAGCGAACGGACGATCCGCTTCATTCCTTCCAGAAGACCAGCGCCCGCAATTCGATGCTTCTGCGCGGTGCGGCGTCTTCCGGCGTGGTCGGATCTTCAAACGCCGTGTGTGCGGTCAGGCGGGCCGTGCCGTCGTTGCGAGAGTCGTAGATCTTGAGCAGCAGCGCTTCATCGGGCCGCAACTTCGGGAAGTAATACCAGCGGTGGGCCGCGTTATGCGTGAAAGAAAAGGTCTCACCGACCTTGTCCTTGTACACAAGGTCGCTTGGCACCAGGTCGCTCGCTGCGATCGAGCGCGCGTCGCAGAGTGCGAGGGGTAGCTGCTCCACTACATCGAGTGGCCGCCATAGATTGATGATCGCAAAGCGCTGCTTGAGGCGTTGAGCGGCTTCATCGGCAGGCAGATGATCACGCACGCGACGCGGCCCTGAGACGAACGTCTGGTCGTTGTGAACGCGCCGTACCGGCTCGCGCAAGGACGAGGTTGCGCGCGAGCCGTTCAAGCTGTCGCGCAGGGTGTGATCGAATACCACGACTTTCTCCGCGCCGGTCGCCTTGAGCAGGACCTGTTCGGATTCGCTGTAGTAGATCGAGCGGATGGCGGCGTCGTCGCTGAAGTCGGTCAGCGCGCTTCTATGCGCGACACGTTCGAAGCCGCTTTTATCCAGCGATAGCTCTCCCGCTGCGGCGAGCGGACGCGCGTCGCGAACGGTCACGCGCCGGGGTTCGAGCGCGCCGGACGTCCAGGGCACACCGGCTGGCGGCTCGAACGTGTAGCTTACCGGCCGGCCTTCGCCGGCACGCAGATAGTTGAGTTCAGCTTCTACCGCCCGCAACGTTTCTGTAAGCGGACGTTCTTCGAATACGGTGCTCATGGTCGTTCCTCGGCCTGGAAGTCAGGACTTTCAAAGCTATACCCGCATGATCCGAAGCTGAACGAATAAAATTCCATAAGGTTATTCGAGAGACGTGGCGATACCCCTACTTGCTGGCGAAGTATTCGGGAAGCCGGAAGCCGTCGTAGAATCGATTGTTCAGGATGGCCTGCTGAATGGAGCGAGCGCAGCGCACAGCGCCAACGCAAGGAGGATGGGGCGTTTCAACATGAGGGGATAGATGGAAGAAATGAATGACGGCAGGCGCGCCCGAGAGGCGCGCATGATGGGGAAATCAAAGCGAACCGCGCGCACCGTTTAAACGCGCGGCCCGTTGTTCAGAACGTTTCCTTGAACGGACGCAGATCAAGTTCCTGCGTCCACGCACTTCTATGCTGATGGTGCAGTTGCCAATAACTCTCCGCTATGGCGCTTGCTTTCAGCAAGCCATCGTCACCGGCCTGCTGTACGCGCTGCGGCGCGGATTGCCGCAGACGCTCGCCGTCAATGCCACCATCAATCACGATATGCGCCACGTGCACGCCCTCGGCCCCGAACTCGCGGGCAAGGGTCTGGCTCAATGAACGCAATGCGGCCTTCGATGCAGCAAAGGCGGCGTAGGGCGGTTTGCCGCGCAGCGCAGCCGTAGCACCTGTGAAAAGCAGCGTGCCGCGTCCCGTTGAACTGGCGGTATTCAATCCGTTGTTCAAGATCCGGCGCAGTGCCGCCTGCGCAAACAGGAAACCGCCGAGCACGCCGGTGCGCCACGCTTGTTCAAAGTCTGCCGCGCTCAATTCAAGCGTTGGAGCACGGCTCGCACCGCCCGCGTTGAATACGGCGGCCGTTAGCGGACCGAGTTCACGTACCCGGTCGGCAAGCTTGGCGAGGGTTGCTTCATTCGAGATATCGCCGGGCAATGCGTGGGCCACGCCGCCTGCGGCACGAATCTCCGCAGCAATGCTTGCCACACGTTCGGCCGTGCGCCCCGTGAGGGCAACAGTGAAACCGCCCTCCGCGAAGCGCCGGGCGACTGCCGCGCCGAGTCCCGCGCTGGCGCCGACCCCGGCGATCCACGCGACCGGCGCCTGTTCATGCGGGAGACTGGAAGATGACTGGATGGTTGAGTTCATGGCGATGAAGTTAGACCGGCTCGGGGTGATTGGGAAGGAAGAAAACGCGATAACGTTATTCGACACTGCGAGATTGATTCTAGTCCCGAGCCATCTTCTACGTTTGGCGTGGTTTGTATATGCGGATCGATTGGTTGAGGCCGGCGCGGGGCGGTCGTAATGTGCATGGAGCAACGTCGGGTCCGTTTGCATGCCTGATTTTCAAGCTCTGGAACCCGAACTTCCCCCAACCTGAAACCGGCGATTCCCCTCTCAGGAGACACGCAATGAACGCAGCCGTCGCAAGCAATACCGAGTCCGTCCAGGTCACGCCGTTGTCGGCATTTATCGGTGCTGAAATCAGTGGCGTCGATCTGACACAGCCACTCGATACCCATCAGATCGCGCAGATTCGCGCGGCCTTGTTGAAGTGGCGAGTGATCTTCTTTCGAGAGCAGTTCCTCACGCATGCGCAGCACGTTGCGTTTTCCGCGCAGTTCGGCGAGCTCACGCTGGGGCATCCCGTGTTCGGGCATGTTGACGGGCACCCCGAGATCTATTCCATTTCCAAGTACCGCAAGGCGACACGTTTCGAAGGACAGGCGTTGTTGCGTCCGTGGACTGGCTGGCATACCGATGTGACAGCAGCCGTCAATCCGCCGTTCGCGTCAATCCTGCGTGGTGTCACCATCCCGCCTTATGGCGGCGACACGCAATGGACAAGCCTGGTTGCCGCGTATGAAAAACTTTCCACGCCGCTGCGCGATTTTGTCGATGGTCTGCGCGGCGTGCATAAATTCACGCCGCCCGCCGGGGCCAGTGCCACCAGCGCGTTTGAGAAGGCCGTGCAGCAACGCGCGCTGGTCACCGAACATCCACTGGTGCGCGTGCACCCTGAAACAGGCGAGCGCGCGCTGTATGTCAGCCCGAGTTTCCTGAAGCATATTGTTGGCGTGACACCGCGTGAGAGTCAGGCGATCCTCGAACTGCTGTGGGAACACGTGACGCGTCCCGAGTTCACGGTACGGTTCAAATGGGAACCGGGCAGCATCGCGTTCTGGGACAACCGGTCGACGGCGCATCTCGCGCCATCGGATATCTTCGACCTGGAATTCGACCGGCAACTGTATCGGACAACGCTGGTGGGGGATGTGCCGGCAGGACCGGACGGACGCGCTTCGGTCGCGCTGGAAGGGTCGCCCGTCAACGCGGCGGCAGCCGTGGCATTGAACTAGGACTGGTTGGTGAAACACCGCCCTTCGTGACTGCGGGGGGCGGAAAAAAACGTCAGGCGCGCGGCAGCCGCCGATTGTCGATCCACATGCGAGCCCAGCGCGCGGCATAGGCAATGGCGAGATCGGATTCGAAGAAGTAGTCGAGTGCGTCGAATACATAAGCGCGTTTTTGCAGCGACGCTTCGTCCTGAATCACGAGATTGGCGGCGAACAATCCGCTGGGCAGCGCTTGTGCTGCAGGAGCTACTTCATAACCCTTGTAATGCATGCTTGTTTTACCTCCGGTACACAATGCAGTGGATGCATGTGTCCCAGATTAACCAGCCGGGAAGCACAAGTGAAACAAGCATTTGGCAGAAGCAAACCCGTTGCCGCCGAGGATTGGAAAGAAGAAAACGTTGCGAAGCATGTGCCCGGGAGGCCGCGTATGTTCTGATCAGGCCGCCGCGGCCCCGTCCTGCGGCACGCTGAAGTCCGCGAGTATTTCATCTCGCAAGCGCACGAACGCGGCATCGCTGCGACTGCGCGGGCGCTCCAGATCCACCTGCACGATCTTGCCGATACGCCCCGGCCGCGCATGCATGACCACCACGCGGTCTGCAAGAAACACGGCTTCATCAACGTCGTGGGTGACCAGGATCATGGTGATCCGCTCATGTTCCCAGATGCGTCGCAACTCGTTTTGCAGACGGCTGCGCGTGAGCGCGTCGAGCGCGCCAAACGGTTCGTCGAGCAGCAGGAGCTTCGGCCGGTTCACGAGTCCGCGGGCAATGGCCACGCGCTGCGCCATGCCGCCCGACAGCTGATGCGGATGATGCTTTTCATACCCTTTCAGGCCGACCAGCGCGATATGCTCGGCGACCGCACGGCGGTTCTCTTCCTTGCTGCGCCGCGAGTTCTTCAGAGCGACCGCAATGTTCTGCTCGACGTTGAGCCACGGAAACAGCCGGTGATCCTGGAACACGATACCGCGGGCAAGGTCGGTGGTACGAACACGCTCGCCGTTGAATTCGATGTCGCCGTCGAACTGGTCGTCAAGTCCTTCAACCAGGCGCAGCAGCGTGGATTTGCCGCAACCGCTCGCACCCACGATCGCTACGAACTCGCCGCTTTTCACCGACAGGTCGATGCGATCGAGCACGGGTACCGAGTGGTCATCGCCGGCAAAACGCTTCGTGACGTGATGCAGTTTGAGGTCGCTTGTTTGGACAGCGGAGACTGTCACCATGACAATATGGACTCTTTATGAAATAGGGAAGATGCGGAATCAAGCCGCCGGATCGCGGAACCAGCGTTGCTGGATCGCGCGGGCGAATGCGTTCAACAACCAACCGGTGATGCCGACCACAATCACGCCGAACACCACGAGATCCATCCGGAACTGTTCGCTGCCGTCGACCAGCGTGTTGCCTATACCGCTGCCGGCGACCAGCAGATATTCCGCGCCGAGCGTTGCAAGCCATGAATAGATCAGCGCGAGATAGATGCCGGTGAAGATGGACGGCAACGCAGCGGGCAGCACGACGTATCTGACCGTCTGCAACTTGCTGTAGCGGAACACGCGGGCCACATCGAGCAGCGCGGGGGAGACCGCGCGGATGCCGTCGCTCGTATGCGCGACTACGGGAACCAACGCGGCAAGCGAAAGGAAGACGACCTTCGCGACATCGCCGAGACCGAACCACACGGAGATCAACGGTATCCACGCAAACAACGAGACCTGCTTGAACGCATTGAAGCTCGGACCGATCAGCCGGTTCGCGAAGGGCGAGACACCGAGCAACGCGCCAAGCACGAGCCCAAGGCTTGCGCCGAGCGTGAACCCCGCCAGCTCGCGCGCAAGCGATGCCGAGAGTGCACGCCACAGCGCGCCGCTTCTCGCCTGATCGATAGCCGTATGCAACACCTGGGCGGGCGAGGTCATCATGCCGTGCCCGGCAACAACATGGCGCGAGACAAACCACCAGGCGAAGAGCGCGGCAACCGGGATGACCCAGCCGCGCCAGCGTCCGGCTTTACCCGGTTCACCCGAAGCGGTGATCGCTCCGGAGCCGGTTTCAAGTTCAAGGGACGGTGTGGCCATGTCGATGCTCCTTCAGGCCTGCCGCGCGGGCGAGAGCTTGTGTTCGAGAACAGTGAGCAGGCGGTCCGCCGCATACCCGATCGCACCCACGATCAGCACCGACGCAAGCACCAGATCGAGCTGGAATAGCTGCCGTCCGTACACGATCAGGTAACCGAGCCCTTCGGACGACGCCACCAGTTCGACCACGACCAGCGTGAGCCACGCTTTGGTAAATGCAAGCCGGATGCCGGTGCCGATGACCGGGACTGCCGAAGGCAGGATCACGTTGAAGATGGTCTGGCGGCGTGAATAACGGAAGACACGTGCAACGTCGAGATACGCGGGCGGGGTACGGCGAAATCCCTGCAGCGTGCTCAAGGTAACCGGAACGAGTGCGGCATGCCCGATCAGCAAATACTTCAACGGTTCGCCTATTCCCACCACGATCATGAGGAACGGCAGCCAGCCTAGTACCGGCACCTGCACGACGGCATTGAAACTGGGCAGGATGTAAGCCTCCGCTGTGGGCGACAGTCCCAGCCATGCGCCCAGCGGCAAGCCGAGCACCACGCCGCCCGTGAAGCCCACTGCAATCCGCGACAGGCTCGCGCTGATGTGCATCCACAGTTCGCCGCTGCTGGCGAGGCCGCCGAGGGTGTCGAAGACAAGCGTGGGCGAAGGCAGGATCTGCGGCGAGATCCAGCCGTAGTGCGAGCCGAGCACCCACAACACGGCGCAGGCCGCGGGCACGAGCCAGGGCAACGCGATCCAGCCAAGCGATCGCGCCACGCTCGCAGTGTGACCGTGCGTGCCGTCGAGCGACACCCGTCGGCCTGGATTCAAAGTGCGGGCAATGCTGTTCGCCATGACCGGATTCTCCAGAAAAATTCAGACGTTCACGATGCCAGCGGCTTGCCGGACGGATCGAGACGCTGCCAGTAGTTCTCGAGCTTCAGCGTCTTCAAGGCCTGATCGAGATACTTCGGTTCGAACCAGCCGTTCACGCTCACAGGCTGACGGATCAGATTGAGACGCAGCGCGTCGTCGGCAACGGCCTGATAGCGGGCCACGATGAACGGATCGATCAACGGCGAGGTGCGTTCCTTGAGCGTCTGGTTCGCGTACTCCGCTTGCCACGATTCCACCGGCACACCGCTCTTCGCCCACAGCGCGAAGAGCGCGTCGCGATTGGCTTCGTCCGAGGACCATTGCGACGCTTGCACGACGGACGTCACGACTTTCTGCACGATATCGGCGTGGTCATGGTCGAAGTCGTCGAGAACCAGGAGATGCGCCTGACGCGTGTACTGCAGGCCGCCGTCACGCGATGCATAGATGATCTTCGCGAGACCCTGCCGCTGGAGCTTGAAAAGCTTGAAGTCGAGAAACACCGCATCCACGCCCTTCGATGCAAGCGCGGCTTGCGACGCGGCATCGTCGAGATTGATCACGCGCAGATCGCGTTCGGAGAGACCGTTCGCCTTCAGCACGTTGTCGACCACAAGCTGCAGGTTGGTGCCGCGGAAGATCACGACGCGCTTGCCCTTGAGGTCCTTGACGCTCTTGATGTCGGAGTCGGGCGGCACGGCCAGGTAGACACCCGTGCGCACGCCGGATTCCAGCAACAGTTTCGTCTTGAGGCCATTAGCGCGGCCTAGCACCGCAGGCAGGTCGCCCTGATAGGCGAAGTCGATCTGACGATTGGCGAGCGCTTCGTTGACCGCGGGTCCGGCGCCTTTGAAGAACAGCCATTCCACCTTGACGCCGTCAGGTTTGAGCGCGTCTTCCACCCGGTGCTGCAACTGGGCGGTCGCGGCCGGCGAGCCGCCGAATACGGGCGGATCGCCATAACCTTGCGTCGCCACGCCGATCCGGACGACAGCGGGGGCGGCGGCCAGGGCGCTCGTGGCGGCAAGCATGCCCAGCGAAACAATGAGGGAATGGAAAAGGGATCGTGGGGTCATTGAATTCGCAGAGAAGACGCAACTAAGGCGTAGTGAGGGAGGGGTGAAAGGCAGCGCCTATGAACAGCGTGAAATGCCGGCAGCGCTGCCGGGCGCCGGATCAGTTCGGCGCAGGCGTACCGCGCAACGCCTGGCTGTGCCGGCCGTCGATACCCACGGGCACGTCGCCATGCACGGTCGCGCGGCGGACCACGCGGCGTGCCCTCTCGTCGTAATCCGCTACTGCGTAGTGCTGGGTCGCCCGGTTGTCCCAGATCGCGACGTCGCCCTGGGTCCAGCGCCAGCGCACCGTGTTTTCGAGGCGCGTCACGTGCTCGTGGAAGAGCTCTTTCAGGCGGTCCGAGTCGCGTTGCGACAAACCCACGAAGCGCTGCACGAAATGCCCCAGCACGAGGGTGCGTTCGCCCGTTTCCGGATGGACCCGCACGACCGGATGTTCGGTTTCATAGACCGTCGACGTGAACTGGTCGCGATACGCCTGCTCCGCATCGGTCACGGGCGCGGTCCGGTTCGCCGCGTAGTCGTAGGTATTCGTATGAACGGCCCACAGGGAGTCCGCCAGGGCGCGCAGCGGGTCCGGCAGGCGGGTGTAGGCCTCGGCGGTATTGGCCCAGACCGTATCGCCGCCAGCGGCCGGAATCACGACACCTCGCAGGATCGAGATCTTTGGATAGGCCGGCACGAAGGTCACGTCCGTATGCCATGAATTGGCGCGCCTGCCGTCCTTCGAGTCGAGTTCGAGCAGACGATTGCTGCCTGCAACCGATGGCACCGTCGGATGCGCGACGGTCTCGCCGAAGCGGCTGGCGAACGCTTCCTGCGCGGTGTCGTCCAGATGCGACTGGCCGCGAAAGAAGATCACCTTATGCCGCAGCAATGCGGCGTTGATGGCCGCGATGGTCGAGTCGGCGAGATCCGCGCCGAGGCGCACGCCCCGGATTTCGGCGCCGATCCGTCCGCCCACTGGATGGATGTCGAGGTCCAGCGCGATCGAGTGTTCGGCGGCGGCGGCAGGCGTGGCGATGAGGGTCATCGGGTGCTCCTTGGGGAATCGTTGGATATCGTCGTGTAGCGGGATGCTCTGCGCTGGTGCAGGCAGGGAAGTCACAGCGGCAATAAATTGAAGCATTCGTGCGCGGGCGCGGCAACGAAGCGATTGGACTTTGCTTTACACACCGGACGTGGGTCGTTTATGAGGGACCGCTGATTAAACTCCGTGAAACGCTGGCTTAATACAGGCAACAGGGTTTCTATTGATCGTCAGATATGCAAATGAATAAAAGATGGTTTCCGCCGGTTCAAGTTTGACCTACCGTGTACTTAGCGGTAGCCGATACCGGAACGCGTTCAAGGAGAACTGCGATGTCTGAACCGAGAGCCATTTTCAGGAACTGGGGCAGTGAAGTGCTGCGGCACTGGCGCGAGCGGCGGGCGCTGGCGGCCAGTCAGTCGCACGACGCGGCACGCGAGCCGTACGATCTTGAACGCATCGCAACGTGCGCATGCAGTGGTTATTTCCACACGGGTTATGCGCTCGATCCGTTTGTCTTTACGCCCGAGTTGCCGTTCAGGGATTGAACGCAGGAGCCGGCCGGAATCCGGGGTGGAGTACTGAGTAAATAAGTGGCGAGCGGTGAAAAGCGGTCAAGGCTGCACTGACACCGCCCGGAGCTTAGAGCTGGTTAAACAGGTAAAAGCAAGCTGGTAGAACCAAAACCGCCCGGTGTGAATTGCACCGGGCGGTTTTTTAATCAGAAATAGTCTGTGCGGCCGAGGTGGACCCGGCGGACCGGGCACTACGCAGATCCAGTTCACCCAGTGCATCGCGCGCATTGAACGCCAGCGCAAACTGGGCAGCCTGCCGGCCCACCGTCGCCAACTGCTCCGCGACCTTCGGGTCCGAGCACGAATCAATTGTCTCGAAGCGCGTTTCCAGCGAGTTGACCGCCGCGCCGTATGGCGTCGGCCAGCCGCGCAACGCATGCACGATCGAACGCAGGGAGGTGAGCACGGCCCCCCCGCCTTGCCAGCCATAAGCCGTCACCACGCAGCCCACGGCCCGGCCGTCGAGGTAGGGGCGCTTGTCGTTGCTGAGTTCCTCCAGCGTGTCCAGCGCGTTCTTGACCAGCCCGGAGACGCCGCCGTGATAGCCCGGTGTCCCAATGATGACCGCATCCGCTTCGCGCACAGCCTCGATCAGTTCGAGCTGTTCCGCAGTGCGTTCGCCGTGTTCGGGCGCGTAGTGAGGGAGCGAGTGCAGGAACGTGCCGCCGAACAGGCGCGTGCGGGCGCCTTCGGCTTCGGCGCCGGCCAAAGCGATGCGAAGTGCACGTTCAGTCGATGAGGCCGCGCGGGTCGTGCCGCCAATGCCGACCACGAACGGCCGGCGAAATTCAAAGCTCTTCAACGAAATACTCCCAGGAGTGCAATGGAGCCGCGCTTGGCGCACCGGTTCGTACGCAATAGCGGCGCAGCGTATCGAGGATCGAAAATCATGCATGGATCATGCCGTCATCTTAGCTATCGATTTTGCGCGATGGAACCGAGCTTTGCTTGAATCGATATGAGCATTGCGTATTTCGAGGGCGATCAATGCCTCTGACGGCCCCGCCACGCGGCCTACATACGCATAAGTAATTAGCCTTGCGCAATAGATTATTAAAGCCGCTGCGCGGGTTACGTTAAACTTTCGCCTCTTGAGAACCAGGGATGAACGGCGGCCGGCTGCCCGAGCGAACTTGCTCAACGGGAAGTCCGTCGCTTTTTTTGTTTACATGATCGAAATACGCAATCTGTCGCAGCGCTTCGCAGGCCCGCGAGGCTGGATCGAAGCCTTGCACAACGTCAACCTGACGATTCCGCCGGGCGAAGTGTTCGGCATCATCGGTCGCAGCGGCGCCGGTAAAAGTACGCTGGTACGCACCATCAACCTGCTGACGCGGCCAAGCGAAGGCAGTGTGATCGTGGACGGCCGCGACCTCACCACGCTGCCCGCCGCGCAATTGCGCACGGCACGCCGTGACATCGGCATGATCTTCCAGCACTTCAACCTGCTGTCGTCGCGCACGGTATTCGACAACGTCGCGCTGCCGCTCGAACTGGCCGGCATGAAGCGCGGCGAGATCGAAGCGACCGTGTTGCCGCTGCTGGAACTTGTCGGGCTGACCACGCAGAAAGATCGTTATCCCGCCCAGATCAGCGGTGGCCAGAAGCAGCGCGTGGGGATTGCCCGGGCGCTTGCCAGCAAGCCCAAGGTGCTGCTCTCCGACGAAGCCACGTCTGCGCTCGACCCTGAAACCACCCGCTCCATTCTTGATCTGCTACGCAAGATCAACAAGGAACTCGGCCTGACGATCGTGCTGATCACGCACCAGATGGACGTGATCAAGCAGGTCTGCGATCGCGTAGCAGTGCTCGATGCCGGCCGCGTGGTGGAGGAAGGCAACGTGGTCGACGTCTTCATGCAGCCGCATCACGAAGTCACGCGCGCGTTGATTGGCGACGTGATCGCGCACGAGTTGCCGCCCGCGTTGAAGCTGCGCGTGGCCGAGCGCCTGAAAACCGGCGGTCATCTGCTGCGGCTCGCGTTCACCGGCTCCGGTGTCGACCAGCCGATCCTCTCTGAAACAATCCGCCGCTTCGAACTGGATTTCAACATCCTCCACGGCCAGATCGACGAGATCCAGAGCCAGGCATTCGGCTCGCTCGCGGTGCTCGCGGCCGGGAAGCCGGCGAACGTGGCCGAGGCCATTGCTTATCTGCGTGAACAAGGTGTGGTGGTGGAGGAGATGTCCCATGTTGAGTGAAATGTTCGATATGTTCGTCCAGTCGTTCTGGGAAACGCTCGTGATGGTGGGCATTTCCGGGCTGGTCGGCGCGGCCCTGGGGCTGCCGTTGGGTGTCCTGCTGCATCTCACCGACCGCGACGGCGTATTGCGTAATCTCGCGGTGAACCGGGTCATGGGCGGTGTCGTGAATGCGGTGCGCTCTACGCCGTTTATCATTCTGCTCGTCGCGGTGATCCCGTTCACGCGACTGGTGGTCGGCTCGTCGATCGGGACGGCTGCCGCTGTCGTGCCGCTGACTATCGCGGCCGCACCGTTTATCGCGCGGCTGGTGGAAACCGCGCTGCGCGAGGTCGATCGCGGCCTGATCGAAGCGGCGCAGGCCATGGGCGCAACGACCAGCCAGATCGTGTTCAAGGTGCTGTTGCCGGAGTCCTTGCCGGGGGTCGTCGCCGGCCTGACCATCACGTTCGTGTCGCTGGTCGGGTATTCGGCAATGGCTGGTGCAATCGGCGGCGGGGGGCTGGGTGACCTGGGCATTCGCTACGGGTATCAGCGGTTTTTGCCGGAAGTGATGCTGACGGTGGTGGTGATCCTCATCGTCTTCGTGCAGCTTGTGCAGTCGCTGGGCGACTGGCTCGTGCGCCGTCTCAGCCACAAATGACCAGTCGTAAATAATTTCTTGAAGCTCAAAAGGGTAGTCAATGCAACGTCGATTCATTCTCAAGCTGGCCGCTGTTTTCAGTGCAACGGTTTTGATCGCCAACGTCGCGCAAGCCGACGAAACCATCAAGGTAGGCGTGACCGGCGGTCCGCATGCGCAGGTCATGGAAGTCGTGAAGCAGGTGGCCGCGAAGAATGGCCTGAACATCAAGATTGTCGAATTCTCCGATTACGTCCAGCCGAATGCGGCGCTGGCGTCGGGCGATCTCGACGCGAACAGCTATCAGCACGCGCCGTATCTCGACGCGCAGGTGAAGGACCGCGGCTACAAGCTGATCAAGGTTGCCGATACGGTCACGTTCCCCATGGGCATCTATTCGAAGAAGTTCAAGTCGCTGGCGCAGTTGCCGGAGGGCGCGCGCATTGCGGTGCCGAACGATCCGACCAACGGTGGCCGGGCGCTGTTGCTGCTGCAAAAGAACGGTTTGCTGAAGTTGCGCGCCGATGCAGGCTTGAAAGCCACGCCGCTCGATATTGTCGATAACCCGAGAAAGCTGAAGATCGTCGAACTCGACGCCGCGCAAATCCCGCGTTCGCTCGCCGACGTGGACGCCGCCGCGATCAACACGAACTTCGCCATGGAAGCCGGGTTGAAGCCGAAGCAGGACGCGATCGCGATTGAAGATCCGCATGGCCCGTACTCGAACATCATCGCGATTCGCGCCGTGGACAAGGACAAGCCGTGGGTGGCGAAACTCGTGGCCGCCTATCACTCGCCGGAAGTGAAGCAATTCATCGAAGCGAAGTACGCGGGCGCGGTGATCGCCGCCTGGTAAGCCCGGGCTCAGGCAAGACGCCGTAACATAATCCGGACATAAAACGCGCTCTTTCCCTCAGGGGTTTGGGCGCGTAGCCGTTTACACACGGGCAGCAAGCACGGCCAATTCGGCCGGCTGAGGGTAAACGCCGATATTTTCCTGCACCGGCAGAAAGCAGGCAGAAGGCTTTGCCTTCTTATACTTGCCGCACATTAGAACAAGATGCCGGTTTGCCACGGATAGAAGGAGACGTTGCCCGATGCAGTTTTCCACCCGCTTTTTCACGCTCGTTTGCACGCTGGCTGCGCTGTTGTGTGGTGCGGCGCCTGCCAGGGCGGAAAAGCTGACGCTGATGGCGGGAGGAACGTCCAAGATCGTCTATCTGCCTTTGATCCTTGCTTCGCAACTCGGTTATTTCAAGGACGAAGGGCTCGAATTCGAGATCCTGTCGCAACCGGCCGGCGTCGATACCGCGACGGAACTGCTCGCCGGCGCGATCCAGGGTGCGGTGGGTTTCTACGATCACACCATCGACCTCCAGAGCCGCGGCAAGGATGTCGAAGCGCTGGTCGTGTTCAGCAAGAGCGCGGGGCTGGTCGAACTGGTCTCGAAGAAATCCTCGGCGGGTTTCAACTCCATGGCCGACGCGAAAGGCAAGACGCTGGGCGTGACGGGACTGGGATCGTCGACGAACTTCCTGACTCACTATCTTGCCGCCCGCGCCGGGTTGTCGCCGAAGGAATATTCGGTGTTGCCGGTCGGTTCCGACGAGAGTTTTTTTGCGGCGATGGATCAGGGCCGTATCGACGCCGGGATGATCGAGGAACCGGGCGCGAGCCGGCTGCTGGCGAGCGGCGGTGCGAAAGTGCTGGTGGACATGCGTAGCACCGCGGGCACGGTGGCGGCGTTGGGCGGCCCGTACGTCGGCCCCTGTTTCTACGCTGAGCGAAGCTGGGTCAACAAGCATCCCGATGAGGCGCAGAAAGTTGTACGCGCGATGGTGCGCTCGCTTGCGTTCATCGCGAGCCATAGCGCGGAAGAGATAACGGCCAAGGTGCCACGCGATTTTTACGGCCCGGACAAGGCGCTTTATATCAGCGCGCTGAAGTCCTCCATGCCGATGTTTACGAAGGATGGGCGCATGCCGGACGGTACGCCTGCTGCGGTGCTGAAGGTGCTCACGCTGGCCAACCCGTCGATCGATCCACGCCATATCGATCTGTCGAGGACCTATACGAACGAGTTCGTGGACCGCGTACAGACAGGCCCTCAGTAACGCGGAAACAATGACGTGGAACCGGCGGCTCATTTCCCTCTATTCGAAGCGATGCAATGAAAGCGATACGCATAGAACAGCACGGCGGACCCGAAGTCCTGATTCATGAGGATATCGAAGTTCCTCAACCAGGGTATGGAGAGGTGCTGGTTAAGGTCAGGTGCGCCGGTGTCAACTTCATGGACATCCACACGCGCCAGGGGAAATACAAGGTCTCGCGGACGTACCCAGTGAGAATTCCCTGTACGCTTGGCATGGAAGGCTCCGGTGATGTGGTTGAAACCGGTGCGGGTGTCACATCGTTCGAACCGGGGGAGCGGGTGGCGTGGTGTATTTCGTGGGGCGCTTACGCTGAGTATGCAGTCGTGCCGGCTGCACGGCTGGCACGAATTCCGGATTCGATTCCCTATGATCTCGCCGCTGCCGCGATCTTCCAGGGGTCGACCGCCCATTACCTGATCGACGATGTCGGCCGTGTCGGCGCCGGCACCACCTGCCTGATCCATGCAGCGTCCGGCGGTATCGGCCAGTTGCTGGTGCAGTTTGCCAAGCGTCGCGGCGCGACGGTGTTTGCCACCACCAGCAGCGAGCAGAAGGCGGACATCGCTCGCAAGCTCGGTGCGGATCACGTGATGCTTTACGACGATGGCCGCTTTGCTGATCGTGTACGGCAAGCGACCGGCGGCCGGGGCGTGGATGTGGTGTATGACGCGGTGGGCCGCACGACGCTGCGTGACAGTTTCCGCGCCACGCGTGTGCGCGGGCTGGTCGTCAACTATGGATCGGTGTCGGGTTCATTGGACGACCTCGATCCCATTGAACTGGGCGAAAGCGGCTCGCTGTTCCTGACGCGTCCGCGACTGGCCGACCATCTCGCTGACCAGGAAACCGTGCAGCGCCGCGCAGACGACGTGTTTGCGGCGCTTGGCCGTGGTTCGCTGAGCATCGCCATCAGCGCCCGCTATACGCTCGATAACGTCGAGGAGGCGCATGCCGAGCTTGAGGAGCGGCGCCAGTTGGGCAAGTCGGTATTGATGATTGGATAGGTACCATCAATGCGTCCGGCGCAGTCGCGCCGGTCGTTGTCAATTGTTGTCGAATGCAGTGACTGTTGTCGCCATCGTGCGCCGCCACACCGCATCTTTTGAGAAGGTCAAGTTCATGTCCTCACACGCTATGTCCGCAAACGATTCGAAATTCAAGTCGGTATTTCGGGTTGTCAGCGGCAATTTCCTCGAAATGTACGACTTCATGGTCTATGGCTATTACGCCTCGGCCATTGCCAAGACCTACTTCCCGAGCGGTAACGAATTTGCATCGCTGATGCTGGCGCTGTCCGTGTTCGGCGCCGGTTTCCTGATGCGGCCGATCGGTGCAATCGTGCTTGGTGCATACATCGATCATCACGGAAGGCGCAAGGGCCTGATCCTCACGCTGACCATGATGGCTATCGGCACCTTGCTGGTTGCGGTGATTCCGGGCTACGCGACTATCGGCGTGCTCGCGCCGATCATCGTGTTGCTCGGGCGTCTGCTGCAAGGCTTCTCGGCCGGGGTGGAACTCGGCGGCGTCTCGGTGTATCTCTCCGAAATCGCGACCAAGGGCAACAAGGGCTTCTACTGTTCGTGGCAATCCGGCAGCCAGCAAGTGGCCGTGGTGTTCGCTGCGCTGATCGGCGTGGGCATGAGCCGCATCCTGCCGCCTGACCAGATGACGTCGTGGGGATGGCGCGTGCCGTTCATCATCGGCTGCCTGATCGTGCCGTTCCTGTTCATCATTCGCCGTTCGCTGCAGGAAACTGAGGAGTTCCTTGCCCGCAAACACCGTCCGGAGATGGGCGAGATCATGAAGTCGATGCTCTCGAACTGGGGCGTCGTGCTTGCCGGTATGGGCATGGTCATCATGACCACCGTGTCGTTCTACATGATCACGGCCTACACGCCGACCTTCGGTAAAGAAGTGCTGAAGCTTTCCTCCATTGATGCGCTGGTGGTGACGGTGTTCATCGGCTTGTCCAATCTTGTATGGCTGCCGCTTTCCGGCGCGATTTCCGACCGCGTCGGACGCCGTCCGGTACTGCTGTTCTTCACGGTCCTGACCATCCTCACGTCGTATCCGGCCGTGCAGTGGCTGGTTGCCGATCCGTCGTTCCTGCGCTTGCTCGGCGTGGAACTGTGGCTCTCGTTCCTGTACGGCAGCTACAACGGCGCAATGGTTGTCGCGCTCACCGAAGTCATGCCGGTCGAAGTACGGACGACAGGCTTTTCGCTGGCGTATAGCCTGGCGACGACGATCGGCGGCTTCACGCCGGCTATCTCCACGTACCTGATTCATGTGACCGGCAACAAGGCGGCGCCAGGTGCGTGGATGGCTGTTGCCGCGGTCTGCGGATTGATCGCAACACTCATCCTGTATCGATCCACGGAAGCTCGCAGCCAGTACAAGACCGCTTGACGGGTGGCGCCAAACAGCATGGCCACGCCCCGAGCGATATACACTTCGCCTGAGGGCCGTGGCCCGGCGTGGCGTGAGGCTCGTTCGAATCATGCGCATGCCGGGCTGGCGGACAATGCCCACGCATAACGCGGTGAACGTGATGAAGCTACTGCTGGTCGAGGACAATGAGCAACTGGCTCACTGGCTCGCTAAGATTCTGGAAGACGATGGTTTTGTGCTCGATCGCGTCAGCGACGGCGACGCGGCCGACCGGTTCCTGCGCACCACGCGCTACGACGTCGTGCTGCTCGATCTCAACTTGCCGAACTTGTCCGGCAAGGGTGTGTTGCGGCGGCTGAGAGAACGGGGCGACGACACACCCGTGCTGATCCTGACCGCAAGCGGTTCCGTGGATGAAAAGGTGATTTGCCTGAGCGCCGGCGCGGACGACTACGTCGTGAAGCCGTTCGACGCGCGCGAACTGGTCGCGCGGGTCAAGGTACTGGTGCGGCGTCAGTTGCCCTCGCGCTCGAACAGTACGCGCTGCGGCGATCTTTCCTACGATATCGACCGGCGGCAGTTTTCGGTGGCGGGCGACGTGCTGAGCCTGACACCGCGAGAGCATGCCGTGCTCGAGACCTTGATCCTCAAGGCCAAGAAGACGGTCTCCAAGCCGATGCTGGCCGATTCGCTCGGCAGTTCGAGCACCCACACGAGCGAAGACGCTATCGAGATATACGTCTCACGGCTGCGCAAGAAGCTCGAGAAAAGCACCGCCACCATCATTACGCTCAGAGGCCTGGGTTATCTGTTGCAGGCCAGCAGCGATGACGAATAGCCTGCGGCTACGGCTTCTGTTGTGGTTGTTGCTGCCGCTGACTGTCTATGTGCTTGCCGCGGGTTACATGGCGCGTGAAGGCGCGCAGAGAACCGCGAGCCTGATCCAGGACAATGCGCTGCTTGCGTCCGCCCGCGTGATGGCCGGCGACGTCAAATGGGACGACAGTTTCCTGCATGCGGACATTTCGCCGAGCGCCATCGAGATCCTGAGTTCGCCCTATGGCGACCGGGTATTTTTTCGTATCCGCGTGATCGACGGGCCGGCGATTGCGGGCACGTCGGACCTTGAGCAGGTCGAGCCGCCGAGTTCGCCCGGCTGGTACGACACCGAGATCGACGGTCAGCCGGTGCGCGCGGTCTCCATCATCCGGCCGATGTACGACTCCGGCGAAAGCAAGCGCATCCTTGTTTCGGTGGGCCGCACGGAACTGGAGCGCGATGCATTGGCGACCGAGTTATGGCGGCCGCAACTGCTGCATTTCGCGGAGATCATTGCGATTGCGATCGTGCTGGTGTGTGTCGGCCTGACGTTCGAATTGCGGCATCTGATGGCGCTGACCAACGACGTGCGCGACCGCGCGCCGAACGAACTCGTGCCGTTGCGCTCGGAGCATCTTCAGAGCGAGTTGCGGCCCATCGTGGATGCAATCAATCAGTGCATTGCGAGGATCGAGCGGCAGACCGCCATGCAGCGGCGTTTCATTGCACATGCCGCGCATCAGTTGAGAACACCGCTGACCTTGCTCGGTGCACAACTGCAATACGCGCGTCGGCACGACGATCTCGCCACGGTCAAAGAGACCCTGTCAGCCATGCACAAGAGCAATGGGGCGCTGGTGTCGCTGACCAACCAGTTGCTCTTGCTCGCGCAAGCCGAGACCGCCGATTACAGCCATTTCGAAGGCGAACGTGTCGATTTGCGCGAGGTCGCAACCACCGTGATTGAAGAGCTGGCGCTGCTGGCGCAGCGTCGCGGGATCGAGCTGGCTGCGCAGCTTGCCGACGACGCGATCGTTTTAGGGAACGCGCGTTTATTGTCGGTGCTGGTCTTCAACCTGGTCGATAACGCTATCCGGTACACGCCCGCGTCAGGTCACGTGACGTTGTTGATCGAGCGGCGCGACAAGACGATTGTCCTTGCCGTCACCGACGACGGTCCCGGTATTCCAGCCGATGTCCGCGACCGCGTGTTCGAGCCGTTCTTCAGGGCATCGGGAGAAGAGGGCAGCGGCCTGGGCCTTGCGATTGTGAGGGAGATCGTGCGGGCGCACCGGGCAAGCATCAGTCTTGACGACGGACCCGGTGGCAAGGGTCTTGCAGCCGAAGTCCGGTTTTCAGTTTAGAACGATGGACTTCGTTTCACTCGCACCGGCGGACCGGTGCGAGTGACCCGCGTCAGGCTTCTTCGGCCCACGCCATGTTCTCCCGCGCCATCAGCGCTGAAGAGGCGGCCGGTCCGAACGTGCCCGCCGTATAACCACGCGGACGGTCGTTCAATTCCTTCCAGCCGTCCAAAATCGGTTCGACCCACGCCCATGCAGCTTCGAGTTCATCGCGGCGCATGAAGTGCGTCAGGCGGCCGCGCATCACATCGATCAACAGCCGCTCATACGCTTCCGCGCGGCGTTCGCTGAATGCTTGCTGCAGATCCAGATTCAGGTTCACAGGCAGCATGTGCATGCCGCTGCCGGGCTCTTTCGCGAGCATCTGCAACTGGATCGATTCTTCCGGTTGCAACTGGATGACCAGCCGGTTGCCATAGTTGCGCGGCCCGCTGGGAATGATCGAGAACGGCAGGTCGGCGAAGTCGATCACGATCTCCGATTGCTTCTTCTGCAAGCGCTTGCCGGTGCGCAGGAAGAACGGCACGTTCGCCCAACGCCAGTTGTTGATATGCGCACGGATGGCGACGAAGGTCTCGGCACGGCTGTCGCCCGGCACGTTGTCCTCTTCCATGTAACCCTTGACCGGCTCGCCGTCGATGGCGCCCGGACTGTACTGGCCACGCACGGTATCGCGCGCGATATCGGAGACCGTCATCTTGCGCAGCGAACGCAGCACCTTGAGCTTTTCATCGCGTACGGCATCGGGATCGAGCGACACGGGCGGTTCCATGGCCACGATGCACAGCAGTTGCAGCAGGTGGTTCTGCACCATGTCGCGCAACGCGCCGGTCTGGTCGTAGAAGCCGGCACGGCTGCCCACGCCCACCGTTTCAGCCACGGTGATCTGCACGCTCTTGATGTACGGTGCTTGCCATAGCGGTCCGAAGATCGCATTGCCGAAACGCAGCACCATCAGGTTCTGCACCGTTTCCTTGCCGAGGTAATGGTCGATCCGATAGATCTGCGCTTCGGCGAAATGGCGGCCGACAGAAGCGTTGATCGCCTGTGCCGACGCGAGATCATGCCCCAGCGGCTTTTCCAGCACCACACGCGAGTTGCTGTCGACCAGGTCGGCCGCCGAGAGGTTGTCGCAGATGGTCGTGAACAGGTCCGGCGCTGTCGCGAGATAAAACACGCGGCATACGTCCCTGCGCGCAATTTCCGTCAGCCGCAGATAGTCGCTTGCCGAATCAATGTTGATGCGCACGTAGTCGAAGAGCGCCAGGAAACTGTCCCAGGATTGCGGATCGAGCGCCTTCTTGTCGACGAAGGGTTTCGATTGCTCTTCCACAAATTGCACGTATTGCTCGCGCGACCAGTCGCGCCGGCCGATCGCGATGATGCGTGTTTGCGCGGGCAGGTTGCAATGCAAATGCGCCATGTAGAGCGCCGGCAGGAGCTTGCGTGCGGACAGGTCGCCGGCACCGCCGAAGATGATCATGTCAACAGGAAGATCGGGCGCGGCTGAAGGTGTTTGAGTGGTCATGGTGCGTAAGGATCGCGAGTTTGCAGTCAGAATTGCGCTCCGCGGAGCGGGCCATTTACGACGCTAAGTATGTCGTTATACCAGTTACGCTTTAAACGAGCATAGTTCACGCGTGACGAGCGGCTGCGCCAATCGGGATCATCGGGATACGGGAGAAAAAACGTCCGACCGGTCGGGAAGCGATGCAGCGGCGTGCATGTAACTGTAGTGTAAGCAATGCGGCGGGCGCTGCGTGCCGAACGATCAGACAGACCGCTGATGCGCGAAATCGATCGTGACGATTCCGGTCTTTTCCTTCTTGACGCGACGCTTGGCGACAGCCGCGACTGCGCCTATTTCCTCGCTGATGCGCGCCGTTCCGGCCGCCACCCTGACTGCGCCAATGGACATGGTGACGAAGCCGAAGAACTGCCGGCGCCTGCTCCGGTCTTCGCTATGGATGCCGCCTGCGAGCCGGTCTTCGGATGAGTAAAACCGTTTGACGTCTTCACCGAAGCGGTCAATGGCCTGGAGGCTGCGGCTGCGCCAGTCCGCACTTTGAAACAACACCAGGAAGTCGTCACCGCCAATATGGCCGAGGAAATCGCCCGCCGGATCGCAGACCGAGCGTAGCGCCGCGGCGGCCGCCTTGAGTACTTCGTCGCCTTGCCAATAACCGTAGTAGTCGTTGAATGGCTTGAAGTCGTCGAGATCGACGTAACACGCAACGAAGTCGACACCGTTGTCGATCAGCCGCTCGACATGCGAATTGATCGGCACGTTGCCGGGAAGAAACGTCAGCGGATTGGCATAACGCGCCGCTTCCAGCCGGATCTCCGTCACGGCGCGCACCAGCCGCTCGCCGGTGGCGAGGCCCACGTAACGGCCTGAGTCGGTGATGATGAGACCGTCGGAGAGATAACGCAGATCGTCGTTGGCGAGCATATGCGCGACCTGGTCCAGCGTGGCATAACGCTCGACCACCAGCGGCGCCGGATTGGCGAACTGCAGGCAGGGCCGCTTGCCGAACAGCTCGCGGTGGTAGGGCAGCGCGTACTGGTCCATGAAGGCGCGGCGGTTGATGAGCGCGACCGGCCGCCCGTCGTCGATAATCGCCACCGCATGCAAGTCCGGCGCTGCGTTGAACAGGTCGACCACGTGGTCGTTGCATGCATCCATCGGCAACGAGGGCGCGAGAATCAGCATCCGGTCGAGTTCGAATCCGCTCGCGCGGGACTCGCGGTGCGTATGGGTATGCGAGGGATAGACGGTGATGCGGGACG
Organism: Caballeronia udeis; assembly: GCF_044909315.1. Lineage (GTDB taxonomy): Bacteria > Pseudomonadota > Gammaproteobacteria > Burkholderiales > Burkholderiaceae > Caballeronia > Caballeronia udeis_A. The sequence goes on from NZ_JBIYEB010000009.1 coordinate 55,526, forward strand.
AGCGCAGCAAGTGCTGTATGGGCGCGGCCAATGCCTGACTGGGCAGTGCCATCGGGCGGCCCAGCAAGAACCCTTGTCCATACGTAATGCCGAGATCGCGGACGATTCCCAGGTCGGCCGGCCGCTCGATGCCTTCCGCAATCAGCTCGGCGCCGCTGGCTCTTGCAAACGCGGCCATTGCTTTGACGGCTTCGAATTTCAGCGGATCGAGCGCGATGTTGTCGATGAAAAAACGGTCGATCTTCACGTAGCCGGGTGCTAAGCGTACCCAGAGATTCATGTTCGCATTCGCGCTGCCGTAGTCGTCCAGCGCGAATGCGGCGCCGCTGGTGCGCAACGCGCGAACCGTCGCGTCGAAACGGTCGAGGTCGGCAATGACGCTTTGCTCGGTCAGTTCAATCACGACGCGCTCAGGCGCAAGCGCGCTTGCGCCGAGCAGATTGGCAAGGCCGTCGTCCTCGGCGACACTTGCTTCTATTACCGCGGCGCTTGCGTTGATGAACAGCCGGCCGACGCCGTCGAGGCGCGCAAAGGACTCGCAGCACACCCGTGCCGCGGCTACCTCCAGACGGTGAGCCGAGCCTTCCTCGTGAGCCTGTGCGAACAAGCCGCGCGGCGTCTCGAGCGCGGTGTCCGCCGGACCGCGGATGAGCCCTTCATGCCCCGCAATCTCTCCATCGGCAAGGTGCACGATAGGCTGGAACACCGCCCACAACGCACGGTCGGCAATCAACGCGTCGACTGTCAATGGCGCGCTGTGTGTGACATGGAGGGTGGAGAATTGCATGGGAATCCCGTTGAACTCATTGGCTTAACGGCGCGACACTGGACGAGTTCAATGAACTTTTAATGACTTTGAGCACCGGGCAGGTGCGGGGTTGCGGGGCGCTCCGCAGTTCCGGCCTGCATTCTGTTCGATGCGTTGCGAATCTTCTGACACGAAATGTGCAGGCCGTCGCCAATTTGCTGCTTGTAAAAACCGGTATTGCCTGTTTTAAATCTTCATGTTGAATTTCTCATGAATAGATATTTATCTGATAATCGATATGGAATGGAGGCGTGCATAAGGCAACGGAGGGTTGGAGGGTTTAATGGTCATCCGGTGAGCTGCCCTGGCAACGCGTTGTCCTGTCTGCTTCTTCGTCATGCGTTTGTATGACTCACAGGTTACCGCTGCTGCGGGAGACCGGGTTATATCCGGGTGAATTGGGATCGGAGAATTTTCACTATCTGCATGCATTGGCCCTGACTGGGCGTCACGGGGCAGGATCCCATCATTTCTATTATGTAGATTCAAGTCTATCGCTATTGAGAAATAGAGGAATATCCGTGTGACAGAAATATAGATGAATCAAGAGCGATTATTTCGGAATTGGCAATTGTGATGAACTTATTTGCGGGTAAAATATCCAACAATTTAAATTGATTTAACCACTTTGGCGAGTCGTAACGCGCAGTGAGGGTTGGTGCAATTAGCGAATTGTTTGTGAGGGAATTTTCATCGTCAGCCTATTATTGATTCGTTAAAATAGTGGGAGATCTTCGAACCTATAACGAGCAAAACAATTGGCTAGCAACATTGCGAGTGGGGCCGCGAGGCAGCGGCGCATCCTGACGGTCGGGAACGATCCCGGCACTGCTGGGGAGATTGCTGAAACGCTGCGTGAACACGGCTTTGAGGTCGATCTCGTCACGACCGGGCGCGAGGCGCTGCGCACAGCGCTTGCCATGGCGTACGACGCCATGACGCTTGACCGCAAGCTGTCCGACGCGGACGGAATCATGGTGGTCCGTTTGCTGAGGGAAGCCGAGATCGAGCTGCCCGTCCTGATGATCAGCGCGTTGTCGGATGTCGATGAAAAAGTGCGCGGCCTGCGCACGGGCGGTGACGACTATCTGACGAAACCCTATCACCCGGACGAACTGGTGGTCCGTCTTGAAGTCATGATCCGGCGTCAGGACGCGAGCCACGCGTCAAGCGGCACGCTGCTCCGGGTCGGCACGCTCGAAGTCGACCGTTCGAGCAGGCAGGTCACGCGCTCGGGCGTGGTCATAGACCTGAGCCCGGCCGAATACCGGCTGCTGCTCTACATGATGGAGCAGAGCCATTGTGTCCTGAGCCGGCCCATGATTTTCGAGGCCGTGTGGGGATACCGTTTCGATCCGGGCACCAACCTGATCGACGTTCATATCCGCCGGCTGCGAAAGAAGATAGATACCGAAGGTGAGGAGCCGTTGTTTCATACGATCCGCAACAAGGGTTATCAACTCGGCGCATGACGTCATCACCGTTCCGGTGCGGCAGCGTCGGCGCGCCAACGCGCACGCGCCGGATCTGCAGCGTCATTGAAGCAGGCGGCAAGCGTTTTATCGACCTGCCGCGCCGCTTCAGATCACCATCGAGAGCCCGAGGGTGAACGCCAGTGCCGTCACCGAAATAATCGTCTCGCAGACAGTCCAGGTCTTGAACGTCTGCGTCACGGTCATGCCGAAGTACTCCTTGACCAGCCAGAAACCGCCGTCGTTCACATGCGAGAGGATCAGCGATCCCGCACCCGTCGCGAGCACGAGCAGTTCGGGACGCACGCCGGTTGCGGTGGAGGCGGCAGCCGCTGCAATCGGCGCGATAATTCCCGCAGCCGTGGCCATGGCAACAGTCGCCGATCCCGTCGCTACGCGAATCAGGCCGGCGACCAGCCACGCAAGAATCAGCAGCGGCACATGCGCGCCGGTGGCTACATCGACAATCGCCTTGGACGCGCCGCTATCGATCAGGATGCGCCCGAAACCCGCTCCGGCGCCCACGACCAGGGTGATGCTGGCGGTGGGCGCGAGGCACTCGTTCGTGAACTTGAGGATCGATTCTCGACCGAAGCCGCGCGCCGAGCCGAACGTGTAGAAACTCAACAGCACGGCAAGCAGCAACGCCATGTCAGGATGCCCGATCAGGCGCAGCACGTCGTTGGCCGTTGACTTCGCCGGCACGATCAGGTCAGCCCAGCTACCCACGAGCATCAGCAGCACCGGCAACAGGACCGTCAGCAGCGTGATACCGAAGCTGGGCAGTTTCTGCGTGGCGCGTGCGGCATCCTGCTCGATAAATTGCTGCGCCATCGGGTTGACACCCTCGAGCACGACGAACTTCGCGATCAGCTTCGAGAACAGCGGTCCCGCGATAATCGCCGTGGGAATACCGACAATCAACGCGTAGAAAATCGTGTGGCCAATGTCGGCGTTATAGGCGGTCACCGCCAGCAACGCGGCGGGGTGCGGCGGAATCAGGCCGTGCACGACCGAGAGTCCCGCGACCATCGGAATGCCGACGCGGATCATCGACGTGCCGGTACGCTGCGCGACGTTGAACGCAATCGGAATCAGCAGCACGAAGCCGACCTCGAAAAATACCGGCAGGCCGACGAGGAACGCGATGCACATCATTGCCCAATGCACATTCTTCGGGCCGAACAAGCCGATGAGCGTTTGCGCGATCCGTTCAGCTCCGCCGGATTCGGCCATCATCTTGCCGAGCATCGTACCGAGCCCGACGACGATCGCAATATGCCCGAGCGTTCCGCCCACGCCGGTCTCGAATGACTTGAGAATGGAGGTCATCGGCATGCCGACGGCGAGCGCGAGCGCGACAGACACCACCATCAGCGTGATGAACGGATTGAGCTTGAATCGCGCAATCAGCACGACCAGCGCGATGATCGCGACCAGCGCGTAGACGAGTAACAGACTTCCCTGGACAGTCGCCATGGAGGCTCCAAAATAGCGGTCGGAAAAACCGGTCGAAAAAGCCGGACCGTCGAGCCGCGCAGGGCTTCAACGGGTCCGGCTTACCTGGTTAGAACTTGTGTCGAATGCCGGCGACGGTGACGAACTGGCCGTTGTTGCCGGACGGATTCGAGACCCCTTCAACCCATGCCTTGGCACCGGACGAGCGCTGGTAAATGCCGTTCAGATAGACGTCGGTGGTCTTCGACAGGAAATACTCGCCGCCGAGTGCGAGCTGGTTGTAGTGAGCATTCGAGGCGGTTGCCGAACTGCTGTTCTGGCTCGTGTAGATGTAGCCGAGCGAGAGCAGCGTGGTGGGCGTGAACTGATATCGCACGCTTGCTTCGTAGTTCGCAAAACGCAGGCTGCCGCCGGTCAGGAGTTCGAATTGCGAGTTCGTGTACAGCAGGGCGACCGTGGCCGGCCCGAACGTGTAGGCACCGCCTGCGCCCCAGACCTGATTGCGCACGACGTTGCTGATGATCGACGAGCTGGTGCTGTAGTAGTTGTCGGAGGGCGCCGCGCCCGTCGTGTTCGACGCCGGGTGATCGACCAGCGAGTAGGCCGCGTCCAGGCGCACCGGACCCGCGGCATAATCCGCGCCCACGCTCCACGCGCGGTTGTTCGAGAAGTCGCCGGCTGTGTTCGAGAACGCGTACATGGCGTTGGCGGTGAAGCCCGAGAACGTCGGCGTGGTGTACTTGACGGCGTTGTTGGTGCGGTAGGTGTTGTTGATGTCGTCGTTGTCGTAGATCGCGTTGCCGTACTGGCTCATTGCGCCCACGCCGTTGATCTGCAGGTTCGAGAGATAGTCCTGCACGCTGTTGTACTGACGGCCGAGCGTGATCGTACCCGCGCGGTCGTTGCTCAATCCCACCCATGCGCTGCGGCCGAACATGCGTCCGCCCTGGCCTGACGCGCCCGATTCCAGGCTGAAACCGTTTTCCAGCTTGAACAGGGCCTTGTTGCCGCCGCCCAGATCCTCGCTGCCCAGCAAGCCCCAGCGCGACCCTTGCACATTGCCCTGAGTCGCCTGATAGGAGCTATTGCCTTTTTGATTGTTGGTGTACGTGAAGCCGGCATCCACAATACCGTAGAGCGTCACGCTGCTTTGGGCGAAAGCGGCTTGCGCAACGCTTCCAGTCACGGCGACGGCCACGGCCGTGCGTAGGATCTGCTTATGCATCTGGTTTCCTCTGGTCGAAAGAAGGGCGTCCATCGATGAATTTTTGTTGTCTTCGATGGAATAAGGATTACTAAACGTACATGGCAAAGCGACGCCGGGGAAATCCGGCGTATCGGTCATACTGGAAAATCAGGTTCAGTCAGGCTACTCAGTCAGGCCAGTTGCGGCGGCCGGCGCCACGCCGCGCGTCACGCTGGAAAAACGGGGTGACCAGCGGAAGCGGCACGTGCTGCGCGCGCTCGAGTTCATCAAGCAGGCGTTCAAGCACGCTATGCTCCTGGCCGGGATGCAGATTGCACGGGTCGATGAAGAAGAAATTCAGTTCGGCTTCATGATCGCGGACGATCACCGGCACGCTGCCTGCCGGCGGATGGGCGAGGGCGTCGGCCAGGTCCCAGGCGCTGATACGCGCCTCGCGTGGATCGATGGACAGCTTCAGGCGGTCGAGCGGATTGCCGGTCGGATCGGGATCGATCTCCGCGCGCACGCCGGGGCGGGTGTTCAGCGCTTCACGCCACAACTCGAGATAACCGCGCTCAACGGCGCGGACCGCCGCATGGTCGCGCTGCTGCCATTGCTCGAGCGCGGCAATCGCGCCGGCAATGCCTTCCTTGCCCACTTTCATGCCACGGCCAATGCCGCCATTCTGGAAATAGGCGGCACGTACCAGCGTTTTCTTGCCGGCCACAATACCGGCGGTCGGACCGCCCAGGAACTTGTGCGCCGAATACAGCACGAGATCAGCGCCCGCTGCAATGAAACGCGTGAGGTCATATTCGGAAGCCGCATCGACTATCACGGGGACACCCTTCGCATGCGCAATGGCGATGAATTCTTCCACGTGGACCAGTCCGAACTGGACCGTGTGATGCGAGACCACATACAGCGCGGCGGTAGTGCGCTCGTTGATTGCAGCCGCTAGCTGGTAACCGTGCGACTCCGTGGCCGCTCCCACCGGCACAACGCGAGCGCCCGCGAGCCGGATGGCCTGGTCGACGGGTGCGCCATAATTGACAAGATGGCCCGTTTGCACGACGACCTCGTTGCGCAGTCCGGTGGTATCGGGTAAACGCTCGATCAGCCCCGGATCGTCGCCGGTCATGGTCGCGGCAATGCCGAGCGTGATCGCGGCCGAACAGGACGCGGTGACATAGCCGCTTTCGCTGCCGCAAACTTGCGCAATCACGGCCGACGCCTTGCGTTGCAAGTCGTCGATCTCGACGAACCGAGGCAGGATCGCGGCCATTGTTTCAATGACCGGCGCCGCCACGATGGACGCACCCAGGCTCGTCATGGTGCCCGAACCATTGACCACCGGGCGTAGACCAAATCGGGAATAAATATCCATCGTGCGGCTCCTGATATTCCTTTATTATGGAATGTATGTTGTAATTGTGTATTAGATTATCATACGATGCGCTTGCGTCAAACTGTACAAAAACAATCAGTCTCCAGGAGCGCGATGGCCGCCAAGCCCCGTCAAGCCATGCAGGAACCGCCGCCCGCCGAGCAGCCGGTGCCGGATACGCCCGTGTCGCCGCCCCCGTCGCGCACGCGCACCAGCGCGATCGACCGGGCGGTGCAGATTCTCGACGCGTTGCAGGACACCAACCGTCCTGCCACCGCGTATGAAATCGCGCGTCTGGTCGGTGCGCCGCTGTCGACGGTCTATTCGATCATCAATGACCTGGTGGAGAAGAACCTGCTGGCGCGCACGCCCGAGGGCGCAATCTGGCTCGGCTCGCGGCTGTACGGCTACGGGCTGACGTATGCCAGTTCGCTCGACTATCTGGCTGTCGCGCATGAAGAGATGAACCGCTTGTCGGCGCAGGTCGGCGAGACGGTCCAGGTATGCGGACTCGAGGAAGGCATGATGGTCGTGTTGCAAATGGCCGAGGGGCCGGGCCATTTTCGCGTGACCTCGCGAGTGGGCAGCCGGGTGCCGCTCAACTGGACTGCGTCGGGACGGTTGCTGGTGGGGCATCTGCCGGACGCCGAGCGGATCGCCTATTTCACGCGGTACGCTAAGCCGTCTCCCACGGCGCGCGCCGAAACGCGCCCCAACGTGCTCGCGCGAATGGCGCGCGAAGCGCTGGACGCGCGCCTGTCGATCCAGATTGGGGAATCGGATGCGTCCGTGGCGTGTCTTGCCGCTCCCGTGCTCGATCAGTCGGGAGACTGCGTGTTCACCATTTCGATCGTGATGCCGGAATCCAAGGCGCTTCAGAGTACCGAACGTTTTGGCGATGAACTGAAAGTTGTCGCCGCGCGCATCGAAGCGCGGCTCGGCTGGCAGCGCCGCGCGCCTGACTCTATCGGTTAAGCGCAACGCGCGTTGGCTGGTCTTTGAAGCCGGTCTTTGAATCTTGTCCTCAACACTTGAAAGAGAACCAACGCAACATGGGATTTTCGACTGAGATGAACTGCTATGAACGACTGCAGGCCCGCGGCTTGAAACTTCAGGACGTGCCCGCCCCCATAGGCAACTTCACTCATTGCACACGCGAAGGCAACCTGCTTTTTTTGTCGGGGCAAGGTCCGCTTGATGAGACCGGACGCCTGATGACGGGGAAGGTTGGTGACAACGTCACCGCAGAAGAAGCGTATGCGCATGCGTTACTCGTTGGTCTTAACCTGTTGTCTGTCCTGCATGTGGAACTGGGCGATTTAAGCCGGGTAAAACGCGTCGTGAAGCTGCTCGGCATGGTGAATGCAACGCCGGATTTCGCCGATCACCCGCGCGTGATCAACGGCTGCTCCGACCTCTTCGTCGATGTGTTCGGCGACGCGGGCCGGCACTCGCGTTCCGCTGTCGGCGTGGGTTCGCTGCCGGGGAATATAACGGTGGAGATCGAAGCAATTGTCGCTATTCGCGATTGAGATTCAACGGTAGCCCGATTCAGTCGATGCCGCTTCAACTTCGGGCACGGTCTCTTCCGTCAGCACGGGCGACGGTGTCGTCCATGAAACCGGCTCATGGCGCATGCGGTTCACGTTCAGCGAGAACACATCGAAGCGGTTGTAGTAACCCACTACATCGTGAAACTGCTTCGGCTCGATGCACCGGTTCAGCTCGAAATGCGCGTACGCAATACCTTCTTCGTCGCTGAGCGTGTCTCCTATTGCAGCACCCGTCGGGTCGACGAACATGCTGGCCGCACGCGGTGAGCCGTCGAGCACGGCGGCGGCTGCGGGATCGCGCCGCACGAGGAAGTCGCGCATATCGTCGTCCATGAAACCCGCGCAGACAATGCCGAATGCCTTCGCCTCGAACGAGTGCGCGCCCGCCCGCAGCCGGTTGGCAGCAACGTTATTGAAGTTCCCTCCGCCGGCGGGCCGGCGGGTCGGCCACAGCGCCGGCCAGCTCGAGATATGAATCTGCTCGCCTTGCGCAATCAGCGTGTAGCGCGCAAGCGGATTGGTGTTCTCGCCGCAGATCAGGCCGCCGATCCGCCCGATGCGCGTGTCGGCGACCTGCAGGCCGGCGCCGTCTCCCGACGCCCATACGAGCTTTTCATAAAACGTCGGCACGAGCTTGCGATGATGATTGATCACCGCGCCACGATCATCGATCAGAAGGTTCGAGTTCCAGAGACATCCGACGCTTGCGTGCGAACGTTCGCTGAATCCCATCGATACAAACACGCCGCAGCGACGCGCCTCCGCCGCGAGCTCGGTTATCTCGGGGCCGTCGGCGTAGAGGCTTTCAGCCGCGAAACGCTCGAACAGGTCGTGGTTGTCGATAGGCGCCCATAACGCAGCCCAGACCGGGAACGCGGGAATGAACGACTCGGGAAACGCAATCAGTTGCGCGCCATGGCGGCTTGCTTCGCGAATCAGCGAGACAGCCTTGGCGACGGTTGCCGTGCGGTCGAGGAAAACGGGCGCTGCATGGATGGCAGCGACTTTTACATCGGGAAGGCGGGACATGACGGGTGGCTCATCCAGGTTGCGAAGCAGGGTTCGATGATTATTTAGTCAAGCGAATCAATCAGGCAATCAATGATCGATGGCCGCGGCGATTCCATAGCCGGTCTCGCGCCGCACGACCATCTCGGGCCAGCGCGCTTCGGCGCGCCGGTCGCGGGTGAAGAGGGACACCAGGATTACCAGCAGGAAGCCGATCGGAATCGAAATGATCCCGGGATTGCGCAGGCTTACGAGCGGAGCACGGAGCCCGATCATGCTGGAGGCATCGGCGGGAATGGCATCGGCTGCGGCCTGTGCGGTTTTTTGCTCGGCCAGCAGCGCGTTGCGTAGCGCGGCATCGGAGACTGACGGCAGGCGTTGCCCGATCGCGCTGACGCGGCTCAGGGCGGCGTCGCGTGCCATCGCCGGATAGGTCATGTTCGGCGACACCAGCACCAGAAGCACGGCTGCCACTGTCCCTCCCACGATGCCCACCAGCACGCCCTGCGTCGTGCAGCGTTTCCAGTACAACGTCAGCACCAGTGCGGGCAGGTTCGCCGACGCGGCGACTGCGTAACCCAGCCCGACGAGTTGCGCGACGTTCTGGCCGCGCGCCATGATGCTGACGGAAATCGCTATCAGGCCGACGATCAGCGTGGCGATACGCGCCGCGATCACCTGCTCGCGCTCGGGCGCATTGCCGCCGCGCATGGCGCCTACATAGACGTCGTGCGCCAGCGCGGAAGCGGCGGCCAGCGTGAGGCCCGCGACCACGGCCACGATTGTTGCGAACGCCACCGCGGCGATGAACGCCAGCATCAGGTCGCCGGCCACGCTGTCGCGTCCTCCGACCAGCGCTTGCGCAAGCAGCGGCGCGGCGAGGTTGCCGCCCTTGTCGAGTGACGCGATCAACGGCGCACCCACGTAATACGCCGCGGCAAAACCGATCACGATGATGAACAGATGGCACGCGCCGATACCGAGCATGGCCCACATGACGGAGTGCCGCGCGGCCCGTGCGTCCTTGACCGTGAAAAAGCGCATCAGGATATGCGGCATTGCCGCCGTGCCCAGCACAAGCGCAAGTCCAAGCGACAGCAGCTCGATCGGCTTGGTGAGGAACAGTCCCGGCTCGAGGAAACGCCAGCCGAGTGCATCGCCGTGCAGCGACGTAACCATGGGCGCGACATGCGCCTGGACCATCGGGCTTGCCACGATGGCTTGCATGAAGGCGGGCACATGGAAGCCGAACGGAAGCCACGCCAGCACCACCAGGATGAACGACGCGCCGATCAGCAGCACCGCCTTGATGACCTGGACCCAGGTGGTGGCGCGCATGCCGCCGCACGCCACATAGATCAGCATGAGGGCGCCCACGCACAGCACCGACACCGTGTAGTCGATGCCGACCAGCGCACGCACGATCACGGCGCCCCCAACCACTTGCGGAATCATGTACGCCAGCGCCACCACCACGCTGGAGAGGGCGGACACGGCCTTGGTGGAGCGAAAGCTGTTGCGCATGGCGAGCACGTCGCCCAGCGTGTACCGGCCCAGGTTGCGGCATGGCTCGGCAATCAGCAGCAGCACCGGGATGAACGCCGCGAAGAAACCGACCAAATAGATCATGCCGTCGAAGCCATACAGCGCAATCAGGCCGGACGCGCCGAGAAACGCGGCGGCCGACAAATAATCGCCCGCGATGGCGAGGCCGTTCTTGGCCGGCCCGATATTGCCGCCCGCTGTATAAAAATCGCCGGCGGTACGGTTTCGGCGCGACGCGAAGTACGTGATGACAAGCGTGGACGCAATCACCAGGCCGAACACGGCGAAGGTGATGGCGCGATGTTGGATGACGGCGCCCGCTTGCGTGGCCGCGCGGGCGCTGATCGAGAGGACGGCCCCGGCCAGCAGCACGAGCGCTTTTGAGCATTTAGCGCGCATGAGCATGTTCCCCGAGATCGAAGGAGGGGGCGGCCGGTGCCGCGGAGCCGGCCGCGGTTGCGGGCGCGAGCTGTTGCAGGAGGTCGGCGGCGAGGCGATCAATCGACGCCGTGCGGCGCAGGAACACGTAGGCGATCAGGCCGCCGAAGGGGTATTGCGATACGGCGAAGACGAGCCCCAGGTTGATTCCCGGCGCGAGGCGGAGCGTGAAGAAGCCCGGAAACCACGCAATCAGCGCGGGAATCGAGAAGTAGTAGAGCGCGGCGACCAGGCCGAGCACGGCGATCGTATTGCGCCGGTGCCGCACGAGGCCGCGGAATTGCTCGTTCGTCTGCATGGCGAGCCAGTCGACGTGATTGCTTTGCATGGAGGGTCTCCGCACAGGATGGAAAACGCGCCGGGCGATGATTGCAATGACTGTCGCCGCGCGCTGGATAACTGAAGCGGAGTCTACAAAGGACGTTTTCTGTAATGAATTGGAAAACAATCTCGGTCCTGTGCAAAATTGCACAACCTGCGCCGGGCGTGTCTTGTGTAGCGCTCAACGGCGACCGACGATGGCCGACGGAGAACCTGAATGAACTTCAACCAGTTGAGCTGGGACGACTTGCGGATCTTTCTGATCGTTGCGCGGACCGGGAATTTGTCCAGGGCGGGGCGGCAACTCGGGATCGATCATTCGACGGTTGGGCGGCGTATATCGGCACTTGAACATGCATTGGCCACGCCGATCTTCGAGCGCGACCGCCTGGGTTACCGGCTCAATACGCAGGGACGCGACATGCTCGCGCACGTGGAGGCAATCGAGGCGAGCGTGCTCACGTTGGGCGATGCGCTGGAAAGCGGCGAGCCGGGGCCGACGGGGCTCGTGCGTATTGCAACCATGGAAGGGATCGCGTCGTTGTATTTGAGCGAACAGTTCGTCACCCTGAAGCGCGTCAATCCGGGGCTCACGGTGGAACTGGTGACATCGGCTCACGACGTGCGCATCTCGCAGCGTGAAGCCGATCTCTTCCTGGGTTTTTTCCAGCCTTCCGGGACCAATCTCGATGTCCGCAAGCTCGGGGAGTTCGAGTTGCGCCTGTACGCACATCCGGACTATCTGGCGCGCGAGGGGACGCCGTCATCGCTCGCCGATCTCGAGGCGCACACGTTTGTGGGCTACATCGCCGACCTGATCCAGCTCGATGCCGTGCGCTGGCTGGATGAAGCCATCACGCATCCGCACATTGGCTTCTATTCGAGCAGCATGCTTGCGCAGATGTTCTCGGCCGCGGCCGGTGGTGGCATCGTGATGCTGCCGCTGTTTGCAAGGGCCGAGCGTTTCGGGCTGCAGGAAGTGCTGTCCGGACATACGAATGTGCGTCGCGAGATCTGGTTGAGCAGCAGCCAGTATCTCCAGCGTGTGCCGCGCATCCGTGCGGTGGTCGCGTTCCTGCGCGAGATCATCGCGCGCGATTATCCGTCTCCCGTCTAGCCGGGGCGGCCAGGTTACCCACGCGCGGCCGCTGAAGCACGCAGGCAAAAATTACGGCTGCCCGAGCGGTGCGCATCGGCAATAAGGTAAGAAAGTATTAGAAAGTTATACAGCGTTAATTGTCTATTGAATCAGCCATTAAAGTTTCCTTTACCGACTAATTAATTTGGTAGAGCGTGACAGCTAAGCGTCACGTCATTCGCCATTAATTCGGACTGCGAGGCATTTATCGGATGAATCAAACAAGCCCTTTTCACGGCCGCCATTATCCTCAGCTGGATGCATTGCGCGGCATGGCTGCCCTGATGGTCGTCATTAATCATTTCGTACTGGTCGGCCCGCTCTGGTGGATACCCAAGTCACCCATGCGTGTGCTGGCGCTTGGCCATGAAGCGGTCATCCTCTTCTTCATACTCAGCGGATTTGTCCTGACCCTGCAATTAACGTCGGATCGTCGAATGACATATCGCGACTATATGATCAGACGGATTTGCCGGATCTACCTGCCTTATCTCGCCGTGCTGGTCGCCGCTTTTTTCGCCATTACCCTGATCAATATAGAACCGGTCACGTGGGCGGGTTCATGGTTCAACGATATCTGGACCGGGTCGTTCTCCGGAAGCGAAATACTGGATCATTTGCTATTTATCGGACAATACAAAGCTAACCGCGTACTTCCCGTCATCTGGTCGCTGATCTACGAGATGCGCATTTCATTGATGATGCCGTTGGTCGTGTATTGCGCCAGCCGCTTTTCCGCACGCGCTTGCCTGGCAGCGGCACTGTTCATTTCCGTCGTGTCTTTCCTGTTCGCGATGGGGAGAAATGCGGACGAGACCAGCAGCCCAAGCTTCAGCGGCGACTGGGCAATGACGGTGCATTACCTCGGCATGTTCATTGTCGGCGCGACGCTGGCGCGCCACCGCGCGCGCTGGCAACGATGGCTCGCGAAGGGCAACCGGACGATGTTTGTCCTCGCGGCTTCGCTCACGCTCTATTTCCTGTCGCGCTCGGTGATGTCGATTACGTCGGGTGCGATCGGTCAGTACATCTTCGATTGGTGCGTCGTAGCGGGTGCCTCGGGCATTGTCTGCACGGCAATCGCATCGAGTGGGTTCACGCGGGTACTGGCCAAGGGTCCGGTCGTATTCCTCGGCGCGATCTCCTACAGCCTCTATCTGACCCATACCGTTGTTCTGCTTGCAGTGATCCACCTGATGCCGGATTCGGGTTCCGCATGGCGGGCGATCCTGACGGCGGCGCTGCTGGTGATTCCCGTTGCCGCCATCACTCATTTCGTGGTCGAACGCCCGTCGATCCTGCTGGGTAAATTCCTGACGGGGAAAAGCGTTACCGCATCCTCGCGCGCGAACCAGACGTCCTGATACCGAGGCTTCAAGCGCGCTTGGTTTTTAGCGATGCATGGGAGCGCTGCTTTTGTGCGCACGCGTTTCTCGACGGTGCATCGCGCACCAGCAACTGGAGCGGCAGGCACTGGTCAAGCCAATGCACTGAGCCTGCGTAATCGACGCCAAGCCTTATGCAGAAAGGCTCAGGTCGCCTTGGGCACGAGCCTGGCATAGCTTCTGCATTGATGAATTCCATCTTGTATGCAAGACGGAATTCATGTCTGACTTAACCGACCTGTTCGAGCGCCCACGCGTCGCGGCTCTTTTGGCCGCGTATGCGGCGCGGCGCTGCTCGCCGACGGCTGCCGTCGACGCGGTGTTCAAACGGATCAGCGCCGTGGACCGTCCTGAAGTGTGGACGCGGCTGCTGCCGGAGGACGCGGTGCGCGCTAGGGCGCGTGCGCTTGAAGACGCGCTCGCCGAAGAAGGTGACGCGGTGTTCGGGCGTTTGCCGCTGTTCGGTGTGCCGTTCGCGGTCAAGGACAATGTCGACGTCGCGGGGTTACCGACCACTGCCGCGTGCGAACCGTTCAGTTACACGCCCGATGTGTCGGCATTCGCTGTTCAGCGGCTGCTCGATGCCGGCGCAATCCTTATCGGCAAGACCAACCTGGATCAGTTTGCTACGGGTCTCGTCGGTACACGCTCGCCGTTCGGCGCGGTGCGTCAGGTTGAGTTTCCCGCCTATGTATCGGGCGGATCGAGTTCCGGTTCCGCAGTCGCTGTTGCTGCGGGATGCGTCGCGTTTTCGCTGGGCACGGACACCGCCGGGTCCGGCCGCGTGCCGGCGGGATTCAATGGACTGGTGGGCCTGAAACCATCGCTGGGGCTGGTGAGCAAGCGGGGTGTGGTGCCTGCTTGCCGCAGCCTGGATACGCTCTCGGTCTTCGCGCATGATGTGGCGGACGCATGGCAGGTGCTGGCGCAGATGGCCGCGTTCGACGCACTCGATGCCTATTCGCGCAAGCTGCCTGCGCTGGGTGCGACTGCTTTCCCGTTGCGCATAGGCGTGCCCGCCGAGCTGGAATTTTTCGGCGATGCCAACGCTCGACACGCGTTCCGCGCGACCGTTGATACCCTCTCGAGCGAACTGGGTCTGACGCCGGGCGATGTTGATTTCGCGCCCTTCAAACGGGTATCGGCGTTGCTCTACGACGGCCCGTGGGTTGCCGAACGCCGTGCCGCGCTGGGCACGTTCTTCGAGACCCACTTCGCGGATATCGACGCAACAGTGGCGTCGGTGATCGGCAAGGCAGACCGCTTCAGCGCAGTCGATGCCTTCAATGGCCAATACGCGCTCGTTGAACTCAAGCGCGAAGCCGATCAGTGCTTTGATCAGTTCGATATCCTGATTGTTCCGACAACACCGACCCATCCGCTGATCGCCGAGGTGCAGGCGAACCCGATTGAACGCAATAGCGAACTGGGCTACTACACCAACTTCGTCAATCTGCTGGACCTGTGCGCGCTGGCCGTGCCATGCCTGCGTCGAAGCGACGGTTTGCCGGCCGGCGTGACCCTGATTGCACCGGGAGGCGCTGACTATCGTCTGGCTGTGCTGGGCGCGCGGATCCAGGCGCTTTTTGACGAACAATCCGATCCGTCTCCCGATCTCCAGCCGTTGCCATTTGAGGAGCCGGCCGTTGCGCTGGCGGTCGTGGGTGCGCATTTGAGAGGCCAGCCACTCAACCGGCAATTGCTGGAAGCGGGCGCTCGCTTCAAGGAAGCAACCCATACCGCGCCGGGGTATCGGCTCTTTGCGCTTGCCAATACCTTGCCGCCGAAGCCCGGCCTCGTGCATACGCCTCGCACACAAGGCGCAGCCATTGCCGTGGAAGTGTGGGAACTGCCATTGCGCACGTTCGGCAAGTTCGTGATGGACGTTCCGGCACCCATGGGCATTGGCACCGTGGAATTGAACGATGGCCGCCTGGTCAAGGGTTTCATCTGCGAACCATCGGCGGTATCGGCGGATAGCGGCGCCAACGACATTACCGCTTTCGGCGGCTGGATCGCCTACCTCGACAGTCTTCAAAAATAGCTTAATGAGCCACTCAATAACCGCAAACCAGGAGTCGAACGACATGACTAACCGTCGCACTTTCATCAAGGACGCGAGCCTCTTGGCGCTCGCGAGCATGGTCCCGTTCAAGTCGGTTTTCGCCGCGGGCAACACAACGGTCGGCGTGATCTATGTAGGTGCGCGCGGCGACTATGGCTACAACCAGGCGCAGGCGTCGGCGGCGGCAATCATCAAGAAGCTGCCCAACGTCAAGGTGGTGGAAGAAGAGAACGTGCCCGAGACCATCGCGGTCCAGAAGACCATGGAAGCGATGATCGAACAGGACGGCGCAACGCTGATTTTCGCGACTTCGTTCGGCTACTTCGATCCGCACGTGCTCAAGATGGCCGCCAAGTACCCGAACGTCCGGTTCGCGCATTGCGGCGGTTTGTGGAAGCAGGGCAATCCGCCCAATATTGCGAGCTATTTCGGTTATATCGATGAATGCCAGTACCTGAACGGCGTGGTCGCCGGCCACATGAGCAAGAGCAGGAAACTCGGCTTTGTCGCGGCCAAACCGATTCCGCAGGTGCTGCGCAATATCAACTCGTTCACGCTCGGCGCGCAGTCCGTCGATCCGGCCATCACCACGCAGGCTATTTTCACCGGCGACTGGTCGATGCCCGTGAAGGAAGCGGAAGCGACCAACAGTCTTGTCGACCAGGGTTGCGACGTTATCACCTGCCATGTCGATGGTCCGAAGGTCGTGGTGGAAACGGCCGAGAAGCGCGGTGTGATGAGTTGCGGATATCACGCGAGCCAGGCAGCGCTTGCGCCCAGGGGTTATCTCACCGGCGCCGAGTGGGACTGGGCGACGCCGTACAAGGAACTCGTCGCCGATGCCCAGGCCGGCAAGCCTCAGCCCAACGTGCTGCGCGGCGGTCTCAAGGAAGGTTTCGTCAAGATGTCGCCCTACGGCGCGAAGGTCACGCCAGAGGCGAAGAAGGCGGCGGACGCGATCAAGGGCAGCATGATGGCGGGCGACTTCGTGATCTTCAAGGGGCCGATGAAGGACAACAAGGGCGGCACCGCGATTGCCGCCGGAACGAGCCACATACAGACCGACTACACGCTGGAGAGCATGAATTATCTCGTGGCGGGTGTGGCCGGCCAGATCTGATGGCTGGTTTTGCTGACCTCCTGAAGGAGTCATGATGCGTCCTCATGCCCAGACTGCCCGCGTATTGCTTGCGTTGTTGCCGGCAATCCCGACGGTGCTTGCGCTCGTCGGAACCCTCGTGCTGTTTTCGTTATTCCTGCTGGTGCAGGGCCAGCCGGTCCTGGATGCCGTCGGCCTGATTTTCCAGGGCGCGTTCGGCTCGTCGTTCGCCTGGCAAAGCACCTTGCTGCGCGCTTCGCCACTGATGCTGACCGCGCTGTGCGTCGCGTTGCCGGCACAGGTCGGGTTGATCGTGATCGGCGGCGAGGGCGCGCTGGCGCTCGGCGGCATGTGCGCGGCCATCGTCCCGGAGATGCTTCCGGCCGGCACGCCATGGCTCATTGCAACGCCGCTGATGGCGCTTGCGGGCATGGCGGCGGGCGCAGTCTGGATCGGCGCAGCAGGCGCGCTGCGGCAATGGCGCGGCGTGAACGAAACCATCAGCAGCTTGCTGATGGCGTATATCGCCATTGCGCTGTTCAAGCATCTGGTCGAAGGGCCGCTGCGCGATCCGGCAAGTCTCAACAAGCCCTCCACGCTCCCCGTTCCCTCATCGATGATGATTGGATCGCTCCCGGGTCTCGAAGTCCACTGGGGCCTCTTGTGGGGCGTCCTTGCATGCATCGGCGCGTGGGTCTTCGTCAAGTACAGCACCAAGGGCTTTGCGATGCGCGTGGTCGGCGGCAGCAATCGCGCGGCGCGTCTGGTCGGCTTGCCGGTGAACCTGCTCGCGCTGGCCGCGTGTGCGCTCGGCGGCGCGGCGGCAGGACTCGCCGGGATGTTCGAGGTGGCAGCGGTGCAGGGCAGCGCCAACGCGTCGTTGCTCGCGGGCTACGGCTACGCGGGCATCCTGGTCGCCTTCGCCGCGCGCCAGAATCCGCTCGCGATCATCGTGTGCGCGCTGATGATCGGCGGGATTGAAGCGAGCGGCAGCCTGCTGCAACGCCGGCTTGATCTTCCCGATGCCACCACGCTCGTGCTGCAGGGCCTGCTGTTCGCCAACCTGCTGGCATGGGAAGCGCTGGGCGGGAGGATCGCCGCGTGGCGCGTGCAATTGCAAGCCGCCGCACTCGCCGACATCAACCTGCCGATGGAGCAGACCCATGCCTGATGCACATTCGCCCTTCGTGATCCTGCTGCTGTCCCTCTTTGCCGGCGCGATCCGCGTCAGCACGCCGTATCTGTTCGTGAGCCTGGGCGAATGCCTGACCGAGAAGGGCGGGCGCGTGAATCTCGGGCTCGAGGGCATTCTCGTGTCGGGCGCGATGAGCGGTTATGCCGCGTCTTTCCTGACCGGCTCCCCATGGATCGGCGTGCTTGCAGCCGGCGGCGTCGGCTTGCTGCTGGGATGCCTGCACGGGCTCGTGTGTTCGCTGCCCCGGGTGTCGGATATCGCGTTCGGCATCGCGCTCATGCTGCTCGGGACCGGACTGGCGTTTTATCTGGGCAAGCCGTTTATTGAACCGCAGGCGCCGGGCCTCCTGTCATTCGACCTGGGCACATGGACGAGCTCGCCGCAATTGCACAACGCGCTGCATATCAACCCGCTGTTCGTGATCGGCGTGGTGCTGGCGTTCGTGCTGCAGTGGGGACTGCGCAGTACGCGCTGGGGCATGACGCTGCGTCTGGTCGGCGATCACGCGGAGACCGCCCGCGCGATGGGTTATCCGCTCACGCGAATTCGCATCGTCGCAACTGCGGCGGGCGGTTTTTTTGCGGGGATCGGCGGCGCGTATCTGTCGCTTGTTTATCCGGGCAGCTGGAATGAAGGATTGTCCAGCGGGCAGGGGTTGATGGCCGTCGCGCTCGTTATTTTCGCGCGCTGGCAACCGTTGCGGTGCCTGTGGGCCGCGCTGCTTTTCGGCGCAGCGGGGGCGCTCGGGCCCGCATTGCAGGCGATCGGCGTGACGAGCGGTTATTACCTGTACAACGCCGCGCCCTATGTGCTCACGCTCGCCATCATGATCATCAATTGCCGTCCGGACCGCACGCTTGCCGGCGCACCGGGCGAACTCAGTCTGACACGCTGAGCTTCACACGTTGAACGACTTGCTTATTCCTTCCCAAGGCGCCACGACCATGAACCGATTCATCGATGCTACCCCGTACCCCTGGCCCTTCGATGGCAACCTGCGCCCGGACAACACCGCGCTGGTGGTGATCGACATGCAGACGGATTTCTGCGGCCACGGCGGTTACGTGGACAAGATGGGGTATGACCTGTCGCTGACCCGCGCGCCGATCGAGCCGATCAGGCGCGTGATGGCCATGATGCGCGAGCAGGGCTTCACGATCATCCATACACGCGAAGGGCATCGGCCGGATCTGTCGGACCTGCCGGCGAACAAACGCTGGCGCAGCCGCCGTGCGGGCACTGAAGGCGTGGGCATTGGCGACGACGGCCCGTGCGGCCGCATCCTCGTGCGCGGCGAGCCGGGCTGGGAAATCATCAGTGAACTGGCGCCGCTGCCGGGCGAGATTGTGATCGATAAACCCGGCAAGGGTTCGTTCTGCGCGACCGACCTCGAGCTGATCCTGCGCACGCGGGGTATCGTGAACCTGGTGTTGACCGGGATCACCACGGACGTCTGCGTCCATACCACCATGCGCGAAGCGAACGACCGCGGTTTCGAATGTACCGTCCTCGCGGACTGCTGCGGTGCGACCGACCCGGCCAACCATCAGGCGGCGCTGCACATGATCACCATGCAAGGCGGCGTGTTCGGCGCGGTATCGGATTCGAACGCACTCCTGATCACACTGGGCGGCTGATCATGTCGACTCCTTCGCATGCGTTAGGGGTGGAAGTGCACAATGCCGGCAAGTCGTTCGGCGCATTTCGCGCGCTCGATAACGTGTCCATCAAGGTCCGGCCGGGCACGGTGCACGCGCTGCTCGGTGAAAACGGCGCGGGTAAAAGTACGCTCGTGAAAGGGCTGGTGGGTTACGGCCTGCTCGACGAAGGCCAGATTTCGGCCGATGGCCGTGAGGTTCGCATCGCTTCGCCGCGCGATGCGCAAGCGTTGGGTATCGGCATGGTGTACCAGCATTTCACGCTGGCCTCGGGGTTGTCGGTGGAGGAGAACCTGCTGCTCGCGCGCGGGAGCCTGCCCTGGAAAATAGACTGGACCGCGCAACGCGAAGCACTCGGTGCGTTCATGCGGCGCATGCCGTTTCGCCTGGCGCTCGACGCGCCCGTGTCCGGTCTGGCGGCAGGGGAAAAGCAGAAGCTGGAAATTCTCAAGCAGTTGTATCTCAGGCAGCGTTTCCTCATCCTCGATGAACCGACCTCCGTGCTGACGCCGCAAGAGGCGGACGAAGTGCTCGGGCTGATGCGTGAGCTCACGACACGCGGCGAGTTGACCGTGCTGATGATCACGCACAAGTTCCGCGAAGTGATGGCGTATGCCGACGACGTGACTGTGCTGCGCAAGGGCAGGCAGGTGGGCACGAGCGCCGTATCGGCGACCAGTCGTGACGCGCTCGCCCGCTTGATGATGGGTACAGCCGAGACGCGCGACACAGCGGTCATGGACGCGGTGAATGCGGAACGGGTCGCGCGCAAACCGGTGGACCCCGCAGCGCGCATACGCCTTGCCATGCGCGATATCTCCATTGACGATGATCGCGGCCATGCTGCCGTCAAACGGGCATCGCTTGAAGTGAGGTCAGGGGAAATACTCGGGGTCGCCGGCGTATCGGGGAATGGGCAGAAGGAGCTGGTCGAGGCGCTGGTGGGGCAGCGTCGCGTGAAGACCGGCGAGATGGAGATAGCAGGCGATGCCTACCACGCCACGCGTGAGGAAATGACGCAGCGGCGTGTGTTCGCCATCCCCGAGGAACCGCTTAAAAACGCCTGCGTGGCGAACATGAGCGTCGCGCAAAACCTAGCGCTTCGCGACTTCGACCGCGCGCCATTGCGTCGCGGCGGCTGGCGTCTCGACCGGCGCGCGATGCGGGACCGCGCCGCTCATCTCATCGACGATTTCAATGTCCGTCCGCCATTGCCCGAGCGCGCGATCGGCACGCTCTCGGGCGGCAATGTCCAGCGCGCGGTGCTCGCTCGCGAGCTGGGTCAGCCAGTGGATGTTCTGATCGTGGCGAACCCGGTGTTCGGTCTCGACTTCGCATCGGTGGCGGATATTCATGCACGCATCATGGCGGCGCGCGATGCCGGCGCAGCGGTTTTGCTCGTGAGTGAAGACCTCGACGAATTGCTCGAACTGGTGGACCGGATCGTCGTGATCGCGGAGGGGGAGCTCGTGTACGAGACGCCCGCCGGGAATGCCGAACGCGCAACACTGGGCCACTACATGGCGGGGCACGGTGACTCGACGGCGCACGTTGCTCCGGTTGCCGAAGCGTTGAAGGAGGTGATCGAATGAGACTGCACCGTTGCGGGGACTAGCCATGACGATCACGATTCCAGCGTTACCCGACCCCTTTACCTTCGATCCATCAACCACCGCGCTTGTCATCATCGACATGCAGCGCGATTTCATCGAGCCCGGCGGCTTTGGGGAATCGCTGGGCAACGATGTAGCGTTGCTTGCGCAGATCGTGCCGACCGTCGCCGCGCTGCTGGCTTTGGCGCGGCAAAGCGGGTGGTTCGTGGTCCATACGCGCGAGTCGCATGCGGCGGACCTGTCGGACTGTCCGCCGGCCAAGCGGTTGCGCGGCGCGCCCAATGCGCGCATTGGGGACGAAGGGCCGATGGGCCGCATCCTGATCCGGGGTGCACCGGGCAATGCGATCGTCGACGCGCTCGCACCGGCCGAAGGCGAGCTTGTCATCGATAAACCCGGCAAGGGCGCGTTCTATGCGACATTGTTGGCTCAGGAGCTGGAGGCGCGGCATATCACGCACCTTGTGTTCGCCGGAGTGACAACGGAGGTGTGCGTGCAGACGTCAATGCGCGAAGCGAACGACCGCGGTTACGACTGCCTGCTTGTCGAGGACGCGACCGCCAGCTACTTCCCGGCGTTCAAGCTTGCGACGCTGGACATGGTGCGGTCCCAGGGCGGTATTGTTGGATGGACCGCGCCCCTGTCATCTTTTACCGCAGCATGAGGAACCTGCCGACAATGGATATCAACCTGCCGGAAGTCGTTGCCGAGGTGTGCAGGGTGTTCGTCGAATATGAGCGCGCGCTCGTGGCCAACGATATCGAAACGATGAACGCACTGTTCTGGGACGCGCTGGAGACCGTGCGTTACGGCATTGCCGAAATCCAGCATGGCGGCGAGGCCATTCGCCAATGGCGCGAAACCTGTGAGCCGGTGCCCGCTTCGCGTACGTTGCATCGGACCGTCGTCACCACGTTCGGCCGCGACTTCGCGACTGTCAGCACGGAATTCACGAGCGACGCGACGCCGTTGATCGGACGCCAGATGCAAAGCTGGGCGCGCCTTGGTCCTGCCGATCGCTGGAAAATTGTCGCTGCGCACGTGAGCCTGATTCCCGAGCCCTGAAACGCCGATAATAAGAACAAAGGGGAACCCGCATGCCGGAAGACACATTTGAAACAGGGCTGGAAGCCATCGAGCCGAACGCCGCCAATCCGCTCGCCGAGCAGGTCTACCAGCGGCTGAAAACCGATATCTTCAACTTCCGGCTTTTTCCGGGCGACCGTTTTTCGGAGAACGGTATTGCGCAGTATTACGGCGTGTCGCGCACGCCGATGCGCGACGGCTTGTTCCGGCTGCAACGCGAAGGTTATCTGGAGGTCGGTTTCCGGCGCGGCTGGAAGGTCGCGCGGATCGACTTCGACCAGATGGATCAGCTCTACGACTTGCGCATCGTGCTTGAAGTAGCCGCGCTTGAGCGGTTGACGTCGGGCAGCGAAGCGGCGCGCGAGGCTATCGAAGCACTCAAGGCAATCTGGTGTGTCGCGCCGGAAGCGCGTGAAGCCGACCCGGTGAAGATGTTCGGCATGGACGAAAATTTTCATCGGCAGATCGTGGCCGCAACCGGCAATGCGGAGATGGTGCGTGTTCATAACGACGTCACCGAGCGTATCCGCATCGTGCGCCGGCTCGACTTCCTCAAGCCTCACCGGACCAGTGCGACCTACGACGAGCATTCGACCATGCTGCATCTCATCGAGCGCAACCGGCTGACCGAGGCGACCATCCTGCTGCGTGCCCATATCACGCAGAGCAAGCTGGAAGTCCGGAAGATCACCTTGTCGATGCTGGATGCTGCGCGCGATGTGAAGCTGCCGTTCGTGTCGTAGGCATGGGGCACAACGGCGTCACTGCCGGCAACAGTGACGCTGGTCAGGACGTGTTTAGAATTTCTGCCGGATGCCCGTGACAGTCAGAAACTGTGTGTGGCTGCTCGAGGCGCCCGATGTTCCTTCAATCGCGGCAACTGCACCGCTTGCACGCTGGTAGATCAAGTCGATATACACGTCGGTCCGCTTCGACAAGAAGTACTGCAAGGCGCTGGTGGTTTGCCAGTAATGCCAGCTCGCGGGCTTCGCGTTCGCGGTTACTTCGGTATACGTCTCGCCTAGCGCCGCTCTCAGGGCAGGGGTGATCTGATAGCGAATGCTCGCTTCAGCGTTCTGGAAGGTCTGGTGCTGCGAGGCCGGCGTCAGGTCGAAAGTCGTGCTGGTGTACATCAAACCAAGACTCGCCTTGCCGACATCGTAAAGGCCGCCCGCGCCGTAGATCTGCTGCTTCGTCACACCCTTGATAAAAGTAAAGTAGTTATCCGAAGGAATGGCGCCCGTGGTATCCACCGCCGGATTGTCCAGGCGAACATAGGCCGCACCAAGACGCCATGGACCGCCGGCGTAGGACGCGCCCACACTGTAGGAACGGCTCATTGCAAAATTGCCGGCATTGTTGCTGAAGCCG
Organism: Caballeronia udeis; assembly: GCF_044909315.1. Lineage (GTDB taxonomy): Bacteria > Pseudomonadota > Gammaproteobacteria > Burkholderiales > Burkholderiaceae > Caballeronia > Caballeronia udeis_A. Next base: position 79,312 of record NZ_JBIYEB010000009.1, read on the forward strand.
TACATGGAGTTGATCTGCAAGCCATGGAAGTTCGGCGTGACGTACTTCGCGGAGTTATCGGTGCGGAAGGTGTTGTTCAGGTCGTCGGTATCGAACGGATGCGTGCCGTATTGCGAGGTATCGGCCGAGACCTGCAGTGGTTCGAGCGAGTCTTGTGCCGCGTTGTACTGGCGCCCGAGCGTCACTGCGCCCCATTTTTCACTCGACAACCCGACCCATGCCTGACGGCCAAAGATGCGGCCGTTCGCGCTTGCCACGCCGGTCTGCAGGTTGAAGCCGTTTTCAAGCCGGAAGATCGCTGCGTTGCCGCCGCCCAGATCTTCCTTGCCAAGAAACCCCCAGCGCGAACCCTGTTCGCTCCCTGCTGTTGCCTGGTAATTGCTTTTGCCGCCCTGGTTACTCGTATAAGTAAATCCGCCGTCGACAATGCCATATAACGTCACCGTCGATTGAGCGTGTGCGGTCGTCACGATAAAGCCGAGCCCTACTGACGCAGCCAATATTGCCCGCGGAGTGTGCTTGTGCATGATCCTTCCTCTGTAGTTGATTGCTTGGGTTTTGCTGCTGGTTTGATGCATGAAAAAACTCGGGCAACAGGAGCCCCTGACGCCCGATGGAACGGGCGCCGCTGGACAGGCTTCAAGGGCAGGCCAGCGAGTGCCGGCCTCACGGCAGGCTTAGTGGCTGATGAGTGCCTCCAGGCCTCTGAGCGCGCTGACAGGCACGATCGGCAGAACGAGGTGCGAAGGGTGCTCCGTTCCCAGGTGCACGGTATTCACGGCAATTCGGGGTGCCCGCGCCAGCGCCGGTGATTCGCCGCTATTCGGATTGACGTCGAAATGGGGAAAATTACTGCTCGATATATCCAGTCGAATCCGGTGCCCGCGCTTGAATAAATTTGCGGTCGCGAAAGGTTCGATGGTTATTTCATAAAGGCGGCCCGGTTCGAGAAACTCGGGTTCGCTCCACGACCGGTGAAAACGGCAGCGGAAAATGCCGTCGGTCAGGTTCATTGCGAAACCTTCCGGATAGTCGCTGTTGGGCGGATACATATCGATCAGTTTCGCGGTGAAATCGGTATCGGGTGCGTCCGACGATATCCACAATCTCACGATGACAGGCCCCACCACCGCCATATCTTCTTCCAGCGGAGGCGTTTCGAATACGACGATGTCGTTGCGTGCGGCGAGCGGGACGCCCGGATTGCGTGTGCCGAAGAAGCGCTCGTCTTCGCGCTGGTCGAATGCACCGCCTTCAAACACCGGCGCACCCGATGTCAGTGCTCCGCCAATAGTAGGAACGGGATTCGACGGATCGAATGCGTACGAAACAGAGGCGTCCGCCTCTTCAGGCAGTTGCCGGGACAACAAGCCCCCTTCCCGCAAGTACAAACAGGTGAAGCGCGTGTCCGCCAGCGGCCATTGCGATGACTGGATCCAGGCACCGCCGTGTTCCATGCGTCCGTCGGCATTGCGGGTGCCACTGCCTCCTCCCATCAGGAAGATCCTTGCAACAGGATCGGACTGCGTGGCTCCCGGTGTGGCGGGCTTCAGCCACCGGTCGAACCATTGCGCGCGAAACGCAAGCCAGTCCGCAGCTATCTGTCCTTCGATCATGGCGGCGGGCCCAAAATCGACGTCGCCGCTGAACGGCACGTTGCGGTCGCCATGCAGCCACGACCCCATGATCAGGTAGGTTGGCGCGGCGACGGGATCGAGCTTCGACAACGCTGCGAAGTTGTCCATGGTCGAGCGCACGTACGCGTCGTACCAACTCGACATCAGGACCGTCGGAACACGCGCCATGGTGTCGTAGAACCCTTCTGCATAAATGCCGGGCTGTTGCCAGAATTCATCGAAGATTTCGTGTGTCCATTGATCGAACAGATAGCGCTCGTATTCAGGCACGAAACGCAATGGCGACTGACCCGGCCGCCACGGCATGCGGGCAAACCATTCCTTCAGATCCTGCGCGTCGAGTGCCGCCTTGAGCAACGGATCATTCAATACCGCCTGGCTCCCCTTTGCCTGGTTCACCGCCCAGGTTGCCTGCTTGAGTTCGAAGGCGCCGCCCTGGCGGATGCCGCAGTGATAGCTGTTGGCGAACCCGCCCGAGTCGATCACCATGCACACGAGGCCCGGCGGATTCATGCAGGCGGCAGCCATTTGCGTGTGCGCCGCATACGAGAGACCCATCGTGCCGATCCGGCCTGTTGACCAGTCCTGCTGCGTGATCCATTCGAGCGTGTCATAACCGTCCGGTCCTTCGGACAGGTACTTGGTGAACTCGCCCTCGGATCCATGACGTCCGCGACAATCCTGGAACACGACCGCGAAGCCGCGCGCAACGAAATACGCGGCGACATCGCCACGATGCGCGGCCGGCTCGCCCCGGTTGATCTCCGATCGCGATACCTCGCGCTTGCCATAAGGCGTGCGCTCGAGAATGGTCGGCAACGGTGCGTCAATACCCGGACGAAAACCTGCCGGCAGATGAACGTCCGTGGCGAGGCGTACGCCATCTCGCATGGAAATCATGAACTCGGTGCACGTTGCACCCTGTCCGGCTGCAGCGTCGACATCATTCTTCTGAACCGTATCAATCATTTTTATCGGATTCCTACATAAGTTGCCGTGGTGTATTCAGCCTTGTTCGGGTGAAACGTGACGCCGTTGCGCGTCGCCCAGAAGTTCTCGGGAAAATACAGCGGGACAATGCCGAGATCGCGGAATCCCGCGTCTGCGGCTTGCTCAAGCAAGCGCTCGCGCTGCACGGGGTCAAAGCTGGCGCTGGCCGCGGCGAGCGCGTGATCGAGCGCGGGATTCGAGTAGCGGGCGCGATTGAACGCGCCTGTTCCGGCACTTCGCGAATAGGTCGCCATGACGTTGGAAAGGGCGATGGTGGAGTCGCTCGTCGTATTGCCGAAGCTGAAGATGAAGGCGCTGTAGCTTTGCTTGGCGGCCGCGCCCGCATAGACGTTATAGGGCTGCGTGACGACGTTTGCGATCCGGATGCCGCCGCGAGCGAGCATTTGTCCAATGGCCTGGGCGACATCGCCGTCAGAGGAAAAGCGGTCGTTGGATGAGTGGATCGTCAGCGTGAATCCGTTTGGATAACCCGCTTGCGCAAGCAGTTTTTTCGCGCCGGCAAGATCGTACGGATCGGCTTGCAATGCCGGTGAGTAACCGCCCATTCCCTGCGGCACCATCTGGCCGGCGGGAACGCCCGCGCCGTTCAGCAGATATCGGGTGAGGGCGCTTCGATCGATCATCTTCGATATGGCCTGCCGCACGCGCAGATCGCGCAGCGGATTGCTTCGCAGCGGTTCGCCGTCCGGGCCGGTCACGAACGGGGAGTGCTCGCGGCTCGAGTCCAGCGCGAGATAGATCAGCCGCGCCGATGCGCCCGAGTAAAGCGTCACGGCCGGGTCGCGCTTGAGTCGCGGCACATTGACCGGCGGAACGTTATCGATCAGGTCGACGGAACCGGACAGCAGCGCGGACATGCGCGCGGCGTCGTTGGCGACGAAGCGGACGGTGATGGCGTCGAATGGCGGCTTGGGGCCCCAGTAGTCGTCGTTGCGCACGAGTTCGAGATAATCGCCCGGCACCCAGCGCTTGAGTTTGTAGGGACCGGTCCCGACTGCTACAGCGGGCGACACGTACTGGTTGCTTTGATGGGCTTCCGCCGCATGCCGCGACACGATGAACAGCATGCCGACCTGTTCGAGAAACCCGGGCGCAGGGGTCTTCGTATGGATGCGCAGCGTGAGCGGATCGAGTACGTCAATGGACGCGATATTTGCCACTGCACCGGAGAAGGGTGCGGGGCTGTTCGGCACATTCGACGCGCGTTTCACCGAGTACACCACGTCGTCCGCGGTGAACGGCGTACCGTCGTGGAAGCGAACGTTGGGGCGCAGCTTGAATTCCCACGTGGTCGGATCCACGACTCGCCACGCCACCGCGAGACCGGGTTGAATCTGCAGGTTCTCATCACGCGAGATCAAGCGCTCGAAGATGTTTTCCACCTGCTGATTGTTCTGCGTGCGGGAGAACAGCGGGTCCATCGACGAAGGCTCGGCCGCCACGGCCATGGTCAGCGCGCGGGCGGACGCGCCCGGCGGGATGCTGCATGCAGCGATCAGAAAGCAGGCGGCGGCAATCCGGAGGCGACTCATTTCGCCTCCGTGAACAAGTGACATGCGACCCGGTGATTGCTGGCCGCTTCCGTCAATTCCGGCGGCTCGACGCTGCAGCGCGGCATCGCGTGTGGGCAGCGCGGACGAAAATGGCATCCTTTCGGAGGCGCAAGCGGCGACGGAATCTCGCCCTTGATGGAGTCATAGACACGTTTCCTGTTCGACAAGCGGGGCACCTGATTCAAGAGCGCAACCGTGTACGGGTGCAGCGGCCTCGCGAATAAATCAGCCGTAGGCGCGGTCTCCACGATCCGTCCCAGATACATGATCGCGACGCGGTCGCTGATATGTTCAACCACACCGAGATCGTGACTGATAAAGAGGTATGTCAGCCCAAGATCGGCGCGCAACCGCATGAAGAGATTGATGATCTGCGCCTGGATCGACACGTCGAGCGCCGCGATCGATTCGTCGCATATCAGGAAATCGGGCTTCACCGCCAGGGCCCGCCCAATGCTGATGCGCTGCCGCTGGCCGCCGGAAAACTGATGCGGATAGCGCTGCCTGACATCCGGATTCAACCCGACCCGCTGCATTACGTCGACAACGTAATCATCCAGATCACACCGCTTCACCATGCCATGGACAAGCGGCGCCTCGCCGATAATCTCGCGCACCCGCTTGCGCGGATTGAGCGATGACATCGGGTCCTGAAAGATCATTTGTGTCCCAAGCCTGTGCGCGAGCTTCCCGCGCGAGCCGAGGACAGTCGTGCCGGCACCGTTTGCATCGGCCACGTGAATGGTTCCCGACGAAGGCGGCACCACGCCCGCCAGCATGCGGCCGAAAGTCGACTTGCCGCAGCCCGATTCACCAACGAGCCCGACCACTTCTCCGCGATGAATCTCCAGGTTCACGGTGTCCACTGCATGGACCGTGTGCGACACGGGTTTGGCGCCCAGCATCTGCGCAATGCGCTCTGCATAACTCGACCGCTTCACGAAACGGCGCGACACCTGATCGGCCTTGATAAGAACTGGCGTGCTCATGCTGCAACTCGCTCAACGGGATGAAAACAGCGGTGGAGATGGCTACCGCCCGCTTTGAACACCGGCGGCCTTTGTGTCCTGCAGGTATCGGTGGCAAACGTGCATCGCGGGGAGAACGCGCAACCGGCGGGCAACGCAAGAGCCGAAGGGGCGACGCCCGGAACCTGCGTCAGCGGCTCGCCGCGCGCGACGTTCTCGGGCACGGCGCCCAGCAGGCCGATCGTGTACGGATGCATCGGATGTTCGAGGATGGTGTCCACGTCGCCTGTTTCCACGATGCGTCCCGCATACATCACGCAGATGCGATCGGCCAGCCCCGCAACCACGGCAAGGTCATGGCTGACCCAGACCATCGCCGTGTTCGAGCGCGCACACAGCTTCTGCATTTGCGCCAGGATCTGCGCCTGGATGGTGACGTCGAGCGCGGTCGTGGGTTCGTCCGCAATGATCAGGTCGGGCTTGTGCAGCATCGCAATCGCGATCGCCACGCGTTGCCGCATGCCGCCTGACAACTGATGCGGATATGCGTTGAGCCGTTCATCGGGCGCGGGAATGCCGACCGCCGCGAGCGCCTCGCGCGCCTGTTCGCGAGCCGCTTGTCTCGACACCGGCGCATGAGCGCGCACGGTTTCCATCATCTGCGTGTCAATGCGAAGAACGGGATTCAACGTCATCATCGGATCCTGGAAAATCATCGCGATCCGATTTCCCCGCAGTTGGCGCAACGCTTCCCGGCCGTAGCTCGTCAGGTCCACACCTTTGAACAACACTCGTCCACCGACAATGCGTCCCGGAGCGTCGATCAAACCGAGGATCGAAAAGCCGGTGATCGATTTCCCCGAACCCGACTCGCCGACAAGACCGACGATCTCGCCGGGATAGACATCGAAGCTCACGTCGTCAACGGCTTTTGCCACGCCGGCCGCGGTGAAGAAATGGGTCTGCAACTTCTCGACCGATAAAGTAGGAATGGCTGGAGACATGGGATTTCCTATTTCTGAAGGCGCGGATTGAGCGCTTCGCGCAAGCCGTCGCCGACCATATTCATGCTGAAGACAAGCATGACCAGCAGCACGCCCGGGAACACGCTGATCCAGTAGAAGCCCGCAAGCAATTGCTGGTAGCCGTTCGCGATCAGCAATCCGAGCGAGGGTTGCGTCACCGGCAAGCCGATCCCGAGAAAGCTCAAGGTTGCTTCAGCGGAGATGGCCGCCGCCATCTGCACCATCACAATCACGATGACCGGCGCGAGGCAGTTGGGCAGCAACTGGCTGAAGAGCGCACGCCGATGACTGAAACCCAGGCATAACGCCGCCTCCATGTACTCCTTCTTGCTTTCGACGGCCGCGACCGCGCGCACCGTGCGGGCGAAATACGCCCATTGCACGATCACGAGCGCGAGGATCACCTTGCTGACACCCTGGCCGAGAATGGCGAGCGTCATCAAGGCCACGAGGATGGTCGGGAAGCCGAGCATCAGGTCGACCGTGCGCATGATCAGCGTGTCGATCCAGCCGCCGAAATATGCGGCCACCAGGCCGAGGGTGGTGCCCACGATCAGCGCGAACGCGCCGCTGGAGATGCCGACGCCGAGACTCGTGCGAAGGCCGAACATCATGGCGGCGAACACGTCGCGGCCGAGGGCGTCGCTGCCCAGCAGGAAGAGATGTCCAAGATGACCGCGTGCGCCGGGAGGCAGCCTGCCATCGACAATATCCAGCGCGGCGAGGTCGTACGGATTCTGCGGTGCGAGCCAGGGCGCGAAGATCGCCACGATGATCAGCGCAATGCAGGTCAGCGACGCGAGCGCTACGGCCGGGCGGCCGAACATGCCGCGCAATGCCTGCCCCGTACGGGTGTCGCGGTTCGTCGTCCAGCGTGGGAGCAGGTTCGAAAGCGTGCTCATGTCAGGCACCTCCGAGACGCACGCGCGGATCGAGCAGCGAATAGAGAATGTCGACAAGCAGGTTCAGCAGCGTGAACATGGCGACCACGATCAGCAGATACGCCACGACCACGGGGCGATCGAGCCGCATGATGCTGTCGATGATCAGCTTGCCCACGCCCGGCCACGCGAAGATGGTCTCGGTCACCGTAGCGAACGCGATCAGCGAGCCGAACTCCATGCCGACCACCGTGACGATCGGGATCATGATGTTCTTCAGCACGTGGACAAAAATGATCCGGCGCTCGCGCAGACCTTTGGCGCGGGCAAATTTGATGTAGTCGAGAGGCAGCGTTTCCCGGACACCGGCACGCGTCAACCGGGTCACGAGCGACATTTTGAACAGCGAAAGATTCAGCGCTGGAAGGATCAGGTGAATCAGTCCGTCGCGTGTAGCGAGGCTCGTATGAACGCCGAGCAGGGTGCCAAGATGACCTCGTCCCGCCGAGGGCAGCCAGCCCAGTGTCACCGAGAAAATCAGCACGAGCATGATGCCCTGCCAGAAGTTCGGCAGGCTGAAGCCGAGGATCGAGCCGCCCATGATCACGCGGTCGACCGGCGAATTGGCCTTCATGCCGGCGAGCAAGCCGAGCGGCAGCCCGATCGTCAACGCCATGACAAGCGCCACGAGTGCCAGTTCGAGCGTGGCCGGCAGGCGCTCCATGATCAGCTGGATCGACGGCTGGTTGAACACGAACGACCGGCCAAGATCGCCATGCAGCGCGTGTTCCACAAACAGCAGGTATTGCTTCCACATCGGCTGGTCGAGGCCCAGCGAGTGCACGGCCTGCGCTATCTCGGCCGGGCTCGCGTCGGCGGGCACGAGAATCTGGATCGGGTCGCCAATAGCGAACACGCCGCAGAAAACGAGCACAGACGTCAGCATCAGGATGCCGACGCTCTGTACAAACCGATGGATGATGAAACCGATCATTGCGTAACAACCTCGAGCGTTAAGTGTTGCGAATCCGGCGATCTCGCCAGGTGACAAAGCGTTTGAAGCCGCCAAAAAGTCCCGGCAAGTCCCGTGCAGTTTCGCGATAATTGGGCCGACAATTTTTGGATGCAACACTATGCTGAATCTGCATAGCCTTATGTGCGAGGAAGGATGAACCTCAAGCAAATCGAAGCGTTCGAAGCGGTGGCAAGCCTTGGGACGACAACAGCCGCGGCTCAGCGGCTGGAAATCTCGCAATCGGTTGTCAGCAGACTGCTTGCTCAACTGGAAGAAGACCTCGGACTCAGACTTTTTGTACGGGAACAAGGCAGGCTTACCCTGACGCGCGAGGGCGCCGCCTTAGTCGATGAAGTGAGGACCTTGCTCGATGGATCGCATTGCTTGCGGCGTCATGCGCAACAATTGCGGCTTGGCGGAATGCAGCGAAAACTGGTTCGCGCGATGGTGCCGAACACGTTCGCCCAGCACGCCATGCCGCAGATCATGGAGATATTCTGCAAGGCGCACGAGGATGCCGTGCTCGAGGTTCTGTCAGGCACTTATGGACAAGGCGAACGCGGGCTCCTGAGCCGGGAAGTCGATCTGGCTTTCGTGCAAATGCCGGAAAGCCTGCCCGGTTTGCGGGTTCATCGCGTGTTTCCGTCGCAGTCTGCGTGCGTCGTTCCTGTCGACCATCCGCTGGCCGCGCTCGACAGGATCAGCGCGCTGGATCTCGAACTCGTGCCGCTGATCCTGCTCGGGCGTCAAAGCCTCCACAGACGCGAAGTCGATATGGCTTTCCGCCGCGCCCGCATCACGCCACGTGTACTGGCGGAGGTCCATTCGGTCGGCGTGGCCTGCGCCATGGTTGCACGCGGCATGGGCGTGACGATCGTCACCCGCGTGCTCGCGGCGTGTTGTCCATCGGAAGGATTTGCGATCAAGCCATTCGAACCCGCGCTGCCGTTTGAAATAGGTCTGGCAACCCTGCAGGAGACCCCGGAGAAGTCGATGACAGTCGCCTTGCTCGAGTGCATGGGTGACACGCTGGCAAGTCTCAACGCCTGACCCGCGGCTGTAGAGTTCCCTGCTGATTTAGTATGCCGGCTTGCTCCATACCGTTCATCAAGGTATTATTTTTTAGTGAACAAGCGCTACATCAAATCGATTATTACCGCCGTTACTCTATCGGCGGAATAGCTCTCGACTTGTGAAAGTTCATAAGCAACCCGCCCGGAAGGCGGGTTTTTGCTTTCCGGGCTCCTACAAAGGACTTGGAAATCATGAGCAAGAGTGAGAGCGGTGCATATGAAGCAGCCGTGCTTCATATGGTCTGCGGCAAAATCGCATCAGGAAAATCAACGCTGACCAAACGCCTGGCGCGCACGGAGAATGCCGTGATCATCAGCGAAGATAGTTGGCTGGCAAACCTCTATCCAGGCGAAATCCGCACGCTGGATGATTATGTACGTTGCTCGGGACGCATTCGGCGAGCGCTGTCCGATCACGTCCAGGCGCTCCTGTTAGCCGGGATGTCCGTGATTCTCGATTTTCCCTTCAATACGATCAACAGCCGTACATGGGGGCGCGAGTTATTTACCGGCGCCCGCGTGGGACATCGACTTCATTATCTCGACGTCAGTGATGAGATCTGCAAGACCCGGCTCAAGGCTCGGAATGCCTCGGGCGAGCATCCGTTCGAAACGACCGATGTCCAGTTCGACCAGATAACGCAGCATTTTGTCCCGCCTTCGACAACGGAGGGGTTTCAGATCGTGTTGCACGTTCCTGCGCAATAAGCCGTGTTTGAACGCGGCAGTGACGTTCTGGCGCATCTGCACCTGGAGGCTTCCGGCTGAGCCGGACAAGCCTCCGGGCGCTTCGGCAACCACAGGCCGTTAAAACGGACACCTCCCCAGTCGCATCCTCAACCCCCGAAATACCCCGCCTGGTTCATATCGGCGATCAACCCGGGCTGCTTCGGCTCCCACCCCAGGAGTTCCCTTGTCCGCTGGCTTGAGGCCGGGGCGTCCAATCCCGCGAATATCGCGAACCAACCGAAGTGTTCGTCCGCTTCTCCAGGGGTTTTGCTGACGACCGGCAGGTTCAGGTGGTGCCCGATCACGCCGGCGATGTCCTTGAACAGCACACCCGCTTCGCCGACCGCGTGATAGCGGGCTCCTGCGGTTCCTTTCTCGAGCGCCAGCCGGTAGACACGGGCAGCATCGAGCCTATGAACGGCGGGCCAACGGTTGAGGCCATCGCCCGGATAGGCCGAGACGCCCTTGTCGCGTGCGAAGCCGATGAGGCGTGGTACGAATCCATGATCGCCATGGCCATGGACCGACGGCGGCAGGCGGACCACGGACGCGCATACCCCGCGTGCCGCCAGCGAAGCGGCTGTGACTTCCGAAGCACGGGGATAGACGGCGGAAGTCGGCACAGGTTCGTCCGCCTCGGTTGCCGCCCGGCCCGACGCGAGGAGGGCGACTCCCGAGGTAACGAGCAGGGGGCGCTCAGAGCCCGCGAGCGCGGCACCGAGTGTCTCGATGGCAAGCCGGTCCACCTCGCAGTTCTCGGCGAATTTCGAGAAGTCGTGGTTGAAGCCCGTATGGATCACGCCGTCCGCGGCGGCCGCGCCGCGTTGCAGACTGTCGAGATCTTCGAGCGAACCGCGATGCACCTCCGCTCCGGTCGCGGCAAGCGACGCAGCCGAGGCATTCGAGCGGGCGAGGCCGAGCACCGTGTGCCCCGCGGCGAGCAGTTCCTGAACCACGGCGGAGCCGACAAAGCCGGTCGCACCAGTAACGAATACACGCATAGAGATCCTCCAGATCAACGATGAATGGAAGCTACTCTCGGCGCATAAGCTATCCGGGTAAAGTAGTGACGTTATCCAGGTATACCGATTAACAGGATGATCGGCGCCGGTACGAAAGCCTCCAGCGATTTCGGATCGCGCATGTCCTTCACGGCTGTTTTTCACCCTCCCAGGCCCTGTCGAAAACACTGTATGGGTGTACAGTGTCGACTTCATCGGCTGTTATCTCGCTAATGCGCGTCGAACGGCGGCTTCCCAGCGCGGGCCACGCTTCGCCCAAGCGCACTAGCGGACGATCTAACTCATTGAACCGGTTAGGAAAAATTGGCATCCAACAACGCAATCCGCATTCGCGGCGCTCGCCAGCACAATCTCAAGAACATCGATCTGGACCTTTACACGGGTCAGATGACCGTGGTGACCGGTCCTTCCGGCTCGGGAAAGTCGAGCCTCGTGTTCGACACGCTCTATGCCGAAGGCCAGCGTCGCTACGTCGAAACGTTCAGCGCGTATGCGCGGCAATTCCTCGACCGGATGGACCGTCCGCAAGTAGATCGCGTGGACGGCGTGCCGCCGGCAATCGCTATCGACCAGACCAATCCGGTGCGCAGTTCGCGTTCGACCGTCGGCACGATGACCGAGCTGAACGATCACCTGAAGCTGTTCTACGCACGCGCCGCCGAGCTCTTCGATAAAAAGACCTCGCATCAGGTCCGGCATGACACGCCGGAGACCATCTACGTCGAATTGCTCGAGCGCACGGAGGCGAACGATCCGCGGATCGCGATTACGTTTCCGGTGGAATTGCCCGAGTCCGCGAGCGACGACGAAGTCGCGCAGTGGCTTTCCGCCAGCGGCTATACGCGCGTGCAGGCAAAGCGGCACGTGAACGGCCGGCAAATGCTCGACGTGGTCGCAGACCGGTTCCGCTTGCAGAAGACGGAGCGGTCGCGGGCGCTGGAGGCCATTGAAAGTGCGCTGCTGCGCGGCACGGGCCGCGTCAATGTCTACGTGTTGCCGGAGCCGGGCGCGGAAGGCGCGGACAAGCCCGTTGACACGCCGACGTGGCGCTTCTCCACGGGCTTGCACAGCCCCGAAAGCGACATCCGCTACGCGGATCCGCAACCCGCGTTGTTCTCGTTCAACTCGGCGTATGGTGCGTGCGAAACGTGCCGGGGATTCGGCCGGGTGATCGGCGTGGATCTCGGCCTCGTGATTCCCGACGAACGCAAGACGCTGCGCGGCGGCGCGGTCAAGACGCTGCAGACGCCCGCATGGAAAGAGAATCAGGACGACCTGTTGCGCTACGGCGCGAAAGCGGGAATCCGGCTTGGCGTGCCCTGGAGCGAACTGACGCAGAAGGAGCGCGACTGGGTGATCAACGGTTCGCCCGACTGGTCCGGCAAGTGGCAAAACCAGTGGTACGGGGTGCAGCGTTTCTTCGATTACCTCGAATCGAAAGCGTACAAGATGCACATCCGCGTGTTGCTGTCGAAATACCGCAGCTACACGAAATGCCCGACGTGCGAGGGCGCGCGCCTCAAGACCGAAGCGCTGTTATGGCGTCTCGGCACGAAGGAGCAAGCAGACGCCGTACTGAAGCCGGCCGATCGTTTCCTGCCCGCGGGCGTGGAGTGGACAAGGGCGCAACTCGAAGCGCTGCCCGGTCTCACGCTGCACGACCTGATGCTGATGCCGATCGACCGCATCCGCCGCTTCTTCGACTCGTTGACCTTGCCGAGCACGCTGCTCGACGACGCGCTGAAGCTCCTGCACAACGAAGTCCGCACGCGCCTGAAATATCTCTGCGATGTCGGCCTGGGTTACCTCACGCTCGATCGCCAGAGCCGCACTTTGTCCGGCGGCGAAGTGCAGCGGATCAACCTCACGACCGCGCTTGGCACGTCGCTGGTGAATACGCTGTTCGTGCTCGATGAACCGAGTATCGGCTTGCATCCGCGCGACCTGAACCGCATTGTCGAAGCCATGCACCGGCTGCGCGATGCGGGCAATACGCTCGTGGTGGTGGAGCACGACCCGTCGGTGATGCTTGCGGCGGATCGTCTTATCGACATGGGTCCGGGGCCGGGTGAACGCGGCGGCGAGATTGTCTATGACGGTTCGCCGAACGACATCGAGCATAGCGACACGCTGACGGGCGCGTACCTCGGTGGCCGCAAGCATGTTGCGCATGCATCGAACTGGCAGCGTCGCGCAGTCGATGCAAAGACGCCGCGGCTCGTGCTCGAAGGCGCGACCCAACACAACCTGCGCGATGTCACCGTCGAGATCCCGTTGCAGCGGCTGGTGTGCGTGACGGGCGTGTCGGGGTCGGGTAAATCAACGCTGATCCAGGACGTGCTCGCACCCGCGTTGCTGCGTCATTTCGGCAAGGCGACCGAATCGCCGGGCGCGTTCCGCGCGTTGAAGGGCGCCGATGCGTTGAGCGAAGTGATCTTCGTCGATCAATCGCCGATCGGCCGCACGGCGCGTTCGAATCCGGCGAGTTATGTCGGCGCGTTCGACGAGATCCGCAAGCTGTTTGCCAAAGCGCCGCTGGCCGCGCAACGCGGTTATAGCGCAGGCATGTTCAGCTTCAATTCCGGCGATGGCCGTTGCCCGACTTGCGGCGGTTCGGGCTTCGAACACGTCGAGATGCAGTTCCTGAGCGACGTCTATTTGCGTTGCCCGGATTGCGATGGACGGCGGTATCGGGCGGAAATCCTGGATGTGCAGATCGAGCGCGGCGGCAAGTCGCTCAGCGTGGCGGATGTACTCGACCTGACCGTGAGCGAAGCCGTTGCGTGCTTTGCGAAAGACAAGGAAGTGCTGCGGGTGTTGCAGCCGATTGTTGATGTCGGGCTGGAATATGTGAAGCTCGGGCAACCGGTCCCAACACTGTCCGGCGGTGAAGCGCAGCGCCTGAAACTGGCGGGTTTCCTCGCGGAAACGGCGCAAGCGAGCGGCAACCAGCCGGGCCGCCTGTTCATGTTCGACGAGCCCACAACGGGTCTGCATTTCGACGATATCGCCAAGCTGATGCAGGCATTGCGACGCCTGTTGGAACGCGGCCATTCGCTGATCGTGATCGAGCACAACCTTGACGTGATCCGTGCGGCCGACTGGATCATCGATCTCGGTCCGGAAGGCGGCGACGCGGGCGGCATGGTGGTCTGCGTTGGCACGCCGGACGATGTTTCGGCATGCGAGCAATCGCATACCGGCAAGGCACTGCTCGACTACGAAGAAGCAATGGCGCCCGGCGCGGCGCAGAAGCGCGCAGCGGGTGTTCCGCTGCAACTGGCCGCTGAAGTTGCGGCGGCGCGGCGTGCATTGCAGGGTGAAGACGTGGTGCGGATTGTCAACGCACGCGAGCACAACCTGAAGTCGCTCGACGTCGATATCCCGCACGGCAAGTTCAACGTGATCACGGGCGTTTCGGGCTCGGGCAAGTCCACGTTGGCGTTCGATATTCTCTTCCACGAAGGCCAGCGCCGTTATCTGGAATCGTTGAATGCGTATGCGCGTTCGATCGTGCAGCCGGCCGGACGTCCTGAAGTGGACGCCGTCTATGGTATTCCGCCGACGGTGGCCATCGAGCAGCGTTTATCGCGTGGCGGCCGCAAGAGTACGGTCGCGACCACGTCCGAAGTCTGGCACTTCCTGCGGCTTCTTTACGTGAAGCTCGGCATCCAGCATTGCGTCCACGACGGCGCGCCGGTGACGGCGCAAAGTCCCGAATCGATCGTCGCGCAGATCATGCGGGATTTCAAGGGTCAGCATATCGGCTTGCTTGCGCCGCTCGTGGTGAACCGCAAGGGGATCTACACGGACCTCGCGAAGTGGGCGAAGACCCGCGGACATACGCATTTGCGGGTGGACGGCGAGTTCCTTTCCGTCGATCCGTGGCCGAAGATCGATCGCTTCAAGGAGCACACCATCGAGTTGCCGGTCGGCGACCTGGTCGTCAGCGCGAACGATGAAGCGGCGCTGAAAACAATGCTGCTGGAGACGCTCGAACTCGGCAAGGGCGTGATGCACTTGCTGGCGCCGCTCGACGACCTGCATGGTGCGTTGAACGGCGGCAAGAAGGGGACGAAGCACGTTGGCGAGATCCGCGTGTTCTCGACCAAACGCGCTTGTCCGGTCTGTGGCACGAGTTACCCCGAACTCGACCCGCGCATGTTCTCGTACAACAGCAAGCACGGCTGGTGCCACACCTGCGTGGGCACCGGCGTCACGTTGACGCGCGAACAGCGCGAAGTCTATGACGACACCGTGATCTCCGACGACGGCCGCGGCCGCGAGCAGACGATTCCATCGGCGCAACAGGAACCGGACGATGTGGGTGACCAGCCATGCCCGGATTGCAACGGCACGCGGCTGAACGAAGTCGCGCGGGCGGTGACATTCGGCGATCAGCCCATAACGGAAGTCGGCCGCTGGACGGTCAGCGCAACACGCGGCTGGATCAGGAAGCTGAAGCTCAAGGGCCGCGATGCGGATATTGCCCGCGACGTGGTCAGTGAAATCGAAGGCCGTTTGCTGTTCCTCGAAGAAGTCGGCCTGGGTTATCTGAGCCTGGATCGTGCGGCGCCCACGCTGTCGGGCGGCGAAGCGCAGCGCATTCGCCTGGCCGCGCAACTCGGCAGCAACCTGCAGGGCGTGTGTTACGTGCTGGATGAACCGACCATCGGCCTGCATCCGCGTGACAACAAGATCCTGCTGGACGCGCTGAAGAAACTTGGCGACAAGGGCAACACGCTGGTGGTGGTGGAGCATGACGAGGACACGATTCGCCGTGCGGATCACATCATCGATATAGGGCCGGGTGCAGGGAAACGCGGCGGTACGGTCGTGGCGCAAGGCCGCGTGGCCGATCTCGCGGCGCAGCCTGATTCGCTCACGGGCCAGTATCTGGCGAACCCGATCCAGCATCCGTTGCAAGCGCGTCGCGACGTAAAGACCGCTACCGCGAAGCGCGCCGCCACGCCGGAGAACTGGCTCACGGTTCACGGTGCAACGCTGCACAACCTGCGCAACGTCACCGCGAGCATGCCGCTCGGCCGGCTGATTGCGATCACGGGCGTGAGCGGTTCCGGCAAGTCCACGCTTGCTCGCGATGTGCTGATGACCAATCTGCTCGATGCCGTGGGCCGCTCGGTGCTGTCGTCGCCGGCGACCCGCCGCGCCCGCAAGACCGCGCAAGCCGACATGCCAGCGCGCAACCGCTCGAGCGTGTTGTCGCGCGAGGCGCCACGCGTGAAGTTTGACGTTACGCATCGCTGGCAAGGGTGCACGGAGGTGACCGGGTTCGAGACCATCGACCGCGTGCTCGAAGTCGACCAGACGCCGATCGGCAAGACGCCGCGCTCGTGTCCCGCGACGTATATCGGCATGTGGGACACCATCCGCAAGCTGTTCGCGGACACGCTCGAATCCCGCGCGCGGGGTTACACGGCATCGCGTTTCTCGTTCAACACCGGCGAAGGCCGCTGCCCGGCTTGCGAAGGCCAGGGGGTGCGCACCATCGCCATGAGCTTCCTGCCCGACGTCAAAGTGCCGTGCGACGTCTGCCACGGCCAGCGCTTCAATCCGGAAACGCTGGCGGTGACGTGGCGCGGCAAGAACATTGGCGAAGTGCTGACAATGGAAATTGACGAGGCCGTCGAATTCTTCTCCGCGATGACAAGCATCTCGCATCCGCTGCAACTCATGAAGGATGTGGGGCTGGGTTATCTGACGCTTGGGCAACCGTCGCCCACTTTGTCAGGCGGAGAGGCGCAGCGGATCAAGCTGGTGACGGAGTTGTCGAAGGTGAGGGACGATATCGGCCGGCGCGGGCAGAAAGCGCCGCATACGCTATATGTGCTCGACGAGCCCACCGTGGGCCTTCACATGGCCGACGTCGCGAAGCTGATTCGCGTGCTGCATCGGCTGGTGGATGGCGGGCATTCGGTGGTGGTGATCGAGCATGATCTGGACGTGATCGCCGAAGCCGACTGGGTGATCGATCTCGGGCCGGAGGGCGGCACGGAAGGCGGATCGATCGTGGCCGCGACCGATCCGGATACGCTTTCGAAGAATCCGCGCAGTCACACAGGTGCCGCGCTGCGGCCGGTGCTGGAACGCGGGACGGAGACGGCCGAGGCGCTTCAGTAACTCTTGTAGGGGAGGAATTTCCCCGATAAGACCACGTTGACCCGGTCCCCTTTGGGATCGGGTTCGCGCTGGATATCCATCGAGAAATCGATCGCGCTCATGATGCCGTCGCCGAATTCCTCGTGGATCAATTCCTTGATCGTGCTCCCGTAAACGCTCACTATTTCGTACCATCGATAGATCAGCGGATCGGTCGGGACGGCGGTCGGCAATGAGCCTTTATAGGGCACAATCTGCAGCCAGGCGACGGCTTCGTCAGAGAGGTCGAAGCATACGCCGACGACTTCGGCCTGTGCTTTGGAGAACGTCATCTGTCCCAGGCAGCCTGCCGTCACCCACTCCTTGCTCAAGCCGACTTTCTCCGCCACGTCGGCCCATTTCAGACCTTTGCTCACCTTGGCGGCGAGAATCATGCGAGTCACTTCGCTGCGATCGGAAATCATTTCGCGTCACTCCTGAAGGGATTGTTTCAGCGAGTGTATCGGCCGATCGCACGGCTGGCTGGTGGACAAAAATAACTGCGGAAAATCCAGACCATGACCCACCCTATCGCCGACCTGAGCACGCTGCTTGCGTCCATGTCCCCCGAACTCCAGCCAGGCGTGTACGTCTACGCAACCGTGCCTTTTACCCATGACCTCGGAAATATCATCCCCCTCGCGACGTTCCGCGAACGCGAAGGCTTGACGATCATCGTGGAAGAGGGCGAGGCATCGGCAGCCGGCATCCAGCCCCTTTTCCGCGCCGCGTGGATCACGCTCACCGTTCACTCCGACCTCCAGGCAGTCAGCCTGACCGCGGCCTTCGCCACGGCGCTCGGCCGAGTCAACGTCAGTTGCAACGTGGTGGCCGCTGCGTACCACGATCACATCTTCGTGCCGATCGAATCTGCTGGCGCCGCGATGGTTGCACTGCAGCAACTCCAGCGCGAGGGACTTTGAGCAGCCGCGTTACGGCCATTCACTCGCCTCTCGTGTCACTGGTATGCTGGCGGCCTTATTCCACCAAGAAACCCACCGGACCAAGATGGCAACGCAGGACAAAGCACTCGCACTAAAGAAGATGAAATGGTTCGCCGCCGGCCTGTTGGTCGCGGCTGCCGCATTATTCCTGCTCGCCAAGAGCCAGCACGACGCCGGCGCCTGGGCGTGGGTCTCCGCTTTCGCGGAAGCCGCCATGGTCGGCGCGCTGGCCGACTGGTTCGCCGTCGTGGCGCTGTTTCGCCACCCGCTCGGGCTGCCGATTCCGCACACGGCAATCCTGCCGGCGAACAAGGCGCGGGTTGCCGACAACCTAGCGGAATTCATCCGCGACAAATTTCTTAGCACCGAAGCGCTGGTCGCCCGCGTGGACGCCTTCGACCCCGCCGGTCGTCTCGCGGTCTGGCTGGCGGAACCGGCGAACGCCGCGTTGCTGGGCGCAAAAGCGGTCGCGGCGGCGGGCCAGATGCTCGATTTCGTCGACGATGAACGCGTGAAGTCGATGCTCCACGAAGCCCTGCGCCGCCGCGCCGAACAATTCGACCTGGCCGGCGCGGTGGGCGGATTGCTGTCCACGCTGACGGTGGATCGCCGCCATCAGATGCTGCTCGACGAAGGCTTGCGCGAACTCGCTCAATGGCTGGACGGCGAGGAAGTGCAGGCGCTCCTCGCGGCCAAGATCCTGGATGTGGCCGGCGAGGAATATCCGAAACTGATCGGCATGCTTGGTTTTGTGGGCCTGAGCGCCGAAGACCTCGGCAACAAGTTCGCGGGCGGCCTGGTGCGAGGCGCGAACAAGTGGCTGCATGACATTGGCGACAATCCGGAACACGAGCGCCGTCAGGCTTTCGACAGGACGGTAGAAGGATTCATAGAACGCCTGAAGACGGACCCGGCGTTCCGCGCGCGCATCGACCAGCACAAGCGTGAATGGCTCGAACGCCCGGAATTGCGCACCTACGTGAATGGCTTGTGGGACGAATTCAAGGACTGGCTGCGCCACGATCTCGCGCAGCCGGATTCGACGCTGCACAGGAAAGTGACGGGCGCGTCGGCGTCGTTCGCAGCCGCGCTGGGCAGCGACCCGGCGTTGCGTGCATCAATCAACGAGCACATGCGTGACGCGCTCAAGTCGCTCGCGCCAGATCTGCGCGACGGCATTGCCGAGCATATTGCCGCGACCGTGCGCAACTGGGACGACGCCACGCTCGTGCGCGACGTGGAACTGAGCGTAGGCCGCGACCTGCAGTTCATCCGCGTGAACGGCACGCTGGTGGGCGGTGCGGTCGGCCTGATCATTCACGCAGTCTCCACGTTCATGGTTTAAGCTGCGGAATCAAATCCTTGTAGCCGCGGTCAGCTAATTTCCTCTAGAAAAGAGACCGAACATGACGGACCCGAACGCCGCGTTGATCCAGCGCTTCTACGAAGCCTTTCAGCGTTCCGACGCCGAAGCCATGGCGGCGTGCTATGCGCCCGACGTCCAGTTCAGCGATCCCGTGTTCGGCGTGCTGCGAGGCCGCGAAGCGTCGGACATGTGGCGCATGCTGATTTCACGCGCCACGGAATTCTCGCTGACCTTCAGCGACATCCAGACCGTCGGCCAGACGGCAACGGCGAACTGGGTCGCGACCTATCGTTTCACGCAGACCGGGCGCACGGTGGTCAACCGTATCAACGCGCGGTTTTCGATTCGCGATGGCCTGATCTTCGAGCATCGCGACAACTTCGATCTTTGGGCATGGAGCCGGCAGGCACTGGGGCTCAAGGGCCTGTTGCTCGGCTGGAGCTCGTTCGTGCAGAACAAGATCCGTGCGCAGGCGCGCAAAGGTCTCACAGCGTACCGGCAGCAACCCAAAAAATGACCCGCCTCGAATGTCCGGCCAGTGAAGGCTGTCTCAACGATGAATGGCTCGAAGCCGACGCGTTTGGCGGATTTGCATCGGGCACGGCGGGCACGGAACGGACCCGCCGGTACCACGCGCTGCTGCTGACGGCCACGCAACCGCCGGCCGGGCGCATGGTGCTGGTGAACGGCGTGGAGGCCTGGCTGGAGGATGCCTCGGGGCAGACGCGCATTCCACTGTCCATGCAGCGTTATGGCTCGGGTTCGGTCTGGCCGGATCCGTCCGACAGCCTGCTTTCATTCGATACCGACCCCTGGCCCACGTGGCGCTTCCAGGTCGGTGACAACCATATCCTGACCGCCGAACTATTCGTCGCGAAACAGAGCGCGCAGACCGTGTTGCGCTGGCGGCTCGAAGGCGAGGTGTTCACGCTCAAGGTCAGGCCATTGCTGTCCGGCCGCGACTATCACGCGCTGCATCACGAGAACCACGCGTTCAACTTCAGTTACACGGCGACGGGTGATCAGGTTCGATGGCAAGCGTATGGCGACGTGCCGGCGGTCGTCGCGGCATCGAATGGATCGTATGTGCATGCGCCTGACTGGTACCGCAACTTCTGCTATACCGTCGAGCGCGAACGCGGCATGGATTTCAACGAAGACCTCGCCACGCCCGGGATCTTTTCGTTCGATTTATCGCTGGGCGAAGCGGTGCTTGTGTTGAGCGCGAACGTGGGCGCGAAGACGAACGCCACCGATATCGCGAAGCAGCTTGACCGTATCGAACGAACCCGTCGTGCGGCTTTTGCAACGCCGCTGCATCGTTCCGCCGACGCCTACATCGTGGCGCGAAACGCGGGCAGCACGATCCTCGCCGGCTTCCCCTGGTTCACCGACTGGGGCCGCGACACCTTCATCGCAATGCGTGGTCTGTTGATCGCATCCGGCCGATTTAGCGACGCTGAATCGATCCTGCTCGAATGGGCCGGCACCCTCTCCGAAGGCATGCTGCCGAATCGTTTCCCGGACAGCGGTGCGCCGGAATACAACTCGGTGGATGCCTCGTTGTGGTTTGTGATCGCCGTGCACGACTATCTCGCCACAGGCCACGCTCAACGGGAAACGCGGGACCGGTTGCAGCAAGCGGTTGACGGCATTCTCGAGGGTTACTCAGGCGGCACGCGTTTCCAGATTTCCGCCGATCCTGACGATGGCCTGCTGCGGGCCGGCGTTCCCGGCGTGCAACTCACGTGGATGGACGCGAAGGTGGGCGACTGGGTGGTGACGCCGCGCATTGGCAAGCCGGTGGAAGTGCAGGCGCTGTGGATCAACGCGTTGCGCATAGCGGCCGCGTGGAATCCACGCTGGACGGAGCCGGCCACGCGTGCCACTCACGCGTTCCAGCAACGTTTCACAGATCCCGCCGGCGGTGGGCTCCATGACGTGGTCGACGCCGGCCACGAGGCGGGCAAGCTTGACCGCTCCATCCGTCCGAACCAGCTTCTGGCCGTGGGCGGCTTGCCGTTCGGCGTGGTCGAGAATAGCGCTGCCGCACGCGCCGTTGTCGATCAATGCGAGGAGCTTTTGCTGACGCCGCTCGGGCTTCGGACCCTGTCACCCACCGATCCCGCCTACAAGGGCCGTTACACCGGCACGCCGCTGGAACGCGATGGTGCGTATCACCAGGGCACGGTCTGGCCGTGGCTGATGGGGCCGTTTGTCGACGCCTGGTTGCGGGTGCATGGCGACGATCAAGCGTCGAAAGCCGTCGCTCGCGAGCGGTTTCTAAGGCCCCTGCGAGAGCATCTGCATCGTGCGGGACTAGACCACATTTCCGAAGTCGCGGACGGTGACGCGCCGCACACGCCCGGCGGGACGCCATTCCAGGCGTGGTCGCTCGGCGAACTCCTGCGCCTTGAACGTCTGCTCAATGCCGATCCTGCCGATATGCCGCAAACGCGCTAGATTATCGGTCTTTCCGTCACGCTTTTAGTCAAGGACGTCCCATGCCGCCACTGCGCGCCACCAAGTCGCTCGACACCATAGAAGGAGCCCGGCTCCATTCCACTGACTGTTCGCGCTGGCAACGCTGGGGACCGTATCTCAGCGAGCGCCAGTGGGGCACGGTGCGCGAGGACTACAGCGAGAACGGCACCGCCTGGGACTATTTTCCGCACGATCATGCGCGCAGCCGCGCCTACCGCTGGGGCGAAGACGGCATTGCCGGATTCGGCGACGATCACCTCAACTGGTGCGTTTCTCTCGCGATGTGGAACGGCCGCGACCCGATCCTCAAGGAGCGCTTGTTCGGGCTGACCAACGCGCAGGGCAACCATGGCGAGGACGTGAAGGAACTGTACTTCTACGTCGACGGAACCCCGACGCATTCCTACATGCGCATGTTGTACAAGTACCCGCACGCGATGTTTCCGTACGACGACCTCGTCGCTGAAAACGGCCGCCGCGGCGCGGACATGCCGGAGTACGAAGTGCTCGACACGGGCGTGTTCGAAGACAACGCGTATTTCGATGTCCATGTCGAATATGCGAAAAATACGCCTGAAGATATCGTGATGCGTGTGACGGTCGAGAATCGCGGGGATCGCGCCGCGTCGCTCGATCTGCTGCCGCAGATCTGGGCGCGCAATACATGGTCGTGGCAGCCTTCGAAGAAACCTTCGCTCACCTTGACGACCGATGCGAAGGGCAGCCGTGTGATCGCCCGAAGCGAGGGTCATGAGCCATTGGTCGTGACGGCCGAAGCCCGCGGCGACGCGAAGATCGACTGGCTGTTCTGCGAGAACGAGACCAACGTCAGGCGCCTGTTCGGCTCGGAAGGGGCGGGACCGTTCAAGGACGGCTTCAATGACTACATCGTGCAGGGCGAAGAAAGCGCCATCCGGCGCGATACCGGCACCCGCGCCGCCGCGCATGTGCATCTCGAGTTCGCCCCGAACAGCCGCACTGTAGTGACAATGCGCTGGCGCCCGGAGTCGGATGCGGACCGTGAGCGGCAAGCACTCGATATCGACGCGCTGTTCGCCCGCCGGATTGCCGAAGCGGATGCCTTTTACGCGGGCCTGCAGCACGAAATGGATGACGCCGACCAGCGGCTCGTGCAACGCCAGGCGCTGGCGGGCATGCTGTGGTCGAAGCAGTATTACCTCTTCGACGTCACCCGCTGGATGGACGGCGACCCATTGCAGCCAACACCGCCGGCGGGCCGCAAGCGCGGTCGCGACGCCGACTGGCGGCATCTGTGCAATGCGGACATTGTCTCGATGCCGGACAAGTGGGAATACCCGTGGTACGCGTCGTGGGATCTCGCGTTTCATGCGGCCGCATTTGCACTGATCGATCCGGCGTTCGCGAAGAAACAATTGCTGCTGCTGGTGAAGGATCGCTACCAGCATCCGAACGGGCAACTGCCGGCCTACGAATGGGCGTTCAGCGACGCCAACCCGCCGGTTCACGCATGGGCCACATGGCGCGTCTATGAAATCGATCGCGCGATCACGGGCAAGGCGGACCGCGACTTTCTCGAGCTTGTGTTCCACAAGCTGCTGCTGAACTTCTCGTGGTGGGTGAACCGCAAGGACACCGACGGACGCAATATTTTCCAGGGCGGTTTCCTGGGGCTGGACAACGTCGGTATCTTCGACCGCTCGGCGCCGTTGCCAACGGGCGGCCGTATCGACCAGTCGGATGGCACCGCATGGATGGCGGCCTACGCGCTCGACCTGATGCGCATTGCGCTGGAACTGGCGGTGGCGAATCACGTGTTCGTCGATATCGGCGTGAAGTTCTTCGAGCATTTCCTGTACATAGCCGAGGCAGTCGGTTGCACCGATACCTGCGACACCGGACTTTGGGACGAACGCGACGAGTTTTTCTACGACGTGCTGCAACTCCCCGACGGCACCAGCGTGCCCATGCGCATCCGTTCCATCGTCGGTTTGATTCCGCTGTTTGCGGTCCATGTGCTGGAAGAACATCTGCACGGCCAGTTGCCGGGGCTGCGGGACCGGCTTACCTGGTTCCTCGAGCACCGGCCCGACCTCGCGAGGCTGGTGTCGCGCTGGAACGAGCCGGGCAAGGGCAATAGCCTGCTGCTCTCCGTGCTGCGCGGACACCGCATGAAAGCGCTGCTCCGGCGCATGCTCGACGAAAGCGAGTTCCTGTCCGACTACGGCGTACGGGCGTTGTCGCGGGTGCATCGGGACCACCCATTCGTGCTTGAGCACAACGGCGACCGCTTCTGCATAGAGTATCAGCCGGGGGAATCGGATTCCCGCGTGTTCGGCGGCAACTCGAACTGGCGCGGGCCGATCTGGATGCCGGTCAACTATCTGCTGATCGAGTCGCTATACGAATTTCATCGGTACTACGGCGATGATTTCCGCGTGGAATATCCGACCGGATCGGGCCAGAAGTTTTCGTTGAGCGACATAGCCGATGAACTCGCGCGACGTCTGACGCGCCTGTTCCTGAAGGACAAGGAGGGCATGCGCCCGGTCATGGCTGCGTACCCGCAACTGCAGGCGGACCCGCGCTCGCAGGACCTCGTGCTGTTCCATGAGTACTTTCATGGCGATACGGGGCGTGGCGTGGGCGCGTCGCACCAGACCGGCTGGAGCGGCCTGGTCGCGTTGCTGTTGCAGCCGCGTTCGAGCGTCGTGGCGCAGGCCCTTCCGGTGGGCGGCGAAGTTCAGCCCGAAGTGGAACTGGCGACGAAGTGACGACGACGTGATGACACCCGCGTGCCGCCAGTCCGATGGCGGCACGCGCGGCACGCGTCATTCGTTATTGCACAGCATCAGCACTTTTTCCGCATCGGTGCATGAGCGCTTCGGCGCTCGTTGCGTCGCAGGCGCGTCCGTGTCGCCGCTGCCGTTCGACGCCATCTTGCGGATACAGGCCCGCAAGCGCTTTTCTATCGGCGGATAGTATTTCCAGCCGCGCGTGAGCGGCGGCAATTCCATCTTCACCTGTTTCCATTTCGGGTGGCCGTTGGCCTGCAGTTCATCGAAGTGATTGCAGAGCGAGTCGGCGAATTGCGTCATCGCGCCGACGGTGCCGCGCAGGTTGTAGTCGTAGGTGACCAGGAACGCCTTGACGGTGAACGTCGGGGAATCTTCCTTGATCCAGTTCGGATAACTTGACGTGCGGATGGTGGCCGGGAAATAGGTCTGTTCGGCACGTGCGGTCTCAGGCGCTGCGGGATCCACCTTGAGCAGCTTGATCTGGCTCAGGAGGTCCGGGTTCAGGTCCTGGAACAGCTTGGCCGGCTGCCCCGCGATGATGACCGCCACGTCGAGTTTGCGCACGATCAGTTTCGCGAGCGCGTCCTCGTTGCTGTAGTGCTGCGCGTACTGGTCGGGGATCGGCTCGTTGAACATCAACCGGTAAATCGTGGTCGCCGATTGCGCCGTGCCGCTGCCTATCACTCCGACGCTGATGTTCTTGTTCTTAATCTCGTTGATGTAATTAAGCGGCGAATCCGATCGGACAACGAAGTAGATCTCTTCGTTATACAACGGCATGATGAGCCGCAGCGGCTGGATGATCTTGCCCGCTTCCGCGTTGCCGGCTTTCGCCATGTCGAGATAAGCCTGGTACACGTCCGACTGCACGAGCGCGAATTTCACGCCCGGCTCGTAACGCATGCGCTGCACGTTTTCGGCGGAGCCTTTTGACGCGAGCACATCAAGGCCCATGCCGATCGGCTCAGCCACTATTTTCGACAGGTCCTGGCCTATCTGGATGTAAGTGCCGCGTTCCGGTCCGGTGACGATCTTGTAGTCGGCTTGCGCATGAGCCTCCGCAACGAGGCCTGCAAGCCCGAAGAGGGCGAACAGAATGAAGAAAGTCTTGTGCATGATGTCGTGTGAGTCGTTTTAATGTGTTGGCCAACTTTCATTACACGAATAGACCACGGTGGCCTGCGCCTCCCGGCGCGGCCTTCATCCTCCTTTATGTCTCCTGTTGCTTGTCTCCTGTCTCCTTCTCCTGCGTTGCTTCTACTGCGGGGGCGGACTTTGCGCCGATGACTTGCCCTTGGTCCAGCCGGACTGCAGGATCGCGCGCTCTTCGTCGTCGGGATTGGTCGCATTGAAGCCCGGCGCATGGGGTTGCGCTGCACTGGTCGCGTTGTCTCCTGACGCGAGCGTGCGGTGGGCCGTGGGCGAGGGTGGACGAGTTCCGCTTTGCACACCGGCCGGTGTGCCGTTTGTCACGACAGGAGGCGACACAATGGCCGCCCGCACGGGTACGGCTTCACTGACCGGTGCGAGTGGGCGCATCACCGGCTGCGAGGAGGTGTCGCCTGGGACCTGGGTAGAGGCCGCAGGCTCAGGCTCGGGTTCGGGTTGCGCCGGCGCGCGTGCCGTGGCGTTCGCCGGCGCGCTGCGTACGGGTGCCGTTGCCGGCGTCATGTCCGGACCGTCAGGCATCGGAACGAACGCGGGGACCGATACCGGTACCGACGGACGAGGCGGCGCGGTCTGTTGCAGCGGCGGTGGCGGGGGATACGGCGGCGACGTGAGCGGACCCTGCGAACCGGCGCCCATGGGTGTCGCCGGCTGCGGAACAGCCGGCGTGGCGGCGACAGGCGAGCGCAGGGTCGTGACGACCACGGGTGCCGACGGTGCGGCCGGCACAGGCGCCTGAATGGGCGTGGGCACTCCCATCGCGGCGACGGCGCGCGCGTGTTGCGCGGCCGAGACGGTGACCGTGGGCCTATGCGTTACCGCAACGCGCGGCCCGGGCACGGGCGCGGCAGGCGTTGCCGCAACCGTCTGCCCGTTATGGGGCGCGCCATGCGTTGCTGTTGACGCAACCGGGGGTTGCTTGAGCCAGCCCGACCGGGCGATCGCGTGTTCGACGAGCGCCTGCGCTTCGACATTGCTGGCGTCGATCGTCAACACGTCGCGGGCGTTCTGGCGCACGCACAACCACGAGCCGGTCGCTTCGCAATCGCGCGCGGCTTGCAGCATCGCGTCGCGGGCGCGTTCCAGGCTGCCCAGGTCCGCCTGGGTCCGCTGCACATTGGCGGCGCTCAGTTGCGACGCCGGGATCTTCGAGAACCGCCGGCGCGCCGTGGTCAGGTCGCCGCGTGCGATGGCGTCGCGCGCGGCCTGTAGGTTGTCGGTCGCACTGGCGAGCGCAGCTGCCGCGCGGCTGGAGGAGGTGTCGGCGGGCAAGGCATCACGGGCGGCGACCGAGGGCGCCGCCGCGGCTTGCGCCTGCCTGACGGCCGCCCCGGACCTGGCCGGGGTGGCCGGGGACACCGCAGGCGCAGGGGCCGCAGGGAGCGCGGGCGTGTCACGCGCGGTTTTCATATCGATGGTGCCATACGCGCTATGCCCGGCCGGCGGCTCGGAACGTGCGGTGTCGTCGCTGCCGCTGCTGCCGCGCTGCGAATAGATGACGCCGCCGGCCACCAGCGCCAGTGCCACGGCGCCCAGCGTAAGGGTCTTCGACCGATCCCAGCGCTGCTCGCCGCCGCCCGCCAGTTCGGCCTCTTCCGGCACGCTCGGGTAGGGCGAGGGGATGCTCATGGCTGCTTCGCGGCGCGCGCCGAACGGCAGGCGCAGGCCCGGTGAAAACGCGGCGGCCCTGGCTGCGCCGAAGGCCTGGCCGTGATCGGCGCCGCAATGCGGGCAGGTATCGGCATCACCCGAGAGGGTGTTGCCGCAACGTTTGCAGGTCACGGAATCGGAGGGTGAGGGAAAGAAGAGACGGGCCATACCAAAAACCTCTCGGGACACAAGGGTTGTCCTTTCCGCTTGCGTGTCCGGTTTAATCGGACAAATCGGACAAAACGGTCACTCGTATGATGAAAATGCTTCGGACTCCCTAGGCTGGACAGGCGCCGGGGGAGCCGGAACCAATATGTGACATCTCTGCGGCGGCGTCAACACGCCCTGGAAGAGCCCCGCAAAGTTCGCGCCACGGCGCTTAAACGCTGCTCGGGCCTCGCCGGTCAAGTCGCAGGCGAACAGGTAAAAGCGGCCGGTGGTTTCGTCGGCAGGAGCCTAGGTTCTGTCCGAATATGGCGCTTCGCCGGTGTCCGAAACGGGCCGTCGCGGATTCGAAAACAACAGTTGGAACCCCATTATTTCCAACTGTCTCCGCCAATTAACACATTGCGTAATAAATTTGAGCCAGACTTGCAATTTGGTAGGATGTAATCGCGCTGAGAGAAGCTGGGCGCAATACTCCCAAAAGTCGTGAAAAATACAAATGACTCACCATCCGATGCTCGCCGCCTGACCCCGGCACTCACTCCAGCATCGGGCCTGGAGAAGGGACATACCGATGGATATGCCATCTAAGGGCGAGAATGCGCAGCTCATCCGGATTACGTGGCCGTTTCTGGTCGTCATTCTTGTTCTCGTTTCGCTCGCCATTTTCAGTATCGACATCATGTCGTCGGTACGGGCTTACATTGGTGGAGAAAGCATTTGGTCAAAAGGCCAGAAAGACGCGGCGTTTTATTTGAACCTGTACGCTGAAACCGGTTCTGAAAACACTTACAAGCAATATCTGACCGCCATGGAAGGGCCGCGCAACCTGCGCACGGCCCGTCTGGCGCTCGACAAGAGCCAGCCGGATCCGGTCATCGCGCGGCGCGCGCTGATCGCGAGCGGCGTGCATCCGGACGACGTCGCCGACGTCATCTGGACCTTCAAGATGTTTCGCCACGTCAGTTATTTCAGCGAGGCGGTCAATTACTGGTCGAACGGTGACGCCGAGCTGGCGAAGCTGGAGCAGCTCGGCAACGAATTGCATGCGCGGGTCGCGGTGGGCGGACTGCCCATGACCCTCGTGGCCGCCTACAAATCGCAGATCTGGACGATCAACGCGACTATTGCGCCGCTGTCATGGGGTTTCTCGCAGGTATTGGGCACCGCGTTCCGCAAGACGGCGTCGTTGTTGCTGACCGTCGACCTGGTCGCCGCGCTGCTGCTCGTGTGCCTCTCGACGGTGCACGTGCGGCGGCTGATCAGGCAGCGCGGGCACATTGAAGCCGCGCTCAAGCAGAGCGAGGCGCGCGCCAAGGCGACCCTCGGCTCTATCGGCGAGGCTGTGATCGCGACGGGGCCGTCGGGACATATCGAATTCATCAACCCGGCAGCCGAGCGGATCGCGGGACGTCTGGCGAGCGATTGTCTCGGACGGCCGCTGGCCCAGACCTTCAGGCTGCTGCACGCCGAGAGCCGCCAGCCGCTGAACCCCATACAGGATGCCCGGGCAGGTGCGCGCCCGGATGGCGAAGCCGCCGAAATGCTGCTGCAGCGGCGTGATGGCGCGGAGATTCGCGTGCAGGCGGTGACGTCGCGGATCAGCGCTGCCGGCGCCAATCCCGGCGCGGCCGGGATGGAATCCGGTTTCGTGGTGATCCTGCGCAACATGACCCGCGAGTACGAATACATCGAAAGTCTCGCTTGGCAAGCCACGCACGACGGCCTCACGGCGCTTGTGAACCGCGCGGAATTCGAGCGGCGGCTGCAACACGCGCTGGGCACGCGCTGGAGCGAAGTGGCGTCATGGCTGCCGGCGGCGTCGGCGCTCCTGTTTCTCGATCTCGACCGCTTCAAGGTGGTCAACGACACCTGCGGCCACGCGGCCGGCGACGCCATGCTGCGTGAAGTCGCGCTGCGCTTCGAGGCCAGCCTGCAGCCGGGCGACACGCTCGCGCGGCTCGGCGGCGACGAGTTCGGCGTGCTGCTGCAAGGTTACGACACCCCGGGCATCCAGGCGGTCGCGGAATGCCTGCGCGCATGCCTGAACGACTTTGTTTTCAACTGGGAAGCGCAGCCGTTCACCACCAGCGTGAGCGTGGGCGTGGTCGACCTGCGCAACACGGAAATGAGCGTGGAAGAGGCCATGCGGCTCGCCGATATCGCCTGCTACATGGCGAAGGAGCGCGGCCGCGACCGGGTGCAGCTGGCGGACCTGGGCGACCGCGAACTGGCGCGCCATGCGAGCGAAGTATCGTGGGGACGGCGGCTCAAGCAGGCGCTCGAACACGATCATTTCTGCCTCTACGTGCAACCGATCGTGGCCGTGGGCGAAGGCCTGCCCGCCTCCACGGAAGGGCAGCGCGCCGAATTGCTGTTGCGCATGCTCGATCCGAACGCCCCTAACGGCGTGATCGCGCCGAGCTTGTTCATTCCCGCTGCCGAGCGTTACGGGCTGATGACGGCGATCGACCGGTGGGTGATCCGCAACGCTTTCGACATACTTTCGCGTGCCCGCCATAAGCGTTTCAAGGAGTATGCAATCAACCTGTCGGGCGCCTCGGTGGGCGACGAACGTTTCCTCGGTTTCGTGCGCGAGCAATTCCAGCGCACCGGTGTGCCCCCCGACATGATCTGCTTCGAAATTACGGAAACCACCGCGATTGGCAACCTGGCATCGGCGGCGCGCTTCATGCACGAGCTGAATGTGCTCGGCTGTCATTTCGCACTCGACGACTTCGGCGCGGGCATGTCGTCGTTCGGTTACCTGAAGCATCTGCCGGTGGAGTATCTGAAGATCGACGGCAGTTTCGTGACCGACATGGTGCTCGATCCGGTAAGCCGCGAGATGGTCGCGGCCATCAACGAAATGGGCCATTCGATGAAATGCCGGACCATTGCGGAATACGTGGAAAGCGAAGGGATCCTGAGGGCATTGCATGCGCTCGGGGTGGATTATGCGCAGGGATATTACATAGGTCGGCCAGCGCTTTGGACAGAGCCGGCCGTTTTGCCGCTAGCCAGGGAGGCGTAATGGGGGGTGGGTTTACAAGAGAGGGCGACCTCAAGAACATGGCAAGTTACCCACTTTGGTTGCAGGAAGTCTTGTTGGAAACCGGCGCGGCAAAATACCGCGTGACGTCTCATCCGCTCTTCTCCGCCTTGCGTGACGGCCAGCTCGGCCCGGGCGAAATGCGTGCATTCCTGATCAACGGCTGGCCGGTGATCAATCAGTTTCCGCAGTACATGGGCATGAATTTGCAGAAGATCGGACCCGAGGAAACACCGGGTTTGCGCATGGCGCGGCGGTATCTCACGCGCAATATCCGGGTCGAGCAGAATCACGCCGATTACTGGGTCGACTGGGCCGCGGCCCACGATGTCACGCGAGAGGATCTGCAAACCGGCGAAGCGCCCGCGCTTGCATTTGCGCTGAGCCACTGGTGCTGGAAAAGCAGCAGCGCGGACCCGCTGCACACGTCCATGGCGGCGACCAATTTTGCCGTGGAAGGGGTGACGGGAGAATGGTCGACCTTGCTCTGCAGCCGCGACACGCTTGCGC
Source organism: Caballeronia udeis (assembly GCF_044909315.1). Taxonomy (GTDB): domain Bacteria; phylum Pseudomonadota; class Gammaproteobacteria; order Burkholderiales; family Burkholderiaceae; genus Caballeronia; species Caballeronia udeis_A. The sequence continues at coordinate 110,500 of NZ_JBIYEB010000009.1, forward strand.
ACAGCTACCCTGAATCGATCCGCAAGACGTCCATGCGCTGGCTCAGGATGCATGCGCGTTACGACGACGCGCACCCGTGGGAAGCACTCGACATAGTCGCCACGTTGCTGGGCCGCGCGCCGCGCACGGCTGACATCCGCGATGTCAAACGCAGCATCCAGCGCAGCTATGAATACTTCGAGGTCAGCTTGAACTGCTGCCTCGAAGCTTGACTGCCCGCCGCTTTACATCCTTACTTCGATAACTGCAGCTTGCCGTCCAGCCGCCGGTTCAAACCGAGCGGATTGGCGGTTTTCAGCGCATCCGGCAACAGGCCTTCGGGCATGTCCTGGTAGCTGACGGGGCGCAGGAACCGGTCGATGGCCAGGCTGCCCACCGAGGTGGACCGGCCGTCTGCGGTGGAGGGGAAAGGGCCGCCGTGGACCATGGCATGTCCAACTTCCACGCCGGTACCGAAACCATTCACGAGAATCCGTCCCGTGCGCCGTTCCAGCGCCGGCAGGAAGCGGCGGGCGTCGTCGTGATCCGCTTCATCGATGTGCAGGGCTGCCGTCAACTGACCTTCAAGCTGTTCCACGATCTCAAGCACAGTAGCCAGGTCTGGGCATCGCACGATCAGTGAAGCCGCGCCGAAGATCTCCTCGTGCAATTCCGGATTGGCGCGGAACGCCGCCGCAGTGGTTGAAAACAACGCCGCTTGCCCCTGCGTTGCGCCTTTTGCCGCACAGCCTCGCGCGAGCGTCTTGACCTCACCATGCTCCGCCGTTTTGTTCACAGCCGATTCGTAAGCCTTGTGAATACCCGGCGTCAGCATCGTGGCGGCGGGTGTCTCGCTCAGGGCGGCAGCCGTTGCTTCGATGAACGTATCGAGGTCCGGGCCGTCGATCGCCAGAACCAGGCCGGGGTTCGTACAGAACTGGCCGGCGCCAAGTGCCAGTGAGCCGGCGAAGGCCTTGCCGATCGCCGCAGCGCGATTTTTCAGCGCGTGCGGGAACAGCAGGACCGGGTTGATGCTGCTCATTTCGGCGTAGACGGGAATCGGTTCGCGACGCGCTGCCGCGAGCTTCATCAATGCCGTGCCGCCGCCGCGCGAACCGGTGAACCCGACCGCCTTGATGCGCCGGTCCGAGACGAGGCCCTGGCCGATATCGCGGCCGCTATCGAAGAGGAGGGAGAACGTGCCTTCCGGCAAACCGCAATCCGCGACCGCTTTCTGTACGGCGCTTCCGACCAGGGCCGACGTCCCCGGATGCGCCGAGTGAGCCTTCGCGATCACCGGGCAACCGGCGGCCAGCGCGGACGCCGTATCACCGCCCGCCACCGAAAACGCCAACGGGAAGTTGCTTGCGCCGAACACGGTCACCGGGCCGAGCGGCACATAACGCAGCCGCAGGTCGACGCGCGGCAGCGGCTGGCGCTGTGGCTGCGCCGGGTCGATGCGCACGCCGAGGAAATCGCCTTCGCGCACGACCGCCGCGAACATGCGCAACTGGCCGACGGTCCGGCCGCGTTCGCCTTCAATGCGGCCGCGGGGCAGGCCGCTTTCGGTCACGCAGCGCTCGATCAGGGCATCGCCGAGATCGAGGATGTTCTGCGCGATCGTTTCCAGGAATTTGGCGCGGGTTTCAAGCGGCAGTTCGCGATAGATATCCGACGCTTGCCACGCGAGCGCGCAGGCTTGCTCCAGTTGATCGAGCGACGCGCCGCCGAAGGCCGGCTCGAGCGGCTCGCCCGTGGCCGCATTGATGCCCTTGATCGAGCCGTTCGTGCCCCGAAGGGTCTGTTTGCCGATCAGCAGATCGCCGGAAATTTCCATGATGGGTCGAATCCTGTTGGTGTAGTTCAAATGTCCGGACTGCGGTGTCCGGATGGCGTTACTTGCCCCAGCTCAGCACGAGCGGGTCGAGGCGGCGCGCGACTTTCAGCAGGCCGGCGCGGGTCGACGGATGCATTGACGCGAACGGGTGACGGGTCGTGTCGGAGCGGATCACGCCGCCTTCCATCATCAGCGCCTTGCAGGCCGCGAGACCGCATTGGCGGTTCTCGTAGTTGATCAGCGGGAGCCATTGCTGGTACAGCTCGGCCGCGCCTTCCGTGTTGCCCGATGTGTAGGCATCGACGATCTTGCGAATCCCGTCCGGATAACCGCCGCCGGTCATTGCGCCGGTCGCGCCGGCATCGAAATCCGGAATCAGCGTGATCGCTTCCTCGCCGTCCCACGGGCCGATGACGGCATCGCCGCCCAGTTCGATCAGTTCGCGCAGCTTTGACGCCGCTTGCGCCGTTTCGATCTTGAAGTACGACACCTTTGCGATTTCCTTCGCGAGCCTTGCCAGGAACGCCGCGGAGAGCGGCGTGCCGGCGACCGGTGCGTCCTGGATCATGATCGGGATGTCGATGGCGTCGGACACGCGGTCGAAGAACTCATAGATCCCGCGTTCGCCCACGCGGATGGTCGCGCCGTGGTACGGCGGCATGACCATGACCATCGCGGCGCCTGCGACCTGCGCGGCGCGGCTGCGGGCCGCGCAGACATCGCTGCTGAAATGCGTGGTGGTCACGATCACCGGCACCCGGCCGGCAACGTGTTCCAGCACGGCTTTCTGCACCGCGCTGCGTTCGTCGTCGGTGAGCGCGAATTGTTCGGAGAAGTTGGCGAGGATGCACAGCCCGTGCGAGCCGGCATCGATCATGAAGTCGATCGCGCGTCGCTGGCCGTCCAGGTCGAGGCGTCCGGAGGCGTCGAAGACGGTCGGGGCGACCGGGAACACGCCGCGGTAGGTTTGATTGGGCATTGCAAGTCTCCATTGTCCGTTTGAGACCACTATAGGGGCTGGTTCAAGGCGCTGTATAGTGAAACCTTTCCATCTCGTGATCGCTTTTGCGACTCACCCCAAGGCATAGGCACGCGCCATGAAATCCACGCTGGATGTATTGATGGGCCGCTTGCGCATGAAGCAGTTGCAGTTGCTGATCGCGCTCGACGACCACAAGTCGCTGCATAAGGCCTCGAGCGCGATGTCGATGACGCAGTCGGCGGCGAGCAAGGCGCTGGCCGAGCTGGAGTCGATGCTGGAAGCGCCGCTGTTCGAGCGCGCGAAGAAAGGGCTGGTGCCGAACCAGTTCGGTTTTTGCGTCATCCGCTACGCGCGGCTGCTGGCGGCCGACCTGACCTCGCTATGCCAGGAAGTCGCCGATATCCGCCTGGGCACGGGCGGCCGCCTGGCGGTCGGGGCGATCATGGGATCGGTGCCGGATCTCGTGGTGCCCATACTGAACGAGTTGCAGGAGCGCAATCCGGGTTTATCGATCGAGATCGTGGAGGACACGAGCGCGCGGATGCTGGCGCTGCTCGACGAAGGGCGGCTGGATCTGGTCGTCGGCCGCTCGATTGTCAGCGACGAACCGTCGAGGTATCACTATCAGCCGCTCGCCGACGAGCCGTTGTCGGTCGTGGTCGGCTACGATCATCCGCCGTTTGCGGCCGGCGAGCTGACGTTCGCCGATCTGGGCGGGCATCGCTGGGTCACGTACCCGAGCGCCATGCCAATGCAGGCGCTATTGCAGCGCGAGATGGACCTGGCGGGGGCGCAGGTCCCGGTGAGTGCAATCTCGACGGCGTCGACCTTCGTGACAGTCACTTTGCTGCAATGTAGCGCCAACCTGGTCTCGGTGCTGCCGGCGGGCGTTGCCAGGCTGTTTTGCAAACATCGCATGCTGCGCACGCTGCCGATCGGATTCAAGTCGAAGTCGCAGACGTTCGGCATTGTGACGCGCAAGGTGGGCGTGCTGTCGCCCTCGGCGCGGCAGTTTGTCCAGCGCCTGATGGAGGCAAGCACGTCGATGCCGCCCGCGGCGGCAAGCGGGCCGGACCTAATCAGTACACTCCCGCCATTGGGTCGTCCTATACTTTAATGACTCGCGTCGAATGCCCGGACCGAGCGGTCCGGTCGGCACTATCCGCACCCCACCGGTATCAGAGTGACCATAGGCGCCGACCCGGCGCTACAGCTTACGAGATCTCGGGCATGAGCCAAATCACCACTGGCGCCTTGAAGGGCCTTGCTACCGTCCTGCGCGAGCAGCAGAAGCCGCTCACCGAGCGCTGGATGCAACTCGTATTTGGCGACGCCGAGGTAGAGCACTCCGACGACCTCACCTACCGGCAGCTTGCCGACCACATCCCTCGTATCTTTGACGAAATCTGCCTCGTGCTCGAATCGCAGGATATGGATTCGCAGGAGCACGCGATCGAACAGGACGCGCGCCAACACGGAAAATGGCGTTGGCAGCAGGGCTATCGCGTAGATGAACTGGTGCGGGAGCTCGACCTGTTTCGTCAGGTGCTGCTTGCGGCGATAGGTGATTACGCGCAGCAGCATCCCGGGTTTGACCGCAAGCGCGAGGAGCGTGCGCGCCTGATCACCGATCAGACACTCAGTTTCGTCACGCTCACGTCCGTTCGCGAGGCCGTGGGTGAACGCGACCGGAAACTCGACGAATACACCGGCATGCTGGAGCGCGCGAATCAGGAGCTGACTTTGCGGCAGCGGCTGATCAGCGACCTGTATGAAACGCGCATGCAGGTGGCCCGGCGTGTCGCTCACGATCTGCGCAACTTCCTGAATGTATTCGCCACAGCGCTGCAATTGATCGGCCGGTCGCAGGCGAAAAACGACCGGGCGCTCGCGCTCGCGAAACGGCAAGTCACCGACATGGCCACGCTCGTCGATGAAATGGGCGAATACTCGAAAGTGCTCGGCGATGATTCCATCCTGACGGTCGAGCGTTTCGACCTGACTGACCTCTTCGACGAACTCATGCTGCTCTGTCACACGTCGGCCAAGGCGAAGGGGCTGACGCTCAAGGGGCGCGTCGATCCTGCGTTGAGCATGGTCACGTCCAACCGGCTGAAGATGAAGCAGATCGCACTGAACCTGTTGTCCAACGCTATCAAATACACGACGACCGGCCAGGTGGAACTGGCTATGGTCACGTCAGGCGCGCTGCACTGGACGCTGCGTGTGTCGGACACGGGCATGGGGATCAGCGAAGAGGATCGCGAACGGGTGTTCGAGGAGTTTGAACGAGCGGCGTCCGACGAAATTCCCGGCACCGGGTTGGGACTGGCGATCGTGAAGGAACTCGCCCGCGAACTGCAGGGCGTGATCCGGTTTGATTCATACAAGGGCCGGGGCAGCGTGTTCGAAGTGCGTTTTCCGCTGGTGCTTGAAATCAATGGCGGCGCTTAGGCCGGTTGAGCCGTTCCCCGAACTGGCGCGAGCAGCCTGACGCGCAATCGCCTCACCCACACCGCCCTCGAGGCGGTTTTTTATACCTCATGCTTCCCGACAGCGCTGCTAAGCATAGAAGTTTTATGTGGTTCCAGTATTTTTCCTTTTGTTTAAGATCTCGTGGCTAGCATTTGCTGATGCTCGTTATCGCGTTGGGCGCGGCGGGCCACCCGGACAAAAGGAGTTTTCAACCGATGGCAGACGTATTCGCCCGGGGGGCATCCGTTCTCCATTCGCATCCTGATCCCGACACGCGTCCTGCCGTCGCGCAGAAGCCCAATCATGCGGGTCCTGTATCGCCGTGGCTGCGTTATGTGTCGTGGGGTATGCCGGTTCTGCTGCTGATCGTGTGGGAGTTGTTCGCGCGTCTTGGCGCGTTGTCGCCGAACGTGCTGCCCGCACCGTCGAAGGTCGCTCTCACCGCGTTCGAGCTCGTGAAAGAAGGGCGCCTGATTGGCGACATGGCGGTGAGCCTGCTGCGCGCAGCCACCGGCTTCGTGATTGGCGGCTCGATAGGGTTCGTGCTCGGCACGGCCGTGGGCTTTTCCAAAGTGGCCGAGGCATTTCTCGATCGCAACATCCAGATGCTGCGCGCCATTCCGTTTCTGGCGGTGTTGCCGCTGGTGATCGTGTGGTTCGGCGTGGGCGAGGCAGGCAAGATCTTCCTGGTATCGCTTGGCGTGATGTTCCCGATCTACATCAATACCGTTCTCGGGATTCGTCAGGTCGATCCCAAACTCATCGAACTCGGCCGCGTGCTCGGGCTGTCGAACTGGACGCTGATACGGCGCATCGTGTTGCCCGGCGCGTTGCCGTCGGTGCTGGCAGGCGTGCGTTATGCGCTGGCCACGGCCTGGCTCGCGCTTGTGGTCGCGGAGACGATTGCTACCAGCACGGGCATCGGTTTTCTCGCGATGGACGCGCGCGAATTCCTGCGCACCGATGTGATCGTAATGACCATCGTGATCTATGCCGCGATCGGCGTGCTGGCGGATCAGCTTGCACGTTTCCTCGAGCGCCGCTTGCTCTCATGGCATGTGAATTTTGCAAAGGTGTCCCGCTGATGAGCACACCTTTGAAGTCGTCGGGCGCGGCGGTGGTCGTTCGTAATCTGCGGCGTTCGTATGGAGAGCGAATCGTTATCGATAGTTTGAACCTGCGGATCGAGCGGGGCGAATTTGTCGCGTTGCTGGGTGAAAGCGGCTGCGGCAAGACTACCTTGCTGCGGGCGTTGTCGGGTCTTGATCCTGTCAACGGTGGTTCGATCGATGGGCCGCGTTTGCCGGCTGTCGTGTTCCAGGAGCCGCGTCTGTTGCCGTGGGAGACGCTCTCGCGCAACGTCGCGCTTGGGCTTGCTCCGGGCCCGCAAAGCCTTGCGGCCGCGCAAGCGGCGCTGGCGGAGGTAGGGCTGGGTGAGCGTCTGGAAGACTGGCCGCGAAATTTATCCGGCGGCCAGGCGCAGCGCGTGGCGCTGGCGCGTGCGCTCGTGCAGGAGCCGCAACTGTTGTTGCTCGACGAACCGTTTGCGGCGCTCGATGCGCTGACGCGTATCAAGATGCAGCGTCTGGTGAAGCATTTGATCGAGCGCCATCAGCCGGGAGTATTGCTCGTTACGCACGATGTGGATGAAGCGATTGCACTCGCGGATCGTGCGCTGATCATGCGTGGCGGTGCGATTGCCGCCGAGTATCGCGTGACGGAGGCCACGAGGCCCGCGCTGCGTGAGACGCTTCTCGCGCAACTCGGCGTGGACGCCGACACGGCCACTCATTAGTCCGCAGCGTCACCTCCCATTCCATTTGCATTACCTCTCGCTCGCCTTTAACGGTGAGCGGGATTCCGTTCATCTGTCCGACTCCATCCCACCATGTCAAATCCAAGTTCCTTCATCTGGTCGCGCCGCCGCTTCCTTCAAACCACCGTGGCTGCATCGGCGTTCGCCACAGGCCTTACCGCCTGCGGTAGCCGGAAAACCGACACGGTTCGCCTCGGCTGGGGGCTCGGTGGTTTGCCGATGCTTGCAAAAGTCCGCGGTGAATTCGAAAAAACTCTCGCAAAAGACAACATCAAGGTGGAGTGGATCGGACCCTTCCCGAATCACGCGCCGTCGCTCGCGGCGGTCACCGGCGGCAGCGCGGATTTCAGTTTCGGTGGCAGCACGACACCCGCGCTGGCGGCCATGATCGCGGGTTCGCCGCTCGTGTTCACGCAGTTTTGCGTGGTTGATCCGCGAAGTACGGCAATCATCGCGAAGGACGGATCGGGTATCGATCGTGTGGAAGATCTGGTGGGCAAGACAGTAGCGGTGAATCGTTCCGGACTCGGTGAATTCCTGCTTGTCGCCGCACTCGAAAAACACAAGGTGCCGCGCGACTCGGTGAAGATCGTTTATCTGAATCCGCCCGACGCTGCGCCTGCGTTCTCACAGGGCAAGATCGACGCATGGTCGATGTGGAGTCCCGGGGTGGACATTGCGCGTGCGAACTACAAAGGCCACAACATTTTCCTTGAAGGGCGGGACCTGGATTTCCAGATCGATTTCAATTCCTATGTGACCACGCGCAAGTTCGCGGAGGACAACGCCGATATCGTGAAGGCAGTCAACGCCGCCTACGGACAGGAGGCTAAATGGGCGTCGGACAACTCGGCCGAGGCTGAGACAATTGCCCAGCAGCAGGGTCATTACAGCGATGAAGTCCGCAATACGCTCAGCAGCATGAAGCGCAAGTTCAACATGCACGGCGTTGACGATAAAGCCTTCGTGCAAGATCTTCAGAAAGCGGCGGACTGGCTGGCGGCGCGCAGCGTCCTGCCGCAGAAGATCAATGTGTCGGACTATCTCGCGAAGGCTTGATCAGCCGCGGCAGGGCATCTGATAGCGGCCGGGCAGCAGATTCTGCTGCCCGGCCGCTATTGCACGATACGGCCTGCTGATGCTGATCTCGACATCAGTTACGGCTGCTGTCACGAGTCAATACACTGTGAGCTCATTCCGTGAACACCTGAGGGCAAACTGTTATGAAACTCACCGACTTCGACACGCTGACGTTTGACTGCTATGGGACCTTGATCGATTGGGAGAGCGGGATCTTCGAAGGCCTGCGCCCGCTTCTTGAGCGTGTCAAGCAGCCGCTGACGCGCGATCAGGTCCTCGAGGCCCATGCACGCCACGAATCGTCGCAGCAAAAATACACGCCGGCGAAACGGTATCAGGAACTGCTGCCGATCGTCTACAAACGCCTGGCCGAAGAATGGCAGGTGCCGTTCACGCCGGACGACTGCATAGCGTATGGAAAGTCGGTGCAGAACTGGCCGGCCTTTGAAGATTCGGCAGAAGCCCTGCACTATCTCAAGAAGCACTACAAGCTCGTGATCCTGTCGAACATCGACAACGAAAGCTTCACCTACAGCAATGCGAAACTGCAGGTCGAGTTCGACGCGATCATCACGGCCGAAGACGTCGGTTCGTACAAGCCGTCGCCGCGTAATTTCGAATACATGCTGGAGAAGCTTGGCGACCGTGGAATCGGGAAAGAGAAGATCCTGCATACCGCCGAGAGCCTGTTTCACGATCACAAGCCCGCCAACGAATTTGGCCTGGCATCGTGCTGGATTTATCGCCGCCACGGTCAGGAAGGCTTCGGTGCGACAATGAATCCCGGCCAGCAACCCAAGGTGGACTTCCGCTTCAACACTATGGCCGGTCTCGTGAAAGCGCATCAGGAAGCCGTGCGGCAAAAGTAACACCTGATTGCGTCTGCCGCGTCAGAGGACCTTGCGCGGCAGGTCGCGGGCCGCGCAGTCAAATGCGATTATTTTTTAGGAGGTTCAGGTGCGACTCACTGACTTCAAGGCGCTTACCTTCGATTGTTACGGCACGCTGATCGACTGGGAACGCGGCATAACGGCGGGTCTTGCGCCTCTGGTCAAGCGCGTTGACAAGCCATTGACGCGAGACGAGGTACTCGAGGCGCATGCCCGTCACGAATCCTCTCAGCAGCGCTACACACCGGAGATGCCGTATCGCGATCTGCTCGCGGTCGTCTTCAAGCGGCTCGCGGAAGAGTGGAACGTGCCCTATACAACGGATGAGGCTGCCGCATACGGACGTTCAGTAGCTCAGTGGCCCGCCTTCCCCGACTCCGCGAGCACGCTTCAATATCTGAAGAAGTACTTCAAGCTGATCATCCTGTCCAACGTCGACAATGAAAGTTTCGCCGGCAGCAGGTCGATACTCCAAGTCGATTTCGACGCGGTCATCACGGCGGAAGATGTTGGTTCTTATAAACCCTCTCACCAAAACTTCGACTACATGCTCGATATTCTTCCTGCGCTCGGTGTGCGCAAGGAAGAAACGCTGCACATTGCGGACAGCATGTTTCACGACCATGAACCGGCAGCCGAGCTTGGCATAAAATCCTGCTGGATCTACCGGCGGTTCGAGCAACGGGGCTTCGGCGCCACCATGCGCACGGTCAAGGAGCCGCCGGTCGAGTTCAAGTTCACGAGCATGGCGCAACTGGTGAAGGCGCACCACGAAGAGCTCAGCAAAGGATGACCTGAAAGACCCGCCTGAAAAAATCACCGGACGCGAGAGCACGACATGACCACTCGACAGAAACTGGATCGGATCGACATCAAGATCCTGGCGGAACTGCAGAAGAACGGCAATATAACGAATGCAAACCTGGCCAATGCCGTCGGGCTATCGCCGAGTCCGTGCCTCCAGCGCGTCAAACGGCTCGAATCGTCGGGCATCATCTCCGGATATGGCGTGCATCTCAATCTCGCCAAGCTGACGACTACGGTGACGGTGTTTACCGAGGTGATGCTGCAAGACCATCGACGCGAAGATTTCATCCGCTTTGAAGCGAACGTGCGAGAGATCGACGAGATCATCGAGTGCCACCTGGTCAGCGGAGGGTATGACTACCTGCTGAAGTTTCTGGTCGGCAATATCGGCCACTATCAGGAGGTGGTGGAAAGGCTGCTGGATCTCAACCTCGGCATTGAGAAGTACTTCAGCTATATCGTCATCCGGTCGCCATTCGTGAAGCACGCCGCGCCGTTGGACAAATTGCTGGCGGACGAATCGTGAGATCCGTCACGCCGGCAATCAATCGCGGCGCGATCGGGCAAAGACATCAGTGTGTTGGAGCAGGCCGTCAAGCGTGTTGCGATGACGCCGTTTGGCGACCTTGCTGCAGTAGTCAAAAATACGCGGCTGTTGCCCTCTGTCATCACCGTTCGCGCGTCCTGATTTCGTTCAGGCCTGAACCGCTTCAAGTTCCTTTGCGCTGGCCTTGCTGTCTTCGTTTGCAACGGCCGCGCGTACCAGCGGTAACAGATCGCGGCCGTAACCCAGAGCGTCTTCCAAAGGATCGAAACCGCGAATCAGGAAGGTGGAGATACCCAGGCGGTAATACTCGATCAACGCTTCGGTAACCTGTTCGGGCGTGCCGACCAGCGAGGTGGAGTTGCCTGCCGCTTTCGTCAGCGCGGTGATCCCGGTCCACAGGCGCTTGTCCACCACGGTACCTTTCGCGGCTTCCGCCAGCAGGCGTTGCGCACCGACGTTCTTGGGTTCGCTCGGGCGACGCGTAAAGTTAGGATTACTTTTCACTACTTCCGTCGCGCGTGCGAGGATCGATTCCGCGCGAGCCCATGCGGCCTCTTCCGTTGAAGCGATGATCGGACGCAGTGAAAGGCTGAAGCGGATTGCGTTCTCACGGCCATGCGGTCTGGCTGCCGCGCGCACCCGTTCGATGGTCTCGGCGACCTGGGCCAGCGACTCGCCCCACAACGCAAAGACATCGGCATGCTTGCCCGCGACCTGGATTGCCGCTTCCGACGAACCACCGAAATACACCGGCAGATGCGGCTTCTGCACAGGACGAACCAGAGACCGGTGGCCCTTTACCCGATAGAACGTGCCTTCATGATCAAACGGCGTTTCGCTGGTCCATGAGCGTTTCACGACATCGAGATATTCGTCGGTGCGCTTGTAGCGGTCGTCGTGTTCGAGGAAGTCGCCGTCGCGTTGCTGTTCGGTATCGTCGCCGCCGGAGATGATGTGCACGGCGGTGCGGCCCGCGCTGAAATGATCAAGCGTGGCGAGTTGACGGGCGGCGAGCGTCGGTGCGACAAAGCCCGGGCGATGCGCAAGCAGGATGCCCAGACGCCTGGTTTGTTGCGCCACGAACGACGCGATCTGGAAGCCGTCCGGCGACGCGCTTGAATGAGCGATCAGCACGCGATCGAAACCCCCGTATTCATGCGCTTGCGCGACCGCGGCAATGTAGGGGGGATTGACCGCGGATCCTTGCGGCAAGTGGATTTCGCTTGATTCCTGATGGCTCACATAGCCGATGAATTCAACGCTCATAGTGGTGCTCCCTTAAGAGAAGATATGGCTTGGTGTGCGGAGAATCCCGCGCGTCCGAATGCGCCGAGCAGCGCGTCGTTTTGCGGCGTATGAATGCGCGAGCACAGCACGTCGCGATGGTGGCGTTCAAGTGCGTTGTTGCGGCTTAGCCCCGGATTGCCGCTGGCCTCGACTGCGAGTTCAACGGCGGTGATGGCGTTCTGCGTCACGAGGTACTTGATGGCGGGTGCCTCTTGCAGCGGAATATTGCCGTGCGAACCGGCGTCCAGCAGCACGCGGTTGTTGAGCAGCAATGCGTCGATACGGCCAAGCGTCTGCTGGAAACTGCCCAGGCTGGAGAGCGGCGCACCCAGGTTGGCGGGTTTGCGATCCGTGGCCCAGGAGGCAAACCAGTCACGTGCGGACCGGGCCACCGAGTCGTAGATCGATGAGAGCAGCACGTTCATCCACAGCGTGGTGAGAGGGTCCATGCCGCTTGCGGCGATCTCGGGAGAATTCAGATCGACGGCATGAGCAGCGGGAACACGCACGTTCTCGAAGATCACTTCGTGACTGCCCGTTGCACGCATGCCAAGGTGGTTCCATGGCTCGCCGAAACGGATGCCCTCTGTATCGCGATGAACCAGGAACGTCCCCACGCGCGGCGAGCTTTCGTCGGTGCGGCCCCAGACAGCGAACCATGTCAGGCCCGGACTACCGGTCGAATAGATCTTGCTGCCGTTGAGAATCCACGCGTCGCCGTTATCGGTCAGACGCCCGATCGTGCCGGGCAAACCGCCGCGCGAGGGCGAGCCCAACTCGGGCTCCACGCGCAGCGAGTTGATGAGCGCACCATTTTCGACCGCGTCGCGCGCGACTTGCTCTTTCAACGCTTGCGGCCAGTTCGGGTTGGCTTGCAAGCGCAGATGATAAAGACACTGCATCACGAGAATCAGCGCGGTGGATGGCTCGCCGCGCGCAACGGCGCGCACTACCTTGAGCACCTGCGGAAGCGTTGCCTGCCGGCCGCCGAGTGCTTGCGGCACTGTCAGCGCGAGCAAACCGGCGCTTCGCAAGCGCGCGAGGTTGTCGTGGGGAAAGAGTGCGTCACGATCAAGCGCCCCGGCGCTCGCAGCAAAATGCCGAGTGAGCGCGGCGAGCCATTGATCGGCGGCGGGGCTGTCGAGATCGGCGAGGGCGCCGAGCGCAATGGGGTCCTGCAAGGCAGTAGGCGGATGCCGTACGGTCATCGAAGGGTCCGTTGATGAGATTTCTTAGTGCGCCGTGAACTGGGCGTCGAAGCTCGGTGTCACGTCGAGCGATGTCTTGATCACGCCTGCGCGAACATAGAGGTCGGCGGTGCGTTGCTGCTCGGCAATCACCTTGCTGTCGATCGTAATCGGCTTCAACTGCGCTCGTTGATAGACGACCTTCAGCACATCGGCAGGCAAATGCGTGACGCGTGATTGAATGGCCGCGACCTCGTCGGGATGCGACAACGCCCATTGCTGACCGGCCGCCACGCGGCGCACGAAGTCATCAATTTCAGCGCGTTTGGTCTTGATCGATTCGTCGGTGGCGGCCTGGAAGCTGAGTCCCGATGAAAGCCCCACACCATTCGCCACGCTGCGGTTGTTGTCACGCAATTCACCGAGCGCGACATACGGATCCCAGGTAGACCATGCGTCGACGTTGCCTGACTCCAGCGCTGACTTGGCATCGGCGGGTTGCATGAACTCCAGCGTCACGTCAGAGAGCTTGATGCCCGCACGTTCGAGCGTCGCGATGGCCAGAAAATGGCCGATGGAACCCCGCGTGGTTGCAATGCGTTTGCCTTTCAGATCGGCCGCACTTTTGATGGGGGATCCGGCTGGCACGAGGATCGCAAGGTCGACGGGCTGTGAGCGGGTTGCGGCTACCGCACGCACACGCGCACCGGCGGCGTAAGCGAAGATCAGTGGTGCGTCGCCGAGGCCGCCTATATCGATTGCACCTGCATTCAACGCTTCACCAAGCGGTTGCGCGGCGGGAAAGTTGAACCACTCGATCTTGTACGGCACATCTTTCAACTGGCCGGATGCTTCGAGAATGCCGCGTGTCTGCAACTGCTGGTCGCCCACTTTCAGAACGGTTTCGGCAACCGAAGCAAGAGGATGCAGCGTGGTGAATGCAGTCAACGCGGCGATCAACAAGAGGTTGCGTCGTTTCATGAATCGCCTGAGCAGGACAAAAGATTCACGATACGATTTGCCGCGGCATTAGACAAACGCATTGTTCTGCTTTGCTAATCGCCGGAATTGGAATGACGCGGACCGGGCCGCGTCATGAGCGATGCTTCAGACCATTCGTTTCAGATTACAAAGAAGGCATGCGTGCCGTCGCGTTCCAGTTGCGCGACGAGGCCGTATTCCCATTCAAGGTACGCGTTCATTGCTTCGCGTGGAGCGTCGGTACCTTCATACGGGCGCCGATACCGGTCTACGCGCGGTGACGCCAAATGGGTCTCGCCCTTGGCAAGCGGCAAGCCTGCCGCGGTCCAGGCAGCGGTACCGCCCTCGAGCAACAGGACAGGCTTCGACGTGAGCGCCGCCACTTCCGGCCCGGCGAATGCGGCAAGCGCGCTTGAGCCGCACGTGACCACGTATTGCTTCGCGTCCGGCAATGCGGGCAGGTCGAGCGCAAGCCGCGATCGTACCGTCCACCATGCCCCCGGGATGTGTCCCTTCACATGGTTGGCGCTCGCGGTGAAGTCGAGCACGATCGTCTGGCTCGAGGGATCGTCGAGCAGGGCGGCGAGTTCCTTCGCGGTAATTGTGGGCGTGGCGGCGGGCAGCGGTTTCGCGGCGCGCCACGGGCCTTGTTCGCTCAGGTCGGCGGTGGTTGCGCCGTCGATCACATACACGTCGTTGTTCATCTGCGCGAGCCATGACGCCGTCATGTTGGCGCGCACGCCGTCGTCGTCGAAGAGGACCACGCGGGCGCCTCGGACCGGCGCGAACATCTCTGTTTCCTGCACGAGCTGGCCGCCCGGCGCGCCTTGAAAACCCGCTGCATGCGCGCGTTCGTATTCGGCAGGCGTGCGGACATCGAAGCGATACGTCGTGCGTTCCGCGTCGTTTGCCCAGTGTTGCGCCTCCGCCAGCGTCGTGCGTTTCACGCCGGCGCGATCAGCTACGGCGCGGGCAGATTCGCGCGAAGCGGCGTCGGCACGGCCGTCGTCGGTCGCGAACTGCCGCGCGCTGCCATGAGCGAGCGACTGGCCCTCGAGCAGCCAGCCGATCGTGCCGTTGCGCAATGCCGCCACCGGGTTCGGAAGGCCGGCATTCACCAGCGACTGCGTGCCGATGATGCTGCGCGTACGTCCCGCGCAATTCACGATTACCCGCGTCTTGGGATCGGGGGCGAGCGCACGGGCGCGCAACACGAGTTCCGCACCTGGCACGCTGATGCTGCCCGGGATATTCATCGTCTGATATTCGTCGTAGCGGCGCGCGTCCAGCACGACCACGTCCTCGCCGCTTTTCAGCAATGCATCGACGGCTTCAGCCGATAACGCCGGCGTATGCCGCTTCGCTTCCACGAACTCGCCGAACGCCTTGCTGGGCACGTTGACATCGCGGAACACTTCACCGCCTGCACGTTCCCAGCCTTTCAGGCCACCTTCGAACAACGAAACATCGGTATAGCCGAGTTCTTCAAACCGTCGTGCGGCGCGTTCCGCGAGACCTTCGCCGTCGTCGAGAAGAACGATCGGCACGCTCTTGCGCGGCAGCTTCGTCAACGCTTCGAGTTCGATCTTGGATAACGGCAGGTTTGCTGCAAACAACGGATGACGTTGCGCGTGCGGATCTTCTTCGCGGACATCGAGGAAGGCTACTTCGCGCTTTGAAAGCAGGGCGTCGCGTACGTCGTTGAAGCTGCGCTGGGAGATGGCGCTCATGAGTCGGGTTGTTCCTTCGAGAGGTTCCAGAGGTTGGGGAGCGTGTCGTTCGTATAGCCGGAGACGAAGGGTTTCGGCGGTCCGTCGGGGGAATAGACGTGCCGCGAGATGCCGCCGATGTTCGCACCGTACACGTGAATGCTGATGGATACGCGGTCATCGAACGCATTGCTTACACGATGGATATCGCCAATGGACGGCGACACCGCCGCTACCGCACCTCGTTCGAGCAACTGGTCGTTGCCCGATGTGACGAGCGCACCGTGGTGGTTGCGTGCGTATGCGCGTGCGACTTCCGCGCCGCGCAATACTCCGACGAGACCCCATACCGTGTGATCGTGAACGGGCGTTTGCTGACCCGGTCCCCAGACGAAGCTGACGACGGAGAAGCGTTGGCGGGCATCGGCATAGAGCAGGAATTGCTGGTAGCGATCAGGCGATGGTTGCGCGTAGGCATCGGGCAGCCAGTCGTCTTCGGCTATCAGCTTGCCTAGCGAAACCGCGCCTTGTTCGAGTAGTTGCGCCTCAGGCAAATTTTGATCGACGAGTTGCGCAATCTCGCTTATAAATCCGCGCAGTTTCACATGGCTCATCGCTTATTGCAGCTTCACGCCGCGTGGGCTATTTGCGAGGTCAGTTCACGCGTGGCCGGGATCAACTCGCGGCCGTAATCGAGCGCGTCTTCAAGCGGATCGAAGCCGCGAATGAGGAACGTGGTGACGCCGAGCGCGTGATATTCGGCCAGCGTTTGCGCCACTTGAGCGGGCGTGCCAACGAGCGCCGTTGAATTCGAGCGGCCACCAATTTCCTTCGCCACGCCGGTCCACAGGCGATCGTCGGCACGCACGCCGTCGCCCGCCGCAGCCAGCAGACGGCGCGCGCCTTCGCTTTGCTGCGGCGTTGCTTCACCAAGACCTTGCAACGCACGCAGCCGCCGCGTTTCAGCAAGGATATGTTCGGCGCGTTCCCATGCGGCCTTTTCGGTCGCCGCAAGAATTGGCCGGAACGATACGGAGAAGCGCACGTTGCGTCCGTGTTTGGCCGCTTCAGCGCGAACACGCGTGACCTGTTCGCGCACCTGTTCTTTTGATTCGCCCCACAGCGCGTAGACGTCCGCGTGCTTGCCCGCGACTTCAATAGCCGGGGCCGATGCACCGCCGAAATAGATCGGCACGTATGGGGCCTGCCTGGGCTGTACTTCGGAGAAGGCCTTTTCGAAGCGGTAGTAGCGGCCTTCGTGATCGAAGGGTTCGGATTCGGTCCACACGCGCCGCAGGATCTGCAGGTATTCGTCGGTACGGGCGTAGCGTTCGTCGTGCGAGAGAAAGTCGCCGTCGCGGCGTTGCTCGACGTCGCTGCCGCCCGAGATGAAGTGGACTGCGAGGCGGCCGCCGCTGAGCTGATCGAGTGTGGCGAGCTGGCGGGCGGCCAGGGTCGGCGCGACGAAGCCTGGGCGATGCGCGAGCATGAAGTGGATGCGCTGCGTGACGCCGGCCGCGTAGGCGACGGTCAGCATGGCGTCGGGACTGGTCGACTGATAGGGCACGAGAATGCGGTCGAAGCCGGCTTTTTCGTGCGCCTGGGCGAAGTCGCGGAGGTAGTCGATATCGATTGCCGGACCGCGCGCCAAATGCGTTTCCGACACTTTTTGCTGCTGGATCATGCCGATGAATTCGACGCTCACGGAAGACGCTCCTCGTTGATTCGCACGGTGAGGCAGTGCGTGAAGAGACGCTTCAGGACGCTGCCGATAGCTCTAAAGGCTAACATCGGCTGACGCAGATCTTAAATATCAAAACCAGCTAAAGATATGCCTTACGACCCCTTGCCCCGACCCCACGATCCCGACTTCGCACTAGCCGGCGAGCGTGCACGCCATCGGCTGGTCGTCTCTTTCCCGGCGACTTCATCCATTGCCACGGCAATCAGTTCGACCCGTTGCTCGCGTGTAAAGCTCGCGTAAGAAACGCCATCGATCACACCATGTTTCTTCAAGAGATGAACCGCAGCCGACCGGTTCGCTTTCTCGAGTTCCAGGTCTTCCTGCGCGCTGAGCAGCGCCGCTGTCAAACTCGCGACCGCTGCTTTTTCCTGCGCGACGTCGAATTTCATCAGGTCCATCTTGACGTCGATATCCGGTGCATTCGACGACATCCCGAGCCGCAATTGCGTCAGTTCGCGTTTCAAGTCGCCTTCGCGCCGAAGCGCGCGTTCAAGCTTCTGCGCCATGCCGGGGTGTGTCCGCCCGTGGCTGCGGAAGAACGTGCTAAAGGTGTTTCCGAGAATTCCCATACCGTCATGACCTCGAGGTGAATTGTTCATCGGCAAGTACTGTCCGATGGCCGCAGGTGTGCACTCGACGTGAGAACAAGGTCTCACTCCCGGTATCTACGGCAACTCGCGGCAATTCTTTAGGCTTTTTATGGATCGCCTAATTAACGGCATTTTTTACACAATGAAAGCTGGGGAAAGTACGAAAAAACGCCCGGTAATCAGCATGATAAAGATGAATCTCCAGGCTGAGCATGGGACGGTTGAGGAACACGAACCTATTAATCCGCACCTGAGGGTTGAAATGTCACCTCTCGATGCGCGGGCCACGCCTCGTACGTCACGTGGCCCACTCTGCAGCGCCGGATCGTAGTGCGTGCATTACTTCAGGTAGCCGGCCTGGCGTACCGCCCGATCGGTTATCGCCTGTCCGGACTGCAGCGCCTGATCGACGGTCGTTTGCCCGGCGACAGCACCCGAGATGCTTTGACCCACTACCGTGCCAAACGACTGGAACTCTGGAATGCCGACGAACTGCACGCCGGTATATGGCACCGGCTTCGCAGTCGGATGATCTGGATCCGCCGTCTCGATCGCGTTCCGTACGAACTCTGAAAACGGCGCAGCAGCCTTGTATTCAGGCAACTGGTACGTCGAGAGTCTGGTGCCGGGCGGGAGGGATGCCCAGCCTATATCGGCTCCGACCAGCTTGATGTATTCCTTCGAAGTCGCCCACGCGATGAACCTCTTTGCTGCATCCTGCGATCTCGACGTCTTTGGGATCGCAAGTGCCCAAGACCACAGCCAATGAGAACCCTTGACTGTATCCTGCACCGGGGCCGCCGCGAATCCCACCTTGTCTGCTACTGAAGATTCCTTTTTGTTGTACAGGATGCCGGCAGCGGAGGTTGCATCAACCCAGATGGCACACTTGCCGCTTGTCATCAAGGAAAGATTTTCGTTGAATCCGTTCGAACTGGCTCCGGGGGCACCGTATTTCTGCAAGAGGTTCACATAGAATCCGATTGCGCGCTTCCATTCAGGAGAGGTGAGCTGTGCATGCCATTGCTCGTCAAACCATCGGCCGCCAAACGTGTTAACGAGGGTACCGACGTAAGCCATGTTCTCCCCCCAACCTGCCTTGCCGCGAAGGCAAATGCCATATACACCGTTCTCCTTGTCCGTCAATTTTTCAGCAAATCCCCGGATCTGTTCATAGGTGGGGTGGTCGGGCATTGTCAGACCCTTTGCCGCGAACAAATCCTTGCGATAGAACGTCATCGAACTTTCTGCGTTGAACGGTAGCGCGTAAAGCTTGCCGTCACTGGATAACCCGTCGCGCACGGTCTTGAACAGGTCGTTGAGGTCGTAGTCAGCCGGTAGGTCTTTCACTGGAACGAGCCATCCTCGCTTCCCCCACAAGGGCGCCTCGTATGTTCCGATCGCCAGGACATCAAACTGGCCGCCGTTGGTCGTGATGTCCGTTGTCAAGCGCTGACGAAGTACATTTTCCTCAAGCACCACCCATTTCAACTGAATGTCAGGGTTAGCCTTTTCAAAAGCTGGTGACAGCTTCTTGAGCTCAATCTGATCATTGTTATTGGGAACGCCGATCGTCACGGTGGTGGCGTGTACAACGCCACATACCCCCAAGATGCTGCACGCGTACGCAATCACGGTAAGACGACGGCGTAACGCGCGCATGGTTCCCTGACTACGATAGAGCTTTGCTTTCATTTCTGTCTCCTTAATATTAATCAAGCACCGAAATTGGGCGGAGCGGTTCAGTCATGAATGAAATGCTCGCGGCCGAACTACTATATAAGCGGAAAATAGTGACGCAGATAACGCTTGCTTCTGCCGAAACGTCGGATACTGCATTTAACGAGTCCTGCCGGGAACTGCAAACCTGATTCCAAAGCTGCGCCACGCCACCGTAAGACGACGTTCAGTATTTCTTCGTGACTATTTACCCGGCGAGCCAGCGGGGACTCGCCCTTTACATCAACCAACGCACGAGAGGATTTACGCTGCATTGACCCGATCACTTAATGTGCGTAAGACTCAGGTGATGGTGTAGCCTCCGTCGACCATCAGGTTTGCACCATTTATCATGGCCGCTTCCGTGCTCGCCAGGTACATGATGGCGGACGCTATCTCGGCAGGCTTCGCAAACCGACGAGTGGGTATTGTGGCTCGGGCTCGGTCTCCCTTTTCTCCCGCCCACCCGCTTAGCCCTAGTTCGGTCTCAACCACCGTTGGTGAAATGGCATTGACCGTCACTCCCATAGGTGCCCATTCGAGCGCCATACAATTTGTCATTCCGATGATTCCGGCCTTGCTCGCGCAGTAGGCAAGATGACCCTCGATGCCGATGACTGCGGCTTGGGAAGCCAGGTTTATAATCCTTCCGCTTTTCCGCGCGAGCATGACTGGCGCGAACGCTCGAGTGACCAAAAATGGTCCGGTCAAGTTGACGGCGATTGTTTTGTCCCACGTCTCTAATGGAAAATTCTCCGCCGGCGCAAGAGGTCCGATGCCAGCATTATTGACTAACACGTCCACGTGACCACATAACGCTAAAATCCCGTTCGCGGTTTCGGTTACTGACTCGCCGTCGGTAACATCAACGATCCAACCGCTATGTTTGGAGCCCAAACTTGCGGCCACTTCTTTGACCGACTCCGCGCGGTCCAGGAGCGCCAAGGTGGCGCCCGCGTCTGCAAATAGCTCCGCAGCCATGCGCCCGATCCCGGCCGCTGCGCCAGTGATCACAACTACAGCATCTGTAAAATCATAAGAGGTATTTGACTTGGAGACCATGATTGTTCCTTGATGGTGCGTGTCTATAAATGGCTCCGATCAGATTCGACCGGGTCGGCTTCGATTGATCGACCAAGGCGGGTCTTGGATAGCCGATTTGAACGCCTGTCCCAACGTTAAAATTCAACTCCAACTGCTTATCGGAGACCCCTCGATCGCATCCCGACGAACTTGCCAATATTGTTCCGGCACGTAGCGGCTCAGCAGGTTTCCTGGAATAGCGCCCCCATTCAAGTGTCCCATCGTGCAGCGCCTGTTTCATTGCGGTGCCAAGCACCCACGCATGAGCAGAGCAGATGGAGTAGATCCCTTTCATCTTTTGCGCCGCAGGATTTTCACCGGCGAGGTGCGCCACGATGTCATGTATCGGGTCGCTCGCCAGTCTTCGCAATGAATTCGTCGAGTTCGGCAAGTGTCGCTGTCCCTTCCATCGGTCCACGGAAAGTGACGGCCCGCGCACCGCTCGCGCATGCGTAGCGCAGCGCTTTATCTGCACTGAATCCTTGCGAGCGGCAGGCTATATACGTTGCGCCGAAGCAATCGCCGGCGCCTGTCGGATCCATTTCCTGCACTCGAAAGCCGGGAGTATGGATTTTATTCAGCCCATCATAGAAGCTGCATCCATCCTTGCCGCGCTTGATGACGACTTCGCGAATCCCGCGCTTCAGCAGTTCTTCAATAGCACCGTGCTCGGTGCTTGCGCTGGCAAGCAGCGTCACTTCATGTCCGCTTGGCAGAAAGACGTCCGTGTAATCGAGGATGAAGTCCAGCGCCTCCCGCATTTCCGGAATGCGCAGCATTTCCTTGCGGATGTTCGGGTCAAAGCTCACCGTCCCGCCGTGCCCCTTGACAACCTCGATAACCTTTTTCATCGCTTCAATGATGCGAAAAGAAAACAGCGACGATCCCATCACATGGAAGTGTTTGCAGGCCTTCAGAAGGTCGTCCCTGATATTACCGACAGACAATTGCCCCGAAGCACTGTTAGCAATGTTAAAGATAAAATCGCGTTCTCCGTCCTCCCGGTATGTGACAAAAGCGCTTCCAGTCGTGGCGGATTTGATGACCGAAATACCCGATACGTCGACACCGTCTGAGCGCAGGCGTTCGACGTTGAGCGCGCCGAAATCGTCGCCGCCTACGCAACCGATCATCGCGCAGCGGCTGCCCATGTGCGCGACCTGGTCAATGAAAATCGCGGGAGCGCCACTCGCATACGGACCGATCAGGGTACCTGGGCTGCGGAACGACTGCCCGCGCTCCGTCGCCATAATTTCGACAAGGATCTCACCCATCGTCAAGATATAGCCGGCCTCGCCGGGTTTGTGCAGTTCAGGGTTAGCCATGGCGCTTTGAGTCAACTGGTGCAATCACAATGCCATTGAAGGCGATAGCATCCAGCGCTGCGACGATGGTGGTCTGCTTCAAATTCATGGTGTGTCTTCCTTTGACAGTGGACTAGGCCGTGGATTTGCGAAACTCAAGAATTCCGCTTTCCCTTCTGTGGAACTGAAGGCCCTTGCTCTGCATCAGCGCCATCGTCTCCAGGTCAATTCCGTCATCGAGGAACAGGGCGTCGATGTCAGAAACGTTCCCGAAAACTTCTCCGTCGTGCTCACCCAGCTGCGGCTGATACGCAACTACGATCGTGCGGGTGGCACCTCGCCTAGCCGCTTCAGATACGCGTGCAACTGCGGGATCTGCGCAAAGAAGATTGCCGTCCCGATCAAGACCCGACACTTCCAGGATGCACAGGTCGATTGATCTGCGCGTCACTGACGCTTCCGCATCGGGGCCAGTCAACGTCGTGGCGCCTTGCTCAAGCTGGCCGCCTGTCAGCAGTAGCTCGCAGTGAACGAAGCGCTGTGCGGTCTGTGCCATTCCAATGTCTTGCAACAGCAGCGCGAGATTCGCCCTGTCCGAAAGAAATGGCAGGATCTTGTGGACTATGTCACCCGCGCCCAACATCACCGATTGATGGTCGTCGACGGCCTCTGCCGCGAAACGGGCGATCGCCGTCTCCCAAGCCTTTCGCGCAGCACCGTCGACCTCCGGGATGACGACGTTGTTTCCCGACCGCTGAGCAAGGTAGCGAGCTTTCCCGAAAGAGCGGACGAGGTAACGCTGCTCCTCGAGATAGGTGAGGTCAGTGCGAATCGTCACGCTCGACACGTCGAACGCCTGGCTGAGCTCCTCGACCGAAACCTCGCCGCGCTTGCGGACCAGTTCAACGATCTGCAGGCGCCGCTTCAGGGAACTCTTGTTTGCGAGCATGTCTTCGATCTCGAAAGTAATTCCTCCGTTTCGAAAGATAATAGTTTCGAATCGAAAGATCACCTAGCGATTCTTGTCGGACGAAGGTAGTGATTTTCCCTAGCGGCGATGTAGCTCGATCTGAGAACTCGTAGACGCATCAGGCGCCTTGGGGCTTGACGTGGCTCTTGTGTCGACATAGCTTGTCGAGTGTCGACATTACACGCGCGACAGGAGAAAAAATGGTTTTGGGCCCCCCTCACGCGCTGCGCTTGGCAGTACGGTCGCGGATATCTTGCGAAACGCCATCCTCGAAGGGTCGCTGAAGCCAGGCGAACCCATCTACGAAAAAGCGCTTTCCGAGCAGCTTTCGATGAGCCGTTCGCCGATTCGCGAGGCGTTGATCACGCTGGAAAACGAAGGATTGGTGGTTGGCAGACTCAACAAGGCGGTTACCGTCCGGAATCCGTCCGCTGACGAAATAAAGCAGATTTACACGATCCGTGCCGCGCTGGAAGGTATTGCAGCGCGCTGGGCCGCGGAGAAAGCGACGCTAGCACTCGTGGGGCATCTGCGCTCAAACGCAGAGACGCTGAATCAGCACACCATCGCCATTGAAGATGGCGGCAATCTCGATGCAGTGGCGCCCGGGATTGCGTTTCACATGGCGATCGCTGAAGTGGCGGGTTCAGCTGAACTCAACGTAGTCCTCCAGAACTTCAACAACAAAATCCAGTTGGTAATGCGGGCTGGGCTTGCCACACTCACGCGGCGGCGCGCGGAAGAAGTCCACAAAGAGCATTTGGCAATCATTGACGCGATCGAGAAACGTGATGCGGATCGCGCGGAATCCCTGGCCGTTGCGCACGTTCGTGGTGCTCTGGACAGAATCGTGTACCAATCTCCCTCCTTTTAATTCGCTGCAGTTTTTTTAAAGTGCGTTTCACCGGGAATTCGAGGATTTTCTAAAATGAGGATAACTAACAGTGATGAATATCGTCGTGTGCTTGATAACGGCGCGTCGAAACTCCGTACCGGCGCTGATGCACTGTGCAATGAAATGAAGACGGCCCGTGGCGTCCCGCGGCTGCGGCTGGGTGAATGAGCAGGCTGGACGCCCGGTCGGTGTGCCGGGGTAGTGGCGACAGCATGTACATAAGGAAAGCGTGCGCAACACGGGAAGTCCCTTGGTGTGGTCAGGGATGATGAACTGGATGCCCGCGAGGGACAGGCCGGGCGCCTTGGGATGACGGAGAGGCCCGTAGTGTGCGCTGAGCAGCGCGTTGTTCAGGAGGGTTGAAGTCCCTCTGGCGCTCGGATGAGGGGCGCTATATCCGAAAGCGGGGGTAATGCCTCGCTGGCCGGAGAGAGGTGGGAAGGTATGGAGGAGCCTAAACGGGCACGAAGGCGAAAGCCGGACACGGCCAAGGTGGACCTGAAGCCGCCACCTCGCAATACTCCGGAGGGCAGGGTGTCCACCGCGAGGTGGAATCCGAAGGGCATGAGGAGAAGTACCGGGCCGTAATCGAGGGGGCGACCCCATGATGAACCGGTCGGCCAAAGGTGGGGCAAGGTCGAGCCCGCACTATGGGGCGAAGGCGTTCTCATTCACCCACCGCACCAAGGTGTTTGCGGACGGCACGGTACGGAAGAACAGCGCGTGATCTCAGGAGACTCGTCCGGTTCCCGGGTGGCACCGGGATAAGCGACCCTATAAGTGAGAGCGAAGTGGGAAGCGAAGCCGGGCGAGTAGTCGGACAACTGAATAGTACCTGAAGCGTGGCGAAAGCCATGTGACCGCGCAGGCGGCAGCAGAGTGAGCTGGGGAAGGCAGTTGACAGAGATGGTTGGAAACGGCAAGAACGTGAGATGAGTAAAGACAATGACGCGGATAAGTTCCTTAAGCGAAAGACCCAGAAGTCATGGTCCGAGGAGACTCGCGGACTGGTTGAATCCGACAGGAGAAAGGAAGGTTCACTCATTGGTGGACAAGGTCTACAAGCGTAAGAACTTGGAGATGGCTTGGCTGAGGGTGAAGCGCAATGCTGGGGCGGGAGGAGTTGATGGGCAAAGTCTGGCGGATTTCGAGCGGCGTCTGGAGGAGCAGCTTGATCGCTTGCACACTGAACTCAGAGACGGGAAGTACCAAGCGCAGCCGGTACTGCAGCAACTGATCCCGAAGTCCGGTCAGCCGGGAAAGTATCGTCCGTTAGGCATACCGAATATTTATGATCGAGTATGTCAGCAGGCGTTGCTGAATCGGCTGGAACCGATCTTTGAGCCGGTATTCGATGAAGCCAGCTTTGGATACCGGCGGGGACGATCGACGAAGGATGCCCTGCGCAAGATCTGGAAGGAGTTGGCCGAAGGGTATGAGTGGATTGTTGATGCGGATCTGAAGAATTTTTTTGGGACCGTTGAACACGAGAAGCTACTGGCCTTGGTAGGACAGCGCGTTTCAGACAGTCGTGTGCTGCGTTTGATTGAGCAGATGCTCAAGGCGGGCTGTATCGCCGAGGGTAAGCGACTGGAGACTGAGCAGGGAACACCTCAAGGTGGGGTGGTTTCACCGATCTTGAGTAACATTCTTTTGACTCCGTTTGACGGGGAGATGCGCAGGCGTGGCTATCGATTAACGCGGTACGCAGACGACTGGGTGGTGACATGTCGCACCCGGAAAGAAGCGTATCAAGCGTTAGAACAAGCCAAGAAGATTCTGATGGAGTTGGGCGTGATCTTGAACGAAAGCAAGACGCACATCGTTCATGTGTCACGTGGTTTCGAGTTTCTGGGGTACAAGATCAAGCGGGGCAGTCGTCGTCTTGCACTGCCCTCCAGCAAGATCCGTAGCGGCACCCGTGAGGGTGACCTCTATGCGTATCCACGCGAGAAATCCCTTCAACACTTTAAGGATCAGATACGCAAGCGCACTCGGCGTAAGGCGCCTGTGGACACACAGGGGTTGATCGCTGAAATCAATCCGGTCATTCGCGGCTGGGGGCTGTATTTCTGCAAGGCTCACATCCGTAAGCTCTTCGCCCGTCTTGATCGCTGGATCCTGCGGCGCATCTGGTCGCATCGATTCAAGCGATGGCGTTGCCGCGGCTGGAAACAGCTTCCCGAGCGATTGCTTTATACCGAGATGGGTCTTGTTCGCCTCGTCTTTCTAATACCTTCACTTAATCTGCGCTGAGCGCATCTTTGTGAAAGCTGCATGCCGGAAAACGGCACGTGCAGTTTGAGCGGCGGACGGAGGCTAGCGCGCAAGCGCGCCTCCTCCGACCCGACACTGCTGAAGCCGGTGGAGGGAAGGGGCCTTAGTTCAAGACCAACGCAACATGCACTGAGGACCTGGAGATTGGGCAACCTTGTCAACTCCGATCAGTGTTCAGAAGCTGCAGACGGCGTTACACGTGAAAGCGCTGCCGGCCTCCGACAATGGCGTCGATTCGATATTCTGGCAGGGATACATCGGCCGGCGCCCCTGCTTACTTTGTCATGCTTTGCAGACGGTACAGATCGAGCCGTCCGCCCGTGCCTTGCATCTTCTGAATATTCGCTACTGTTCACGAGAGACCAATCCATATCAAAACCCAACCTGAGAG
This sequence comes from Caballeronia udeis, assembly GCF_044909315.1. Lineage (GTDB taxonomy): Bacteria > Pseudomonadota > Gammaproteobacteria > Burkholderiales > Burkholderiaceae > Caballeronia > Caballeronia udeis_A. The sequence continues at coordinate 137,050 of NZ_JBIYEB010000009.1, forward strand.
TGTCTTAGTGTCGGCCTGTTGTCTAAACAATGCCAACCGCCGTCAAACCGTCAAAAACATCAATCGATCTGCCGCCCAGACCGCCATTTTTCGGCAGAAATGCAGCTATCGGCCGAATTTCTGAAACCCTAGACTTTGTCTCGAAGTGCACCCGTTCTGTTGAGCCACGCATGACGCAGTGCGTCGAAGCAATGGATTCATTTCAATGTCCAGGCGTATCTAGTAGTAGAACGAAATAATACTAACGAAAAAGAACCTATCCTATACATCCCCTCGCGGGAGATTTTCTTGCTTTGGAGGCTCAGACGATGAAACAGTCAATGCGTAACGGACTGGTGATGATAGGCGTGATAACGGGCGTCGCCGGGACAGCGCACGCGCAAAACAGTGTCACGCTATATGGTCGAATCGACAATGGCATTGCATTTGTCGACCACGCGAGTGGTGAGGACGATCTGGTCACGCTCAGGCACGGGTTGTCCAATTCGCGCTTTGGTTTCAAGGGCACGGAGGATCTCGGCGGCGGTCTGAAGGCAATATTCCAGCTCGAGAACGGCTTCAATGAGAGTACCGGCGCGCTGGGCAACGGCGGCCGCATGTTCGGCCGGCAAGCCATTGTCGGGCTCAGCGGAGATAGCTGGGGTAAGGTGACGCTCGGGCGGCAATATGACCCGCTCGTCGATCTGATCCAGCCTCTCACCGCGGATAACACGTTCAGCAGTGTGACGGCTACACCGGGTGACATCGACAACTACGACAACAGCCTTCGCGTATCCAGTTCCGTCAAATATCTATCGCCCGTGTGGAACGGCTTGCAGGCCGAGGCGATGTATGGATTTGGCAACGTAGCTGGCGCAATGGGACAAGGCGCGACGTACAGTGGAGCGCTCACTTATTCGTTCAACAATCTGTCGGTTGCAGGGGGCTATTTCCGAGCAGACAACCCAAATCCGGGTTCCGGCACGCGACGCAACATCAGCAGTGCAACCAATGCGTGGACCGGTTCAAGCGATCCGTTGTTTGACGGCATCGTCAACAGCGGATACATCTCGGCGGCATCAATCTCCATCGCTCGAGTCGGTGCGCAATATACGGCGGGATCGTTCATTCTGAGCGGTACCTATAGCAATTCGCAGTATAAAAGCGATGGATTTTCAACGTTTGCGGGCGAGGAACGCTTCAATTCCGGTACGGCGTCAATCACCTACCAGTGGACACCGGCGCTGGCAATCGGCACGGGATACACGTACATGAGCGCCAGTGGCAACACATCTGCCACGTATAACCAGTGCTTCGCCGGTGCTGTCTATTCGTTGTCCAAGCGCACCTCGGTCTATGCGGTTGCGGGATATCAGCACGCGAGCGGCAAGCAACTGGTGCAGAACAGCAATGGCACGACGACAGTGCAGACAGCACAGGCTTCCGTGGGTTCGTTTGGCTATGCCGGCACCAGCAATCAGACGATTGCGATCATCGGTGTACGCACCGGTTTCTGAAACCGATGACGCGTGACACCCTGCAAACGATCTGCAGGGTGTGCGTGGTGCGCTCGACCGAACACCGAACCGTCCACAAATTCAACCGGCTTCGCCGCGCCCGATCGGAAACGCCTGGTGCCCGGACACAACGTCCTCCCCGCCACGCCGGTCGAAGCGCGTCCCCAACATCACCCAGGTACGGATTCGCTCGATACCCGGAATCTCCGCGATCTCGTCCAGCAGCGCATCGAGGTCCTCGACTCGTGGCACTTCCAGCCGGCAGACCAGATTGAAGTCGCCATCGATCGACTGGCACAGTTTGATTTCAGGCAGCAGCCTGAGCCGCTCGACCACGTCCTTAATCTTGCCGTTAGACAGCGCGGCCATCAGCAAAGCTTCGGTATAGTCTGCGAACGGATCGCGCGCGAGAATCGCTGAATAGCCAATGATGGTGCCATTGTTCTCAAGTCGCGCCATCCGTTCCTGGATGGTTGTGCGCGCGACGCCGAGCATGGTCGCCAGCGCCGTTGTGGTTTCGCGCGCATTGGCCTGCAGCAACGCTATGAGCTGACGGTCAGTTGCGTCATTTGCTCTGCTCATTGTCGTTCCTCACATGGTTCTCCCAACACACCTGTCGGGTTGTCCTGGACGCCGCACGCTGCGTAAACCGAACAATCGGATCGCCGTAAATTCTGGTCAAGGGTTCAGAGCACGGCGCCAGACAAACTGCCGGGAAGTGCAGGCAGTATGCCGGTTAATGGCTTGATTTCGGCAAGTTTGCCACTTTAACTGCGCGGACGATAGTCCTACAATTTTCATCAACGAAACGCGCTTTTTCGGCACGCTTTCAACGCTGTCGGGGCTTTACAGGCCGGCGTGCGTTCTTGATCCAATCAGACGAGGACAACATCAAATGCATAGGGGTACAGATGAATTCCGCTGGGCCAGGCGCGCAGCCGATAAGATCGCCATGCCTTCCACGACGCCCAGGGACATGATCCGGCTCGGCGGTGGTTTGGCGTTTCCCGACGAGTTGCCGAACATCGTCGAAGAAGCTGCTGCCGCTGCTGCGATGCGCAGCGAAGGGCTGCAATACGGTCCTCTGTACGGACTCACCGATCTGCGGGATGCGGTTGTCGCGTATCTCGCGCAGGACGGAGTGAGCGCCGAACGCGAAAACATTCTGATCGTGAACGGTGCGAAGCATGGTCTGGATCTGGCCTGCCGCGTGTTCATCGAACCCGGCGACGCGATGATCGTGACCGGCCCCACCTACATGACCGCGCTATCGATCATGAAAACGCACGAAGTCGAGTTCGTGGTCGTGTCGCAGGACGACAACGGCATGAAGGTCGACGAACTCGAAGAGACATTGGTGGCACGCCGTAAGAGCGGTCGGCCGCTTCCAAAACTGCTCTTCGACGTACCCGATTTCCACAACCCGACCGGTATCACGCTCTCTATCGAACGTCGCCAGAAGCTGGTGCAACTGGCGATCGAATACGGTTTCCGCGTCCTCGAAGACGATCCGTATCGCCGCGTGCGTTTTGAAGGTACTTCGATCGCGCCGATCAAGTCGTTCGACATCGGTAACCATGTGATCGGACTTGGCACCGTGTCGAAGATTCTTGCGCCGGGACTGCGCATCGGCTGGGTCAACGCGAGCCCGGAAATCGTCGGCAGGATGGCGGCGCAGAAATGCGATCACGGCACCAATCCGTTCGTGCAACGGATCGTTGCGCAACTCTTCCTGAACCGCAAGGTCGACGAACACATCGAGCGCGTCAAGCGCACCCTGAGGGTTCACCGCGACACGATGGTCGAAGCGATCCACGAGCATCTGCCGGGCAGCAAGGTCGACGTGCCGCACGGCGGCTATTTTCTGTGGGTCCGGCTGCCCGATGAAGTCGACGCCGACCAACTCGTGCAACGCGCGGGCGAATTGAAGGTCGAGGTCAACCCGGGACGCCTGAGTTTCGCCGGTCCGGCGCCTGGCCAGTTCATTCGCCTGGCTTACAGCTTCTGCGATCCAACCGAGATTCGCGCCGGCATCGCGCGGCTTGGAGAAGCCTATCGCGCGCTCCGGTCGACAAGGGCAACGCAGGCGTGATCTCGCCAGGCTGCGTGACACCATGGGCAAGGTGATTGAGGACTGGTTTCCGGAAGGCGTCGATACCCGCGCTTCTGGGTAGGTTTGCGGCCAATGATGCCGGACGGCCCGTCTGTCCTCGGCGAGACGCAATTGCGCAATCTGTACATTAACGCCGGGCATGGTTCGACGGGCCGGGCGATGGCGATGGGCTCGGGTTGTACGGTCGCCGACGTGATCACCGGCCGCAAGCCGGCGATCGACCTGGCGGGCCTCACGCTTGGGCGATACTGCTGAGCGCATGCGAATATTGGGCAAGGGCCATTTTGTGTGATATTCCCAATCTTGCGATCTGCGAAGCGGTAGTGATCGACAATGCAGCACTTGCACAGGCTGGGAGACACGACAGATGAAGCACAAGCGAGCAGCAACTGAAGTCAGGCAGGACGTCCTGCTGGCCCTGGGCGATCCGCTGCCGTCAGGGGGCAAGACGGCTGGTTTCATCAAGGTACCGTATTCGTCGAATACGTCCGCCTATGGATTCATTCCGGTGCCGTTCGTCGTAGCGGGGCCGGCCACGGGGCCGAAAGCGCTGCTGATGGCGGGCACCTATGGCGACGAGGCGGAATGCCAGATCGCGTTGGCGCAGGTTGCACGTGAGCTTGATCCGGCCCAATTGCAAGGGCAGGTGATTATTCTGCCGATGACGAACGAACCGGCTGCCCGGGCAGGCATGCGTAATTCGCCGATCGACAATGTGAGCCTCGGCCGCAGCTACCCCGGCGACGTGTTCGGCAGCCCGACTGAGGTAATTGCTCAATACGTCGAGCGCTTCCTGATGCCGCAATGCGATGTGGTGGTGGATGTGCATAGCGGCGGCAACTCGTTGAACTATCTGCCGTGCGTGATGACAATCGCGCATGCCGACCGCACGGAAATGAACCGGCGGCTCGCGCTGGCGTTCGCGTTCGGCGCGCCGCTCGTGCTGATTTCGCACAGCTTCGAGGAGCGCAATTCGTCTGGTGCAGCGAAGCGCGCAGGAACGGTGCGGATAGGAACGGAAATCAGTGGTGATGCCACGATCAGCATGACCTTGGAAGGCGTCGCTAATGTCCTCAGATGGGCAGGCATTTTGAAGACGGACGAAGAAGACAAGACACCCGAGGCGCACGGCTGCGAAGTCCTGGAAGTGCATCCAGAAAACGACTATGTCTATGCGCTGTCCTCGGGGATGTTCGCGTCCGCGGTGCGGCTTGGTGCAGTCGTGAAGACGGGCGATTGCGCCGGGTATATCCACGATACGTCGCGCCCGCTTGCGGAGCCGGACGAAGTGCACTTTATGTCGGCGGGAAAAGTCGTGTGCGTCCGACCGTCCGGGCATGCGCAACGCGGTGACTGTCTGATGCATCTGGCGACCGATCCCGACCGGCAAACTGCCGAGCAGATCACTTCGATTGAACGCGCCTTCTGGGGGGCGAATCAATCCCACTCACGTGGCAAACAGACCCCGCGCCGTTGATGGAACGGCGCTGACGCTTTAGCAAGGAGCGTCGGCGTAACCCGAATTCAAATCGAGTTATTCGTCACGTAATTATTTCGGATAACGATGTAAAATTTGATGAAAATGGTGGTGACACGAAGTGGCGGCCGCATGGGAGGATATTCGCCGAAGCCGTGCTCGACTCGCGCGACTGCGCTTACTGCTCGCTCGCAAGGGGAGAAGCACGCCCGATGGGGCAGGATGCCGGCGCTGTGTTAGGGGGGAGACGGGCGTTCCCGTGTCGACGGATCTCGATGCTGCGCTGCAAGAGGCCGACGTCATCTTCGATTTTACGAGGCCTGATGCCTGCAATGCGCATGTCGCCGCAGCCCTGCGGCATAACGTGAAACTCGTGACCGGTACGACAGGGTTGTCACCGGTGCAGATCGACACGATCCGCCAGGCAGCGCGGTCGATGCCGATCGTCTTCGCGCCGCGCATGAGCGCCAGTGTGGCGATGGTGCTGGAACATGCCGCGACGCTCTTCGACGACGGATACGACGTCGAAATCATCGAAGCACATTATCGCCAGAAAACCGACGCACCGTCGGGCACCGCGCTCGCGATGGATGAAGGGATCAGGCGCGCACAAAAGCGCGCGCTCGACTCATGCGCCGTCTATGGCCGCAGCGGCGAGACGGACACGCGCCTACTGGGTGCGATCAGTTTTGCTGCTGTGCGGTGCAGCGACATCGTCGGTGAGCATACGGTGCTGTTTGCCGGCGCGGGCGAGCGGATCGAAATCACGCATCGCGCGCTGAGTCGAAAGGCTTACGTAGACGGTGCGCTGCGGGACGCGTGTTTCCTGCGAGGGCGTCAATCCGGGCTGTTCGACATGTGCGACGTGGTGGGCTTGTGGTAGCAAAAGCGCTATTGCCGGTAGACCAGGAGGCGTCCGGCATACCGCAGCCGTCCCTCGGCAAAACAGCGCTTTTGGCGCCCGATCCGGCAGATTTCAGGCTTTCCGCCGTTTTATGAGCGACCTACAATTTTTGAACAAAGTTACGGGCGTAACGGCAAGCAGTCGACGTTTTTCCATCAGAGGAGAACATGAGCGCACAAGTCTCTGGCCAGACGGGCAGAAGGGTAGTGATCTCAGGTCAGATAACGGGCGCGATGCTCTACGTCGACGGCGGACTCACGCTCGGTTAGACAATCAGGAGGGGACAACATGAACATCTCAATGCCGCATCGCAAACGCGTGCTTTCGCTCAGGCAATGGCTCGTGGTCGGGTTGCTGTCCTGCGCCGCATTTCAACCGGTCTGGGCGGAGGATATGGGCTTGATCGAACCCGGACAGATCACGGTTGCCTTCACCGCGTATTTTCCGCCGATCTCGTCGATCGATTCACATGGCAGCTTCGTCGGCTTCGATCCGGATATCATGCGTGCGGTCGCCGAGGATCTCGGGCTCAAGATCAACTACGTGGCCATCACGACCGATGGGCTGTTTCCCGGCATCAGTGCAAAGCGCTTCGACGTCGGCATGGCCGCGCTGACCGATACGAAAAAGCGTGAGCAGTCGGTCGATCTGGTGGACTACCTGCAGGTGGGGTCGGGTTTTATCGTGCCGGCCGGCAACCCCAGGAAAATGCAAACGCTCGACGACCTGTGCGGCCTGACTGTGGCGTCCACCACAGGCGATGCCGCAACCATGTACGCGCGTGATCAGGCGCAGAAATGCGCGGCGCAGGGTAAGCCGGAGGTTAAGGTCAGCGAATTCCCCGCGTCTGCCCAGGCCATGCTGCAGCTTTACACGGGCCGCGCCGACGTGATGATTCACGACTACCCCGTGTCAGTCTATCTGGTGCAGCAGTCCGAGGGCAGGCTGCAGGTGGCTGGGCGACAGTTCAATGTAGCGCCTGAAGGCATGGCTATCTTCAAGGGTAACGTCGCGTTGCGCAATGCGCTGATGGCTGGGCTGGATCACATCATCGCGAACGGCAAATACGCGGCAATCCTCGCGAAGTATCACATCAGCGACGCGGCACTGACGCACGCGGGTTATAACCAGCCGTTGAGATAGCACTTGCAGCACACGCAGATAGGGTTGATCGCAATTGAAGGGCGGCACGCAGACCAAGGCCGGCTACCGCCCCGACTACTTTCGAGAGCACCATGAGCACCAAACCAAAGTTCGAAATCGTGCGCCGACGCAATCCGGGAAGGTGGGTGTCGAGCGTGTTTCTCCTCCTGATCACACTGGCGCTGATCGATCAGGTCCGGCAGAACAAGATTTTCCACTTCAAGACGGTTGCCGAGTACATCGTCGACCCTCGGATTCTCACCGGCGTGGGCATCACGCTCTATATCACGTTTGCGGCGATGATCATTGGCCTCGTGCTTGGCGCAGTGGTCGCCCTGATGCGTTTGTCGACCAATCCCGTGATGCGGATCACGTCGAGCGGTTTCATCTGGGTGTTTCGCGGTACGCCAACGTTGGTACAACTGATATTCTGGTTCAACATTGCGATCATCTTTCCAACAATCACGCTGGGGATACCCGGTTTCGCGCCAATCTTCAGCTTGCCTACCAATCGTGTGATGACAGGCTTGCTTGCCGCGCTGCTCGGACTGGGCCTGAACGAGGGCGCGTATATGGCGGAAATCGTGCGCGCCGGGATTCTCAGTGTCGACACCGGGCAGCGCGAGGCCGCCAAGGCGCTCGGTCTGACGCCGCGTCTGACGCTGATGCGGGTGATCCTGCCGCAGGCACTGCGCGTGATCATTCCACCCGCCGGCAATCAATTTATTTCGCTGCTCAAGGCGTCGTCACTCGTGTCGGTGATCGCAGCTGGCGACCTGTTGACCGAAACCACGAGGATCTATAACGACAACTTCCGAATTCTTGAACTACTGGTGGTGGCGAGTCTCTGGTATCTGGTGCTCACGACACTTGCCAATATCGCACAGCATTTTCTGGAGAAACGCGTATCCCGAGGCTTCGCAGGAGTGCGCCCCCAACGGCAGAGAAGCACGGCAACGCAGGGTGCATTGGCAGCATCACGCGGTCAGCTCTCTACGTCGCCGAAGGAGATCTGAATGGACAGGACAGCGCTCGTCGACGCGCAGGCGATCGACAAATACTATGGCACCGTGCAGGTGTTGAAAAACGTGAATCTGCAGGTGCGAGATGGTGAGGTGGCGTGCCTCATCGGTCCGTCGGGTGCGGGCAAGTCGACGCTGCTTCGCTGCATCAACCGGCTGGAAGCGCCGGATTCGGGAATGGTATTCGTCGACGGTGAACCGATCGGCTACCGGCTCAAGTCGGGCCGCTATTACGAATGCGACGAAAAGGCGCTCGCCGGGCAGCGCGCGCGCATGGGCATGGTGTTCCAGCGCTTCAACCTGTTTCCGCACAAGACGGCGTTGGAAAACATCATCGAGGCGCCCGTCGCACTGAAGGTGCGCAGCCGCAAGGACGCCACCGCGGAGGCGCTTGAGTTGCTGCGCATGGTCGGTCTCGAAGATAAGGGTCATCACTATCCGGCGCAGCTCTCGGGTGGTCAACAACAGCGCGTCGCGATTACACGTGCACTGGCAATGCATCCCAAAGTGTTGCTGTTCGACGAGCCGACTTCGGCGCTCGACCCTGAAATGGTCGGCGAAGTGCTCGCGGTCATGAAGCGGCTGGCGGCCGAGGGCAAGACGATGATCGTCGTGACTCACGAAATGGGCTTCGCGAAGGAAGTCGCGGACAGCATTCACTTCATGGTGTCCGGCGAGATTGTCGAGCGTGGCACCGCGCGAGATCTGCTTTGCTCGCCGCAGGAGGCGCGCACCCGCGCGTTTCTCAGTCGCCTGATGGCGAACGCAGCATGAACGAGGGCCTGAAGGCTATCCGTATTCAGTGAATCATTTAAAGGGAGTGTGCTGTGACAGGAGCAGAGTATTTGGTTTGGCTTCTCGAAGCCTACGACGTGGAGTGCATCTTCGGGTTGCCGGGTGACACCAACGTTCCCTTCTACCGGGCGTTATACAAGTCGACGAAGATTCGACATGTGATGGCGCGCGACGAGCGTTCGGCCGTCTTCATGGCGGACGCTTACGCGCGGCTCACCGGCAAGCCGGCTGTATGCGAATGCCCGAGCGGCGCGGGCGCGATGTACTCGCTGCCGGGCATCGCCGAGGCGACAGCGTCGTCGGTGCCGGTGATCCTGCTGACCAGCGACATTCCGTTGAAGGGCGAAGGGCGTGGCATGATCACGGAACTGGACAACGCAAAGCTCTTCGAGCCGGTCACCAAATTATCTGTACAACTAAAAACTGCCGCAAAGATTCCCGAGACCGTACGCCGTGCGTTTCGTGTTGCGACGAGCGGGCGTCCCGGCGCAGTGCATATCACGCTGCCGGAAGATCTGCTCGCGGAACAGGTCGTTTTCGGTGAAGAAGAGATTTATGCCGAAGCCGCGTGCAAGACTTTCCCGTCGTTGCAGACGCGCGCGCCGCAAGCGGTCGTCGAGCAGTTGGCTGCATTGATCGATGCCGCTTCGAAGCCGGTCATCGTGGCGGGCGGCGGCGCGAATCTGTCGCGCGCCACCGGTGTCATCCAGGCACTCGCCGAAAGAGCGCAGATCGCGGTCGTGACCACGATCACCGGGCAAGGCACGCTGCCCGACGAACATCCACTTGCGCTGGGCGTGATCGGCGACAACGGCTTTCATCCGCACGCGGCGAGAGCGGTCGACGCAAGCGACCTGCTGATCTATGTCGGCTGCAAGGTTGGCTCGGTGGTGTCGATCGGCTGGACATTCCCGGTGCGCAATGTCGCGCGCACGATCGTGCAGATCGACATCGATGCGCAAGTGCTCGGCAACACGCAGCGCAACGACCTGAGCGTGCCGGGCGACGCGCGGTTGGTGCTTGAGGACGTGCTGGCGCTGGTCAAGCCGCACGAGGCACGTTCATGGCTCGGGCCGCTCAACGAGCAGCGCGACCAGTTCTGGAAGACGGCGCTGCCACTCCTGACTTCGGACGCGAGCCCGCTCAAACCACAGCGAGTCGTGCACGAACTGAATCGCCGCCTGCCGCCGGGTACCAAGGTGCTTTCCGACGCGGGCACGCCGACGCCACACATGTCACGCTTTCTCAAACTGCCGGGCGATGGTTCACGCCTCATCATTCCGCGTGCATTCGGTGGTTTGGGCTGGGCGATTCCAGCGGTAGTGGGAGCGTGGCAGGCGAGCCAGACGACGCGTCCCGTCGGCCTGTTCGGCGATGGCTCTTTCGGCATGTCATGCGGTGAACTGGAAACGTTAAGCCGCCTGAACGTGCCTGCGATCCTGCTTCACTTTAACAATGGTTGCTTCGGCTGGATCAAGGCTTTGCAGAAGATGCACAACGCCGGGCAGTATCTCTCCGTCGATTTCACCAAGCTCGATGCCGCGTGTATTGCCGAGGCGTTCGGGCTGAAAGCGTGGCGGGTGGCGACGCCGTCGCAACTGGAGGCAGCGCTCGATGGCGCGTTCGCGCACATGGGACCGGTGTTGATCGATATCGTCGTCGAGTCCATCGTTGATGAGCTGCCACCGGTTTATACCTGGATGAAGGCCTCGGGCAAAGACCCGTTGCTGGCGGTTTGATCCAAGGCCCGTCGCGCGTCACAGCATGCGTGTGCGATTCAAGACTCATACCTGTCGACAGGTCACTTATGTTGCTCCGTTCCACGCTGACTTCTCCTTATGGCCGCAAAGTGCTGATGGCGGCCGATCATCTCGGCTTGCCGTTGACGATTGCTCCGGTCGATACGATGGACCCACACGATCTGATTCGGGAGGACAACCCTTTGGGGAAAATGCCTGTGCTGGTGCTGGACGACGGTCGCAGGCTCTACGACAGTCCCGTGATACTGGAATATCTGGATCATCTCGGTGGCGTCGGCAGCCTTATCCCGCGCGACGCTAAGGAGAGATTCGACTGCCTGACGCTGCAGGCGCTGGCTGACGGCATGCTTGATGCCGCGCTACTGATTCTGTACGAGGAGCGGCGGCCGTGCGACAGGCAGCACGAACCATGGATCGACCGGCAGCGGCAGAAGATTGTGCGCGGCCTCAAGCGTCTCGAAGCCGACACGCCGGTTGCTTCGCACGTCACGGTTGGCAGCATCACGGTCGCTTGTATGCTCACTTATCTCGACCGGCGCAAGGCGGTGGATTGGCGTGCCAGTTGCCCATTACTCGTCAGATGGCTTTGCGACTTTGCTGAATCGACGCCTTCGTTTGGCCATGTGCTGACATGACATCATGCGTAAGTCCGCGACATCGCACCGAGCGAAAAGGCCAGCGCGAATACAACATTTGTGGGCGTAAGAAAGTGCTGTCCAAGACATCATGCCCATTTACATCGGATATACGATCCAATACGAAACCTCTCCGCCGGCAAGTGACACGTTGCGCCCGCGCTGCTGGGCTTTTTGGCTTGCTCCGCTTCGAGCCTGCTCTTCTGCATTTTCGCCCGTGGGAAAGATATGGGCCTGATCGAGCCGGACTCGAGAAGTACGGCACGAGGGATGCCGGGATCACGAATGCGACCTTCAATCAGGTAGTCAAATGAAATCTCCTGCATCGCTTCGCGTATGCATTGCGGGCGCTTCGGGCCGCGTTGGGCGGCAACTCGTCAAGGCTGCGGCCTCAACCGATGGCTTCTCGATCTCCGGTGCGCTGGTGTCACCCACCAGCCGGTATGCTGGCACGCCACTCGACGCGTTGGTGCCCGGAGCAGGCGAGACGTGGATCACTTCCATCGTGGATGACGCTCTCGTAGGCGCGGACGTACTGATCGACTTTACGCGTGCGCATGTCGCGCTCGAACACGTCAAAGCGTGTCGCGACCGTCGCATCAACGTGGTGATGGGAACGACGGGCTTCGATCGAGACCAGTCAAACGTCATTGCAACGGCCGCCGAAGAGGTGGCGATTGTCACTGCGGCGAACATGAGCATTGGCGGCAGCACATTGATCCAGATCGCCGGCACGATCGCAAGGGCGCTGTCGGATGGGTTTGATGTGGACGTCGTCGGCACCCATCATCGAACCAAAGCGGAACTACCGTCGGGAACCTCGATCGCGCTCGGCGAGGCCGTTGCAGCAGCGTCGGGACGAGATCTGGCAAATTGCGCAGTCTATGGGCATGGAGCGAATTCGAGTCCACGGACTGCTGGATCCATCGGGTTCTCGAGCATTCGGGGCGGCGATACGGTTGGAGAACACGCAGTTATTTTTTCCGGCAACGGCGAGCGTTTCGAAATTATTCATCGCGCTTTTCATCGTTCGATCTATGCGCAAGGAAGTTTGCGCGCAGCACGCTTCGTCGCAGGAAGGCGTTGCGGATTATTTACGATGGATGACGTCATGCAAACGCGCTAGCAAATCCGGCTAGCACGACCGGAGAGTACAGGATGAAGTTGTGGTGACTTGCAGCCGCAAGCGTGGCAATGCTGATCCGCGAAAAACCGATAGCCGCACTTCCGACTATCGAACCCGCGGACGGACATAATGTGTTACCCCAACAATCTGGCCTTCAACTGACTTTGAGCGCTACTGCTGACTCCGAGGGCATTCGTCACGTAATTTTCCATCGTCCCGTAACTCGTTCCGACCTGGGTGAATCCGGCCATCAGGAAGCTTTGTTGAACGCCGAGGAAGGGGTAGTAGTAGTCCGCATACGTTTGACCATTTGAGGCGACTATTGCTTCATATTGAGCCTGTATCGACGCAGCCGTATAGATGTTCGTCAGCAAATAGTCTTGGATGACCACACTTTGAGGAACACCCACAAGCGTCAACAGAACGGCTGATGCCCATCCGGTGCGGTCTTTGCCAGCTGAGCAGTGAAAAACTTGGGCATTGGCGCTGTTGGCCATGTCCGTGAAAAGCTCACCAAGGCGCTCACATTCAAATGAACTGGTCACATATTGCTGCTCAGCCTTCACCATGCTCGCGATTGCATCCTCCTGTGAGGTGAGCTTGGGCATCCCTGCGTAATATGAGGCGTAGATGCTGATATTGTTATACGCGGCGCCATCAGGGAGAGTGTCTGGTGCGGCGGCGATTTCCGCCGCCGTGCGCAGATCGAAGACGATCTTGATACCCAGCATGTTGAGGGTCGCGAGATCGGCTGCCGACGGTGCGAACACGCTCGATCTGTAAAACACCCCACGTTGCAGCTTCTGGCCAGATGAAGTCTGATAGGCGAGCGTGTCGTCCGGGCCGGCTACATCGCGAAAGTTGGGTACCGAAGAGAGAATGGGTGTCTTGGCGACCGCTGTATTGCCTGCCGATACGCCACCGTCTCCGCCACACGCGGTGAGTAGCAGACTCCCGGCCGTCGGAATAAGCAGCGTACCTAGTGCTCCGCCTGCGACATTGAATAGAAAATTGCGACGACTGAAGGAATTGAGGCCTGCGCGGCCCATCGTCGATTTGTTCATGAGGGTTGATTCTCTAAAGAAATACAGGATTTTTCTTGCTTATTATCTTTGACGCTGACCGAATCGATCGAGCCCGAAACCCCGGTGACGAGAAGTTTCATAAGATGCTCATCGGATATTTTTGAACGACAGATCAGTGTGGCGTCACAATGTGACGTCAGCGTGGCACCATGATGTTGGATTGTGCCGACACTCTCAGATCAATATGGGCTCCGATGCAAATAGCTGGCCTAACCGAGACGTCTCCTATAGATATAGATACCTTATCGATTGAACAGGACGGCATTCCGGATGGCGGGAGCAGCGGTATCTTTGAGTCTGAGAGCCCAGAGGTCGAACCGCCCCTTGCGAATGCGGTGCATCAACTCGATGCCTGAATCGTGGTCGCGGCACTGGGTATACCGAACCCGTTGCAGCGCTTGACGAACTCCGGAGTAATGCGCTTTACCCAACGCATGATCGTAGTGTGTGCCAGCAACAATCCGCTCGGCGATCATCTCGACCAAATCGCGCAGGCCGAGCTTGTAGCGAAGGTACCAGCGCACACGCAGAACAATGATCTCCCGATCAAAATGCCGACCATCGAACAATCCCTCCAGCCCTTCGCGTTTCCTCATCACCGGCCGCGCTATGCAGAGCACGTAGCTATCCGCTGAAGCTTTTGCGCGCCGTCGCGGTTTCCGCGCTCCATTACCAAACCACACTCCGATATCCATCGGGCGTCTAAGTTCCGGGCGATATCGCAGGAACACACCTGCTATAGCGGACGGCAAGACGTCACAAAGATAGGGTTAACACATATTACATACGAGTTAAATATGTTTAACATTCATCAAGCCGTGTGATGATCGTTGGAACTTCCAAGATTGTCATGTGAAAAAATTTTTCAACCTGGCAACTACCATGAACCTTCACCCATTCAAGCTCGAACGGATCATGTCCGAGTGGCAAAACCACGTGCAATGCGACCTTTCCTCCAGCGGCGTTGATGCGGTACATCTGGAAGAACTTGTCTCTGCAGAAGAAATTCTTGAGTTGAGGTCGTCGACCAAAATCCGCTTCGTCCAGACTAACGGGCCCGTGGAATTGCGCGATGCGATTCTACGGCGTTATCCGACTGCAGACCGAGACAATGTTCTGGTCACCAATGGTTCCAGCGAAGCATTGATGGTACTGCTTTGGCACCTTTGCACGCCCGGTTATGAAATTGTTGAAATCAGTCCTACGTACTCGCTGGTTGCCGGTCTCGCCCGGACGTTCGGTGCAACGGTTAAACAGGTAGAACTTTCGGAGAAGAACGGTTGGTCACTCGATACAGTCGCACTCGATCAAGTGATTACGCCCGGCACCCAAGCTATATACGTTTGCAATCCTAATAATCCGACGGGTTCGATTCTGACGGACGCGGAAATGCACGCCATCGCGGCAGCTGCAAAACGAGTGGGCGCTCTGCTGATTGCCGACGAGATCTATCACGGGGCTGAGCTGGACGGCGTACCAACCAAGACTTTCCTTGGAATGTACGACAACACAGTCGTGACATCAAGCCTGTCAAAGGCTTACGGCCTGGCTGGTCTGCGGCTTGGCTGGATGGTCGGTCCAAAAGCACTCGTTGCCAAGGTCTGGACCTATCACGATTACACGACCACGACAGCTACCGCCTTGAGCGTCCGGCTGGCGGAAATCGCCCTCGAACCCACGCGCGAAAAACGGCTTTTTGACCGAGCTATCGGAATCGCTCACCGGAATATCGAGATTCTCGACAAATGGGTGGCAGATAACAGCGACATCGTTTCCGGCACGCGGACGAAGGTCGGTGGTCTTGCGTTCATTCGATATCACATCGGGGCGGAGTCTGAAGCGCTTGCACTTGAGCTCATAAAAAGCCAAGGCCTGCTGGTAGGACCGGGAAGCTATTTTGGTCAGGAAAATCATTTCCGCATCGGATATAGCGTGCCGCATCTCGAAGACGGGTTGAAGCGACTAGCCGCTGGATTGCGCGCCAAAGCGTCTGAATAACAGACTAAAAATCAAAGGAGAATGAACATGGCATTGAACCCGCCGATCGGTGAAGTACAGCTGCAGAAGGTGAAGCAGGCCTTCGACAAAACCTTGAACAAGAGCGATGAGCGGGCTGCAAGGCAGGAGCGTCGCCGCGAGGCAATCCTCCACGGTGATATTCCGACATTTATGGAAGTCGACGCAGCGCGCAACGTGGAGCAATTGTGCAATGCTGATGCAGTAGTCCTTGGATTCCCCTTCGAAGGCCCGACCAGCATTTCACCCTCACGTGCCGCGCCCCCTTCTGTATCACGGCCCAAGGCGGGTTCGGTGTACTGGCGTATGGGAGCGGATGTTTCACCCGATCATATCCGCGAATACTCCATCTTCTATAGCAAGCATCACAACGGTGGATACCACCCTGAAATTGACCGGGATCTCGTGCTGCACGACGCCCTGCGAATCGTAGATTACGGAAACTGCACGTACGATCCGGTCGACACGATGAACACCATCCGCGAAGGCATTCAGCGCGTTGGTGAAATTGTGGATGCTGGTGCTATACCGTTCGTGCTGGGCGGAGATCATACGACGCCATATCCCGTTGCAAAAGCAATTCTGGATCGACGTACGGATCCGGTCGGACTGGTCGTCTTCGACGCGCATGTTGACTTCTCCTACACGCCGGGTGAGTACTGGGCGTCAAACCAATGGGCTCAGCTAATGCTCGAAACGGGCAAGATTGATCCAAAAAACATTTCAATCATCGGCATACGATCAAGTCGTAATGCTTTTGCGGAACTCAAACTCGCTGAATCACTGGGCGTCAAGGTCTACACAAGTACTGACGTAAAGCAACTCGGCATGAATGCAGTAATTGCTGAAGCGATCAAAAAAGCAAACAACGGCACAAACGGAATCTATGTGTCCGTTGATATTGACTGCATGGAGCCGGCGCAGGTCCCGTCGCAGAAAGCTCAGGAAATCTGGGGTCTGTCAATCGACGAAATGTTCGCGGCGCTGCGCGCCCTCTCGCGAGAAAACTTTATTGGCTTCGACATCTGCGAGCATTCGCCGATGTATGACGTCAACGGCCAGGGCGCCCAGTTCTGCGCGCGCGCCGTGGTCGAGATGATGGGAGGGCTTGCGCTCTCAAAACGCAAAAGCAGGTAAGCAGGTCGCCCTTCAAGTCTATACATGAGATATGAACTTACACATACGTGCAATCCTGGCCGACAGTGGGCCGCCGTCGCACATTCAATGTGCCCAGAACGGCATCTGGGAACAGGCGTTGGGCAAGGAGGGCGACTTCGTTCTTCCCGGGTTCGAGCACTTCGATCGTTGGTACGCGAGTGCTACTGATTTTGCGCTCGAAATTTTCTTTCGCGACAAAAGTGACAACACTTTATTCGTTGGCATGCGCTGGATCAACACAGGCGTAGATGACATATATGCGCTTTTGTCTAATGTCGAGCATGTTGTGATTCAAGAAAAACATACCGGCAACGCCGTTACGACACTGGAGGCGCTGGCAAGCAATTTCGGAATTTCCTTTTTTGAGGATCGGGTCGATTTTTTGGAGCTCGGCGTGAACAATTTATGGAAGTCGACCGGTTCCTGCTCGTTCTGGAAGGTAGGCGACCGTCCTCCAGATGACCAATCTCTGAGATCAAGGATTGCCCGCGACGCGCCGCAGTTATTGGCATGCCAACCCAATGAACTGATGCTTGAGGTCGCGGCGAATCTACCACTGCCCCACTGGTTAGGCCTATGCGTTTCAAAACCTTACCAGGGAGAGCATCGCCTGGATTTTCCGTTACTGCACCACGCCGTTGTCGAGTTACATCTCGATCCTGAATAAAGTACGTCAAACCCCCTGATACCTAAGGAGACCATCATGCGATTCGTGGCCCGTTTATTCACATTGTTTTCGTTGACACTGTTGTTGAATGCCCCCGCAGCTTTCGCCCGATCGTTTGAGCAAATAGAAAAGGACAAGACGATCACGGTCGCAACCGAAGGACAGTTCGCGCCGTTCAATTTTTTTCAGGGTTCCAAACTAACCGGTTTTGAAGTTGAACTTGCTGATGAGATATTCAGACGCCTTGGTATTCACGTTGACTGGAAGGTTATCAACTTCGAGACGTTGCTAACTGGTTTGCAGCAGGGTAGGTGGGATTTCGTCATTGCATCACACGCGATTACACCCGAACGTGAAAAAGTTGTTTTGTTTGCCTCGCCGCATTATTGTACCGGCAGTGTGATCATCACATCTGACCCGGCCATTCACGGTGTTGCCGATCTCAAAGATAAGACAGTGGCAGTCGCCACCGGTACCACGTCCTACGACTGGGTCAAGGCAAATGTTCCGCAGGTCAAGGACGTTAAAAACTTTCCGCAAGACCCCGACGCTCGTGCTGCCGTCCAGACTGGACGCGCGGATGCTTGGGTGACGGACCGGATCACCGCAACAGCTTCACTCAAAACAAACTCTCAGGGGGATCTTAAAATCCTGCCCGCCTTGCTTTACAGGGAACGTGTGGCCGCTGTTGCAGCAAAGGGGAACGAACCTCTGGTCGACCAGTGGAACAAGACTTTGTCCGCGTTGGTCGCCGATGGAACCTACGACAAGTTATCACGCAAGTGGCTCGGTGCCGATTACGCCTGTCACTGATCACCATCCAGATAACTGGTAGCTATCCATGAGACGTTCGATGCGAAATCCTACGGCCACGTTGAAGCCGGACATACCGAAAATCCGACATCAGAAAGGATTGTATGGCGTATTTGTCAATGTAGGAGCGATCATTCTGGTCCTCTGGTTGATTGCCTACCCGCTTTCATTTCTCCCAGAGCCAATCGGCAGTAACGCCGCCTATTTCGCAGAGGGGATAAGGGTTACGGTTTTGCTAACCATGGTATCCGGCATAGCGGGTATCTTGCTTGGCATCGTTACAGCTCTGGCAAAAACGTCACGTTTCCACATTCTGCGGTGGTTAGCATCGTCCTATGTCATGGCAATCCGTGGTACGCCTTTGCTGGTACAAATCCTGTTCACGTACTTTGCTTTGCCGATTCTGGTGCCATGGCTTCGTCTTGACGACTTTGCTGCCGCAAGCGTTGCCCTGTCACTGAACGTCGGTGCTTTTAATGCTGAAGCGTTACGCGCGGGGTTGCTTGCGGTGCCGCAGGGACAACTGGAAGCAGCCCGCTCGTTGGGCATGAATGGGAGGCACGTTTTCATGGACGTGGTGTTTCCTCAGGCCTTCAAGATCGCGCTTCCTTCCCTTGCTAACAATCTTATTGCGTTGCTGAAGGACTCATCGCTGGCTTTCGGCATCGGCGTCGTAGAACTAACTAATGTCGGTAATCGTGTCCAGGCAGCCAGTTTCCAACCGGTCCCTGTGTTGCTTACGACCGCGGTCCTTTATTTTGTTTTGACGTCGCTGCTTTCTGGAGCAGTCGCGGCTATCGAAAGTCGTTATCACGTTGAAAGGCGGTCGTCATGAAACGTTGCCTCATCAGTTGCCAGCACGTCACGAAAAGTTATGGCGATGTGCCGGTCTTGCGGGGGATTTCTGCGGATTTCCTCGAGGGTCAGGTAAGTGTCGTGCTGGGCGTGTCGGGCTCTGGTAAAAGCACACTGCTCAGAACCCTGAACAGGCTTGAAGTCCATGATGGAGGGCAGATAATTTTTGAAGACAGGCCAATCACTGGCGAACCAGCATTGTTACGGCACGTGCGCTCAGAGATGGGAATGGTTTTCCAGCAATTCAACCTCTTCCCACACCTTAGTGTTCTTGACAACGTGACTCTCGCCGCGCGCAGGGTACGTCGGCTCAAACGCGACGCAGCCAATGATGAGGCCGTTCATCTGTTATGTCGCGTCGGTCTTCGTGACCATGTCCACAAATATCCACACCAGCTATCGGGTGGGCAGCAGCAGCGCGTGGCGATCGCCCGCGCACTGGCCATGAAGCCGAAAGTGCTGTTGTTCGACGAACCGACATCTGCCCTTGATCCTGAAATGGTGAAGGAGGTTCTCGATGTGATGCGTCAACTGGCAGCCTCCGGCATGACGATGATTGTTGTGACCCATGAACTGGCATTTGCGAAGGAGGTAGGAGACCGGATCCTGTTTTTGGATAAGGGAACGGTAATCGTGGACGAGACGCCGACACAGTTTTTCGAAGTCCAGCAAAACGATCGTGTCAAGGCGTTCCTTGGCCATGCGCGACATTGACCATCGGATCACTTGCTTTCGCGCGATAAAAGACCACATCGGTCCACGATTGCCGCATGGCCGTGAAATTCGAGGTCAGGCCGATGAAAATTTCTGGTTTTTGGACAGCGCCGAGGTGTCGGCTACGTCATAGGTTTCACAGGATATGACCTTCAGCGTGGAAACGGCCAGCCTTAGTAAAAACGGGATTTCACAAATGCGAGAAGATTTGTTATGTTATCCGAACTAAATCTGAATGACCGACCGTTACAGCAGTCAACGATCGCTGCCCAGGTCGTGTCTGCGAAACGACTTAGCCCAAACATCGTCTGGCTTCGGGTGCGTTTGGGTGTTACGGCCAAGGCCTATTTCAGGGCGGGTCAATGGGCGCGCTTAACTCTTCCGACAGGCCAGAGCCGCTGCTTCTCATTTTCGAATCGTTACGATGACGACGGTTTGATCGATTTTCACGTGCGCGTTCGGCCAGACGGTGCATTTGCCAGATGGCTTAGTGCATATGATGGCTATCCCAACGAAAATGCTCAACTCGTTTTATCTGACGCTTTTGGCGTTGGATTGTGGGACCATGTTCCGGACAACTCACCAGTGATCATGTTGGCAACAGGCACCGGCATTGCACCAATTAAGGCGATGCTTGAAGAAGCGCTGACAAGGGGCTTTAGCAATCGCATACATCTTTACTGGGGAAATCGTCATCGGGTCGATTTCTATCTGCACGAGTATTTAAAGGAATACGCCAGGCAGAATAGAAATTTCCGGTACACCCCTGTTTTATCCGGGAAAGATCCGACTTGGTTCGGTCGTATCGGCCGTGTTCACGATGTCGCTCTTGCCGACCGTATCCGGTACGACAATTTCTACGGATACGCCTGTGGCTCGCCTGCGATGGTGTACAACGCGCGGACGCTGTTCGAAGTGCAAGGTGGCGATCCAAGCGCGCGCTTCTTTAGTGACGCATTTGAAGATTCCAATGCAGAGGAAACAGTCATATCACCGGCTGATGCCCAGCAGTGTGTGCATGTTGTCCTCCCCGATAACACACGTCGCAGCGTAAAGGTGGTGAAGGATCATTCGTTAATGAGCGTACTCAAGCAGCAAAAAATCGTAACGGCTGTCTGCGGAGGAAAGGGCGTTTGTGGAACCTGCCGCGTAGCGATATCGCCCGCATGGTTCGAGAAGCTGCAGGCTCCGAAGGTCTCCGAAGTGCGGCTGTTACAGGCATTGGATGATGCGACGCCGCTAGATCGTCTTTCCTGTCAGATTCTTATGACATCCGATCTGGACGAGTTGGAACTCCAGATCCTTGAGAGAGCGCTTTGATAAGCCGGTACTGGTGACTTTTTGTTAGAGACGTGAGGCTGCAAATGACTGCTGATCTGACCCGTGAGTCCCTCGAACATTTGGGGCCTTTTTTTGATCGCGCCAACCTATTACGGGCGCGCGAGCTTACTCGTGAAACACTTGCGTCCATCGCGGCGGTCATTCAACCCGGCATGCTGGAAGAAGACGCCGTCGAGATGGCACGCGCACAGATCATGGATGCGGGAATGCCGCGAAGCTGGCACGATATCTATATCCGTTTCGGCAGTAATACGACCAAAATGTTTGGCCATCCATCGGCGCCTGGCATGCGGTTGAAAGAGAATGACATCTTCTTCATCGATATTGGACCCGTCTGGAAAAAATGGGAAGGCGATGCAGGTCAAACCTTTGTGGTCGGTGCCGACCCTGAGATGGTCAAGTGCAAGACCGATGTGCGGGACATCTTTCACGCCGTACGGCAGAAATGGCTGAAAGACCGGTCATCGGGCCGTGAACTGTATGCACATGCAGAAGAAGAAGCACGAAAACGTGGTTGGTTATTAAACATGAATTGGTCAGGTCATCGCCTGGGGGATTTTCCGCACGAGCTTTATTACGACGGAGGGTTGGCGCAGGTTGAGTTTCGACCCAGTGAGGCAATTTGGGTACTGGAGATCCATATTTGTCATCCGACTAAACCGTATGGCGCATTCTTCGAAGACCTGCTACTCGACGATGAGCATTACCAGGTGATCGAATAACGTTTTCGCAAAGATCTGATTCGTGCCACGCGGGGTCCCAGGCCGCTGCTGACACAGCAGGCGATTGGACGAGACAATTGAATTATCGGAATTGCAATATCGGAGGTGTTGTGAAGACAATTCTTTTCATCGGCGGCGGCCGCATGAGTTCCGCCTTGGTCGGCGCGATGGTCACGGGGGGAGTGTCACCGGAACAGATCGAGGTCATCGAGCCCGATGAGCAGCGCCGTAACTTGCTCAGGTCTAGTTTCAAGGTCACCGTCTCGGCCGGCCGGGACTCGGAAAATTCAAGTCTGAGCATGCACAATGTAGTGGTCTGGGCGGTGAAACCACAGACCTTTCTCGCGCAAAAAGTGGAATTTGCGAAGGCCGATACAAACTTGCTCCACCTTTCGATTATGGCAGGGGTGACTGTGGCCAATATCAGCGAGCTTACGCAGGCTCGTCGTATCGTCCGCGCCATGCCAAACATGCCAGCCAGTGTCGGCAGGGGAGTGACCGCGTTGTTTGCGCCATCGGGTCTGTCGCCTGATGATCAAGAAATTGCGAGTGGTATATTCGCGGCAGCGGGAGAAGTTGTTTGGTTGGAAAAGGAATCGATGCTTGATGCGGCCACTGCAATCTCAGGTTCGGGACCTGCCTATCTCCTGTACATTATGGAGGCCATGCAGGAATCTGGAATGCGACTGGGTCTTTCCGAGGAGCAAACCCGACAGCTGGTATTGGCAACTATCGAAGGAGTGGGTGCATGGGGCAAGTCGGTTACCTCGTCCTTTAGGGACCTTCGGGAAGCCGTGACATCTCCGGGCGGAACTACGGCGGCTGCGATTGAAGTTCTCGAGACGCGACGCGTGCGCGAAGCGGTGGCAGACGCGGTCAAGTCAGCCGCGTTGAGATCGCAGGAACTGACGCGAACGAACTTACGATCTTCGTCCGGATTATCTTAAAACTTGTTTTTAAGTATTTTTTCAGCATCTATGTCAGAGAATCATGTCGTACAGATTGGCCAGAACGTTCGGCGACTGCGAGAACAGCGGGGGATGAACATTAACGAGTTGGGCGATAACGCCGGACTGTCGCGGCAGATGGTCGCCTTGATTGAGCGGGGCGAATCCAACCCTAGTGTGGCTACGATCGCGCGGATCGCACAGGCTTTGGGAGTGGACCTTGCAACGCTCGTGGAGGTTCCAAGTGGTCCTGAAGCGAGGCTTATCGAAGCTGAAACGTACAGAATGTTATGGCATGACGACTCTGGGAATACTGGAAAGCTGATTGCCGCTTCCTCGATAGCAAACAAGAGCGTTGAAATGTGGGTGTGGGAGCTGGCGGCTAACACAACCTATCATGCCACCGGCGAGATGGCGGAGGAGTTTCTGTTTGTGGTCAAAGGCAGCGTTAATCTGAACTGGGGTGAAGCAGAGACGATCCACGTGCTTGCTGGTAATTCAGCCAAGATGCCGTTGCGCCAACCCTATTCTGTAACCGCGAGCAAACAAGGGCAAGCGCGTTTCCTGCTGGTCTATGTGCCAGGCTAGACAAAGCGATTGACGGGGTTCCCTGTTTGATATTTTATTTTTGGTTAGCTGGCATTTAGCACGACACCGCAAATTCAATTGGGTGCTGCCTTGCCTACTTTTTTTGCTATCAATGATCGACATGCTCGAAAATTCGGAAGCAGCGTGTGTGCGCTAGCTTTTCAGGGGGGCGGCAGAAAGATGAATTTCCGCGTCACTCGCAAGGAAGGCGACCCGCCGATTTCCTGTTCGATGATGCGCATGATCGGGCGGGAATTCAACGTCAATGGCGCTGCTGCGCGCCGTGAACTGCGCTATGTCGGAAGAGCTTCGCGTACCGATGGCTTGCGCGATTATGGCGAAGTCCTTCCGTCAACAGCTTCGACTGTAAGGGCTAACCGTTGAAGCCCGGATTATCCGGGAAGGATGCTGCGTCGATGGCCTCACGCCACTCCAATGGGTGAGGCCGGGGCCGCTCCTGCGGAACTCTTTGAGGAGCTAACACTTTAACAACGCGCTCAGCCTGTTCGCTCGTGTGAATTCGGGTAGGTAGTCCACACGTACCATTGGCCTAGTCGACGTCGTGATCGACTTGGTCGTCATTCACACCCATCTCAGCCATAGGCCATTGCTTTGTTGCGATAAGAGTTTGGGCTGTCTCACACATCAGTGAAACGAGTGAGACGGTTGCCGCTGAAGGTGGCCGCGTAGTGGTATGAGCGAGGTATCGTTCCAGCTTGATTCCTTTCAGTGGCACGGCAAGCAGTACGCCTGCCTCAATATCTCGGCTGACCGCGGAAGCGAAGTGAATGGTCCAGCCTACGCCATCCTTGACAAGCTGTGCGGCCACCGTCGCGGATTCAACTTCCATGACCCCGTTCAGATGGATGTCCTCCTTGGCAGTCGCGCGTTCCAGCGCTAGACGGACCCCTGAGTTCTGCAGGCCCGTGAGTATCATGGGTATGCCGTCAAGCTGCCGCACCGCCAACGACCCCGCATGTAGCCGTGCGTCGTCCGCCGGACCAATTGCACATACCCGTTCGGTCAGCAAGGGTTCGGTATGAATGAGTGGCCGCGCTACTATCGGTCCACTCAACACTGCAATGTCAACCGAGCCCTGCTCAAGTGCGTCGCAGAGTGCAGGGGAAAAACTTTCGATTACGCGCAGGCGTATGTCGCGGTAGCGCTCGCGAAGCAAGCGTGCGAGTGGGGGCACCATTACGCTGGCAAGCGCCGGCGGTAAACCCAGTGCCACTGGCCCGCGCGGTGTACCCTGGAGATCCATGATATCGACCTTGATCTGGTCGGTGTAGCGCAGGAGGAAGGTTGTGCGTTCGAGCAGCAGTTCCCCTTCCCGTGTAAGCGATGCGCCACGTGAATGCCGTTCGACCAGCTTCACGCCTAACTCCGATTCCAGGAGTTGGATCTGGCGGCTCAAGGCGGGTTGAGCAATATGAAGAACTGCGGCCGCGCGACCGAAATGCTGATGGGCGGCCAACACCTTAAAGTACCGCAGTTGCCTCAGATCCATACTGGTTCGCTCGCATCTTGTCGGAAGGATGCAACGCGTCGCCGACCGGTTGTTGATCGGCCGGCGCGACACACTGGCCGCGTGATTATTTGTGTCATCGGCTGCGCGCAGTCCTGTCATTACATTGCCGCGGCGCTAACCGCTCTGCAGTATCAGCATAAATCCGCTTTCCCTGCCGGATGCGAGACGGCACGGTGTGATTGTATTCTCAGAACCAGGGAGTTTGTCGGTTACCCCAGGTCGAAGCGGGTGTCCGAAAGCCTGGTGCGGATCGATACCGTCCCTTCGCGCAGCTCCCACAGCTTGAGTTCAAAGCGGCGAAGGCCGCGTTTGATGAACGGCTCGTTCTCCATAAAGCGCGCCGCTTCCCCGGCACTGCTGGCGTGCAGCACCGTCATGCCTTCGCCGACCAGTTGACCTTCGGCAATAAACGGTCCGGAAAGGAAGACCTGGTCCTCGAACTCCATCATGTAGCGTAGATGCTCAGGTATGTGAGGGACAATTTCCTCGACCGGCGCGACCGGATAGCTAAACGCAACATACAGTCGCTTGCGCAGGTTGGGCTTGATGAGTTGCTGGATTTCGTCCATGAGATCGGACATGCGTACTCTCCGTCAGTTAAGCGGCGCCCGTGCGGTGGGCGCCTTGGGTCTATCCGCGAGGCGAGATACGTCGCCGGCTGTAGATCGCAAACGCCAGTACGATAGCGAAGCAGACTACTGGAACGAGGTATGCCGAGGCGATGTTAACTCGATCGGCCACAGCGCCCATTACCAGAGGCGCAACTGCGCCACCGAAGAGCGCCATGACCTGGAACGACGCCGCTTTACGTGTGCGTAGGCCGAGATCTTCGACGCCGAGCGCGAAGATCGTAGGAAACATGATCGATTCGAAGAAGAAGATCGCAATCATCGCGATCACTGATACCGTCGGGATACCCGCCACGACGATCGCGCAAAGAGCAAGACAGATCACAGCATAGATGGAAAGCAGGTTCGCAGGTTCAACTTTGCGCATTAGGCCGATAGATGCGAATCGGCCGATGGTAAAGCTTGCCATGCCGGCTGACAGCATGAAGGCCGCTGAATGAACGGGCAGACCAGACCAATGCTCCGTAGCGAAGTTGATAAAAAAAGCAGCAATGCCGACCTGTGCGGAAAAATAGAAAAACTGTGCGGCGACGCTCGCCACGAAGCGTGCTTCACGCCACAAAGGTCGTGTCGTAGCGGCGCCTTCGACTCGCTCGTCTAGCAAGTCGGCTTCGGGAAGCTTCGTGCGCCAGAACGCCAAGGCAAGGAGCAGCACAACCGCGGCGATCATGACATACGTTATCCTGACGGAAGACGCGCTGCTCATGAAGGACGTGCCATGCTGAAAGAAGAACAGGCCACCAATGATCGGGCCCATGAATGATCCGAGGCCAGTGAACGCTTGTGCCAGGTTCAATCGACGTGCGCCACCGCCGCTATCTCCAAGCACCGTGACGTACGGATTGGCAGCTGTCTCGAGACATGCGGCGCCTGATGCGAGCACGAACAATGCAAACAGGAACGGACCGAACCTGGCAAGTGCGGTCGCTGGGATGAAGAGCAGGGCGCCTGTTGCAAAGAGAACGAGGCCGAGGAGAATGCCTCGTCGGTATCCATAGCGGCTCACGAAGAACCCGGACGGCACGGCAACGAGCAGGTAAGCGCCAAAGTAGCAGGTCTGCAGCAGCGCCGACTCCATGCGGCTTACGCTCAAAGTCTGCTGGAAGTGTTTGTTGAGGACGTCAAGCAGCCCATAGGTCAGCCCCCATGCAAAAAATAGGCTGATGACGAGTGTCAGCGCAACACGATGGCGGGACCGTGTGGCTTGCGCTGGCAGTTGGCTACCTGCGGAAAGGTCGGTGGCAGTGTGCATGATGATTGTCCTCTCAGCCATGAAGCGGAAGACCCGCAGATTGCTGTACTGCCTTGATGACGGACGCATAGTCCTCGCTGTCGAAGCCTAGCGCTGAGGCTTGCAGTAGCAGCTGCGCCACCGCGCCCGTTTGCGGTAGCGGTACCCGCAAGTCCATCCCGGCGTCAAGAATCAGACCGACGTCCTTCCGCATTTGCCCAACTGTGAACGTCGGAGCGAAGTCGTAGTGCTTGATTTGCGCGACCTTGGCTCTCACTACGGGGGCGCCGGCTGCGCTTGCGGCAATCACTTCACACATCGTCGCCCAGTCGAGGCCGGCCTTTTGCCCTAGTGCGAGTGCCTCTGCAAGCAGAGCTGATAGCCCACTGACCATGAGGTTGATTGCGAGCTTCATAACGCGCGCCTCGTCACGAGGGCCGACATGGAACTGTGCCTCCCCCAGGAGTCTGAGCAAAGGCAGCACACGCTGATAGACCTCAAGGGGGCCGGAAGCAATCGTCGTCGATTGCTTTTGTTCCACCATCTGCGGATTACCCGATACGGCCACTCGGAGCCAAGGGATTTGAGCCTCCTGGAACGCTCGTGACACACGCTGTGATGCCGCTAGTGAGACGGTGCTCGTGTCCACGTAGATTTGTTCGGGCTTCATACAGGCCACGATCTCGCTCGCCATGGACTCGAACGCGGCGTCGTGCGGTAGTGAGGTAATCAATACCTTCGCTGAGGCCAGGCCGCTCTCTAGCGTTGGCGCGATCTTCAGGCCCTGCGCCCGGGCGAGATCCCTTCGCTCGGCAGAACTATCGAGTACTGAGAGACGGTGTCCACGACGCTGAATATTGCGGGCAATAGGTAAGCCCATCTTTCCGGCACCAACCAGAAGGATATCCATCTCCTGAATGCCTGCATGGTCGGCAGCTGATTCCGGTGGGCTGCAAACGGGGTTTTCCATGACGTCTCCTTTCATGTCTGTAGATATGGCGCGCGTCGGTGGCAGTGCGCGCTTATGGGGGCCTTGAGCTGTCCTTGACTGTGTCTGGATGCTAGGTGGCGTCTCCAGCGTTCGTCCAACACTTAAATTTTCTCGTACCCATGCATTTTTGTTATCAAGGTCGTAGTGTCCTTCGAGTGCTCAATGCCGCGAGGTTATGAACTTGAAAAGAAAATGGTGTTGGATTTGCTGGCCGCGACTCCCTAGCATTCGGTTACGGACATAGCGTTCCGTCGTTAATTGACTTGAAAGAGGAAAAACATGGACATTACCCCCGAACAAATGGAAGCGACCCGCGTTGCACGTTGGGGCAAGGTCGAACCGTACGGCGTG
The DNA here is from genome assembly GCF_044909315.1 of Caballeronia udeis. Classification (GTDB taxonomy): domain Bacteria; phylum Pseudomonadota; class Gammaproteobacteria; order Burkholderiales; family Burkholderiaceae; genus Caballeronia; species Caballeronia udeis_A. Next base: position 165,160 of record NZ_JBIYEB010000009.1, read on the forward strand.
ACCTTCATCGAAAGCCGCCTTCCCGGGTTCGAGAAACGGCTGTATAAGCTCATTAACCGTGGCGTACTGGAGAACAAGGGCGTGCAGCCCGCAATCCAAGGTGCCCACCGCTTCGGCGTCACACTGATTGAGGTGCCGGTCGGCCAGGGCGCCAACTTGCACTCGCACAAGACTGAAGAAGTGTTCTTCCCGCTCAACGGCAAGATGATCGTGGTTTGGGGCGACAAGGGCGAGCACGAGATCGAACTCAACCAATGGGACTGCATCTCCATGCCTGTCGGCGTGATGCGCGGCTTTCGCAATCCGAACGATCATGATCTCGTGATCTACTCTGTGGTTGGTGGGCGAGACGAGGAAGTTGGCCGGATCGAATGGCACCCGGACGTCCTCAAGGCCGCCGAGGAAACCGGGCTCGCCTACGACGAGACCGGTTTCCTGAAGAGCGAAGCCTGAAACGGCAGCCGGAACCAGAACGTATCTGCAGGAGACATGGCGCAATGAAAATAGAATTTCAATCCGGATCGACGGACGAGATGCAACGAACTCCAATTCCCGCGACGCCTGAAGCACTACTAATGGCAGTGCTGGCGTCGAATAAGCGAACCTCGAATCCGCGGCTGCGGGAGATCATGGATGCGTTGCTGCGCCACCTGCATGCGTTCGCGTCGGAGGTCGATCTCAGTTATGCGGAACTCGAGCTAGGGCTCGACTTTCTGGTGCGCATTGGACAAGCGACAGGGCCTGAGAAACACGAAGGTATTCTGTTGGCGGACATCCTGGGCCTTGCGACGTTGGTCGGCCTGATCGATGCGAAGAAGGCACTCGCTTCGGGAGGGACAGAACCGGCGCTGATAGGGCCGTTCTGGCGTGCCAATCAGCCTATCCGGCCGAATGGCGCGCACATTGCGAGTGCCGATACGCCTGGCGATAAGCTGTTTGTGCAGGGACGAGTGCTTTCGTTGGACGGCAAGCCGTTGGCGAATGCGCGCGTGGAGACGTGGCAAGCGTCGCCGGGTGGTCTCTATGAGAACCAGGACCCGGAGCAGGAGGACATGAACCTGCGGGCGCGTTTCCAGACCGACGGGGAGGGACGCTTCTCGTTTCACAGCGTCCGCCCGGCAGGCTATGCCGTACCCGTCGACGGACCGTGTGGCGAGTTGCTTGCGCGACAGCGACGCGACATCATGCGACCGGCCCACTTGCACTTCATCGTGCTGGCCGATGGCTACAAGACATTGGCAACGCAGATCTTTGATGCTGACGATCCGAATGCATATCGAGACGTCGTTTTCGGCGCTGTAGGTTCGCTACTGCAGAGCTTTGAGGCCCGGTCGGACGGCAGCTACACGTTGGATCTCGAACTGCGTCTGGAGCCAGGCACAATGCGCGTGCCGTTGTGCCCGTTGCCGTAACCCATTGCCGCCGCGGGGGCGCGCAGACGCACCTGTATTCTGGATTGTCTGATGACGGTACCTTATCCAAGAGAAGTTGCCGAAATGGTAACGATATTCGCAACATTCAAGCCAAAGACGGGCCTATATCAAGAAGCCTTGTTCGTCCTTCGCGACGTGCTGGAGCCGACCCGGGCAGAGCCCGGCTGTCTACGTTTCGATCTGTTCGCTGGTGAGGATGGACCGACAACGTTGCATTTGTATGAGATTTTCGTGAACGCGGCGGCGATAGATGAGCACCGACGCACACAGCACTACCAGATCTATCGAGCAAGTATTGAGCCTCTGCTTGAGGTGCCGCCCCACGCAATACGGACCGTGGCGTTGGATGTCGTCGTCGGGCACGTTGAGAAGCCGGGCACTGTGTGACCTTGCTGCTGGAAAGGCTATTCGATACCTGGTTGAAACTATTCGATGAGCACTTTGGCCGCGCGGTGACGAACCGGGTCGTATATCGCGTCGTTCCGGGTCGGCAAGACGATATGGACGATTGCTCACGCTGATCGGCCCTCCTGAATGACAATGCCCATCGGCAGCCTGCGCGTGCTGAACGTCCATATCGCAAAGGATGCACACGGCGCTTTCGCCGCCCGGCCAGGAACGCTCGCCCACGATTTCTTCACCAGGTGGACAGACGAGATAGATTTGACCTTTTGTAGGCCTCTTCCATCGATATTCCGGTTCGCCTCACTGAGGCGGGCACGGGATTGACCAACTAGCGAATAAACGGCCGAACCAGGCTTAAGAGCGCGGGTTCACGGCGAGTAGCGCGAAGGCCGCTTGCGGTGACCGCGCTCGCGACGGCCCATGACCCGGACCCCCCGTTTACCGCGCGCCGGCCGCGGCGATGCCGCCCGCGTCTGTCCTTCCACGTTCGGATGGCTTTGTCGAAGCTGCTATCGATGGCCACGTGCCGGTTACCCCCATCAGCCTCGTAACAATGCTTCTTTCTTGAGTGCTTACCCTAATTTATAAATATAAATAAACAATCTATGCTGGTTGCAGGCTGAACGCAACATCAGCTAGTTCGCTCTCGCATACCAACAGGAGACAAGCATGGAGTTGACCCGCCGAAAGTTACTCGTTGTCGCCGGACTTTCCGCCGCCGGCTGGCTGCCGCTACACGCGCTCGCCGCGCTGCCCGCATTGGCGAAGAAGGACAAATACAGAGTCGGCTTTGCGCAAAGCGAAAGCAACAACCCGTGGCGAATCGCACAGACCAGGAGCATGCGTGACGAGGCGGCCAGACTGGGTTATCAGCTCGTCTATACCGATGCTGCCAGCTCTGCTGCCAAACAGGCCGCGGATGTGAATTCGATGATCGCGCAGCGGGTCGACCTGATCTTCCTCACGCCCCGCGAGGACAAGCCCTTGGTGCCCGCCGTGATGAACGCAAAGAAGGCGGGCATCCCCGTCATCCTGCTGGATCGGGACGTGGACCATGCGATGGTCAAGCCGGGTGAGGACTATGTGACGTTCATCGGCTCGGACTTTGTCGAAGAAGGCCGGCGCGTCGCGCAATGGCTGGTCGCCAATGCCGGCGACAAGAGCACCATCATCGAGATCGAGGGCACCGTGGGCTCCTCGCCCGCGAACCACCGCAAGAAGGGCTTCGACGAGGTCATCAAGCAGCACCCGAAGTTCAAGATCGTGGCGTCGCAAAGCGGCGATTTCTCGCGGGACAAGGGCCGCCAAACTGCCCAGACCCTGCTGCAGGCGCACCCTGAGGCCGACGTTATCTACACCCACGCCGACGAGATGACGCTCGGCGCCATCGCGGCCCTCGAAGCCGCCGGGCGCAAGCCGGGCAAGGATGTGCTGTTCGTCTCCATCGACGGCGAGAAGGAGGGCGTGAAGGCAATCCTGGAGGGCAAGCTCGGTTGTTCCTGTGAATGCAACCCGATGTTCGGCCCCAAGGCCTTCGCGACCCTGGCGGCTTACGCGGCCGGCGGGAGCCTGCCGGGCTTCATCAAGAACGACGACCGCTTCTACGACCAGTCGAACGCCAAGGAAGCGCTGGCATGGGCGTATTGACTTCTCGTCCGCCTTCGGTCCGTGAAGGGGCGGCGTACGGTGAGGCCGGCGCTGCACCGCTGCTGGAGATCCGGGGGCTGCAGAAGCGCTACGCCGGCGTGGTGGCGCTGGCCGATGCGCAGTTGCGCATTGGCTATGGCGAAGTGCACGCACTGATGGGGCAGAACGGCGCCGGCAAGTCGACGCTCATCAAGACACTGACCGGCTATGTCCGCCGCGATGGCGGCGACGTGCGCTTCCTGGGCGAGCCCTTCGAAGTGCATTCACCGCAGGAGGCACAGCGGCGCGGCATCAGCACCATCTACCAGGAGATCAACCTCGTGCCGCTGTTGTCGGTGGCGGAGAACATCTGTCTGGGCCGCGCCCCGCGCCGGCGCGGCCTGCTCGACTGGGGCGCCATGCGTACAGAGGCGAAGGCGCTGCTCGGCCGCTTCGGCATCGATATCGACGTGAGCCGGCCGCTGGGCCAGTTCAGCACCGCCGTGCAACAGATGACCGCGATCGCGCGGGCGATTGGCTTTTCGTCGAAGCTCGTCATCATGGACGAACCCACTTCGTCGCTCAACGACGAGGAGGTGGGGCGCCTGTTCGCCGTGGTCCGTCAGCTCAAGGCGGACGGTGTATCAGTGCTCTTCGTCAGCCACAAGCTCGACGAGGTCTATGCAATCAGCGATCGCATCACGATCATGCGTGACGGGCACTGGGTGCATAGCGCGGACGCCCGCGACCTGGACAGGCTGGATCTGGTCTCGCACATGCTGGGGCGCGACATGGCCAGTGCACATGGCAAGACCACGGCCTTTACGCACAGCGCGGGCAGCAGCCCGCGCGACACGCTCCTGCGGGTAGAGTCGATCGGCGCCGACGCCTTGGCGCGCGATGTGAGCTTCGACCTGCGCCGCGGCGAGATCCTCGGCATGGCCGGCCTGCTCGGGTCCGGGCGCTCTGAAACGGCGCGTCTCGTGTTCGGCGCCGACACTCCCGCGCAGGGCTCGATGCAGTTCGGCGGTGCGTCCTACAGTCCGCACTCGGTTGCCGACGCAGTGGCCGTCGGCATGGGCTTTTGCACTGAGGATCGCAAGGTCGAGGGCATCTTCCCGGAGATGAGTGTGGCCGACAACATCACGATCTGCGTGCTGGCGAAGATGGGCTGCGGTGGCTTGCTCGACGAGCAGCGCCTGAGCGAGCTCTCGCGCACGCTGATCGAGCAGCTTGGCATCAAGTGCAGCTCGCCGGCTCAGAAAATTCGCGAGCTGTCCGGTGGCAACCAGCAAAAGGTGCTGCTGGCGCGCTGGATCGCGACGCAGCCCAGGCTGCTGATCCTCGACGAGCCCACGCGCGGTATCGACATCGGCGCCAAGGCGGAGATCCAGCGCCTGATCCGCGGCCTCGTTGACGAGGGCCAGTCGGTGCTGATGATCTCCTCCGAACTGGACGAACTGCTGGAGGGCGCCGACCGCATCGTGGTGCTGCGCGACGGCCGGAGCGTCGCGCACCTTGAGGGCGCTGGCATCAGCCGCGCGGCTATCGTGGAGGCGATGGCGCACGGCCGCCCGGCTTCTGTTGAGGGAACAATGCAATGACGAAGGCTTCCTCCACGCTCGCGCCAACCGGCGGCCGCACTGCAAGCGGGCTCGCCTGGTGCTCGCGCTACGGCGCGCTGGCAGCCTTCGGCGTGCTGCTGGCGCTCAACATCGCGATCACACCGTACTTCCTGTCGCTGCAGACGCTGAACATCAACCTCACCCAGGTGTGCACGATCATCATCGTGGCGGTCGGCATGAATCTGGTGATCGCCACCGGCGGTATTGACCTGTCGGTGGGATCGCTGATGGCGATCTCCGGGGTGCTGGCGCCGATGATCTTCCTCGGCCAGGTCGTGCCTGTCGGCAACACCGCGCTGGCCGTGGCCCTCGCGATCGTAGCGGCGATTGGCGTGGCGGGGCTGCTCGGGTTGTTCAACGGATGGCTGGTGTCGCGTTTCGGCATCCAGCCCATCGTCGCCACGCTGATCCTGTTCATCGCCGGGCGTGGCATTGCCCAGGTGCTGGTCGACGGCAACCTGCAGACCTTTTCGGTGCCGCAGTTCGCATGGATCGGCCAGGGTTCCCTGCTCGGCATCCCGACCCAGGCCTTTGTCATGGCGGTCATTGTCGCCGCGGCCCTGTGGGCCATGCGCCGCACGCGCTTCGGCCGCTACGTGCTCGCCGTCGGCGGCAACGAGCGGGCCGCGTCGATGGCGGCCCTCCCGGTACGCCGTATCAAGCTCGCCGTGTATGCGATCTCCGGCCTGTGTGCTGGTGTCGCTGGACTAGTGGTGATCGCCATCAATTCCGCCAGTGACGCCAACCAGATCGGCCTGGGCACTGAACTCGATGCCATAGCCGCTGTTGCTGTGGGCGGCAGCTCCCTCGGCGGCGGCCAGGTCCATCTGCTTGGCACTGTGCTGGGCGCGCTGACCATCCAGCTCATCCGCTATACCCTGCTGGCCAATGGTGTCCCGGACGCCGCGGCGCTGGTCGTCAAGGCTGGCGTCATCGCACTGGCGGTGTGGCTGCAACAAGCCCAAAGGAGGACATGATGGAGGCCTCGCGCCTGGAACGTCTTTTCAAGCATGGCGCTACCCTTGCACTGGTCGCCCTGTTCGCCTTCGGCGCCATTCGCTACGACCATTTCCTGTCGCTGTACAACGTGATGAGCGTTTGCCGCACCAACGCGATGTTCGCGCTGGTGTCGCTGGGCATGTGCTTTGTCATCATGACCGGCGGCATCGATCTATCGGTGGGTGCGGTGGCCGCGCTGGCAAGCGTCGCGGCCGCCAAGGCGAGTCCGCTGGGCGTGACGGGGGGCCTGGCGGCTGGTGTCGCGGTGGGGTTCGCGGCCGGCGTCGTCAACGGCCTGCTGGTCACGCGGGCGCGGCTGCTTCCGTTCATCACGACCCTGGTGACCATGCTGGCGGCCAATGGCTGCGCGCTGCTGCTGGCCGGCAACCAGTCGGTCGCGGTGTCTTACACCAGTGGCTTCACCGGCATCGGGCAGGGTGACCTGGGCATCTTTCCAGTCCCGGCGTTGATCGTGGCCGCGCTCTACGCGCTCGGTTCGCTGATACTGCATCGCACCTCGGCCGGCCGCAGTGTGCTGGCCACCGGCGGAGGAGAGGAGGCGTCGCGCCTGATGGGTCTGCGGCCCGATGCGACCAGGTTCGCCGTCTATGCCGCGAGCGGCGCGCTGGCCGGCCTCGCGGGCGTGCTGCTGGCCGCCGGGTCGGGCGCCGGGCAGCCAACCGAAGGCGTGGGCTGGGAACTGTTCGCGATCGCTTCGGTGGTCATTGGCGGCACGCTCCTCACGGGCGGAGCGGGGTCCGTCCTCGCGACGCTTGCTGGCGTCTTGCTGATGGGCACGCTCTTCACCGTCCTCAATTTCGAAAACGGCCTGGGCGTCATCTCGCTGTCGGCGTATTGGCAGAGCGTGATCCGAGGATTGATGCTCCTGGCTGTCGTCGTCCTGCAGGCCACTGTCATGCGGCGCGGTCACAGACACGCAACTTGAAAAATCTGTTGAATTCCCATGCACACGTCACACGAACTTTTTGAATCGATTCTGTCCGAACTAGACCGCTCGGTGCGGCAAATTGCAGATGCCGATATTGATCGGCTCGTCGACCAGATCGCCGGAGCCCGCCACGTCGCGGTTTTTGGCTGCGGGCGCGAAGGCTTGCAGCTCAAAGGCTTTGCCATGCGCCTGTTCCATCTCGGATGCTCGGTGTCCGTGGTGGGAGACATGACAACGCCGGCGATTGGCGCGGGCGACCTGCTGCTCGTCACCGCCGGGCCCGGCGAATTGCCAACGGCTCTGTGCATGACCACGGTGGCACGCAACGCGGGCGCGGCGGTTCTGGCCATCACTGCGCAGCCTTGCGCATCAGTGCCCGCAGCCGCCAGCGAAGTGATCGTCGTTCCGGCCCAGACAATGGCGAGTGATCAGGGCGAAGATGTCTCCATGCTGCCAATGGGCTCGGTCTTTGAGGGCAGCTTGTTCCTGCTTTTCGAGGTTGCGATCCTGCGCCTTCAGGCCAGGCTTGGCGTAAGTGATGCGCAGATGCGTTCGAATCACACGAATCTGGAATGAGCCGGATGGCCGCGGGCGGCGACATGGCGCTACAATCAAACGCTTTCCGATAACCGACCCTTTGCTCATGGCAAGAAGAGCCGCAGACTCGAAAACGGGGGCTCGCGTCGAACCGCAGCCCACGCCCGGCTTGGTCAGACGAAGAGGCCGGCGCGTGACGATGGTTGACGTTGCGCGCGAAGCGGGTTGCTCGCAGGCAACCGTCTCTTTCGTGCTCAATGGGGCCGCCGGCGTGAAAATCTCACCTGAGACCCGCGAAAGAGTCTTGAAGGTGGCACGCGCGATGGGCTACACGGCGTCGACCTTTCGTGCGCTGGAGCAGCCGCAAGTCCAGGTGTCCGCGACGGACGGCGCGATTGGTTTTCTTGTCGATCAGCTCGCGACGAGTCCCGAAGCGGCCATAGCCATCGACAGTGCGCATCAGGAAGCCTGGCGCACCGGTCGCATGTTGGTGTCCGCCCAGACCGGACCCGACGCAGTGATGGAACCAAGGGCGATTGAGACACTGCTGTCGCTTGGGGTGTCGTCGATGATCTACATGACGATCATCACGCGAGAGCTTCAGGCGCACCCGATGCTATACGAGTTGGATATTCCCGTGGTTTTGCTGAACTGCTACACGCAAGATCATGCGTTTGCATCCGTCATTCCGAGTGAAATCGCAGGCGGCCAGACAGCTACCCGTCACCTGATTGAACAGGGGCACCGCCGCATCGGTACGATCATTGGCGAGATGTGGATGGATGCCACGAGCAGTCGCCTGGAAGGCTACCGGCGAGCGTTGGCCACAGCTGACATTCCGTTCGATCCAAACCTCGTTGTGCAGGGCGATTGGTCGACCACCGGAGGCTACGCGGCTACACGAAGCCTGCTCACTTTGAAGCATCCGCCAACCGCCATCTTCTGCCAGAATGACCGCACGGCCTTGGGCTGCTACGACGCGCTGCGCGAGGCAGGTTTGGCCGTACCGGGCGACGTCTCGGTGGTCGGCTATGACGATGAAGAGATTTCGCGTCATCTGCGGCCGAAGCTGACCACGTGCGTCCTCCCGCACCGGGCAATGGGCCGCTGGGCCATCGAGCATCTGCAAGAGTTTGAGAGCAAGCCGCGGGAACGTCAGCGCTATCCGATTACCAAGATCGAATGCAGTCTGGTGCCCCGGGAATCAGTGGCACCTCCGAGTTCGTGAGGACCACGCCCCATCGACGAGCAAACCAACGAGATGTATTGCTGGCGATGGGCGTTGTTACATAAAACGTTTGATCAAGGTCGATGTCAAGGGCGGAGTGCGGCGATGCGTCATCGATCATCAGAGCGTGTCGGCGGGCGCACGCACCCATCCTTCCATCAGCACGCGGGCGCTGCGGCTCATGATGGCCTTGGCGACTTTCCATTGGCCGTCAGCGAGGCTCGCCTCAGCCCCCACGCGCAGCGTGCCCGATGGATGCCCGAAGCGCACGGCGTTGCGCGCTTCGCCGCCGGCAGCCAGACTCACCAGCGTTCCCGGAATTGCCGCCGCCGTGGCGATCGCCACGGCCGCCGTTCCCATCATCGCGTGATGGAGCTTGCCCATTGACATCGCGCGCACGAGAAGATCGACGTCCTCGGCGGCAACCGGTTCGCCGCTGGATGCCATGTAATCGGCCGGCCTCGCGACGAAGGCGATTTTCGGCGTGTGCTCCCGGCTCGCGATCTCGTCAATATGTTTGATCAACCCCATCCGAACCGCGCCATGCGCGCGGATGGTCTCGAACATCGCCAGCGCTTTCGGGTCGCTGTTGATGGCGACCTGTAGTTCAGTGCCCTTGTATCCGATCGCGTCAGCATTCAGGAAAATGGTCGGGATTCCTGCGTTTATCATCGTGACCTTGAACGTGCCGATGCTCGGAACGTTGAGATCGTCGACGAGATTGCCCGTGGGAAACATCGCGCCGCTCGTGCCGTCTTCCTCGCCGGCGGGGTCCATGAAATCGAGTTGCACTTTGGCAGCCGGGAAGCTCACGCCGTCGAGTTCGAAGTCGCCTGTTTCCTCTACGACGCCGTTCGTGATCGGTACGTGCGCGATGATCGTCTTGCCGATATTGGCCTGCCAGATACGCACGGTAGCCACGCCGTCATCCGGCACGCGGTCGGGTTCGATCAGTCCGTTGCTGATCGCGAACGGCCCGACAGCGGCGGAAAGATTGCCGCAATTGCCGCTCCAGTCGACAAATGCCCGGTCGATGGCGACCTGACCGAACAGATAATCGACGTCATGATCGGCCTTGCTGCTCTTGGAAACGATCACCGTCTTGCTAGTGCTCGACGTCGCGCCGCCCATGCCATCTATTTGCTTGCCGTAGGGGTCAGGGCTGCCAATCACGCGCAAGAGCAGCGCGTCGCGCGCCGCGCCCGGCACGCGGGCGGCTTCGGGCAAATCCTGCAGGCGAAAGAACACGCCTTTGCTCGTCCCGCCACGCATGTAGGTCGCGGGAATCCTTATCTGGGGTGCGTGGGCCATGAAAATGTCATCCTCGTTTTATTCGGTGAAGCCAGCGGTACGCCTCGACCGCGTTTACCGATGCACCGAACGTTTCTGCTCCGTCGATCGCAACGTTGTGCGGTTCGCGATGGGTTTGGAAGAGCGATCCAGCCTTCATCTTGCCGTATTCGGGCACGATCCCGTCGAGGAGCGTCGGGTTTGCGCAGGTGGCACGCTGGGCGATCAGGCGATCGTCTGGCGTGTGACTTGAAGTCCTCTTCCGGCAGGCCTATCTTCGTGAGCTACTAGCCTGCGGCACTGCTTGAACAATCAATGCGGCCAGATCCGCTTAGACATTCTTCTGAGCGTTCAACACCCGCTTGAGCATCGGATCAGGCTGCGCTTGCGAGACCACAGCGGGTTCCGGTTCTTGATCGGGCAGCTCGGGCAGCACCGCTTTGTGTGGCCTCGCCACCATGAATCGCCTAAGAAGAACTCTGCTGCTCGGTGCGAATCAACTCGTCCAGGATCCGGTTGCATCGAACCGGACCGGCGTCCGTTTCCAGCAAGATTGGCCTGGTGGTCGCAGCGGGATATGCCTTACGCATCTGATATTGTGCCTCGATCATTGGTTCATCCTGTTCCGCAAAGGCGTACCGCCGCGCGTCCGAGAACCATTGTCTGAACACGACCTGGTCCTCGTTCTTGTCCAGCACATTGCCTGTGCGCGTCGCAGCGAAGTGGTAAAGCGTGGTGTCCTCGGTTTCGGGTGTCAACAGATGTGCACCGAGCACGCCGGATCCTTCGGTGCGTTGGCCCCCCGGTGGGTAGGCGCCTGTATCGTTCAGGATGTAACAGGGCGCAGTCCAACGAATGGTCGACCAGATATCGACTGGTTCTCCGTCCTTGCGGTACACGCGATCGAGCAGGCCGGTAGGGCGTACATCCTGCTTGGGACGATGAACCTTCACGGTATTGCCTTCTTGCTCGACGCGGATGTCGGACTTGATGGTGTCCGGACCGCCGATCACACCGTCATGCAAATATGGCGAGTGACTCAGATCCATCAAGTTATCCGCGACCAGCCGGTAGTTGGCTTTTATCCGAAGGAAATCTCGCCGGGTAATGTGGTACTCCGAGTCGTCGTCCATGAATGAGTAGTCGGGAACGAGCGATGGGTCCGCGGGGGCGGTGCCCATCCAGATCCAGATCATTGAGTGCCGTTCGATCGTGCTATGGCCGCGGACCTTGCAGTTTGGCGAGATACGCTCGGAACCGTGGGGGTTTCGTACGCACTCTCCGGAGGAACCAAATTCCAAGCCATGGTAGCCGCATTGCACGCGGTCGCCTGGCAGCAACTTGCCCAAGTGCAACGGGGCGAACTTGTGCGGGCACAGGTTGGTCAAGGCAGCCACTTCACCTGACGCCTTACGAAAGAAAACCAGCGGTTCGTCAAGGATGGTTCGTGGAACCAGACTGCCGGCCCCGAGCGCTTCCGACCACATCGCTGCATACCAAGCGTTTCGCAAAAACATAAACCTCTCCAATGACTCCATTGCTGTGCAGGACCGCTTGTCGCCCCGTCTGCTGTGCAACAACGGCGGGGCGCTATAGAAGGGCCGGCAAGCGGGATGGTTCAAGTGACCCGGGTCCAGACGGACTTGGTGTGAAGGAACTCTTCCATATGCTCGATGCCCGACTCGCGGCCGTAGCCGCTGCCCTTGTAGCCACCGAACGGCACGGCCGCGTCCATGGTCTGATAACAATTGATCCACACGGAACCGGCACGCAAGCCACGGGACACCTTATGTGCGTTGTTGATATCACGCGTCCATACACCGCTACCAAGGCCATAGGGGGTGGCGTTGCCCCGAGCTATGGCCTCCTCGAGCGTGTCGAATGGCATGACGGAGATGACTGGCCCGAAGATCTCGTCGGTCGCGATGGCCATATCGTCGCGCACGCCGGCAAAGACTGTGGGCGCGACGAAGTAGCCGTTGCCCAAGTTGCCCGATGTGAGCCGGTTGCCGCCCGCGACCAACTCGGCACCTTGTTCAGAGCCGAGTTTCAAATAGGTTTCCACTCGATTGAGCTGTGCCTGCGATACCAGCGGGCCGAGTTGCGTATCCTCGAGCATCGGATCGCCGACCCGCAAGCTCTGCGCGAACGCGCAGAGCTTGCCAACGAATTCGCTGTAAATGCCACGCTGCACAAATAGCCGGGTGCCGGCGCTGCAGATTTGCCCGGAATTGGCAAAAACCGCCATGGCCGTACCAGGTATGGCGAGGTCCATATCCGCATCGGCAAAAACGATGTTCGGCGACTTGCCGCCGAGTTCCAGTGAGACGCGCTTGATGTTGCCGGCCGACGCTTGGATGATCCTTCGTCCGACCTCGGTCGAGCCGGTGAAGGCTATCTTGTCCACGTCCGGATGTGCTGCCAAGGCCGCGCCTGCAGTCGCTCCGCCTGACACCACGTTCACCACGCCGGGCGGAATGCCTGCTTCCAGGCACAATTCGCCGAACCGCAACGGCGACAACGGTGCTTGTTCCGCCGGTTTGAGCACAATCGTGCATCCTGCAGCAAGTGCCGGCGCAGTCTTCCAGATAGCCATGCCAAGCGGGCCGTTCCACGCGTTGATGGCACCGACCACGCCTACTGGCTCCTTTACGGTGTGGGAGAAGATGTCGCCAGGTTGGGAGTTTTCGATGGTCTGGCCGTGTACCGCCGTCGCCAGGCCCGCGTAGTAACGCAGCAGCGCGACCGCGCGTCGTCGCTTACCGGCAATCGAAGCAACGGGGGCACCCATGTCAAGGGTATCCAGCAGGGCCAGCTCGTCGAAATGTGCATCGACCAGGTCAGCCAGCCGCAACAGGCATTGCTGGCGATCGAAGGGTTTCATCCTTCGCCACGGGCCGCTCTCGAACGCGCGGCGGGCCGCCGCGACCGCCAAGTTAATGTCTTCAGGCCCGCCGTCGGCGACCTGCGCAAGTGCAGCGCCATCGGTTGGATTGATGGTGGTGAATACCTTGCCGGAGAGTGCAGGAACCCACTTTCCGTCGATGAGCAGCAGCCGAACGCTGCCGTTAAGAAAAGCGGGATCTGGATAATTTTTCATGGATAGCAATGCTCACTAAAAGGGGCGGCCCGGGTTCACCGGGGACGATCGCCGACGATCGTGGCTCGCATCATGCTGCGCAGGCTGGGGTAGTAGTCTGAGATTGCGTAATGTTGGACAGCGCGGTTATCCCAGAAAACGACTGTGTCCTTTGCCCACTGGATGCGCACCTGATACTCCGGTGTGCGCGCCTGTCGTAACAGGTAGGAGAAGAGGTCGCGCGCCTGCGTCGGCGCGTCCTGGTTCCACACGTTGTCGTTGACTTGCCGGAAATTGGCGAAGTGGGTTGTGAATGCCTCGTTGACGAACAGAATTTTCTCGCCCGTTTCGGGATGCGTGCGCACGACCGGGTGTTCCACCGGAGGGATTTTCTTGCGCAACTCCTCCCGCCCCTCGGCAGTTGGCTGCCGGTTTCCAAAGGCGACACAGGCATCATGGATTGCGCCCAACCCGTCGATCTTGTCTTTCACTGCTTGCGGAAGCGCTTCATACGCGGCCACCATGTTCACGAAAATTGTGTCCCCGCCTACTTCCGGACATTCCACGCACCGCAGTACAGATCCCATCGAGGGCTCGCGATAGAACGATGTATCGGAGTGGAATACGTTCTCAATGCCGCGATTGTCGCTGTGATGGACGAAGGTGACTAACTCAGGATGATCCGGGTGGTGGCTGATAAAGGGGTGCGCTGGCTCCAACGCTCCAAAGCGGCGCGCAAATGCGACGTGTGCTGCAGGCGTCAGGTCCTGCATGCGGAACACCAGAACCTTGTATGCGCCCAGCAGACGTCGCAAAGAAGTGATTTCCTCGTCCGAAAATTCCGTCGCGAGTGAAATGTTGTGGATTTCCAAGCCAAGCGTCGGCGAGAGTTGCTGTCCTGTCCACTTGCCGCAATCGACCAGCGCGCGTGCGGGAACAGCTTGGGAAGGTGAGGGATGCGTGCTCGCAGCAGCGTTGGCGACGGAAGAGAGTGAGCTTTTTTTAATATCAGAAAACAAGGTTATCTCCTTGACAATAAGAGGCAAAAGCGACCGCGTCGCCGCATAAAACGAATTAGTATTCTAATTTTGTTACTGGAATACTTTTCCCTCTATTGGGGTTTTCCATGTGCCATACAGATCAGCACAGACTGACCGTCTAGCGCGCGTGATCCGGCGATTCCACTTGAGTGACGGGTCGTACAGTAGCGGGGAGCGGAACTGATAATGCAAAGCACAGGCAGAGATAGCTGAAATCGTCACAAGCAATGAATCTTGCCAACGACTCGCTAATACTTAAGCTACTTCGCAAACGGGTGGTGTTCATTCGCATGCATACGACTGCCAAAGGACACGTGGAAGACTCGGGGAACTGAAGCCATTTTCTGCCCAGCTGTTCTGTTAGTTCGTTATATAGGTATTCCTAATTAATAATACTTCGTTCGATCCGATGGCGGTGAAATGGCTGTCTTGTCGAAGAGCCCAGCCGCGGCAGTGCCGATTGCTCCGCCTATAACGGCGACATGTGAGACTCAGGTCGCGAAGGGAAATTTCCCGCATGGTGTCGCGAAGATGAGTTCGGCAGGCCAGTTGTCGATTCTGCGCTCAAGGCGTGAGCAAGGGTCGTGGTGATTGGCGCGGGACGGAATCGGTTTATGGGGACCGGTCAGTCATTGTTGACATGGCCTCCCGTACATTCGGGCGATGAGATTTTGGATCTATTTATGGTGTACTGATGTTCTGCTTCAGTCTCGGTCTCGGGGGTGGACAAGTATTCGAGCATACCTGCACATATCAGGATGAGTGTGGCGTCGCCGCCCTCGTAACGCAGGTGGTTCTGGCGGTGGAAGGCGCCGATCTCAAAGCGGCGGTGGGTGGTATGCCCGTGTAGGAGGAGTTGAAATTGATGGGCGGCAAAACCGCTTTCGATCCGCTCCACCCAGATGCACTGACGCCGCGACAACCGTGGTCCTAAACAGGATTCGGGTTCCCGCGACGGTTCATTCACGATCGCACTTATACGATGCGCCTTTGCCGAACTGAAGGCTCAGCCGCGCACGTCGCACTTGAGATACGGCCGTCGCGTGACTGCGCTGTACACTATCAATCCCTCGCGCTCGGCTTCACTCTGATTCATTTGTCCATACACCTGAAAGTCGCCCGACTTCAGTGGTTCGCTGAGCGGGGCGGTCGTGGTTGTACGGGTGGGGTCTCGTCGACTGCATCAGGCGCCAGAAGGTAGCTGCGGACGAGCCTTACAAGTTCAAGCACGAGGCGCGGGTCGTCAATGCTCAGCGGTCCTGGGTCGTTCAACGTCGCATGAACCAGCACGCCGGCAATCGACTGGAATGCAAACAGGATGCGCAGTTTCCGGACGGACGCAGGAAGCCGGGTCAGGTGCGGTGCGAGTTGTGCTTCCATGACGGCGCGATAGCGGTCGCCCGACTCCTTGAACACGTCCCACATGTGTTCCCTGGTGTGCTGGAGTGAAGCGCGCAGCACGCCCTGGTTGGACCGGAAGGTGCCTACCGTGAGCAACACCATCTGCTCACACAATTCGTCAACCCCCATGCGGCGGGCATCGTATCGTTGAATATGTTCGCTGATGAGTGCCTGAGTTCGTATGGTTTGCAGTCGCTGCATGGTCACGAAGAAGGCCAGCTTATTCTCGAAGCGCCCATAAAACGAACCCACGGTAGCGCCGGCTGCCTGGCATACCGCTTCGATCGACAAGTCTTCCAGCGACCGGTCCTGGAGCAGCGTGCGTCCGGCATCGAGCATCGCAAGCGCCGTGCGCAAGCTGCGCCGTTGCTGCGTGGGCACCAATTCGGGAAGCAATCCCTGTTCGATCCAACCGGCCAGTTCCGTCAGTGCTGCATCCGATTTAGCAGCTGTCATCTCCACCCCATCTTCTTCACGTACGCTCGTCTTGTCCAAGTGCTTCATGCCTTATTTCTCCATCTTGACGCACAGAAGTGTACGGCATGCGGAAAACCCCAATGGTGAAAAAATAGCGCAATAATAGAATGAGAATTATAAATCTGTTTTCGGTTATTTGAGCACGGTCCTTGTTTGACATTTCATGTATGCGGCGGAGCGGGCATGGTTCTGAGGGATAGATGGCGCGTCCTATTTACGCATGATGCGAGAGTCGCGCGCTCACTTGCCGCGCAGCGGCATGCTGTTGTTGCTGCACCTTGAGGCCCCAGTATGCAAGTCAGAATTGTTCGCAAATTCGAGGTCGCGATAGACATTTGTGCTTTCGACCTCGCCAGTCTTGATGGCACCCCGATGCCGGCCTTTACCGCCGGCGCCCATATTGACATCCATCTTCAGAACGGCATCACTCGCCAGTATTCGTTATGCAACCGTCCCACCGACCGTGATCGTTATCGGATCGCTGTGCTGCAGGAAGCGAATTCACGCGGCGGTTCGATAGCGATGCATGCGTTAGCCGAGGGCGGCCAGCTGGAAATCAGCGAGCCGAAAAATCATTTTCAGTTGGTTGAAGCAGCGACGCACAGCGTGCTAATAGCTGGCGGTATCGGGGTGACGCCGATCCTGAGCATGGCTGAGCACCTGGCGGCTGCAGGGGAGTCCTTCGAACTGCACTACTGCACCCGCGATCCCGCGCGCGCGGCGTTCCGGGAGCAGTTGACCGGAGGGCATTTCGCGAAACACCTTCAGCTGTATTTCGACAGCGCCGGAGAAGCATATCGCGCCGACCTTGGGGCGTTGGTGGCCATGCCTGAACCTGGCAGGCATCTCTACGTATGTGGCCCGGGTGGCTTTATCGAGGCCGTGTTGCAGGCCGCACGCACAGCGGGGTGGGGCGAACGAAATCTGCATCGCGAATACTTTGCCGCGGCCCCCCAGCCGCGGCGTACCGATAAGGCCTTTCAAATCAAACTGGCGAAAAATGGGCGACTGGTCGATGTCCCCGATGGCGAAACGGTCGTAGCGGCGCTTGCGAAGGCGGGCGTCGAGGTGCCCACGTCTTGCGAGCAGGGTGTGTGTGGCACCTGCCTGACGCGCGTGTTGTCTGGTGAGCCGGATCATCGGGACATGTATCTGACGGACGACGAGCGGGCCGCCAATGACCAGTTCCTCCCGTGCTGCTCGCGTTCGATTTCGCCAGTGTTGGTGCTGGATCTCTGATCGGGATAGTGCCGTTCCCGCAAAGTGAGTCAACGTAGCGGACGGATTTGGAACACTCCAATTTTGGATTCACATTGGCTTCTTCGGAAGCGGAGGAACCTTATGTCTGAATTACCAGCCAGCCAAATGACGGACGCCGAGGAGCGCCGCGTTCTCGCCGCGGACCTCGTGAAATTGAACTGCCGCGTCCATCAGGCCGACGACCCACCGTTATTTACGAGAGAGCCTAAGTCAAGCATGTTGCCGTTGCACTGGCGATGGCGCGATCTGGCTCCGATGCTCAATCGGGCGGGCACAAGCCTGAAGCTCGAAGCTGGCGGCAATCGACGGACGTTGCGGCTGACCAATCCAGGTTTGGCCTACGGCACCACGCCGACGTTCTGGGCGTCGATTCAATACATCCTGCCCGGCGAAGTAGCGACGGCACATCGGCATACGGCTACCGCGCTGCGCTTCATCATGCAGGGACGGGGTGCATACACGACGGTCGACGGCGAACAATATCCAATGAACGAGGGCGATCTCGTCATCACGCCGAGCTGGACCTGGCATGACCACGTGCATCGCGGCGACAAGCCGATGATCTGGCTTGACGTACTCGATATATCGCTGGTCCGAGCGATGCATGCGACCTTCTTCGAGGCGTCCATGGCCGATCTGCAGCCCGTGTCGGAGTTTCCGACCCGTTCATGGCAACAGTTCGGGAGTGGCATCATGCGCCCGGTGAACGCTCCAATACACAACGGCGTCAATCCGTTGCTGGTCTACCCGGCGCAACGATCGGAAGAAGCATTGTCTGCGGCGGCGAAGCTGCCCGCAAATCCACACAACGACACCGCCTTCGAATATCAAAACCCGCTGACAGGTGGTCCGGCGCTGCCGAACATTGGTACCCGTCTGCAGAGACTACGCGCTGGAGGGCGCTGTCTGCCACAGCGCCACACGGGGAGTGTTCTCAACTATGTCATTAGCGGCAGTGGCAGCACCATTGTCGAAGGCCAGCGGTTCGACTGGCATGCCGGCGACTTCATCGCAATTCCCCCGTGGTCCTGGTATGAGCATGCCAATGGCTCGCAGGAAGAAATCGCCACGATGTTTCAGGTCAATGATCTTCCGGTGATGAAAGCATTGGGTTTGCATCGCGAAGAATTCTTGCCCGAATGAAAACCATTCTACTTGAGCATAGAGAGTAAAAATGAAGATAGCAGTCTTTGACGACTACCGAGTCGGCCTGGTTGAAGGCGACTTGATATTTGATGTAACGGCCGCCATCCCGAATGCTTCCGGCGCGTGGCCCCCGGTGTTCATGACTCAGGCGATTGCATCGTGGGACAAATTGTTGCCTCATGTGCAGCAGGCGCGCCGCTCGGCCTGCCCCATTGCTCTAGCTTCGGTCAATCTGCTGCCGCCTAATCCATGTCCGGTACACGTGGTGGCGGCGCCTGCCAACTACCGCAAGCATATTGCCGAGATGGGCACCCTGGCGGTGACCAAGAAAGGTCGTTCGGTCCGTGAACAGGGATTTTTCATGAAGTCGACGGCATCGCTGACGGGACCTGCGCGCGGCATCGAACTGCCGCGCGGATCGGGCCGCCGTTTCGATCACGAGTCGGAGCTCGCAGTGGTCATCGGCAAGGTCACCCGAAACGTCACGCGTGAGCAGGCATTGGCGTCGGTGTTCGGATACAGCTGCCTGATCGACGTTACGATGCGCATCGAAAAAGACGTCGCCGAAGAAGAGCGCGTCATGCGCAAGTCGTTCGATACCTTCACGCCGATGGGGCCGTGGATCGTGACCGCCGACGAGGTTGGTGACCCGCAGCAATTGACCAACCAGCTTTTCGTCAATGGCGAGTGTCGCCAGGATGCCAATACGAGCGACATGATAGTCGGAGTGGCTGAACTGATCGAATTGGTGTCTTCGGTCATGACGCTTTATCCAGGGGACGTGATCGCCTCCGGCACTCCGGAAGGTATTGGCCCGATTCAAGCGGGCGACAAGGTCAGCATACGCATCGCTCGAGTGGGGGAAATGACTGTCGAGGTGAGGGAAACCGAAACGGTCCCGCCATTCCGCTTTGAGATCAAGGCAGCCCAATCAACGTCCCAACAAAGATAGACATCATGTTAAAAAGAAAATCCCCTGTTCTGATCGTCGGGGCTGGTCCGATCGGTCTTTCCCTTGCCGGAGATCTCGGCTGGCGTGGCATCGAGTGCACGCTGATCGAAAAGTCGGACGGCGTCATCCGTCAGGCGAAAATGGATATGGTCGGCATCCGGTCGATGGAATATTGCAGACGCTGGGGTATCGTGCCTTGGGTCGAGGGCGCAGGCTATAACCGCGATTATCCACAGGATTGCGCGTGGGTGACGACGCTCAACGGCTATGAATTTGGGCGCGAGCCGTTTCCCTGCGCGAGTGCGGAACCCTGTCCGCCTCAAAGTCCGCAAAAGCGCGAGCGTTGCCCGCAAAATTTCTTCGACCCGGTATTGCGGCGCTTCGCCGAGCGTTCGACATTGGCCACGCTGCGCTATGAAACAGAGTTACTCAGCTTCGTTGAACACGCCCAAGGCGTAACCGCCACAGTCCGGAATCTGCGCACTGGCGAACTGGAAGACATCGACGCATGTTACTTGGTTGGGACCGACGGCGGTGCCAGCACCGTCCGGCAAGCGCTTGATATTCCGATGGAAGGCCCCGCGGCGTTGACATACACCACCAATGTCATTTTTCGCTGCGATGGTCTGGAACAATTGCACACCATGAAGCCGGCCTATCGTTACATTTTCATCGCAGCAGAAGGCACCTGGGCGACGCTGGTGGCGATCAACGGACGTGACCAATGGCGCTTTTCCCTCGTCGGGGATGCCGACAAGCGTGCGTATTCGGACGAGGAATTGCGCGCCGCGATCGTGCGCGCGGTGGGCCGCGAATTTGACTTCGAGATTCTCTCGGTCCTGCCGTGGGTCAGGCGCCAGCTCGTGGCCCAGCGCTATGGTACCAAGCGTGTATTTCTCGCTGGCGATGCAGCGCATCTGACTTCGCCTACCGGTGGCTTTGGAATGAATACCGGCATTCAGGACGTCGTAAATCTGTCTTGGAAACTGGAAGCAAAGATCAAGGGTTGGGGCGGTGACCATATCCTCGACTCCTACGAGATCGAACAGCGTCCCGTTGGGCTGCGCAATGTCGCCGAGGCTACCGACAATCTGAAGCGAATGCTCAATCCCAGAGTAAAGCAACCTCCGCAGGAGTTGTTTGACAACACGCCCGAGGGCGCGCGGGCGCGCACGGAATTCGGCAACGCTTATACGGAAATGATGCGCCGCGAATGGTTCAGCATAGGTATCCACCTCGGCTATATGTACGAAAACTCGCCGCTCATCGTGCCTGATGGAACGCCTGCGCCTGCCGATACTGTGTCGACCTATACGCAGACTGCGCGTCCTGGTTCACGAGCGCCTCACGTATGGCTGGATAAGGATGTGTCCACCCTCGATCTGTTCGGGACAGAGTTTATGTTGCTGCGTTTTGGCGACAATGCCCCATCAGGCGAAGGCCTGATCACTGCGGCGAAAGAACGAAAGGTGCCAGTCAAAGTGGTGTCGATCAATCATGCCCAAGCGCAGGCAGCTTACGAGCGGTTGCTGGTATTAGTGCGGCCGGATGGCCAATGCGCGTGGCGCGGCGACAGCGATCCTTCGGATCCGCAATACGTCATTGATGCCGTGCGAGGCGCGCTCGCCCGCACATAAACCATGTGCTGATTTCAGCCGCGAGGGTCT
This sequence comes from Caballeronia udeis, assembly GCF_044909315.1. Taxonomy (GTDB): domain Bacteria; phylum Pseudomonadota; class Gammaproteobacteria; order Burkholderiales; family Burkholderiaceae; genus Caballeronia; species Caballeronia udeis_A. The sequence continues at coordinate 186,274 of NZ_JBIYEB010000009.1, forward strand.
GGCTGCAGCGCATAGCCATACTTAACATGTCAGGGGCACACTGTGCTCCCAGCACCAGGTTTTGTTCGACGAACTCGGACTCCTGCATGCCTGCTACATCTAATCACTCGGAGACACGGATGGTCGCGCCCTCACCCTCATCATCGTTCGAACGGACGCTTGCGGCTGCCACGCCCAAGTTTGTTGCCGAAGAAAAGGACTACGTGGTTCGCAAGGTGGGGCGGAGATTGATGTGGTATTTGTTCGCCCTGTATCTGATTTCAGTGCTCGATCGCGGCAATCTAGGCTTTGCTGCCTTTTCGATGAATCGCGATCTCGGCCTCACGCCTCAGATGTTCAGCATTGGTGTCGGGATACTTTTTCTCGGCTATGCCATTTTCGAACTGCCCAGCAATTTGATACTGGCTCGATTCGGCGCGCGCGTCACGCTCACTCGCATCGCATTGCTGTTTGGGCTGGTGACTACGTCAATGGCATTCATCCACGGGCCCATTGGTTTCTACGTGGGGCGTGCGGCATTGGGGGCGGCTGAAGCAGGGCTGAGCCCTGGCGTTTTTCTGTTCCTAAGCTTCTGGATTCCCTCAGCTTATCGTGCCCGTTATAACGCCGTGTTTGCGTATGCAAGTCCGTGTGCGTACATGCTGACCTCTCTTATATCCGGTGCCATCCTGCAGCTCGATGGAGTGCTTAACATACCCGGCTGGAAATGGCTGTTCATGCTGGAGGGCTTGCCCGCCATCGCGCTTGGTATTTTCGGAATTTTTTATCTCACGAACCGGCCCAGGGATGCGAAATGGCTTTCCGAGCGCGAGCGCACGTGGCTAGAGGAAGAACTAGCTGCGGAGACGCGTCTTGAACTGATGCATGGCGCCGGCACCATCAAGGAATTGCTCAAAAGTCCGGCGATGCTCCTTCTTTCACTCGCCTTCATTGGTATTTTCTGCGGCGCGGCCTCACTAGCCGTCTGGCTTCCACAGATCATGCACGCCAATGGCGTACCGCTGCGCTATGTCGGCGTGGTCTCTGCTATTCCGCCTCTGGCAGGTATGGTCGGCATGACCTTTCTGTGCCGCCGCTCAGATCGAAAACGGGAACGTATCTACCATGTTTCAGCCTGCATGCTGCTCGCGGCATCAGGCTACGGCATTGTCGCGGTCTCGCGCAATGCGGCCGCAGCTCTCGGTGGCTTCATGGTTGCGAACATTGGTGTATATGCCTCGTACGCGATCTTCTGGACCATCCCTCAAACCGTCTTCCCGGTCAAAGCCAAGCCCGCCGCGATTGCACTGATCAGTTCAGTGGGTGCGCTTTTCGGCGGCTGGATCGCCCCAATGCTTATCGGCAACGTTCAGAGCAGGGCACATAGTCTAGCTCCGGGTCTTATCGTCGTCTTCGCTGTTTTTGTCATGTCGGCAATCTGCATTTTGCTCGTAGGCCGCATGCTGCGCCGGCAGGTGACGGCGGCGTGAACGGGTGGCAGTAGAAAGCATCACCAAAAATCATAATAGGAGACGAAGATGGGAACATCGCGATTCGCGCCGGTTTTCTGCCCGACAGTTTGCGTGGCGGCGGGGTTGATCTTTAGCGCAGCTTCTTACGCGCAAAGTTCGGTAACGTTATATGGGATTATTTCAGGCGGTATTGGGTACGTTAGTAACGAGGGAGGTAAGCCGGCCATCACGGCGCTGTCCGGCACCCTGCAAAATAATCGCTGGGGCCTTCAGGGTATAGAAGATCTCGGTGGCGGTTTGCAGGCGATCTTTGCCCTGGACAATGCCTTCAACACCATGAATGGCAATACCGCGTATGGGTTGATGTTCGGTCGGCAAGCATACGTGGGCTTGAGCGGTGCACCATGGGGCATGATCACGCTCGGGCGCCAGTTCGAGGTAAGTTTCGACTATCTCAGCGAATATTCCATGATGGCGGCAGGCACCGGACTGGGTGCCCATATTGGCGATAACGACAATATTCTTGGCAGCGTACATTACAACAATTCGATCAAATATCGCATGCCAACTGTTCGCGGGGTTCAGGGAGAGCTGATGTACGCAATGAGTAACACTTCCAGCGCCGCTGAGAATCGCCTTTTTAGCGCGGGCGTCTCGTACGAGCAGGGTCCCTTAAAAATGGGCGTCGCGTACTCGGACCTCACTCGCCCCGGCACTGTGATCAACGCCAGTGGCGCGGCCACTGTCGACTATACAGGCGTACCGTTCGTGCTGTTTCACACCAGTCCACTCAGCGCGTCGGTCGGTGTCAAGGAGCAGCGCGTAGTCGGCGTGGGTGGCCGATACAAGCTCGGAAGCGTCGCATTGGCAGCGATCATCACCGACGTTCGCTTCAATTATCTCGACAACACTAGTCTGCATCTGACCAACTATGACGCCAATGTGGCCTGGTTTGCGCAGCCGGATGTCAAACTGTCAGTTGGTTACACCTACACGTCCGGCAAATACGGCGGGTTTGAACGTTCATCACACTGGAATATGGCCCAAACGGGGATTGATTACTTTCTATCGAAGCGAACGGACTTGGCCCTGTTCGTCAATTACGGGATGGTGCATGACGGGCAGGTCGTGATGTACACGGTTTCACCCTCTGCGATGAACGCGAATCAACTCTTGATCGCGGCAGCGTATCGCCACAAATTTTAGCTGGGGATCCAGGGCGGACTTAAACACAGCGGAGATTCCGCCGATGCAGCCTATCCGGCGCAGTTGCTGAGACTCGGGTTGCTGCCCGAGGGCTATTATCCGCACGAAGATCGCGGCGCACGCGACCTGGCACGCAAGCGCATTCAACTGGTGCGCTATCCCACGGTCCCGCTTCACTCCATCACGTTCAGATTGCAAAACGGTCTGGCGGATCCCCACGACAGACTTGGATCGACGATGTTTTGGAATGCTAAATTATGCTGAGAAAATCCGTCTTTAATGTCCGGGTTTGCTGGCTGCAGACTTCGATCGTGTGGTCGTGCCGGGTGACGGAGGAATTCGGCGCCTTCCAGCCCTCAGGCCAACTCGAGAGCGGTTCGACACGGGTGATTTCACGGCTCGTAGTTTGCTCCATATAAAAGACGGTTGGTAGTTCAACAAGAAGCTACGCGAGGTCTTCAAGCATGTCATTTAGTCTTTAGTCATGTACCTGACGGCTCCTTCGGCAAGCTGTTGAAGCGGCCGTTTGCAAGCGATTGAACGCGGGTCACAAGGCCGCCCAATGCTGCGCGTGCGAGTGCGCCGCCCACACTCACGCGCCGCACGCCGAGCTTGGCAAGCTCGGCGAGCTTGAACGTGGAAGGTCCGCCGATCAGCAGATTGACCGGCTTCGGACCCACCGCAGCGACCACCGATCCGATCTACTCGCGTCTGGATGCCAGGCGCGTACAGACAGTCGGCGCCCGCTTGCACCTATGGAGAACTTAGATAAGGGCGCTGGACGGGTTCAAGCCTGCCGAAGATGTTCAGTTCGCTGTAGTCGCGTTCAATACGCGTTTCGATCCAACCGAAGCCCGAGGCTTAAGCACCTTTCCGTAAGGTGAAACGTATCGCGCTATGGTTTCAGGCTACGGCTTCTTCGGCTTCAGTTTCAACCGTTTCCGTCTCCGAATTCCGGATCAGGTAATCGAATGCGCTGAGGGACGCCTTGGCGCCTTCGCCAACCGCGATCACGATCTGCTTGAACGGTACGGTGGTGACATCGCCTGCCGCGAACACGCCCGGCACCGAGGTCGCACCGCGCGCATCCACCACGATCTCGCCGTGACGCGACAACTCGACCGTGCCCTTGAGCCATTCCGTATTCGGCACCAGCCCGATCTGCACGAACACGCCTTCCAGTTCGACGTGCTTCGCTTCGCCCGAACTCAGGTCCTTGTACGAAAGGCCGTTGACCTTCTTGCCGTCGCCGGTGACTTTCGTGGTCTGCGCCTGCGTGATGACGGTCACGTTCTTGAGGCTGCGCAGCTTGCGTTGCAGCACGGCGTCGGCACGCAGTTCCGTACCGAATTCGAGCAGCGTCACCGCGCTGACCAGTCCGGCCAGATCGATCGCCGCTTCAACGCCGGAATTGCCGCCGCCGATCACCGCAACACGCTTGCCCTTGAACAGCGGGCCGTCGCAATGCGGGCAATACGCCACGCCGTGGTTGCGATATTGCTTCTCGCCCGGCACGTTGATTTCGCGCCAGCGGGCGCCCGTGGCAAGCACGATCGTCTTCGCTTTCAGCACCGCGCCGTTGGCGAGGCGCACTTCGTGGATCTTGCCGGGCAGGAGCGCTTCGGCGCGCTGCACGTCCATGATGTCGACGTCATAGCTCTTCACGTGCTGCTCGAGCGCCGTTGCAAATTGCGGTCCTTCCGTCTCTTTCACCGAGACGAAGTTTTCGATGGCGAGCGTGTCCAGCACCTGCCCGCCAAAGCGCTCAGCCGCCACGCCGGTCGAGATGCCCTTGCGCGCCGAGTAGATGGCAGCCGCTGCGCCCGCAGGTCCGCCGCCGACGATCAGCACATCGAATACGCCTTTCTTTTCGAGCTCTTTCGCGGCGCGGGCGCCGGCGTTGCTATCGAGCTTCGCGAGGATTTCCTTCACGCCCGTGCGGCCCTGGCCGAATACTTCGCCGTTCATATAGACGGTGGGGACGGCCATGATCTGGCGCTGCTCGACTTCGTCCTGGAACAGCGCGCCGTCGATGGTGACCTGGCGGATCCGCGGGTTGATCAGCGCCATCACGTTCAGCGCCTGCACGACTTCCGGGCAGTTCTGGCATGACAGCGAGATATACGTTTCAAACTCGTAGTCGCCGTCGAGCGCGCGGATCTGTTCGATCACCGCGTCGTCGAGTTTGACCGGATGACCGCCGGTCTGGAGCAGCGCCAGGACCAGCGACGTGAATTCATGGCCCATCGGAATGCCCGCGAAACGGATACCGGTGGGTTTGCCCGGTTCGCCGATGGAAAACGAGGGCTTGCGTTGCGCATCGTCGCGCTTCTCGATCACCGCAATGCGGTCCGACAGCGTGGCGATTTCATGCAGCAGGCCTTGCAGTTCGACCGATTTCGGCGAGTTGTCGAGTGAAGCGACGATCTCGACCGGCCGGCTGATCTTTTCCAGATACGCTTTCAACTGAGTCTTGAGGTTGGCTTCCAGCATGGCGATTCGAGTCCGTGTGACGAGGGTTTTTATTAGCGCGGGGAATGCGGGGCGAGCGTCGTCCGGGCCGCGAGCGGCCCGGACACTACACTCATTTACAACGAGGATTTAAACCTTAGATCTTGCCGATGAGGTCAAGCGACGGCGTCAGCGTTTCAGCGCCCGGCGTCCACTTGGCAGGGCACACTTCGCCCGGGTGTGCTGCAACGTATTGCGCTGCCTGAACCTTGCGCAGCAGTTCGCCTGCATCACGGCCAATGCCGTTGTCATGGATTTCGCACAGCTTGATCTCGCCTTCCGGATTGATCACGAACGTGCCACGCAGCGCCAGGCCTTCTTCTTCGATCAGCACGTCGAAGGCGCGCGAGATGACCAGCGTCGGATCGGCAATCATCGGATACTTGATCTTGCCGATCGTATCCGACGTGTCGTGCCATGCCTTGTGCGTGAAGTGGGTGTCGGTCGACACGCTATAGATTTCCACGCCCAGCTTCTTGAATTCCGCGTAACGGTCGGCCAGATCGCCGAGTTCCGTCGGGCAGACAAACGTGAAGTCAGCCGGGTAGAACACCAGGACGGACCATTTGCCCTTCAGGGTTTCGTCGGTCACGGTGGTGAAGTCGCCGTTGTGGTAAGCGTTGGCTTTGAACGGTTTGACCTGGCTGTTGATGATCGGCATTACGTGTGTCCTTGTGTTAAGTGGTTAAGTGGTTAGGAAGTGAACGAAGTATGAAGGGAGACGCCCAAGAGGGAAAATCGAATGATTTAATGGGGTCGATGTGGTGAGGCTATCAGGGTTAACACGGCAGCTGCCGCATTAACGGGGCCGCATTTTATCGTTACCTGGAACCTGCTGCCAGTATCGGGAGCGCGGGGAAGGTCAACACACACGGGCATGGGCGTTGCGCCTATCCCGCTTTGGCTAACTGAATCAACCGGAGGGTGTATGAAAATCGGCATCATTGGCGCGGGCAATATTGGGCGCGTGCTGGCGCTGCGCTGGGTCGAGCGTGGGCATGAGGTCCTGATCGGCAACTCGCGGGGGCCGGATACCCTGGCCGCAGTCGCCGGCGAAACCGGCGCGAAGCCGGCCGAACTCGCCGACGTGGTACGCGGCGCGGCCGTGATCGTGGTCACGATCCCCGAAAAGAAGGTGCTGAACCTGCCTGCGGGCCTGTTCAGCGACGTACCGGAAACCACTGTCGTGATCGATACGGGCAATTATTATCCGCGCGAGCGTGATGGCCGTATCGAGGGGATCGAGTCCGGCATGATGGAAAGCGCGTGGGTTGCGCAGCAGATCGGGCGTCCGGTCATCAAGGCTTTCAACAACATCTACGCGGCCCATTTGCGCGATCTCGGCAAGCCTGAAGGCACGCCGGGACGCGTGGCGCTGCCGGTCTCGGGCGACAACGCCGACGCCAAGGCCGTGGTGATGCAACTCGTCAACGAGATGGGCTTCGATCCGGTGGATAACGGCACGATCAGCGACTCCTGGCGCCAGCAGCCGGGCACGCCGGTCTACACGAAGGATTTCGACAGGGAAGCGTTGAAGGCCGCTTTGCAGAAGGCGGAGCGGGCTCGCAAGCCGCAATGGAGCGGAACCGACAAGAGCCCCGGCAGCTTCGATCACCCCGCGTGAAGCCGCGCGGCGACGGGCCTTCCAAAGCCCGTCGCCGCGTAGTTGCAGCCGATAGTTGCAGCCGATAGTTGATGCCGCGCAGTTGAAGCCGGCGTTTTCAGTCGAGCGAGATGCCGTCGAACCGGTGTCCGCCCAGCGGGCTGATCTCGTAGCCCTTGACGTCCTTCGTCATCAACTGGAACGCGTTGGCGTGGGCGATCGGCGTGTACGGAACCTGGTCCTTGAACACGACCTGCGCCTGCTCATACAGCTTGGTGCGGGCCGGCTGGTCGGTGATCAGCCGCGCTTTCCCGATCAGATCGTCGAATTGCCTGTCGCACCACTTCGCCACGTTGCTGCCATGCACCGCGTCGCAGCCGAGGGTCGTGCCGAGCCAGTTGTCCGGGTCGCCGTTGTCGCCCATCCAGCCGTAGAGGATTGCGTCGTGCTCGCCGCCTTCCTTCGCGCGCTTGTTATATTCGGCCCATTCGTAGGTCACGATGTTCGCTTTCACGCCAATCTTCGCCCAGTCCGATTGAATCAATTGCGCCATCAGGCGAGCGTTCGGGTTATAGCCGCGCTGCACGGGCATGGCCCATAGCGTGATCGAAAAGCCGTTCGGGAAACCGGCTTGCTTCAGCAGGTCGCGCGCCTTCGCCGGATCATAAGGTGCATCTTTCAACGCCTTGTTATACGACCATTGCGACGGCGGCATTGGATTCGACGCCACGGTCGCCGCCCCTTCGTAGACGCTCTTCAGGATGGCCGGTTTGTCCACGGCCATGTCCAGCGCGCGGCGCACGAGCACGTTATCGAGCGGCTTGTGGGTAGTGTTGTAGCCGACATAAGCCACGTTGAAACCTACGCCCGACAGCACCGCGAGGTTCGGATTGCTGCGTGCGGTCTGAATGTCGGCGGGGCGCGGGAAGGCCGTCATCTGGCATTCGCCACTGGCGAGTTTCTGCATGCGCACGGCGGCGTCCGGCGTGATGGCGAACACCAGTTTCGCGATATGCACGTCCTTCTTGTTCCAGAAGTCGGGGTTCGCGTCGTAGCGGATGGTTGCGTCTTTCTGGTAGTCGCGGAACACGAACGGCCCCGTGCCCACGGGCTTCTGGTTCAGGTCCTCCGTCTTGCCGGCCTTCAGCAGCTGGTCGGCATATTGCGCCGACACAATGGAGGCGAATTCCATTGCTATGTTGCGCACGAACACCACGTCCGACGTGTGCAGCGTGAAGCGCACCGTGTAGTCGTCGAGTTTTTCAACCGATGCAATGTTCTTGTCGTAACCGAGGTCGCTGAGATACGGGAAGCTGACCGGATGCGCTTTCTGGAACGCATTGTCCGGGTCGATCATGCGTTTGAACGTGAAGACGACGTCGTCGGCGTTGAAGTCGCGCGTGGGTTTGAACCAGGGCGTGGTCTGGAACTTGACGCCGTGACGGAGATGAAACGTGAAGGTCTTCGCGTCGGTCGACTCGTCCCATGATGTAGCCAGGCCCGGCACCAGGTCGAGCGATCCGCGCTGGAATTCGACGAGGGTGTCGTAGACTGCGTGCGCGCCGGCATCGAAGTCCGTACTGGTGGTGTATTGCGCGGAATCGAAGCCTGCCGGGCTGCCCTCCGAACAGAACACCAGGGTTTTGCCCGCCGCGTGGGCAGTGCCGGCGAGTGTGCCAAAGGCGGCAAGCGTGCAAACCGCAGTGCGGACCAGCGCGCGGGCTGGAGCGAAGAACGAACCGGGTGTCAGGCTTTTACGGGGCATGTAAGGTCGATAAAAGGGTAAAGGCGGGTTGACGCACGCCCGGGAGCGCCCGGGCGTGCCTAAGTAGCCGCATACTTTACCAACCACGGAATTTTTGACGAAGCGATACGTTCTTCTTTTGATATGCCGAAATCAGTTGTCTGGACGTGGAGCGTTCATGCGCCTCGCCAGGGGCCATGGGGGCTTCCAGCCTGTGGGCTGCAAATATTTCCCGGGCGTTTTAACATGTCGGACCGGGCGCTCCCGCTTCTTTCCGGCTTCTTGCTAAAGTTACCGACTAAATACCGGCACGCGGCCCACGCCCTCCTATGCAGTAGAAGAGAACATGAAAAACGTTTCTGATTCACCGGCAGCCACTGCCGTAGCAGCCCACGAAGAATGTGTCGAACTCGTGGCGAAGGCCACGATTCCCACGCGTTACGGCGTGTTTGAGTCGCATGTGTATCGGGTGACAAGCACGGGCGCCGAGCATTTGACGCTAGTCATGGGCGATGTCAGCCACGGCGAATCCGTGCTGTGCCGGCTGCATTCCGAATGTGTCACGGGCGATGTATTCGGCTCGTATCGCTGCGATTGCGGTGAGCAACTGGATCTCGCAATGCGTTATATCGCGGCCGAAAATCGCGGCATCCTGCTGTATCTGCGTGGTCATGAAGGGCGCGGCATCGGGCTGGCGAACAAGATTCGGGCGTATGCGCTGCAAGAGCAGGGTTACGACACGGTCGACGCCAACCTGCATCTCGGCTTGCCCGACGACGCGCGCGAATACGACTCGGCCGCTGCCATCCTGCGCGCGCTCGACGTTCGGTCGGTGCGTTTGATGAGCAACAATCCGTCGAAGTTCGACACCTTGCTCAAGCACGACATCCCGGTCTGCGAACGGGTCGCGCTGGCCATTCCAGTGCGTGAGGAAAACGAGCGCTACATCAAGACGAAGCAGGTCCGTTTCGGCCACTACTTCGACGAAAACGAGTAGCTGACTGCGGGGGCATATCGGGTATCCGGTATCCGGTCTCAGGTTGCGTCGTGGAAAATGATGCCGGCCGTATGCCTGTGCCCCGATCTCAGCCGGCTTACGCCATGCCTGAGATTCACGCGATAAGCCCCGCGCGTTCCGTTCACCGGCCGGTTATGCACGGCAAAAATCACTGCGTCCCCTTGTGCCAGCGGCACGACTTCGGCCCGTGACTGCATGCGCGGCCGCTGCTCGGTGATCACGAACTCTCCGCCCGTAAAGTCGCGTCCCGGTGCGGACAGCAAGATGGCGAGCTGGAGCGGAAACACATGCTCGCCGTACAGGTCCTGATGCAGGCAGTTGTAGTCGCCTTGCGCGTATTGAAGGATCAGCGGTGTGGGCCGAAGCTGTCCGGCGGCATGGCATCGATCGATAAAATCGGCATGGTCCGGCGGATAGCGCGTGTCAATACGCATGATCTCGTTCCACCGGTTTGCGATTCCCACAAGACGCGGATAAACACTTTCCCGCAAGGCGCCGATCACCTCGGGCAGCGGATAAGCGTAGTACTTGTACTCGCCGCGCCCGAAGCCGTGGCGCGCCATGACCACGCGGCTCCTGTATAACGCGTCGCGTGCATAAAGCGCTCTCAGCGCGTCACATTCCGCGGGTGTGAGCAGGTGTCCGACCGTCGCGCAGCCGAATCCATCCAGTTCTTCCTCCACCGCATGCCAGTCGATGGCGTTCACGCGCGCTTCAATATTTGTCGCCAGGGCATCCATTAGCAGCTTCTCCAATGCAGGTTCAATGATCCTGGCCAGTGTCCGGCGCCCGGCGTTTTAAAACACTCCGGATGTTGCGGTCACATTGGCGGCCTGAAATCAGTTGCATCGAAAGCAAAAAGTAATAAAGACCTGTGCAGGTCCCTTTGACATCGATTTTCGGCCGATACGCCTGCGCACTGAAACACAGCAACAGCGAGCAGATTGTGCTGGCGGAAGACGACGCACCGGTGATGGACGCCTTCTTTAAGCCTGCCCGTTCGCGCGGCTTAATGCTGCACCGGCGGTGACTGCACGGCGGCGGTCTCGCGCGATGCCGCGTCGCGCAGGCGGATGATGGTCTGGCGCGACGTGCTGAGAGCCCGTGCGATTGCCGTCACGGTGCTGCCTGCGGCCAACGCATTCAGCGCTTGCTGCCGTTGTGAGTCGGACAACGAGGCGGGACGTCCCTGATGCGTGCCGTCCTTCTTGGCGATGGCGGCCGCATCGAGTGCGCGGGCGCGTTTGGCGTCGTGCTCCAGTCCCGCGGCAAGCTGGAGCATGCGGATCGGCGAGCCTGTGCCGCTCGCGCAAAGATCGCTCTTGCCCGCCTCGAGGCAGATGACGTGCGCCCCTTTGGCCGCCAGCGTAGTGAGCGTCGACACGGCGTCGCTGATGCTGCTTCCCAGGTAACCGAGGCGCGCGACCACCAGTGTGTCGCCCGGCTTGATGCGGCGGATGGCCCGCTGCAGCGCGATCCGGGACGCGGCGCTCATGGCATGACTGCAGTGATCGACCAGCACGCAACCCATGTCGACCAGGAAGCCGGCCGCGTCGATCTGGAACAGGTCGTTGTCGCGGCTGTCCTGATTGCCTGCAGTATTGATGTACACGATAAGGGTCACGAGGCGTGCTCCGATAATGCCTTGCATGGCCCGCCGGCAGCGCCGCGGCGGCACCGGCCAACCGCTGCGGCTTGGTCCATGTTAGCAAACTGGCGGCCAATGCGTGTCACGCGGAGCCCATGCGCGCGGCCGCTTGAGCGAACCGGCTTTGCGCTGCGTCGCGGCGGGGCGATCTGAGGCAAGTCTTGTTTTCGAGGAAGGAAGTCGGTGTATGCCCGAACGCATATAAATGAGTTTATGAAGGGGCATCCTGTTTGCTCGGCTATATTACGAATGCATCAGCGAGACCCGCTGGGGCAGGAATGACCGGTCGATGCCAGGAAATCACCTGAAGCCACTCTGCCGGTGCTCCTACCCCAAGCCTGCATTCCAAAGAACCAGGCGAGCACGCGCAAAAAAGGTGGCCAAAGCCCGCGCTGTGCGGCAGTTTGCCGGAGTGCCCGACGACCCGGGCCGTCGAATAGGGAGCGGGCACATGCGCGAGACGCACTAAAAAAGTGGCCGCCCGTCCACAAGAAATGGCGCGTGAATATAATGAGCGCCGCCTGAGCCCCGCAGATAGAAACCGGGTGATCCGATACCCTCGCGCAGCACGCGGATGAGCGTGCTGCGCACCGCTTTGCCCGGCTGCTGTTAAGAGCATCGGTTCGAACGCGTAGTGGTATCTTTAATCCATCGAAGCACCCCGAACCGAGGGCCCTGGAGTGAGCGAAACTACAACATCAACGGTGCCGCCGGCAGGAGAAGACGCGCCGGGCGTGGTTCATCGCTCGAGTTCGCTGGATTTCCCTGTCGTCGGGATTGGCGCGTCCGCGGGAGGCGTCCAGGCGCTGCTGCGCTTTTTCGAGAACGCGCCGTCCGACATGGGCATGGCGTTCGTCGTGGTCCTGCACTTGTCGGCGAAGCATGTCAGCAGTGCGGACAAGGTGCTGCAGAACGTGACCCGAATGCGCGTGTCGCAAGTCGGCGGGCCCACCGAGATAGAAGCGAACCACGTCTACGTCATCGCGCCGGGCAAGAGCCTGACGATGGCGGATGGTTACCTGAACGCGCGCAATGCCGAGCCCACGGCGGGCCGGCCGGTCACTATCGACCGGTTTTTCCGGAGCCTGGCCGACGCGCATGGCCAGCGCGCAATGTGCATCGTGATGTCGGGCACGGGCAGCGACGGCGCGGTCGGCATTGCCAGCGTGAAGGAGAAGGGCGGCGTGACGCTCGCGCAGGAACCGAATGACGCGGAATACGCCGAGATGCCGCAGAACGCGATCCTGACGGACCAGGTCGACCTGGTGCTGCCCGTGGTGGAAATGCCGCAACGGCTGCTGGATATATGGAACAACGCCAAGCGCATCGCCTTGCCCGAACTGGACGCGGTGACGCTGGGTCCGGACGACCGGGCCGACCGCCGGAGTGAAGCCGAACTTGCGTTACAGGCCATTTTGTCGACCTTGCGTGCCCGCACCGGTCACGACTTCCGTTTCTACAAGCGGGCGACCATGCTGCGCCGGATCGAGCGGCGCCTCCAGGTCAACGGCGTACCGGACCTCATTGCCTACCGCGACCTGCTGCGGGACAACCCGCGCGAAACCTCGGCCTTGCTCAAGGACATGCTGATTGGCGTGACCAGCTTTTTCCGCGATCGGGAAGCGTTCGAGTCGCTCGAACGGGGCGTGCTGCCAGCCTTGTTCCACAACAAGGCCGACGGCGACCAGGTTCGTGCGTGGGTTGCGGGATGCTCGTCGGGCGAGGAGGCCTATTCGCTTGCCATGCTCCTGTGCGAGCAGCGCGATGCGTTGCATTCCTCTGCCAATATCCAGGTGTTCGCTACCGATATCGACGAAAGCGCCGTTGCGCGCGCGCGGGCCGGACTCTACCCCGAGTCGATCATGACCGACGTTCGCCCCTCTACGCTGCGGCAATTCTTCGTCAAGACCGACTCGCGCTTCGAGGTCGTGAAAAGCGTGCGCGAGAAGATCCTGTTCGCCATGCACAACGTGCTGCGTGACCCGCCGTTCTCACGGCTCGACCTGGTTTCCTGCCGCAATCTCCTGATCTATCTCGACCGCGGCGTGCAGAACCAGGTGCTCGAGATGTTCCACTACGCGCTCTACCCCAACGGGTACCTGTTCCTCGGCAGCTCGGAGTCGGCGGACTCGGTCGAAGAACTGTTCTCCGTGGTCGACAAGAAGAACCGGATCTACCGGGCGAAAGCGGCGAAGCTGCCGAACCGCCCGGCGCTGGCGTCCCCTTCGCTGCTGATGCAAGGACGTTATACGCACGACGAAGAGGTGGGGTCCGCGTTGCTCCCGGGGCGCCGCAATTTTTCGTTCAGTGCGTTGCACCAGCGCGTGCTCGAGCAATATGCGCCGCCCAGCGTGATCGTGAACCGCGATTCGAAGATCGTGCATATGTCGGACAACGCGGGACGTTTCCTGCGCTATGTCGGCGGCGAACCTTCGAGCAACATGATTGCCGTCGTGCTGCCCGAGTTACGGCTCGACCTGCGTACCGCGCTGTTCCAGGCCGCGCAGACGGGCAATAGCGTGGAGGCCCGGCGCGTCAAGCTGCAGCGCGACGGCCGCCCGTCATACGTCAACATGACCGTGCGCCCGTTCCATGACGCCGCCGCCGACGCCGACTTCCTCCTCGTCCTGTTCGACGAGGTCCAGGAAGCGATGACGGAGAGCAGGCCCACCGTGGAGCATCAGACGGGTAGTGACACCGTGATGCAGCAGCTTGAACAAGAGCTGCATTCGAGCAAGGAGCAACTGCAGACCACGATCGAGCAGTACGAGACCTCGACGGAAGAGCTGAAGGCGTCGAATGAAGAACTGCAGGCGATCAATGAGGAGTTGAGATCGGCGACGGAGGAGCTCGAAACCAGCAAGGAAGAGTTGCAGTCGGTGAACGAGGAGCTCATCACCGTCAACGCGGAACTGCAGGCGAAGATCGAGGAAACCGGCAAGGCCAATGATGACCTGCAGAACCTGATCACTTCTACGGACATTGCCACTATCTTCGTCGATCGCGCGATGTGCATCAAACGCTATACGCCGAATGCGGCCACGGTGTTCAACCTGATCGGCGCAGATGTCGGGCGTTCGTTGTTCGACATCACGCACCGGCTGGTTTATCCCGAACTGGCAGAGGACGTAAGCGCGACATTCCAGTCGTTGCGCCTGACCGAGCGCGAGGTCACAACCTCGGACGGCCGCTGGTTCCTCGCGCGCGTGCTGCCTTACCGGACGGCGGACGACCGCATTGACGGCGCGGTGCTCAGCCTGGTTGAAACCACGGCGCGCCACCGCGCGGAGGCGAACGTGCGGGCGGGCGAGGAGCGCCTGAGACTCGCGGCACAGACCACGAACGACTTCGCGATCATCGTGCAGGACGCCGAAGGCCGCATCGTCAGCTGGAATGCCGGCGCCGAGCGTGTCTTCGGTTATACGGCGGAGGAAGCGATCGGGCAGAACATCGACGTGATCTTTTCAGCGGAGGATCAGGGAGCGCGCACGGCGGCGCACGAACGCGAGGCCGCGCAACGCGAAGGCCGTGCCGACGACGATCGCTGGCATGTCGCAAAGGGCGGCCGCAAGGTGTATTGCAGCGGTGTGGTGACGCCATTGTCGGATCCGAAATTCACGGGCTACGCGAAGATCGTGAGGGACCTCACGGACCGCAAGACACAGGAAGACGCGCGGCAGTCGCAACTCGCGGAGGAACGCGCGGTGAGGGCGCAGGCGGAGGCGGCAAACCGGCTCAAGGACGATTTCCTGGCCGTGCTGTCGCATGAATTGAAGCACCCCCTCAACCTGATCCACGTGAAGGCGGAGATGTTGCCGCGCATCCCCGAGGCGCGTGGCGTACCGGCAATCCAGCTCGCGGCCGACGCGATCCAGCGGGCCGTACTCGGCCAGGCGAAGATCATTGACGACTTGCTGGACTTGTCGCGCGTGCGTACCGGCAAGCTGGCGCTGAACCTGGCGATGGGCGATATCGCGGCCATGCTGCGGACCATTGCCGATGCAATCGAGGCGGACGCGGCATCAAGGGGCATCGAGCTGTCGTTCGAGGGTCTGGACGAACAGGTGTGGACCAAGGTGGACCCCGTACGCTTCGACCAGATCATCTGGAACCTGCTGAGCAACGCGCTGAAGTTTACGCCGCGCGGCGGCTCGGTTTCCGTTCGCCTGACCTGCGAGGAAGACGAGGTGCGCATCGATGTCACCGACACCGGGTTGGGGATCGATGCGTCGCTGTTGCCGCATATCTTCGAGATGTTCTCCCAGGGAAGCGAAGCCCGCCGCAAGACCGGCGGCGGCATGGGCATTGGCCTCGCGCTCGTCAAGCAACTCGTGGAGATGCATGCGGGCAGCGTGCTCGCCCATTCGGACGGGGTGGGGCACGGCACGCGGATGAGCGTCTGGCTGCCGCTGGTCGACGGCCGTCTTGCGGGGGAGCATGCGCCGGAAGAGCGTAGCGGATCGCTGGCGGGGGTACGTTTGCTGGTGGTCGACGACGACTCAGAAACCGCGAGCGCATTCGCGGCTTTGCTGCAACTCGAAGGCGCGCTGGTCGCTACCGCGCACGACGGCAAGGACGCACTCGTGCTGCTCGAGCGCAACCACGTGGACCTGCTGGTCTGCGACATCAGCATGCCTGGCATGGACGGCTACGAACTCATGCGCCAGGTGCGGGCGAATCCGCAGCTGGCGCAGCTGCCCGCCATTGCGTTGACAGGCTATAGCGTGGGAACCGACGACCAGCGTGCACGCGCGTCCGGCTTCGACCTGACGCTGACCAAGCCGGTTTCCCTTGACGCGCTGATTGCCGCCGCCGAGCAGGTGTTCTTCTGGCGCGGCGCGCATGGCGGCACGCATGGACATAGCTGACGCATGATGGCTGCCGGCTTGAATCGGCGTACCTTGACGCGCCTTTCAGCCGGTTGCCCGACCCAGCAACGTGCGGCAATGACGTGCAATCTGCCGCTCTTCCTGCGTCTCGATCACGTCGAACTGAACATCGAGAAATTCGAGCCCATCGCAAATGCGTTCACGCACGCTCGCAGCGTGCTCGCCAATCCCGCCGGTGAACACCACGCGGTCGAGACCTCCCATCAACGCGGCATACGCGCCGATGGTCTTTCGTACGGCAGTACAGAAGATATCGATGGCAAGTTCCGCGTCCGCGTCGTTGCGTTGCAGAAGCGCTTGCATATCGTCGTTCGAATCGGAAATGCCCTTCAGGCCGCTTTCGTGATTGATCAGGTGTTCGAGCGTATCGGCGTTGAGTGAGCCGGTACGCATCAGGTAGACCAGCACCCCCGGGTCGAGGTCACCGGTGCGTGTCGCCATGGGAATGCCGCCGGTCGGCGTGAGACCCATGCTTGTATCGATCGAGCAGCCATCGCGAATCGCGCACAGGCTTGCACCGCTGCCGAGATGCGCGACCACAAGGCGTGCCGGAAGGTCGTTGCCGAGCGAAGAGACGATCGACTCGTACGACAGGCCGTGGAAGCCGTATCGGACCACCCCTTCGTCAGCGTAGTGTTTCGGCAGCGCGAGGTGAGTGGCACGCGCGGGCATGGTCCGGTGGAACGCGGTGTCGAGGCAGGCGTAATGCGGCACGTCATTGAATATCTGCTGTGCCAGATCCAGCAGCTCCAGCGCCTGCGGCAGATGCAGGGGCGCGAATTGCACCGCATCGCGCAAGGTCTGTTTCACCTCGGGCGTGATCAGCGCATGGTCGGTCAGATGCGGACCGCCATGCACCACCCGATGCCCCACCGCGGCCAGCGGCTGATCGAGATGCTCATGCAGCGCGTCGGCCACGCGCTGCAACGCGTCGCGCTGCGACTCCATCACATGGTTTTGCGCGACATCGATCGCACCATCCGACGAACGCATGGTCAGCGAGCCGTCGTTGCGGCCAATGCCCTTCGCGCTGCCGGTCAGCCACGGCGTTTCGTCGCCGCTGCCCGGCGGTGTGCCCTGTGTTTTGCCCGGTGTTTTGCCCGGCAGATACACGCCAAATTTAAGCGACGACGAACCGCTGTTGAGCACCAGGATACCCAGGGTCATGGTCTTCAGCCTTTCCAAACCCAGTTACGGATTTCATCGTGGTCAATGCCTTCCGCGTGGGCGTGAGCAATGCTCTCGTTGATCTGGTCCTTGAGCCAGTTCTTCGTATGAGCGCCGGTATCGCGAAGCTGCGGCACACGATCGATTACATCGATACACAGTGAATAGCGGTCGACCTGGTTGATGATGGCGAGCTCGAACGGCGTATTGATGTTGCCCCGCTCGCGATAACCATGCACGTGCATGTTCTCGTGATTCGTGCGGTTATACGTGAGCTTGTGAACGAGCGACGGATACGAATGGAAGTTGAAGATGACCGGCTTCTCGCGCGTGAACAGGGAGTCGAAATCGCGAGCGGATAAACCGTGCGGATGGTCGGTGTCGGGCATCAGGCGGAACAGGTCCACCACGTTGACGAAGCGGATCTTCAGGTCCGGGAAACGTTCCTTCAGTATCTCGACAGCGGCGAGGGACTCCATGGTCGCGATGTCGCCGGCACAGGCCATCACCACGTCCGGTTCGCTGTCCTGGTCCGTCGACGCCCAGTCCCAGATGCCGATGCCCTTGGTGCAATGCGCGAGCGCAGCGTCCATGTCGAGGTACTGCAGGTGCGGCTGCTTGTCCGCGACAATCACGTTGACGTAGTCGCGCGAACGCAGGCAATGATCCATCACGCTCAGCAGGCAGTTCGCGTCGGGCGGCAGGTAGATGCGCACGACTTCGGGGCTCTTGTTCGTCACGACGTCGAGGAAACCCGGGTCCTGGTGGGTGAAACCGTTGTGATCCTGACGCCATACCAGCGAGGTGATCAGCAGGTTCACCGACGGCACCGGCGCACGCCAGTCGAGTTCTTTTTTCGCCTTTTCCAGCCACTTGGCATGCTGGTTGAACATGGAGTCGATCACGTGCACGAAGGCTTCATAGGTCGCGAGCAGGCCGTGCCGGCCCGTGAGCACGTAACCTTCGAACCAGCCTTCAAGCGTGTGCTCGCTGAGCATTTCCATCACACGGCCGTCGGGCGATAACGCACCGCCGTCGCTGTCTTCGGGCTTGATCTCGGCGATCCAGCGTTTGCCCGACGCTTCATATACGCCATCGAGTTTGTTGCTGGCGGTTTCGTCGGGACCGAACAGCTTGAAGGTGCTCATGTTGCGCGTGATGACCTCGCGCAGCCAGATGGCAAGCACTGCGGTGGGCGACTGATACGTGCCGGCGGGATCCTTGACGTCGAACGCGTACTCGCGGATGTCGGGCAGGTCCAGCGAGCGCCGCAGCCGGCCGCCGTTCGCATGCGGATTGGCGCTGATGCGGCGGTCGCCCTTCGGGGCAATCGCACGAAGTTCTTCGATCAGCGTGCCGTTCTCGTCGAAGAGTTCTTCGGGTTTGTAGCTGCGCATCCACGCTTCCACGATCTTCAGGCTCTTCGCGCTGGTCACCGGATCGAGCACCGGCACCTGGTGTGCGCGCCAGAAATCCTCGACCTTGTGACCGTCGACTTCCTTCGGACCGGTCCAGCCTTTTGGTGAACGCAGGACGATCATTGGCCAACGCGGACGCGTGGTGTCCCCCGTCGAACGCGCATGAGCCTGGATCGCGCGAATCTCGCCGATGCAGGTCTCGAGCGTCGCGGCCATCAGTTGATGCATGACGGCGGGATCGTGGCCGGAGACGAAGTGCGGCTTGTATCCGTAACCGGTCATCAGTGCTTCGAGTTCTTCTTGCGGAATGCGCGCGAGGATGGTCGGGTTCGCGATCTTGTAGCCGTTCAAGTGCAGGATGGGCAGCACTGCGCCATCCACCACCGGGTTCAGGAACTTGTTCGAATGCCACGACGTGGCGAGCGGGCCGGTCTCGGCTTCGCCGTCGCCCACCACCACTGCCACGATCAGGTCGGGGTTATCGAATGCCGCGCCGAATCCGTGCGAGAGGCTGTAGCCCAACTCGCCGCCTTCGTGGATCGATCCCGGCGTTTCAGGGGTGCAATGCGAACCAATGCCCCCCGGCGATGAGAACGAACGGAACAGGCGCAGCATGCCGGTTTCGTCGGCGCTGCGATCCGGATAGACCTCGGAGTAATACCCTTCGAGGTAAGAGTTCGACAAGGTTGCGGGGGCACCATGTCCCGGCCCGGAGACGTACATGACGTTCAGGTCGTCTCTCATGATCAGGCGGTTCAGGTGCACCCAGGTGAACGACTGACCGGGGTCCGAACCCCAATGTCCGAGCAGGCGCTGCTTGATGTGTTCCGCCTTGAGCGGTTCGCGCAGCAGCGGGTTGGCGCGTAAATAGATCATGCCTACCGACAGATAATTGCAGGCGCGCCAGTAGGCGTCGATCTTGCGCAATTCGTCGGGGGAAAGGGGGAGGGAGCGGGGAGTTGCCTGTGTGTCCATATCGTGTCCGTTGTATCCGGTGGTTGGAAGGCGGTGTCACTCGATTCGGCGGGTCACTCTTGTGGGTCGCATTCGCGGGTCGCATTCGCGGGTCGCATTCGCTAAGGCATTCAGGCGCTGAGGCGTTATGTATTGTGCCGCGTGCGGCAGGATCATGGCCAGTCACAACCATGACATGGATCAAAGGCAGTGCTATGACCGGGGGTCTTTGCGCGGGGATGTTGCATGCAGGAGCGGGTTGAAGCCGGCGCCCGGCGTTGTCTTGCGCGCGGTTTTAACGGCTCGTTTGCCGCTACGGCCACCGGATAACTGGTTGATCAGATCGCTGTCGGGTTCGTTTTCGGGCGGGCCGTCAGCCTCCTCGGGTTCGCCGTGCTCGTCGGCACTGATACCACCAATATGACCGATCACCGCGAAAAATTCCTTCGATGCATTGCGTAAGGTTCGTCCAGGCATCATGGTCATCGCGACCACTTCGTGCACTGATTTATTGTCGATAGTACGAAGCCGGGGCGCGGTGTTCCAGTCGATTGCGCTGTTGGCGAAGCCCGCTATGACGGATTGCAATACCGCCGGAGAAAGCACGCCGCTGTCGTAGAGACCGATCAGCGTGGTTTCGGCGGCGTCGAACAATCCGTTTGCCGGGGAGGCACGTTTTGCCATTGGTTCCGCGGGGAGGGGGAGTGGCGGATTGGATAGCAAGCCGCGTTCCACTGCTTCCACCCGGCGATCATGGCTTGCGGCCGAACGCTTCGCGCAGGCGCTTCTTGGCGTTATCCAGGGTCGTACGACGCGACTTCGGCAAGTTTCGCCCGGCACGATTGATATAGAAATTCAGCATCGACATGGCGGACTGGAACGGCGTGCCTTTGCGCCGGTTGCTGCGCGTCGATGATTTCTTCAGCGAATCGGCGATCTCCTGCGCGCTGCCGTCCTTGAAGATCTCATGCTCGATATCCATTGCATCGCTCGTTTCCATCACGTGATGCGACCAGCGCCTGGGGTTCGAATGTTGCTTTGGTTTTGCGCGCGCATGCTTTTGACGCGTGGTGTTGCGCTTGCCGCTACTGCTCGTGCTCTTGCTTGTGCTGCTCTTCGATGCGGTCGCCATGTCGCTCACCCGTCGTTTGTTTTCCAGCCAGCTTTCAGCAAAAAACGGGCCGTCGATGGCGGTCATCAGGCGATGCGCGAATGACGTTCTACTTGTTTTTCCCGCGGACGAAGCGCCGCTCAGGCCGCGATCCGGTCCAGCGATGCCGACCCGTCGCGTACGGATTGAAGAATCAACGCTGCGAGTTGCTGCACGGGTGGCGTGGGCGTGACCGACGCGCGCACGAGTGACAGTGCCAAGGACGGCAGCGCGGGCAACCCCAGCTCGTGGCCGTCGAATGCGCTTACGGAAGCGGGCAGACCATAGCGCGTGCGCACGGTGAGTCCAAGTCCTGCCGCCGCGGCGGCCCACAGGCCCGAGAGGCTCGGACTCGTGAATGCCACCCGCCAACGGATATTCGCGCGATCGAGCGCTTCGGTGGCGGCGCTGAAAAACAGGCAGGCGCGGTCGAACGCGACCAGCGGCAACGGTTCTGCCGCATCGGGACACCACGGCAAGGTCGACGAACCGATCCAGCACATGGCAGGCTCTGCGATCCTCTCGTGCCGGTCGCTGCCTGGAAGTTCATAGCCTGCTGAAACCGAATCGTCCCAGATCAGGGCAAGGTCGAGGTCGTTTGAATCGATTCGGCCGAGCAGTTCCAGATTGCGCGCGACCCGCGCTTCGATCCGCACTTTCGGATGTGCGCGCGAGAACCGCCCCAGGACGTCGGGCAGCATGACTTCGCCGAAATCCTCCTGCAGCCCGAGCCGGATCCAGCCCTCGAGGTCGGGGCCACGTACGGCGACGGCGGCTTCGTCGTTGAGATCGACCAGCCGGCGCGCGAACCGCAGCATGGTTTCGCCCGCTTCGGTCAGCGCCAGGTTGCGCCCGGCTTTCTTGAACAGCGGCGCACCCGACTGCTCTTCCAGTTTCTTGATCTGCGCGCTGACGGCCGAGGTCGAGCGCCCGACGCGGTCCGCCGCCTTCGCGAAACTTCCCAGCTCCATGCCGACCACGAAGGTCCGCAACGACGCGACATCGAAATTGGTCTGCGACATAACTAATAGTCCTGTTTTGTCGAATGGTTTCTTCCATATTAATTGATATTCAGGACGATGGTAAAGCGCGACACTGGCCTCAATCGAAAGCATTCAGAGAGGAAAAGCATGGAAACGCCCTACGCAGTTCCCTTGCCGGCAACGGGACGCCGTGAACTGGGCGCGTCACACAGATGGAAAGTGCTCGGTGTCGGCGTGGCCGCGAACGTCAGTTTTTCGGCTGCCGCCGCGGGCATTCCCACGACCGCCGTCTGGTTGCGCGCGGATTATCACCTCGGCAACGCGGCGCTCGGGCTGGCGCTGGGGGCCATGGGGCTGGGCGTGGCGCTCACGGAGTTGCCGTGGGGCGTCGCGACCGACCGCTGGGGTGACCGGCCGATCCTGCTGAGCGGGTTGGCCACGACCGCAGCGGCGTTGCTCTCCATGATGCTGTTCGTCGTGCCGACGCATGGGGCTGTTCCGGGCTTGTTGTGGCTTGTGATGTCGATGTGCCTGGTCGGACTGGTTGGCGGGAGCGTGAACGGATCGAGCGGACGCGCGGTCATGCGCTGGTTCCAGGAAGGCGAGCGCGGCCTGGCGATGAGCATTCGTCAGACAGCGGTGCCGCTGGGCGGCGGGCTGGGCGCGCTGGTCCTGCCCTGGCTCGTGTCCACGGGCGGATTTCGCCCGGTCTACGGGGTGCTGGCGGCGCTCTGCGCGGTCTCGGGCGTGCTCGCGTGGCTCTGGCTGCACGAGCCGCCGGAAGCGCCTGCCGCAGCGCATGGCGGTTCTGGCGCCGCAGTCGCACCTTCGGTCGGTCCGCTGCGTGACCGGATGATCTGGCGTGTGGTGTCGGGCATCGCCATTTTGTGTATTCCGCAGTTCGCGGTGCTGACGTTCGCCACGGTGTTTTTGCACGACTTCGGGCATGTCGGCATAGCGGGGATTACAGCGACCATGGTCACCGTCCAGCTCGGCGCGATGATCATGCGCGTAGCGAGCGGCCGTTTCACCGATAAACGCGGCAACCGGCGAGCGTATCTGCGCGGGTCGACGCTGGTCGCGGTGGCGTCGTTCGTGGTGCTGGGCGCTGCGGTGGAATCGGGCCAACGCTTGCCTGAAGCGTTGCTGATCGTGCTGATCGCATTCGCCGGAATTTGCGTGTCGGCGTGGCATGGCGTGGCCTACACCGAACTCGCGACGCTGGCGGGCAAGGATCGCGCGGGCACGGCGCTCGGGATGACCAACACCGCCGTCTATCTGGGCTTGTTCCTGACGCCGCTGTGCATTCCGCATTTGCTCGCGATCGGGTCGTGGGGCGTTGTCTGGCTGGTTGCGGCTGCCTGCGCGCTGGTGGCTTATCCGTTGTTCCCGAGGCCGGTGGCGCGAGTGTCGTGACGGGTTTGTGATGGGTGCCTGACAGGTTTCGTCAGATCGATGAGGGCGGTTATCGTGTTCTCCCGCTTTCGCCGCTTTCCCATAACCGCCGATACGGATCGAACCATTCGCTGGCGTCTTTCAAGGCCGCTGCGGCGAGCCGGCATGGGCGGCGTTGCGCGTCGCGTTCACGCACGATCAGCCCGGCATGCTCGAGCACCCTGAGATGCTTGGACACGGCGGCGAGCGTCATGTCGAACGGTTCGGCGAGTTCCGACACTGACGCCTCGCCCCGGGCGAGCCGCGCAAGGATTGCCCGCCGGGTCGGATCGGCGAGCGCCGCGAAAGTCGAGTTGAGGAGGTCGGTGGTCACGCGCGCGCCCGGGGGGTCATGAGGTCAGCGGTTCGCCAATCACTGGGTATGGTCGAAACAGATCGCCGGAATGTCAAGGTAAGGAAGAGGGCGTGAGTGCGCCGGCATACGCAGGCTATTTGTCTACAAGTTGGAGGCTGTATTTTGCAAATACAGCCTGACGCCTGTATCTCGGCGATCCAGTCATCGCTTTGGTGCATGTGACCCATCATGCGCCGCCCGACCGGCCCGCGCTCCAGCAGAAAAAGCGTGTTGCCGCTACTATTCCGAAGATGAAAAATCTGACGGATTACGCGTTTCGAGCGCTTTCCAACCCACTCTTCGATTTCGTCGAACGGCATCCACGGCTGTTCGTTTTGTCCGGCGCCGGAATTAGTACGGAATCCGGAATACCTTGCTATCGCAATACGGAAGGGCAGCGTACCGGGCGAGCGCCTATCCTGCTGAAGGACTTCATGGGCTCGGAGCTTGCGCGCCAGCGCTATTGGGCGCGCAGCATGATTGGCTGGCCGTTGGTCGCGGGCGCCGCGCCGAATGCCGCGCATCTCGCGGTTGCACGGCTGGAGCGCCTGGGCCTGTTCGAAAGGCTTGTCACGCAGAACGTCGATGGACTGCACACCAGCGCGGGCAATACGGACGTGATTGAATTGCACGGCAATATCGGCCGCGTGCGGTGCATGGAATGCGGCGACGAGACCTCGCGTGCAGCGCTCCAGCAAAGACTCATAGCCGATAACCCGAGCTTCGTCGGCCTGGCTGCGTTGCCGGTAGCAGATGGTGACGCGCTACTCGAAGGTTATGACTTCGGGGCCTTCCACGCACCGTCTTGTACGCGCTGCGGCGGTCTGCTCAAGCCTGACGTCGTGTTTTTCGGAGAAGGGGTGCCGCGGACCCGGGTGGACGCGGCCGCCGCCGCACTGGATCAGGCCGATGCCATGCTCGTGCTTGGTTCGTCGCTGATGGTGTATTCGGGTTTTCGTTTTTGCGAGTGGGCCGCGCGCGCCGGCAAGCCGATCGCGGCGGTCAATCTTGGGAAGACGCGCGCCGACGCGTTATTGCAACTGAAGGTCGAAGCGCCGTGCGGGCCGACGCTCGATGTGCTGGCGAGCGAACTCGCGCAGCAACTGGATCGAAGTGCTTAACTATCGAGTTCCTGCTCGCGTCTCACCCGCGCTTCCTCTTCAAGCCGGATGTCTTCAATCTCCTGCATCACGGCTTCCAGATCCACCGGGGTGGTGTCGACTTCCACGTGACCCGTGAGCTTCGTATCGACGGTGAGCAAACCCGCTTCGTATAACGCCCACATCTCCTTGCCGTAACTCGCCTTCAGCAATTCGGGCGCGAACTGGCCGAAGTAGGTCGCGAGGTTATCGACGTCACGTTGCAGCATGGACGCCGCTTCGTTGTTGCCGGCGGCGTCCACCGCCTGCGGCAAGTCGATGATCACCGGACCGTCGGCGGCCAGCAGGATGTTGTATTCGGAGAGGTCGCCGTGAATCATTCCGGCGCACAACATGCGAACGACCTGGCTCAGCAGCAGTTCATGCAACTCGAGCGCGCGCGCGTGGCTCATGTCCACGTCATTCAGACGCGGCGCGACGTCGCCTTCGGCATCCACCACCAGTTCCATCAGCAACACGCCATCCGTGCAGATATACGGTTGCGGCACACGCACGCCGGCGTTGGCAAGCCGGAACAGCGCGTCGACCTCGGCGTTCTGCCACGCCTCTTCCTGCATCTGGCGGCCGTAACGCGTGCCTTTTTCCATCGCGCGCGCCTGCCGGCTGTTTTTCACCGTCCGGCCCTCGCGGTACGAAGCCGCTTGCCGGAAGCTGCGCTGCTTCGCGTCTTTATAGACCTTCGCGCAACGCGTGGAGTCGCCGCTGCGCACGACATAGACGGTCGCTTCCTTGCCGCTCATCAACTGGCCGATCACTTCGTCAATCAGACCTTCTTCCAGCAGCGGCTGCAGCCTTTTTGGGGTTTTCATACGGCCACCGCATAGGGGAGGACTTCGCGGAAGCCGCGAAGGGGGTGGCAGGCGGGTAGGCAGGAAATTGGAATCATGGCGGATTATAAAGGCAACACGGATTTGCCCGGGCAGAAGCGCTTGCGCGTGCTCGGGACGGACCGGTTTCCATCGGCCATTCAAGCTGGCAACGCGGCGCCGAAAGTGCCTCTGCGACTTTGCTCCTTGTCTTGCCGTTGCCTGATCGATTGCGTTGAATCAGCCACGCCGGCTTCACAAAAAGAGGCAGCGCCCGTCTTTCCAGCGCGTTCACACCTCATTCGCTTGGCGAGCGTGCCATCGGACACCCTGTTTCAACGCCAGGAGCATTTCCAGATCAGGAATTTAAAGTGCATTCACAAAAGCTTTTCAGTGCGGATTCTTATTGCTGCATGTGCACCGGTGTCCGAACGTTTACCCTGCTAATTCCGCCACCCTCACCCCTCTCCAGCAACGAAATGTACACTCCGCGCCCCTCCCGGCACTCGTTA
The DNA here is from genome assembly GCF_044909315.1 of Caballeronia udeis. Lineage (GTDB taxonomy): Bacteria > Pseudomonadota > Gammaproteobacteria > Burkholderiales > Burkholderiaceae > Caballeronia > Caballeronia udeis_A. Next base: position 212,283 of record NZ_JBIYEB010000009.1, read on the forward strand.
AAAAATGCTTCTGTTTTGATACATGCCTTTGGCGCGAGAAGGTGATATTTGTCTAATCAATCCCTTAATACATCGCTATTTATGACAACACAACCCTTGCAAGCGATTTTATTGGCGTTGTTTAATTAGACGATATTCGGAATTACCGATTAATAATCAGACGTTACAACGTGTTACGTCTTTTTTACTTTATCAAAACGTTTCGTCTGTGTAACATTCATTCCGGCAAGTAGGCAGAACGTACGTTCTTTTGGCCGCGTTTTTTTTGGCGGATTTTGCCAGCGGTCCTGCCAGCCCCTTCCTCCTGTTCAATCGTTGCCGAGCTCCTCCAGGGCGCTTGGAGGAGAAGGTTTGCCCGGTTCAGGTTCATCGCTACGATCAGGCAGCCATTCAAAATGAAAACACACTCCTTACTCAATTATTCAGTTTATTCAGTTGTGCTAGCGTTGGCGGCATGCGGCGGCGGTGGCGGAGGGTCAAGCGATCCCGCCAGCTCCGGTTCCACCGCGGCGGTCAGCGGCGGTGCGGGTACGACCGCGAGCGCATCGGGTACGTCATCGGGCACATCAAGCACGGCCTCCGGCGCGGCGACAACCGGTTCCTCCAGCGGATCGGGCGGAACTGCCGCGACCACGGCGGGCACGACAACCGGCACCACGGGTTCGACCGGGGCGGCTAGTCCCGCTGCTGTCGTTTCGCCCTCGGCGGTTGCCAGCGCCGCGGCGCTGGCCATGACATGTGCGTCGCCGGTCACGGCCACCAGTTCATCGGCCAGCGGCGTCATCACCGCCGATACACCGAGCACCGACGGCACGCGCATGTTCGCTTCGGGCAGCACGTTCCCGATCGCGATTACCGCGAGCCCGTCGAGCGCCGACACGCTCGCGTGGTCGGTGAGCGACAGCCTGGGCAACACCGTCGCCAGCGGCAGTTTCCCCGCGCCGGCCGGCTCTAGCACCACGACGCTCAATTGCACGTCGACGCTGGCCGGTTACTTCGCGATCTCGGCGACCCTCGCCAAGGCGGGCGGCAGCGTGCAGACAGCCGGTACGCGTCCGACCGGGATAGCAACCTTCGGTGTGCTGCCCAATGTGACCGCGAGCGTGCCCGCGCCGACCTATGCGCACCAGGAGCAGCATCGTTTCGGCATGCAGGGGTTCAACGGCTGGACCGCGATGCTCACTGCACTGGGCATTTCGTCGACTATCGACGACCGCGAACTGTCGGCCATGGATCCGAACGGACCCAATACCTGGACACCCGCGGTGACCACTGCCGACACCGGTTATTCGTCGGGCCAGATCATGCGGCTCGTGCGGCTCGACGGGATTCCGGCGTGGGACAGCCCGACCGGCGCTTACAACGACAGCTCCTATCTGCCAGTCGATCAGGCGGGATACCAGGCTTACATGAGCCAGGTCGGTTCGAACACCGAAGCAATGCGCCAGGCACTCACGCCTGCAATGGCAAAGAACTACTACCAGGTGACCTGGGAGCCGGACTGGCTGGATACGAATGCGAACTTCGTTCAGCTATATAAACTGGTCTATACGGGCCTCCACGCCACTGATCCGAATGCGGTTGTGATGGGAACCGCCGAGCCGTTTCCGCAACTGACCACGCAGCGCCTGCAAACCATGGCGCCGCTGGGCCTGGCGCAGTATCTGGACGGCATCGCGACGCATGGGTATTACGACGCGGGCACCTCGCCGTCGCATCCTCCCGAGCGTCTCGCGACCGACCCGAGCCCCGCCAACGCCGCAAATGCGCTGATGAACCAGATGCGCGGCCTGCGCCAGGAAATGCAGAAGGACTATAAGCCGGGCATGAAGCTGTTCGCGACGGAAACGGGTATCAGCTATGACATCGGCACATCATACGGTCCCAACTATCCGACCGCGAATGTCCTGTTCGCGCAGGCCGCGGTGGTGGCGCGCACGCACATCATCCTGCTGGGCGAAGGGGCTGACCAGACCTACGTGTTCTACGGTGCGGACTATCCGGCCGAACCCGGTTACGGCACGTTCTTTGACCTGGCTGACCCGCAGGGTGCGTACGGCGCGTCGAACGTGAGTCCGAAGCCGGCAGCACTGGCGGTCGCGGCAATGACGCGCGTGCTCGACGGCACGACCACGCTCGGACCGGTGAACGGCACGCCATCGGGTGTCTATGCGTATGGATTCCAGCAACGCGGCACGGGCATTCCGATCACTGCACTGTGGACCCACAGCAACGCGGTATGGAGCGTGAATACGGGCTTCAGCCAGACTTATAGCGTGAGCTACAACCTGAGCGTCGATGCAGCAGGCACAAGCGGTACGGTGCAGGTGCTGGACTGGATGGGCAACGCGTCGACGGTGGCCTACAACAACGGCGTGGTCACGCTGAACCTGACTGAAATGCCGATGTACGTGATATCGAAGAATGCGAGCGTCGCACAATCGAACTCGACGGTGCCGCTGGGCTATCTGGGTACCTGAAGCCTGGTCGTGTGCTGAATGGAAAAACGCTGCTGCGAGTGAACTCGCAGCAGCGTTTTTTATTGATACCGCCGGCTTCAGCTTCCGAGCGCCGGGTCAGACATGCTGGTCTTGCCTGTTTCCACGTGTCCTGCAAGACGCCGCACGAAGCTGGTGTCCGACGCAATGGTGACGCTCAGGTCGTACCAGCCATATGACCCACGCAGGTCGAGATAGAGGCTTTCGCTGTCGCCGCCACGCACTTGGCGCGTGATGACCGTGCCGGGTGTGTAGGCGTTCGCTACGCTGAACGTGCAGCTCGCCGTGCCCAGGTTCTTCAGGCGCAATTGCAGGTTGCCGTTGGCGACGTCGTAACCCTCGGTGACTTCCGGCAGCGCCTGCTTGTCGTTCCACCAGTTCTGCTGGACCGCCGTGCCAGTAAAGCGGCGCAGGAAGCCGTTCGGACCGTACACGATGAAGTCATACGTGTTGGTAGCGGTCAGCGGGAGCTGATCCTGCAGGCGTTTGCCGGCTTCGACCGTGTAGCAGCTCGGCGCCGTCTGGCTGTTGGCCGTGTACACGAGGAAGGTCGCGCCGGCATTGCCCGTGTTGATGAAGTCGAAGGTCACGCCTTTGCCCGTGTTCGTGTGGGCATGAACAAAGAACTCGTAGGGCAGCGCGCGGGCAGGGCGAACGCCGGGTTCCTGTTTCGGCACGGCCTGGACCGCGGGCGGCACCGGTACATAATCAGGATGACGAATCTGTTGCGTAGGGGCGTAACCGCTCGTGTCCGGCAAGGTCGGAAATGCGGCGTTCGGGTTCTTGAAATTGAATGCGGACGTCAGGTCGCCGCAGATTGCCCGGCGCCACGGCGTGATGTTCGGTTCGGTAACGTTTGCACCCGAGCCAAAACGCTTTTCGATAAATTGAATCACCGAGGTGTGGTCGAACAGTTCCGAGCACACGTAACCGCCTTTCGACCAGGGCGACACCACCAGCATCGGCACCCGCGTTCCAAGGCCGTAGGGACCTGCCTGGTAGCTGCTGCTGCCGGGGAAGATTTCATTCACGGTACTGACCGTGGATTTGCCGTTGGCGGGAGACGAGGGCGGGAACGGCGGCACGACGTGATCAAAGAAACCATCGTTTTCGTCGTAGTTGATCAGCAGCACCGTCTTGCTCCATACCGCCGGATTCGACGTCAGTACCTGCAGCACCTGATCGACGTACCACGCGCCGTAGTTGGCCGGCCAGTTCGGATGCTCGGTGAACGCTTCGGGCGCGACAATCCATGAGACTTGCGGCAGCGCGTTGTTTTGCACGTCGCGCTTGAGGATATCGAAATAACCGTCGCCCGCCGCCGCGTTCGTGCCGGTGCGCGCCTTGTCATACAGCGGATTGCCGGGCTGCGCGTTGCGATACTGATTCAGGTAGAGCAGCGCGTTGTCGCCATAGTTGCCGATGTACGCGTCGCTGGTCCAGCCCCACGAGCCGTTTGCGTCGAGCCCGGTGCCCATGTCCTGATAGATCTTCCACGAAATGCCCGCGTTCTGGAGCACTTCCGGATACGACGACCAGCCATACCCGAGTTCGGCATTGTCGACCACCGGACCGCCGCCGTTGCCGTCGTTGCCCACCCAGCCGGTCCACATGTAATAGCGGTTCGGGTCCGTCGACGAGTTGATCGAGCAGTGGTACGCGTCGCAAATGGTGAAGGCGTCGGCGAGCTGGTAGTGGAACGGAATGTCCTGGCGCGTGAGATACGCCATCGTGGTCGTGCCTTTGTACGCGACCCACTGGTCGTAACGGCCCTGGTTGTAAGCACCCTTGCTCGTGGTCCAGTCATGCGGCAGGTCCTGGATGAACTGGAGGCCGAGATCGGGCGCGCTGGGCCGGAACGGCAGCACTTCGCCGAGTCCCGCAGCAATGGGCTGATTGAAGACCGGCTGGCCGTTGGGAAGCTGTACGGCGCGGGTATCGCCAAAACCCCGTACGCCCTGGAGCGTGCCGAAGTAATGATCGAAGGAGCGGTTTTCCTGCATCAGAACGACGATGTGCTCGACGTCCTTGATATTGCCATGCTGGTTGTTCGCTGGAATCGCGAGTGCGTTGCGGATGCCAGCCGGCACGATGCCCAGTGCGGTGGCGGAACCGGCGGCCTGTGCGGCTGCCCTGAGAAAGTCACGTCGGCTTTTTAAGGTCATGGGTCTCTGTCGGTCGTGGGGGGAAGACTTGATCGGGCTCGCCGGCCGCTTTCATGTCGCCTTTGTGTCACTCGGCCTCGTGGATAACCGGGGGCAACAAAGGATCGGAAGCGGTGGCGGGCGGGGGAGCTTGCGTAAGACTGGACGTCGTTGTTGCCGGCTGGGTTTGCTGCAAGGCCCAGCGCTGTATGTCCGACGATCCCGGTGAAGCAGACGCATCGGATTGCTGAACGGAAGAAGATGAAGAAGGGGGCAAAGAAGACGAGGACGCGGATGGAGATGCCGCGTGCTGGTCACGGTCACCGCACGCGGCAAGCAACGTGCACGCGAGCACGGCGCCGCACAGCCATTCGATACGGATTGATCTACTGGGCACAAGCGTCCTCTGGACGGTTTGCGTGGGGGCGCCATGCGACTACAGATGGCGCCGGGAATGAGCAAGCCAGAGGATAGGAATTACACGTGTAGGAATTATTAATTTATAGAAATAATATCCGCATCGTAATTTACTAGTAATAAATATGTTTGATTAAAGTAGGGAAACGCCGGCCAACATAACGAGGGGACAGGCCGCCCGGAAACGGGATTTGTCGACCGGTATCGTGTGGCCTAAGGTTGGTCGAGCGGCACCGTTTTGCAAAAGCCGGCGGTTGTGAAAAATTTGTTAAAGCTTACGATTCACAGGCCGTAAAGGAGTGAACAGTGGCAGCTGCTCGACTCTCTCTGGCTGTCATCCGATGTCCCGCGTCAGCGCTTCCCGGGTGATCGACGAGGAACGCCGGCCGGACCATAAAAACAGTGTTGCGGTCGGGCCGCGCCAGATTCAGTTGATCCAACACGCTTCTGGCCGGCCGGACGACACAGGAGAACACGATGTTGACCGATACGGCGCAGCGGGTCTTGCAACTGAGCGGCTATGCGGTGCGCCTTGCCGCCGCGCGTGACCGGAGCTATGCGCTCGCCCGTGCCGTCGAAAAGTCGCAAGCCACGCTGAGCGAGGTGGCACAGGATCCCGCAAGCGATACCGCGCTTTGCCGCTATGCGGCTGAGGCCCTTGAATCCTTGTGTGAGAACCTCGTGCGGTTGTGCGCGCTGACCGACCAGGCATCGGCGAACGCCGAAGCGCTTGCGGCATTGCCCCTGAAATTCTTCTCCGACAACGACGGCGCTGCCGAGGACCTCGAAGCCGCGGTCCTGTCGCTGGCCGAAGCAACCGCGACAGCCGAGACCGAGCTTGCGGAACTTGCACAAGTCGTGACGGAGGCGTGCGGCGCCGTCAACGAAATGCGCCGGCCCGAGCAAATCGGGTAAACCCCCAGTCCAGGAATTTTGACACGGTAATATACGGGTATACGTGAGGCAGTTACATGCTTCGCGTGCGTCCCATGCAGTGCGTTCGTCCGGCGATCCCGGTTGAGCGCGTTGGCTGACGCACCAAACAGGAGAGTCCGCTGCGAGGCGGACTCGTCGTATCGGAAGCGGCCACAAGCCACTACCGACATTGCCGACACTTGTCCCGGGTATTACACATGTCCATTGCCGCATCCCTGTCCCTCCTCGCGCGAGGTTTTCATCCCGCGCGTGACCGCCGGCCCGCGACCCGTGGCGCTGTCTCCCCTTCATCCCCTCTGCTGACCCGCCTGCTCGGCTCCGATCCCGGCCTGCTGCGTTTCCACACCGCGCTTCGCAGCGCGATTGCCTGCGTGCTCACGGGCGTGGTGACGATCGGCTGGACAGTTCACCTGCATCAGCCGCCTACGCTTGCCGCGTTCGCGTTGCTGTTCGCCATGGTCGCGCCGCTGTTTCTCCGCGATGCCACGCAACGCGGCTGGTTCCAGTCGCTCGCGGTGATTTATGGCGCGGGGGCTGCAAGCCTGATCGCGGCGAGCGCGCTGGCGGCCTGGCCGCTCGTGGCGGATGCCGGATTCCTTGCCGTGCTGTTCACGGCGATGCTGGTGCAAGCGTGCGGTCCGCGTGCACTGGGTGGGGCGATGACAGCGGTGGTCGCGTTCTACCTTGGGCTTTATCTGCATCCCACGTTCGAGCACGTGTTGGCCATGCTGGGGTTGTCGGTGGCCGCGCTTGTGTGCATCGTGTTCACCGGCCGTGTGATGGTGCCGACCCGGCCTGAGGCCACGTTGCGTCGCGCGCTGACCGCGGTCATGCAGCGTGCCACGACGGTGCTTGCCGATCGCCGTGCTGACGAGCCCGACGCCCTGCGTCACTTGTCGCTGTTGAACGAAGCGGCGCTCGCTGTTGAAGAGCAGCTTGGCTTGCTCGATCTTCCAGGCGTGCAGCGGCTGCGGGCGTGCCTGATCGATGTCGAGGTTGCGGCGGCCCGGCATGCGGTGGATGCCAGCCGGCTTGATCGAAGCGATGTTCGTTTGCGGATTGCCCTGCGGCGTTTGTCGCGTGCGGGCCGTGACGCGGTGGCGTCGACCGCGCGTGCAGCGAAAACCGGCGTCAAGCGGCCGGCGGGCGCTGCGTTCGTTTGGCGCGGTGCACTCTCCTGGCTGCCCGCCTGCCGCGCGACGACGGCTGCGCTGATCGCCATGCTGATCGGTCATTCGGTGTCGCCGGAACGGTGGTTCTGGGCGGTCATCACGACCTTCGTGGTGTTCCTCGGCACGCGCTCGCGCGGCGACACGATCCGCAAGACCGGTGAACGCGTGCTTGGCACGCTGGCGGGGGTGGCGGTCAGCGCGGTGCTGATAGGCGCGCTTCACGGCACGCCCTGGCTGCTGGTTGCCGCGATGGCCGCGTGCGTGTTTGGCTGGGCCTATTTCATCCTGACCTCGTACGGGCAGGGTGTTTTTTTCATCACCGTGCTGGTCGGACTGATCTATGGCGAGCTGGGTTTTGCCATTGGACCGCTGATTGAAATGCGCGTGGAGGAAGTGTTCGTTGGCTGCATCGTATCGATAGCCGTAGCGGTATTAATGATGCCGCTGCGCACGTCTCATCACGTCGAGATCAAGGTGACCGGCGTGCTTGATGCGCTCGACGAGGTCCTGCGCGTTTGCCATACGCGTGTCGATGTCGACGGGCTCCGCCCGCTCACCGCCGTGCGTGCGCTCGACCGGCGCTGGCATGAGTTGCGGATCGCATTGCGGCCGCTGCAGACGCAGCGCGTGTTTGCGTGGAACACGCAGTTGGAACTCGCGGCCGGACCGTTGTTCGCGTGCGTGCAGGCGGCGCGCGAACTGGCGCGGGAGACGGCGCGTGGCGCAACAGCTACAACCACCGATGAAGCCCGCGCACGCCTTGCCGGAGCGTTGGCGTTGTTTGCGGCGCGTTCCGGGCGGGGCACGCGGAACCCTGACGCAACGGTTGCCGGGGAGCTTGTTGCGGCGCGTTAGCGCTTCGGGCCGTGCAACAAGACCTTCAGCGTGCGGACCTCAAGCCACCGCCGCCGCGATGCGCTGTTTCATCGATTGATCCGGATAACTACCGAATCCGGCACGCACGTTGTCCTGCATGTACTCAGGCCTCCCGGTCCCGGGAATCACGCAGGTCACCGCCGGATGCGCGAGCACGAACTTGAGCAGCAGTTGCGCCCAGGTCGTGCAGCCAATCTCCTTGCTCCAGGCGGGCACTGGCTGTCCCCTGAGTTTGCCGAGCAAACCGCCGCCGCCGAACGGCTGGTTCACGATCACGCCAATCCCGCGTTCCCTGGCGAGCGGCAGCAAGCGTTCTTCGGCGGCGCGGTCGTCGGCAGCGTAGTTGATCTGGACAAAGTCGAGTGTCTCCGACCGCATCACGGCTTCCACCTCGGCGAACGCGCCCGACGTGTAATGCGTAATGCCGAGATAGCGAATCCGGCCCTGTGCTTTCCATTCACGCAGCGTGGCGAGCTGCGTGCGCCAGTCGAGCAGGTTGTGAACCTGCATCAGGTCTATACGCGGTTGTTGAAGACGCCGCATGGACTCTTCCATTTGCGCGATCCCCGCTTCACGGCCTTCGGTCCATACCTTGGTCGCGACAAACGCACGGCCATGCCCGCCGATGCGTGTCAACACCGCTCCGGCAACTGCTTCCGACGAGCCATACATCGGCGATGAGTCGATGACCGAACCACCGTTGTCGAACAGGATCCGCAATACGTCGCCAAGCGCGGCCTGTGCCTGTGGATTGTCGCCGACATCGAAGGTGCGCCAGGTGCCGCAGCCGACCACCGGCAGCGCTTCGCCCGTGGACGGAACAGGACGCGTGTTCATGCGCGGCAGCGGCGTGCCGTTGGCGGGTGTTTGCGCGAAGGCCACAGGCAGGCCCAAAGGCAGCATTACGCTGCCGGCAGCAAGGAGGAGGCGTCGACGATGAGTGTTGGCGGAAGTGGGGCGCATAAGCGGTCTCGCCGTGACGGATCAGCTCACAGGATAGGTGAAGTCACGAAGGCGCCTAGTGAGCGCGCCACTCGGTGATTGAACCCTCAAGGCTCTTGTGTCAGCGCCTGCAAGCGCGGCGCAAGCGTGGTCAGCAAGAGCTCTTCCAGCGGCATGGGGTGGGCGAAGTAATACCCCTGGGCCTGTGCCGCACCCATTTCGCGCAGTGCCGCGAGCGTGGCGGCGTCTTCCACGCCTTCCGCCACGAGCGTGAGGTCCAGCGACTCCGCCATCCGCACGATTGCCCGTACGATCGCGCTGCTGCGCGGACTGGTAGTCAGTTCGAAGATAAATGACCGGTCGATTTTCAGACCGCTGAAACGGTACTGATGCACATAACTCAGCGACGAAAATCCGGCGCCGAAGTCATCGAGCACCACCGACATGCCGTGATCGGCCAGGCGCTGCATCGAACGCCTGGCTAGGTCGGGCTCGGCAACCAGTGCGCCTTCCGTGAGTTCGAGGCAGATCCGCGACGGCGCGACGCCGTGACGCGCGAGCAGGGCGAGGACGTCGTCGGCGAACTCCGGGCGCGTCATGCTGTAGCTCGAACAGTTCACATGCACCGGCGGCCAGTCAGCGTGTTGCGGCTGCGCGAGGATGATCGCGACGCGCGTGAGCATGTAGAGATCGAGCCGGCCGATCAGGCGCAAACCTTCCACCGCCGGCAGGAATTCGCCCGGTGTGATGATGCGGCCGTCGGGCTGGCGCCAGCGGATCAACGCTTCGAGCGCAACCAGCTCGCCGCTGTTCACGCAGACAATAGGCTGAAAATACGGCACCAGTTCGTCGTCGCGCTTGAGCGCATTGCGCAACGCGCCTTCGCGTTCCACCTGATCGGACACCTCGCGGCGCAGCGCATGATTGAACACGACAAAACTGTCGCGGCCGCCATTCTTCACGCGATACATCGCGGTATCGGCATCACGCAGCAGGTCCGCCGGCTCGCGATGAAACTGGCTGTCAGGACTGACAATGCCAATGCTGCACGACGAGAACACCACGTGATCGTCTATATGAAACGGCAGGTCGAATGCCGCCAGGATCCGTTCCGCAATTGCCACGGCGGTTTCCAGCGGCGCACCCGGCGAGAGCACCGCGAACTCGTCGCCGCCGAGCCGCGCGAGCAGGTCGTCGTCGCGCAGGCAGCTTCGCAGGCGGCCCGCGGCTTGCACCAGCAGCATGTCGCCGAAATGATGGCCGAGACTGTCGTTCACCACCTTGAAGCGGTCGAGGTCGATGAACATCACGGCCAGCTGTTCGCCTTCGCCATGATGATCGAGCCACGCCTCCTGCAGCCGCTGCAGCAGGTGGCTGCGGTTGGGCAACCCGGTCAGCGCGTCGTGTGAATTTTCGTGTTGCAGCCGGGAGTTGGCGAGATCGAGCTCGCGGGTGCGGTTCTGCACGCGCTCCTCGAGTTCGAGGTTGGCTGCATGCAGGGCTTCGGCGGCGCTGCGGCGCGACAGGGCGGTATCGATATGGCGCGAGACGAACGTGAGCAGTTCCTGGTCGCGCAGCGAGTAACGCACGCTCGTGGTGTAGCTTTGCACCGCGAGCACGCCGCGCACGACGTCGCCGTCGAACAGGGGAATGCCCAGCCACGAACGCAGCTTGATGCTCTCGCCCGAGCGTTCTATCTCGCCGGTCTCCACCAGCCGCGTGGCTTCGGCGAGGTCGATCAGGCACGGACAGCGCTGCCTGATCACGTACTCCGTCAGGCCGCGCCGGTTACGTCGCGGCGTGGGATGGTCGTTGAGCAGTTCGTCGACGTAATAGGGGAAGGACACGGTCGCGGTCGTATTGTCGACCAGCGCGATGTAGAAGTTTTCCGCATACAGCAACTCGCCGACAATCCCGTGCAGGCTCTGGAAAAACTCCATCATGTCGCCGTGCCGGCTCGACAATTCGGCGATCTGGAATAACGCCCCCTGCAGGTGTTCGGCCCGTTTGCGCTCCGCGATCTCCAGCCTCAATGCGCGATTTAATTCGGATAACTCGGCAGTCCGGCGCGATACGGTTTCTTCCAGGTCATCACGATGCAGGATCCGGTCCAGCGCCATGGCTACATGCCGGGCGACGACCAGGAACAGCGCACGGTCCTCCACGCTGTAGATTCGCGAGACGTCGTACACCTGCATGGCGATCATGCCGAAGACTTCGTCCGAGGCGTTCTTGAGCGGCGCGCCCATCCAGAATTCGGGGCGGTCACCCATGCAAAAGAAACGGCCCTCGCGTTCAGCCGTGCGGATGCCGGCGGCGTCGATCAGGAGCGGCTGGCCCGTGATCAGCACCTGGCCCGTCAGCGACAGGTGCGACGGATCGAGCATGTCGTACATCGCGCGTTCGAGCGCGGAAGTATCGATTACATCGACGTAATACGGGTACGTGATCCTGCCGTTCGACGAGTCGTAAAGCGCGAGATAGAAATTTTCCGCATCGATCAGCGTGGCGAGTTGCTGGTGCACACCCTGCAGGAACGCCGATCGTTCGCGCACGGAACTCGCGAGATAGGCGATCTCATAGAGCACGCGCTGGGTGTTTTGCGCACGCGCCAGCGCGTCGGCCTGCATGGCTTCGCCCAGGGCTCGGGCGAGGTCGGACAGCGTGGAGCTTCCCGAGTGGCTGGCTGGCCCGAGCAGCCAGCCGAGGATGCCCTCGCCGCTGCCCGTGGGCCAGAGACACAGGCGCCGGGATGTGCAGAAGGCGTGGAAGGTGTCGGCGGTGAGAAGGGCGGGCCAGGTTTGCGCTGCATCGCCCTGCGCCGCCAGATGCAGGGCCTCGCCGACCCGATACCACGCCCAGGCGGGGGTATCGGTTTGAGTACGGGCACGCTGCAACAGCACATCGACTGAACTGCCCGCGTGGGTCACCCGCGCCGGGTCGATGATCACGCGAGCGAGGTCCGCAGCGGGGTCGTCGCTGCTGTCGTCGGCCACCGGCGTGGCAGGGTTTGCGGGAAAGACGTTCATCAGCGCTCCGAGCCGGAGGTTGCACCGCGGCTCCTGATTCAATCTCGTTCGATGTCGATGTTATCTGCTCTTCATCCGGACACGGGAGGGATTGAATGAGCCCGCTCCTTCGGTTGTGTACGCACCTGAGCACTATAACGGCAGCACGGCCGGGGGCTTGAGCGCTATCGTCAGGATTCAGCCGGTCCGGATCCTTGCCTTGCACCCATGTTTCAATACGGCGCATTACAAGCCCCTCTCAAGCTCCCCTCAAGCTCCCGACGAACCGCATGCCGTTGCGGGGCCGGACACTAATGAACGCCGCTCCACCGCTACCGAAACACCCAGCAGCACGATCCCGCCGCTCGCGAGCAGCGCACCGGTCCAGCCGGTGGCCTCGAGTCCGAAGCCCATCGCGACCACTACGCCGCCCGCCCACGCACCCAGCGCATTTGCAATGTTGAAGGCCGAATGATTGAGCGCGGCCGCGACGGTCTGGGCGTCGCCGGCCACGTCCATCAGGCGCGTCTGCACAGCCGGGACCACGGCTATGCCGAGTCCCATCGCGAACAGGTTGAGCGTGGCCGTCCATTCGTTGGCCGAAGAATATGCGAAAGCGGCCAGCGCGGCGGCATTCCAGATCAGCATGCCGAAGATGGTCCAGAGCCGCGACTTGTCGGCCAGCACCCCACCAATCAGGCTGCCCGCCGTCATGCCGACACCCAGCGCGCCGAGCAGCAGCGGCACGCGCCAGGGCGCCACATGGGTCACGTTCAGCAGTGTCGGCGTGATGTAGGTGTACACCGCGAACAGTCCGCCGAAGCCGACCGCAATCACTGAGAGCGTCAGCCACACCTGCAAGCGCCTGAACACGCCAAGCTCGCGGCGAGGCGTGGCGCCGCCTGCGTGAATGGGCGGCAAAAAGATGCGCACGCCAATCATGGTAAGCATGCCGAGCGTGCCGACGAGCAGGAAATCCGCACGCCAGCCGAGCCATTGACCGAGCCAGGTCGCCAGCGGCACGCCGAAAATATTGGCGATCGTCAGGCCCAGCATGACGCGTCCGACTGCCCGCGCGCGCCGGTCGGGCGGCACGAGAGAAGCCGCCGTCAACGCGGCCACGCCGAAATACGCGCCATGCGGCACGCCGGAAATAAAGCGCGCGATCAGCAGCAGCGGGTAATTCGGCGCGAGCGCGCTGAGCAGATTGCCGAACGCAAACATCAGCATCAGGCCGATCAACATCGCGCGGCGCGGGATCTTCGCGAAGAAAATAGTAATAAGCGGCGCGCCGATCACCACGCCCAGCGCGTACGCGCTGATGATGTGACCCATGGTGGGCAGCGACGTACCGAGGCCGTTCGCGATGACCGGCAGGATGGTCATGGACGCGAATTCACCCGTGCCGATAGCCAGGCCGCCGACGGCCAGCGCGAGTTCGGCGGGACCCGCGCCATGGGGCGCGATCACGCGCATGAGCGGGTCGTTGGGGACATCGATAATGGACATTGGGGAAAAATTGTGAATGGTGAGCGAAGCGCAATGCAGCATTATCGCGAAAGAATTAATCTTCCGCATGCGCGAAGGCTCGAACGGCCGTGCTGAACCGTGTTGCTGCGGTGCCGTAGCCGCTAGTCCTGTGTGACTGCCGTGTGACGCGGCTCGTTCGTGTCTTCGGCATCGCCGCCAGCCGAAAAACGTTCACGATAAGCCTGCGGTGTGACACCCATTGAACGCAGGAAGCTGCGCCGCATGGTTTCCTCCGATCCAAACCCGCAGCGCGCGGCGACGCGCTTGACGGGAAACGAGGTATCGCCGAGCAGGCGGCGCGCCGCTTCCAGGCGCAATTGATCGATCGCGCGTGCCGGCGTGACGCCCGTTTGCGCCCGATAGTGGCGCACGAAGCTGCGCTCGCTCATGCCGGTGCGCTCGGCCAGTGTCGAGATCGACAGGTCGGCCGCCATGTTCTCGGCTATCCACGCATGCAGGTCGCTGAAACGGTCGCCGGCTTTTTGCAGCGACAACGTCGCGCTGAACTGCGCCTGACCGCCCGGCCGTTTGAGAAACACGACCAGCTCGCGTGCTACATCGAGCGCGAGCGCGCGCCCGAGATCGTCCTCGATCAATGCAAGCGCGAGGTCGATGCCGGCTGTCACGCCCGCAGATGTCCAGACCGCGCCGTCGCGAATGAAAATAGGCGATGGGTCCACGTGGACGGCCGGGTAACGCTGCCCGAGATGGTCGCAATGCGCCCAGTGAGTGACCGCCCGGCGATCGTCGAGCAAGCCCGCGGCGGCCAGCAAAAACGCACCCGTGCATACCGATGCCACCCGCCGGCACTGTGCCGCGCGCTCCCGTACCCAAGCCACCTGCGCCGGATCCTTGGACGCCGCATGAACGCCGCGTCCGCCCGCGACGATCAGCGTGTCGGTCGGTTGTTGAGCGGTGGGCAAGGGCTGCGCGAACAGTCCGAGACCCGCTGTGCTTTGAATTTCCCCCGCGGCGGCGGAAACGACACGCGCTATATAGGGCGCGGTTGTCCCACGCGCCAGCGAGATTTCATTGGCGGAGGCGAAGGCCTGCAGCGGCCCGGCGGCGTCGAGCAACTGGACGTCCGGAAACGCGAGGATGTCGATACGGCGAGGAGCGTTACTCATGGCTTTAGGGTGGGTTGGCGTGAAACGAGGGTTGAATGACAAGTTCGCCAAATCGTAGCGAGGTATCGTTAAGGCGTCCACTTCCTTTTAAAGGTTCATCGCCATGACGTTGCATATTGGTTTCCTCGTTTTCCCGCGCGTTCAGCAGCTCGACCTGACCGGCCCGCATGACGTATTCGCGTCGGTCCCGGGCGCAACGGTTCACCTGATCGGAAAAACGCTCGATCCGATCAAGGCGAGCAGCGGCCTCGTGCTGACGCCCACCATCACGTACGCCGATTGCCCCGCGCTCGATGTGCTGTGCGTGCCGGGCGGAATCGGGGTGGGCGAGTTGATGGAGGACGACACCGCGCTCGATTTCATCAGGCGGCAGGCTGCGCAGGCGCGCTTTGTCACATCGGTCTGCACGGGCGCGCTGGTCCTGGGCGCCGCCGGTTTGCTGCGTGGACGGCGTGCGACCACACACTGGGCGGCCCATCATTTCCTGGAGAGCTTCGGCGCGATTCCGGTAAAGGAACGGGTGGTCCAGGATGGCAATCTGATGACAGGCGGCGGCGTGACAGCGGGCATCGATTTTGCACTGACACTTCTTATCGGCTTGATCGGCGAAACGGAAGCGCAGGCAATTCAGCTTCAACTGGAATATGCGCCCGCTCCGCCCTTTAATTCAGGTACACCCGACACGGCGCCGAAGGCCGTGGTCGACCTGGTGTGGAATCGCGCCGAAGCAATGCGTGCTCAGCGTGCAGCAATCGTTGAACGTGCGGCGGCTCGATTGAATGGATAGCAGGCCCGGCGCAGCGCCGATGCGGTAACTCGGTTCGACGGGCATGCTTCTGACAGGAGGCGAGTGCCATGCTACGCGTACTGGTTGCTTCGATCACGGTTCTTGGCTCGCTCGGCATAGTGCTGGGCGCGGCGCCCGACGCATTTGCCCGGAGCGGGAAGACCACACCGGCCGTGCCGCCTTCAGCTCCTTCACCGCCTTCACCGATATCCAGGCAGGCGCGCAGAGCGCAACGCAAAGCTGATAGAAAAGCGGCACAGGCCAGGCATTCGGTGAGTGCCACGCTGCATGCCGTCGTTCCATGTACGCCCGATCCGGTGTAAGCCGCGATAGTCGGGCGACCATCATGTCGGCATGACTTGACGCAAACCCATCCGGGAGCGAAGACGCCGATCGAGGCAATTCCAGAGGGGGTTAAGCGGGCATGATCGGCGGCGAGGCTTGATGCGGAGTGCGGTCTCCGGTCAAGCCTCGATGCGCTTCAATGTGCTTCGCCGCGACCGGCAGGGCGAATAGGTGCGCCGTTGTCCGGCGCCTTGGACGCGGACGGATCTGCATCCGCGTTCGGCACGGGCTGGAACGCCACGACCGGCTCAGGCATTGGCGGCGCCACATGGGTTTCGCGCGGGGTCTCGCGCGCCTCATGCGTCACGTGGGTTTCGTGCGGCGCACGCGCGACCGGGTTGGCGAACAGGTGCGGTACGCTGCCGGCCGCAGTGGGAGCTCCTCCGGTGCTCGCGATCTCGGCTGTGCGCGGGATGGCAACGGCTTCGCGGATCGGCGCCGGGTGCATCGGACCGCGTTGCATGATGGCGGCCGCCTGAGCCTGCGCGCTTTCGGCCGCTTTCTTCGCTTCAGCAATCTTGATGGCCACATGCTTGAGGAACACGCGCGAGTCGGTGTAGCTCGCGTCAATAGCAAGCGCGTCCTTTGCATAACGCCGTGCGCATCGCCATGAAGCCGACTGGTCGCATGCGCGGGCGTGTTGCATGGCGGTGTCGCGTGCGGCTTCGCGTTGGGCGAGGTCGTCGCGGACCCGCTGGACCTCGGGGCTGTTGACCTGATTCGCGGGCACGTTGGCCAGGTTCTTCTGCGCGGCGCTCAGGTCGTTGGTGACCAGTGCGAGGCGCGCGAAATAGAGGCTTTCCCCGGGGCTGCCCAATGGCGGACGCTCAGTCGCGATGACCGGCGAGACCGGCGGCAACGACAGCTTCGGCAATTCCTTTTCATCGGGCAGGGAAGGCTGGGGCGCATGGCTGGCGATAGGCACGTCGGCGGTCGCGCTGGGGCTCGGTGCGGGCGGTAAGGCGGCGAGCGGGGCGGGAGTGTCGACGGCAGGTGCTTGAGCCGGCGCGCTGGTCGTGGCTGTTGTCGGTGACGGTGCAGCAGGCGTGTTCTGTGCAAGCGTGACAGCCGGCGCGTCCGTCGGGCTCTTTGACAGGGGTACTGCTTCCGGGGTTGGTGCGGGCGTGACAGGCGTTGCTGTCGTTGCTGTTCCTGCTGTCGTTGCGACTATCGGTGCTTCGGTGTCCGGTGTCGCGTTCGAAGCGGCTCCCGTTGCCCAGCCTGATGCGATCCTTGAACTCTCTGTGCGCAGGGTCGCAATGGCAGCTGTCAGCCTATTCCTGATCGACGCCATCATCTCGGCCGCCGGGTTCGGTTCCGGTGCGAGTGTTGGTGCTTGTGTGGGTGCGGGTATCGGAATTTGCGTCGGAGTCTGGGCCAATACCGGAGGCGCCACATGGGGCACTGCAGGGGTGGTGGCAGTGGTCACCGGGACGGGGTTCGCGGGCTTTGCTGCCGCAACGACCGTCGTTGCGCTTGCTGGTACTGCCGCTTTCGGCGCATTGTCGGGAGCTACCGGAATGAACGCGGGCGTCCTTGCAGGCTCCGGCAGTGCAGCAAGCCGCTGAACCACGGGCGATCTCAGGCCGGGCGCATAAGTCAGCGCCAGCGCGACCGCGAGCAGTCCGCCACCCGCCACACCGAACGCCACGCGTCGAACAACGCGGGCACGCTCCCGCGCAATATTCATCGCAGCGTCGACTTCCTCAGGCACGCTCGGATATGGCACGAGCATGCGCCCGGGCATCATCATGACGTTGCTGTTATTGAAGTCGATGGAGTTCGCTGCGACCAATGCCCGGGACTGATTTGTGCCGCAATGCGGGCATTCTTCTTCGCCGTGCGTCAACGCGTTGCCGCAGCGACGACAAGCTGCGTAAAGGACAGGCGTGCGAAAAGATAACAGGTTCATGCCGAACCCCTCGGGCAAGTGTCGACGCCGGCTCGTAACGCAGCCGGATCGTTCGTATAAGAATAGTGCAATTAATTCAGAAGTTAGTACCCCGGTATGTTTTGTAGACCGCATTGATGCATATCGGAGACACTTCCCCGCGCCCGGATCACGCCATGTAGGGCTTCCCTCGCTGCGCTTGTCCGAATCTGACTTGGGTGTGGCGGATAACAACGGAGATCAGCGCGAAGCGCCAACATGCATGCACGGTTCAGTCGGGATGTATCAATGGAGCGAGCCGTGCAAAAAGCGGCCGTGCGGAAAGGGCAGGTCTGGGTGTGCGCCGTGAAAAGGCGGCGCTTTCCAGCGGGTGTAAGTCCCGTCCGGCAACCGCTCCAGCCGGAAGCAACCGGAGCAGTCATGGAGGGAACGAAATGGCTGAAGCCTTCGGGTAAGCGTGTCACGAATTGGTGACAGCGCGAGTGTGCAGGCCGTAACGTGAGTGAACGCTGAGCAAGCCTCGAAAATGCCGATGCGCAGGCCGACCCGGCGACCCTTTCGGGGAAGGCTGATACGACTGGATGGATGAGCGAAGCAGTGCCGCCAGTCGCTGCGCCGGGGTAGTGGCGACAGCATGTACACAAGGAAAGCGCACGCAACACGGGAAGCCCCTTGGCGTGTTCAGGGATGAGCAACCGGACGCCCGTGAGGGACAGGCCGGGCGCCTTGGGGTGACGGAGAGGCCCGTAATACCGATGAAGCTGGTGTAATGCCGGTGGAGGGAAGGGGCCTCAGTTCAAGACAGACGCAATACGTAGTGAGGACGTGGAGATTGGGCAACCTATCAACTCCGATTCGTGTTCAGACGCTGCAGATGGCGTTACACGCGAAAGCGAAGGCAGCAGCCGGGTATCGCTTTTATGCCTTGTACGACAAGATCTATCGCGAGGATGTGCTGGCACATGCGTACGCCCAGTGTCGCTCGAATAAGGGCGCGCCGGGTGTCGATCGGCAAGACTTCGCGGAGGTCGAGGCGTATGGGGTACAGAAGTGGCTCGGCGAACTGGCGCTTGCGCTCAGGCAGGAGAGTTACCGGCCGGACCCTATCAGAAGAGTGTTTATCCCGAAGGCCAATGGCAAGCTGAGGCCACTGGGCATCTCGACCTTGCGAGACCGGGTGTGCATGACAGCAGCGATGCTGGTGCTCGAACCGATCTTCGAAGTCGACCTTCCACCCGAGCAGTACGCCTACCGGCCGGGCCGCAACGCGCAGCAAGCGGCGGTCGAGGTGGAAGAACTGCTGTTTCGCGGTCACACGGACGTTGTTGACGCCGACCTCGCGGACTACTTCGGAAGTATTCTCCACGCCGAACTGATGTTGTCGCTGGCGCGACGCATCGTTGACCGGCGCGTTCTGCATCTGATCAGGATGTGGTTGGAGTGCTCCGTTGAAGAAACCGATAACCGTGGTCGGAAGATGCGGACGACTGAGGCCAGGGACAGCAGGCGCGGCATTCCGCAAGGCTCACCCATCTCACCATTACTCGCGAATATTTATATGCGCCGGTTTGTGTTGGCATGGAAGAAGCTCGGGCTTGAGCGCAGTCTTGGCAGTCGAATCGTGACCTACGCGGACGATCTGGTGATCCTGTGCAAGCGAGGTAACGCTGAGAAAGCGTTGTCGCAACTGCGCGCGATCATGGGCAAGCTGAAGCTGACGGTCAACGAGGAAAAGACACAAATCTGTTCGGTGCCGGAAGGCGAATTCGACTTCCTGGGTTTTACGTTTGGGCGAATGTACTCAGCGACAACTGGTCAGGCCCGTATGGGTTTGCGCCCGTCGAAGAAGAGTATCCGGCGCATGGTCGAAAAGATTCATGCGCTGACTGCCCTTAAGACGGCATGGCAAGAGACCACGACGATGGTGGGCAAGTTGAACCGCTCGTTACGCGGCTGGGCGAACTACTTCCAGGTAGGGAGCGTTAGCCGCGCATATCGCGCGCTCGACAGCTACACCGCGACGCGGTTGCGCCGGTGGCTACGCAACAAGCATAAGCTCAGGCGACGCAGGGGCGGGGGCTATCCACTCCCGCACCTCTACGGGCACTTCGGGCTCGTACGTCTGAGCGCCCGCGGGGGCGTAGCCTGGCGTGTGTGAAGGCGTGATGTCTTGTCCGAGAGCCCAGTGCGGGAGATCTGCACGCTGGGTTCGATGAGCGGGGTGTGGAAACGGGGTTAGGGCTAGGTTATTCGGGCACCGCCAAACGAAAAGGGCGGCAACAGACAAACCGAACCTAATGCGACCGCGCCACATCTCTACCGACGACGATCGACGTCATGGCTCAGGTGCGACTCCCGCCAAAGTTTTTCGGGAGACTGATATCAAAGGATCTTGGCTTGCGCGTAGCTGGCGTTCTCAAAACCGCCGCACACCATGTTCCACAATCGCGGCAAGCTGTCCCTCGGTCCGCCATACATGCCATGCGCGGGATAAGCTGGTACGGACTTGATATCGGGGAGCGGCAAGGCCGTTCGCGATACCCGATTGACTGGGCGAGTTGCCGTACCAGCAGCTCATCAGGACGGAGTACCGTATTGGCGGTGGCGAGTTGTGCAGGGCTGAAATCCACATTGATCAACAGGCGCAGGAGCATGGCACGTCAGTCCGCAGGCGAACCAGGGCGGTCGCCGCGTGGTACAGATCAAGTATGGTGCGCCCTGAGTGTGCAGCACACGACGCCAGCCTGTGATGCGAAGAGAGACAGTCCTTGCTGCCCATGCGCCGGGTAGGGTGAAAATGTAGCTAGTGTGACACCCGTATTACACCGGTAAGAGTCTTTCAATGATGATTCGGCATCCGAATGTTATTCCAGAGAAATAGTGCGCCGCCTTGCATGCATCCACGACGGATCACAGGCGCTTGCGTTCAACTGCGAGTTTTCGACCTGCATTGATGCACGGAAGCTGCCGCTAACCGAGTTGTACATGGTCAACATCAAGTTCGGTCGATAACGAGAAGCGCGGCGAGAATTAGTCGTCGATATTGCTTAGTAATCTTAATGATTTGGGCGTCATGGGATTTTCCCATTTCATTCAAAATGGCTTGACTCCGAATAATCCAATAAATACAGATTTATTATCCTGTATAACAAGATCTTATAGGGAGGGCAGATTAATTATTCTGTATAACAGGATGTGATGAGGCAGTAAAAATGAGATCAATGGGCATTAATTACCGACTCCGCTCAAAATCATGGAGATCATATATGCCATCGTTGACTATATGTAAATATTTAGAATATATTTTGTAATTTAATAAATGACGCATTGAAAATACGCATTTAGAGTGTCGTAAATACCGCTAAACAGATTTCAAACACTGATTCTCTTCTTTTATTTTCTGGCTTTTGACGCTGCCCGCTGGTCGGCTCTCGATCGTCACGTCAAACCGTACTGCCCGGGATTCGCCCCGGCACCACGCAGGTACCGGAAAGTACCGCCCAGTGGGCGTTTGCGCTATGTACCACCCGCCATCGGCCGACAATTCATGGTGCGGCATGGAAGCGGCAATAGCAGCTGAATCCCAATTAACGAGCTGCCGAAGGTTCGCGCATATCCGCTGCGGCATACGCTTATTCTTTTAGAGCGGCGTGAGTACGGCGTTAGTTAGAGTGTTTTCTCTAAAACTAAGTACGCTGTCGTCAAATAAAGTTTGACCGCGCATTTTTTGTCCTGCTATCTTCGCATCCCATGAAACGCCGGTGACAATCGCGCAAAAAATCGGGTGTCGTAGAGCGCTTCGTTTAAATTGTCTCCGGGTATTCATGGCAGGTCGAGATGAGCCCGCCGGATTTAATCTGCCGTTGTTTCATTTAGATGTTCTTCGGCAGGGTTGATGTATCGCCGGGGCGTCTCACAGCCGTATCCGCGTCAACGCATCAGGGTTTACGCTGCCTATAAATTCGGAGTGCAAATCAAGGGGCGGAGCGACGCAGGCAGTTGTCCGAGGTGAGCGTTGGTTGCCCCATGTCGGCGCACTGCAGTTACAGAAATGGACGATTCACGCCGGAGGAGTAAAGGTGGGTACGAAAGTCGAAGGGCAATTCCCGGCAGCAACGGTCCGTATGGAAAGGCCGGGACGCCCACGTGAGTTCGGGCGCAAGCAGCAAAACCCTGTGCGCCGCTTCGGCGGAATCGCAGTTGTTCTGCTCCTGCACATCGTGTTGATCTATGCACTTATCAACGGCCTTGCCACCAAGGTCGTACAGGTCATCCAGCATCCTATTGAAACGAAAATCATCGAGCCGGTGAAGCCGCCGCCGCCGCCGCCGTTGCCCACCGTGCAATTGCCGCCGCCGAAGTTCGCACCGCCGCCGCCGCCGTTCGTCCCGCCACCGGAAGTGCAGGTGCAAACGCCGCCGCAGCCGACCATCACGCACCAGGCCGCGCCGGTCGTGTCGGCACCCGCGGTTGCGCCGCCCGCACCGCCTGCGCCTCCCGCGCCGAGCAAGCCCGTGAGCACCGAAGTAGGGGTTGTGTGCCCGAACTCGGATCAGATCCGTTCGTCGATTCGCTACCCGAAGGAAGCGCAGGAGAACAACGTGACGGGTGATGTGCTGATCGAATTCACAGTGGACCCACAGGGCCATATCACGAATGAGCGCGTTGCCAAGTCTGCGGAAGATTCCTCACTCGACCGTGCAGCGTTCAACGCGGTCAAGCAGTTCACGTGCGTTTCCCAAGGCCAGGCCGTCCGTGTGCAAGTTCCGTTCTCGTTTAACCTGAACTGAAACCCACTGGCTGTCCGGTACCGGTTGCGATTTATCAGTCTTCGTTTAGAAGTTGTACTAATGAACTTGGAGCAGGCATGAAAAAGCGTACTCTCGCCGCACTGGCGGCAACCCTGTTGTTCGCCGTAACCACGGTGGATACCTTTGTGGCGCCGCATATGGCCCACGCGCAAGCCAGCGACGCCACCGCGTCCGCTGCGGCCACTGCTACCCCGACGGCCACCGCCGCAGCGCAAACGGCCGGCTCGGCCGCAGACGAAGCGGTACCGCCGCCGGCGCCTGCCACGTCCGAAATCGTTGCTAACCCATACGGTCTTGGTGCGCTCTGGAAGAACGGTGACTTTGTCGCACGCTTCGTGCTGATCCTGCTGGTGCTCATGTCCATGGGCAGCTGGTACATCATGATCACCAAGTTTTTCGAGCAGTTCCGTGCCAACCGCCGTGCGAAGAGCGCCGACGAGCAGCTATGGACCGCGCCGTCGCTGGTCGAAGGCGCGAAGCTGCTCGACGAAGCTTCGCCGTTCCGCTTTATCGCCGAAACAGCCATCGAGGCCGGCGAACATCACGACGAAGCACTGCTCGAAGCCGTCGACCGCAACACGTGGATCGACACTTCGGTTGATCGTGCCATCACCAATGTATCGAATCGTCTGCAGGACGGCCTGGCTTTCCTCGGGACGGTCGGCTCGACAGCACCGTTCGTCGGTCTGTTCGGTACGGTGTGGGGGATTTATCACGCGCTGACGGCAATCGGTATTGCCGGCCAGGCCTCGATCGACAAGGTCGCGGGCCCGGTGGGTGAAGCACTGATCATGACCGCGATCGGTCTCGCCGTGGCCGTGCCCGCGGTACTCGGCTACAACTTCCTGGTTCGCCGCAACAAGTCGGTGATGGAGCGTGTTCGTGCGTTCGGCGCGCAACTGCACACGGTCCTGCTGGCCGGCAGCCGGCGCTCGGCGCGCGCTACGGCTCGCGAAGCAGCGCTGGCCAATTAAGCGGAGTTCGCCATGGCTATGAGCGTTGGGCAAGATGATGACGACGAGGTCATCTCCAGTATCAACACCACACCGCTCGTCGATGTGATGCTGGTCCTGCTGATCATCTTTCTGATCACGATTCCGGTGGTGACGCATACGGTGCCGGTGCAATTGCCGAAGGAGACAATCCAGCCGCTGCAGACCACACCTAAAAGCATCGTCATCGCGGTCAATCGCGACGGCGATTTCTTCTGGAACGAGACGCTGGTGGATGCACCGACGCTGCTGACACGCCTGAAAACCGTGTCGGTCATGACGCCGCAACCGGAAGTGCATGTTCGTGGCGACCAGAACGCGCGTTATGAATTCATAGGCCGGGTCATTACCGAGTGCGAACGCGCCGGTATTGCCAAGGTTTCGTTTATTACTGAGCCGCCTGCGCGCGGCGGCTAGGAACCAATCATGGGAATGAACGTATCGTCGGGCGGGGGCAGCGCCGAACCGGATGTGATGGTCGACATCAACACCACGCCCCTGATCGACGTGATGCTGGTGTTGCTGATCATGCTGATCATCACGATCCCGATCCAGACGCACGCCATCAAGATGAACCTGCCGATCGGCAATCCGCCGCCGCCAATCACGCAGCCGGAAGTGGTGCAGATCGATATCGACTTCGACGGCACCACGACCTGGAACGGCCAGGCGGTGCCTGACCGCGCGGCGCTCGAATCGAAGCTCGCACAGGTGGCCGCCGAACCGGTGCAGGCGGAAATTCATCTGCGGCCCAACAAGCTGGTGCCGTACAAGGATGTCGCAGCGGTGATGGCTTCCGCTCAACGGCTGGGCGCGACGAAAATCGGCCTGATCGGCAATGAGCAGTACATGCAATAGGGAAGTGGAATGCTAACGATCCATCAACGGTTCAAACACGCTGTCATTGCAGCGGCAACCTGCGGGCTGTCGGCGCTCGCCGTGCTGCCGGTCACGGCTTATGCCGCCGACACCTTGCGGCCGGATGTGGCGAAGCCGCTGAACGCCGCGCAGGATCTGTATCGCGCGCACAAGTACCAGGAAGCATTGACGAAGATCGATCAGGCTGCCGCGGTGCCCGGAAAGACACCGTACGAAAGCCTCATGGTCGAAGAAATGCGCGGTGCCGCAGCGGCGGCGGCGGGCAACAACGCTGTGGCTGCCCAGGCCTATGAAACCTTGCTGGGTTCAGGGCGCCTGAGCGGCGCCGACGAACAACGCACCACCGAGGCGCTTGCAGGCATCTACTTCCAGGAAAAGAACTACGCACAAGCTATCAAGGTCGCACAGCGCTATCAGAAGTCAGGCGGCAGCGATCCCGATATGCGCACCTTGCTTGTTCAGTCGTACTATCTTTCGAACGACTGCGGCAATGTGGTGGGCCTGCTCAAGCCTGGAATCGACGCGCAAGTGCGTGCCGCCCATGCGCCCGACGAGTCGCAACTCCAATTGCTCGGCACATGTGCGCAGCGAGTAAAAGATGACACGACGTACCGCGGTGCGCTCGAAAAACTGGTCGCCTATCACCCGAAGCAGTCGTACTGGGACGATCTGTTTCAATCGATCCGCACGAAGCCGGGTTATTCGTCGGCACTCGATATAGACACTTATCGGCTGCGTCGCGCGACCGGTTCGCTCACCACCGTCGACGACTACATGGAGATGACCCAGCTCGCGATCGTGGCGGGTACCACGGCCGAGGGTAAGCAGGTGATCGACCAGGGGTTCGCGTCGGGCGTTCTCGGCCACGATGCACAGGCGGATCGCGAAAAGCGCTTGCAGGCACTAGCCGCGAAGCGGGCGCAAGCGCCGGCTGATCAGGCGAACCCTGTATCGCCGGTCGACGTCGGCTTCAACCAGGTCTTCGCGGGGCAAACCAAGCAGGGTCTTGCAGCAATGGAGGCGGCCATCGCGAAGGGTGGGCTCGATCACCCTGACCAGGCGCAGCTGCATCTTGGTGTGGCCTACTACGTGGCCGGCGACAAAGCTCGCGCAGTACAAACCTTCCGTGCGGTGAAAGGCTCCGACGGTTCGGCTGACCTCGCCCGATTGTGGGTGATGGTGGCGTCAAAATAACGGGATTATGTCTTGCTATGGTTTTGCCACTCGATAACAAGGCACAGATCGCAGTTTCAATAGGAAGAAAAATCCGCGCACTCCGTCAACGGTTCAAGCGCACGCTGGACGAAGTGGCGACGAGTGCGGGGATTTCCAAACCCTTTTTATCGCAGGTGGAACGAGGTCAGGCAACGCCTTCCATCACATCGCTGGTTGGCATTGCGCGAGCTCTGGGCGTCACGGTGCAGTACTTCGTTGACACCCCCACCGAAGACAAGTCAGTGCGTAGGGGGAGTGAGCTGAAGTACTTCGGATTCGACGGAACCGCGAATCTTTTTGGCCGGCTGACGAACCTGGCGGTAGGCGCCAAGCTGGAAGCAATTCTCGTCAGGATGCCGGTGGGACAGAACCCGTCGGAAGTCACGACACATGCCGGAGAAGAGTTCTTGTATGTGACGAGCGGCCAGATATCACTCACGTTGGAAGGTACGACGTTCGTATTGCTGGCAGGTGACACCGCGCATTTCGAGTCCACCGTGCCTCATGCTTGGAGCAATACCGCTCGCGAAGAAGCGGTGGTCGTATGGGTGGGCACGCCAAGATTGTTCTAGGTGCCTTCGCTCAGTGCTTTCTCTAAAAGCACCGACACGGTTTTCATAAGTATTACTAATAGATGATTGAAAGGTTGCTCTGATGGAGAGGGGTTTTCCGCTTCATCATGCAAGGTAGTGGAAGTGAAAACAATTAGAAAGCGCTGCGCATTTCGTTTGTAATAAATAAGTAGTCCGATATGAAAGTATATGAAGTGTCCCGTCTTCTGTCTGTGTTTGCAATTTGGTGCGCTATTGACCCGATGCCGGGCAGTAGAAGCACGGGTCAGCTTTAACGGAGCGCGGCGCAAGAACGCCGTATATCGAGTGGAGAGGTCCACAAGGCCTCTCTTCACACACAGTTGTGGCTTTACTTACGAGCGAGAAGGGGAAAAATGAAACAACGGGTATTGGCGCTGGCCATCAAAAGAATAGTCTGGGCTGAACTAGCATTATCAGCCGCAATCGCCGTACCGGCGTTTGCGCAAAGCCAGCCAGCCACCACGGGTACAGCCGCGGGCGCAACGACGACGGAAAGCACACCGGCAGCGGCAGCGGCGCCGGTATCGGCATCCGGCACTGCAGCAGCCGCGGCACCGGCATCCGGCACACCGGCAGCAGCGTCCGCGGACAACAACACCGCGACACCGACTGCTGACAAGGGCGTCCAGCAGATCAAGAAATTCGAAGTGACCGGGTCGCTGATCCGCAGCGCCGACAAGGTCGGCTTCAATGCGGTTCAGACAGTTACGCAGAAGGACATTGTGCAGAGCGGCGCCACGACCGTCGCCGATTATCTGCGCACGACCTCCGCCAACTCGGCCAATAGCTGGAGCGAAGGCCAGTCCGGCAACTTTGCGGCAGGCGCGGCCGGTATTGCTCTGCGTGGCCTCAGCGAAAAGTACACGCTCGTGTTGGTGGATGGACAGCGCGTTGCGCCGTTCGCGTTCTTCTCGAACAGTGTCGACTCCTTCTTCGACCTGAATACGCTGCCGTTGAACTCCATCGACCGCATCGAAATCGTGAAGGCCGGCGCCGTGTCGCAATACGGCTCGGACGCCATTGCCGGCGTGGTCAACATCATCACGAAGCACGATTTCCAGGGGCTGCAACTCGACGGCAGCTACGGCAGCGCCATCAGCCAGGGCGGCGGCGCGGGCACGACTAAGTTCGGCGTGCTCGCCGGCTTTGGCGATCTCAACGCCGATCGCTTCAATGTGACAGCCGCCGCGAGCTACTACAAGTCGAACGGCTTTACGCTCGCGGACCGCGACGCGACGAGCGCCCAGGATTTCACGAATCAGCCGGGCGGCCATTCGTTGCTCGCGCCGTCGTACTGGAATATGCCCGACGGCAGCGTGCAGGCATTGAGCGGCTGTGCGAACGGCGGTGCGGTGCATCCCGCAGGCACCAACTCGCTGACATCGGGGTTGCCGGGCACGATCTGCGGCTACAACTCCGCAGAAAGCACGTCTATCGCGCCGATGACCGAGCGTTTGAACGCGAAGCTTCACGCCGATTTCAAGATCAACGATACAACGACGGCGTTCGGCGACTTCCTGATCAGCAGCAACAAGACCACCACGAATGACGGTCTGTGGAACAACGTGATTGGCAATCCGCAGGTTCCCGCGCTCGTGTGGAATCCGCAGACCAAGCTGCTTTCTCCGTTCAACTTCACTGTGCCGGCGAGCAATCCGTACAACCCGTTCGGGGTAGCCACGCCGCTTACGTACGCTTTCCCGGGCGCGGTGGCGGAAGACACGTATTCCACCTACTGGCGCGCGTCGACGGGCATCAAGGGTTCGTTCAACCTGCCGAACGGCGAGTGGGATTGGGCGACGTCGATCAGTCACTCGCAAAGCACGGTTTCGAACACCTATACGAACCAGCTCAACACCAACGTACTGAACAATATTTACCAGAACGGGACGTTCGATTTCTCGAATCCGGCGGCTACGCCGAACGGCCTCAACGGGCTGTACCAGGATGCGAATAACCTGGCGATCTCGAAGCTCGATACCGTTGACGCGACGCTGTCCACGCCACACCTCTTCAGTCTGCCGGCGGGCGATGTGGGCCTCGGGTTTGGTGCGCAGTTCACACACCAGAGCGAAGTGATGACCCCGGGCTCGGCATTCGAACAGGGCGACGTTATCAGCCCGATTCTGCAGACGGTGAATGGCCAGCGCAACGTGGCCGCGGTGTACTACCAGGTCGACATTCCGATCGTGCGCGCGCTGACGTTCAGCCAGTCAGGCCGTTACGACCACTACAGCGATGTGGGCGGTGCGTTCTCGCCGCGTTTCGCGTTGCGCTATCAGCCGGTTCAGGCACTCACGATGTACACCTCGTACAACCGCGGCTTCCGTGCGCCGACGTTCGTCGAGAACAGCGACTCGCGGACGCAGGGTATCCAGGTGGACCCGACCACCGGCCAGAACTACACGTCGATCACGGAGGGTAATCCAGCCCTGAAAGCCGAGCGCACGCGTAACCTCACCATCGGCTTCCAGCTGTCGCCCACCCGTACGACCGATATTGGCCTGGATTGGTACAAGATTCGTGTCGATAACGTGATCGGCCAGGGCTCGCCTTCCCAGGTTGTCACCGACCCGGTCACGGGCGATCTCCTGTACAAGGTCATCCCGTACATGAACCTTGGTTATCTGGATACGAATGGTTTCGAAGGCACGTTCCGCCAGTCGCTGCCGACGAAGACCGGGACGTTCACCTTGTCCGGTGACTGGGCTTACGTGAACAGCTTCAAGCTCGGATCTCCGGGCCAGGCGCCGGTGAATGGCGCGGGTAACGACTACACCCTCACGCAGCCGTTCGGCGGCAGCTTCCCGCGTTGGAAAGGCAACACCACGCTGGACTGGGCGTACAACAAGTTTGACGCAGCGTTGACCTGGCAGTTCACAGGTCCGTATGCGCAAAATCTGGTCGCGGGCGGGCCATCCCACGTGGGGTCGTACAGCCAGTTCAACCTGATGATGACGTACACGGGCTTCAAGCACTGGACGATCTTCGGCGGCATCGACAACATCTTCAACCGTGCGCCGCCGTACGATCCGATCTTTGCAAATGGCACGCTGGATCAGAATGGCTACGACCAGTCGATCTACACGAACATTGGCCGCTTCGCGCAGGTCGGCGCGACGTACAAGTTCTGATGCCGCTGTAGTCTGTTTGCCGGAAGGAGCGGTCGCTCCGGCGCGCGTCATGCGGCGCTGGAGCGGCCTTGTTTTTGGCGTGCTCTCATCGTCTCCGACCCGGATATTTCGATTCAAACATCGATCTTTCGAAACCTCACCGCATGACGTGCTCAAGGCCGCAGTGAAAGCCGGGCGCGGAAGTAACGAATACCAGGAGTTGCCAGATGTTTTTCTCACTACGTCCTCATCCTTCAATCGCTCTTCGCCGTGTATCGTCGGCACTTGTCCTGGGTGGCTTGATGCTCGCCGGCAGCGTGCAGGCGGCAATCGTTCCTCCTGGCGTGCAACTCGCTGCGAAGCAGGAACTGGTGCGCAACAACGGCTCCGAAGTCGAGACACTTGATCCGAACGTGGCGGAATCCGTGCCGGCCAACGCCGTCGCGCGCGATCTGTTTGAAGGGCTGACCGCGACACGCGCTGACGGCGAGACCGTTCCGGGCGTCGCGGAAAAGTGGGAAATGAAGGACCCCACCACGTGGGTCTTTCATCTGCGAAAGAATGCGAAGTGGTCCAACGGCGAGCCGGTGGTCGCCGCTGACTTTGTCTATGGATGCCAGCGTCTCGTCGATCCGAAAACGGCTTCGCCGTATGCAACCACCTACGGCATGTTCCTGCTGAACGGAGCGGATATTGTGGCGGGCAAGAAGCCGGTGGCGTCGCTTGGCGTAAGCGCGCCTGACCCGTACACGGTGGTAATCAAGACGCCGAATCCGGTGCCGTTCCTGCCCGACCTGATGTCGAATACGAACCTTGGTCCGGTGAACAAGGCGGCGGTGGAAAAGTACGGCAAGGACTGGACCAAACCCGGCAACCTGGTCAGCAACGGCGCGTTCATGCTGAAGGACTGGCAGGTGAACAATCGTCTTGTGCTGGTGAAAAATCCGCAGTACTGGAACGCCGCTTACGTGCAACTGAGTCAGGTCACGTACCTGCCGGTGGAAGACGAAAACACCGACGTGGACCTGTACAGGTCCGGCGGCGACGACTGGGTGAACCAACTTCCCTCGGGCACCTACGCCCGCTACAAACAGGAGTATCCGAACGAGATCCGCGCGGCGCCCATGCTCGGCTTGCGTTATTACTCGTTCAACAACAAGGACCCGCTCCTGAAGGACGTGCGTGTGCGCAAGGCGCTGTCCATGGTGATCGATCGGGACATCCTGGCGCAGCGCGTGACGGCCGACGGCCAGATCCCGGCGTATGGCGTGATCGTCAAGGGGGTGAAGGGCGCGGACGTCAGTGCGTACGACTGGGCCTCGTGGCCAATGGCGAAGCGTGTGGACGAAGCGAAAAAGCTGCTGGCCGAGGCGGGCGTGAAACCCGGCACCAAGCTGCAGTTCGCCACCAACACGAGTGAGTATCACAAGAAGATGGCGATCTTCGCTGCTTCCGAATGGAAGACCAAGCTGGGCCTGGATACGGAAATCCAGACGATGGAATTCAAGGTGCTGCTCAAGAAACGGCATGACGGCGACTACCAGATCGCGCGCAACGGCTGGGTGGCGGATTACAACGACGCAAGCACCTTCCTCACGCTCGTTCAATGCGGTTCCGAGCAGAACGACAACCAGGCGTGCAACGCCCGGGCAGATGCGCTGATGCACCAGGCGTCCGACTCAACCGACCCGGCTACGCGCCAGACATTGCAGACCGAAGCGGGCAAGGTGGCAATGGAAGACTATCCCATGTTGCCGCTGCTGCAATACACGATGGTGCGGCTGGTGAAGAGCTACGTGGGCGGCTATTCCACGAAAAACCCGATGGACCATTACCGCAGCGAAGACATGTACATCATCAAGCATTGAACGCTGACTGCATGCGCGCGGCCAGGGTGCGAAGTGCAATTATCGTTCAGGACAACGGCGGCAAGCGACGATGAATAGAGGCTTTATCACGCTGGGGTTTGCGGCCTTGCTCGTTGCATCGCAAACGTTCGCGAGGCCGTCGATCGCGCAATACGGCGAGCCGAAGTATCCGGCGGACTTCATGCACTTCGACTATGCGGACCCGGACGCGCCGGCTAACGGCGACATGAATTTCCAGAACTACGATGAACAGCAAAGCTATGATTCGATGAATCCCTTCCTGGTCCGCGGCGCACCTGCGCCCGACCTGAAGAACCTGATGTTCGACACGCTGATGCAGCGAAGCTGGGACGAACTGGCGTCCGAGTATCCATTGATTACGGACGACGTGGAGGTCGCCCCGGACGGCAAGTCGGCGACGTTCCATATCAATCCCAACGCCTGTTTTTCGAATGGCGACCCGATCACCGCCGCCGACGTGAAGTATTCCTATGACACGTTGGCGAGTCATCAGGCTTCGCCGATCTACAACTCGGAGTTCGCGGGCATCAGCCGCGCGACCGCGGTCGATCGCCTGACAGTGCGTTTCGACTTCAGGGAAGCACGCCGCGATGCGCCGCTGATTGCGGGTGACTTGCCGGTCTTCTCGCCGAAGTGGGGCATGAGAGCGGACGGCACGCGGCCGCCGTTCGACCAGATATCGGACGTGCCACCGGTGGCAAGCGGTCCCTACCTGATCGAGCAACGCAAGAATGACAAGCAGATCACCTACAGGCGCAACCCGGATTACTGGGCCGCCGGCCTGCCGTCGCGGCGTGGCATGTATCGCTTCCAACGCATCACGTTCAGGCTCTTCACGGATCACTACACGTCGCTGGAAGATTTCAAGGCGGGCCACACGGATATGCGCACGGAGTATTCATCATCGACCTGGGCGCGCAAGTACGTCGGCAAGAACTTCAGCAACGGGTCGCTCAGGAAAGGTGCGTTCCCCGACAGCCCGGCGCAGATGCAGGGCATCATTTTCAATACCCGCAAGCTGGTCTTCGCGGACGTTCGCGTGCGTCGTGCGTTGACGCTGGCTTTCGACTACGACTGGCTGAACCGGCTGTATTTCTACGGTCTGTATCGCCGCACGGGAAGTTACTTCCAGGACTCTCCGTTTGGTGCGCGGGGCGAGCCGGATGCGCAGGAGTTGAAACTGCTCGAGCCGTATCGCTCGACGCTTCCCGCCGCCGTATTCGGCCCGATGATCAAGCAGCCGGACACCGTGCCGCCGCATTCGTTGCGCGCCAATTTGCGCGAAGCCCAGGCGCTCCTGAACGAAGCGGGCTGGCAGTATCGTGACGGTGCGTTGCGCAACGCCAGCGGCACGCCGATGACCATCGAGATCATGGACGACCAGCCCGGCATGGGCGGGGTCATCCTGCCGTACATCCAGCAGTTGCAGACGCTCGGTGTGCAGGCGCACCTGCGAGAACTCGACAGCGCGTTGTACGAGAAGCGCATGGATGCGTTTGATTTCGACATGACCACGTATATCTACCCGCCGGTCACTATTCCAGGAGGCGAGCTGACGCGCCGCTTCGGCAGCACGGCAGCCTCGCAGCCGGGCTCGGAGAACTATGCGGGGGTGCGTTCGAAAGCCGCCGACGCGATGATCGACGCTGCATTGAACGCGCAGACGCTAAACGATCTCGAGACCGCCACGCGCGCGCTCGATCGCATCCTGATCAGCGGGTACTACATCGTTCCGGAATACTACGCACCCGATACGCGTGTGGGGTATCGGGCGCGAATGGGCTTCCCGGCGGTCCCGCCGCTTTCTTACCTGGCGGAGGACTGGCTGATCGACTACTGGTTCGTCAAGGTTGCCCCCGCCGCTTCAACACAGTGAGACTGTCATGGCCGCTTATATCCTCAGACGCCTGTTGCTGATGATCCCCACGCTGATCGGCGTCGTCACGCTGACATTTGTTGTGACGCAGTTCGTGCCGGGCGGTCCGGTCGAACAGATCATGACGCAGATGCGCCATGGTGGAAGTCACGGCGGCGAAGGGGGCGGAGGCAGCGGGTATCACGGCAGCCAGGGAGTCGATCCGCAGCAGGTCGAGCAACTCAAGAAGCAATTCGGCTTCGACAAGCCGCCGCTCGTACGCTATATGAGCATGCTCAGGAACTACGCGAGCTTTAATCTCGGCCAGTCGTATTACCAGCATCAAAGTGTCTGGGCGGTGATCCGTTCGAAGCTGCCGGTGTCCATCACGCTGGGACTGTGGACGGTGCTGCTGATCTATCTCATTGCAGTGCCGCTGGGGATTTCGAAGGCCGTGCGAAACGGCTCCCGCTTCGATACCGCCACGAGCGTGCTCGTGCTGACCGGCTACGCCATTCCCGGTTTCGTGCTTGGCGTCCTGCTGCTGATGCTGTTTGGCGGCGGCACGCTATGGCAGGCGTTCCCCATGCGCGGGCTCACCTCCGACGACTTCGACCAGCTCAGCATGGCAGGAAAGGTACTCGATTACCTGTGGCACATCGCGTTGCCTGTGACCGCGGCGGTGGTCGGCAACTTTGCGATCGTCACGATCCTCACGAAGAACACGTTCCTCGAAGAGATCAGCCGGCAATACGTGCTGACCGCCCGCGCGAAGGGCGCGCCGCAACGCGACGTGCTCTGGAAGCACGTGCTGCGCAACGCGATGATTCCGCTCCTGACCGGGCTGCCGGCAGCGTTCGTCGGTGCATTCCTCAATGGCAACCTGCTGATCGAGACATTGTTTTCACTCGATGGCATGGGCCAGCTTTCCTACGACTCGGTGATCCGGCGCGACTATCCCGTCGTGCTCGGTTCGCTCTACCTGTTCACCCTGATTGGTCTTGTGACCAAGCTCATTGCGGACGTGTGTTATGTCCTCGTCGACCCCCGTATCCAGTTCGACCGGCTGGACCGGTGAGAGCATGAACGTCTCCGTGAACCCGATCATGGGGGAAACTTCTGCCGCGGCAGCGCTGCCGTCCGAGTCGCCGGGCCGGCGCGTATGGCTTCGTTTCAAGGCGCAGCGGCTGGGTTACTGGAGCACGGTTGTGTTCGTTGCGTTGTTCGCCATCAGCCTGCTGGGCGAGGTGCTGGCAAACGACAGGCCGCTGCTGGTCCGCTACGGGGGACATTATTATTTCCCGATCCTGAAGGACTATTCGGAAAAGGTATTCGGCGGCGATTTCCCCGCGCGCACAAATTATCTCGACCCGTATATTCGCGACCGGCTGGAATCGAAGGGCAACTTCGCGATCTATCCGCCCAATCATTTTCACTACGACACGGTCGACTATTTCGCGACCACGCCCAATCCCGCACCGCCCTCGGCCGCGAACTGGATCGGCACCGACCAGTTCGGCCGCGACGTGTTCTCACGCCTGCTGTACGGTTTCCGGCTCTCTGTGCTCATGGCGCTCGCACTGACTGTCTCGGGCGTCTTGCTGGGCGTTCTGACGGGCGCGGTGCAGGGCTTTTACGGCGGACGTACCGACTTGATCGGCCAGCGTCTGATCGAGATCTGGAGTTCGATGCCCGACTTGTACCTGCTGATCATCTTCGCGTCGATCTTCGAGCCGACCTTGTGGCTGCTGTTCATCCTGCTCTCGGCGTTCGGATGGCTGACGCTCTCGGACTATGTGCGCGCGGAATTCCTGCGCAACCGTTCGCTTGACTACGTTCGCGCCGCTCGCACGATGGGTTTGTCGAACTGGCAGATCATGTGGCGTCACGTATTGCCCAACAGCCTGACGCCGGTGATCACGTTCCTGCCGTTTCGCATGAGTGCTGCGATCCTCTCGCTGACCAGCCTCGATTTCCTTGGACTTGGCGTGCCCGCGCCAACCCCGAGCCTGGGCGAACTGCTTGCCGAAGGCAAAAACAATCTCGATGCGTGGTGGATTTCCGGAGCGGCGTTCGGCGGCCTTGTCGTCACCTTGCTGCTGCTGACGTTCATGGGGGACGCGTTACGCAATGCGCTCGATACCCGTACGCGCGGTTCCGCATTCGGAGGGGCACAGAAGTGACAACTCCTTTGCTGCAACTCGACGGTTTATCGATTGGCTTCGGCGACAAGACGGTCGTACGGGACCTGAACCTATCCATAGAGCGCGGCGAACGCGTGGCGCTGGTCGGCGAATCGGGTTCGGGCAAGAGCGTCACGGCGCTTTCCATCCTGGGGCTTGCGGACAACGCTCGCCAGACAGGCTGCATCCTGCTTGATGGCGACGACCTCCTGCAAAAGACCGAGCAGCAGATGCGCGGCATTCGCGGCCGCGATGTCGCGATGGTCTTCCAGGAACCGATGACCGCGCTCAACCCGCTGTTCACCATCGGCAAGCAGATCGCGGAAAGCCTGCGTCTGCACGAGGGTTTGCGGCCGAACGCGGCCCGTCAGCGCGGCATTGAATTATTACGGCGTACCGGTATCCCCGAACCGGAACGGCGTATCGACAGCTTCCCGCATCAGCTATCGGGCGGCCAGCGGCAACGCGCGATGATCGCGATGGCGCTGGCGTGCCGTCCGCGCCTGCTGCTCGCCGACGAGCCGACAACCGCGCTCGACGTGACCGTGCGCCAGCAGATAGTGGAACTGCTGATTGGCTTGCAGGAACAGGAAGCGCTGGAGCGTGGCATGGCGGTGCTGCTGATCACGCACGACCTGAACCTGGTGAAGCGCTTTGCGCAGCGCGTGGCGGTGATGGAGAAGGGCGTGCTGGTGGAAACCAATTCGACCGCTGAACTGTTCGCGAATCCGCAGCACCCCTACACGCGCCGCCTGATCCATAGCGAGCCTGAACGCGCGATTGATCCGATCGCTTCGAATGCGCGGCGGGTGCTCGACGTGCAGGGGTTGTCGGTGGATTACCGGACGTCGGTGAAGGGCTGGCGATCCGTCTTCTCTTCGTCTTCGTTCCGCGCTTTGCAGGACGTCGGCATCGCGTTGAGGCGCGGCGAAACACTGGGCATAGTGGGCGAATCAGGATCAGGCAAGTCCACGCTTGCCGCTGCCATCCTGGGCTTGCAGCGGCCGGCGGAAGGATCGATTCATATCGACGGGCAGCCCTTGTCCGCGCTCAGGAGCGCGAACTCGCGGCGGATGGTGTCGTCGCGGCTGCAAGTGGTGTTTCAGGACCCCTACGGATCGTTGTCGCCGCGTATGACGATCGAGCAGATCGTGGGCGAAGGGATCGCATTGCATCGGCCGGAAGTGGACGCGGTGGCACGTCGTCAGCGCGTGCTGGCGCTGCTCGATGAAGTCGGTTTGCCGGCCGAGGTCCTGCCGCGTTGTCCGCACGAATTTTCCGGCGGCCAGCGGCAGCGTATAGCCATTGCCCGTGCACTTGCGGTCGAGCCGGAACTGCTGGTACTCGATGAACCCACGAGCGCGCTCGATGTATCGATACAGCAGCAGGTGCTCAACCTGCTCACGCGGCTGCAGAAAAAATACACGCTGAGTTACCTGTTCATCACGCACGACCTTGCCGTGATGCGTGCGATGGCGCACAGGGTGGCGGTCATGAAGGCTGGGCGGATCGTGGAGATGGGCGACACCCTGGACGTATTGCAAGCGCCCGAACATCCCTATACGCAGGCGTTGCTTGCGGCT
The DNA here is from genome assembly GCF_044909315.1 of Caballeronia udeis. Taxonomy (GTDB): domain Bacteria; phylum Pseudomonadota; class Gammaproteobacteria; order Burkholderiales; family Burkholderiaceae; genus Caballeronia; species Caballeronia udeis_A. Next base: position 249,069 of record NZ_JBIYEB010000009.1, read on the forward strand.
TCTATCGTGGCGGGTGCTGCGGCCTGAAATAACGAGGCGGCAGGAGTTTGTCGTTAAGCCATTGGCTCAGGACACGGGCTCGTCGTTCTTTTCGTTCAGGCGGCGTTTTACGCGCAGCGCGCTCACCGGGCCGGGCTCCGGCGAGTCAGTTCCCGAACCCGGTTCGTCGCTCGGCGCGGCGGGCTTGTCCGGGACGATCATCTTGCGCAGTTGCGGCGCGATCGAGGTCGCCTCGAAACACAGCTTGATGCCAAAGCGCGCGCGGTTGAGAAGATGCGCCGTGGACACCGCGCGCCAGAAGCGGTTCGGGTTGAAGCCGGAATAACGCGATTCGCGTTCGATCAATGCCTTGCCGTCGGGCAGGTGGACGAAGCAGCAGTGCTGGAACCATCGGAGGTCGCGATGCGTATTGCCGGTCCAGTGGCGGCCAATGGCCTGGTAAGCGCCCAACTCCACAATCTGCTGCCCTTCGTCCGCCAGCGTATTGAGTGCAGCGGAGATAAACGACTCGTCGCCGTGATGCTGCAAATTCGCGATCTCCGCCACATAACGTTCACAGTGCCGGCGTGCGCGAGGCACCAACGCCCTGAGGAACGCGCTTGTGCTCAGCAGAAACTCGCCGCCATACCAGCGCGGATTGAGCAGGTGCCGGCCGGCCACGATCTCGAGATCCTTGATGACGTTGGCGCTGCCGTAAGCGGGAAATACCTGATCCGATATGTCAAACGCACCGATTCCCGCGTCGGCACAGAGGTGAAGCAGTTCGTCGTCCAGGGGACGGATGGCGACAATGTCCGAATCGAGCAGCAACAGCAGCATGTCGGGCGCGAGCATGCCGGCCACTTGTTCGAGCAGGTCGAGCTTGAAATGCGCCCCGTAGAACTCCGTGTTCCTTGGAACATTGACGCTGGTGATCAGTTCGTGCACGAACGGACGCCGCTCTTCCGGCACGAGGGAAAAGCAGGCGTTGACCGCGTCCGGTGCATTCGTGAAGACATTAAGCCGGGGCATGCCTGCATGAAGCAGGGTCTTGTTTAAACAAAGCGCCTGACGGGCGTAGGACAACGGATCTTTACTCGTGCTATTGGGACTGGCGTTTGCGTCGACATCAACGAAGACCAGCGTACAAGGAAAAATTTCCATTGTTTGGTTGTCCACTTCTTTAATCGGGAATTTCTTGCTGATTTGAATCGGGCCATTGAATAACCCGCCGTTATAAGCATCGTGGGAGATATGAATACCATGTGTCCGCCAAAATGCCGGACACGTGAGACATAGATGGAGGGATTTAGCCAAATTTGGATAACCCGTAATCAAGCGTACGGGTTTTTTCAGTGAACGCGCGCAATGCGATTTGTAAAACCATTATTGGACGGCAAGAGCTACCGTCGTTTTGAATACACAGTAAGCTTGACCGTCTTGTTTATGACAATGACGTAACGTGTGTTTGAAACGGGTGCCTTGTCGGGGCTCGCGGCTCAGATTCGGCGGATGCATCCGCAATACCGAATGGGGATTAATGGCTACGACAGCAACTTGAGCGACGTGATATTACTCATGCCTTTCGGAACCCAAAGATGCACCGTTCGAGGGTGCCGGATTATTTCGGTATGTTAAAAAAAGGGGCATTAACCTCCTAAAGAAAACCGCGGAAGGGGCGAGTTTGCCCGTGTCGCTTTCGCACCAATTTTCTGCGCGTTGGCGAAGTCGAAATGAAAGTCCTCCCCGGCCTCGGACTGGTAAAACTAAAAATCAGATTCGACCTTGAGCCAGTCGCCACCCGCAGAATCAGCAAGCTGAACCCGGGAAGCCGGAAATTTCCGGGAACCTTAAGCCGGCTGCTCCGTGCTGCATTCGCGCATCGCGAGTAAGCTCTAGCGGGGATTTCCGTGCGAGCGTGGTTCCGGCGAAGAACCCGGACGTTTGCATTCCGAAAGCCCTCCTCATTCCGCTGCACCAATACAACCGACTTTCCGATCTATAAATAGGAGCTTTCCATGATGAATCGAGACAATCCCGTATGGCTCATCACCGGCTGTTCGACCGGTTTCGGCCGCGAGCTGGCAAAGCTGGTGCTGGAGCGCGGGTGGCGCGCCGTGGTGACGGCCCGTGACCCGTCGAAGCTTGGCGATCTGGCTGAAGGTCACGGAGACCGTGCACTGGTGCTGCAACTGGACGTGACCGACCGCCAGCAGATCGCCGATGTTGTTGCGAAGTCGCAGAAGCATTTCGGACGTATCGATGCGCTCGTGAACAACGCCGGTTACGGCTACCTGGCAGCAATTGAAGAAGGTGAAGACGAAGCCGTTCGAGCGATGTTCGAGACCAACGTGTTCGGTCTCGTCGACATGACCAAGGCCGTGCTGCCCGTCATGCGAGCACAGAAGAGCGGCCTCATTGTCAACATTTCGTCGATAGGCGGGATTACGAGTTTCGCGGCCACGGGCTATTACCACGGCACCAAATACGCGGTGGAAGGCATCTCGGAGTCGCTCGCGATTGAAGTGAAACCGCTGGGCATCGACGTGCTCGTGGTCGAGCCCGGACCATTCCGCACCAACTGGGCCGGACCATCGATCAAGCAGTCGGCTACGCGCATTGATGACTATGAGGGGACCGCGGGCGAGCGCCGCAAGCAGACCGAAGCGCGCAGCGGCAATCAGGCGGGTGACCCCGTGCGCGCGGCGCAGGCGATCATTGACGCAGCACTCTCGGACACTCCGCCGTTGCGTTTGCTGCTCGGCAAAGCCGCGCTTGAACTGGCGCGCAGGAAAGTCGCTTCGCTGACTCACGACTTTGACGCGTGGGAAAAGACGACCATCGGCGCCGACTTTCCGGAAGGATCGCGCTAAGCCAGAACATCGCGCGGGGCATGAGGCGGTGCATGAGGCAGGCGCTCCGCACGCCTCCACCTCACCGCGATTGCAGGAAACGCCGCTTCCGCGAACATTTTGCATAAGGCAAACTTATGCTTATCGACGGAAAACGCTGCAGCTTCGCACGGTCCCTGGCAGCGCAGGCATGCTGGGACCTTGCCCCAAGCGGGCGCCGCGCCAAACCGGAGCGCCTATGAGACGACCGCGTCACCCCATCGACTTGCGTGCGCTGCAGGCGTTCGTAGCCGTCTGCGACACAGGTTCGATGACTGCCGCTGCCAGGCAACTCGGCGTGAGCCAGAGTGCAATCAGCCAGGCTGTATCCGCGCTCGAACGCGAGCAGGGCACGAGCCTGTTCGACCGCGACAGCCGTCCGCCGCGTGCCAACAGCGCCGGACGCGCGTTGCTCGAACTTGCCACGCCGCTGCTTGATCATGCCCAACGGGTCAGCGCCCGCATTGACGAGGTATCGGATGTGGGTAACGCTTCGGTGCGGCTTGGCTGTGTGGACTCGTTCGCGGCGACCGTGGGCCCCGAACTGATTCGTGCGTTGTCGGGTTCGTCGCGGCAGATTGCGTTGTGGTCGGGACTGACGCCGGGGCTGACCAAGCAGTTGCACGATCGCGAGATCGATCTGGCCGTCTGCACCCAGACTGTCATTTCGGACCCTCGTATAGTGGAGATTCCGTTGTTCTCCGAGGCGTTCGTGGCCGTGGCGTCGCGGCGTTTCCTCGCGTCGCGGCCGGCGGCGGACTGGCGTTTGCTTGCGAGCAGCCTGCCGTTGATCCGGTATACGGGGCGTTCGGTCATCGGCCAGCAGGTGGAGCGCTTTGCGCGGCATCTGGGTATCGACAGTCCGAGGCGTTATGAATTCGACGCCACCGATCCGCTGCTCAGCCTCGTTGCCGCAGGCCTGGGTTTCGCGATCTCCACGCCGCTTTGCTTATGGCAGGCGCGTCACTATCTGGACGAGATCGACGTGTTGCCACTCCCGCCCGGCGGCCTTGCACGCCGCGGTTTTTTCCTGCTGCATCGTGAAAGCGAATGGGACGGTTTTGCGGCCGAGCTCATCTCCCTGACGCGCGGCGTGCTTGACCAGCGCATTCGACCGGCACTGCAGGAAGCGCTGCCGGCCCTGCCGGACGACGCGCTCCAATAATCGCTTATCGACTTGCCTATCGCGCTTTTTTCGACACTTGTTTTGCCTACCTACTTCGCCCGGAATCCATCATGACCGATCTCTACACCTTGCATCGCGGCGACGCTCCGCTGCTCATTTCCATCCCGCATGTGGGCACCCGGATTCCCGAGAGCTTGCGGCCGTTGTACACGGACATAGCGCTGACCGTTGCCGATACCGACTGGCATCTCGACCGCCTTTACGACTTTGCCCGCGAGATGGGCGCGACAATTCTGGGCGCACGCATCTCGCGCTATGTGATCGATCTGAACCGCCCATCGGATGACGAAAGCCTCTATCCGGGCCAGACAACCACCGGTCTGTGCCCGGGTGAAACCTTCCGCGGCATGCCGCTGTATCGTGATGGCTCGCAGCCCGATGACGCCGAGAAAGCGCGGCGCGTAGTCACTTACTGGCAGCCGTATCACGAGGTGCTTGAAGCGGAACTGGCGCGATTGCGGGCGGCGCATCCGAACGTGTTGCTGTGGGAAGCGCATTCCATCGCAAGCGTGTTGCCGCGTCTGTTCGAGGGCAAGCTTCCTGATCTGAACATTGGTACGCAGGATGGGCGCACCGCGGCGCCGGGCGCTTTGCAAGCCGTCACGGATGTCGCTGCGCGGAGCGCCTATACGTGGATCGCCAACGGCCGCTTCAAGGGTGGCTACAACACGCGTCACTATGGAACCCCCGAGAGCGGCATTCACGCGATACAACTGGAAATGTGCCAGTCGACCTACATGCACGAGACGGAACCGTTCGACTACGCGCCTGAAGCGGCCGGCAAGGTTCAGGTTGTCGTGAAGGACATGGTGGGCGCTGCGCTGAATGTGGTCCGGGGGTTGTAAAGCGAGCACATTGCCGCTGCCGTATCCGTACTGGCATCAACGCGGGTTCGCGGACCGCAATCCGTCACCGGTGTAGAGGAGGGGAACGAGGGAGGCTATTGCGTCCCTGCGTCAACTGTCCTCAACCGTATCCCCGCGCTCTGCAATGATCCGTCCCAGCTCCCGCGTTGAAGGCACGCGGCGCATTGGATTCGTGGACCCCAATTCATCGTCGGCCAGGTTTTCAATCAAAGCGAGCAATACCTTCCGCGCGGTCTTGATGTCCTGCTCGCTCAGGCTCGCCACGCTGATCTCATTGACTTCCTCCGCGAGCGGAACGAGCTTTTCTTTCAGCGCCCGGCCCTCGGCAGTCAGGAAGACGTGCACGTTTTTCTTGTTCTCGGGCATCTGCTGACGCTCGACATAACCCAGCGCCTCCATGGCCTTGACGGCGGCAAAGGTCGTGGGCTCCATCACCCCCGCCTGCGTGCTCAGCTCGCGCTGCGTCAGGCCATCCGTCTCCCACAAGATTCGCAGGAACGTCCAGTGCCCGTACGATACGGTGTGCTCGGTAAGGCGCATCTGCATCGCGCGCACCATCGAACGCGCAGCGTCCTTCACGAGGTGGGCCAACCGGTCGTTGGGTACGGCGTCGTGCCAGTGACGCAGGATTGCAGCGGTTTCCCGAGGCGCGCTGTCCGCAAGTTTCTTTCGTGTCATGACCGTGTTTTCCGAAGCTCGAGGTATTGCCCAGACCGACATGATAGCCGGTCGGAACCAACCGGAAGAACAGCGCCGCGCGGTCCGTGCATGATGGAAAAATTCACGCTGATGCCGGCATGAGCACGCCTGTTGCACAAGCGGGTTCCTGTATAAAATCAATCTGCCGGTCGAACCGCGAACACCTGTGTGTGCAGTGCAAGATTGAACGTCTCAGCCCCCATGCGGGAATTGTCGTTATAGACTGTATGCACTGCTCCCAGTCACCGTCGACAGAATCGGATATGCTGGCTCCCGCTAAATTTGACGACGAAAGCAACCCGGTTCATGCCTTGCGATCGCCCGACGGGGACACACTCCCGGACGAACGATTCGACGGCCTGACCCGCCTCGCCAGACACCATTTCGGCGTTACCGTTGCGCTGATCATGCAGGTTGATGCACAGCGGCAGTGGTTCAGTTCATACGACTGTCTTTCTGCGGGGCCTCTCTTCCCGCCAAGCCCTCGCGAGTTATCGTTCTGTGGCAAGACAACCTGTGACGACGAGCTCCTGGTCGTGCCGGACACCCTCGCCGACAAGCGCTTTTACAGTCACCCGCTTGTCATGGACACCCCTCGCGTCCGTTTTTATGCGCAATGCCCGCTGCGGGCTTCGAACGGAGAACCGCTCGGTGCCTTTTGTCTGCTCGATACCAGGCCCCGAGAACTGAATCAGGCAGAGCACGAATGCCTGCGCGAGTTTGCCCGGCTGGCGGAAGTGATCGTTGAGCGTGATCATGTGGCCGCCCAATTAAAGGAAGAGCAGGACGCGCTGTGTGAGCGAGAGAAAAGAATGGCGCTTGCCATTGCAGGCAGCGGCACGGGCATCTGGGATCGCAATATCGTTACCAACGAGATCCACTATTCCGCGGGATGGAAAGCCATCCTGGGTTATGCGGACTGGGAACTGACCAATGAGCTCAACGAGAGCTACAAGCGGGTCCACCCGGACGATCTCGCTTACGTTCAAGCGGCCATCCAGGCACATTTCGATCAAAAGACGCCAAGTTATGAAGTTGAACATCGCATCCGGTGCAAGGATGGCGGCTATAAATGGATCTCCAGCCGCGGCAAAGTGGTAAGCCGTGACACCGCGGGCCGGCCACTGCGCATGATTGGCACCACTACGGATATCACCGCCATGCGCGCGATGTCGGAACGGCTGCAGGAATCGGTCGACCTGATCACCAGCCTGACCAACGAGGTGCCGGGTCTGGTCTTTCAATATCGCCTGCTCCCGAATGGCGAGTCGTTTTTTTCGTATGCAAGCGCGGGCATTGAAGATATCTACGAGATCACGCCGCAGCAGGTGGCCACGAGCGCGGCGATCATCAATTCGATCGTGCACCCGGATGATCTCGCGGCTTATCGTGCGTCCCTGGAACACTCCGCCGCGAGCCTGACGCCGTGGCACCTTGAATACCGTGTCGAGTTGCCAAGACGGGGCCTGTGCTGGCGGCAGGGTGACGCACAGCCCCGGCGGCTGGAAGACGGCAGCACGCTGTGGCACGGCTTCATTACCGACGTGACGGAACGCAAGCGCACAGAGTCCGAACTGAAGGAGTTCGCGACCATCGACTTCATGACGCAGTTGCCCAATCGCCGCCATTTCATGGTTCAGCTCGAGGCGGTACTCGCGCGGATACGGCACACGAAAGAGGGCATCGCGGCCATCCTCATGTGCGATCTGGACCACTTCAAATTGATCAACGACACTTGGGGACACGCGGTCGGCGACCGGGCGCTCAGGCATTTCGCGTCGCTCCTGCAGGCTGAGCTGGGAAAGCAGGGCATTGCCGGCCGCGTTGGCGGCGAGGAGTTCGCGGTGGTGCTGCCCGGTATCGGCCTGAAAGATGCAAGGGCGTTCGCCGAACGAGTGCAGCAACGGATTGTGGAAGCGCCGCTGATGGAAAGCGACTGGCGAATCGCGCTGACGGTCAGCATTGGCATTACCGTCATGAATGCGGCCGACGCAGCCCCCGACGCGTCCCTTTCGCGCAGCGACGCCGCGCTATATCGCGCGAAGGAGCGGGGGCGCAATCGTATCGAGTGTCATTGATCTGGCACCTCGTCTGTCACGCCGGTCGCGCCGGTCACCGCAGTCACGCCCGTTGCGGGCAGCATTCTCGCAAACGATACAGCCATGGACGCCAGCTCCTGCGCGACCGGCGTCAGCGGCACGCCTGCCCGGCGCAGCAGGCACACGCGCGTACTCATGGCCTGTTCCTTGATCGGGACGATCGCCACGTGGTCCCTGAAAAATGGGTGGGCCGCGAGACGCACGGGCTCGAGCGACAAATAATCGCTGTTGGCCACGCAATGCAGCGTGTCGAACACGGCTTCGGTGGTGGCCGCGATACGCGGCGGTTCAAGCCCCGCGTCCTCGAACAAGGCGGACAAGCGGTTCACTACGTCGCCCGAATGACGAGGCCGGGTGCTGACCCACTGGCAGTCCTGCAGCGCCCGCAACGATCGCGCGCGGGCCAGCGGATGACCCTGCCGCGCGATCACGGTGACGGGCGATTCAAACAGCGTGGTGGCGTCCAGGTCGTGGATATCGGCTTCGGTCGACGCCAGCGCCAACGCAAAGTCCAGGCTGCCGTCGCGCACCCACGACGTCAGGACCCGCGACGTGGCGCTGGTCAGGTGAACGTCGATACGCGGGCACCGCTCACGAAAACTCGCCAGCAGCGCGGGAAATAATCGCATCATGGCCTCAGCGGCGACGCCGAGCGAGACCTGCCCCGTCAACTCGCCGCGCAGCTGACGCATTTCGTTTTCGGTTCGGACGCACTCGCCAAGGATCACGTCCGCCCGAATCCGCAGGCGCTCGCCGATCGAGGTCAGGCGCGCACCGCGATGCCCGCGCTCGAACAACGGTCCGCCCGCGCTGGTTTCCAGCTTCCTCAACTGCTGCGTCACACCGCTCTGGGCAATGCCGAGGCTGCGCGCCGCCGCCCTGAGACTGCCGGCTTCAGCGACAGCGACGAATACGCGAAGCTGAGTCAAGGTCAAGTCCACTGTAACCGTCCGGGTGATAGGTAAAAGTGATCATGATAAGTAAAACGGGCCTATTTGGTGGCATTTTGCACTCGTACCATGCAGGCGTCCTATCCCCATCACTGTGTTCACTACTGAGTAAGCGCCGATGAAAACCCTCCCTTCGTTGCTCGCCGCCGCCGTGATCGCGGCCGTGACCGTCGCCACGCCGGCCTTCGCGAAAGACGCGAACGTGTTGCGGCTGGGCATCGATCCGACCTATCCGCCGATGGACGTAAAAATGCCCGACGGCTCCGTGACCGGTTTCGACGTCGATCTCGCCAACGAGATCTGCCGCCGCATCGCGATGCATTGCCAATGGGTCGAAATGGAGTTTTCCGGCATGATCCCGGCGCTGCAGGCACGCAAGATCGACGCGATCATCTCGTCGATGGCGATCACCGAAAAGCGCATGCAGCAGATCGCGTTTTCAACCAAGCTGTTCCAGTTCAAATCGCGTTTGATCGCGAAGACCGGTGCTCCCCTGACCGTCAGCGCGGAGGGTTTGCGCGGCAAGCGCGTTGGCGTGCAGAGCGGCACGCAGTTCGAAACCTATGCACAGAAGAACTGGCAGCCGGGCGGAGTGGAAGTGGTCGCGTATCAAAGCCAGGACGGTGTCTTTGAAGACCTGACGGCTGGCCGGCTGGACGCGGCGCTGCTGGGGTCGGTGGAAGCGGATAACGGCTTCCTGAAGACCCCGCGAGGCAAGGGATTCGGTTTTGTCGGCGGGATGCTGGATATGGGTGACCATGGCACGGGCATTGGCCTGCGCAAGGACGACGTTGCGCTGAAGGCGAGCATTGATCAGGCGATCACCAGCATGCGTGCCGACGGCACGTACCAGAAGATCGCCCGCAAGTACTTCGACTTCGACGTCTACGGCAACTAACAGGATTTCAGGAGCATTCGATGCATACCCAAAGCACGCCGCTGGTTTCCACGTCCATCGGCACGCGCCGCGAGTTCGTCAGCTTTCACTTCGGCACCCCCGGCAAGGGCGAGAAGATCTACATACAGGCGTCGCTGCACGCGGACGAAATACCCGCGATGCTGACCGCGTGGCGCCTGAAGCAGCGGCTGATCGAACTGGAGAAGGCGGGGTGCATTCGTGGCGAGGTGATCGTGGTGCCGGTCGCCAATCCGATCGGACTGTCGCAACATGTGCTCGGGCAGTTCCTTGGGCGCTTCGAATTGAATAGCGGCCACAACTTCAACCGCAGCTTTCCGCTGCCGGCCGCCGCCGCTTTGGTCAAGCGTATTGGCAGCCAGTGGACGCAGGATGCGGACAGCAACACGCGCTTGCTGCGGCGGGCCGTGTGCGAGATGCTCGCCGAGGTCAAGCCGAAGAACGAGTTCGAGTCCCTGCGCCGCGAGATGCTGATCGTGGCGGCCGACGCCGACGTGATCCTCGACCTGCATTGTTCGCTTGAAGCCACCATGCACCTGTACACGAGCCCTGCGAGCTGGCCGTCGGTCGAACCGCTCGCGCGCTATCTGGGCGCAAGCGGTGTCCTGCTCTGTGCGGACTCGGGTGGCCAGTCATTCGACGAGGTTCACACGCAGTTGTGGAACGACGTTCGCGCGCTGCTGGGCGAGGGCACGCCGCTTGCCGCGCCAAATGTTGCGCTGACGGTCGAGCATCGCGGCCAGCGCGACGTGTCCTACGAATTTGCCGGGCAGGACGCGGAGGCGATTGTCGATTACCTGACGTATCGCGGTGTGATCGAAGGTGAGGCGCGCGAGTTGCCGCCGCTCGGTCATCCGGCAACGCCGCTGGCCGGCAGCGAGCAGTTCATTGCGCCCGCAAGCGGCGTGGTGGTGTATCGCGCGCAGGTTGGGGCACATCTGAAAGCGGGTGACCCGGTGTTCGATATCGTCGATCCGATCACCGACGAAGTGACCACGCTGACGACGAAAAACGACGGTGTCTTTTACATGCGCCGCGCAATTCGTTTTGTGATCGCCGGCGCACCGATGGGCCGTGTAACGGGTGCCGTCCCGTTCAGGACCGGGGTGCTGATCGGCGCTTGAACATGCCGCTCAGGCAGCGCGCGTGAATAGCGTCACTTGACCTCGCTCGCACGCCCGCGTGCGGATCCTCGCGAAGCAGAAATCCCCGCCCCTGCTTCAGCGGGCATCCGCATGAACATCGGATAAGAAGCAATCACAACGAGCGCGGTAACAATAAAGGCAGAGGCCAACTGCCAGCGTTCGGCATGCGTGCCGGGGGCCACGATCATGGTGACTTGAATGGTCCCTGCCGCGACCGTCACGCCTACGGCTTTCATCAATTGCTGGGCGGTACCCTGGAACGAGGTGGCGGCAGCCAGCCGGGCCTTGGGTACATCGGCGAAAGCGAGCGCCCCCATGGTGGCGAAGCTAAGCGAGCGCGACAAGCCGCCCACCAGCAGCAACAAGAAGATGCCCCCTGCCGGCCAGTTTTGCGACATGAGCGAGCACACCATCAGCACGGCGGCAAACGAAACGCTGCCTGCGCACAAGACGGTCCGGACAGAGAAGCGCCTTAGTGCAAGCGATGTCATGGGACGCATGCAAAATGACCCCAGCGCGCTGGCGAACGTCACCAGGCCGCTAGCGGAAGCGCTATAGCCGAACCCGGCCTGCAATGTCAGCGGCACGAGAAATGGCAGCGCGCCGGCACCGGCACGAAACAGACTTCCCGCAATAGTCGCCGCATGAAAAGTCGGAATGGAGAGCAGCGAGAAATCGACGGCCGGATCGTCCACGCGGCGGCAGTGCCTGACCGCCACCCAGAACATCAGCACGCCCGCAGCAACAAATGCAGGCGACGCAAACGGCGGCAGGACCCCGCGTCCCGCGCATTCAATGCCGGTCATGAACAGCGTGAGCGACCCGCCTATCAACATCATGCCGCGAACGTCAGGCGGCGCATGATGTTCGGGAGGCGCGGCCGGCAACAAGCGCCAGGTCAGCAGCAGACCCACAATGCCAACGGGCACGTTGACCCAGAAGATGCTGCGCCACGAGAGGGTATCGGTGAGAAAGCCGCCTAATGGCGGACCCATCAAGGGGCCGATGAGCGCCGGCATGGTGAGCCATGTGGTGGCCTGCAGCAACTCCTCGCGTTTGACGCCACGGAACAGGATCAGACGTCCGACCGGCACCATCATTGCCCCGCCAATTCCCTGCACGATACGCGCAACAATGAGTTGCGGAAGGTTCGCGGCAGCCGCACACGCGAGTGACGCCAGCGTGAAAGTTGCGATTGCCCACATGAAGACGCGCTTGGCGCCGAAGCGGTCGGCCACCCATCCGCTAGCGGGAATGAAGACCGTCAGCGCCACCAGATAAGCGGTAATGGCGCTGCTCAAATGCACCGGGTCAACGCCGAGATCGCGCGCCATCGCGGGCAGGGCCGTCGCGACGATCGTACCGTCCATGTTTTGCATAAAAAGCGCGCTGGCTACGACGGCGGCGGTGATGCGGAAGTTGGCTGGTTTCACGAGGCGGCGAGCGGATTTCTTGTGGAGCCGACGACGCACTTTCAAGCAAAGCGCCGAAGGTTCAATCGATTGCGTGGCACCAGAGTCTACTTGAACCAGGGGACACGATGCGAGAGCATCGACGTGTCTCGTTCATTACAAAAGCATTGCACGTATGAGGCAAGGAGCGCCGGGTCAGGGTAATTACTATGAAGAACACCGTCGCGCGCGTTATACGAATGGGACTAGGATGGCGTATGAAACTCAATTTCCCGAACCCCAGCCGGTCCTACGACGACTCCAGGCACTGCGTGTGCTTCTGGGGGTATGACGGTTCGCGCGAGATCGCATTCCAGATAGGCGATGCGGCCCTGTCGAGTTTCAATCCGCAAATGGGGTCGGGCGAATCCGCCGTGCTCGCCGCCTTCGATCTGTACCGCGAACGCATTCTCCTGAAAGCTGAGGACCTGTACGTGCGCGGCTCGCAAAACATCTTCAAGATATCCTGAGCTCAGGTTGCGCGTGCTTGTGTTCGTTCGAACGCCTGCGCTCTGCAGACGCCTCTTGTCGCGTATAAAATCGCGGCATGTCCAAGCCAGTTCCCACGCATCCTGAAAGCCGCACGAAAAGCCAGCCACAGGCAGGGTCAGAGCACGCGTTGCCGTTGCGTGCATCCGGCACGGCGTCGTTGTTGCTGGCCGCGTTGATCGCGACCATGGCGTGGCTGTCGCTTGCCGCACAAACCGACATCACGGTTCATCGAATGCTGGCCAGGGGCTTAAGCGTATTCGATGGGATTGAACGCCTCAGCAGCTATCTGACGAACCTGACGGTATTGACCGTCGCCCTGTGTTTTTCGTTTGTCGCCGCGCTTGGCCACTCATCGCTCGGGCGATTTTTTCGCAAGCCGACCGTGGTGACGGCGGTCGTCGTGTACATCGTATTTGTCGGGTTGGCTTATAACCTGTTGCTGCGTCACCTGTGGACGCCGGCGGGATATCGCGCGGTGCTCAACGAATGCCTGCACACCATTATTCCGGTGTTGTCGGCACTCTATTGGGTGCTGTTCGTGCCGCGCTTTCATCTGACTTTGCGGCAATGCATGCTGTGGCTGATTTATCCGCTAGCTTATCTTTGCATCACGCTGTGGCGCGGCAGCATGTCGGATTTTTATCCGTATCCGTTCATTGATGTCAGTGAACTTGGTTATCCGCATGTGCTGCTCAACGCGACCTTGCTCGTGCTGGCGTTTGTCACACTGATGGGCGTGTTCATTGCCTTGAATCACAGGCGTCCGCATTAGCGCGTGATCGAATGACCGCCGGTCGCGTGCGTGCGCGAACGGCGGTTTGTCTTGTTGCGCGTACGGTAGTTACTTCGGCGCGTAGTGCATGTCACCATTGCCGAACGACCAGTCCTCGCGATTCACCTCGACCAGGTTGATCCAGACGTCTTCCTTTCGTATGCCCGTCTTCGCATGTATGCCGTCGGCCACCGCGCGGTAAAAGGCCTTTTTCATTTCGATCGTCCTGCCGGTGTTCCAGGTTACCTGAATAAACACGATTCCCGGTGTGTAGGTCACGCCCAGGTATCCCTCCGCCGGATAGATCAATTCGTCCGGCGCATGACGCGTGATGATCTGGAACTTGTCGTGCTCGGGCACTTTGACTACATCGATCATGGCGTCATACACGACGTTGCTGATTGCCTGAACGACTTCAGGCGAGGCGGTTTGCGCAAGATTGATTCGAACGAGTGGCATGGTCTGACCTCTGGCTTAAGTGGGGAATAGGGACGCGCTGGCCACGACCTGCCGGGTGTGTTGTCGTGCCTGGAGTTTGCCCACTGCGATAAAAGATACTGCAGTCGCGTGGTTCGCCGTTGAAGATTAGACTAGGTGGAAACTTGCATCAAGCGCATAATTTTCATATGAACCATGAGAGGTGGGCATGTTATTCGAAGACCTTAAAACCCTGGTTGCGGTGCTCGACCATAACTCGTTGACGCGGGCGGCGGATGTGTTGTCGCTGACGCAATCGGCCATATCGCGGCGGATTCAGCATCTTGAAGCGGTCCTGGGCGCGGAGCTTCTGGATCGCAATAGCAAGCCTCCTCAAGCAACCGCGATTGCGCGCCGGATCTATGAACATGCGGTGCCGCTGATGCGCAGCGTGAATCAACTGCTCGAGATTCCCCGGGAAGAGGCCGTGCCGAGCGGGACGTTTCGTCTTGGCCTGTCGCAGGTGGTAGCGGAGATCGTTTTGTTCGATGCGGTAATGCGTCTGAAAACCGCATTTCCGGCGCTGGAGGTTCAGTCGCACACCGAATGGAGCACGGGGCTGTTGCAGCAGGTCAGCCTTGGGAAACTGGATGCAGCCACGTTGCTGCTGCCGTCCCCCAGCACGCTGCCGGCCAATGTGGCGGGACGGTTCATCACGACGCTGGAGGTGCTCGTGGTCCAGAGCAAACGGCGGCCGGTGGTTGAGCGGCGCTCGAGCATCAAGGCGCTGGCGGAGCAGGAATGGATCCTCAATCCGCTAGGCTGCGGTTACCGGGCCGCGCTGGAACGGGCGATGCAAGGGGCGGGGCGCGAGCTCAGGCTAAGCGTGGATACGCACGGTACCGAGATGCAACTGAAGTTGATTGCTGCGGGGCTTGGTTTGGGACTCGTGCCGCGCAGTGTGCTTGGGCGAAGTAATTCGTATGCCGAACTATCTGTTGTCGATGTGAAGGACTTTTCGTTAAGCCTCGATATCTGGCTGATCCACCCCGTTCAGTTGGGCAATTTAAAAAGTGCGGCCAGCGTGTTCGGGGATGCCGTAGCCGAGGGGTTTGCGAGTACTGTTGGCTGAGCAAGCGTTCCTTGCGCCAGCCAACGACACCCAAAACCGCTTACTCTCCTGACTTCTCGATCGCCCGCTGATACGCGTCACGCGCTTCTATGCGCCGGACGAACGCCGTGAGGTTGGGGTACGCATCTTCGCCGCAGAACTTCACGGCCATCTGGACCGCGAACGACAGTTGAACGTCGGCGCCCGTCAGTTCATTGCCAATAAAATAATCCCGTCCCGCAAGCTCGCTGTTCAGGAAACCGAGATGCCTCTGCATTTCGCTTTCAATGCGCGGTTGGAGCGGTGCAGCGCCGTCGCCAAGCCGGCTCGTGTAGAGCTTGAGCATGAGCGGCAGCATGGCGGAACCCTCTGCGTAGTGGAGGAACTGTAAATACCGGTTGTAGTCACGCGAGTCCGGCGCGGGCGCAAGCCGGCCGTTGCCATACTTGCGGACCAGATATTCGATGATCGCTCCGGACTCGAAGATCACTTCGTCGCCGTCGCGAATCACGGGCGCCTTGCCCAGCGGATGAATCTTCTCGAGTTCGGGCGGCGCAAGCCGCGTTTTCGGATTGCGCTGGTAAGCATGAACGGTGTAATCGAGTCCGAGTTCTTCGAGCAGCCACGTGATGCGGCGCGACCGGGATTCGTTCAGGTGATGGACTTCGATCATGGATAACCTTGTGATTCAAACAGTGAAGAAGGGGTGGTGAGCGCACAGCACGCAAACTACGGTCCCGGTTGCGGCATCATTGCGTTGTCAGAATCGCCCGCTGCAACGGAAGGTCATTGCTTTGATCAGCAATGACCTTGCAACCGGGCAAGCGCCGCCTACGGCTTGACGAAACGCAGCGTCATCCGGTCCGACTCGCCAATGGCGGCGAAGCGTGCGCGGTCGGTATCGCCGCCGCGGTAGGTCGGTGGCAGGGACCACACGCCGTTCGGATAGCCCTTCGTATCGCGGGGATTGCTGTTGATCTCGCTGCGCGCGGCAAGCCTGAAACCCGCTGCCTGTGCGTGCTCGATGACGTAGGCTTCAGTCATGTAGCCTGTATCGATCATTTGCTGAACCGATGTACCGGGCTTTGCGCGATGCTCTTCCACACCCAGCACGCCGCCGGGTTTAAGGACCGAATAGAAAGCACGCAGGTTTGCATCGACCTGACCGTCTTCTATCCAGTTATGAATATTACGGAACGTCAGCACGCGATCAACCTGCAGTCCTGCAGGCAAGCCCTTGAACTGCCCCGATTGCAGGGTGCCGACAACGACCGTGCCATAGATCTCCGGCTCAGCAGCAAGCTTATGTTCGAACGCTGCATTGCTCTTCGCTTCGCCGGCCGGGAGCGTTCCTTGGGGTGGCAGGTACTGCGCTTCGTAAAGCGTGCCGCGTCCCCGCAAATACGGCGCGAGGATGTCCGTGTACCAACCGCCGCCCGGCGCGATTTCCAGCACGCTCTGGTTCGGCGCGAGGCCGAAGAATTCCAGTGTGTCTTTCGGGTGCCGGTAGACGTCGCGGGCCTGCGCCTTGTCTCCGCGATACGGCGCGGCAATGGCGGTATCGAGTGAGGTTGGTGCGACAGGCGCGGCGCATGACGCGAGCAGGAGGGCGGCGGGCAGCACCAGCAACGCGCGCCGCATGAGGCGGGGAGAAGGGAGTATTTTCATGCGGGTCATTATCGGGCAAAGCGCGCCGCTTGTCAGAGCGAGTCTGTTTTACCCCGCGCGACCTTCAAGCTTCCAGATTCTGGAAGGTCCACGCGGATGACCGCCCCAATATGAACCCGCAGTCAAACATTCAAACGCTCAGAGCAGCGTCCTGACGTGCCATAACTCGGGAAACAGCACGACATCCAGCATCGTTCGCAAATAGGGCGCGCCGCTGGTACCGCCCGTGCCCTGCTTGAATCCGATGATCCGCTCGACGGTGGTGACGTGACGGAAGCGCCATTGCCGGAAAGAATCTTCGAGATCGACAAGCTCTTCCGCCATCTCGTAGAGTTCCCAATGCTGGGTCGGCTCGCGATACACCGTGAGCCACGCTGCTTCCACGCTGGCGTCGTGGGTGGTTGGCTGAGTCCAGTCGCGCTCAAGCCTTTCCGGCGCGATCGGGAAACCGCGGCGCGCAAGCAGGCGGATGACTTCATCGTAGAACGAGGGGGCTACAAGCGTCGCGGTGACTTCGGCAAGCACGTTCGGCCTGTGTGCATGCGGCTTGAGCATCTGCACGTTCTTGTTGCCGAGCAGGAACTCGATCTGCCGATACTGATGCGACTGGAATCCGGACGATGCCCCCAGATAAGGCCGCATTGCCGTGTATTCGGACGGCGTCATGGTCGCGAGAACGCTCCACGCCTGGACCAGTTGATCGAGTATGCGCGAGACCCGCGCGAGCATCTTGAACGCAGGCGGCAGGTCATCGCGATGCACGGCGGCAAGCGCTGCATGCAGCTCATAAAGCGCGAGCTTCATCCATAACTCGCTCGTCTGGTGCTGAACGATGAACAACATTTCGTTGTGGTCGGGCGAGAGCGGATGCTGCGCCGCAAGCAGCGTGTCGAGCGAGAGATAGTCGCCATAGCTCATCGAACCGGTGAAGTCGAGCTGCGCGTCATGCCAGCCTTCGGGCTTCTGCGCAGCGTCGCCTGCCGTCCCCGTCCCCGTTCCCGTCCCATACCCCATGGGACAGCCGCCCGTGCCTTCGCTTTCATGTGATGGTGTCATCGCGCGTTCTCCATTTGATCAGGTAACGGCGCCACGTTCGGCGAATTCAGGTGCACGCCACGCTTCGGTCGCGAGCACGTCGCGCAGGGTTTCAACGGCGTCCCATACATCCATATAGCGCGTATAAAGCGGCGTGAAGCCGAAGCGCAGGATGCGCGGCTCGCGGTAATCGCCAATCACGTTACGCGCAATCAGCGCCTGCATGACCTCATACCCATGCGGGTGTTCGAAGCTCGCCTGCGATCCGCGTTCAGCATGTGTTCGCGGCGTCACTAGCTGCAACGGAAATTCGCTGCAGCGTGTCTCCACGAGTTCAATGAACAAGTCGCTCAGCGCAAGCGACTTGCGGCGCAACGCGGTCATGCTGGTTTGCCCGAACACGTCCAGGCCGCATTCGACCATCGACATGGAGACAATGGGTTGCGTGCCGCACAGGAACCTGCCAACGCCGTCATCGGGCCGATATTCCGGGCTCATTTCAAACGGCTTCTTGTGGCCCCACCAACCGGACAGAGGTTGTGAGAAAGCATTCTGCAGCCGCTTCGGCACCCAGATGAACGCAGGTGAACCCGGTCCGCCATTCAGGTACTTGTAGGTGCAGCCGACCGCGTAATCCGCGCCGGCAGCGTTGAGATCGACCGGGACCGCGCCTGCCGAATGCGCCAGGTCCCAGACCGCAAGTGCGCCCGCCTGATGAATCACGCGGGTCAGCGCGGCCATGTCGTGCATGGCGCCCGTGCGATAGTTCACGTGCGTGATCATGGCGACGGCCGTGTTCTCGTCGATAGCACCGGCGAGCTCGGATGCGTGATCCACGAGACGCAGTTCATAACCGCGATCCAGTTGTTCGATCAGGCCCTGCGCAATGTACAGATCGGTCGGGAAATTCGAGCGTTCGGAGACAATGACACGACGCTTGGGGTCTCGCTCGTTGGCTACACGCAGCGCTGCCGAGAGGATCTTGAAGAGGTTGATTGAAATGGTGTCGGTGACGACCACTTCGTCTTCGGCCGCGCCAATCAACGGAGCGAGCTTGTTACCGAGCCGCTTGGGCAACGCGAACCATCCCGCCGTGTTCCACGAGCGGATCAGACCGTCGCCCCATTCGCCGGTGATGACGGCGGCGGCGCGCGAGGCGGCGGCTTTGGGCGGTACACCCAGCGAGTTGCCGTCCAGGTAGATGGTGTCGTGGCCGAGCGCGAACTGGTCGCGCAAGCGGGCTAGCGGATCGTCGCGGTCGAGTGCCGCGGTATCGTCTCTATGGTTCATTGAAGCGTATTCCGGTGAATTAAGTGTCCATGTGTGTCCGCGTGCCGGACGGAAATCCACGTCTCGCCGCCGTTTGGCAGAGCGTGTGCCCATGCCTGAAAGCTTAGCCGAGAACGGTCTTTAATTGATTGCGAAACAAACGCGGCGCTTGGGCGACGATGCAATATTCTTCGATGAAAACCGCGCCTGGACGCAATAAATTGATCGCGATCTGTTATGGGCGGAATTCGGGTGCGCTCACCAAGGCGCGCGCCGGGTCCGCTAAGCTGGCGCTGCTCGCCTGCGGTAGCGTTACTCGTTACCATGCAGCCAACCCTTAGCCAAATATCTTGATAGACCACCGCTCATGACCCAATTCGCCCTTGCCTTGACCCTGACCGACTGCGTCGACCATCACTTTGACCAGGAGGTCCAGTTCCTTTCCGCGCTCGTGCAAAAACCGTCGGACAATCCACCGGGCGATTGCGCAGGCCACGCCGAGATGGCGGCGCAATGGCTGGAAAGGCTCGGCTTCACGGTCGAGCGCCATGTGGTGCCGGCCGGCGATGTCACGCGCGCCGGCATGATCAGCGCCACGAACCTCGTGGTTCGCCATCGCTTTGGCGCGGGGCCGGTGATCGCGCTGAACGCGCACGGCGACGTGGTGCCGCCCGGCGATGGCTGGACCGCCGATCCATACGGCGCCGAAATCCGCGATGGTTTCATGATCGGGCGCGGGGCGGCGGTATCGAAGTCGGACTTCGCCACCTATGCGTTTGCGTTGAAGGCGTTGATCGAGAGCGGCGCGACGCTGGCCGGGACGGTGGAGCTACACCTGACCTATGACGAGGAAACCGGCGGCTTGATCGGGCCGGGGTGGTTGTTGAAGCAGGGCATCGTGAAGCCCGATTACGCTATCTGTGCGGGCTTTTCTTATTCGATCACCACCGCGCACAATGGCACGATCCACCTGGAAGTCACGGTGCGGGGCAAGTCGGCGCACGCGGCGCGGCCCGATACCGGGCATGACGCGCTGGAAGCCGCCACGGCGGTACTGAACGCGCTGTACGCGCATCGGGCAGCATTGCGCGAGATCCGTTCGGCGACACCGGGTATTGATCACCCCACGATCGTGGTGGGTCTGATCAAAGGCGGGATCAACACGAACGTGGTGCCTGACAAGGTCAGTTTGCGGCTCGACCGGCGCGTGGTGCCGGAGGAGAATCCGCAAGACGTGCTCAAGCAATTGAAGACGCTGATCACGGCGGCGGTGGACGGCTTGCCGGGTATCAGCGTGGAGATGGAAGAGGTGTTGGTGACATCGCCATTGCGCGCGCTCGACGGCTCGGAACGCTTGTCGCAGGCGTTACAACGCGCGGCCCTGGTGACGCTTCAGCGTGACATTCCTACTGAGGGGGTACCTCTTTATACCGATGCCCGCTTGTATTGCGAGGCGGGCGTACCCACCGTCATTTACGGCGCCGGTCCGCGGACGCTGCTTGAGGCTAACGGACATCGGGCCGACGAGCGGGTTGCGCTTGAAGACTTGCGGGTTGCGACCAAGACCGTTGCAATTGCGCTTGCGGATTTGCTTGGTCAACAGCCTCAATCCTGAGCGTTCAAATGCTTCGTTCCTTTGCAGCCTTGCAAGGGAACGAAGCGGCGTTTTGCACTGGCGCAGACAAAAGCCCAGGACCTGTCTTGCGTTAAAAGCCTTCAGCCAATCTCCTCAGTCTCCCCGATCGACCCGCATTCCAACTCCTCCTGCCAGGGGCATTCAGCACATCTTCAAAAACTCGAACATAATTCCCGATGTCGTTATGTCGAGCTTTGCCGCGGCGCCCGGCTGCCGCGAAGCGTGACAGGTCGAACCTCAATCTCGAACAAACTACTATGAAAACATCCGAAGAGACAAAGCATTCCTGGCTTTGGCTGGTCTTGCTCATTCCGTATATCGCATTGCTGTGGCTGCCTTTTTATAACGATACCCGCCCGTCTTTCGCCGGTTTCCCCTTCTTCTACTGGTATCAGTTCCTGTGGGTGCCGTTGACCTCGCTCATCATTTACATCGTATATAGAGGTGTCAAATGAGCGATATTGTTCCGGTCAATCCGGTAGCCATGACGGTCTTTATCGCCTTCTTCCTGCTGGTGACGGTGGTGGGATTTTTCGCGGCGCGCTGGAAACGCGGCGACCTGACGCAACTTCATGAATGGGGGCTGGGCGGCCGCCAGTTCGGCACCGTGATTTCGTGGTTCCTCGTAGGCGGGGATTTCTACACCGCCTATACCGTGATCGCCGTACCGGCCTTGGTGTATTCGGTGGGTGCATACGGGTTCTTTGCGCTGCCTTACACCATCATTGTTTATCCGTTTGTGTTTGCGGTCATGCCCCGGCTATGGAAGGTCGCTCACGCCAGGAACCATATTACGGCGGCCGATTATGTGCAGGGCGAATATGGCGGCAAGTGGTTCCCGGCGGCCGTGGCGCTGACCGGGATTATCGCGACCATGCCGTACATTGCGTTGCAACTGGTGGGCATGCAGGTCGTGATCAAGGGCCTGGGCGTGAGCGGCGAGTTGCCGCTGATTGTCGCGTTCGTGATTCTCGCGCTCTATACCTACACCAGCGGTTTGCGTGCTCCGGCCATGATCGCCTTCGTGAAGGACATCATGATCTATATCGTGGTGATCGCGGCGGTGTGGCTGATTCCGTCGAAACTCGGCGGCTACGGGCATGTGTTCGATGCGGCCGACCAGTTCTTCAAAGCCAAGGGTGGTGCGACCGGCATCATCCTCAAGCCGACGCAATTCACCGCGTATGCGTCGCTTGCCTTGGGCTCGGCGCTGGCGGCCTTCATGTATCCGCATACCATGACCGCGGTATTGTCGTCGTCGTCGGCTGCGACCGTGCGCAAGAACGCCATCTTCCTGCCTGCCTACACGCTGCTGCTCGGCCTGATCGCGTTGCTCGGCTACATGGCGATTGCTGCGGGCATCAAGGTGCAATTCGCGTCCGACGTCGTGCCCGCGTTGTTCGGCCAGCTGTTCCCCGCGTGGTTCGTCGGCTTCGCGGCCGCGGCCATTGCAATCAGTGCGCTCGTGCCGGCGGCGATCATGTCGATTGGTGCAGCGAACCTGTTCACGCGAAATCTGTGGCCGCTGATGGTGCGCGACACCACGCCCGAGAAGGAAGCGAAGACAGCGAAGCTGGTGTCGCTGGTGGTGAAGTTCGGCGCGCTGCTGTTCATCGTGTTCCTGCCGACGCAATATGCAATTGATCTGCAATTGCTTGGCGGCGTGTGGATCCTGCAGATATTCCCGGCCATTGTGTTCTCGCTTTATACGCGGCGCCTTAACACACCGGGCTTGTTCCTCGGCTGGCTGGCCGGGATCGTGCTCGGGACCGGCATGGCGATCGCGCAGGGTTTGAAGCCAGTGTTCGCGCTGCATCTGGGTGGGGCGACGTATCCGCTGTATATCGGGCTGATCGCGCTGGCCGCAAATATAGTGGTGGCGTTTGTCGTGTCGATGGTCACGCCGCGCCGCGCTCACGTTCAGCAGGCCGCGTAAGGAAAGGGCAAGCTCGCCATCGCGCAGGTCGATGCGCCAGGACCTTTTGCGCATCGACCGAGTCATCTTTACGGCGCCGGCGCGCGTGGTTTGTGCTTTCCGTGTCCGGCCTGTAAGCTTCGGCAACGAGCATTTCCTGCTCGTTATTCACCCCCTGATTCACGACACTTCCGCAAAGCTTTCGCCTGTTTCCTACCCGATGCAACATTCAATTGTTTATTCCCCGCGCCGCCGTTCATTGCTGATGGCTGCTGCCATGATCCCCTTTGTCAGCGCGTGTACGTCGTGGCATTCGGCCACCGGCAGCTCACTCGCCGAAGACCAGTTGAAGCAACTGGAAAGCAGTGCTGGAGGACGCCTTGGCGTTGCAGCCCTGAACACCGCTGACGGCAAGCAGGTGAACTATCGCGCGGACGAGCGTTTCCCGCTTTGCAGCACCTTCAAATTAATGCTGGTGTCCGCGGTCCTCGAACAGAGCGAGAGTCCGCTTCAAAAGGGCTTGCTTGAGCGCCGGATCCACTATGCGCGCAGCGAACTCCTGTCCTGGGCGCCGATCACCAAAAAACAGATTGCTACGGGCATGACGGTCGCGGAACTCTGCGCCGCCGCGCTGCAATACAGCGACAACACAGCCGCCAACCTGCTGATGAAACTGGTCGGCGGCCCGGAGACGGTGACGGCGTACGCGCGCTCAATAGGCGACAGCCAGTTCCACCTCGACCGCTGGGAACCGGATCTGAACTCGGCAATACCCGGCGACCCGCGCGACACGTCGACCCCCGCAGCGATGGCGCGCAGCCTCCAGCGCGTGACGCTAGGCGATGCGCTCGGCACTTCGCAACGCAGCCAACTGCAGACATGGCTGCTGGGCAATACCACGGGTGCCGGCAAAATCGCCGCGGCAATGCCTGCGCATTGGATGATTGGCGACAAGACCGGTTCGGGCGACTACGGTACGACAAACGATATCGGCGTCATTTGGCCACCGGGAAAACCGCCCATTGTCATGGCCATCTATCTGACTCAGCGAGAGCAGGGTGCGAAGGCGCGTGACGACGTGGTGGCGTCGGCGGCGCGGATTGTCGTGGGTGCGTTTGCTTGAATGGCTGCTGCGGCACTTCGGCTTTTGCCGCACTTCGTCAGGTCCCCTTCCTGACCTTTCGATGACATCTTTGTCATCAAGCTTCCACACGTCGCCGGGCGAGCTAACATAAGGCAAGAGGAGGACGCCTGGGCGCCCGGCCGGCGCTTGGGTGCCGGGCGCCGGGTACAGCGCGTCGTCCTGAACCCCGGAGGCTCTCCATGATTTCCACGAAGAAAAATCCTGCAACGTTCCTGCGCTCGCGCTGCGCTGCGCTGTTGACGGCTGTCGGCCTGGGTGCCGGCATCCTGTTCGCCTCCATGCATCTGGCACATTCTTCAGAAGCCGCGGTCGTCATTGCGCCGCCCGCGCTCGACGAACCCGCGAATGGCGCGCACGAGGAAACCGCCGTGCTGGCAGGCGGTTGTTTCTGGGGTGTTCAAGGCGTGTTCCAGCACGTGAACGGCGTGACGAAGGTTGTGGCGGGTTACGCCGGCGGTCAGCCCCAGACCGCGCAATATGAAACCGTCAGCGGCGGCCAGACGGGTCACGCCGAGTCCGTGCAGATTACCTACGACCCGGCCAGGATCACCTACGGCAAGCTGCTGCAGATCTATTTCTCGGTAGCGCACGATCCGACGGAATTGAACCGGCAAGGGCCGGATAGCGGCACGCAATATCGTTCGGCCATCTTCCCGGCCAACGACATGCAAAAACACATCGCGCAAAGTTATATTGCGCAGCTCGACAAGACGCATGTTTTTCCCGCGCCGATCGTGACCAAGACAGACCCGCTCAAGGGTTTTTATCCTGCCGAGTCTTATCACCAGAACTATTTGACGCTGCATCCGGATGCGCCGTATATCGCGATCAACGACCTGCCGAAAGTCGAGAACCTGAAGCGTCTCTTCCCGACGCTTTACCGAGATAAACCGGTGTTGCTGAGCGTGGCATCGCAGCGATGAAAAAGCGGCGGACTTGAAATCCGCCGCCTGATGGCTTGCCGCACATAGAGCAATTCTGTGCAATGCAGCATGCATAAGCTTGCATACGCGCGGGCATCCCAGCTTTTGCCGTGAGTGGCCGGAATGGCCGCCAGCATCAGCCGCTCACGCGCTTCGACGCTACTACTCAGCGTTGTCAGTCAGCGTGTCGACCAGGTCGCGCCCCGCGTGATAGGCCGCATCAAGTGCCTTTGCTTCAGTCTCAAACACATTGCCGAGCTCATAAAATTGCGTGCGTTGGCCGGCATGACGCAGGTCGGCGCCGGGTCGGCATACGTAGCCGTTGTAGTGGTAGGGGGTATCTGGCGTGGGAGGTCCGTATGCAAGGATCGGCAGCACCCAGATCTCGAAGCCTTTGTAGTCAATTCTTTCCCACATGGAAACCTCCACCCTCAGGAGCCCGCGCCAAACAAATGGGAACTAGACCGCCCCGCCCAACACGCGCGCGACGAAGTGTCTACCCCATGCTTCACCGTGCGCAACGGCGTCCGCCACCGTGACGTAGGGCCCGTGAGCCCCGGTCAATTCGCCGGAATCTTCCGCGTGCGTTGAACCTCGGACCGGCGTGCCATCATGGCGGGTCACCGTCACGCGGACGCTAAAGCCATCAATATTTTCTGCGCCGGCAGGGTCGTTTTTCGGCGCGACGTTTATAGTCAGAAGGTAGTCGCCCACTTCAACGTCTTGATGCATGGCCGTCTCCCTGCTCATCGAGGAACCTCATTATGAGCGCGATCATCAGTCCTTGCGGCACGTATCGCTACGTGCTGACGCGCGCGGACGACACGCCGTCAGGCAAACGCGGAAAGGTGATGTTTCTCATGCTGAATCCGAGCACGGCTGACGCCACGCTCGACGACCCGACTATCAGGCGCTGTCGTTGCTTTGCGTCTTCATGGAGATTCGACGGCATCACCGTCGTGAACCTGTACGCGTTGCGCTCGACCGACCCGGCGGCGCTGTGGCTGCATCACGACCCGGTTGGTCCGGACAACGACGACTACCTGTACGAGATGGCGGTGACGCACGGACTCGTCGTGTGTGGCTGGGGTGCGAACGCCAGGGACGACCGGGTGACAGCGGTCATGAAGCTGCTGCGCCATGCAGGCGCGCAACTCACCTGCCTCGGCATGACGAAAAATGGCGCACCGCGTCATCCGCTATATGTGTGCGGCGACCAGCCGTTGATCGAGTGGTCGATAACAGGGATGCTGTCTTCGCATAGCGATTTTCCGCGTGCAAATGGTCCTTCCCAAAATATGGGGGGCGATCTGCATATCCAGTTGACCGCAGGGAAATAGGGTGGCGTTCTTGAAACGCTCTTTATTTCTGTAGCCACGTGCTTTGACGCGCATCGCGCGAATCAGGCTGTTTAATTGGAAGATTGGCAACTATTTATCGGCACCCCTGTTTCCGGTACTCAGATTCGAGAGTTGCTCGTTTATCGTATTCTCGCAATTCATTTCGCGGCTTTCCATCTGGACCATAACCTTGAACGACAACGTTTTTACGGTCAGGCGAAGCGACTGCCTGGTTGATGGCCCCGTTGAGTTCCAGACAACGCCCTTGCTCCGAAGTTACTTGAGGCGCATTCGTGCCACTTTCAATATTGCGCGACAAGGGGGAAGTAAATTGAGTGCTAGATGATCCAGTTGATGTGATGCTGTTGGCAACTTGAGCGCCGGCAGAACCTGCAAAAGTCGAAAAACACAAGAGTGCGAGAGTCGTGCGCATGTATCTGTATGGCCGTGAAAAACAATGAGACGCCAACTCATCCAAATGGTTCCATTTCGCGCTCTCTATCACCCACCATAGTTGGAGAAGGACCTCGTAAACACAGTAATCAGCATTCCTAAAATCCCTATAACGTTGTCTGAACCATGTGTCCATGTCTACGTAAAGCGGCAGCGGACTCGAAAATCCGCCGCCGCTTTTGCCGAGACCAAACCGACTTACTGCGATGCCTGCGTCGTCTTGCGCAGCTTCGCGACATCGGCTGCCGCAACGGCGGGCGCACCGTTGTTCCATCCGGCGCGAATGAACGTGAGCACGTCGGCGATCTGCTGATCGCTTAGCACCGGCGCGTATTTCGGCATTGGATACGCTGCGGGAATGCCTTGTATCACGAGGTCGTGCGTGCCGTTCAGCGTGACGTTGATCAACGACGAGGCATCCGTCTCCATCACGTTCGGATTGCCCGCCAGCGGAGCAAGCAGTGGTGCGAATGCGCGGCCATCCACACCGTGGCAATGCATGCAATACGCGGTATACACCTTCGCGCCCGCGTCATTGGCCGGATGTTGCAGCAGTGCGGTAGTGGCCTTCGGATCGTAGGCGTAGGCCGGTGCATTCGTGCCACCGGCCGGCGGCAACGACTTCAGATACGCGGACATGGCTGCCAGATCCTGATCGTCCATGCCCTGGGTGCTGTGGTTGATCACATCGGTCATGGACCCGAACGCCGACGCATGCGCGTTCGCTCCGGTCTTCAGGAACGCGGTCAGGTCAGCATCCGACCAGCGCCCCAGCCCGACGTTTTGCTCGCCCGTCAGGTTCGACGCAAACCAGCCGTCGAGCGCACCGCCCGTAAGCCAGGCGCTGCCGCTTTCATCCAGCGCCTTTTCCTGGAACGCAATGCCGCGAGGCGTGTGACATGCGCTGCAATGGCCCAGTCCCTGGATCAGATAGGCACCGCGATTCCACGCAACATCCTTGCTGTCCTTGTCGCGATAGACCCCTTTATCGAGGAACACCATGTTCCAGAACTTGAGCGGCCAGCGCATGTTCAGAGGGAATGGAATATCCGACGGCCGGTTCGCCTGGTTCACCGGCGCGACACCGTGCATGAAGTACGCATAGAGCGCCTTCACGTCGTCGTCGCGGACCTTCGCATAGGACGTATATGGCATGGCCGGATAAAGGTTGTGACCATCCTTCGCCACGCCTTGGCGCAACGCTTTTTCGAAGTCCTCTTCGCTCCATTTACCAATACCCGTATCCGGGTCGGGCGTGATGTTGGTCGTATAGATCTTGCCCATGGGCGTGCTCATCGGCAGGCCGCCGGCAAACGGCTTGCCTTTGGGCGCGGAATGACAGGCGACGCAATCGCCCACCTTCGCGAGATAGGCGCCACGGGCAACAAGCGGATCGTCGTTCGCAGCGGCATGAGCCAGAAGGGGCAAGCCAAGCGAAAGTGCGAGGGAGGCAACAAGATGTTTGATCATTGTGTGTTCCCTCATGCGCTTTGCAGTTGACGGCCGACGGGCAACTGCCGCAAGCGCTTGCCGGTAGCGGCAAAAATCGCGTTGGTCAGCGCGGGCGCGAGTGCTGCGGTACCCGGTTCGCCAATGCCTCCCGGCGCCTCGCCGCTCTTGACGATATGCACCTCGATAGGCGGTGTCTGGTTAATCCGCAGCATTCGGTAATCCGTAAAGTTGGATTGTTCTACGCGGCCGTCCTTGATCGTGATTTCGCTATAAAGCGCTGCCGTGATGCCGAAGATAATGCCGCCCTGGATCTGCGCCTCGATAGTGTTCGGATTGACCACCATGCCGCAATCCACTGCGCATACCACGCGGTTCACGGCCACTTCGCCGTCGCCGTTCACGGTGACGTCCACCACCATGCCGAAGAAGCTGCCGAACGCGTGCATTACCGATACCCCGCGTCCCTGGCCCTTGGGCGGCGTGTTGCCCCAGCCGGCTTCACGGGCGGCGACGTCGAGCACGTTCTGGGCGCGCGGCGTTTTGCCCAGCAGGTCGTGACGATACTTGACCGGATCGACTTTTGCCTGCGCGGCCAGCTCGTCCATGAAACTCTCGACCACGAAGGTGCCGCGAGTCGGACCGACGCCGCGCCAGAACGCGGTGGGCACGTCCATGGGTTCCTGCCGCACATAGTCGATAAACTGGTTCGGGAGGTCGTAGGGCAGGTCGGCGGCAACTTCCACCGCGTCCGGGTCGAGGCCGTTCTTGAACGCAGGCGGAGCGAAACGCGCCATCACGGACGACCCCACTATGCGATGTTGCCACGCGACCGGACGGCCGTTGGCATCGAGGCCGGCGGAGATGACGTCGTAGTAATACGGGCGATACATGTCGTGCTGGACGTCCTCCTCACGCGTCCACGTGATCTTCACGGGCGTGCCGACCTGCTTGCCGACCTTCAGCGCCTGAGCGATGAAATCGGTCTCCAGCCGGCGTCCGAAGCCGCCGCCGAGCAAGTGGTTGTGCACGGTGATCTTGTCGGCGGTGAGGCCGGTGATCTTTACTGCCGTATCCACCGCACGCGTGGGCACTTGCGTGCCGACCCAGATATCGCAGCCGTCAGCGCGCACGGACACGGTGCAGTTCACCGGCTCCATGGTGGCGTGCGCAAGGAAGGGTTGCTGGTACACCGCATCAACGCGGGTCTTGGCGTCATTGAAGCCCTTCTTCACGTCGCCGTCCTTGCGTGCCACCGCGCCATCGCGCTTCGATGCATCGGCGAGTTGCTGCACCACCTTGGCCGTAGAAAAGTCCGCACCGCGGCCTTCATTCCATTTGATGTCGAGCGCCGCCGCGCCGCGCTTGGCGGCCCACGTATGGTCGCCGATCACGGCCACGCCGTTGTCGAGCCGGATCACCTGGCGAACGCCGGGGATCTTCTTCGCGTTGGTGTCGTCGACAGACGCGAGCGTCCCGCCGAACACCGGGCTATTCACAATGGCGGCATAGACCATGCCCGGCACGCGGACGTCGAGTCCGAACATGGCCGTGCCGTCCACTTTTTCAGGCGAGTCGAGACGCTTGGCAGCGGTGCCGATCAGCTTGAAATCCTTTGGGTCTTTAAGCGGCACGTTCTGCGGTGCAGGCAGTTTCGTGGCAGCATCGACAAGTTGTCCGTAGCCAATCCGGCGACTGCTTGCGGCATGAACCACTTCGCCTTTCTCCGCATGGCACGACGCCGGGTCGACCTGCCATTGCTGCGCCGCCGCGGAAATGAGCATCACCCGGGCGGTGGCGCCGGCCTTTCGCATGGGCTCCCATGCATAGCGGATCGACGTCGAGCCACCGGTCAGCTGGCCGCCAAGTAACGGGTCCATGAAGAGCTTTTCGTTGGGCGGCGCGTGATCGATCACCACGCTGTCCAGCGGCACTTCCAGTTCTTCCGCGATCAGCATGGGGATGGACGTATAGATTCCCTGGCCCATTTCGACCTTGGGAATCACCAGCGTCACCTTGCCGGCCGCGTCGATCTGCACAAACGCGTTGGGTTCGAATACGCCACTTTGCGGCGCTTCGTTGCCGTCGCCGCCGATCACCGATTTGCCTTGGGGCGTTTCACCCTGGCTCGCGGCGGGCAAGCTGAATCCCAGCAGCAAGCCGCCGCCAACCGCTGCGCCAACCGATACCCCGAGCTTTAAAAATGTGCGCCGATTCAGGCCGTCAGGTGCGCGGCGGTTCTGTGCATCAAGTAATCCTCGCGACATGTCACGCCCCCTTGGCGGCGTGCTTGACCGCGGCACGGATACGGTTGTACGTGCCGCAGCGGCAGATGTTGCCCGTCATGGCAGCGTCGATATCGGCATCCGAAGGGTTCGGGTTCGAGGCGATCAGCGAAGCCGCCGACATTACCTGACCCGACTGACAGTACCCGCACTGCACAACATCGAGCGCGACCCACGCGTCCTGGACTTTCTTGCCTGCGGGCGTGGTGCTGACGGCCTCGATGGTCGTCACCTTGCGTGTTCCCACCGCTGCGACCGGCAACACGCAGGAGCGCACTGCCTGCCCGTCGAGGTGCACGGTGCATGCGCCGCATTGCGCGATACCGCAGCCGAATTTAGTGCCCGTGAGACCAACCAGATCGCGCAGCACCCAGAGAAGCGGCATGTCGGGTGGGGCGTCGACCGTGTGAGATTCGCCGTTGATGGAAAGCGTCGTCATCTGCAACTCCAGTTGTCATGGGGATTTTTATCGGTGTTCTTAACGGAAAATCTTATACAAGATTACGACTATTCGTGCTGAATTGCCTGTGGGACGCCGGCTGCGTTCTTTGCCGGTTGCGAAAAATCGTGGAATAAAGAGTTGTGGAAAGGGGTTAGCGCTGGCATTGATGTCTTCACACCCGTTCTTCGAGGTGAATGTTCATGGCTTCCAATTTCATTACGGTCTTGCGTGCCCGATGCGTCGCGGCCGCGGCACTGTCCGTTGCCGCCGTTGCGCTGGGTTCAGCCGCTTCCGCAGCCCATGCTGCAGGCGCGGCGAACGGAGGCCCGGAAACACCGTTCCTCGCTGAAAACGACCAGGCGATGACGCGCATGATGGACGGGATGTCCGTCAAGCCGAGCGGCGACGTCGATCGTGATTTCACCGCGATGATGATTCCGCATCATCAAGGCGCGATTGATATGGCGCAGGTCGAACTGCGCTATGGGCACAACGAGCAATTACGCCGGATAGCTCAGGAAATCATCGTTGAGCAACAGCAGGAAATCACCGCCATGCGCCTCGCGCTCGGTCAACCATTGCCTCCCTCAGCGCCGGCACCGGATCAAGGTCAAGGTCGGGCACCGGCAAACGCAGTACCCGTCCAACCCGCGTCCAGCACAACAATGCCCATGCCAATGCGCATGGATCAGGAGATGAAATGAAACGAGCCACTCTGTTTTCCGTCGTGATGACGGTGTTCGCGACCGCCGCTTTCGGCACCATGCCGCAGCTTGCCTGCGCGGGCCAGGCGCCCGATTCCGCGTCAGCACCTGATGTGGCGATCAGCCACCACGACCGCGTCTATGCGGCCGAACAGTTCTCCAACACGGTCTCCGTCACGGACCCCGTCGACAACAAACTGGTCGGCGTGATTCGTCTGGGCGATCCGTCGCCGGGCAATTTCAGCCCGTTGTACAAGGGGCAGGTGCTGGTGCACGGCATGGGTTTCTCGCCGGACCATCGCACGCTTGCGGTGGTCTCGATCGGCTCGAACTCGGTTTCGTTCATCGATACGCAGACCAATGCCGTCAAGCATGTGACCTATGTGGGGAGGGCACCCCACGAAGCGTTTTTCACGCCGGACGGCAACGAGGTCTGGGTGACCGTGCGGGGTGAAAACTATGTGTCGGTGCTGGATGGTCACACGTTCGAGGAGAAGACCCGCATCGTCACGCCTGCGGGACCGGGCATGCAGATTTTCTCGCCCGACGGCAAGTACGGGTACGTGTGCTCGTCGTTCAATCCTGAAGTGGACGTGATCTCCGTGGCCGATCACAAGCTGGTCGGCAAGGTCACGCAGGTGAGTCCGTTCTGCCCGAACATTGCGGCCACGCCCGACGGCAAGCAGGTCTGGTTCACGCTGAAAGATACGGGCAAGACGCAGGTCTTCGACGCGCGTCCGCCGTTCGCCACGCTAAAGGTGCTTGACACAGGCCCGATCACGAACCACGTCAACATCGTGCATAACGCCAACGGTACCTTTGCTTATGTGACCGTCGGTGGCCTGAATCAGGTGAAGGTGTTCCGTACCGACGACTTCTCGCAGGTCACGACCATCCCGGTCGGCAAGCTGCCGCATGGAATCTGGCCGTCAGGCGATGGCAGCCGCGTGTATGTCGGCCTGGAAAATGCAGATGGGATGACCGCTATCGATACCCTGACCAACAAGGTTATCGCTACGGTGCCCATCGGGCAGGCGCCGCAAGCGGTTGTCTATGTGCCGAACGCGGTGCCTGAAGGCGATGGTACGCAGAACACGCAACCGCTTGGATTGGCGGGCGAGAGCGCGCACCTCAGCCTGGTGCCGGTCGGGACGGGTCAAACGGCGGACGTGGTGCCGACCAGCGTCGCCTTGTTCGATCAGGGTTTGCTGCAGGTGCTGCAGGCATCGGCGACTGGCTTGCAGCCGAAATCGCCGTACGTACTGGGTCTTTCCGATAACGCCGATGGCAGCGGCAATGTTGAATCGCTTGCATTGTTCATGACCAACCCGGCCGGCGCGGCGATCGTCAACGCAATTGGGCAGATCCGTCAGGTAGTCGTGCCGGGTGTGAGTCATCCTGCGGACAAACGGCGCTACCTGGTGATTGCACCGCAAGTGTCGGGCAAGCCGGGTGCGCCCGTGCAGGTGCAAGCGCTCTAGGCGTTTGCGTTTCACCAGAAGCAGAATCATGCGGCCGCCGGAGTTGGTGCTCCGGCGGTTTTTTTGTGCAGCGGCGTTTGTCTTAAGCGCCGACATCGTGCAGGCAGGTCGCTATTTATTTTCGACAACTCAGGAATAAGTCCGGCGGGAAATGGGTTAGCCCTTGTACCAACCCGTTAAACATATTGGAGTCGAAAATGAAGACACTTGCCTGGCTTACGTTGTCCACCGCCGTCCTTGTTTCCTCAAGCGCGTTCGCGCAAGGACTGACCCGTTCCGAAGTTCGCCAGCAACTGGTGGAAGCACAGCAGAATGGTTCGGAATACGTATCGAATTCATCGTATCCGGATATCAGCCCGGTGTTTCAGAACCAGGTCGCGAATCAGCAGAAAAATGCGGGCGCGTATGGCGGCGTTGCGGCTGGTTCTACCATGAGTGCGCCACGCGTCAAGCTTAACGGTACGCAAAGTCCCGAAACCTGTGTCGGTCCGGTCAGCTTCTGCAATATCTATGCAGGGTCCTGAACGGGCTGGACCACGCTGCTGGTGGTCATGCAACTGTCGTACATCACCGCTGCGAATGATGCGTAATGACGACCAGTGGGGAGGGCGGCGCAGAACGGTTCATTGTCTGCGCCTTGCCGCCTACTTTGGAATCGGCAACTTGACCGGGTCGCGCTCACCCACAAACGCCATTACCAGCAGCTTGGCAGGCTCGACCGCACTGGCATTTCGCGAGACCAGATGATGTGAACCCGGCGCCTCATACCATGACTCGCCTGGTCCATAGGTTTTCGCGGCAGAACCCTCGAGCTGCGACACCACGTGGCCTTCGAGCACGTACGCGAAGACTGATCCACGGTGCATATGCGCCTCAGACGCCTGTCCTGGCGCATAACTCACTGTCGCGACAAGCACGTTCTTGCCCGCCGCTTCGGGAATCGCCTGTCGCATGACCGGCTGGATCTTTTCCTGGCCCGTGTCATCTGCATGGGCGACGCCGCAAAGGGTGAACATCAGCGCAGCGACCGCGGTTTTGATTCGACTCATGAATAAGACCTCAGTTGATCAGGCGGGCATCTTGCGGAACGCGATTGCAAAACGGTTCCAGCTGTTGATCTGCGATACAAGCAGCGTCAGGTCTACGATTTCCTGTTCAGAGAAATGCGGCTGCACGGCTTCCCAGACGGAATCGGGTACATGGCCGTGCGAGACCAGCGTAAGCGCTTCGGTCCATTCCAGCGCCGCGCGTTCGCGGTCCGTGAAGAACGGTGTCTCACGCCATACCACCACGGCTGCCAGCCGGCGATCGGTCTCGCCGCCCTTGCGGGCATCTGTTGTATGCATGTCGACGCAGAATGCACAGCCATTGATCTGCGATGCACGCAGGCGAACCAGCTCCGCCAGCGATTTTTCCACCGATGACTTGCCGATAAATTCTTCCACCGCAACCAGGGTCTTGATGGCGGACGGGTTCGCTTTGTAGAAGTCCAGACGGGTTTGCATGACAGCTCCTTTGATTGGGTCGATGCGCGGGTTGGCGCGACATGAGTAAGATTAGGCGTTTGACTGGACCTTATAAATAGCCGATTCGGCCTAATTTCAGGTAACCAGTGCCGAACCCTCCGGGCTTCGTTCCCTTAAGCGCGTCAGCTAAAAAGCCGAACACCGGCTTATGCACGAGCCAACTATCCGCACGCTAACGAAATGCTTTAAAAAATGCCGAAGCCAGCGAAATAATGCGGATTATTTGACATGGATCATTGAACATCAAAGCTCATTATTTCGACATGTTGAATCATCTCAATATTGATTAATAATGCGTGAAATCGTGTGAATCTTAGCGCTCGGCAAATTGCCCCAAGTGCTTTAAGCTCACTTACCAGGGCAGTGGCGTGGTTATAAAAAATTAGCTTTAGCGAAATACTGCAGACACAAAAACCCGATCGAGGGATACAACGGTGGGCATACGCAGCGTCCTCTTAACACTAGTGCTGCTCGCAGGTTCAAGCCTGCATGCATTACATGCATTCGCCGCCGGCGAGGCGCCGGCCGAGAAAGCGCCTGACACCATGCAGGCGCGCGTGCTTGGTTGTGCGGCATGCCACGGCGCGCAGGGTGAAGGCACGAGCAATGATTATTACCCGCGGCTCTCAGGTAAACCCGCTGGTTATCTTTACAACCAATTGCTGGCCTTCAGAGACGGCCGCCGCAAATATCCGCCAATGAATTATTTATTGGCGTATCTCCCTGACCCGTATCTGATGAAGATTGCGGAGTATTTCGCCGCCGAGCATCTGCCATTTCCCACGCCTGCGCGAGTGACCGCGGATACCGCGACGCTAGCGTTAGGCAAGAGTCTAATAAATAGCGGTGCTGCATCACGCAAGATTCCTGCATGCGCCGCGTGTCACGGTGCGGCACTGACCGGCATGGAGCCGGCTATTCCTGGCTTGCTGGGACTGCACTCCGACTACATCAGCGCACAGTTGGGAGCATGGCGTTACGGCACACGCACCACGCTTGCTCCCGATTGCATGCATGACATCGCCACGAAACTGGCCGACCGGGACATCACGGCTATCGCTGCCTATCTGGCTTCGCTGCCCGCGCCGGAGAATCCGGCGCCAGTGGCGGCGGGGTCGCTCAAGACGCCGCTGGTTTGCGGCACTGTTCCTAATCAATAGGCGAGGAAATAGACGTGTTCAGTTTCCGTGCCCTAATGCTTGTTTGCGCTTGCATCCTCACCTTGAATGCACGAGCGGCCGATCCCTCAGTGATTGCCCGTGGCGAATATCTCGCTCGCGCCGGCGATTGCATCGCGTGCCATACAGTCCTCGCGGGCAAACTATTCGGTGGCGGCCGCGCGATGGAAACACCGTTCGGCACGCTCTATACGCCGAACATTTCATCGGACAAAGAGACCGGTATCGGCAAGTGGACCTCGGCTGAGTTCTACACCATGATGCATACCGGCAAGTCGCGCGATGGCGAGCTGCTGTATCCCGCCATGCCGTTTGCCTCGTACACCAAGGTCTCGCGCGACGACTCCGACGCGATCTACGCGTACCTGTTGTCCACGCCGCCCATTCATCAGCCCAATCGCGCGCATGAATTGCGATTTCCGTTCGACCAGCGCTCATTGCTCTATGGGTGGCGCCTGTTGTACATGAAGCCCGGTGAATACCAGCCGGATACCACGCAATCGGTGGAATGGAACCGCGGCGCTTACCTCGTCGAAGGGCTGGGCCATTGCACGATGTGTCATACCGCGATCAATGCGCTAGGCGGCAACTCGCCTTCCAAGCGCTTCGAAGGCGGCCTGATTCCCGTGCAGAACTGGTATGCGCCGTCGCTCACATCGAACAAGGAAGCGGGGCTGGGCGACTGGAGCGTCGAGGACATATCGGACCTGCTGCAGTCGGGTGTGTCGAACCGTGGGGCAGTATATGGGCCCATGGCCGAGGTCGTGTACGACAGCTTCCAGTATTTGACGGACGAAGATATTCGCGCGGTAGCGGTCTATATGAAGACGCTGCCTGCGCGTGCTGGCGAGAAGCCTGCGCCGGTAACCGCGGCTGTTGCCGAGCAACAGACCAGCCTTTCGCCGCTGGGCAAGAAGATCTACGACGCCCAATGCGCGCTGTGCCACGCGTCGCAAGGGCAGGGCAAGCTGCCGCATTTTCCGCCCCTGGCGAACAACCAGTCCATTCAGATGACGTCGTCGGTGAATCCTATCCGCATGGTGCTGAATGGCGGATACGCGCCCGGCACGAAGAAGAACCCGATGCCCTACGGCATGCCGCCGTTTGCCCAGTCGCTCTCTGACGTGGAGGTCGCGGCGGTGGTCACGTATATCCGCACGGCCTGGGGTAATCACGGCACGCCGGTCAGCGTCAAGGAGGTCAACACCTTGCGCTCAGCCCCCCTTTACTGAGGACGTCATGACTGATTCCGAGAAAGAAGATGCCGCCGTCGACGAGATCGTGAGAGACGGCCCGCACGGCGCCATTGCGCTGGCGGGCGCGGCAACGGCCATTGTGATCGGCTTGTGGTTTGTGTTCTATTTCCTGGTCTTCCTACCCCGCGGCGTTATCCAATGAGCACTGAACACCCGTCGCATGCGTCTGCCGACATTGCCGCGCGCATCGAGCGCAAGTGGGCGCTTCTTGTCGTCATCATTCTCTGCGTGCTGGTCGCCATGACGATCTTCACCGGTCTGCACTGGGCCATGATGCCGCCATCCAGGGTGGAGACCGTGCGGCCTGAAACGCTCAACGTAAGCGGTGAATTCATTGAAAGCAACCTGGGCAGCGCGATTGAA
The DNA here is from genome assembly GCF_044909315.1 of Caballeronia udeis. Classification (GTDB taxonomy): domain Bacteria; phylum Pseudomonadota; class Gammaproteobacteria; order Burkholderiales; family Burkholderiaceae; genus Caballeronia; species Caballeronia udeis_A. The sequence continues at coordinate 286,110 of NZ_JBIYEB010000009.1, forward strand.
GCGGACGGGTCGGTCACCGTGCGGATCGTCGCGCAGCAGTATTCGTTCACGCCGCAGTGCCTGCTCATTCCAACCGACACCCCCATCACCTTTCGCGCCACCAGCGCAGACGTGGTGCATGGATTCCTGATCACGAACACGAATATCAATTCGATGCTCGAGCCCGGCTATATCTCCACGTTCAAGAGCACGTTCACGCAGCCCGGCGAGCATCTGATGCCTTGCCACGAGTTCTGCGGCACCGGGCATCAGGGTATGTGGGCGCATGTCAAGGTGATCGATAAAACGGCCTTCCTCAAGATGGCAAACGCTAACGGTTCGCGGAGACTTAGTTGTGTTAAATAGCAAGCGACTCGTTCTCGCGCATTTCTGGCTGGGTTTCATCAGCTTCGGCGGCGCGTTGCTGCTCGGCGCGTGGCAAATGTGGGTGCGCAGTCCGCTGCACCCGTGGCTGAAGAATCCGGAACTCTACTATCGCTCGGTCACGGCGCACGGTTCGGCCATGGCCTACGTGTTTCCTACGCTGATCGCAATGGGTTTCGGTTACGCAGTGACCGAACTCGCGCTCAAGAAACCGCTGGTCGGAGCGCGCTGGGCATGGGCCGGTTTTATCCTCGTGGCCGTGGGTACGGTCACCGCCATGGTCCCCGTCGCCATGGGCCTTGCGTCGGTCCTCTACACCTTCTATCCGCCGATGATCGCCAATGCGTTCTTCTACATCGGCATTGTGCTGGTGGTGGTCGGGTCCTGGATCTGGGTCACGCTGATGTCGATCAACCTTGCGGTATGGAAACGCGAGCACAAGGGTGTGCCGGTACCGCTTGCCATGTTTGCCACCCTGGCCGGGGCTTATTTATGGGGCTGGACCGCGGTGGGTGCGGCTATCGAGATCCTGTTCCAGATCCTGCCCGTGGCGCTTGGCTTCAAGACGACGATCGACGCCGGCCTTGCCCGCGTGTTCTTCTCGTGGTCCCTTCACGCGATTGTCTACTTCTGGCTGATGCCCGCGTACATAGCGTATTACACGATCCTGCCGCGAGCGATTGGCGGGCGTCTGTACAGCGATTCGATGGCGCGCATCTCGTTCATCCTGTTCCTGGTTGTGTCCATGCCGATCGGCATCCACCATCTGTTCGCCGATCCGCAAGTGGGTTCGGGTTTCAAGTTCATGCATTCGGTGTTCACGGCGCTGGTTGCGGTGCCGACTATGCTGACGGTGTTCACCATCTGCGCATCGGTTGAAATTGCGGCGCGCTTGCGCGGCGGACGGGGTACCTTTGGCTGGATCAAGGCGTTGCCCTGGGACAATCCGTTGATGCTCGCGCTAGCGTTTTCATTCGTGATGCTTGGCTTTGGCGGAGCGGGCGGCATTATCAACATGAGCTACCAGCTCGACTCGACTGTTCACAACACGCAGTGGGTCACGGGTCACTTTCATCTGATCTTCGGCGGGGCGATCGTCATCATGTATTTCGCGATCGCCTATGATCTGTGGCCGCATCTCACCGGCCGTGCGATGACGCAATTGAAGCTGATGCGCCAGCAGTTGTGGCTGTGGCTCATCGGCATGATCGTGCTGACGTTCCCGTGGCATTTCGCGGGCATTCTCGGTATGCCGCGGCGCATGGCCTTCTTCGACTACACGGACCCGGAGATCGCTGAACAGGCGTTGTCGGTGATCATCTCGACTATCGGCGGCCTGATCCTGGTTGTCTCGGCCGTGATGTTTTTCATCGTGCTGATTCGCAACCACCGCGCGCCGAGGAGCGTGGTTGAAGCGTACACGTTCAGCAAGGCAGTGCATGAATCGAAGACCATTCCGGTTGCGTTGAACAGCTTTGGCTTGTGGCTTGCGCTGATGATTGGCCTCACGCTCTTCAACTACGGTTATCCGGTCGCATCGCTGCTATTTCGCGCGGATACATCCATCCCCGCGATCCAGATTGGAGGGCCGCAGCGATGAGCGATGAGCGCCTGTTCTCGTTACGCAACCGGTGGTTCACGGTCACGGTTGGCGGCATGCTTGGGCTGGTCGTGTTCTCGGCGGCCGTGGGTTTCATATGGCTGCCTTCGGCCCAAAGCGATCAACCCTTTCAGGGCGTCTGGAACGCGATCTGCAGCGCCGCGGGCGTCCCGCAGCAATGGTTGCGCGCTTCGTCGGCCACGCCCGTGCCGCTGGTGCAAACCAGCTCGGTGGCCATGACGCCGCAACTGCTGGCGCAGCCGAGCAGCACGTCGATCGGCCGCGGCGCGACCTTGTCGATGCGTTGCACCATGTGTCACGGTGTGCGAGGCATGAGCGATGCCAACTCGCCGAATCTCGCGGGCCAGTATGCTTCCGTGATCTACAAGCAATTGCTCGACTTTCAGTCCGGCGCACGCCGTAATGCTGTGATGTCGCCTATGGTTTCGAACCTGAGCGACCAGGACATGCGCGATCTCTCCGCTTATTACGCGTACTTGCCGAGACCGGTGGCGTTGCGCTCCGATGCGGCGCCGGCCGTGCCCGTGCCGGATATTGTGTCCGGCGGTGCGCCAATGCGAAACATTGCTTCCTGTGCGTCGTGTCATGGTGGTATTGACCACAAGGCGGGGAGCCCGTGGCTTGAGGGCATGCCTGCTGCGTACACGCGGGCGCAATTGCAGGCCTTCGCGAACGACACGCGTCATAACGATATCAACGAGCAGATGCGTAATGTTGCACGGAATATGACGCCGGAGGAAATCGATGCAGCGGCGGTTTATTATGCCGGGGCGCAACCATAGGAGTTGGTTTTTCGCTCGCGCCGGTGAACGGGGTTTGGCGGGGTGGGTTTTCCGGGGTTAGTGGTCGGGGTCAGTGCCGGGTTGCTCAGTTCCTAGGTTAGCGGTCTGAGTCAATGCCGGGTTGCTGCTTTCGGTGTTAGTGGTCGGCCTGAGTCGGATTTTCTCTTTATCACTATTAGCCACTGCGCGTGGCGGCGCGTCATTTCTTTGTCCAAAGCGACAAAGAAACGAAGCAAAGAAAACGCTTTGACCGCACTACCCTAAGTGTCCACAGCGTGCAGTTTTTATTCATAGGTGTCCCAAAAGCACGGTGCTCGCCAGAGCCACGGATGTTTGAACCCCTCCTTCTCGCGAATCCTGACATGAACACGCTTCGCCACCAGTGCTCTCGGGCAAGCACCAATGCTGAGGAACCAGCGCGGCATCACGTGTATTTATAGCTTCACTTCTTGGTGAGTTGGCTGCTCGAGTTGCTTGAGTTGCCCGGTTATTCTCGCGGGTCGCGGTCTCACGCATTTTTCAGCCTCGTTTCTTGGTGGGTTGGCAACGTGGTTCGACGTGCGTACAAATTCGGTGGAAGGTTGTTCGCGGATAGCGCGGGGTGCTCCTTGGGCAGGTTCAATCACTGGTGGCGAAGCGTGTGGGTATCCGTGTTCGGAGAAGGAGGGGTTCACACATCCGTCGCTCTGGCGAGCACCGTGCTTTTGGGGCACCCATGAATTAAAACTGCACGCTGTGGACACTAAGAGACGGTTTCAAAAAGGCTGAACAGATCGCTTGAGAGCACTCCAACAGATGAGGCAAACGGCGAACTTCAGGAAGGCTTCATGGATCTTGGCAAGTCGTTCGTAGCGCACTCGAAGACGATGGAAATTATGGAACCAAGCATGCGTACGTTCGACTACCCATCGATATTTCCCGAGGCCGCTGCCATGCTCGGAGCGGCGCTTTGCGAGAACGGGTTTGATACCCCGATCGCGCAATTTCTGCCGGTGTACGTCGGAGTCGTATCCGCGATCGGCGTAGACGGCTTGAGGTTTTTTCAAAGGGCGGCCTCGAATACCGCGGATGGGTGGAATCGCGTCAATGAGCGGCAACAATTGTGTGATGTCATTGCGATTGGCACCGGTCAA
>NZ_JBIYEB010000010.1:0-277042 GCF_044909315.1 Caballeronia udeis
ATAGGTGCCGGCATTCCTTGATCCGTTGTTCAGGTATCCAAGGTTAACCGTTTCGTGGAAAACTAAACAGCCCTTCCGAGCTCTTTTTGAACTGGTCTTTTAGAGCCGAAACACCTCCACCGCCTCGCTTAATGTTCTCGCCTGACTCTTCAGGGACTGCGCCGCGGCGGCGGCTTCCTCGACGAGCGCCGCGTTTTGCTGCGTGCTCTGGTCCATGGTTGCAACCGCCAGATTGACTTGCTCGATTCCCTTGCTTTGTTCACCCGCCGCGGCGGATATCTCAGTCACGATCTGGCAGACGCGTTCAACCGCGCTCACCACGCTGCCAATAGTCGTCCCTGCACTTTCCACCAACGACGATCCGGCGTCGATATGCGCGCTCGAATCCTGAATGAGCAGCTTGATTTCCTGAGCCGCCGCAGCACTGCGCTGCGCCAGACTGCGTACCTCACCGGCCACGACCGCAAAACCTCGACCCTGTTCGCCCGCGCGCGCCGCCTCGACTGCCGCGTTGAGCGCCAGTATGTTTGTCTGGAACGCAATGCCGTCGATCACGCTCGTGATCTCGGAAATTTTCTTCGAATGGGCGGCAATGCCTTGCATGGTGGTCACCACATTGCTGACCACAGCGCCGCCCTTTACAGCCATTTCCGATGCTTGCGTTGCCATCTCACTCGCTTGCCGCGCGCTCTCGAAGCTCGCTTTCGCCGTCGCCGTGATCTGCTCCATGCTACTCGCGGTGGTTTCCAGCGACGCCGCCTGTTGCTCTGTCCGAACGGAAAGGTCATTGTTGCCGCTGGCGATTTCCGTTGCGCCAACGTTGATCGATTCGGTGCTGGCACGCACGGTCGTCACCGTCTCAACCAGCGATTGCTGCATCTGCTCGAGCGCACGCAATAGCGCGCCCATCTCGTTGTCGCGGCCGGTCTCCACCGGATTCGTCAGATCGCCCGCAGCAATCCGCTGAAACTGGCGAATCGCTTGCCCGACCGGTTTGACGATTGCGTTAAGCAATGCATGGCGCGCGAATGTGCCAATGACCACCGACGCGAACGCCGCCGCGGCAAGAAGCCCCAGCATGGTGTGGAAGCGCTCTTGAGCGCTCGTATAGCGCGCCTTCTGACGGCCGGTGAGAACACCTTCCAGTGCAGCTACCTGAGCGCTGAAGTTGTTAGCCAGCGCTTCGGTGTCAGCGCCCTGGAGTTGCTTGTAGGCTGAGAAATCGCTTTTACCCAGCGCTTCGAACGAGGCGTCCAGACCGTCATGCAGATACTTCTGACGCGCGGCGACAAAGCGGGCGCGCAGCGCTGTTTCGGCATCGTCCGCCGATGCGGTTGCCAGGTAAGCCCGCACTTCCTCATCGGATTGACGCAGGTCGTTGTGCGCACCTTCAAGCAAGGCTGGCTGAACGTCGCCTAGTCCATAAAGCGCTGCAAAGCTACCCAGCGCGAGACGCGCATGCATCACGTGTTCATAGCTGCTTTTGATTTGAAGAAGCGAGCGCGTGTCTTCCATGTACATCTTTTCAATCGCGGCGTTGCTGGTTTGCAGCGCGACGCCGGCCAATGCGCTTACCGCGATCAACAGCGTGGCAAAAACCGTCAACACAAGCGTGATGCTGGTACGCAAGCTGATATGACTGAACAGGCTGGTATTTCCCGAAAAATGGGATACGGCAGGTGTTTTTAATGTTTTCATCCGATTGTCTCCGACTCGTCGTGTACCTTCTATCGAAGGTATATCGGCGGGTCGAAGACAGGACTGGAGGGGTGTTCGATTAATAAATAAAACCAGCCCAATTAGCGGGATTTATCGCGGTTACAGGCGCTTTTTCTTGAACGCGGAATGGCCGATTAAAACAGGTAAATAGATGGACGAATCTCGTTGTGCCATGAGCAATGTCGAAGACGGCAAACGAACCCCCGCTGAAGCGCTAAAGCATCGAGATCGTTCTCGGCACCGAAACCCGGGTATTCTTCGATAGCCCAACTACCTGGAGCACCCCATGACAGTCCGCCGTTTTGCGTTCCTCGCGTTGACATGCGGTTTGATCGGTTTGTCGCCTTCATCGAACGCATCGGCCGATTCCGCCGATCCGCAACGAAGCCTCTTGCAGGTAGTCTCGTTCGGGGACAGTCTGTCAGACGTTGGCACCTATGCGTATGCCCGGCGATTTGGCGGTGGCACCTACACCACGAATCCGGGCGCGATCTCCGTTCAGCTTATAGCGCAACATTATGGGTCGAGCCTCACGCCTGCACTGACTGGCGGATTTGGACAGCCAAGCGTGATTCATCCCGAAGGATTCGGCTACGCTCAAGGGGGCGCCCGGGTGGCAGGAGCGCCGAACCCCGGTGATGCAACGGGCGACACAGGCGAGTTACAGACGCCGCTGACCTCGCAAGTGGCCGCTTATCTCCAGTCGCATACGCGCTTCACCGCAAAGCAACTGGTCCTCATGCAAGGCGGAGCCAATGATGTTCAGGATGCCTATGATGCGTGGGCGGGAATGATTGCGACCGGCGGCAATCCAGCTGCCTCTTTACAGTCGCTCCTACCGGCGCTGCAACAGGCGGCGCAGCAATTTGCGGGATTGGTGCACAACGTGCAACAACATGGCGCCACTCATATCGTCGTACAAAACGTCCCCGATATCAGCAAGGCGCCAATCGCAAACCTTGCCGATCAGCAGTTGCCGGGCTCCTCGAAAGTGCTTCGGCGTCTGGTGCAAGTATTCAACACTGCGCTGGATGAAGCGCTCCCTTCATCGCCGGCCGTATTGCGGATCGATGCGTTCACGTTCATTGATGAAGCGTCGGAGAACTATCGCCAACTTGGTTTTCGCTTCGACGGCAGCATTGGCACCAACGTAGCATGTGCGCCGGCAAACCTGCCCTTGGCGTTTCAAGCCGACGACACCAGCGCACTCTTCTGCTCGCCCTCGACGTATGTCTCCCCCCATGCCGACAACATCTACATGTTCGCCGACGCTTATCATCCGACGACTCACCTGCAAAAACTCATTGCGGACTACGTCGTGGTCCGGATCGACACGTGGTTGCACGAATAGCCCACCGCCCTAGCCCTTCGTTGCCCCGAACGTCAGTCCGGCAACGAAGTGCCGCTGCATGGCGAAGAACATCATGACCGACGGCAGCGCCGCCAGTATCGATCCCGCCGAGACCAGGTTCCACGCAGTTACCCACTGGCCTTTGAGCGCGGCAACACCCACGGTAATAGGCGCCGCCTCGTCTCCGGTGGTAAGGCACAGCGCCCAGAAATAGTCGTTCCAGACGAACGTGAAGACCAGGATTGCCAGCGCGGCCAACGCCGGGCGAATCAGCGGCAGGACAATGCGAAAGAACACCGTCCACTCATTCGCCCCTTCAATGCGCGCAGCTTCGACCAATTCGAACGGCAGTTGCTTGATGAAATTGCGCAGGAACAATGCGCAAAAACCGGTCTGAAACGAGACATGAAACAGGATCAGCGCGCCGACGGTATTGAAGATCCCCAACTGCAAAGACAGGTCCCGCACCGGGATCATCAGGATCTGGATAGGCACGAAGTTGCCCGCGACAAACGCCGCAAACAACGTGGTGTTGCCCCGGAACGAATAAATCGCCAATGCAAAACCGGCCATGGAAGCCAGCACGATCGAACCGACTACAGCCGGCACGGTAATGAGCACGCTGTTCCACAAATAGTGGAGCATGGGTGAAGTCGTCAGCGCGTCACTGTAGTTGGCGATCAGCGAAAAGTGCCGTGGCCAGCCCCAGTAATTACCTTCGACGAGTTCATCGGAGGAACGGATCGACGTCACCATCACGGCTATCAGCGGCAACAACCAGATCACCAGCGCGACCGGTAACGACAACTTGTAAAGCGCCCGGTTGACGGGCTTCCACTTGGCGACGGGCATTGGAAACATGGCGCGTTCCTGGCTTATTGCTCGGTGCGCAACATTCTGCGCAAGTGATAGACGATGTACACCATCATGATCGCGAACAGCACCACGGCGATCGCGGCGGAATAGCCGATGCGGTAGTACTTGATTGCCTGGTCGTACATGTAATAAGCCAGCACGGTCGAGCTTTCGAACGGACCGCCGCCGCTCATGACGGCGATCAGGTCGAAGCTTCGCAACGCCCCGATGATGGTCACCACGATCGCCATGAAGGTAGTTGGACGGAGTTGCGGCAGGACGACGTGCCACAGCATGGTCCAGCCCTTCGCGCCTTCCATGCGGGCGGCTTCTATCTGTTCGGAATTAAGCGATGTCAATCCGGTCAGGTACAGGATCATGCAGTAGGTCGTCTGTGGCCAGAGTGCCGCGAAGATGATGCCGAAGGTCACGTAACGCGGGTCCCCGAGCACCGGCACGCCATGTCCGAGAATCAGCTTCAGCAAGCCGAAGGTCGGGTCGTAGAACCAGCTGAACATCAGGCCGACCACCACGCCTGACAATACGAACGGCGCGAAGAACAGCGACTTCACCATGCGAATGCCTCTTACCGCCTGGTTCAGGTACAACGCAACGGCAAGTCCCATGGGCGGAGCCAGCAGGAACAGGATCAGCCACAAGACATTGTTCTTCAGCGCGGTATAGAAGGTGGGCGCGTGGAACAGTTCGATGTAGTTATCGAAGCCCACGAAAGTCTTCTCCGTCATGCCGTCCCAGTTGTAAAAGCTGAGCCTGAGGCTGGAGAAGATCGGCCACATCACGTAGATCACCACCATGATGCAGGCTGGCGCAAGGAACAGGAACGCGGCCAGCCGCTGCTGGCGCGCAGTGGCCGACATCTTTCTGCGGCGCTTTGTTTTAATCCCCGGAACGCTGAGGGTTTCGGACATGCGGTGCTCTCCTGATCCTGATGCTGATCCTGATACTGATCTCCGAGGCGGCTCGCAATAGTCGCGAGCCGCCATACCACGTTACTTCTTGTAGATACGCTTGCGTGTAGCTTCGAGCTGCGCCAGGATCGAGTCCAGCTGGGTCGGATCGGACACGAACTGCTGCATGCCCTTCATGCCTTCGTCAGCCATCTCCTTGGTCATGTCGCGGTCGTAGAACTGCGCAATACCCCCCTTCGTTTGCGAAAGGATCTGGAAGCCGATCTTCGAAATGGGATCATCCGGTTCCGGCGACTTGCTGTTGGCCGGCAACGAGCCCAACCCCTTCGCCAGTTGTGCGCTGATATCCGGCGTTTCCGCGAATGCCAGGAACGTGTGCGCGTCCGCCTTGTTCTTCGCCTTCGACGGAATATGCAAGGACTCCACCGGACCGTCTTCGGCGGTCGGGACGTTGCTGTCGATAATCGGGAACTGGAAGAAGCCCATCTGCGGCTTGATGTTCTCCGGGAATCCGCCGGTAATGAACGTGCCCATCAGCATCATGGCCGCCTTGCCCTGGAACAGGAACGGCTGCACCGCGTCAAGATCGTAGGACAGCGAGTTGTCGATGAAATCCTTGTCGTCGATCAGGCCCTTCCACGCCGTATAAACCTTCTTCACGCGCGGGTCCGTGTAGGCAATGTCGCCTGCCATCAGCTTCTGATGAAACGCGTTGCCGTTGATGCGCAGGTCGAGGTAGTCGAACCAGCCGGCGAGTGTCCATGCATCCCGCCCAGCCACCGCGATCGGCGCAATGCCGGCTGCTTTCAGCTTCTTGCAGGCGTCCAGGAATTCGGGCCATGTCTTCGGCTCCGCGGTAATGCCCACCTTCTGGAACAGGTCCTTCCGGTAGAACATGCCCCACGCGTAATACACGGTCGGCGCCGAATACTGCTTGCCGTTGTACGTGGACGATTCTTTCGTCGACGCGTACATGCCGTTCCAGCCGTTCTTGTTCCAGTCGGGCGTCAGGTCTTCAAACAGGCCGCGCTTCGCGTAGTACGCCATGCGCTCGCCGTTGTGCCAGTTGACAATATCGGGCGCGACGGTGGTGAGCCAGCCGGGCAATTGCACCTTGTAGGCTTCTTCATCGACGAAGGTCACCTTCACGTCAATATCCGGATGCGCCTTCTTGAAGGCATCGAAAGTCTGTTGCCAGACCGCGCGCTGGCTTGCTCCCTTGAACGCGATGTTCGCAGTCAAGGTGCCCGCCTGCGCGATGCTGGTCGTGGCTAAAACAACGGCCAGCGCCGCACCGGTCAGTCCGTGGCGAATCAAGGTTTTCATGCGTGTCTCCTCATCGATGAGTGTTGTTTGCTTCGCTATGCTCTGTAAATCGCGACGCCCTGCGGTTCTACTTCCTCCTGCCCCACTATGAAACTCGCAGCCGCCGGAATCTTGTATGGCGTCGCGTTGTAGTTGAAGACGTAAGTCAAGCCACCACGCCGGCTGATGCGGATACCCTCAGGCAGCGGTGCGGGATCCAGGCCGGCTGCTTTCGCCACGTTCAGGAAGATGTCCTGCGTCAGGGTCTCGTCGAAGAGGCTGGCGAGATAAAGCACGGAACCGCTGCGTACGATGGCGGGATGACCATCGGCGAACGTTGCTTCAACCTGCACGCCATTGTTCGTCTCGATGAAGTCACGCCAATGACGCGCCTCGCCGCGTTGATCCACTTTTTCGGTCACGTTCGGCCGCATCGACTCAACGCGCCAGACGCGAATGGGCATCAGTTTTGCGATGCCCTCCCCCGGCGGCAACGCAGCGGGAATCGTCAGGTTGACCGTCTTCGATCCCGTGCGCGGCCCAAGTACCACCTGCGCGCCGCTCGCCGCGAGCCTCGCGACAAACTCCGCGGGCACCACCGGCAACGGTGGCACGACGATCATCTTGTATCCGTCAAGCGGGGCATCGACCGGAATCACATCGACGTCGAGTCCAAGACTGCGCAACGCGCTGTAGTATTCAAACGCAAAACGTGGATAGTGAAAATCTGCGCCCTGCGGATGGATCTCGAATAGCCATTTTGCTTCGTAATCCCAAACAAATGCCACTTTGGCGGATACCGTCGATTCACCATCCGCTTCCAGCACCTGTTCGATTTCCTTTGCCACCAGCGACGCTTCCGCGCCGCCCAGATCCAGCCGGTTATCCGGTGTGTTCAGGCCCGCGTGCATCTGTTCCTGCGCGAACGGCGCTTGCCGCCAGCGAAAATACGATACGCACCCGGCGCCATGCGCAAACGCTTCCCAACTCCACAGGCGCACCATGCCTGGCAGCGGCGCGGGATTCCAGTGCGCCCAGTTCACCGGACCCGGTTGCTGTTCCATCACCCAGAACGGCAGCTTCGACATGCCGCGATACACATCGTGATTAAACGACGCGAAGTCGGGATGCCCCGTGCGCAGCCACTGCAACTTGACCGACGGATCGAACCACTGCTCCTCCAGCGCGCCGAGTGGATAACTGTCCCATGTCGCGATATCCAGGTCTGCAGCCACCTTGTAGTGATCGAACTCGGTGAATAACTGCATGAAGTTGTGCGCGACCGGCCGCTGCGGCGAATGTGCGCGAATGATGTCCGTCTGCATGCGGTTGTAGCGCACGATTTCGTCCGAAGCGAAACGCCGGTAATCCAGCCGATGGCTTGGATGCGCTTCCGTCACGGTGCCAACGGGCGGATCGATTTCGTCGAAGCTGCGGTACTCCATGCTCCAGAACACCGTGCCCCACGCGGTGTTGAGCGCGTCGATAGTGCCGTAGCGCTGCTTCAGCCACCCACGAAAACGCTGCACTGCGGCAGGCGAATAACTAACGACGGTGTTGTGGCAGCCGAACTCGTTGTCCGTTTGCCAGAACGCGACGGCGGGATGTTTGCCATAACGCTCGGCCACGGCCGTGCAGATCTTCTGCGACGCCTCGAAGTACGAAGGCGACGAAAAATCGTAATGCCGGCGCGAGCCGAATGCACGCGGACGGCCATCGGCGCCAACGGGCAGGATGTCCGGATGACGATCGATCAGCCACTTCGGCGGTGTCGCGGTCGGCGTGCACATGACGACTTTCAGGCCCGCGTTAGCGAGCACATCGATTGCGCGATCCAGCCAGCCCCAGTTGTATTCACCAGGAGTTGGTTCGATGCGGCTCCACGCGAATTCCGCAATCCGGACGCGGTCGATACCCAGCGCCTTCATGCGCGCCGCATCGTCCTTCCACATCGATTCGGGCCAGTGTTCCGGGTAGTAACAGACTCCAAGACGCATACGGTGCGCTCCTACGCAAATTGTTGGATGGCGGCCGATGTAACGGCGAAGCCGTCCTCGGTGAAGAGATGACACGACGCGGGCGGCACGTTAAAGGCCACGCTCTCGCCCTGCCGTGGTGTCTTGTCGCCCGGTGCCTTGGCGATCAGCACCGCGCCGTGCGGTTGATCGAGATGCAGATAGCTGTGCTCGCCAAGTTGTTCGACCAGCGACACCGTGCGGCTGATTTGCTGAACCGGTCCGCCGCTTGCGGCCGGTTCGAGATGCTCGGGACGAATGCCGAGCGTGACTGCCTGATCGGGCCGCAAAGCCTCGCCGTTAGCGTGAACCTGCAGTCGCTCGTTGGTTCCATCGAGGACGATCGACACGCTTTCCGCGCTGCCCAATACCACCCGCGCGGGAAGGAAGTTCATGCGCGGCGAGCCGATAAACCCCGCCACGAAGCGGCTTCTCGGCCGGTGATACAACTCGAGCGGCGCACCCACTTGCGCGATGCTGCCGTACTTCGCCGTGTCCGCCCCCGAATGCAGCAGGACGATCTTGTCGGCGAGCGTCATGGCTTCAATCTGGTCGTGCGTCACATAGACGACGCTGGCCGTATTGAACTGTTTATGCAGGCGCGCGATCTCGACCCGCGTCTGGCCACGCAAAGTGGCATCCAGATTGGAGAGCGGTTCGTCGAAGAGAAACACACCCGGACTGCGAACGATTGCCCGGCCAATCGCCACGCGTTGCCGTTGCCCGCCGGACAACTCCTTCGGCCTGCGTTCAAGCAAGGCCTCGAGTTGCAGCACGCGCGCGGCTTCCTTCACTTTCTGCTCGATTACGTTCTTCGGTGTCTTTGCCAGCGTCAAGCCGAACGCCATGTTCTGGTAAACGGTCATGTGCGGAAAGAGCGCGTAGCTCTGAAATACCATCGCGACGCCACGCTGCGCAGCCGGCACTTCATTGACGATTTTTCCGTCGATGTACAGGTCGCCGTCCGTGATGTCTTCCAGACCCGCGATCATGCGCAGCAGAGTGGATTTTCCACATCCCGAAGGGCCGAGGAATACGCAGAATTCGTGCTCGCCGATCTCCAGATCGACATCGCGAATCACGGGTGCGTGATCGCCGTACGCTTTTTGAACCGATCGTAACGAGATGCTCGCCATGCCGACGTCTCCGTGTTTTACCGAGGAGACAAAGGAAGGTTAAGCGCTTAACCTTCTGCCTGCGAAAAAACGATCCGTATTCGGGATCGTGTTGACCGGCTGTCTCCGTCCTAATGTTTTTTTAACTGCCTTGGGTCTCAAATCTAGCGGCGTCGGCTGATTTATACAAATGCCGGGAAGCCATCCCAAAATGTGGGCGTCTACGGGAGTAACTGGATGAAGCTGCCACCCTGGCGACACTTCACTGAACTTGGCCGACGTTGAACCGCTTGAGCCCTTGCTGCGAGATTCGATGACTACTTTGGCCGAGGTTGCCTTACGCGCCGGCGTCACGCCGGCGACCGTCTCCAACGTGCTGCGCAAGCGCGGGAAGGTGGGGGCCGCGACACGTCAGCGGGTGCTCGACGCGGTGGAGGCACTGGGCTACCGGCCGCACCTGACCGCGCGGGCGCTGGCGGAAGGGAGTGCACCTACGTTGGCGTTGATGGTGACCAGTATCGCGAACCCGTTTTATCCGGAGTTCGCGCTGGCGGCAGAACGCGCGGCACGCAAGAACGGGCGCTTCCTGATCGTATGTAATACGAACGAAGATCCGGTGATCAGCCGCGCGTACCTGGATCAGATTGCGGGGACCTTGTCCGAGGGCGTGCTGGTGATGAACTCCCGGATCGGTTTCGACGATCTTCACACCACCCGCAAACGCGGCACGCCCGTCGTGCTGTGCATGTGGGAACGGCCGGATGTATCGCCGGGATTGCCTTGCGTAGCGGTTGATTTTTTTGCGGCCGGGGCGCTGGCCGCGCAGCATCTGCTGGACCTCGGACATACGCGGATTGGTGCAATCATCGGGAGTCAGCCGGAAGGGGTGCAGGCAGCGCGATACGCCGGTTTTTGTCACACGTTGAAGGCTGCGGGCGTGGCACATCCGGCGCAGGAAGCGCGTTTCACCCGCGACGCCGTCCAGGGCGGCTACGAGGCCGCGTGTGAGTTGCTGACGGAGCACGCCGACCTGACCGCGATCTTCGCGACCAATGATTTGCCCGCGTTGGGTGCAATGCATGCGGCTGCTGATCGCGGCATGCGTATTCCCGACGACCTCTCAGTCATCGGGATTACCGACATTCAACTCGCTCGCGAGTCACGGCCGGGGTTATCGACGGTTGCTGTTCCTACCGACGCCGCCGCTGCGATGGCCGTGGAGCTGCTGGAAGCGTTGATCGAAAGCGGCGGCCACTGCGAGACGCCCATGCGTGTCGCGCCCCCGCCCGTGCTGGTCCAGCGCGCATCGACGGGACGGGTACGTAGTTGAAGCGTCGTTGAAGCCTTATTGAAGCCCTCTCACGCTCTCTCAGGGATCTTCGCGAACAGCAGGTTCAGCCCTTCCGCGATGGTCGGATGCGAGAGGATCGCGTCCCGGATAGCGGTGTACGGGAGATTGCCGAGCATGGCCATCTGCACCGTTGCAACCACTTCGCCCGCGTTCGATCCGAGCATGGTGAAGCCGAGGATGCGATCCGATTGCGTATCGACAATCGCTTTCATGAAGCCGTGCATATCACCGGTCGTGCGGGCGCGGGGGACAGATGCCATCGGCAACTTAGCCACGCGCACGGCAATGCCTTGCCGTTGTGCATCGCTTTCGTTGATACCAACGCGCGCAAGCTCCGGCTCGATGAACATGGCGTACGGAATGACGCGGTCGCGCGTACTCAGATTTCCGCCCGCGAGTTGCGACTTGAGCACGCGATAGTCATCGAATGAAGCATGCGTGAACATCGGGGTGCCCGCTACTTCCCCAATCGCCCATGTGTTCGGCGCGGACGTTGCCAGGCGCTCATCCACTTTGATGAATCCGCGTTCATCCAGCGCTACGCCCGCCACGTCCAGTCCAATGCCTGCCGTGCGCGGCACCCTGCCCGTCGCCACCAGCAGATGCGTGCCCCTCAAGCGTGTGCCGTCGCTGAGTTCGACCGTGACCGATTGCCCCGAGCGGCCGCTGACTTGCAAGGACTTGACCGACACCCTTATGTCGATTCCTTCGCCTGCCAGGATCGATTCGATGGCATCCGTGACGTCGGTATCCTCGCGCATGGCAACGCGTGGCGCCTCTTGCACAACAGTTACGTTACTGCCGAGCCGCCGGAACGCCTGCGCCATTTCAAGCCCGATATACCCGCCGCCGATCACGATCAGATGCTCCGGCAGCGAGTCGAGTTCGAGTGCTTCGACGTGCGTCATGGGGGCGGCGTCGCGCAGCCCGGGAATATCCGGAATCGCAGCGTATGTCCCTGTGTTAATGAACACGTGAGTGCCTTCAACCACACGTTCCCGTCCGTCGTTCATCGCCACCTGAATGCGGCGTGGCGCTATGAAATGTCCGGTGCCGAGGATCAGGTCGAAGCCCGATGCTTCGAACGCTTTTGCGTTGATATCGACCATGCCGTCGACCACTTCACGCACGTAACGCTGGACCCGCGTCATATCTGCCTCCGCGCCGTGAACAGCCTCCTTCAATATGTCTGCGGATTGCACGGCATGCATGATGCGCGCGGTTTGAATCAGCGCTTTGCTCGGAATACATGCCACGTTGATACACGAGCCGCCGATCATTCCTTCCTCGACTACGGCGACGCGCTTGCCTGATTTGGCGAGTTCCATCGCCAGCGTCTTGCCGCCCTTTCCGCCACCCAGAAACACATATTCGAATTGTTCGACCGTCGACATTTTCAGCTCCCTTTCAAAGGTTTGCGCATAGCTGACTCGAGCCGGTAAGGGAGGATTCGCGCTATGCCGAGAGAGCGGGTTCGTTTCGATGCCACCCTGCCCCCGCCATGACGTAAATGTAGGCGCACGCGGCGCAAATCTCCATGTCGGAGCGGCTCGAATGGCTGCTCGTTCGTCTCATTGCCCGGGCTTCGTTGCGGACGAATTGCGTAAGGTTGGGATATTCGCGCAGGTTGCTTCCGATCATCGCGGGTTTTGTTCTCCGGTAAGATCGCTACGCCGCCTTTTATGCGTTGCCCCTCACGTCGCCCAGCTCAACCATGGATGCACTCGACCGACTGATCCAGTTATCCCGCCTGCAAGGCGCGCTCGACCTGCGCTGCCTTCTCAGCGGCCAGTGGGAACTGGACCATCCGCCCGCTCCACCGAGCGAAGCGGTGTACCACGTAGTGCTCGCCGGAAGCTGTCTCCTCAAATCTCAGGGGAAGGCAGACGTGCTGCTGGAAACCGGCGATATTGTCATGTTGCCGCGCGGCGATGCCCATGTGCTGCGGGGACTTGAACTGGCTAACGGCAGCGAACCGGTTGAAATGGAGAACCGTCATAACGGCGCGGTAACGGTGCGCTCGAATTGCGGGCCGAATGCCGCGAGCCTCGATTTGTTATGCGGCCGCTTCAACTACGCGGCTAACGCGTTACTCATCGACGTGCTGCCGGATCTCGTGAAAATGTCCTTTGCCCGCGCGGATGTCCCTGACCTCGCGCGCATGGTCGGCATGATGCGCAAGGAGGCGAGCGAGGCAGCGCCCGGCGCGTATTCCATTGTGTCGGCGCTCTCCACCGCGCTGTTTACGCTGTTGCTTCGGGCGCACCTTGAACAGCAGCCCTCCACCACCGATGTACTCGCGCTGCTCGCGCATCCGCGGCTTGGGGCATCGGTCATTGCCATGCTGGAACGGCCGGCTGAGCGATGGACGATCGAGATGCTGGCGCAGCAATCGGCAATGTCACGCGCCACCTACATGCGGACCTTCGGCGCACTCACCGAAGACTCGCCGATGACCCTGCTTACGCGCATTCGCATGCAGCTTGCGGGAACCTTGCTGACGCGTACATCGAAGAGCATTGCGGAGATTGCGGACGACGTCGGGTATCAGTCGGAATCGGCGTTCAGCAAAAAGTTTAAAGATACGTATGGGGTTGGGCCGGGCGGGTTCAGGCAAGCGCGGGGGGTGTGAGCGGAGTGGACTGATTCGGTCAGGCCATGAAGTTGTCGAGCAACAGCTTGTGCGAGTGGCCGATCCACACGGCCGCGTCGCGATGGTCTCGCAACGGATCTCCGGTATTGGGATGGAGGAAAACGTCCAGTACGCCGTGGTTAAGCGTCAGCCATTCGACAATATCGGCGAATTGTGTGCGCTCGAAAGCAAGCTGGTACGACCATTTAGGATGCGGGCCGACAGGCTTCTCGTGGAATCGGCCAAGTTGCAGGGTATCGCCGAAACGCGTCGAAATTTCCTCGCGAAATTGCCAGGCGGCGTCGCGAGTGGCAGCGTCGAAGTAGATGTGGGCGTGCCAGGTTTGGATGGGCGAGGCGGTGGGGAGGGTCATGGGGGTTGGGTTGGTTGCGCCGGTAGGGATATGGATATTCTATTACCTCGACGCCCCGCTTGGTCGCGTTAGCTTTCAATACCCTATCCCTCGTGCGTCGCTTCTCCTGTGCGACACCCACTAAGGGCCTGCTACCGTTCAATGTCCTCACGCGTAGTCAGCCGCGCTTGTCCCTCTGGCGTGAAATACGTGCCATAGCGCACGAGTCCACCTTGGTGCAGTTCGCAGGTCATCGTGAAACTGAGCGACATGCCGTCCTCTGGATCGGCGGAAGCTATATCGATCGATTTCAGACGTGGCTCATACTTGAGCAACGTGTCTTCAATCTCGCGCCGAAGTGTATGTGCCGAGGCTGGCATGTGCCGGTAAATCTTCGATAGCTCACCCAGACCGTAGTCAGGCAAATGCGCGAGGCTCTCGCGGTGGCTGTTTAAAATGCGCTGGATGTTGTCGCGCACAGAAAGGAATGTTTGCTGGTTCCGGCTGTGAAAATCAATCGGGTCGCCGTTCGCAAAATGCCCCGTCACCGTTTCGAACAACCCAGGTCCGCCGCGCGTCATGGCGTGACGTCTTCGCTGATCGACATCGCGTGAACATCGTTTGGTACCTCATCGAAATCGACCGCGATTCCGCCGTCATCCGAGTACGACAGCCTGACTGCATGAAGCGCCTGAGCTTGCGACACACGCAGCAACAACTCCCGCGAAAGCACCGGCAGTATCTGCTGGTCGAGCAGGCTGTCAATATTGCGCGCCCCCGAATCCGGTAACTGACAAGCACGCACCAGTTCACCGATCAGCGCGTCGCCGCAGATAAGCGGCACGTTGAACTTACGCTGGATGCGCTGTGCGACCTTCGCGAGCTTCATTCGTACTATCGTCGTCATGGCGTATGAAGAAAGCGGCCAGTACACGACCGTCTGGAATCGGGCCAGCAACGCCGGCTGGAAATGTTCGATCAGCGTCGGCCTGATCGCCTCCATCAGCATGCCGGTGGTGGCCTCACCGCCGGCCTCGACCACTGCGTCCTGCGCAGCCATGATCTGCTCACTGCCCAGATTCGATGTCATCACAATCACCGTATTGCGAAAGTCGATCATGCGCCCTTCACCGTCGCGCATGAAACCGCGATCGAATACCTGGTAGAAGACGTTCAACACATCGCGATGCGCTTTTTCCACTTCATCGAGCAGGATCACGCTGTAGGGCCGTCGGCGCACGGCTTCGGTCAGCACACCGCCCTGGTCGTAACCTACATAGCCCGGTGGCGAGCCCTTGAGCTGAGACACCGTGTGGGCTTCCTGATACCGCGTGCATACGGTGGACACATCGGGCGATTTTGTCGAAACCTATTCGGTGGAGTCCATCGTCGGGTTCGAAACATCCAACGGTACCCGCTTCGAGTACGCGCCGTTCTCGTCGTTCCGGCACCGCGGCGGCATGCTGCGCCATGAGATGCCCGAGCGATATTTCCATACGCGGGCTCGACGCGGCCCGTCAGGACGGTTCGACACGTGGGTGGTGTTGGGCGGCCATGCGTGGGAAGGGGAGACCACGCTTCCGAAAGAAACGCTATCGCTTTCGATTACAGGCACAAACGGCATGCTGCCACGCAAGGGTCTTCGAGAAGCAAGCATCAACCGCACGCGTGGTGGCTTTACGAACGTGGCATCGGTGCGAAACCTCACTGCACCCACCTTGCCCGTCTATCCGCCAACAGGTGATCGCTTTCATTGGCGTGTACTCTCGCATCTGACACCGAACTATCTCTCCCTGCTGGACGCAGAAATCCTGCGCGGCAGTCTTGCGCTCTACGACTGGACCGATGGAGAATTGAACCGGCGGCGTATCGATGCGATTATCGACGTCAAACATCGGCCCCTGCAAAAGCTCGTCAAGGGTGGCTTGCTTCGCGGTGTGGAAATCGAAGTCACGCTTAACAGCGACAAGTTCGCTGGAAACGGCGATCTCGCGTTGTTCGGCGAGATGCTGAATCGGTTCCTCGCGCTGTACGCGACGATGAATATCTATACGAAGCTGGTAGTCATTTCGTTGCCGAGTGGACGCCGTATAACGTGGCCCGATAACAAGGCCGAGGGAGCGCCGTTTTGAACGCGCCTCATCGAGAGTTTCCGGTGCTTGAAGAGCGCACCCTCTTGCCCGTGTTACTGCACGACGCCACACGTATGAACTTCATGCGCTTTTGTGAGCTGATTGAACTCGCGGCACCCGATCTGCCACCTCTCGGCTCGACCGACTCCCCGGCAAACGAACCGGTGCGGTTTCGCTCGCATGCTCGACTCGGCTTTCCGGGCAAAGAAATTGATGCGGTCGAAGTCGACTACGAGGACACATCAAAACCCGCCGCCATCCGTACGACGTTCCTCGGGCTCTACGGCGTCGATGCGCGTATGCCATCGAATTTCATCGATGAAGTCGCGCCGAACCGTGACGGCGCGGAACCGTTGTCGGCCTTTCTGGACATGTTCCATCACAGAATCGCGACGCAGTTTTATCGGGCGTGGCGCAAGTATCGCTTCCCGATAGGATTTCAAAAGGGCGGTACCGATGACGTCTCCCGCTGTCTGGTCAGCCTGGTGGGATTGGGTATAGGCAATGCCGATATCGAGCAGACAGTCGGCACACGCAAGCTGCTGTCAATGCTCGGACTCGCCAGTCAGCGCACGCGCACGGCCGAAGGACTCGCGGGCGTACTGCAACACGCCGTGCCTGATGCAACGATTACGGCCACCGAGTTTCATCCGGTATGGATTCAACTAAACGAATTCGAGCCAACGGCGCTTGGTGAGAACTGCGTACTGGGGCGGGGCTTCTACGATCGAGGCAATTGCACGCGTGTAGTGATCGCACCGGCGACACCCGAATCGGTGTTGGGCCTGACGCCCGGACATGAGGTACATGCCCAAATCATGGCGCTGCTGCGCTTCTATCTCGGCTACGAAGCGAACGCGCATCTGGAGATGCATGTCTCGCCCGACCTGATGCCAAAAGCCGAGCTTTCATCTGACCAGGTGAGCCTTGGTTATACAACCCAACTCGCGCAAGCTGAACGGCCCTATACGACAGGCGCCATCACCCGAGTGCAACTTGGCACATGGGACGGTCGAACCACCAAGACCTGCACGACACATTAAAACAATGGAATGCAAGCATGAAGCCCACAACGATCCGACAGACGCAACTCGCCGCCGCGGCGTGCGCCATTCTTACTTTCGCGGGATGCGGGGTAGGGCAAGCCGTTAAGAGCGGCACCGTGGACGCGGCGAAATGGGCATTCACCACGCAGGTGAAAACCATGAACCTCGACTTCGTCAACCGGTCTTCGTCGAATACAAGCGGCACCGGACAATCGTTGTCGACCGTGGTGCGAATCTATCAACTGAAGACACCGCAAGCGTTCGATCAACTCGACTACGCGCAATTGCAAACAAATGATGTAGACGCGCTGAAGGCTGACCTGCTTGGGTCAACGGACCTTGTACTCAGGCCCAATGCGAACGCCAGCATCAGCGAGCCGATGAGTGACGACGCGGAGTACGTCGGCATCGTTGCATTCTTCCGCGATGATGGAAGGGATGCGAAATGGAAGTTGGTGCTGCCGAAGAAACAGTGGAAGAAGACCGATCCGGTGAAGGTCGAAGTGCGGGACAGCTCGTTAAGTGTTACGGGTATCGGCAACGAGGCCGTCAAACGGCACAGTGCACCGCAAACAGTGAACATCCCGCAAACAGCAAGTCCCAGCGCGCCACAACCGGTGAGGCCAGGTGGGACCCCGTCGGTCAAGCCATCAAGCAGAACTGCGCCCGTGGGAGATGATTGGGCACAACCAGCCTGATCGCGGTCGATTAACCTTCGGTCGGACACACAACTTCCCGGTGGTTAATCGACCAATCGACCGCAGGAACCGCAAAAACCACTCACGTTGCGGTCACCTTCGGCGGCGTGGAATCCCTCTCACTTAGCCGTAGGCATCGCGAACTCGGCGCCCTTCTCCGTGCTTTCCGGCCAGCGCTGCATGATCGACTTCTGCCGCGTATAAAACCGCACGCCTTCTTCGCCATACGCGTGCATATCGCCGAATAAGCTACGCTTCCAGCCGCCGAAACCATGCCACGCCATTGGCACAGGAATGGGTACATTGATCCCGACCATCCCCACTTCAATCCGCCGTCCGAACTCGCGTGCAATGTGTCCGTCACGCGTATAACACGCAACGCCGTTGCCAAACTCATGCGCGTTGATCAGATCAACCGCTTCCGTAAAGTCCTTCACGCGCACACAAGCCAGCACCGGCCCGAAAATCTCTTCCTTGTAAATGCGCATCTCAGGCGTCACGTTATCGAACAACGTGCCACCCGTGAAGAAACCTTCCTCATGTCCCGGCACCTTCAGACCACGTCCGTCGACGACCAGCGAAGCACCCTCTTCCACTCCCAACGCGATGTAACCTTCAATGCGTTCCAGCGCCTGGCGCGTGACGATCGGGCCCATTTCGGCATCAGCTTCCATACCGTTCTTCACGATCAGCGTGCGTGCCCGCTCCGCCAGTCGCGGAATCAGCTTGTCGGCCACATCCCCCACCAGCACGGCCACCGAAATCGCCATGCAGCGCTCGCCCGCCGAGCCATAACCGGCACCAACCAATGCATCAATAGCCTGATCAATATCCGCATCCGGCATCACGACCATGTGATTCTTCGCGCCGCCAAGTGCCTGCACGCGCTTACCGTGCTGCGCGCCGGTCTGATAAATATAATTCGCGATCGGCGTTGAACCCACAAAGCTGATGGCCTTCACATCGGGATGCACGAGCAACGCATCGACCACGACCTTGTCGCCTTGCACCACGCTGAACACGCCATCGGGCAGACCCGCTTCCTGCAACAACCCCGCCATGAACAACGACGCCGACGGATCGCGCTCGCTCGGCTTCAATATGAATGCATTGCCTGCCGCGATAGCAACCGGGAACATCCAGCACGGCACCATGCACGGGAAGTTGAACGGCGTTATGCCTGCCACCACGCCAAGCGCCTGACGCGTCGTCCAGTTGTCAATACCCGTGGACACCTGCTCGGTGTAGTCGCCCTTCAAGAGTTGCGGAATGCCGCAAGCGAATTCGATCACATCAATGCCGCGCGACACCTCGCCCTGCGCGTCGCTGAATACCTTGCCGTGTTCGGCGGTGATGATCGCGGCCAGCTCGTCGCGGTGCTTGTTCATCAGTTCCAGAAAACGCAGCATGACGCGCGCGCGCCGGATGGGCGGTGTCTCGCTCCAACCCACGAATGCCTTCTTCGCGCTGGCGACGGCAGCGTCCACATCGGCGACATCGCCCAGACGCAGCGTGCGTGCTTCCTGTCCGGTCGCGGGATTGAAAATCGGCTGGGTGCGCGTGCCCGTGCCGGGAACACGGCGGCCCTGGATAAAGTGGCCGACGTCCGCGCGATCGCTGAAGCTCTGCATGATGAGGCACCTGTATGAGTTGGGAGTATCCAGAGTGTAAGAACCCCGGACGTGTCTGCAAAGACGCTATGATTGAAATGATTGTTTTCTATGGTGAACAATGAAGATATGGAAACGCAACGTGTCGAGTCGCTCTGGACCCATCTCTATTGGCTGACAATTCTCGCGCAGCAAGGCAGCTATACCCGCGCCGCCACACGGCTCGGCGTGAGCAAGGCGGCCATGAGCCAACGGATTGCCGAACTGGAGCGCGCAGCAGGCGTTTCTCTGGTGCAGCGCACAACTCGCAGCGTGCGGTTGACGGAGGCGGGACAACGTCTGGTCGACCAGACCCGCGGCCAATATGAAGGGATCGCGCAAAGTTTCGCGGGCGTGCGCGATTCGGCGGGTATCGCCCGCGGCGAGCTGCGCGTCACCGCCCCCGTGGCGTTTGCGCGGCAGCAACTCGTGCCGCATCTGTCGGTTTTTCTTCGGGCAAATCCGGAAGTGCGCGTGCAGCTAGAAGTGTCAGACCGGATCACCTCGCTAGCCAGCGAAGGCTTTGATCTCGCGATCCGTCATAGCGCCGCGCCACCCGAAACGCATGTGGCCTGGACCCTGTGCGCCACGCGCTCGGTAATCGTGGCAACGCGAGCGTATCTGCGCCGGCGCGGCACACCTGCCTCGCCACAGGAACTGGCCGCACATGACTGCTTGTTCTATCCGCGTGCGCAGGAGGCGCCGGCCTGGACGTTCGAACGCACAACGGGACGCAAGACAGCCGCCGGGCGAGTGACTGTGCCAATCTCCGGGCCGTTTTCCGCGAACAATAGCGAGACCTTGCGCGACGCAGCACTCGACGACCTGGGCATCGCGCTCCTGCCCGATTTCAGCGCGCAAGCTGCGCTGCGCGCTGGGCACTTGATCCGGGTGCTGCCTGAGTGGCAGCCCAAGGGCGGGTTCGCTGAACAGCTTTATATCGTCAGGCCCTACGCGCCGCACGTGCCGCGTGCAGTGACAGCGTTTGTAACCTATCTGCGCAAGACCTTCGAAAACGGCTTCTCCGACTAGAAGGCTAGGCACCCTCCTTTTGCCGCGCAAGCCAGCCTCTCTGCGCCGCCAACACATCGTCGGCGCGCAGTCCTGTTAGCTGCCTGTACAAAGCCGGCGCGGTCGCGCCTTCGGTGTTCAGCAGCAATACGCTCGAGCGTTCGTCAAGCCCGAGCGCAGCGCGATCTTCCGCGCTGCTGCTCGCCTGAACGAGTCCCGCGAGTCCCGCGGCGCCCGACTCCCCGGCCACAAGAGGCACATCGCGCTCAGCACCAGCGGCTAGCATCCGCATGGCATCGACAGCGGCATCGTCGGGAATGGTCATGAAGGCATCGGCGAGAACATGCAGGAAACGCCACGCCAGCGGCGACGCTTCCCCGCACGCAAGCCCGGCCATGATCGAGTCGACAGAGCCCGTCGCCAGCGCCGCCTGTCCTTTGACTGCGCTTTGAAACAGGCAATCCGCCTGCTCCGGTTCGACAATCACGCAAAACAGCCGCCGCTCGGCAAAGCGCTCGGCGAAATAACTGACAACACCAGCCGCCAGTCCACCCACACCACCCTGAATAAACACGTGCGTGTAAGAGCCTTGATTGCGTTGCTCGATTGCCTCGGCGGCAATCGTCCCGTATCCCTGCATCACATCGCGTGGGATGGTTTCGTAACCCTCATACGAGGTGTCGGAAACGACATGCCAGCCGTGCTCACCGGCGAGACGCGCGGCTTCCTTCACGGACTCGTCGTAGTTGCCGTCGATCTGCACAATCTGCGCGCCCAACTGTTCTATCGCGAGTCGCCGTTCATCGTTCACGTGTCGATGCAACACGATCACACAACGGCATCCAATGCTGCGCGCAGCCGCTGCCAAGGCGCGGCCGTGATTGCCATCGGTCGCGCTGACGACCGTGAAATCCTGCAACCGCGCCTTGTAGTGCCCGGCCACCAACTTGGCCGGGATAAAGTTTTCGTCGGGCCAAAGGCGTCGAATCAAACGGATCAGCGCTATGGGCGCACCCAGCGCCTTAAAGCTTCCAAGCGGGGAACGATGGCCTTCGTCCTTCATGCTGATCGATCCAACGCCCAGCCGTGCAGCAAGATCCGGCAAGTCCCACAACGGCGTAGGACCGGCTTTCAGCCCATCCCACGTCGATAACCACGCGCGGCTTTCATCGGCGGCTTGAATGTTCAGGATGTCGCGCAGCGACTCGTCGTAGCGGCCCCGGCGCGCGCGGGCGTTATGTAGCAACATTAAACTTTCCTCGGATTCGGGTTATGGCTATGGATAACCGATAGTTTCGTGCGCACGATCTCGGCAAGATAGCGCGCGCCAATAGGCAAGACTGTGTCGTTGAAATCGTAGTGAGCGTTGTGAAGCGGGGTCGCACCCGGCTCGCCCTCGGCACCATTGCCAATGAACGCAAAGTTGCCAGGCACCACCTGAAGGAATGCGCCGAAGTCTTCCGAAATCATCATCGGGGCCACGTTGCCATCCACGTTCTCGGCTCCCACAACTGCGGTTGCAGCCGCGATCGCTGTCGGAACGCATTCCGGCGTGTTCACCGTAGGAACAAACTCGTGGGTGTATTCGAATGAACATTCAGCCCCATGCGCCGCGCAGATACCCTCACTGATGTTGCGCATCCGGGTCTCGAGTAACCGCTGCACGTCAGGCGTATAGCTGCGTGTATCGCCCTTGATGATCACCTGTCCGGGAATTGCATTGCGAATGCCGTCGGTGAACAGTTCGGTGCAGGAAATCACAGCAGACACACCGGGATCGACACTCCTCGATACAACCGTCTGTAAAGCGAGCACAACCTCTGCTGCAATCACAATGGGATCGATGGTCATATGCGGTCGCGCCGCGTGCCCACCTCGTCCATTGATACGGATAACGAAATCATCTTCACTGGCCATGATGCCGCCAGCCCGCGTCGCAATGGTTCCCGCGCGTTGACCGGGGATGTTGTGAACGCCGTAGATTTCATCCACGGGGAAACGCTCGAACAGTTTGTCGGCGATCATCGCCTTTGCACCCTTGCCGTGTTCCTCGGCGGGCTGAAAGATAAACCGCACGGTCCCGCTGAAATCGCGCCGCTCGCAAAGAAGCTTCGCGGCACCCAGCACCATGCTCATGTGACCGTCATGCCCGCAAGCGTGGGACTTGCCGGCGTGCACGGACGCGTAGCCGCGCTCCGGCGCCTGCTCATGAATGTTGAGCGCATCCATCTCCGCACGCAGACCAATCACACCGCGACCATCGCCGCAAGACAGGCTCGCGACAAAACCCGTCCCGCCGATACCCCGCGTCACCTCCAGCCCGAAATCTTCGAGCACGCCCGCCGCGAACGCACTTGTTTCGTGTTCCTCGAAACCCGTCTCGGGCGCGCGATGAAGCCGGTGCCGCCACTGCGTCAATTGCCTGTCGAAGTCCAACGCCTCGTTGCTCGTGTCCATTGTGTTGCTCCCATGTCCGCTCGATTCCTCTTGTGCTCCAGTATAGGAACCTGTGGATGAGAAAAAATCTCACATAAGACGCGATCTTCGATAAATTGATTCTATTTTGGTCTTTAACCTTCGCGATCGCCGCGTTCATCCCAGGACACCCCATGGCACTCGACCGGCTGGACGTTCGAATCCTCAACCTGTTGCAGGAAAATGCGGCTACTCCGCTACGCGTGCTCGCCACAGAGGCCAATGCGTCGGCCGCGACCTGTCAGCGCCGGATCGCGCAGTTGCGGGCAGACGGCGTGTTGCTGAAAGAGGTCGCTATCGTCGATCGCATGCGGGTCGGGCGGCCACTGACTGTGTTTGTATCGGTGGAACTGGACAAGCAGAACGACGCACTATTGCGCGCGTTCGAGCGGCGCATGATGGCGGAGGGTGATGTGATGGCCTGCTACGAAGTATCCGGCGAGTTCGACTTCCTGCTGATCGTGAACTCGGCGTCCATGGAGCGTTATCACGCGTTCACGCGCCGGTTGTTTTCGTCGAACAACAACGTGCGCAACTTCAAGAGCAACTTCGCGATGAACTGCTCGAAGTTCGAGACGAAGATTTCGATTGATGACCCGGAAGAGCCGGACGACGGGCTGGCATAAAGCGACCGGCGCGACGCTGGATGATTCATGCAGCACCAACACCGCCCGTCATCCCCGTTCAACCCTTCGCCTTCCCCACCAAACTCCCAACGAACGCGGCAATGCGATCGCAAGCCTGCGCAAGCCGTGCTTCATCGACCACAAAACCCAGCCTCACATAACCGCTCGCCGTCTCGCCAAACGCGCTTGCGTCGAGTACTGAAACACCTTGTGCACGGAACAACTGCCAACTGAAATTGTAGGCATCCAGCCCCGTGCCGGTCACATCGACCATCATGAACATGCCTGCCTCGGGCAATAGACAATGCAAGCCCGGCACGTCACGAAGACGATTGAATACAACGTCGCGCCGCCGCCGGTAGATCTCGCGCATGTCCGCCACAATCTGCATCCGGTTCTCGAGTGCGGTCACCGCCGCTTCCTGGATGAAACCCGGCAAGCCGTACAGCATGCAGAGAGCAAGCCGCCCCAGATGCTCGATCAGCGTCTTGGGTCCTATCACCCAACCCACGCGCCAACCGGGCATGGCATGCGACTTGGACAAGCTGCCGATAGTCACGGTGCGCTCGGCCATGCCTTCCAGCGAAGCAATGCTCACGTGCTCGCGCTCAAAGGTCAGGTCCGCATAGACCTCGTCGGCGACGATCCAGAGATCGTGCTTGCGAGCCAATTCGGCAATGCGCTCAAGGTCTTCACGCGGCATCACCACGCCGGTCGGATTGCATGGCGTGGCGAAGAAGATTGCTTTCGTACGCGGGGTAATGGCTGCCTCGAGCGCCGCGCAGTCCAGATGAAAGGCTCTCAGCGGATCAACGGCCACAGGCACCAGCGTTGCGCCCGATGCCCGGACGCTGGCCTCGTAGGTCAGGTACATCGGCTCGGGCACGATGACCTCGTCACCTGCTTCGCACAGGCACAAGGACGTAGCGAAGACCCCGTTCTGCGCGCCCGCGACCACGATCACATTGCTCGCATCCGCGCTCGTGCCGGTCTGACGCGAATGATCCCGCGCGATAGCGGCCCGCAACGGCTCGCGTCCAATCACTTCCGCGTAATGGGTGTCGCCGCCCCGCAGCGCTGCCACGGCGCGATCGACGATGACTTCGGGTGTAGCAAAGTCCGGATCGCCAACGCTCAGGACAATGACGTCCTCGCCTTTCTGCAAAGCCTGCTGCGCGGCGTGATGAATTTCCCATGCAGCCGTGCGCTTGCCCTGCAGGCGCTCGACGAGGTTCGAATACTTCATGCGCTCACTCCCTGAAGCGTGACCATCAACCCGGCACGCGATGATTGATCTCTGTTCCCTTCGATTATAAAGTCCGCCATGACGCGAACGTCAAGCGGCTGCGTCACCGCCCTTTCGTCTTCTCTCCCGCAGCCTCCGCGCCAAGATTCTCCACGAGATAACTCAACAGCGCCTGGATCCGCAGCGACCGCCCCTTGCGCGTGGGCACGAGTGCAATCACCGGCGCGCTGCCGAAATCCCAGTCACTCAGGAACCTCACCAGCTTGCCCGCGGCGACTGCATCGGCCACGTCCCATTGCGAGCGCAGCACGAGGCCGAGGCCTTCTTCCGCCCAACGGCGCGCGACGCTGCCGTCGTTCGTGGTGAACGCCGGCGTGACGCGCAGCGTGGTTGGCGACGATGGTTTCCTGCCCGCCTCCGACCTTCGCTGGCGCACGTGCCAGAGCGTCACGTCTTCATCGTTTTCGCGGATACAGATGCAGTCGTGTTCCAGTATCTCGCGGGGTTCGCCCGGGTAACCACGCGCCGCGATATAACCCGGGCTCGCGCATAACCAGCGCTCGTTCGCCAGCAACGGCCGCGCGCTCCAGGACGAGTCGCGCACCGTGCCGATCTGGATCACGACATCGGCGGCATGGCTGTGCGGCCAGGGCGTTTCCAGCAGGTCGAGTTGCAGGCGAATCCCCGGGTTCGCGCAGGCGAACCGCGCGAGCAACGGCGCAATATGCACGCGCCCAAAACCGAACGGCGCAGCAATCCGAATATGTCCGGCGAGTTGTGCGGTCTGTTCGCGGAAGGTGTCGGGAAGTGCCTCGATAGCGCTGAGCAAGCCCTGCGCTTCGCGCGCCAGCCTTGCCCCGTCCGCGGTCAGCGACATATGCCGGGCATCACGCGTGGCAAGCGTCACGCCCAGCGCTTTCTCGAGCTTCTTGAGCCGCATGGAGAGCGCCGACGGCGTCACGTTCAGGACGCGCGCCGCCGCGCTCAGTGATTCCGAACGCGCAAGCATGGTGACGAGCCGCAGGTCAGCAAGTTCCATCGTTCAATTTTGCTTAAGGATAGATGTGACTGGATTTAAACACAGCTTAGGGTTTCGTCAGTAAAGTCACGTCCATCATGCTCAATCAAACTACTGAAACTTATCCCAAAGCGGTGCTGTTCGACCTACTCACCGCATTGCTCGATTCGTGGAGCCTGTGGAACCGGGCGGCCGGCAGCGAAGCCACCGGCCGCGCCTGGCGCGCTGAATACTTGCGGCTGACCTACGGCTGCGGCGCCTATGTTCCCTACGAAGAACTGGTGCGCCAGGCCGCGGTACAGGTCGGCTTGCGTGAATCGGCCGCACGCACGCTGGAAGCGCAATGGCTGCAACTCGCGCCATGGAACGGCACGAAAGAAGTGCTGCGCAAGCTCGCACCGCACTGCCGGCTGGCTATTGTGACGAACTGCTCCAAGCGTCTCGGCGAGCAGGCCGCCGGCCTGTTCGATATCGACTGGGACGTGATCGTGACCGCCGAAAGCGCGGGCTTCTACAAACCCGACCCGCGGCCGTATCAGATGGCGCTCGGCCGCCTGAAGGTCAACGCGAATGAAGCCGCGTTCGTGGCCGGTTCAAGCTACGACATGTTCGGCACGGCGAAGACCGGCTTGCGCACTTACTGGCATAACCGCGTTGGCCTGGCGCTCGTGGAAGGCGCGCAAGCGCCCGAGATCGAATCACCCTCGCTCGACGCGCTGCTGCCTTGGCTGCGAGAGTTCAACTCATCGAAGGGAACGTCCACGTCATGACCCTGGATCAGATCCAAACCCCCGCCGCGCTGATCGACCTGACGCGCATGCAACGCAACATCGCACGCATGCAGAGCCGGATGGACACGCTCGGCGTTGCATTCCGGCCGCATGTGAAAACATCGAAGTGCGTGGAGGTTGCGCAGGCACAGCGCGATGCGGGTGCTCGCGGCATCACGGTGTCCACGCTCAAGGAAGCCGAGCAGTTTTTCGTGGCAGGCTTCAGCGACATCCTGTATGCGGTGGGGATGGTTGCATCGAAACTGCCCCGGGCAATGGCGCTGCGGCGCGCGGGATGCGATCTCAAACTGGTCGTCGATAACCTGGAAGCGGCGCTTGCCGTTGCGCAGTTCGGCCGTGAACATGGCGAGACCTTCGAGGTGTGGATAGAAATAGATACCGACGGTCATCGTTCCGGCGTCCAGCCCGACGAAGCTCGCCTGATCGATATCGGGCGGGCGCTGCATGGCGATGACACGCACCATGGCGCACGCCTGGGTGGCGTGATGACTCATGCCGGCTCGAGCTACGACCTCAATACATCCGACGCACTCGCCAAGCTGGCCGAACAGGAACGCGCGGGTTGCGTGCATGCGGCCGAGCGTTTGCGCGACGCGGGCCTGCCGTGCGATGTCGTGAGCGTCGGGTCCACGCCAACGGCGTTGGCCGCGCAGCATCTCGACGGCGTCACGGAGGTACGGGCCGGCGTGTATGTGTTCTTCGATCTGGTCATGTGCAACGTTGGAGTCTGCACGACCGGCGATCTTGCGTTGAGTGTGTTGACGACGGTTATCGGTCATCAGGTTGACAAGGGCTGGGCCATTCTCGACGCCGGCTGGATGGCGATGAGCCGCGACCGTGGCACCTCGAAGCAAACGAACGACTACGGTTACGGGCAACCCTGCACCTTGAATGGCGCGCCGCTCGACGGCTACGTGCTCATGGGCGCGAACCAGGAGCACGGCATTCTCGCGAACGTCGATCATCCCGACAGAGATATCGCCGCGCATCTGCCGGTCGGAACACGCCTCTTGATCCTGCCGAATCATGCGTGCGCAACGGGTGCGCAATTTCCCGCTTATCACGCACGCTCGGAGGATGGGGAAGTGGCCGTATGGGACCGCTTTTACGGCTGGTAGATCGGCAACGACCCCTTCACTTTTAGTTAGCTCGACACGGCTTGCGCATCCGAAGGTGTATCGATACGACCTGCATCAGCGGGCAGGATCAGATGCGCCGGCACATGGCGCGCCGCGCGACGCGCTACAAGGAAATAGAGCGCCGCCGGAACGATGAGACCAACGATCCACGAGATGTCAGTGCCGTCGAGCCGGTCAACCAGCGGCCCCGTATAAAACGCAGTGGAGATGAACGGCATCTGCACGAGCACGCCGAACACGTAGATGCCGATCCCCGTCATGTTCCAGCGCCCATAGCGGCCATTCGGGTCGTACAGGGCCGGCACGTCATAGCGATCACGCGTGATGAAGTAATAGTCGACCAGATTGATCGCGCTCCACGGCGTGAAGAAGGCGAGCAGGAACAGGATGAACGACGAGAACTCATGCAGGAACGCATGGCGTCCCGCCAATGCAAGCGCCATTGCCACGCCGATCATGCCGAGGATATACAGCAGGCGGCCGCGCCCCGACAGCTTGTTGTCGCCACGCAAACCGCTGACCACCGTCGCGATCGACATCACGCTGCCGTAGGCGTTAAGGGTGGTGATGGTGACCTTGCCGAAGGCAATGACGAAATACAGCAGCGCCGCGACCCCGCCACTTGCACCGAGCCCAACGACAAACGACACCTCATGCCCGGAGAACTGCCTGCCCGCCAGTGCGGCCGCGAACACCCCAAAGGTCATGGATGCCTGCGCGCCGATAGCCGAGCCCGCGAAGATCGCCCAGAACGTCCTGCCTGGGGATGTCGAGCGCGGGAGGTAGCGGGAATAGTCGGCCACATAGGGGCCGAACGCGATTTGCCAGGAAGCGGACAACGACATCGCAAGCAGGAAGCTGCTCACCGTGAAGTGGCGATTCGCCAGCAGCGCGCTCATGTCGTGACCCATGAGCAAGCGCGTGAACATATAGATGAACGCAACGACACCCACGACACTGGCGATCCGGCCGATCGCATGAATCACACGATACCCGAACACCGTGAACGCAACGATCACTGCGGTGAACAACACAATGCCGACCGCGTCGTCCACATGAAATAGTTGTGCGACGGCCTGACCCGCCAGCACCGAGCCGCTGGCCGAGAAGCCCACATACATCAGGCACACGAGCGCGATGGGAATCATTGCGCCGTACACGCCGAACTGCACGCGGCTCGAAATCATTTGCGGCAGTCCAAGCTGCGGCCCTTGAGCGCCGTGAAGCGCCATCACCGCTGCGCCGAATACCTGACCGATCACCAAACCCACCAGCGACCAGAACACGTCTTCACCGAGCACCACCGCAAGCGCACCCGTCACGATCGCAGTGATCTGAAGATTCGCGGCCAGCCACAGCGTGAACTGGCTGATGAGACTGCCGTGGCGCTCGGCGTCCGGAATGTAGTCGATCGTGCGGCGTTCGGCGAGGGCGCGTTCAGGGGCGTCACGGGTGGGGACAGACATATCGATTCCTCTTGATCGCGGCACCGCTTCATATGCGTGCCGCCAGTTCAGAACACTCAACCGCACGCTTGTTTCGTGCGACGCGGGAGGCCGGAGGACGCGTGCCCCGACACTCAGGCACGGACTATATGACTATATGACGGACAAAATGTATAGACAAGTTTGTCAGGATAAGTATTTATACCAATGAGAGGGAAATTTCATCCAAAGCATTACCACTAAGCATTCAACTCTCTTTCTGTCTAATCAC
Source organism: Caballeronia udeis (assembly GCF_044909315.1). Classification (GTDB taxonomy): domain Bacteria; phylum Pseudomonadota; class Gammaproteobacteria; order Burkholderiales; family Burkholderiaceae; genus Caballeronia; species Caballeronia udeis_A. Next base: position 29,172 of record NZ_JBIYEB010000010.1, read on the forward strand.
CAATCATATTGACTCTTATTGTATAGACAAGTAGAGTTGTTTTATTCGCTTCTTGAAGTACGCTTTCACAGTATGTTCAGGACTGCGTTGTGCATCTCGGGCGGAACAGCCGTGGCTGATCGGGGCCATGCGGCGCGCGGGCGCCGAGCTTGGCCAAACTCGCCTGCCGGTCAAAAGGAATTGACGATGAAAACCAGAATATTCCCGGGCTGGTATGTGGTGTTCGCAGCGCATTTGCTGCTCGCGCTTATCTTCGGTGCCGCGTACTCCTTCGGCGCATTCTTCTCCCACATCCAGGCCAACTTCGACGCGGGACGTTTCTCCGTGGCGTCGGTGTTCTCGCTGACGGCCTTCATCTACTACACGACCGGCGTGTTTTCCGGTTCGCTCGCGGACCGTATCTCGACCCGGGTCGTGGTGAGCGCGGGTGTCATGCTGCTGGCGCTCGGCTTCTTCATCAGCAGTCTTGCGACAGGGTCGCTGCAACTGTTCATCGGGTCTTTTTGTTCGCTCGTCGGGTTAGGTGTCGGTCTCGTCTATGTTCCGACTGTGACGGCAGTCCAGCGCTGGTTCGTGAGAAATCGCAGCAAGGCCTCGGGAATCTCGCTGGCAGGTACGGGACTGGGCACCTTCATCGGCCCCACGGCGGCGGGACTGCTGATGCAGCAAGTCTCCTGGGAGTCGACCATGCGCATCTTCGCGGCAGCAATCGCCGTAGCCGGAGTCCTGGCAGCCATGCTGATGAGGAGCAGTCCTCAGGAACTCGGCCTGCTTCCCGATGGGGACCGCCAGGCCGGCAACAACACCGGCACGGGCACCGCGGCGCGCGCTCCGGCACAGTCTGGCGTGCGGCTTGCCGAAGCCATGAGGACCACCCGTTTCTGGTGGTATTTCGCGGCAATTCTCTCAGGCTCGATCGGTATGTTTCTCGCCATCGTGCACATCAATCCGTATGCGCGGCAGCTTGGCGTGTCACCCACCGAGTCGAACCTGCTGATCGGGTTGATCGGCGTGGGCAACGTGGCGGGGCGGCTTTTCCTCGGCAGCATAGGGGACCGCATGGGAGCACGCCGGCTCCTCGTCTACCTGACCCTGGCACTCGCGATCCTGAATATCTTCTGGCTCGGTGCCCATACGTTCGCCTCACTCGCCCTGTTCGCCATGCTCTTCGGCATGGCCAACGGCGGTTGCATATCGCTTTACCCGTCTGTTACGGCAAGCTGGTTCGGAACAGCGAATCTGGGTGCGATCCTCGGAGCGCTCTATATTGCAGTTGGCATTGCGGCTGTGGCGGGCGGAAGCATCGCCGGACTGCTGTTCGACGTCTATCAAAGCTACTCCACCTCGATCGTTCTCGGCGCGGTCTGCGCGCTGATGTCCGTCGGGTTCATCCTGATGGCCGGACGAGAGGCGCGATCATTCCCGCTGCGAGCTCCGTCCAGCCGTTCCTTCCATTGACCCGGCCGCCGCACGCTTCCCCGCGCTCACGCCGCCCATCACTGAGACGCCGCTTCCGGCGTGGCTGCGTCAAACTCCGCCTGGATTGCCACGTGTACGTCGTCGCCCACGGCCGGATACCACGTAGATAATCCGAATTGCGCGCGGCTGAAATGTCCGTCGGCGGAAAAACCCAGCGTCTGCAGCTTGGTCAGTGGATCCCGTGCGTGCCCATTGAACGTGACCGCCAGCGTGACCGGCCGGGTCGTGCCATGAATGGTCAGGTCGCCGGTCAGTTCTCCCTTGTTGTCGGCGGTGCGCCTGAACGCCGTGCTCGCAAAATGAATGGTCGGAAAACGCTCGACGTCGAGCATATCGTTGCCCTTGACCATCTTGTCGAGGAGCGGCACGTTGGTGTCCAGGCTGGTTGCATCGATATCCGCCGTCACCGTGCTGTGCTCCATGCCGGCCGCATCCCAGTTCAACTGCGCGGTCGTCTTGTCGAAGCGCATGACAAAGCGCGAATACTTGAAGTGATCGACATCGAAACTGACGTTCCAGTGATGCGCGTCGAGTTGATAACGGCCGGCCGGAACGCTTGCTTCATCGGTCGATACCGAATGCGTCACCACGCTCAGTGCGGTGCAGGCGGACATCGTCCCAACGACTGCGATGAGCAAACCCGTCCGAAGGGCGCGGAGGCCGGGCAGGAATCTGGAGTCATGCATGCTTGTCCCTTGAAGAAGTCGGCGCACGGGATGTGGTCATCGTGACCGCTCACCCAGGCTATTTATAGAAAATGTAATTGGCGATGTAAGGCGAGTTGCCAATCTCATGTTCGGTTGAACAGGGAGCTGCCGGCATCACACCGCCTACCGTGTTCACGCGCTGCACATAGCGAATGGCGGACAGCGTGCCGTTCGCCGCGGTGCTGCGGGCTTCGAGCAAGAGCTGCGGCACGCTGGCGGAAGCCTCGCTTGGCGTTTGCGCGATCACGTGACCCACGATCCGGCTGCCGTCGTCCGCTTCCCACGAAGGCCCGGCCGAGTGCCGGATCACCGCGTGGCCGCTTGCGTCGTAGAGCGTTGCCTGCGGGTTCTTGAACACCCAGCCAAGACGATGCTGTGCGTCGTACTCGCATGAGTAGACCTGCACGCCGGACGCAGTGGTCTCCAGCGCGCGCTCTGCCTGTGGGGGATCGATGGGAGAAGCGGCGAACGCGACAGTACTTGCCACGCAGGCTGCGATCACAGCGGTTGAACAGAGGACACCGCCCGCACGGTCGAAAATGGTGAACATGAAATCCCTGCTGGAATGGATTGACGAATGTGCTCACGAACGAGCTGATGATAGATTGTGCGCCCGAGTCCGCGCTGCAGGCAAAATGCCCTCGCCCGGCTCAGACCCGGTCCAGGTTCGCCGACGCGAACGCCCAGTTCAAGAGCCCCGACACGGTCGCGACCAGGTAGTCAGGGCGGCGGTTCTGATAGTCCAGGTAATACGCGTGCTCCCACACATCCACTGTCAGCAACGGCACGAGGCCGCGCGTGAACGGCGTTTCAGCGTTGCTCGTCTTGACGACGGCAAGCTCGCCCTGATCGAGCACCAGCCAGCCCCAGCCGCTGCCGAACTGCGATGCCGACGTGCTCACCAATGCCTTCGTCAACGCTTCTGTTGAACCGAACTTGCGCACGATTGCCGCCTGGAGTTTTTCGCTCGGCCGGGTCATGACCGGGCTTAGCGAATTCCAGTAGAAGTTGTGATTCCAGGCTTGCGCGGCGTTGTTGAAGACATCGGCGAGAGCGAGTTGATCGTGGGATTGCATGATCACCTGTTCCAGCGATGCCTGCGCGAGCGGCGTGCCGGCCAGCAGCTTATGCAGGTTATCGAAATACGCCCGATGGTGCTTGCCGTAGTGAAAGCTGATGGTGCGCGCCGAGATCACCGGGTCGAGCGCATTGTCAGCGTAAGGCAAGGGCGGAAGCGTTTGCGGCGATGAACCCAGGTAAGCGGGAACGACGCCGAGCGGCGTTTTTGCATCGGCAGGAGATTGGGCCGATGTGTCTTGCGTGGAGGCACCGAACGCAAGCTTCGAGAGCGCGATACTCACCGACGCTAACGATCCGCTTGCGATCAGACGGCGACGGGAAATGAGCGAATTGAGCATGTTGAAACCCGTAAGTGTGGAGTGGTTGCAGCCCTGACCGGTTCACCGGTCTTTGCTGACTGCACTCACACAACACCTCGGATTCAATATCTATTCCATCGCGAGCGGCAATTCCTGGCTGGGTATGGATCGACTGCAGGCAAAGCCGCTGGCCGCGTACACGTCGTGAACTTCGGATGGGCGCACAACGGACGTGTGCGTCCCGCATGCTGGTTCACCCGCTCAACCTTCGCGAAACAGGAAGCTGTAGGCGTTCAACGCCGGCACGCCGCCGAGATGCGCGTACAGCACCTTCGAGCCTTCCGGGAACTCGCCACGCTTCACTTTATCGATCATGCCGTGCATCGACTTGCCTTCGTACACGGGGTCGGTCAACACGCCTTCCAGCTTCGCGCAAAGGCGAATGGCTTCCAGCGTGCCTTCGTTCGGCAAACCGTATTCGGGGCCGCCATAACGTTCGTCGAGCACGATGTCGTTCAACGTGATGTCGCGTCCCAGTTCCACTTGCTCAGCCGTTTTCCGCGCGATCCGGTAAATTTGCTCACGGGTCTTTTCAGGCTTGGCCGATGCATCAATACCAATCACCCGGTCCGCGCGTCCGTCTGCCGCAAAGCCCACGACCATGCCCGCCTGCGTGCTGCCCGTGACCGAGCAAACCACGATGTAGTCGAACTTGAAGCCGAGCTCCGCTTCCTGCTGGCGCACTTCTTCCGCGAACCCCACAAAGCCCAGGCCGCCAAGCGGATGATCCGAACAACCGGCGGGAATAGCATAGGGCTTGCCGCCCGCCTTCCGGACATCTTCCAGCGCGTCTTCCCAGCTCTTGCGAAAGCCGATGTCGAAACCATCGGCGACCAGGCGCACATCCGCGCCCATGATCCGCGACATCTGGATATTGCCGACGCGGTCATACACCGCGTCCGAGTAGTTCACCCAGTTCTCCTGCACCAGCACGCATTTCATGCCGAGGTGCGCGGCAACGGCTGCGACCTGACGCGTCTGGTTCGACTGAATCCCGCCGATGGAGACCAGCGTGTCGCAACCCTGTGCGATTGCTTCGGGGATCAGGTACTCGAGCTTGCGGGTCTTATTGCCGCCGAATGCGAGGCCGCTGTTGCAGTCTTCGCGCTTGGCGTACAGGTCGACCTTGCCGCCAAGATGTTTTGACAGTCGCGCGAGCGGCTGGATCGGGGTCGGCCCGAACGTGAGCGCGTGACGGGGAAATTTCTTGAGGTTCATGTGTCACTCCGGTAGACAGCCAGGTCGTCGCATTAATTTGCGTCGATGAGAAGTATGGTAAAAAACTTCGTCCGAAGCGTGGTTGCGAATAAATTATCGTTTGTTTAATTGCCACTGGACTAAACGTGGATCGACCTAATTAACGTGTGAGTAAATCATCATGAGCGCAATAAAAGTTCGTGCCGGTTCACGTGTCAGCGACCCGGCGGGCGCCGAGCTGGACCGCGTCGACCGCGCCATCCTCAGGCAGCTTCAGCGTGACGCCTCTATTTCCAACGTCGCGCTTGCGGATAAGGTGAACCTGAGTGCGCCGGCCTGTTTACGCCGCGTGGAACGGCTTAAACAAGCGGGCCTGATCCGCGGCACGGTCGCGTTGCTGGACCCGAAGAAACTCAACGCGGGCATGCTGATGATCATCGGCGTGGTGCTGGATCGCTCCACGCCCGAGTCTTTCGCCGCGTTCGAGAAAGCCGCCCAAAAGGTTTCGGGATGCATGGAGTGCCACATTACGACAGGCGAGTTCGACTGCTTCATGCTGGTCCGTACGCGCGACAGCGAGAGCTTCAACCGCCTGCATGCCGAGCAGTTGCTGTACTTGCCGGGCGTGCGCCAGGTCAGGACATTCATGGTCCTGAAGGAAATCCTCTCGACGACCAGTTTCCCTATCTAGCCTTTCCGTGCCCGCCGGCAGGGCGCGTGACGCGTGCACGGAGTCATTGCCAAGCGGCAGGATAATGACTATGTTTTGCGGGGCGGCAAACCACGCTTAAAGGGTCGGCCATGCCGATCAACAAACCGGACTATAGGAATTTCAACGTATGACAACGACCGCACAATTCGACAACGCCTCGATCCTCAAGCGCGCAAACATTTACTTCGACGGCAAATGTGTGTCGCATACCGTCCTTCTGAGCGATGGCACGCACAAGACGCTGGGCGTCATTTTCCCGGCGTTGCTGACGTTCTCGACGCAAGCGCCTGAACAGATCGATGTGAACGCCGGCCGGTGCCGCGTACGTAATCCGGGAGAAGACGCGTGGCGTGAATACGGCGCGGGCGAGTCCATCACCGTGCCGGGCAACACCAGCTTCGAGATCGAAGTGCTTGAAACCGTCGACTACGTCTGCCACTACTTCTGAAACGCAGACCGGTCGCTCGCAGCGTGCGCTGCGGGGGACCTGAGCCTCACCTGACACCTCCTGACCCGATTGACGGCAAGCGCTCGCAGCGCCATCAATCGCTCGCCTTCGGCCCTCTCACATTGCGTGCAGGGCTTCCCGACTCAATCTGCCGACGCGCCGCCACCGGACAAAGCTCGGCGTACATCTGAACCAGCCACGCGTGCGGGCAGCCGTCGCTGATGAAAATACCGTTCGCGTTGAAGTCGCTCAACCGGATCTGGCGCGTCTGCAAGGCGGCCCTGAACGCGCAGCGTGCCTTGTGCCGCACAAACAGCGCGCCGAGCACCGCGATACCGAATAACGTCGCCCTGTGCCCGAACAAGCCCGGATCATCCAGCGGCACGTGCAGCAGCAACACGATGCAAAGGCAAACCGCCGTCAGCACCGCCACCGACGCCGACAACAGCACCGCGTGGGCGCGCAATGCAATCGACAAGGTGGTTTGCATGACAGTCTCTCCGGGCTCGCGCCCAAGCGGAATTTTCTTTCGATCTCGAACAAGGCCCGCTTCATCCGATGCTGCGCCCATGTCGACCGGCAGCGCGGAATGCGGCACCGTGGCAGTCTTGGGGAAATCGACCACCGCAGGCGCGATTGAATCCGCGCTCCGCATAGAGTGAGCGGGACATGCTTAAGCCACGCTTATCCGCGCGCGGAGCGTTCAGTTACCAAAAATTGTTTTGAAAGCTTCGGCGCCGCTTCAGGCCGCCGCCGGGCTGCTGCCCGGGCTTTATTTGCCGATGGACGCCATCTGCCGGAGACGTCGGGCCAGCGCCTTCGAAACCACCGGCTTCGCGCCACCTTCGGCGCTGCTGGCGGCCTCGCTTTCCTTGAGAAACACGGCTGTCTCGCGTGCAACGATTTCCCGCTCGTTGTCGGAGGTGATCATGTGGTACGAATCGTCGAGATAGATGGTGCGCAGAACCGTCGATCCAATGTTCGCCGCAACGAACTGCGCGTTGCGCGGGCTGGACGTCTCGTCGTCAATTGCATGGATCAGCAGGCAATCATTCTTGAGCGCCGCCAGTGTTGTTCTCACGCTCGCGGCAAGGCGGCTGGCCTCGTGCAGCGCGGGAAGCGAGATGCTCGACGGACCAACTTCGCTCAAGTCGTTACGTTGCATCGCCCGGCCGATCTTCGCGCGCAGCGCCTCGTTGCGCAGCCCGAACGGCGACTCCTCGCGGTATCTCCAGCGATTGCGCAACGGCGTGTAATAAGCCCAGCCCAGCAGGAATCGATACCACGGCATAGCCCAGCCGTCGTAGTCGAGCGTGACGGACAGCAGCACGATAGCTTGCGCGCTGGGGCGCTCACGCATGAGCGCCAGCGCCAGCGTAGCGCCCATGGACAGGCCGCACACGGACACTCTGGGGTAACGGGCACTCAGCGCATCGAATTCCCGGACCGCGGCCGCTACCCACGCTTCCATGCGTAGTTCCGGCGTGCCCGCGCTATAACCATAGAGGTTGGGCGCGCACGTGGTCAGCCCTTCGCTATTCAGGTAACGCGCGAGATGGCGCATTTCGAGCGGTGAACTGGACAGGCCGTGCAGCATCAACACGGCGTGATCGCTGCCGGGATAAAAGATCGAGCCGTTCAACGCGGGGGGTTCCTTTGTCACGCTATTCAACCGTGCGCAGGATCAGGAACTCGCCTGCGTGCGTGGTAAAGCGCTCGCAGATGCATTCCACAAGTTTATGCATGCCGTCGCCGGTGCCAATCCGCACGCGGTGCCGCCCCGGTTGCAAACCACGCTGCAGCCGTTCGATATCGTCGGGATGAGCATTGGCGAAAAGCCGCCCGGGCGCCATTTCCTTGGCGCCTTGCGCCGCGTCGCGATCGACGGCCTGCAGCAGGATGATGGCGTCGTGGTAATGCGGCAGATGCCGCACCAGCCGATGCGTTTCATCCACGACCCGGCGCGACAGCGCACGTTCGTTGTCCGCGCGCAGCAGCATTTCATAGCGCGACAGCGCGACCGCCGCGATCATTTCCGCACCGAATTGCGCGCGCCGCAGCCGTTCGATAAGGGTGATGGTCGACAGGGTGACGAGCGGGTACGAAATCGCCAGCATGATGTCATCGCGGGTGATTATCGTAATGTGTCCGTAAGGCGGCACAAACAGGAAATCGGCAATGCCCAGTCCAAGCAGCATGACCGTCAGCGAAGGAATGAGACCGAAGAAGTATTCGACCATGGCCGCCGCTATACAGAAAGCGACACCTGGCATGACCGGGCCGAGAAACGGGTGCAAGGCGAGTCTGACCCCGCTTGCGACACAAAGCGCCAGCGCACTCATCAACCACACACGCTTGCCTCGCGGCGCCCAGCGGCGGGCGTTTTGAATATTCATTAATGCAGCTTTGTGTCAGCGAAGTAACCGGGACGGGGATGGATTATTACACACAGTTACAGTCAGTGTGCCATGCGCGTGCTTAAGCTTTCCTTAAGGACCTGCCAGCGGCGGACGTGCCGCTGAAACCATCTGTTTGTGTATAAGGAAATATTAAGGATCACTGCGTAATCTAGAAGCATGCATCGCGGTTGACAAGCTGCGCGTTACGGCACTTTCCGCGATGTAGCCACCCCATATCCGGATCTGCCGGATAACCTCTCGTTCCAGGAGAACGCATCATGAAATCGCTTGTACTGTCGTTGCTCGCCGCCTCGGCCCTGACCCTTCCGCTCGCTTCATTCGCACAGACCGCGAACGATCCGGTCACCCGTGCGCAAGTCCGCGCCGACCTGATCAACGCCGAACAACAAGGGACGGTTCCCCCGTCGAAAACGCACTACCCGGCAGGTCAGGAGACCGCACCCGATACGACGCGTCACGCAGATCAACAGGACGGCGTAAACAACGCATATGGCCCCTCGACCTACGGATCGAGCCAGTCAAGCAGCGTCATTCCACTGAGCCCGCATAACTCCCTTTTCTCGCATCACTGATCAGGGTCTTGTGCACGCGGGATGAAAGTCCCGCGGCTGAGTGTTGTGAAGCTCGTTTGTGTAACTCGATGAGGGGCGCTGATCCAGCGCCCCTTGTTTTATGCGTTTGCCTTATTCCTTTGTCCTTATTCCTTTGTGCGGCGCGGTTTCATCAACAACTGCAGCAATACCGGCAACAGCAGCAGCACGAGCGGCAACTGCACGATCAAGCCGGAGATGATCGCCACCGCCAGCGGTTGCTGCATGGCCGATCCCTGGCCCAGCGCAAACGCCAGCGGCAGCAACGCAAGAATGGCCGCAATCGTCGTCATGGCAATCGGGCGCAAACGGTTCCGGCCCGCTTCTATCAGCGCCCGGTCGAGCGGCATCCCCTCGTCGCGCATCAACCCCTGCAGCTCCGATACATAGAAGATCGCCACCTCGGTGACAATGCCGACGATCATCGTCATGCCCATCATCGCGGAGATGTTGAGTTCAATGCTGGTCACCCACAGGCCGACAAACACCGCGCCGGTCGCCAGCAAGGGCATGGCAAGCACGGCCAGCGCAATGCGAAAACGCTCGTAGAGAAACAGCAGCAGGCCAAATACCAGCGCGACAGCCGCGCCGAATACGGTCATCAAACCCTTGAAGGCAATCTGCTGCTGTTTAAACAAGCCGCCTAGTTCGTAATACACGCCCGTGGGCAGCAGATTGGCCGTAGCGAGCACTTTCTGCACGTCGGCAATGGTCGAGCCCAGATCGCGCCCATCAATACGCGCTGTCACCGCCACCATGCGCTTCAGGTTGTCCCGGCTCACTTCCGGCTGGCCCGTCACGGTCACACGCGAAGCCACGCGATCCAGCGCGAACAGATGGCCGTCCGGCGCGCGGATCTGCAACTGACCTAGCTGCGTGTCGGTCAGTGCGAATGCACCGGCCACCCGAACCCGAATGCCGACCGTCTTCGGCCCATTCTGGAACTGCGTGGCAATATTGCCCTGCACCATGTCGGAGACAGCCTGTGCAATGCTCTGCGGATCCATGCCTTCGGCCGCCGCCGCATCCGGCCGGATGTGCAGTTCAAGCGCGTCCCCGGCGGGATTGATGCCGTCGTTCACATCCACCACGCCCTGGACCTTGCCGATCGCCTCAGCCACCTTCCGCGCGGTCGAGTCGAGAGTGGCCTGGTCGTCGGAATAGATCTTGATCTGCACAGGTTGTGGCACGGAGGTCAGATCGCCGATCAGGTCTTCCATCAACTGCGCAAGTTCGATACTGACCCCGGGCACGTCCGTTTCCACTTTCGAGCGAATCTCCTCCATCACGGTCTCGATCGGCTCGCGCTTGCCGGACTTCAGGCGCACGAAAAAGTCCCCCCGGTTCGGCTCGTTCAGATCGCCGCCCAAACCTGCGCCGGTTCGCCGCGAGTAAGTGGCGACATTCGGATTGGCGCTGACAATCGCCTCGACCTGCTTCATCAGCCGGTCGGTTTCACTGATCGATGTACCCGGCTCGGTGTGATAGTCAAGCACAAAACCGCCTTCGTCCATGGTCGGCATGAACCCGCTGCCCACCCGCGTGAACGCAAACGCAGCGACAACAACCAGCGGTACGAGGCCGATCAGGACCAGCACCGGCCGTGCGCTGACGCGGCCGATCAGCGTCGCATAACAGCTGTTCATCCATGTCGCGAGGCGCGTCTCCGTGTGCTCCTCCGCGTCCCTGGGCTTGAGCCATCGGTCGCAGAGGATGGGCACGGCGAGCCAGGTGACCATGAACGAAATGAAGAGCGCGCTTGCCATGGTGACGGACAGCGCCTTGAAGAACGCGCCCGTCACGCCAGACAGAAAAGCGAGGGGCACGAAGATGATCAGTGTCGCCGCGGACGACCCGGCAAGCGGCCGGGTGAATTCGAGCGCGGCCGCCATCACGCGGCCATGAAACGCGTTCGCGCCGCCCTCGCGCATGCGCCGCACGATATGCTCGATCATCACGATCGCATCGTCGATCACCAGCCCCACGGCCGCCGCCATGCCGCCGAGCGTCATGATGTTGAAGCCCATGCCGAACACATCGAGCAAGAGGATGGTCGCGGCCATCACGACCGGCACCAGCGCCACCGCAATCGCAGTGATCTTCCAGTTGCGCAGGAATGCGAACAGTGTCAGTGCAGCGAGCACCACGCCGATCATGATCGCGTCACGCACGCTCGTGGCCGCTGCGGTCACCAGTTCGCTCTGGTCGTACCAGTTGGCGAGGTGCACGCCCGGCGGCATCTGCGGCTGGAAAACGCTCAGCTTGGCGCGGATCGCCTTCGCCATGGCGACGCTGTTCGCGCCCGGCTGCTGGTAGATGTTGACGAGCACCGCGTCCTGTCCGTCGGCGGTCACCCGCATCCATTGCGGCGCGACGCCTGCGCGCACCGTGGCAACATCGCCGAGCCGGATTTGGGTGGGCCCGTTCGCCGCTACCATCACGTTCCTCAGGTCGTCGAGCTTCGTAATGGCCGCATCCGCTATGACCAGATAGAGCTTGTAGTGATCCTCGATCCGGCCGGTCGCCATGAGCACGTTGCTCGCGCTGATCGCCTTCGATACATCGGCGAGCGAGAGTTTGTAGGCCGCGAGCCGGGCGGGGTCCACGGCCACTTCGAACTCGTCGGTCGCGCCGCCGGTCACGTCCACGCGCGCCACCCCTTCCACCGACGACAACAGCGGGCGCATCTGGAACTGCGCCAGGTCGCGCAGCGCGGAAAGCGATTGCTGCTTCGACGTCAGGCTGTACGCGAGCACCGGGAACACTGTCGGGTCCATGCGGCGGACCTGCATCGACGTGCCTTGCGGCAACGTCCCGAGGATCTCGCTGATCGACGATTGCGCCTGTAGCGTGGCCTGCGCCATGTCGGTGCCCCAGTTGAAGTTCACCGATATCTCGGCGGACCCGCGGCTCGTCTTTGATTCGACATCGAGCACGTTGGGCACGCGCCGCAGCGCCTCTTCCACCGGCATGGTGACGAGCGTCGCCATCTGCTCGGCGGGGCGGTCGCCGGCATCGAGCGAGACAACGGCACGCGGGAACGCCACGTTCGGGAACAGCGATATCGGCAGCCGGAACGCGGTCAGTGCGCCCGCCACAGCGAGCAACCCGATCACGAACAGCAACGAGCGCCGGTGCGCCTGCATCCATTGGCCAAAGTTCATCGTGGCGCACCTTGTGCGCCCTGCACCGTCATGCCGTCCTTCAACTCATAGTTGCCGCTGACCACTACCGGCTGCGCCGCATTGAGCGGACCGTCAATGCCATAGCGGTCGCGGTCCTCTATCTGCGTCACCACATTCACGCGGTGCGCCTTGTTGCCGGACATAACCTGGAACACAAAGTCGCCATGGTCGTCCTTGAGCACGGCCGAGCGCGGGACGACCCAGTGCATACCGCGGTTCGTATCGATATCCGCAGCCACGTGCGTACCGGGAATGAACGCGCTATTGCCGAGCGGCACGTTCGCGGCCACACCGACGAGCTGGCTTTGCGGGTCGATAGACGCGCCCACCAGGACCACACGCCCGGCCACGGAGACCTTCGAGAGCGAGGTCGACAGGCCGCGCAGGCGGACCTCATCGCCGGCATGGATGTTGACGGCGTCCGAGGGTTCGACCGCCAACATCACGTTGCCGCGCTCGGGTCGGCCACTGTCCGCGCCGGCGAGTTGCATGATCGGCGCACCCGCCTGCACCTGATCGCCCTGCCCCGCTGAAACCTGCAACACCACGCCGTCAATGGGCGACACAACGACCTTGGCCCCGCTTGTGATTCCGCTCTGTGCCTGCGACGTCAGCGCCTCGCGCGCATCCTGCGCGGCTTTGCGCGCGCCAGCCAGTTGCGACGCGGTGGCGAGACTCTTGTCGAACAGTGACTGGGTGCGCGCGAACTCGCCGTCGGCCAGCGTCGCAGCGCTTCTTGCTTGCGTAGCGGCAAGCGCGGCAGCGGGATCGGCCTGCACGACAAACAGCGGATCGCCACGCCTTACCGGCTGACCCGTCTGCACGCGCAGTTGCGTAATCCGCGCCACGTAGGGCAGGTTGATCGAGGTGAGATCAGCCGCCGATGCCGCGACGATTCCATACGCGCGCACCGGTTGCGCGATGGGCGCGCGCTGGATCGGGACGGTCGTGACGGCGACCGCGGTGTCGTCGGCAAGAGCGTTGTTGGCTTCGAAGAAAACGCCGAAGCAAAAACAAAGGGCGATGCAGGCTTGCATCGAAAGCCGGTTATTTTGCATGTGCTTCAGTCAGGGTCAGGTCGGAAGAAAAGGCGTCGGGGATCCCGCTGCCCAGCAACGCCTGGAGGCCGACACGCTGTTCGGCCCGCGACTCGCGCAGCGTCGCGATATCCACGCGTTTGGTCAGCGCGGCCGACATCGCATCCGTGTACGCGCCGAGCGTCAGGTTGTGCTCGGCAAAGGCCGCGGCTGCGTCGCGCGCCGCATGCTCCGTGCCGGGCAACGCCGCTTCGGTCTGCTCGAGCTGGCGCGAGAGGATGGCGTCATCGGCACGCAGATGGGCCACGTCCGCGAACGCCTGGTTCAGGCGGTTTTGATATTCATCACGCAGACGCTGGCGCGTGCTTTGCTCGATCGCGATATTGCCGCGGTTGCGGTTGAAGATGGGCAAGCTCAGGTTGATCTGGAAGCCGGACGTGTAGACATTCGACGTGTCGCGCTGCCGGTCGAACCCCACCGTCAGAGACGGAAACTGGCTCATGATCGCCGCGCGATACTTTTGCTCCTGCGCCTCGTAGCCCGCTTGCATGGCCAACAGATCAGGCCGCCGGCGCGGCAGCGCCGCGAGCGCGTTATCCACCGTGGCGTCGTCGAGCGACGCGTCTTCAGGCTCGCGCACAAGCTGCAATTGCACGTCGGGCGACAAGCCCAGCAACTGGTTCAGGTCATGGTGCGTCTGCTCGGCCGCGCGTTCAGCGTCGGTATAAAGCTTGCGCGCGTCGCTATACGAAGTCAGTGCTGCGGTCAGTGCATCTTCGGTTAGGTTGCCCTCGCGCCGGGCCACGGCCATGCGCTCATAACGCGTGCGCGACAGGTCGCGCTGTTGCGCAAGCAACGGCAGCGTGTCCTCTTGAAAGCGCGCCTTGATGAACAGTTGTTTTGCTTGCGCCACCACCTGCCACTCCTGCCAGAGCAGGCCGAGATCGGTCTTCGCGACGGTCGCGTCCGCCGACTGCTTGTTGGGGCCGCGCGTGAAGATCGCCAGCACGTCCATGGTCAAGCCATAATTGAACGCACGCGTGGCGCCCTCCATCCCTGGGTAATCGCTGGATACGGCGAGTTGCGGATCAGGCAGCAATCCCGCCGAAAAGGCTTGTGCCCGTGCAATACCCAGGTCGTCGCGGGCGAGCTTCAGATCAGGATTGTTCGCCACGGCCAGCATGGCGACCTCTTCGATGTCGAGGCCGTCCGAGGGGTCGAAGCGATGCGCGGAAAGCTCAGGCAGGGGCATGGTCGCCGGGTCGATCTGCACGCGTGAGAGCGCAGTGAGCGAGGTCGATGTGTCCCGCGGCGCCAGCGGCTCGCGGTGATACCAGGTGCAGCCGGCCAGCAGCGCGGCGCACGTGCTGGCGCACACCAGTTTGCGCAAGCAGGAACTCGGGATGGCGGACAATGCAGGCAAGCCTGGCTCCTGGGCGAAGAAAGTGAACGGGCAAGATTCATCGAAGGAGCGGCTGATTCTAGGAAGCGCGTGCTTAAGGAACGCTTAAGCAGGGGCCGCCGACAATTGACGCTCCATACTTGTTGGCAGGACCTGGGAGAGTTGACGATGCGGCTATTACTGGTGGAAGACGACGAGATGATTGCCGAGACCGTGCTCGACTCCATGCGCCGGCTGGGTTACGCAATCGACTGGGCGGCGGACGGACGCGCCGCCGATCTGTCGCTTGGCAATGGGGTGTACGACCTCGTATTGCTCGACCTCGGCTTGCCGAAACGCGATGGCATCCAGGTGTTGAACACGTATCGCAAGGCAGGCGGTGCGGCGTCAGTCATCATCCTGACCGCGCGCGATGCCGTGGACGACCGCGTTCGCGGGCTGGATGCGGGCGCCGACGACTACCTCATGAAACCCTTCGATCTCGACGAACTGGCCGCACGCGTGCGCGCGGCGCTACGACGTCGAACCGGCCAGAAGCAGCCCATCTATACGCATGGCGAACTTGCTCTCGATCCCGCCTCGCACGAGGCCACCAAGGCCGGTGTGCCGTTGCCGCTGGTGCCGCGCGAATTCGCGTTGCTGCAGGTGCTGATCGAGGAGCCAACGCGCGTTTTCAGGCGGGCGGAACTCGAGGAGAAGCTGTACGGATGGGGTGAGGAAGTGGGCAGCAATACCATTGAGGTGCATGTCCACAGTCTCAGGCGCAAGATTGGCGCGGAGCAGATATTGACGATCCGGGGCGTGGGCTACCGGCTCAAGGGACTCGAATGACCTCCATTCGCCGCTGGCTGCTCGGCTGGCTGATCTTCGGGCTGGCCGCGACGTCGCTGGCGGCAGGTTATGGCATCTTCCACACCGCGCGCCGCGAAGCGAGCGAGTTGTTCGACTACGAGTTGCGCACCGTCGCGCTTTCATTGCCGGCGAATATTGCTACCGCCAACGCCGCCGAGCGGGCCAGCCACGACTTCAACGGCATAGCCGACGACCGTATTGCGATCGATATCTGGGACAAGCAGGGCAAGCTCGTTTACCACTCGCTCAAGGAGCCTGCGTTGCCGCGTGTCGCTGAAGGATTCCGGTCGATTGAACGCGACGAATATCGATGGCGCGTGTTCGGCCTGCAGCAGCCGGACCGGTACATCCAGGTCGCGCAACCGTTCTCCGTTCGCGAGGATCTTGCGCTGCGGCTCGCCTGGCGCACGTTGTGGCCGCTGGCGCTGGTGGTGCCGGTGACCATTGTGCTGGTGTTGTTCGTCGTGGCGCGGGGACTTGCACCGATCGGCGGGTTGTCGCGTGCGTTATCGCGGCGTTCGCTCGACTCGCTTGAGCCGTTGCAGGCGGGCACAAAGGTGCCGGTGGAGATCCGTCCGCTGGTCAATGCGTTGAACGACTTGCTGCGGCGTTTGAACGACGCGTCGCAGGCGCAGCGAATCTTCGTTGCCGACGCGGCGCACGAGTTGCGCACGCCGCTGACCGCGTTGAAACTGCAGCTTCAGGCGGCCCGGCGTGACGGGACGTTGCAAGACGATGGCCAGACGCTCGAGCGTCTTGAGGGACGGCTCAACCGGATCATTCACCTCGCACATCAGCTATTGGCCATGGCGCGCGAGGACGCGAACCGGGCGGCGGCGGTGGCGCCCATGAGCCTGCGGCGTCTCGCGGAGCGCTCAGTGAGCGACCTGTCGTTGCTGGCCGAGGCCAAGGGTATCGACCTGGGACTGGAGGAGCGTTCGCGCGACGCATCGGACGACTATGTCGTCATGGGCGACGAAGATTCGCTGGGTATCCTGCTGAACAATCTGATCGACAACGCGATCCGCCATACGCCCGAGGGCGGCAAGGTCGATGTGATCCTCACGCGCGATACACAGGGCATGGGCGTTGAAGTGGTAGATACGGGTAGAGGCATTGCGCCCGATGAACTGGACCGGGTGTTCGACCGGTTTTACCGCGGTGCCGGTGCGCAAGGGTCGGGCAGCGGGCTCGGACTCGCGATTGCATCGAGCATTGCGGGACGGCATGGGGCTACGCTCGATGTCCGCAATCGCGAGGACGGGAGCGGGCTGATGGTGAGGGTGGGCGGGTTGGTGGCGGGTGCGTAGTAACCCGCCAGGCTTTTAATCCACCAACGCCCCATCGTCATCAAAAAACGGATACGGCCCGTCGTACTGCTCGACGTATTCATGATGCGACACAAGCCCCACGGCCTCTGTCCAATAGTGCAAAGCAAACGCCCCAGGCTCAAGCACGAACGCCGACGGTGCATCTGCATGCAGATCAAGCACCACCTGATGCGCGGTCGACGGCGCGATAGAAGCGATCGTTCCCGCGAAGCGCTTATGCACCGGCCGATGCACATGCCCGCATAAAACGCGCTCCACGTTCGGATACCGCGAAATCAGCGCCTCCAGCTTCGACGAAGCTTGCGAGTCAAGCGCCATGTCGTCCATATGCCCGATACCGGTGGCAAACGGCGGATGATGCAACGCGACAATCACCGGGCGGCCGTCAGCGGCCTCCAACTGCTGCTCAAGCCACGCAAGACGCGCGTCGCATAACGTACCCGGGCTTTCCTGCGGCTTCTGCGAATCCAGTGCAATGACCCGCATATCCTGCACATCAAACGCGTATTGCACGAAGTCGCTACCAGTACCGCTTTCGTGCAGATAACCTGCATCGAAAACTTCGCGCAACGCAGCGCGATCGTCGTGATTCCCCACCATCAGATACACCGGCATCTCTAACGGCTTCAGGCACGCCGCCAAGTGCCGATATTCATCGGCGGTTCCAAAATCCACCAGATCACCCGTCACCAGCACGGCATCCGGACGCGGACTCAGCGCATTCAACCGTTCGACACAAGCGCGCAGACAGGCCGCCGTATCGACTTTTTTATACGCGAGCACACCGGGCAGCTTGATATGCAAATCGGTGATTTGAGCGAGCAGCATGGCATCTCCTTGGTTTGGCTTTGAGCGAGCGTGCAGGATCAGTGCAACGCGACCCAACCTTCGTCGCGCACCGATATCCCCACGGCCGTTCCCTCCGCCAGTTCGACACGGCCGGGCACATCGACAATCAACGCATCCGGCGCCGCGTCCCTGATTTTCAAGCGGGTGCGTTCACCCAAAAACAGCGCCGACTCCACCGCGCCGCGCAACTGCGCCGACTGCGGGTCGACGAGCACCGCATCTTCCGGCCGGAAGAAAATTTCCGGCCGGGCACCGTCCCGCGCACGCAGTTGCGCGACCAGTCCCGTCACGCTAATCGTACCGCCAAGCGTGACGAATGCGTCATCACGGCACTCGCCCGTCACCCTGTTCAATGTGCCGATGAATTGCGCCACCGCGCGGCTCGCCGGTTGATAATAAATCTCGCGCGGCGTACCACACTGCTCGATGCGCCCGGCGCTCATCACCACAATGCGGTCAGCCAGGGCCATCGCTTCCGACTGGTCATGCGTGACATAGATGCTGGTCACGCGAAGCTCGCGCAGCAATGCGTTCATCTCGGCACGCAAGGTCTCGCGCAGGCGGGCATCGAGTGCGGTCAGGGGTTCATCAAGCAACAATACACGCGGCCTCGGTGCGAGCGCGCGAGCCAGCGCGACACGCTGCCGCTGACCGCCGGACAGCTCCGTTATCGGCTTGTCCGCATGCGCGGTCAACTCGGTCATCTCGAGCAGTTCATCCACCCGCCGGCGCGCTGCCGACACCTCCACCTTCTGGATCCGCAAGCCATAACCCACGTTGCCGCGCACCGTGAGATTGGGAAATAGCGCGTAGTTCTGGAACACCATGCCGACCTGACGGCGTTCGATTGGCAATGCCGTGACATCGTCAGCGCCGAAGCTCACGCGGCCGCCGGCATCGGGTTTTTCCAGCCCCGCGATCAGGCGCAGCGTGGTGGTCTTGCCGCAGCCCGACGGTCCGAGCAGCACCAGCGTTTCGCCGGGTTCGATGCGGAGATCGACGGGTTCGAGCACACGCTGCCCGCGAAACGTTTTTGCGCAACGGCTGAGGGTGACGGGAACAGCTTCGAGTCTCATCGTGCAGTCTCTACAGGTTGGGTAAGGGTTTGCTGCCCCGGTGAACCGCTTTGCGACAACGCGCGCTGGCGTTTTGCTGCGGCGCGCTCGCTCTGCGCGCCAGCTGGATCGACACCCAGCCACTGCATCGCAATCAGCAACGGCAGCGTCATCAGCAGGAACAGGATGGTGTAGGCGCTGCCAACTTCAAGACGCATGGACGCGTATGCATCGGCGAGTCCGACCGGCAGCGTCTTGGTGTCGGGCGTATGCAGCATCCAGGTCAGGTTGAATTCGCCTATCGACAAAGTCAGCACCGCGAGCGCACCGGCAACTATGCCGGGACGCGCATTCGGCAGCACGATTGTCAGGAACCGCTGCGTAAACGACGCACCCAGACTGGCCGCGCCTTCTTCCATGGTCCGCAGGTCGGTGCCCGCGCAGACCGCCGCGACCGAGCGCACCATGAACGGCAAGGTAAAGACCACATGCCCGGCGACGATGAACCACATGCTCGAGCGAAACGCGCTCCAGCCGCCGTACACCGACAACAAAGCCAACGCCGTGGCAAGACCCGGCAATGCGATAGGCAGCACCAGCAGTTCTTCAACAAACCGCGCCCAGCGCGTATTGCTGCGTGCCAGCGCATACGCCGCCGGCACCCCGATAGCGAGTGTGATGGCAAGCGTTGCAAGCGCGATCTCGAGCGATAACCAGACCGAATCCTGATACATCGCCCACACCTGCTCCAGCCATTTGAGCGTCAGCCCGCTCGACACGCCGCGAAAATAGTTGACGGTCAATCCGGCCATCACCGACATCACCACGGGCACGACCATGAACGCGACCAGCACAAGCGTCAGCACCAATTGCCCCGCAACGAGCAGACGGCGCGGTTTCAGGAACTCAGGCATCGGCGTCCTCATGCGGTAGCGGCGACGGTCGCGCCGGTAAGGCTGCGAGCAACCGCCAGCACGGCCCAGGTAACGAGGCCGAGCACGATCGACAACGCCGCTGCCGTCGCAAGATTCGCGTTCAGCGTGCACTCGGTATAGATGGTCATCGGCAATACGTCGAGGTCGGTGGCGAGTGTGAACGCGGTGCCGAATGCACCCATCGCGGTAGCAAAACACACCGCACCCGCCGCAATCAACGCAGGCATCAGGGCAGGCATGACCACATCGATAAAGATGCGCCACGGCGATGCCCCCAGCGAACGCGCAGCCTCTTCCAGCGACGCATCCAGCTTCGTTGCTGCGGCCATGACGGTGACGATCACGCGCGGAATCGAAAAGTACAGGTAGCCCAGGAACAAACCGCTGAGTGAATAAGCGAACACCCATCGGTCCCCTGTCAACCGTGTGGAAATGGCGCCGATCAATCCTTGGCGCCCGGCCAGCATGATCACCATGAACCCCACCACCACGCCGGGAAACGCGAGCGGAAACGTCAGCAGTGCGACCAGCAATCGCTTGGCCGGAAGCTCACGACGCGCGAGGAATAATCCCGCGATGGTCGACAAAACCAGCGTCGCCGCCGTCACCGCCAGCGACAACGCAATTGTCGCGAGCAAGCTATGCAGATAACGCGAGTTGGTCAGGACCTCGCGATACGCGGTGAACGCATTCGGCACCGCACTGGCCTGCAACAACGCGACCAGCGGCAGCAGCCAGAACGCGCAGAACACGGCAATCGCGGGCGCCAGCAGGAAGATCCGCGCACGGGTGGAAAAGGTGGAGTCTTGCATGGCTGGAAGCTCAGTGCATGACGCGCAAATACTCTTCGCCGAACGCGCTTTGTTTGGCAGCCATCTTCGCGAAGTCGACGTCCTTGGCGCGCGCATACTCCGACGCCGGCAGGAACTTGGCGGCTATGTCAGCCGGCAACGCTCCGCCGCGCACCGGTCGCAAATACGCATTCGCCCACAGGCGCTGCCCTTCGTCCGACAGCACGAAATCCAGCACCTTCTCGCCGTTCGCCTGATGCGGTGCGCCCTTCACAAGGCTCATCACATACGGCACCACGATCGTGCCTTCCTTCGGGATCACGAACTCCACGTTCGCGTGATCCTTGTATTTCGCGCGATACGCGTCGAAGTCATAGTCGAGCAGGATCGGAATCTCGCCCGACATCACGCGTGCATACGCGGTCTGCTTCGGCACGATCGGCGCGTTGGCCTTCATCTTCGCGAACCAGTCGAGACCGGGCTTGAAGTTATCGAGCGTGCCGCCCAGCGCCTGGTTCACCGCCACTGCTCCCGCGTATCCCACGAACGCCGACGACGGATCAAGATAGCCGACCATGCCTTTGTATTCCGGCTTCAGCAAGTCCGCCCACGAGCGTGGTACCGGCTTGCCGTCGAGCGCGTCCTTGTTCACGAAAAAGCCCAGCGTGCCGGAATGGATCGCGAACCAGTAGCCGTTGGGATCCTTCATGCCGGCAGGGATATCGTCCCAGTGCGCGGGTTTGTACGGCTGCACGAGGTCCTTGTCTTTTGCCTGGAACGCCGATGAAACGCCGAGATACACCACGTCGGCAATCGGGCTCTTCTGCTCGGCCATCATCTGCGCAATGGCCTGGCCTGAATTCTTGTTGTCGAACGGCACGCGGATGCCGGTCTGCTTCTGGATGGCAGCAATCTGGCTCGCCCAGTCCGCCCATTCCGGCGGGCAGTTGTAGCAGATCGCGGTGCTGTCGGCGGTGTTGCCAGCACAGGCCGCGCCGGCCGCGCAAAAAGTGGCCGTTGCTGCAAGCAGCGACGCCAGGACATGACGAATTTTCATGCAGGATTCTCCGATACGAGGGAGGCCGTTCTGGCCGCAGGATCGATCAATGGCGCGATGGTCGCACCGGTTCTTACGCTATGAGGCAACTTGAAGGGAACGGGGCCGTTGGCCGTGTCGCCGGGCAAACCCAGCCGGGCAGCGAGATGAAGCCATGCGTACCGGCCAATCTCGCGGTTCGGCGTAGCGACGCTGGACAGCGCTGTCGATAACCATTCGCCAAGCGGAATGCCATCGAAACCAAGCACCGAGATATCGCCCGGCACGGACAATCCCGCGTGCCGCAAACCCCTCATCACGATGATCGCCAGCCGGTCATTGCTGCAGAACAGCGCAGTGGGCCGGCGGGCGGGATCGGAGAGATGGGCGAGCAGCGAAGGCGGCAGATCGTCCGCGTTGAAATCGAGTTCGATCGGAGGATGCGGTGTGAGGCCGGCGCCGAGCATCGCGTCTTCATAACCGCGATACCGCAAGCGCGCGCGGTCCGATTCCGCGAACGAACCAGCGAGCATCAGGATGCGCCGGTGCCCGCGCTGCAACAACGCACACACGCCGTCACGCGCTGCGCGCCGGTTATCCACCGATACCGCCGCGCGATACGCCGTGTCGTTATGCGCGAGCACATAAGGCAGGCCGATGCGGTCGAGTTCGTCCAGCAAGGGGTTGGATTCAGCGTCGGCAACCGTCGCGATCAGGCCATCCACGCGTTGCTCGCGCAGGGTCTCGATCGCACGGCGCTCACGTGCGCTGTCATACGCGGTGGTCATCAGCATCAGGCGGTAGTCGCTGGCGCATGCCGCTTCATCAATGCCTTGCAGCGACTCGGCGAAGACGGGATTGGCCAGTGTCGGCACGACCACGCCGACCAGCCGCGTGCGCACGCCGCGAAGCTGGCGGCCTCGTGCGCTAGGCATGAAGTCGAGTGCTTCAATCGATTCGCGCACCTTCGCGAGGGTCTCCGCATTCAGCAACTGGGGTGCGTTCAGTGCACGCGAGACCGTGGCGATCGAGACGCCTGAATGCGCGGCAACGTCCTTGATGGTGGAGTGCATGGGCTTTGGCCAGAGTGAACTGAAAACGTTTACAGCAGCAGCGATTATCGAAGCGCTCTGTGACGTCAGCATGAAAGGTTGCGACTCGTTAGCGAGTAAGGCTCGCGATTCTTTCCCTTCGCTTAAAAAAGCCGTGCCATCGAACAGCCGGGCCGCCGCTCGCGCCACCGGCCTTGAAGGACCAGCCCGTATCGCGCTTCGCCGTTACACCTTACCGACTCTTTCTGCTTGTTATTTCCACGTAACCACAGCGAAAGCAGACCGTCTTTTAGGGTTCATACGCAAGTGTTCCAATGCGCTCGGATCGAAAGAAAGGTCTTTGAACAGTCCGCATCCTAGTCCGCACCCGTCCCCAAAAGGCCAAGCGGCCACACAAGCACTGAAACAAACAACGACATCGGGAGCTTCACACATGTTTCGTCGAGCCTTAATGGTTGGCGTACCCACTGCAGCAATTGCTATAGGCCTGTACGCCTGCGGCGGTGGCAACAACAGCAATCCCAGTTCGTCGCAATCCATCCAGAACCGGATCGCGACAGCTACCCCCATCAAGCACGTAGTCGTGATCTATAACGAGAACGTTTCGTTCGATCACTACTTCGCTACCTATCCGAACGCAGCGAACCCGGCAGGCGAGCCGGCGTTCACGCCGGCAGCGGGCACGCCGGCAGCGAATGGCCTTAGCGGCACGTTGTTGACGGCGAACCCGAACTTCACGAACCAGGCCAACGGCACGGGCGCAGCCAATCCGTTCCGCCTGGACCGCACGCAAGCCGCGACGGCCGACCAGAACCACTCGTACACGCCGGAACAACACGCCTACGACAACGGCGCAGCCGACCTCTTCCCGAAGTACACGGGTAAGGGCACGTCAGGCGGCGCAGGTGCATTCGGTACCGCAGGCCAGGTCATGGGCTACTTCGACGGCAACACGGTCGGCGCGCTCTGGAACTACGCGCAGCACTTCGCAATGAGCGACAACGCGTACACGGCCACCTACGGTCCGTCCACGCCGGGCGCACTCGAAGTCGTCTCGGGCCAGACCAACGGCCTGCAGATCGTCAAGTCGAGCGCGGGCGGCCCCGTCACCGCAACGAACACGGGTTCGTACTACGTGAACGACGGCCAGGGCGGCTTCACGCTGATCAACGACGTTGATCCGGCCAACGACACCTGCTCGAGCACGACCGACACGGCGCTGATGACAGCCAAGAACATTGGTGACTTGCTGAACGCCCAGAACATCTCGTGGGGCGGCTTCATGGGTGGCTTCAACTTGTCGCTCGTGAACGCCAACGGCACGACGGGTTGCAAGCGCAGCACGTTGTCGCCGGTGGTCGGTGCGGCAACTGCCGACTATGTCCCGCACCACAACTGGTTCCAGTACTTCGCATCGACGGCCAACCCGACGCACGCACGTCCGAGCTCGACGGCAGTGATCGGCTTGTCGCTTGAAGCGGATGGCAAGACGCCGGAACCGGCAAACCATCAGTACGACACCGAAGACTTCTTCGCCTCGGTCAAGGCCGGCAACTATCCGTCCGTCAGCTTCATCAAGGCGCCGGCGTTCCAGGATGGCCACGCAGGGTATTCGGATCCGCTCGACGAGCAGGCTTTCACGGCGAATATCGTCAACTTCCTGCAGCAGCAGCCGGACTGGGCAACCACCGCTGTGATCGTGGCGTGGGATGACTCGGACGGCTGGTACGACCATGCCTACGCAGTGCCGAACTCGTCGTCGTTCGACGCAGTTGCCGACCAGGTGAATGGCGCCGGCACGTGCGGCACGGGTACGGCTCCGCTGGGTGTGAAGGGCGCGCCGGTCAATGGCCGCTGCGGTCCGGGCACGCGTATTCCGTTCGTCGTGATCTCGCCGTGGGCCAAGGTGAACTACGTGGACCACACGCTGATCAACCAGGCTTCGGTGGTTCGCTTCATTGAAGACAACTGGCTCAACGGTACGCGTCTCGGTGGCGGTTCGTTCGACGCAACGGCCGGCAGCATCAACGGCCTGTTCAACTTCAGCGGTTCGGGCAACAACCCGACGCTGTTCGTCGATCCGAACCTGGGTACGCCGGTCGCATCGGTTGTTCCCACCCTCTGATTGTTGCCTGAACGCCCGCGTCGGATCACTGACGCGGGCGGTAAGGTTCTTGCTGCGTCGCCGCCGGGCAACTGGCCGGCGGCGTTTTTTCAATGCTGCCTCTGCTTCCTGGTTAACATGTCGCACACCGTCATACCCCCGGTAACGCCCGCCGCAGGTGAGAAACCCCGCTTCCCCCGCCCGAAACACATCTTGCTCGGATGCATCGCCGCGGTGGTTCTCGGCGCCGCCGGATTCAGCGCATGGGCCGTCGCCTTCCCCTCGCAAGTACCGGCCCGCGTGGGCGCCATCGTGGAAGATTTGACGGGTGCCAATCCGAATCCTGTTGTCCTCTCCCGCCCCCCGGTCGCGCCGTTGAGCGCGGTCGCGCAACTCGGCCAGAAGATTTTCTTCGACGAGTCGCTGTCCGGATCCGGGAAACAGTCCTGCGCGTCCTGTCACAGCCCGGACCACGCCTACGGACCGCCAAACAAACTTTCCGTGCAGCTGGGCGGACCGCATATGAATCTGGAAGGCTACCGTCCGCCGCCTTCCCTGATGTATTTGTATCTGCAGCCTAACTTCAGCATTGGACCCGATGCCGGTGAAGCCGAAGCTCCGCCCGATTTCGCCGCCCTCGCCTCGCAGGCCGCCGGAACCGCCAAGGCGCAAAAGAACGCGGGCGTAGCGCCCGCAGCGCCGGCCATGGTGCCGCAAGGCGGTTTCTTCTGGGACGGCCGCGCCGATACGCTGCAGGCACAAGCGTCCGGCCCGATGCTCAACCCCGTGGAAATGGCCAACACCAGCGAAGCCGATGTCGCCGCGAAATTGCAGCGCAGGCCTTACAAGGACGACTTCACCAAGTTGTTCGGCCCTTATATTTTCCAGAGCACGCAGCTCACCGTCTCCGAGGCCATGTTCGCGATCGCGCGCTACCAGATTGAAGAGCAGTCGTTTCATCCGTACACGAGCAAGTACGATTACTGGCTCGAAGGCAAGGCGCGGCTCTCGCAAGCGGAGTTGCACGGCCTGCGCCTCTTCAACGATCCCGACAAGGCCAACTGCGCCGGCTGCCATTTGTCCAAGCCCAGTTCGGACGGCATCCCGCCGATGTTCACCGACTACCAGTACGAGGCGCTCGGCGTACCGCGCAACACCACGCTTGCTGTCAATCACAATCCGAAGTTCTATGACATGGGTGTGTGCGGGCCGTTCCGTGACGACATAAAGGACCAGACGCAGTATTGCGGCATGTTCCTCACGCCCACGCTCCGGAACTCCGCTACACGGCAAGTGTTCTTCCATAACGGCGTCTATCATTCGCTCGACGACGTCATGGCGTTCTACAACGACCGCAATACCGCGCCGCAGAAGTTCTATCCGAAGGGCGCCGACGGCAAGGTCAACAAGTACGACGACCTGCCGCCGCAATTCCACGCGAACGTCGACGTGACGGACGCACCGTTCGACCGCAAGTTCGGCGACAAGCCCGCGATGACCGATCAGGAGATGAAGGACATCATTGCGTTCCTGCATACCCTGACCGACGGTTACAACAAGGGAAGCTGATCCGCTCGATCAGCTTTTGACGAGCTTGATGCTTGAGGCGTCCGCGGTCAGGTAACCGACCGTGGCGCCGAAACGGTCCTTGAAGTTGGCCCGCACGAGCGGGTCCAGCGCGACCTTCACCTTGTCGTGGACGGGGCTCTCCCAGTCGCCCGCGTGCTGGAAGTTGCTCGTGATGTAGGTCCAGCCGTTGATCTCGTCAACCGCGTGAAGGCCGGTCGATTCCGCACCGGCCGGACACGACAGCACGCGCGACAGCGTCTGCGTGTCCACGTTGCAGGCCCACAGGAAGTTGTTCACGTGCATGCCCGAATCTTCGCCAATGAAGAGCGTGCGCAGCTTCTCCGAGAACTTCAGGTTGTCCGGGTTCGCGATCTTGCTTGCGTTCGCGGTATTGCCGATCGCATCGGGCGTTGAGAGGTCTTCGCCTGTCAGCGCGGCCGGCGCGGCCATGTCGACCGGAACCCATTCGCTGTTGATCACCGACCCGCTCGTATCCCGCTGCCCCGCTTTCAGGTTCAACGCATAGACCGCACCGGCGTTGATGGTCTTGTCGACGGCCACGTCTGTGGATGCCACGTTGCCCTTGACCATCGACTTCTCGACGCGCGACATGGCGGTGTACACGATCTTGTCCTTCGCGTTGATCGTCGTGCCTTCGAGCTTCGTAAAGCCCATGCTCCCGCCAATATAGGCAGCGTAACGATGCGTCTCCAGGAACGCCGCCGCCTTCTCCATGCCCGGCTTGATGCGGATCCAGTTGAACGTGCCGTTGAAATTGATCTTCGTGAAGCTCGCGTCGAGCGGGTCCTTCGTGCTCACGTCCATGATGTCCGACGCTTTCAGCCTAGCTGCCATTGCTTCGATCTCTGCACTCGTCGCGCTGCCAATCCTGATCCAGGTCAGGTTGGCCGAGCCCGCACCCGCTGACGATGTCTGCGCCCATTTCGCCACATACAGCGTGCCCGACGACAAGTCCTCCGCACGATCCGCGATGAGCATGAAGAGGCCGCCGTTGGTCGCGTCGTCGCCCATCATGACGGTGCGTTTGTCCGGCATCACCTGCACCAGTTCGTGCGAAATGCGTCCGAGGTTGTAGTGTTTCTTGATCGTGCCCGTGCCGTCCGGGTTCACCGTGACTTCCGGGAGGTGACCGTAGTTGTACGGGTTCGCGCGGGTCGCGTCGCCATAGAGACTCGTGCTGAACGCCTTGAACTGGCTGTTGGCCGCCATGGTCGTGGCGTCCGGCTCGTACTCCTCGCTCGACAGGTGCGTGTTCCACGGCGACAGGCTCGCGCCGCACGTGATCCACAGGCCATTCGCCTTCGACGTATCCACGTTGTGATACTTCACGAGCGTGAGTTTGCCGGTCGTCTGATCCTGGTCGAGCGTCAGGACGGCAATAGGCGAAGGCAACTGTCCATACGCCGATGCAAGGCTCTGGTCACGCGTCGCATATTCGAACTGGACGACTGCGAATACAGCCTTTCCCTTGATACCGGCAACCGTGGGTTTCGCGAGCGAGAGCAGCGAGGTGCCGTCCGGGCAATCCGAGAAGAACTGGCGCTCCTTGCCGGACACCGATTTGTCGATGATCGGCTGGTTGTTGATGTCGTAATAACCACCCGCGAGCGTCGTGCCGCCGCTGCCGTTCGGCACCATGTCGCCTGTCACGAAGAACGGCTCGTAGGCGAGCTTGTACGCTTGGGTCGTGCCGTCGGTGTAGGTCACCGTGAGCGAAGAGCGGACCGTGGTGGTCGCCATGGCGGCCGTGTCCGAGAGAGTCGGCGCGGCCATTGAAGCGAATGAAGCGGACTTGAACGATGCCGACGTGACCGGTGTGGTCGCGCTGTCGCCACCGCAGCCCGCCAGCGTGGAGATGGAGAACGCGCCTAGAGGCAGCATGGGCGCGGTCACGAGCAGTTTGAGGGCTTTACGGCGCGATACGTTGGGCTGCTCTTGCATGTCGTCTGGTCCGGTTTTCTGTTGGGTGGGGGCCAGCGCACCCTGTCATTGAAACGCCTGGGCGCATGAGTCATGAGTTGAGGGGTACGCGGCGAAGGCTAATTGTAAGTTTCATGAATGAAAGCTATATGACATTAAATAGTATTGAATATGGAAGATATTGCGGACACGGTTTGACGGCCGGCGGGACATCGGGCGCAACGCGTTATCAGAAGGAGAATTGCTGCGATGGGAACGCTGCGATTAGCGCGCGGCGATTCTGGAGGAGGCCATGAAGGTCCATTGCTTGAGCAATGGACCTGAATCAGAGCTCAGGTTAAAACGCCCCGCTATTCCAGAACGATCTGCACTTTTACGTCGGAGGGGTTGCCGCTGGCGGCTTCCTCGAACGCCTTGATGCCGTCCGCGAAAGCAAACGAGCGCGAGATGAACGGCTTGACGTCGAGACGGCCCGAGGCAATCAACTGGATCGCACGCGGGAACATGTTGGCGTAACGGAACACGGACTCAACCCGTACTTCCTTGATCTGCATCGCGACAATATCGATAGGCACGGCCTTTTGCGGCATCCCGACCAGCACGAGGCAACCACCCGGGCACAGCAGGTCGACAATGCCGTCGAATGCCTTTTCGTTGCCGCTGGCTTCGAACACAACGTTCGCGCCCCAGCCGCCGGTGAGCTCCGACACCACGTCCTGTACACGCTGGTCGCGGATATTGACTGCGGTCACGCCCTGCACGCCGCCAATCAACGCAAGCTTTTCCGGCACGAGATCGCACACGATCGCGCGGCTGCATCCCCCCGCGAGCGCGGCCAGCGCACACATCATGCCGATCGTGCCGGCACCGAGAACAACCGCCACATCCCCCGGTTTTATCGTCGCTTTCGTGGCCGCCTGCATGCCAATAGCCAGCGGTTCGACAATCGCGCCTTCCGCAAAACTCACGTTGTCCGGCAGCTTGAACGTGAACGCCGCCGGATGCACGACAAACGGCGTCAGGCAACCATGCACCGGTGGAGTGGCCCAGAAACGCACGCTCGGGTCAAGGTTGTACATGCCTTCGCGCGATGCGCGCGACTCCATGTCGGGTACGCCGGGTTCCATGCAGACACGATCGCCAACTTTCAGGTGCTTCACTTCATCGCCGGTCTGGATCACGGTTCCCGCCGCTTCGTGACCCAGGACCATCGGCTCATTGACAACGAACGGCCCGATCCGGCCATGCTGGTAATAGTGAATGTCGCTGCCGCAAATGCCGACCGTGTTGATGCGAATACGCACGTCGCGCGCACCGACCACTTGCGGCAACGTGAACGGGCGCAAGCTGATGCGGCGCGCCTCTTCGAGAACCAGTGCTTCCATGATTGAAGCCCTCTGCTAGTGAGTAAGAGTTGTGAAATCAGCCGGCCTGGAAACCACCGTCCACAGCAAGGCTTACGCCGTTGACCATGCTCGAGTCGCGGCTGAGCAGGTAGGCGATCGCGCGCGCCACTTCGTCGGGCTGCACGAATCGTTGCAGCGGAATGCGGGCAAGCATGGGCGCGGATTTCGCCGGCTCGCTCCAGACCTTCTCCGCCATCGGCGTCAGGGTGACGACCGGATTGACCGTGTTGACGCGAATACCATGCACGCCAAGCTCGACCGCCATCACGCGGGTCAGCGCGTCGAGCGCCGCCTTGGACGCGCAATACGCAGCATGCAACGGCGTACCGACCTGCGCCGCGATACTCGACACGCTGACGATCGCGCCGCCCGTGCCCCGCGCAATTGCACCGCGCGCATATTCCTGCGCGATGATCATCGCGGCGCGCACATTGACCGCCATGGTGAGATCGAATGAGGCAACGGATGCCTCGAGAAACGGTTCAAGTTCCACGATACCCGCACAGTTCACCAGCAGATCGACCGGCTGCGCCTCGCATACTTGCTGTGCCGCTGCGAGCGTGGCGGCGGCATCGGCGAGATCGACGGTGATCGTCTTGCAAGGAATTGTCGTGCTCAACGCATCAAGGTCCGTCTGCGACCGGCTCAACGCAACCACGTGTGCGCCGCGCTCCGCCATCAGGAGCGCGGTTGCGTAGCCTATGCCCTTGCCCGCCCCGGTGATGAGCACCGTCCTGCCGGCAAATTCACGATTGCGGTCCACGTTCATCGCTTTCTCAGGGTTCATCGCAAAGACGCTGTGCCGTGTCTTCGTCGGTGACGAGCACCGACGGATAACGGCCGCGCAGCGCCGCTCGCGTAACGACAAATTTCTTCGCGCCGCCGCTGACCAGCACGACGCGTCCGATCTTGCGCAGGTCGTCCAGCGTGATCGCCACCGTGCGGCGATTCAGCGGGTGATCGATTGCTTCTCCGTCGGCATCCATGAAATGCCCGAGCATGTCGCCCACTGCACCGGCTTTTTCCAGCGTACGCACTTGCTCGGGATCATTGATGCCGTAGGTCACGACCAGCGACTCGGTCAGGTCGCCGCATGTCAGCAGCGCCATGTCGGATTGGCGCGCGCGTTCGTAGGTCTCGCGCACCGCGTCCTCCTGCAGCAGCATGTCGCGCACTTTCTGGCTGCTCACATAGATCGGTGCGGCGAACAGGAACCCATCCGCCTGACATAGATTGGCGAAGTCGGACACGATGTCGAAGGTGTTGATGCTCGGGCAATGCGACAGCCCGCCCTGCAACGACACCGCCGATACCGGTCCATATGAGCGCTGCGGCAGCGCCCGCAGCACGGCGCGAATGGTGCGCCCCCACCCGAGTCCGATCGTCTGACCTGCCTCGATCTGCCGCGACAGGTAATTCGCCGCGCCAATGCCGAGCGCGGCCATGTTGGCGTCGGTGTCCGCGCCGGTTGGCACAACCACCGCGGCCTCCAGGCCGAAGCGTTTCATCAGCGCTTCCTCCAGCGCCACGCACGGCGCGAGCCGGTTGTTGATGGTGATCTGCACCATGCCCGATTCACGGCTTGCGGCCAGCAGCCGGTTGACCCGCACCCGGTTGCTGCCAATACGCTGGGCGATCTCCTGCTGCGTAAGATTGCCGACGTAGTAATGCCAGGCCACCCGCGCCTGCAACTCCTCCTCGGGATCGACGGACGAATCAGCGGAGGGTTCCGCAAGCGGGGGAACGGCGGTCGGTGTGGGTTTATTCATGAGCTTCTTAATTTCGGTTGGGGCGGACGGATCGTGGCTCACCCGTCATTTCACCGCACCCATGGTAAGCCCCTGCACCAACCGGCCCGACACTGCGAGCGCAAACACAACCATAGGCAGCACGATCAGCGTCCCTGTCGCCATGATTTCGCCCCACGGCAATTCGTACCCGCTCATGTAGCTGGTTGCCGCAACCGGCGACGTGATGGCGTCGGTGCGGGTGAGGACCAGCGCATACAGCAGGTCGTTCCAAGAAAAGATGAACGCGAAGATTGCCGAGACAACAATGCCGGGCATGGCCAGCGGCAGATTGATGCGCCAGAAAATACGCCACGGCGATGCGCCGTCCAGGCGCGCGGCTTCATCGAGTTCAACGGGAATGCTGCGAAACTGGTCAGTGCAGATCCATACGACGATAGGCAGGGAGAACGTCAGGTACAGCAGGATCAGAACGATATGCGTATCGACAATATCCAGCTTGGTGGCGATCAGGAAAAACGGCACCGCCAGCACGACGGGACTCACCATGCGGTTCGAGATGAACCAGAACCAGAGGTCCTCCTTGCCGCGAAACTCGAAGCGTGCAAGCGCGTAAGCGGCCGGCGTGCCAAGCAGGAGCGACAGGAAGGTTGCGCTGCTCGCCACGATCAGCGAATTCAGCAAGCTGTTCGCGACGTCGTGCTCGAACAGCGCATCAATATAGTGGCTCAGCGTAGGCGTGAATACCCAGACAGGCGGCACGGCGAGCGCGTCCGCCTGGCTCTTGAGACTGGTCGTGACCATCCAGTAGAACGGAAACACCGAGGTAAGGAATACGATCAGCAGTCCGATGAAATGCCAGCCTGTAGCCCGCCGCCGCGCATTTCTCGCACGGCGCGCACGCGCCGACAAGGGCTTGGCGGACTGGTCCAGGGTAGCGGCGGTATCCGTTGATGTGTTCACACGGCCTCCCGATAAACAAAACGAATATAAAGCCGCGACAGCACGATCGTCAGGATCAGCAGCAAGACCGCCTGGGCGGACGCCATGCCTTGATCGAAGAGGCGGAAACCGACACGCTGGATATAGATGCTGATGAATTCCGTCGCCGTACCCGGGCCGCCGCGCGTCATGGTGAAGACCGCGTCGAACATCTTGAGCATGTCGGCCGAACGCAGGATCAGGATGGCCGTCAGGCCCGGCAGCAGATACGGCCGCTGCAGGTGCCACAGGATCTTGCTCCACTTCGGCGTCTCAAGGCGTGCGGCTTCCTCCGCTTCCTTCGGCACCATCGAGAGGCCGGCCAGCAGGATCAGCGCGCAGAACGGCGTCCATTGCCAGATGTCCATGATCATCACGGAGACGAATGCGAGCGTGGGGTCCGCCAGCCAGTCGAGCGGCGCAATGCCGAACAGGCTTAGCAGATAGTTGACCACCCCGAACTGACGGTTGAAGATCAGCCGTCCGATCAGGCCGACCACGGCGTAGGTTGTCGCCATCGGAATGACCAGGCCGACCCGCGCGGCAACACGAAGCCACGGTAAGCCGGTGCGATGCAGCATCAACGCGGCGAACATGCCGAACGCAACCTCGATAGGCAGGGTCAGGCACAGGAACACCACCGTGCGGCCGAGTGCGCCCCAGAACGAGGGATCGGTGAGCGTGGCAATGTAGTTATCGAGCCCGATGAACGGCGTGCCCGCAGCGAGATCGGCGAGCTTGTACTGGTGAAACGAGTTGTAGACCGCGAGCAGCAGCGGATAGATGCCGATGATCGCCAGCGCCGCGACCGCCGGAAACAGAAACCAGAACGCGGGCGAACGCGGTATGAAGCGAAAGCGTGCCCGCGGTCGCGGCCGCATCGCGCCGGTCGCTGGGGGAACCGTGGTCTTGAGCATGAATCTTCTCCGCGGGGTTGTCCTGTCCGGGTGCGCAGCGAGGCGGCGTTGGTCCCGCCCCGTTGCACCGGTTTTACTTCAGCAAAGGCTTCTTGCCGTCGTAGTAGCCCGCCTTGCTCAGGATCTCTTCCGTCTTGTCGCCAATCGTCTTGGCGCCGTCCTTCACCGACACCTGGCCGAGCATGATCTTGCTGCCCCATTCACCGATCACTTCAGACACTGCAGGCCATTCCGGGAAACGCGGCCGGTAGTCGGGCACACCGCCCTGCCACGATTCCACCATCGGCTTCACGAACGGAAATTTCTCCTGCACCGCCGGGTCCTTGTAGACCGCCATGCGGCCGCTGACACCACCCGCATCCAGATACGGCTTCGCCATCTCCTCGGACGTGATCCACTGGATAAATAGCCACGACGCCGCCTGCTTCTTCGCATTCGACTTCGCATTCACCGCCAGCGAGAAACCACCGAGCGCCGGCTTCAGTCCTGCCGGCCCCTTGGGTTCGGTCGTAATGGCGAGACAGTTGCCGATCTTCGACTTGCTCGGGTCCGTCAACGTTGGGTAGAAGGCGGACCACTCGGTGATCATCGCGACCTGCCCTTGCGCCAGTGCGTTCACGGATTCCGCGTGGTCATAGTCGACAATGCCCGGTGGCATGTATTTCATCAGCTTCTGCCGGTATTCAAGGCCCGCCTGCGATTGCGGTGACATCAGGTTCGACTTGAATTTGGCATCGAGCAGCGAGCCGCCGTTGGGCCAGAGCATGCGCATGAAGCTATCGGCGGACTGGGTTTCTCCACGACGCGACTGCAGCGCGAACGCGAACTGATTCTTGTCGGGCTTGGTCAGCTTGGGCGCATAGACATTGAGCAGTTCGTCCCAGGTCTTCGGCGGCTCGTTGAAACCCGCGTCCTTCAACATGCACTTGTTGTAGAACATCAGGCCCGAGTAGTTATCGAAGGGCAAGCCGTACGTGGTCTTGTCCCAGGTGCCGAACGAGTCGAGCAGGATCTGGAAAAAGCCGGGCAGGTTGAGCTTCGGGTCGGCCAGCTTGGGGTTGTCCGTGAAGGTCTTGATTGGCACGAGCCACTTGTTGCTCGCGAATTCACCGATCCACACCACGTCCACCAGCACGATGTCCTGGTCCCCTCCGCCCACGAAGTTGAGCACTTCCTTCTCGCGGGTATTCTCGTACGGGACTACTTCCGTACGCACCTTGATACCGGTCTCCTTCTCGAATTGCGGGATCAGTGCCGAGGCCGCCTTGTAGCCGGGCCGGTCAAGGAAAACGGCCTTGATGGTGGTACCCGAATAGGGCTGTGCCGCTTCCTTCAGCGTCCAGGCGGACGCATTCGATACCGCGAGCAAGGATGCCGTAACGCTCAGTACTACGAATGCGCCGGCCTGCGTGTAACGCTTCTTCATGCCTGTCTCCTGGGAGGTTCTTCTTAAAATGCCCAATAGCAATCAAGGCCGGCTGAGCTGCTCAGAGCGGCTCCTCGCGGCCAACGCCTATTACTTTCATGATGGCCCTGCCATATCGTTGCTTCGCTGCTTCGTTTCCACCGACCCGGCTTGACGGCCCGCGCTTACTGTCCGGCTTTCTCGGCTTCGTTTCACTTGTAATTTCAGTTTTACAATTGTATATTTGGACACGAACAGGTTGTCAAGAACAAATTAGCCAAGGCGTTGCATGCTGCGTCGCAAGGCGAAGCCACGCGCCAACGCCCGTTCCATTGCTTGTCGCCGGCCACGGCGCGAGCATCAGAAGGAGACATGCATGAGTGCAGTTCAATTGCACCAGATCCGCAAGGCGTTCGCCGGTACGGAGGTGTTGAAGAGCGTGGACATAGCGGTGACCGACCGTGAATTCATGGTGTTCGTCGGACCTTCCGGTTGCGGCAAGTCCACGCTGCTGCGCACCATCGCGGGTCTGGAACGCAGCGATTCCGGACAGGTACTGATCGGCGGTGAAGACGTGACGGACCTCGAGCCATCGCAACGCGGCGTGGCCATGGTGTTCCAGTCGTACGCGCTGTATCCGCATATGTCGGTCTACGAAAACATTGCGTTCGGACTGCGGATGATCAAACTACCTGAAGCGCAGATCAAGGAGCTTGTGCAGCGCGCGGCGCAGATCCTGCAGATCGAACAATTGCTTGAACGCAAGCCTCGCGCGTTGTCCGGCGGACAGCGCCAGCGGGTCGCGATTGGACGTTCGATCGTGCGCGAACCGAAGGTGTTTCTCTTCGACGAACCACTGTCCAATCTCGATGCCGCGTTGCGCGTACAGATGCGGCTCGAGCTCATCAAGCTGCACAAGCAGCTCAACGCAACGATGATCTATGTCACGCATGACCAGACCGAAGCCATGACCATGGCCGATCGCATTGTCGTGCTGAACCAGGGCAAGGTCGAACAGGTAGGCTCGCCGCTGGAGCTTTACAGAACGCCGGTGAACCGGTTTGTGGCGGGGTTCATCGGCTCGCCGAAGATGAATTTCCTGCCGGTTACGGTACAGCGTGCAGACGCAATGGGCGTGACGATCGGCTTGCCTGGCGGCACGCCGATCATGCTGCCGTTCAGTGCGGACGGCGTGAAGGCGGGCGACAAACTGACCTTCGGCATCCGCCCCGAGCATCTGTCGGAATCCTCGTCAAGCGGTGCGCAAGGGAAGCTGACGGGGAAGGTTTCGGTCGTCGAGCATCTCGGCGGCGAAACGCTGCTGCATGTGAACCTGGACAACGACACAACGATTCAGGTGAAAGGATCCGGTGAATCGACGACGGTCGACGGACAATCCATCGACGCCGCTTTCGGCGTGCGGCATGCGCATCTGTTCCGTGAAAATGGCGAAGCACTGAAGCGTTTGCAGACCGTGGAAGCAAGCGCGGCTGCAGCTTGATACCCTTGGGGCCCGCGAGCCCCGTCGCTTCCTCGCGCTTCGATAAACCCGGGGCATCCAGCCTCGGTGCGCGTTGATAAACGCACTTCAGACGGTGATCGGCGAGACGTCGCCGCCTCCCTTCCCTCTCTCGTTCACATAGACGGCCCTCCTGCCGTTCTCTTGTGCATGGCGGCACTTTATCGGTGCCTGAATGCGTTTAAATCCCACTTCAGTGCATGCCGGCCAGACCAAAACATCTCGCCACAAGTCCTTTTCATGTGGCACACTTCATGCATAGTGAATTTCATTCAAGTAACTTGAATACATTCGCTAACCCCTCTTTGCGGCATGGCCGCACGGGAGCATCATGCATAAGTCACTTCACAGGTTTGTCTTGTCGATGACCGGCGCGCTTGCGCTGTGCGCGTCAATTCCGGGTCACGCGCAAAGCGGCGACCTGCTTGACCGCGTCAAGGCGAACAAGGAAATCACGGTGGGCACGGAGGCGCGTTATGCGCCGTTCGAATCCGTTGAGAACGGCAAGATCGTGGGATATGACGCTGACCTGCTGCAATACGTGCTGAAGTCGTTGCCCGACGTGAAGCTCAAGCAGCTCGACCTGCCATTCCAGGGCTTGCTCCCGGGCCTCGACGCCAAGCGTTTTGACATGGTGATCACCGCCGTCACCGTCAACAAGGATCGG
This sequence comes from Caballeronia udeis, assembly GCF_044909315.1. Taxonomy (GTDB): domain Bacteria; phylum Pseudomonadota; class Gammaproteobacteria; order Burkholderiales; family Burkholderiaceae; genus Caballeronia; species Caballeronia udeis_A. The sequence goes on from NZ_JBIYEB010000010.1 coordinate 65,946, forward strand.
GCCAGCCACTTCGCGTTTACATTACCCATTGCCGATGCAACCGCAGGCGTCCTGGTGCGTTCGAATGAAGCGTCCATCAAGTCGCCCAACGACCTGAACGGCAAGATCGTCGGATCGCAAACGGGCTCGGCGCAGTTGCAGGCGCTCATCGCGCTCGACAAGAACCTGAAGGCCGCCGGCGGTCCTGGCATCAAGCAGATCAAGCAATACGTCGCGTTCGACGAGGCTTATGCGGACCTGGCGGTCGGCCGCCTGGACGCGGTCGCGCAATCGGTCGCGAATCTTGGACCCTTGCTGAAATCCCGTCCGGGCGTGTTCACCGTATTGCCGCAAAGCATTGGACCGAAGAGCTATTTCGCGTGGGTCGCGCGCAAGGACGCGGACAGCGCAACGCTGCTCAAGCTCGTCAGCGACGCCATTGCCCGCGCAAATCATGACGGCACCATGAAGGCACTGCAGATGAAGTGGTTCGGCACGACCATGGACGTCCCCGCCGACGCCATGCCCGAACCGTCGATGTAAGCAGCGTCAAACCGCATCGACCGATATGAACCCACCCGATCTCCTCGCGCGTTGTCTCGGCTATATGCCGCAACTGCTGGACGGCGCGATCACGACGCTATGTCTGTCAGCGGTCGCGGTGGCGTGCGGCTTCTTTGCCGGCATCTTCATCTACATGATGTCCGCGAGCAAAAGCCGCACGCTCGCCTCTGCTGCGCGGGTCTATGTGAGCCTCTTTCGCGGCACGCCGGTGCTCGCGCAATTGCTGGTGTTCTACTACGTGCCCTCGGGACTCGGGTGGGCCATCCCCGGCGTGGTCGCGGCGGCAGTGGGTTTGTCGATGAATACAGCGGCGTATCAGTCGCAGATCCTGGGCACGGGTTTTCGCGCGATTCCGCGCGGGCAGATCGAAGCCGCGCAGACTTTCAATCTCACGCGCCGCCAGACCTTGTGGCATGTGGAGATTCCGCAGGTCGTCGCGTTGACGCTGCCGGCGCTGGTGTCGGAGATGATCGACATAGTGAAGGCATCAGCAGTGGTGTCGGTGATTGCGGTCACGGACCTGATGCGCGTCGGGCAGCAATTGTCTTCGGTCAGTTACCGGCCACTCGAGGTTTACACGCTCGCGGCCTGCTTCTATCTCGCGATCACTTCGCTGCTGTCGCTTGCCGGGCGGGGTATCGAACGGCGCGTGGCGCGACGGGCCTGAGGCAACCATGAACAGTTTCCTCTCGCTCATTCCTCGCTTCGCCGAAGCCATCCTCGTTACGCTCGAGGTCAGCTTGCTCGCGGCCTTCATGGGCGCGCTGGCCGGCTTCGTGCTGAACGCGCTGCGGCTGCGGTTCCCGCGCTGGGTTGCGGCGCCTTATCGCGTCTATGTCTGGCTCGTGCGCGGTACGCCGTATCTGTCGCAACTGGTGATCGTCTATTTCGGCTTGCCGGTGATCGGCATCACCATGACCGCGGTGCAGGCCACCATTGTGTCGCTCGCGTTTTATTCGGCCGCGTACTTTGCTGAAATCTTTCGCGCCGGCTGGGCCAGCATTCCGCGCGGACATGGGGAAGCGGCTCGCGCATTCGGTATCAGCCGATGGGCTGCGTTTCGCAGCATCGACATGCCTCAGGCCATTGCGTTCGCCATTCCCCTGCTCGCCAACCAGACCATTCTCGTCATCAAGGAAAGCGCCGTGGCGTCGATCATCACCGTGCCCGAGCTGACCATGACAGCAAGCGACATAGTCTCGTCCACTTATACGTACATCGCCCCGTATGCGATGTTGATCGTGTGCTACTGGCTCCTCACGCAATGCATTGTGCTCGCTGCCCGATGGGCGCAGGCGCTGATTGCCCCTTCGCGGAAAACCTCATGAGTTCATTGCCCATTCTCGAACTGCGTGCCGTGGGGAAATCGTACGGTGCCAATCGCGTGCTCAAGGACATCGATCTCGCCGTGACGCGCGGCGAGATCGTCTCGCTGATCGGGCCCTCAGGGTCGGGCAAAACAACCGCGCTACGTTGCATGAACTTCCTCGAAGCCTACGATGAAGGCGAAGTGTGGATCAAAGGCCAGTTGCTCGGTTATCGCTCGGCAGGTCGTTCGGACCATGATCGCGATAGTGAAAAGAGCATTGCGGAAGTGCGCCGGCCCGTGTCCATGGTGTTCCAGCAATTCAATCTCTGGCCACACATGACCGTGCTGGGCAACGTGGCCGCGCCGCTGGTGTTGTCGAAGAAAGCGGGCAAGGCCGATGCTCATAAACAGGCGCTGGCCGCGCTGACGCGCGTTGGCCTCGCAGAAAAAGCCGATGCCTACCCCGCGTCCCTGAGCGGCGGTCAGCAGCAACGCGTGGGAATCGCGCGCGCATTGGCAATCGAACCCGAAGTCATGCTGCTCGACGAACCGACTTCCGCGCTCGATCCCGAACTGGTGGAAGAGGTATTGAGTGTGATCCGGTCCCTTGCGCAAGACGGCATGACGATGGTCATGGTCACGCACGAAATGAGCTTTGCCGCCAAGATTTCGGACCACGTGGTGTTCATGGAAGCCGGGCGGATAGTGGAAGCGGGGCCGCCTGAACAGATCTTCGGCAACACCCGCACGCCACGCCTGCAGCAGTTCCTGAAGCCGTGGTTCGATCGCAGCCTGACCTCTGTCACGGGGGTCGCGTGATGGTGGACGATGCACTCAAGGCCGCTGCTCATATAAACGCATCACGTCTGCTCGAATCGGTCGAGACGCTTGCTCGTTTCGGTGCGCGTGAAGACGGTGGCGTGGATCGCCCGGCGCTGTCTCCTATCGATATTGGAGCGCGGCGTTTCCTGATCGACCGTGCTGCCGCACTCGGCTGCACGGTCCGTACCGATGCTTGTGCGAACCTGTTTTTTCGACACCCCGGCCTGGAGGACCTGCCGCCGGTGATGACAGGCAGCCATGTCGATACCCAACCGACGGGCGGCAAGCTAGATGGCAGCTACGGCGTGCTCGCGGGCTTCGAATGCCTTGCCGCACTCAATGATGCCGGTATCCGTACGCGCCGCCCGCTTGAAGTGGTGGCATGGACCAACGAAGAAGGCACGCGCTTTCAGCCTGGCGCGATGGGGTCGAGCGCGTTCGTCGATCCGGCATTGATCGAGCGCTACGGGCGGGCGCAAGACAGCGATGGTATCTCGCTCGACAGCGCGCTCGCCGCGCATCGCGAAGCGTTTCCGTTGCTCCAGACGCGCGTTGTCGATACGACCGCGCACGCGTTCATCGAATTGCATATAGAACAAGGGCCCTTGCTGGAACTCGCCAATGTTCCCCTGGGCGTAGTCAGCGGCATTCAGGGCGTTCGGTGGTACGCGGTGAGGTGCCGGGGCATCGCTGCGCACGCGGGCACCACACCCATGCACGCTCGCCACGACGCCATGACGCTCGCTGTCGCCGTCCGCGCGGAGATCGAAACGCTCGCTTACCAGCTAGGCGGCGACGATACCCGCATCACCTTCGGACGTTGGACCGTAGTGCCGAACTCGATCAACACGATTGCATCGGAAGTCACGTTCACTATCGACTTCCGTCACCCGGACGCGGTTGTACTCAGTGCGTTCGACCGGCAACTTGCGGACTGCGTGAGCCGCCACGCGGTGACATTGGCAGCGCTGTTCACCCACGCACCCGTGGACTTCGCACCGGCCGTGATCCAGCGCGTAGCGGATGCATGCGAAGCACTCGGCGCGCCTTCACGACGCATCACGTCGGGCGCATTCCACGACGCCATGTATCTCGCGAAACATTGCCCGAGCGCGATGCTGTTTGTCCCGAGTCGCGGCGGCATCAGCCACAACCCGCTCGAAGCCACCGACGACGATCACCTCGTACTGGGCGCCCGCGCATTGGCGCATTGCCTGGTTTACCTCTGCAACGAAGCACCTTGAACACGATCTGACTGAAGGAGTCACCATGAGCACGCCGCACGTTGAACATCATCATGACAACAGCCATGCGCTTGGCGAAAACGCCACGCTGCGCGAACCCATTTCCGCCGACGGCACGCCCGAGATCGGCAAGACCTACACGGTGCCTGCGCGCAATGGCCGCGCGGTCAAGGTGCAGTCGGGCCAGACGATCCGCATCACGAACACGCACGGCACCCAGGTCTGCGATACGTGGATCTTCAATGCGGCTCACCTCGACGAATTCCTGTCGTTCGAACATGCCCGCGCGTCGCTGGACAAGGTAATTCCGCAAGCCGGCGATCCGTTGATGACCAATCATCGGCGGCCGATTGCCGAACTGGTCACGGACACATCGCCGGGCGTGCACGACACGCTGATGGCCGCGTGCGATCTGTACCGTTACAAGAACCTGGGCGTGGCCGGCTATCACGACAACTGCGCGGACAACATGCGGCTCGCGCTGAAAGCGATCGGCCTGCGCGCTCGCGAGGTGCCGCAGCCCTTCAACCTGTGGATGAACATCCCGATCAGGCCGGACTATTCGATCGAATGGCTTGCTCCGGTATCGAAGGCGGGGGATTACGTGGAAATCAAGGCGTTGATGGATTGCGTCGTGGTCATGTCTGCGTGCCCGCAGGATATTATTCCGATCAACGCGTTGAATCCGTTGGAAGTCGAATTCACGGTGCTCGCGTAGATCCCCCCTACTTTTAGGAAGAACCTTCCGGTGGCCACAAAAAAAACCGCAGCACGCAAACCAGCGGGCCCGCGCCGGGCCGCGAGCAAGCCGCCCGAGGTTCAGCCCGATCCGTCCGCCACGCTCGGCGTGCGTCTGAAACACGCGCGCATGGTCAAGCAGTTGACGCTGAAAGCGCTCGCGGCGGAGGTGGGTTGTTCGGAAAGCATGTTGTCTAAACTTGAGGGCGGCCACGCGCAGCCCTCGCTTGCGACCTTGCACAAGATCGCGCTGGCGTTGTCGACCAATGTGGGCGCGCTCGTCTCGGGACCGGACATCAATACGTCGCCTGTGCAGCGTGCGAACGAGCGTCCCACCACGGAGTTTCCTTCGGCCGGCAAGCGCCTTTCGATCATGCTGGAACGGGTGATCGTGCCGGCCGCGGGGCAGTTGCTGCAAAGCGATATCCATGTGATCGAACCGCTTGCGAGCAGCGACGAGCAGATCAGCCATGCCGGCGAGGAACTGGGTTACGTGATCGAGGGCCAGTTCGAACTGACGCTTGGCGATGAATGTTATCTGCTGCATGCAGGAGATACCTTCTATTTCCCCAGTACCGTTCCGCACAGTTATCGCAACCCCGGCAAGACTGTTGCGCGTGTGCTGTGGACCAATACACCGCCTACTTTCTGACGAGAACATCATGCCCGGTACCGATCGAAGCCAGATGGCGTTACCCCGCTTTAGCGGCATCCCTACCTTCATGCGCGTGCCGTACTGCACGGATATCAATGAGCTCGACATTGTGCTGGCCGGTGTGCCGTTCGATGGGGGCGTGACTGCCCGTCCGGGTGCGCGGTTTGGCCCGCGTGAGATCCGCAATATGTCGAGCATGACCCGTGCGATCCATCACGTGACGCGTTTCAATCCCTTCGATGTGTGCCGCGTGGGTGACATGGGCGACGTACCGTTCACCGACCTCTATCATCTTGAGCGTTCGCACGAGGACATCCGGCGTTTTTTCGAACCGGTGTTCGCGGCCGGCAAGATTGCGTTGAGTGCGGGTGGCGATCATTCGATTACGTACCCGATCTTCCAGGCGATGGCGCCGAAGCGGCCTGTTGGCATGGTGCATATCGATGCGCACACTGACACGTGGGATAGTTTCAAGGGGTCGAAATTCACGCACGGCGCGCCGTTTCGCCGCGCGGTGGAAGCGGGCTTGCTGGACCCGAGGCGAACCATCCAGATTGGCATTCGCGGTGCGCAGAATTCCGACGAGGGCTGGCGTTATTCGCTCGAGAGTGGGATGCGTGTGGTGTTTATTGAAGAATTCGAGGCCCGGGGTGTAGGTGCGATCATTGATGAAGCGCGTAAGGTCGTGGGCGATGGCCCGACGTATCTTTCACTGGATGTGGACGGCCTGGATCCGGTCTACACGCCGGGTACGGGCACGCCTGAAATAGGTGGACTGACAACGCGTGAAACGCTGGCGCTGCTTCGCGGGCTGGATGGTTTGAACTGGGTTGGCGGCGACGTGGTGGAGGTGTCGCCGCCTTATGACCCGAGCGGTAATACGGCGCTCGTCGCCGCCACGCTCATGTATGAAATCTTGTGTTTGCTGGCGCGGCGCTTCGAGTAGAAGCACTGGCGGTCCGGGTCGCTAGTGCGTACATATTGGAGGAGGGTTGTCCGCGGATAGCGCGGGGTGTCCCTTGGGCAGGTTCAATCACTGGTGGCGAAGCGTGTGGGTATCCGTGTTCGGAGAAGGAGGGTTTCACACATCCGTGGCTCTGGCGAGCACCGTGCTTTTGGGGCACCTATGAATCAAAACTGCACGCTGTGGACACTTAGGGTAGCGTGGTTTGAAAGCGTTTTCTTTGCTTCGTTTCTTTGTCGCTTTGGACAAAGAAATGACGTGCCGCCACGCACAGTGGCTAATAGTGATAAAGAGAATATCCGACTCAGGCAGACCGCTAACCCCGAAAGCAGCAACCCGGCACTGACCCAGACCGCTCACGCTAGAACCTGGCACCCCGGCACCACCCCCGACCGCTCCCCCGCCCCCGCCAAAACCCCAAACCCGTCCACCGGCGCGAGCGACCCTAACTTGGTAAATCCTGCCCTTTCGTTTCCGGCGCGAACGGGATTACCGCCAGCCCGATCACGAACGCAATGGCGGTCAGCGCAATCGGCACGCCGAGCGTCTTCATGTGCAGCACCATTGCGCCAATCCCGAAGTTCACGATTGCCCCGAAGAAGCGTCCTATCGATGTGCAGAACGCAAATGCCGTTGCTCGCACGCGGGTCTCGAACTGTTCCGGCAGCCACAAGCTGAACAACGCGAAGTTGCCGCCGAAGAAACCCAGCACCACCAGCAACGCGATGAACGGCACGAGTCCATTCTCCAGATAAAACGCCCAACCAAACGCCAGTGCAATAGACCCCGCCATGCCCACGAAGTACACCGCGAGCGTGAGTTTTCGGCCGATACGCTCGGCCATTGGCGGCAACGCGAGACACCCGATGATCGTGCCGATCGACAACAGCCCTGTCGCGATGGATGCGGTCCGGGATGCATCCGCCTTCGTCATGCCGGCTTTCGTCGCAAGCTGGATGACCGCCGACGGTTCATACACCGCGCCCGCCCACAAGCCGATGATCGCCACCGTCAGCAACACGGTCGCGACGATGGTGCGTTGCCGGTATTGCGCCGAGAAGATCGCGCGCAGCGAACTTGCTTGCTTGACCACGGTCGCTTCGACCTTCTGCCACTTGTCGGTTTCCTTCACACGCAGCAACACGACGATGGATACGATCACCGGCACAATGCCGACGAGGAACATCGCGCGCCAGCCGAAGGTCGCGCCGATCGTATAGTTAAGCGCGGCGGCCATGAAGAAGCCCGCGTAATACCCGGTCTGGAGATACCCTGCGCCCATCTTGCGGCGATCTTCCGGCCACGCTTCGGCCACGTAAGTTCCCGCCAGCGCCCACTCCCCGCCAATACCCACGCCCGCAAGAAAGCGATAGATGCCCAACTCCCACACGGTATGCGAAGTCGCGGCAAGCCCGGTAAAGATCGCGAAGGTGAAGATGGTCGCGGCGAGTACCTTGGTGCGCCCAAAGCGGTCGGCGAGCGGCCCCCAGATGAACGACAACCCCCAACCCACCAGGAACAGTGCGAAGAGAATTGACCCTGCCAGTCCGACATTCGCGGGCGTAGCCGCATAGCCGGACTTGGGCAGCAGCTCGGTCAGCGCGGGCGCGAGCACCAGTGCATAGATGAACGAGTCCATTCCATCTAGCGTCCAGCCGGCCCAGGCACCCCAGAAGCCTACGATCTGTGTCCGGTTGAGTGGCGTGCGCGTGCGCTTGACGGCGCCTATCGAACGTTCGAGCGTACTTGGCATGACTGTCTTCCTGGTAGGTGTAAACCTGGTGTGAGCCTGATATGAACGACACCCGCTGTTCGCAAATGGGGGCGTCTGCGCTAAAGCACCGGGTTTGCCTGACAAGCCCTAAAAGTGCATTTTCATATATAATATTTGAAAACGAGCTGTTGACCACTCCGCACTTGTACCTAGCTTCCGTAGGAACAAACATGAAAAACGAGCTGAATCTCCCGTTTCGCGAGGCGCAATTCGAGCCGCGCCAGAGCACGTCGCGTTATATAGCGGACGCGTTGCGCTCGGCCATTGTCGAAGGCACGCTGTTGCCGGGTGAACCGCTGCGCCAGGACGCTATTGCCAGGCAGTTCTCTGTCAGCGCCATTCCAGTGCGCGAGGCGTTCAGGCAGTTGGACAGCGAGGGCTGGGTCACCATTGAACAGAATCGCGGTGCGTCGGTCAGCCTGCAATCCCCCGATGAAGCCCGCGAGATCTATGAGATCCGCGCGTCGCTGGAGAGTCTGGCTATCGGCATCGCAATCGAGCGCCATACCGATGCAACGCTGGCCGAGGCACGCCGGTTGCTGGAGGCCGCGGCCAACGAACAGGACCAGGCCCTCTATGTCGTGCGCAATGAGCAGTTCCACATGAGCCTGTACGCGCCCGCCGAGCGTCCTCACCTGATGGAGCTGATTGGTACGATGCATCGGCGGGGCGAGCGTTATCTGCGGCTCAAGTTCGGCATGCCCACGTTCAAGGGACAGTCCGACGCCGAGCACGAAGCCATTCTCGACGCACTGCATGCACGCGATACCGCAGCGGCGCAAACACTGGTCGCACGCCACCTGCTCGCCACCGGCGAACTGGTTTATGGTTTTCTCCACGACGCTCAAATGCAGGCCCAGGCCGCGCAGCCGAAGAAGCGTCGCCGTCCTTCCACTGCGCGGTCAGACTAAGCGCTGATCCTGCTCTCCTGATCCCGCTCAATACCGAGGCCCCGCATGAACCCTCCCGCACAAACCGACACCACCCCAGCACCGCGCCAGTGGAACACGCGTGCGCTGGAAAAGGCCCGGCGCCTGAAGGCTATCGAAGGCTGGCTCGACAACGGCGTGCTCAAGGCGGAACGTATTGTCGACGCCCTTGAAACGCTGATTCAATCCGGGGACCGTGTCGCGCTGGAAGGCAACAACCAGAAGCAAGCCGACTTCCTTTCTCGCGCGTTCGCGAAGCTCGATCCGGCGCGCGTGCATGACGTGCATCTGCTGATATCCAGCATCAGCCGGCCTGAGCACCTGACGCTGTTCGAACGCGGCATCGCGCGCAAAGTGGACTTCTCGTTTGCGGGCCCGCAAAGTCTGCGCGTCGCGCAATTGCTCGAAGACGGGCAGCTCGAAATTGGTGCGATCTATACGTATATAGAACTGTATGCGCGCATGTTCATCGACCTGACGCCGCAAGTTGCGCTGGTTTGCGCGGTGCAGGCCGATCGCCACGGCAATCTGTACACCGGCCCGAACACCGAGGACACGCCGACTATCGTCGAAGCGACCGCGTTCCGTCATGGCATCGTGGTGGCGCAGGTGAACGAGATTGTCGACGAACTGCCGCGCGTCGATATCCCAGGTTCGTGGGTTGATGTCGTCGTGCAGGCGGACCGGCCGTTTGCCGTCGAGCCGCTGTTCACGCGCGATCCGCGTCATATCGGCGAGTTGCAGATTCTCATGGCAATGATGACCATTCGCGGCATCTACGAGCGTTATGGTGTGACGGCACTGAACCACGGCATTGGCTTCGACACCGCCGCGATCGAATTGCTGCTGCCCACTTATGGCGCAGCGCACGGCCTGAAGGGCAAGATCTGCACGCACTGGGCGCTCAATCCGCACCCCACGCTGATCCCGGCCATCGAGAGCGGCTGGGTGGAAAGCGTGCATTGCTTCGGCAGCGAAGTGGGCATGGAGGATTACATTGAAGCGCGCTCGGACGTGTTTTTCACCGGCCGCGACGGCAGCCTTCGCTCAAACCGCGTGCTGTGCCAGCTTGCGGGCCAATACGGCGTGGATCTTTTCATAGGCTCGACGTTGCAGATGGACGCCGACGCGAATTCATCGACGGTCACGCTCGGCCGCCTCGCCGGATTCGGCGGTGCGCCGAACATGGGACACGATCCGCGCGGGCGCCGTCATTCGAGCGCGGCGTGGTTATCGCTGATGAAAAACGACGGGCCGAACAGCGCGATCGGACGCGGGCACAAGCTCGTCGTGCAAACCGCCGAAACTTTCAAGAAGGGCGGCGAACCGACCATTGTCGACGCCCTCGACGCCATCGCCGTCGGCAAGCAAAGCAACATGCCGATAGCCCCGGTCATGATCTACGGCGACGACGTGAGCCACGTCGTGACCGAAGAAGGAATTGCGTATCTGCATGCTGCCGAAGGCGTGGAAGAGCGCCGTGCGGCGTTGAGTGCCGTGGCGGGGGTGACACCCGTCGGCATGCGCGCCGACCCCGCCAAGACGGCGGAATTGCGGCGTCGGGGCATTGTTGCGTACCCGGAAGATCTCGGCATCCGCCGCGGCGAAGCGAAGCGCTCGTTGTTGGCGGCACGGAGCATCGACGACCTGGTCGCATGGTCGGGCGGGCTGTATCAGCCGCCGGCAAAATTCCGCGGCTGGTGAAACGCGATGGCCTGCACTCAACCCGCATTCATCGATGTTGCCTGCAACCCGTCAGCCCTCGCGGATCATGCGGTTACCGCGTTGATTGACGAGGCGTCTCTCACGCCGAAACCCGCGCTGGTGGACCGGCGCGGAAGCGGTGCGCATCGCGATCTGGATCTCGACATCATGCTGCGTTCGGCGCGTTCGTTGCAGCCGACCTTCCTCGCACTGGCGCGCGCAGCGGTCGATCAAAAACCTTCACAACGGCTGCGGGAGCAACTTGCGCGTATTGGCCGTGAGGGTGAGGTGGCCATGCTGCGTGCAACGAACGGCAGCAATGCGCACCGCGGGGCGATCTGGATTGTCGGCTTGTTATGCGCTGCGGCGGCAATGAGCCCTTTGGGTGAGCCCTTCGAGCTCTGCGCGCAAGCGGCGGCCGTCGCGCGCTTCGAGGATCGGTTCGCGCCATCACCCACTGCGATGAGTAACGGTGCGCGTGTTTCCCAGCGCTTCGGCGTGGCCGGCGCACGCGGTCAGGCTGCGGAAGGTTTCCCGCACGTGCTCGAAGCCGGCTTGCCTGCGCTGCATCGTTCGCGTGCGAACGGCGCGACCGAAGACGAGGCGCGGCTCGATGCGTTGCTCGCCATCATTGCGACACTCGACGACACCTGCGTGCTGCATCGCGGCGGCCAGGTCGCGCTTGAAGCCGCGCAAACCGGCGCGCGCGACGCGCTGCAAGCAGGCGGCGCGGCACGGCCGCAAGGCCGTGCCGCGCTCGCCCGGCTCGACCAACGTCTCACCGAACTGAACGCATCTCCCGGAGGCGCGGCGGACTTGCTGGCCGCCACCCTCTTCCTCGATACCCTGCCGCGCGTCGGCTGACGCGGAGAACACGCCATGGAAAACTTGCGCTACGAATATCCCGCCACCCGCCCCGTGCCGCAACGCGCGCATGTGGGCGTGGTCGGCTCGGGCGACCTGGAGATCCTGCTGTCGCCATCGGAGGGTCAACACGCGGAAGTCGTGATCCGCACGAGCGTGGACGGTTACGAACACGTATGGAAAAGCGTGCTCGACCGCTTCTTCTCGCGCTACGACGGCGCCGCGCGCCTCGAACTCAACGACTTCGGCGCAACGCCCGGCGTCGTCATGCTGCGGCTCGCTGAAGCAGTGGAAGCGAGTGAAGGAGACGCATCATGAGTGGTCACGAAACCTTTATCGTCCAGCATAGTTTTATCGAACTGACCGCGCGAGAGCGTGCCCGTGCGTTACTCGATGCCGGCACCTTCCGCGAGTTGATCGGACCGTTCGACCGGCTCGAATCGCCGTGGCTCGCCATGCAGGATGTGGTCTGCCAGGCCGACGACGGTGCGGTCATTGCACGCGGTACGCTGGGCGGCGAAGCCGCGGTCATTGCGGCGATCGAGCCTGCGTTCCAGGGTGGCAGCATCGGCGAAGTGTCGGGCGCGAAGATCGCGGCGGCGCTGGAAATGGCCGTGCGCGAGTTCGAAGCGGGCCGCAAGATCCGGCCGGTGATCCTGTTCGAGACCGGTGGTGTCAGGCTGCAGGAAGCGAATCTCGGTCTCGCTGTAATCGCGGAGATCCAGGCGGCGATCGTCGCGTTGCGCCGTTACGTGCCGGTGGTCGGCGTGATCGGCGGCATGGTCGGCTGCTTCGGTGGGATGTCACTGGCGGCGGCTTTGTGCACCCGGCTGATCATGACGCGGCAGGCACGGCTCGGGATGAACGGGCCTGAAGTAATCGAACAGGAAGCTGGCGTGGAAGAACTCGATTCACGTGACCGGCGCCTGATCTGGTCGATGATCGGCGGGGAGCAACGAGCAGCCGTGGGCTTGGTCGATACCCTCGTGGAAGACGATACCGATCAGGTTCGCGATGCGGTGCTCAGCGCATTCGAAAGCGGTGTGCCGGCGAGCCATCGGACCGAACAGGTCGATGCACAACTTGAACGGCTTGCGCGCGTGGACCCGGCGGCAATCGATCCCGCCGTGCTGCGGACGCTTTGGCAAGGAGAGGTTTGATGAACGCATCACGTGGGCAAATATGGTTCGACGCGTTGACGTCGAATGAACACCCGGCTTCGGGCACCGAAGGCCCGATCCGCAGCGCCGACGCGCCGCTTGGCGACACGACCGCGCGTTTCATCGCCGTCGTTCCCGATCCGGACAACCGCTTTCCGCGCGCGACCGACAACGTGGTCGGCCTCGAACAAGGCTGGTTGCTTGCACGCGCGGTGCGCGACGCGATGGAGGCGGACCGCGATGCTCCGGTCAAGCGCCCGATCGTGGCTATTGTCGATGTGAAGAGCCAGGCATACGGCCGTCGCGAAGAATTGCTTGGTGTTCATCTCGCGTGTGCGGCCGGCGTCGATGCGTATGCCAGCGCGCGGCTCGCCGGTCATCCTGTGATCGCGCTGATTGTGGGCCCGGCGATGTCCGGCGCTTTTCTCGCGCACGGTTATCAGGCGAACCGGATCATCGCGCTCGACGCGAGCGGCATCGCCGTGCATGCGATGGGCAAGGAAGCGGCGGCACGGGTCACGCGGCGTAGCGTTGAGGGACTCGACGAGCTCGGCGACCGCGTGTTGCCCATGTCGTACAAGATGAGCGCTTACGCGAAGCTTGGATTGCTGCATGAGCTGATCGCCGGCATCAATGCGGATGCACCCGGGCGCGAAGACATCGACCGTGTGCAGTCTTCGTTGATCGCTGCAATTGACGATGCACGCAAAGGTCCGCGCGATCTCTCATCGCGGTTGGAGTCAGCGGATGCCAAGCGGATTCGCGCCGCGTCCATAGAAGTCCGCAAGCGCATGGTGGAGCAATGGGACGCGTCGTGAGTCCGCACGACTTGCTGCGGCTTGCGCCGGGAACGCCCGATTTCCCCGACGCCCCGGCGTGGGTCGCAGCCTCACTGACACGCGCACCGTTCGTGGTGGTTCGACGGGCCGTGTCGGTGAACGGCTTGATCGCGGTGGGCATTCGCGGCGAAACACGCAGCGAGCGGTTCGGCTCGTGGCTTGATCCGCGTTTTGTTGCCGATGTCCTGAAGCCCGAATCGCTTGGGTCTGCGAAGACCGCAACGATACGCGCAAACTTGCCTGCGTTTGCATTGCTTCGGGCAGTCGCGCCACTCTGCGACTTAAGCGGCTACGTTTGGGGGCCTACCGGCAGCGTTGGTTTTGAACTCGCGAGCGGTTATCCCACAGTCACGCAAACAAGCGATCTCGACCTGCTGATGCATGCGCCTGATCCTCTCGACCGCGCCACGGCAAAAATCTTATTCGATGCCCTCGCTCAAGCGGCTCTCGACCACGGCACGCGCATTGACGTGCAGATCCAGACATCCATCGGCGCGTTCTCGCTGGCTGAATACGCACATCCCGGCGCACGCGTGATGATGCGTTGCGCCGACGGTCCGAAGCTTGTCGCCGATCCGTGGCAGACGAGTCAAGCGGCATGATCGCATTCCTCTTCCCCGGTCAGGGCTCGCAATTCGCGGGCTTTTTGCACACGCTTGGAGGCGCGACGCCGCATGCGCGTTTTGCTGAAACTATCGAAGAGGCGTCCGATGTGCTGCATATCGACGTGTTCTCACTCGATCACGCCGATGCTTTGCATTCGACCGTCGCCGTGCAGATCAGCTTGCTTGTTGCAGGGGTGGCGACGGTGCGAGCGCTGCGCGATGAAGGGATCGAACCGGATGCGGTGGCGGGTTTATCGGTGGGCGCCTATGGCGCTGCGGTTGCGTGCAACGCCCTGTCTTTCGACGATGCCTTGAGGCTGCTGCACTTACGTTCGCAATTGATGGAGCGCACCTATCCGCACGGGTACGGGATGCTGGCGGTGTCGGGTTTAAGCGAGCGTGAACTGGACGCTGTGATTGCGAGTGCGCATACCCAGGCCGCGTACATTGCGAATTTGAATGCCCCGCGACAGATCGTGGTGGCCGGCGCGGACGCGGATCTCGACCAGGTTCGGGAACGCGCATTGCAAGGTGGCGCGCGCAAGGCCGAGCGGCTTGCAGTGAGCGTGCCGTCTCACTGCGTATTACTCGACGATGCCGCTCGCGAGCTCACCGAAGCTGCCAGCAAGATAGCGTTCCATGCACCAACGGTTCCGTATATCAGCAATCGCGGCGCGCGGCCTTTGCGCCAGGCCGACGCTATCCGTACTGATCTCGCGACTAACCTGCGATATCCCGTTCGTTGGCACGACTCGACTATCGTGCTGGGTGAACTCGGCGCACAGGTGTTGGTTGAAATGCCGCCGGGGCGTACGCTGACGCAACTCGCGGAAAATGCGCTGCCGGGTGTCGCCAAAGTTGCGATAGAGCAGACATCAATTCCATCGGCCGCTTCGCTGATCCGGGCACGCGCCGCCGGGTAATCCTCGGTTTTCACCTCATCAAACGCGAAACCGCAAAGCGTTTTCCCCGATCACTTTTCGCGGGTTCGCTTGTTATAATTGTTTCATCTGGCGAACAAAATCTAACAGCCACATCCACGACGTGCAGCTTGCGTCCACTACCCTCTGCGAATGACCAAAAGCGATCGCTTGCGTGTTCTTGCCGATGCTTTGCGCGAGCAAAGCGTGATGCGTCTTCGCGATGCGGCGACTTTGCTCGATGTATCGGAGATGACGGTTCGCCGTGACATAGCGGCGAGTCCGGGGACCTTCACTTACCTTGGCGGTTATATTGTTCGCGCCTCGGATGTTCCGAACAGCGCGGGTTATACCATCGACGAAGAGAAGGATCATTTTGCGCAGGCCAAGGCGGAAGCGTCGGCGCTGGCTGCGCGGCTGCTTGCTGACAACGAGACCATTTTCATCGATTGCGGAACGACGCTGACCACGTTGGCGCGGCTCATTCCGGCTGAAATGCATTTGACGGTGGTGTGTTATTCGCTGAACGTGGCTGAGATTTTGCGGCGCAAGGCCAATGTGCGGATGATTTTATTGGGCGGCGTTTATGCGCCCTCGTCGGATTCGTTTTCCAGCGATGAAAGTATCGAGACGCTGCGGCGAATGGGGATCAACAAGGCGTTCATTTCAGCCGGCGGCGTGGATGAGGCGCGTGGCGTGACGTGCTGGAACTTTCACGAGGTAGCAATCAAACAGGCCGCAATGGAAAGTGCGGTTGAGAGGCATCTGGTGGTGGATGCCAGCAAGCTGGGGAAGGTCAAGGCAGTGCGGTTTTCTCAGCTGGATCAGTTTGATTCGCTGATTACCGAGAAGGGGATGGAGGTCAGGAAGTGAATCGTTCGCACTCGGTCGGGGGGTTGGGTTCTAGTGCCAGGTTCTGGGGTTAGCGGCGAGGGTCAGTGCCGGGGGGTGCTTTCGCTGTTAGTGGTCGGGGTCTATGCCGGGTTGCTGCTTTCAGGGTTAGTGGTCGGGGTCTATGCCGGGTTGCTGCTTTCGGGGTTAGCGGTCTGCCTGAGTCGGATATTCTCTTTATCACTATTAGCCACTGTGCGTGGCGGCACGTCATTTCTTTGTCCAAAGCGACAAAGAAACGAAGCAAAGAAAACGCTTTCAAACCACGCTACCC
This sequence comes from Caballeronia udeis, assembly GCF_044909315.1. Taxonomy (GTDB): domain Bacteria; phylum Pseudomonadota; class Gammaproteobacteria; order Burkholderiales; family Burkholderiaceae; genus Caballeronia; species Caballeronia udeis_A. The sequence goes on from NZ_JBIYEB010000010.1 coordinate 82,181, forward strand.
TAAGTGTCCACAGCGTGCAGTTTTGATTCATAGGTGCTCCAAAAGCACGGTGCTCGCCAGAGCCACGGATGTGTGAAACCCTCCTTCTCCGAACACGGATACCCACACGCTTCGCCACCAGTGATTGAACCTGCCCAAGGGACACCCCGCGCTATCCGCGGACAACCTTCCACCGAATTTGTACGCACGTCGAACCACGTCGCCAACCCACCAGGAAATGAGGCCGTAAAAATGCGTGAGGCCGTGGTGGTTCCTTGGCAACTCGTGCTTGCCCGAGAGCACTGGTGGCGAAGCGTGTTCATGTCAGTATTCGCGAGAAAGAGGGGTTCAAACATCCGTGGCTCTAGCGAGCACCGTGCTTTTGGGGCACCCATGAATTGGAACTGCACGCTGTGGACACTTAGGGTAGAGCGGTTAAAGCGTTTTCTTTGCTTCGTTTCTTTGTCGCTTTGGACAAAGAAATGACGCGCCGCCACGCGCAGTGGCTAATAGTGATAAAGAGAATATCCGACTCTCGCAGACCGCTAAGGCCGAAAGCAGCAACCCGGCATAGACCCCGACCAAGTGCGAACGTATCCCCTTTCCTACGCCGCCCTTCTCCCCAACGCGAACAACGTCCCCGCCACCAGAATAAACGCCCCGATAATCACCTTCTGCCAGGTACTGGGCACGCCGATCAGGATCAAGACGCTGTTGATCAGCGTAACCAGCACCACGCCCAACAACGTCCCCACCACCGTCCCTGTCCCGCCGGTAATCCGGGCCCCGCCAAGAATCACCGCCGCGATCACATCCAGCTCAGTCCCGACCAGATCGAACGGATTCGCCAGCCGGTTTGTCGATACATGGATTATCCCGGCAATCCCCGCCAGCATCCCGGTGTAACCAAACACAAACAAATGAATAGCCCGCAGGTTGTAACCAAGCCGCTCGGCGATCGGCAAACTGCCGCCCATGGCATACACACCCCGCCCCATCATCGTCCGGTTGAGCAGCCACCACGTCAGACCCGTCGCTATAAACAGCGCAATCACAGACACCGGCAACACCGCTCGCAACCCATCGTTCGTGTGGTAGAAAAACAGCGGCAACTGCCCGAAGCTATCCATGCTATGCGGGATATTCATGAAAAACTGCGTTCCCACGAACGTCAGCAACAACCCGCGATACAGATACTGCGTGCCAATGGTCACAATCAGCGAAGGCGCTTTGAGCCGATGCACCAGCACGCCATTGATCAACCCAAGCAACACGCCGCCCACTGCGCCACAAACCAGAATCACAAAAAACGGCGCATCAGGCCACCAGGCAAATACCGCCTTAGTGATCGAATACATCGTAAAAGCAGCAATGGCAGTGAAGGACACGTCAATACCGCCCGATGCCAGCACGACCAGCGTCCCCAGCGCAAACAACGACACGGTCGTCCCTGAATGCAACAGATCGAAGAGCGTTGCGAACTGGAAGAAGCGCGGATTCAGCGTGCCCACCACCAGACACGTCACGATAATCAACCCGACGGTGAACCATTCAGGATTACGCACCAACCGCGCGGTAAAACTGAGCGGCTGTACCTGCGGCGCAAACTCCGCCAACGCGGGACTTAGCGCTGAAGCGCCTTGCGATGTCTGAGCAACGCGATGAAGTGACTCGCTCATGCTGCCTCTGAAAGTAAAGCGTGATAAAGATCGGCTTCAGTCAACTGCCCCGCACGATACTCGTTCGAGACGCGCCCCTTCTTCATCATCAGGATCCGGTCGCAGTTCTGCAGCAACTCAGGCAAGTCATCGCTGATCAGAATAATGCCGATGCCCTGCTCCGCCAGCCGCTGCATGATGCGGTAAATAATGTCCTTCGATCCCACATCCACGCCCACCGTCGGGCCGTGCAGGATCAACACACGCGGGTCAATAGCAAGCCATCGGCCGATCAACACGCGTTGCTGGTTTCCGCCGGAAAGCGATTGCACCGGCTTGTCAATGTCAGGCGTCGCAATCTGCAACTCCTTCACGGTACGCTCGGCAAGCTCACGTGTGCGCTTTCGGTCGACCTGTCCGAAGCGGTCCCGCAAGCTCGAGATCATCGCCGTGATGACATTGTCGCGAATGGATTTATCGAGGAAAAGGCCTTCGTTCAGGCGGTCTTCGGGCACATAGCCTATGCGCTGCCACTTCGCATCGGACGGTGTTTTAAGCCTCACGACAGAACCGTCCAGCGTCACCGTACCGCTATCCGCAGGCGCGACACCTGCCAATGCGCGCGCCAATTCGTTGCGCCCCGAGTCGAGCAAACCCGTCACGCCGAGAATCTCTCCGCGATGCAGCGAGAACGTGACATCGGCGAACTGGCGCGACCGCGATAACGCCTTCACATCCAGCACGATCTCGTGGCCATCCATGACTTCAGCCTGCCGATATCGCTCGTTCGACAACTGCTTGCCCGTCATCAACTCGCCAATCTGCGCCTTCGTATAATTCTCGATCGGCCCTTGCGCCATCTTCTGGCCATCGCGCAGCACAATCACCTCGCCGCCGATCGCGTAGCACTCGTCCAGCTTGTGACTCACGAACAGCACGGCAACGCCATCGGCACGCAACTTCGCCAGCACCGCGATCAGGTTATCGACTTCCTTTTGCGTGAGCGACGTAGTCGGCTCATCCATGATGACGAACTTTGCCTCGCTTGCAATCGCTCGCGCGATAGCCACAAGCTGACGCGTCGCCAGCGGCAATTGCTCGACCAGCGTGGCCTGGAAATCGGCGTCGCCCGGCAAACCAACCGCTTCCAAAGCACGCGCCGCCGTTTTAGCCAGCGCGCGGCGATCGAAGGTCCGCGCAAGGCGCCCTGCATGCGCGGCCAGTTCCGACGTCAACGCCACGTTCTCCGCCACGCTCATGTTGGGCAGCAGCGAGAGGTCCTGATACACCGTTTCAATACCCGCCGACAACGCCTCCAGCGGTGCAAGCCGCGCATGCCTTACCCCTTCGATCACAAGCTCGCCCTGATCGGGCGGCTGCGCACCGGAAATGATCTTGATCAGCGTGCTCTTGCCGCAACCGTTCTCGCCGAGCAGGTGATAAATCTGCCCACGCTGGAACGAAAGGCTCACACCACGCAGCGCATATACGCCGGTAAAGCGCTTGTGGATATCGACGACTTCGAGAAGCGGCGCTGTACTCATCATTGAACCTTCCACCCTTTCAACTTCCTGAAGACAGCGCGCACGGCAGCCGTGCGCGCTTCACTGCATCAGCTACAGCAATCAGAACGGATACTGCTTGTAGTTGGTCTTGTCGACGTCCACCCAACCGGTGCCGCGCACAATGATCCCTTTGCCCGGACCCTTGGTGACCGTAACCTTGTTATAGCCAACGAGTCCCAGGTCGGCACCGTTCTCAACCGTCTTGCCGTCGATCAGCATTTTCGCAATCTTGTTCATCGCGATACCGGCGAGCTTCGGGTCCCAGAACGCAATGCCGTTGATCGCGCCGCTCTCCAGGAACTTGCCCGCTTCGGTCGGCAGTCCCGTGCCGTACACGCAGATCTTGCCGATCTTGCCAGCCTCTTCCACCGCACGGCCGATACCAATCACGTCCAGCGACGACGACCCTTGGAAACCAGTCAGGTCCGGGTGCTTGCGCAGCACTTCCTTCGCGACCTGGTAAGCACGTTCGCCGTCGTTATTGGTTTCAAGCTTCGGCTCGACCAGATCCATCTTCGGGTACTTCTGCTTCGCATTGCCAATGCCGCCATCCGCCCACTGAACCTGCGAACGGCTGCCGAGCGAGCCCACCAGCACCGCCCATTTGCCCTGGTCACCCATGCACTTGGCAAGCCGCTCGTTCAGGCCGGCACCATACGCGGTGTTGTCGAAGGCTTCGATGTCCACCATCGTGTTCTTCTCGTTGTCCGCTTCATGCGTGACGACCTTGATGCCGCGATCCATCGCCTTCTTGAGCGCGGGTTCGAGGGTCGGCGGATCGTAGGGAACGACTGCGATCGCCGTGACTTTCTTCGCAATCAGGTCTTCGATGATCTTCAGTTGCTGCGCCGCGTCCGCGCGTCCCGGTCCGGTCTGATACGCGTTCACGCCAGGGTTGTCCTTGGCGAATTCCTTCACGCCATCGTCCATCCGGTTGAACCAGTTGATACCCGTGACCTTGACCACCGTGACGATCGTTTGATCGGTCGCGGCTTGCGCGACAGCAATGACTCCGGCCGCAAGCGTGACTGCTGTAAGCGCAATGGCGATTCGATTGAGTTTCATGCGTTGTCTCCGTTATGGTTTGTCTGTGATGCACATGAGGTGAAGTTTTGAAACCTGGCAAAGCTCGTTTATTCGCTTGTTTGTCCGACTACGCCGCTGGCGGTTTCGGCGCCTTTGAAACGGGTGTTGCGCCGCCCAGGCCAAAGATCGCCCGTACGCGTTCCCCGCCCGCCAGCGCCAGCGACGCGAGCAACAGGAAGCCCCACGCGCAGTCGCCGAAGAACTGCGAGACGCCGAGCAGATTGAACAGGCTCGACAGGAACTGGAGTACGGTCGCGGCCAGGAAAACACAGATGATCCGGCCATAACCGCCCGCCGGATTCACGCCGCCCATCACCGCAATCAGGATAGCGATCAGCAAGTACGAGTTGCCGTAGTCCCACTTGGCGCTCGACGTATGTGTCGCGCTGATCAGCCCGGCGAGCGACGCAAGCACGCCGCACATGCCATAGGTCAGAATCAGCATGCGGTCACGCGGAATGCCGGCATAGAACGCGGCTTTCGGATTCGTACCCATCAGGTAAAGCCGCAATCCGAAGGGCGTGCGCTTCAGGATCCAGCCGAGCAGCAACACCGTGACCACGAAAATCCACAGCGAGACAGGCACTTGCAGGAAGGTGCCGTTGCCGATGTCGGAGAGGGCATCGACATATTCCACCCGCACCGACGCACCGTTGCTCAACACCACGGCAATGCCGGTAAACAGCAGCGATGTTCCAAGCGTGCAGAGAATCGGCGTGAGTTTCAATCGCGCGATGATCACGCCGTTCATCAAACCGCCCATTGCACCCAGCGTCACGGTGATCACGCAGAACACAGCGGTATAGAGCGACGGCGAGTTATCGGCGGAAACGAGCATGGGCAGGAGTTGCGCGGCCACCATGCCCGAGAGGTTCGCGAGCGCGACGCCGGACAAGTCGATACCGCCATTACCCGACACCATCGAGAGCATGATGCCGAGCGCGAGCAGTCCCAGTTCGGGCAACTGGCTGCCCATGGACTGGAGGTTGTCGATATCGACGAACTGGCCATGCGACAACGCGGTCGCGACAATCACGACCAGCAGGTTCACGCCGACCAGGAAATTCAGTTGCCGGTCGGCGAGCCATTTCGATGGGTTCATCGATGCGCTCCTCCGTTCAGGATTGGTGGATCAACACGCTGCCGGACTTCACAGGTCCGCCAAGCAACACTTCGATCTCGGCCAGCGTCGGCATCGACGGCGCGGTGCCGGGACGCGTGACCGACAAGCTTGCCAGCGCACAGCCGAAACGCACGGCGTTCAACGGGCTTTCGCCGCGCGCAAGCGCCGCGGCGAAGCCGCCGGTGAAGCCGTCGCCCGCGCCTGCGGTCTCGACCACGCGACCGCAATTGAATGCTGGCACGAGCACCGATTGTTCCCGCGTATGCAGCAACGCGCCCGCTTCGCCCAGCGTCACGATCACCGCGCGCACGCCCTTTCCGAGCAGGACGTCGGCGGCGCGGCGAGCGTCATCGACGGACGCAATGGCGATACCCGTCAGCGCCGTTGCTTCGGTTTCGTTCGGCGTGATGTAGTCGCAAAGGGGAAAGATGTCGTCGTCGAGCGGTAGCGCAGGCGCTGGATTGAACACGGTCGTCACGCCGTGGCGACGCGCAAGTTCGAGTCCGCGCCGCGCGGCAGGAACGGGTTGTTCAAGCTGCGTGACGAACACGGCGGCGGATGCAATATCGGCTTCGATTGCTTCAACGTCTTCGGGGCACAAGTGTCCGGCAGCACCCGCTGCAACGATAATCGCGTTGCCGCCCGTGACGTCGTCAACAAAGATGTGCGCGGCGCCTGTTGCCACGCCATCGGTCGTGATTGCCCGCCCCGTGATGCCTTCGGCGGCCCACGTCGAGCGCGCGATGTCGCCGAACGCATCGGCGCCGAGGCGCGTGCAGAAGATCACGTCGGCACCAGCGCGTGCTGCGGCCACGGCCTGGTTCGACCCCTTGCCGCCCGGTCCCATCGCAAACGCGGATCCGGCGATGGTCTCGCCAAGCAGCGGCATGCGCTCGGCGCGGAACGTGAGGTCCGTCACGTAGATGCCGAGGATGACGATGCTGCGGTTCATCGCGTGCTCTCCGACGGTGCATCGGGCGCAAGGTTCACGCCCTTCTTGAAGATGAAGCAGCCATATCCACGCGCTTCGCCGGTAGCGATCACGCAATACGCTTGCTTGGCGCGCTCATAAAACGCAAAACGTTCGATGGAAGCAAAGGGCGTCGCGCGCCCTTCGGCGGCATCCACTTCGGTCTGCGCCTCGCGCTGCACGGCAGGGAGCGCGTTGGCGTCGCCGACCACTTCCATGCGCTCGGCGGGATGATCGACGAAACTGTCCAGCGGCAACACCGACAACACCGCGCGGATCGCACGCGGCGCATTCACGCCGTCGAGCCGGAGCACATGGCCAAGCACCGTTTGGCGCGCGACGGAGTCGGCGGGGAAATTGGCGTCGCAAATCACGACTTCATCGCCGTGCCCCATTGCGCACAGCGCGTGCAGGATGTCGGCGTTCAGCAGCGGATCGAGATTCTTCAGCATTACGTCTCCTTCAGGTTGAGCGTGCCTCGCTGTGTTGCGAGGTCATCGCTCATGATTCTATTTTGAACCCAGCGTTCTTGCGTCCGTTTGTGAGGTTCATTAATGACGTTCAGTCGCCGTACGGGATCCAGATGTTCTTCACTTGCACGGCCTGACGCAGGAACGGCAGGCCTTCGCTTGCGGCATCGAACCAGTCGAACACGCGGCCATGATCCACGAACGTGCGCTTCAGGTTGCCCACCGACTCACGTTCGGCCAGCGTCGATAAGCCCGCGCCGCCGAAGCACCACAACGCGTCGAGATCGTCGTGTTTCGCCAGGGTCGACGCCAGCGCCTTACGCTCGCCGGTGACAATATTCAACGCACCCGCCGGCACATCCGACGTCTCGACCACCTGATAAAAATCGGTCGCCATCAGCGGGCACGTTTCGCTCGGCACGGCGACCACGCGATTGCCCAGCGCGAGCGCAGGTGCGATCAGCGAAACGAGGCCAAGCAGGGGCGCTTCGTCCGGGCACACCACGCCGATCACGCCGAGCGGTTCGTGCATCGCCAGCGCAACGCCTCTTAGCGGCGGCGAATGCACAGCACCATCGAACTTGTCGGCCCACGCGCCGTACGTGAACAAACGCGTGATGGATGCTTCGACTTCGCGCTCGGCATCGGCGGCGGACACGCCGGTTCGCGCCACGAGTTGCCTTGCGAATTCATCCGCACGCGCCGACAGGTTTTCCGCGAGGTAATACAGTACCTGGGCGCGGTTATGCGTGCTGGCTTGCGACCATTTTTCAGCGCTGCGCGCAGCGGCGACCGCGTTGCGCACGTCTTTGCGATTGCCCTCGCCCACCTCACCAACGATCGCCCCCGACGGCCCATGCACAAGCCGCGAGTAACCACTGTCCGGACGAACCTGCTTGCCGCCGATAAACAGCTTCGCAGTACGGTCGAGCGCGCTGACGTTGGTATCGGCTTCGAAAGCGGAAGGCTGCGCAATCCGCTCGGAAGGCCCGGAACGAACGGCCAGCTTAGTCCACGCGTGCGGCTTCAGGTACTCGTAAATCCCCTCGCGTCCGCCTTCACGGCCAAAGCCCGATTCACGATACCCGCCGAAGCCGACACCGGCATCGAAGAGATTGGTGGCGTTGATCCAGACCACACCGCATTGCAGGCGCGGCGCAATATCCAGCGCACGGCCAATGGTCTCGCTCCACACGCTTGCAGCAAGTCCATAACGTGAATGATTGGCCAGCGCGACCGCTTCATCGGGCGTTCGAAAGTTCATTGTCACCAGCACCGGCCCGAAGATTTCTTCTTGTGCAAGCGTGGATGCGGGCGCGACATTCGACACCAGGGTGGGCGGATAAAACGCGCCTTGCTCGGGCATCCGAAGCCCTTTGGGCTGGTGAATCTCGCAGCCTTCCTGCACGCCGCGCTCAACGAGCGAACGAATGCGCTCAAGCTGAACGGTGTCCACGATCGCGCCCAGATCGATGCCCTTGTCAAGCGACGGCCCAACGCGCAGCGTGTCCATGCGGCGTTTCAATTTATCGATGAAGCGTTGCTCCACGCCTTCCTGCACCAGCAACCGCGAACCGGCGCAGCAGACCTGGCCCTGGTTGAACCAGATCGCATCAACGACACCTTCGACCGCGCTGTCGAGATCGGCGTCGTCGAATACGATAAACGGCGACTTGCCGCCGAGTTCAAGCGTAAGCGACTTGCCCGAGCCTGCGGTCGCCACGCGAATCTGCCGGCCCACTTCCGTCGATCCGGTGAACGCAATCTTCGCCACGCGCGGATGTTCGACGAGCGCAGCGCCCGTGCGGCCGTCACCGGTGACCACGTTCAGCACGCCTGCGGGCAAGCCTGCACGCGCTGCCAATTCAGCGAACAACAACGCAGTCAGCGGCGTGTATTCGGCGGGCTTCAGCACCACGCAATTGCCCAGCGCGAGTGCCGGTGCGATCTTCCACGAAAGCATCAGCAGCGGAAAATTCCACGGCACGATCTGGCCGATGACACCCAGCGGCGCCCAGTCGGCAAACTCCCGATCCTGCAACTGAGCCCAACCCGCGTGATGCAGAAAATGCCGTGCCACAAGAGGGATGTCGATGTCGCGCGACTCGCGGATCGGCTTGCCGTTATCCAGCGATTCGAGCACGGCGAAGAGGCGCGCATGCCGCTGCACCATCCGCGAAAGCGCGTACAGATGCCGTGCGCGACCCGCGCCGCCAAGCGCTTGCCATGCAGGCAGCGCACGATGCGCGGCGTCAACCGCTGCGTCGATATCCGCCTGGCCGCCCTGCGCGATGCTCGCGATCACGCGCCCGGTCGCGGGTTCCAGCGAGTCGAATTGCTCACCCGCCAGCGGCGCGCGAAAGGCGCCGTCGATGAAATGGCCAAAGCCGGTCGCGTGTTGATCCAGCCAGGCGCGCGCGGCGCCGTCGTCTTCCGGTGCAGGTCCGTAATCCATCGAGGTGAAGTAGTCGGCTACGCTCATTGGGAGTTCGTGTAAGAGATGATGCGGTGCGGGCTCAGGCAACCGTCAGGCAACCGGATGACGATGGAAAGCCGAATAGCGGCCGGTGACGTGATGCTCGAGTTGCCGTTCGATGTCGGCGAGCAGACTCGACGCACCTATGCGGAACAACTCCGGTTCGAGCCATTCGCGGCCAAGCTCCTCCTTCATCAGGATCTGGTATTCGAGCACCGACTTGGCGGTGGACACGCCGCCGGCCGGTTTGAAGCCGATCATCACGCCCGTCCGTTCCAGGTAGTCGCGGATCATGCGCACCATCACGAGCGAAACATCGAGCGTGGCGTTGACGCCTTCCTTGCCGGTGGATGTCTTGATGAAATCGGCGCCCGCCATCATGCAAACCATGGATGCCTTGGCAATGTTCGAGAGCGTGCGGATGTCGCCGGTCGCAAGAATCGCCTTGATATGCGCCGGGCCGCACGCCGCGCGAAAGTCGCGCATTTCGTCGTAGAGCGCTTGCCAGTTGCCGGTGAGCACGTGTTCGCGCGTGACGACAATATCGATTTCCGCCGCGCCGTCTTTCACCGACGCCTCGATCTCCTTCAACTTCAGCGGATGCGGGATCAGGCCCGCAGGAAAGCCCGTGGAGACGGCCGCGACCGGGATGCCGCTACCGGCAAGCGCGGCAACGGCCGTGCCGACAAAGCGGTGATACACGCACACGGCGCCGGTCTTGATCGAGCCGGGCGGCATGCCCAGCGACTCCAGCAGGTCGTCACGAATTGGCCGGCGTGCTTTGGCGCACAGGCGTTCGACGCGTGCGGCGGTGTCGTCGCCGTTGAGAGTGGTCAGGTCGATGCACGTGATGGCCTTCAGCAGCCACGCAGCTTGTGCGTCCTTTTTAACCGCGCGCCGCGTGCCCAGCGTGCTGACTCGCCGGGCCACCGCTGACTGGTTGACGCGCAGGGTGTCAAGCCACGAGAGATCCAGCGGGACGCCTGGGTTTCGCTGCTGTAACTCATGATGGGAGAGCGGTTTGGCGCGCAAGGCGACAACAGGTTGGGAAGCAACATCGAGCATGAGATGGCCGGTTGTGCAGCGCACAACATTTTCCGGTTAATCGATGGATTATTCTAACACCTTGTTGTTATGATTATAACATTCGGGATTATACCGAGAGAGGTGGCTCACACCTTGCGCGGGCGTTGGGGGCGGCAGCGGTGCTGGCGAATGCCCCGTTCAAATCTGTGGCCTTTTAATCTCCACGGTTAGAATTGACCTTTAAGCATGAATCGCCGGACGAAAGCATAGGCGACACTGCGGTCAAGGAGAACCCGATGGATGCATTGCCACCCGAAGAAACGATCCGCAGTGCTGTCGAACGGTCGGTAAGCCGGCTGCGCCTGCAGCACGAGATCGCCGTGCAATTCGCGACGTCGGTGCTGCGCGTACACAGCGCGAACGTGCTTCTCGACGAAGCCTGCAAGGCCGTATCGGCTGGACTGCACTCGCGCTTCGCCAAGGTGCTCCGCTATCAGCCTGAAAGCGAAACCTTCGTGCTGGAAGCTGGCGTCGGCTGGGACCCCGCGGACATCGGCACCACGGAACTTGGCGCCGACGACGCCAGCCCCGCCGGCCACGCATTCGTCAGCGGCCGACCAGTGTTGTCGAATCACCTGGGTACCGAGCATCGTTTCCGCACGCCCGATTTGCTGGCGCGGCACGGCATCAAGCGCGCCATCAACGTCCCCATTCGCGGCATTCCCGAAACCTTCGGCGTGCTCGAAGCCGATAGCTCCGACGACGAAGACTTCAGCGAAACAGACATCGTTTTCCTGGAAGCGATCGCGAACGTCATCTCCATGAGCCGTGAGCGGCTCGCCGCCGAGTCGCAGACCGGCGCTGACGAACTGTTCTCCACCAGCGTGCTGAACGCGAGCACGGACTGCATCCAGGTGCTGTCGTTGGATGGCGCTATCGAATTCATGAACGATAACGGGCTGGTGGCGCTGAGCATCGACGACTTCGGGGACGTGGGCGGTACGCATTGCGTGGACCTGTGGCCTGACGATCAACGCCCGAAAGTCGAGCATGCACTGGCGAAATCCGCTCGCGGCGAACCGGTCCGCTTCGAAGGCCCTTGTCCGACCCGTGTCGGCGACGCCCGCTGGTGGGATGTATCGGTGGCGCCTATTCTCGATGCCGACGAACGTGTGAAGCGCGTCGTGCTCACCATGCGCGACGTCACCGAGCGGCACGAGAACGAGGAGAAACTTGCCGCGCTCGTGTTGAGCCAGGAAACGCAGCTCGGCAATTCGGCGCTGATGATGAAAGAGGTTCACCACCGGGTTCGCAACAGTCTTCAGCTTGTGCAGACGCTGCTCGCGCTGCAGGCGAATCTTGCCGGGGACAAATCGGTCGCCACGCATTTGCAGGCGGCAGCCACGCGCGTGCGCACGGTGGGCTCGGTGCATCACCGGCTCTACCAGGACGACGGCGCGGAGGCAACCGACGCGACCAGTTACCTGCGGGGCCTGACGGCCGATCTGGCTGAACTGGCGGCGGGGCGGGAAATATCGCTGGAAGGGGAGTCGATCGTGCTGCCCGCCGCGCGGCTCGCGCCGCTCGGCCTCGTGACGGCGGAACTCGTGACCAATGCGCTGAAGTACGGACGCGGAACGGTGCGCGTGAAACTGGAACGATCCGGCGATGTCGTGCTGTTGAGCGTGGAAGACGAGGGAGACGGCTTCCCCATCGACTTCCCGAAACCACAGGGCACGGGGCTTGGCATGCGGCTTGTGACTACCTATGCGGGTAAAGGTACGGGTTCGGTGACCGTCGACAGGTCGGTGCCGTTCAGCCGGATCCTGGTGAGGTTTCCGGCGGGGTGAAGGTACTTGTCAAGGCGCTCGCGCTTGAATGGAATGTAGCCCCCTTAAACCCCCTTCTTCTCCCGCAACTTCTCAATCAACTCGCCCGGCACGTTCCAGTCCCGCAGGATCGCGTCGTTGTCCTGCCCCGGACTCGCGGGCGGCGAACTCACTTCCGGCACCGTACGGCTAAAGCGCGGCGCCGGACCCGGTTGCGTCACCCCGTCCACATCAATGAACGTTCCCCGCGCCCGGTTATGCACATGCTCCGGTGCTTCGTTCATGTCGAGAACAGGCGCAAAGCAGACATCCGTGCCTTCCATCAATTCACACCACGCCTGCCGCGGTTTCGTTGCGAAGATGGCCGCTATTTTCGTTTTCAGCGACGGCCATTGCTCGCGGTCCATCTGCGTGTTGAAGGTTGCATCGTCGATACCGCAAAGCTTCAGCAGCAAAGCATAGAACTGCGGTTCGATCGCCCCGACCGACACAAATTTGCAATCTGCGCACGCATAGGTACTGTAGAAATGCGCGCCGCCGGCAAGCATGCTCGAGCCTCGCTCACCCGCCCATGCACCAAACGCCTTATAGCCGTAGATCATCGCCCCCAACAGCGCGGAGCCTTCGACCATCGCGGCATCGATCACCTGCCCCTTGCCCGATCCGCGCGCTTCCAGCAGCGCACACAACACGCCGAAGGCGAGCATCATGCCGCCACCGCCAAAGTCGCCAACCAGATTCAGCGGCGGCACCGGCGGCGCATCGCTACGGCCAATCTCGTGCAACATCCCGCTCATCGCGATGTAATTCAGATCGTGCCCGGCAGCATTGGCAAGCGGACCATCCTGCCCCCAGCCCGTGACACGGCCGTACACAAGCTTCGGATTGCGCGCCATGCACACGTCCGGCCCAAGGCCAAGCCGCTCCATCACGCCAGGGCGAAAACCTTCGATCAGCGCGTCGGCCTGGGCAACAAGATGCAGCGCCAGCTCACGTCCTTCCGGCTGCTTGAGGTCCAGCGCGAGCGAGCGGCGCCCGCGCGCCATTACATCGAATTTCGTGCCTTGCATGGGATACGGCGTAGCGCCGCCGGTAGGCTGACGATCTATGCGGATCACTTCCGCGCCCATGTCGGCGAGCATCATGGCGGCGAACGGGCACGGTCCGAGCCCGACCATCTCGACCATACGAATTCCGTTGAGCGGCCCGCTCATCGCAACGTCCCATGCGATAAACAATCCGGGGCCGGCAACGCATGAATTGCTGGAGACTTCATATTGGTTTTCCCTGGCGGAAAGAGTGTGCGAGAGCCGCGTTTCTCTTAAGTGGCTGAATTCCAGTTGCTCTTCAATTCTGGAAACTCTACATCAGCGGACCCAAGCGCCTCCACCTTACGTTTAATACATCCTCACGCCAATGTCCCCATTTATCTTTTCTAGCCGGGTAGCATTGAATAGAATTGAATTGCAATGAATCGACTCGAATGCTGCTAGTGCAGCACGAAGACCAGGCGGTCCGCGATCATGTCCATGGGAGTCTGCTAGTGAGTCTTCAGAAAATCCAACAAGCGAGCGTCAGCGCCGCTTGTGCTCTTCTTTGCCTGTGCGCAACAGCACAGGCTCAACCCGCCGGGAGTGCCAACGCAGCGTCCGGACCGACAGAGGACGTTACGCCGGTCAGCATCGTGGTGACACCGGGTTTCACCGGCGATGATCCCGCTGCCGTGAGGGACGCGCTGGCGCGCAAATTCACCAATAGCAAGACGCGCACGTTCACGCATCGGGTAGAAGATCTGATCGGCGATGCTTTGCCGAAAACCTTGCACGACGCCGCATTGATGGATGCCAAGCTGGGCCGCGACCTGGCGTTCGTCGTGCCCGCACCGGATGGAATCCGCTATCGGTCGAAGGTCCACGTGATGACGGTCGACGTGGATCTGTCGGACAGCGATCACCCCAACACAATCGTCCTCAAGAAGAGCATCACCGGACCGCGTGGCCGAAACCTGGTGGTGGCCGCCGAAGCAATCTCCAAGGGCTATATACAGAACATTGACATCATCGAACTGGATCCCGTCAACAGACACAACAAAACAACGGTGCATGGACGCTTCGTGCTGTCGCCGGAGGCGTTCTCGCAAGATGACGGCGATCTCGCGCTCGTGTTGATCTGTCGCGTGGTGCCGCCGTATCTGACGCAGACCAAGGACCATACCGACCCGAGCAACGAGGAGCCCACCGACATCACCACACGCACGGCAACGCTCTACGCGAACGTCGGCGACATCTGGCTGATCAACCGCGAAAAGGGAATTGTGCTGTCGAAGGGACTGCACCTGGTGAAATAAGCGCGGCGGAATTGGCGTGTGAATCTCACGCGCCCGGCACCGCGCTGATTTTCGCCTAGCTCGATAACAACACGTCAAGCTCGTTGCGCAGCCTGTCGGTCGCTTGCGTCATCGCACGAAGTTCCTGGCGAATCATTCCGAGCACCTCGAGCGCACACTTCACAGGCGCCGGATTGGGCTCGGACACGAGTGCTTGTATGAGTGGCGCCAGCCGATGAAACCGCGCACGCCCTTCATCGATTCGCCCCTCCTTGATGGCGTCATGGACCGCAACGAAGTCGGCCGCGCGCACATGCGCACTTGCCGCGATTGCGCCATGCCCGCCAAGACATAGCGTGCTGAAAATATTCAGGTCTTCACCCGCCAGCACTGACAACCGTCCATCGAGGATCAGCGCAAGCGTTGTGTCCAACGATCCGGCGCAGTCCTTGATGGCGTGAATGTTGGGATGACCGGCAAGCGTCAACAAGGTCGCGAGCTCCAGCCGCACACCCGTCCGATACGGAATGTCATAGACAATCAGAGGGACCGTGCTGATGTCAGCAAGCGTGGTGAAGTGGCTTGTCAAACCCGCCTGCGACGGTCGAACATAATAAGGCGCGGGAACCAGCAAACCGGCAATCGGCAGCTCGTTCAAGCGAAGCGCACGCTCGCGAAGCTCCGCCGCGTTATTGCCCGCCAGCCCTACCACGACCGGAACGGTCTTCGCCTCATCCAGGATGGTCGCAAGAACCTGTTCTTGCTCAGCGTGATCGAGCGACGAAGGTTCACCCGTTGTTCCCAGCGCAACGAACCCCGCTACCCTGGCTTCAATGTAAGACCTCACCAGACTTCGCAGCGCGTCGCGATCGACTCGTCCGTTTTCAAACGGCGTGACAAGCGGAATCCAGATACCGGAAAAAATCGACATTCCATACTCTCCTGTTTGACCGATAAAAACCGTCAGGGTGTCGGAGAACAGGGATGAGATCGAGCGGCCGTGTCAGTTCCGTCACACCTGACGGAACTGCGCTCCGGTCAGATGAGCGACGGCTTTTTGCTTTTCGAATCCACGTGCGCGAGCGATCGAATCACATTGATGTGATCGAATGCACTGCGAGGAAATACATGATGAGAGTTCATGACGGATAGTCGCTGTGACGGCTCGTGGGATGCGCTTGTTGACCAGGAAAAACGCTTGATGTTTGTCTATTCGAACGCCGCTCGTTTCCGTGGCATGAGTTCCCAACCCAAGGTTGTTCCAGCCGCCGCCAGCAGAATCAGCGCGGCGCCTGCAATCTGTAGCCATCCTAACCGCTGTCCGAACGCAACCCGGTCCACAATGATCGCAACAACCGGATAGATGAAGGACAACGCTCCCGTTATGGCAGTGGGGAGTTTCTGAATGGCGCCATAAAGCAGCACATACATGATGCCGGTATTGACCACCCCAAGCACGATAAGATCCGCCCAATGATTCGGGGTTGCGGGCAGATTCCGGAAATCGACAAACGGCGCAAGCATGATGATACCGAGCGCCACGTGCAACAACGCAATCAAGTGGGGCGGCGTTCCCTTGAGCTGCTTGGTCACGATGGAACAGATCGCATAGAGAAATGCCGCGCCGAGCGCATAGCCAATACCTTCCAGATATTCACCGGGCCTGGCCAACACCGCAGGCTCCACCCGCACGACCAGCACGAGGCCCAAAAACGCGATGCCCAGCCAGAGAATCGTGCGCAAGGTGATCCGCTCGCGAAACACCACCGCGCCGAGCAGGACGAGCATGAACGGCTGGGTGTTATAGACAGCAGTCGCCATGGATATGGAGGCTCGCGAATAGGCCGCAAACAACAGGACCCAGTTGCCGACAATCGTGGCGCTGCCAAGCGCAACCAGTCCAAGCATGCGCCAGGAAAACAAGCTTTTGCGCAGCATTCCTTTTAACGCGCAGATCGCGAGGAGCGTCGCCGCGCCGAAGACACAACGAATGAACACCACGTTCAGCGGCGTTTGCTGCGACGACACGACGAGCCAGCCGACCGTGCCGGATATCAGCATCGCTACAGTCATTTCCACGCAGCCAACGCGCGTTTCTCTCGAACTCATCGCCTCACCTTTCAACTAGTGCCAGTGCTACCGGTCTAGTCAGTTTAGTGAGCTGCCAAGCGAGATTCCATGTGTAAAATGAGCGGACATCGACGTTTTAACTTCAAATCGAAGGTCCATTTGAAGAATCGCCTTTCTTCCCCTCCGGGTCTTGTTTTGCTCGACCAGACCGACCGCGATCTGCTGACCATTCTTTCCGAAGACGGCCGGATCGCAATCAGCGAACTCGCGCGCCAGATTGGATTGTCGGCGCCCAGTACCGCCGAGCGCGTGCGCCAGCTCGAAGCGCGTGGCGTGATCCAGGGGTTCGCGGTCAAGCTCGACCCGCGTGCGCTCGGATACACGCTTCAGGCTATCGTCCGGGTCAAGCCACTGCCTGGGCAATTGCACCTGGTGGAAGAAACCATCCGGCGCATTCCCGAATTCGTCGAATGCGACAAGGTCACCGGCGACGACTGTTTTGTTTGCCGGCTCTTTCTCAAGACAATCGAACAACTGGACGAGATTCTTTCGAAGGTCACGGAGCGGGCCGAGACCAGCACGGCGATCATCAAGTCAACCCCCGTCGAACGCCGCTTACCGCCCCTGGATTGAACGGCGCGCCGGAACATTCAACTTCAGCGACGCCACCGCGTCCTGCAAACAATCCAGCAGCAACGAAGCAGCCGGCGTCAGCGGACTGTCGCGGCGCGTCACTACACCAATGGCAATGGGCGGCGGCAGGTGGGTTATGGGCAGCACGGCAATGCCCTCGCGCACCCACGGCTGGTCCAGCAAAGGCTTGGGCAACACCGCGACGGTATCCGTGCCGCGTAGCAAACCGTGCGCAATCACGAAGCTCGGGCACTCGATAATCTTCTGCGGCACCGGCAAACCGTTCGCGGCGAAAAAATCGAGCAGCCCACGCGTCGAGCTTTCGGGCGACGGATTCAACAGCCATTCCGCGTCGACAAGTTCAGCCAGGGACGTACATTGTGCGAGCGGATGATCTTGCCGCGCGACGACCACCGAACTGATCTTGTATAGCTCGATGTAGTCGAATGCGGGACCCAGATGCTCCGGCACGACCACGGCCACGACGAAATCAAGTGACCCGTCACGCAAACGCGGCAACGCAACGCCCGGAAATCCTTCGATAAAACTCACGCGCGCATGCGGCATCTTCTTGCGAAATGCGCTGAACGCTTCAGGCAGGATCGACAACGCGGCGGTCGGCGTGACGGCGGCCGCCACGCTGCCGGTAACCGCACCTTTCATATGTTCGATGTCGTCTTCGGCCCGACGCATCTCGCTCACCACCATCTGCGCCCGGATCCTCAACTGCGAGCCGAACGCGGTCAATTGCACGCCGCGCGCGGTGCGCAGTACCAGCGGCACGCCCAGGTCCTGTTCGAGTTCTTTTAGCGCCTTCGTCAATGCCGCCTGCGACAGATGCAGGCTACGCGCCGCCGCGCGAATGCTGCCCTGCTCGGCCACGGTGAGAAACGCGCGCAACTGATGATATTTCATCGTGAATTCGAGGGTTTATACCGACAACTAGAGGTTGTCACAAATTTAATTAACTGTCTTTTGGTTTTCTTTGTGACTTTATATGCTTGACCGGAAGCAGTCACGTTGAATCAGTCACGCTGAATATCGAAACGTATTAAGGATTAAGGAGTTAGCCATGCTGTCAGTCGATCCCGTCATTCCCGGAATAGCAGCTATTGCGCCGGACCTCATCGCCGTGCGGCGCCAGATCCACGCCAATCCGGAACTCGCGTTCCAGGAGCGGGCGACCAGCGACCTCGTCGCCAGCCTGCTCACGCAATGGGGCTACGAGGTAACGCGCGGCCTCGGCAAGACGGGCGTGGTGGGCGTGCTGAAAACAGGCAATGGCGGCCGGCGCATCGGCCTGCGCGCCGACATGGACGCGCTGCCCATCGAGGAGGCGACCGGCCTTCCCTACAGCAGCGCGGTACCGAAGACCATGCACGCCTGCGGTCACGACGGCCACACCGCGATGCTCCTGTGCGCAGCGCGTTACCTTGCAGAAAGCCGGCAGTTTGCCGGCACGCTGACGCTGATCTTCCAGCCGGCCGAGGAAAGCTACGGCGGCGCACGCGCGATGATTCAGGACGGTCTCTTCGAGCAGTTTCCGTGTGACGCCGTGTTCGGCCTGCACAACATGCCGGGCTACGAAACGGGTGGGATGAACTTCTGCACCGGCCCCGCGATGGCCTCAGTCGACCGCGCCACCATCGTGCTGCGCGGGTTGGGCGGGCACGGCGCGCTACCCCACCTGTCGCGCGACCCCATGCCCGCGGTAGCGGGAATCATCCTCGCGCTGCAGAGCATTGTGGCGCGGGAAATCGACTCGCAAAAGTCGGCGGTGATCTCGGTAGGCAGCGTGAAGGCCGGCGACACCTTCAACGTAATTCCGCAGACCGCCGAGATGAAACTGTCGATCCGTGCGCTGGATCCCGCTGTGCGCGACCTGTTGCGGCAACGCATTACGGCGCTCGTGCATGCGCAGGCGGCGTCGTTCGGGGTCGAGGCGGAGATCGATTACGAATGGGGTTATCCCGTGCTCGTGAACCATGCCGAACCGACCGCGTTCGCGGCTGAAGTCGCACAGAAGATGCTCGGTGCGCAGCGCGTGGATACGCAGGCACATCCGCTCATGGGCAGCGAAGACTTCGCGTTCATGGCCGAGGTCGTGCCGGGCGCATATGCATGGATCGGCAATGGCGTCGAGGGCAAGGGGAGCTGCATGGTCCACAACCCCGGCTACGACTTCAACGACGACATTCTTGCCATTGGCGCGAGCTACTGGGTCCGTCTGACCGAAGCGTACCTGGCCGACTGAATCATTTCGGGCCTCGTTTCACACCCAACTTCACCAGCATCACACACCGCGTCTCGAGAGAAAACATGAGCATACCGACCGTATCAGGCCTCGACGTTGCGCCCGCCGCGACGCCGGGTCAGCGCAAGCAAAGCCGCGCGCGGCTCGTCACTGCGGCAGCAGTGGGTAATGCGCTCGAGTTCTACGACTTCACCGTCTATGGATTCTTCGCATTACTGATCGGTAAGCTGTTCTTTCCGGTCCACGATCCAGTCGGACAGTTGCTGCTCGCGGTCGCGAGTTTCGGTGTGGGCTTCTTCACGCGGCCCGTGGGCGGGCTTGTGATCGGCATGTACGCGGATCGCGCCGGACGCAAGAAGGCGATGGTCCTGACGCTCGGGCTGATGGCAGTGGGCGCCGCGATGATCGCCGTTGCGCCGACCTACGGGCAAGCAGGTTTCCTCGGCCCCGTCATCCTTGTCATCGCGCGGCTGATCCAGGGGTTTTCAGCGGGCGGCGAAGTGGGGGCGTCGACTACGCTTCTGCTCGAACAAGCGCCGTCCAACCGGCGTGGCCTGTATGCGTCGTGGCAGTTCGCAAGCCAGGGGCTTGCCGCACTCGCGGGCGCGTTGACGGGCGTGGCGCTGACAGCAACCCTCTCGACCGCGCAACTCGAAAGCTGGGGATGGCGCGTGCCGTTCCTGATCGGCACGCTGATCGTGCCGGTCGGCTGGTGGTTACGCAAGACGCTCGAAGAAGAGCCGGTGCAGACACCGAAGCAGAAAGCGCCGAAGCTGCCTCTCCTCGATGTACTCCGCGATCACCGGCGTGCGGTGCTGATGGGCCTGGGACTGACGATTGCCGGGACATCGGCCCATTTCATCATCGTGTTCTACCTGTCGATCTACGCCGTCAAGACGCTCGGCCTGCCGCCTGGAATCGCGATGCTGTCGGGTTGTGTATCGGGCGCGATTATTTTCGTGCTCTCACCGGTCGGCGGATATTTGTCCGACCGCTTCGGACGCAACTCGCTCGCGCAAGTCACGCGTGTCGTACTGCTGCTCGCCATCTATCCGGCCTTCGTTGCATTGAACCGCTGGCCGACGGCCAGTACGCTGCTCACGGTCGTCACGCTTCTTTCCTCGGTGCACGCGATCAATATTGGCGGCGTTGGCGCCATGCTCGGCGAGCTGTTTCCGCGTTCGGTCCGGGCGACCGGCGGCGCCGTGGTCTATAGCCTTGGCGTCGCGATCTTTGGCGGCTTCGCGCAATTCTTCGTGACCTCGCTGATCGTGGCGACCGGCAGTGTGCTCGCGCCCTCATGGTATGTGATCGGCTGCGGCCTGCTGGGGTTGATCGCCGTCGCCTTCATGGATGAAAAGTCGCAGGCGGCGCTGGATTGATCGAGCAGGTGCGGCGGCATAGGTACGGATACTCCGGGGCTGGCGGCCTGGTCTGCGAGAGACACGACCAGCCGCCCCCAGTTTCACTCGCAACGATCAGCGTTCGAACACCAGCAACGTCGACGTCGCCGATGCATACAAGCGCCCGGTAGCATCGGTCAGTGTGGCTTCGGCGAATGCGGCGCGCCGCCCGATCGAGATCACGCGGCCCTCGGCGCGCAGCAACCCGGAGTCGCGCGTGACCGCTTTGTGATACGCGATCTTCAACTCAAGCGTGGTGTACGCCTGCGTGGCCGTGAGCCGTGAATGCACGGCACAACCGCATGCCGAATCCAGCAGCGTGGCTGCATAGCCGCCATGAACCGTGCCGATCGGGTTATACGCGTGATCGCCAGGCATGCCGGTGAAGACAGCAAGGCCCGCATCGACCTCAACGAAGTCGAAATCCAGTGACACCATAATTCCGGGCTTGCGTCCCGACGACATCAGCGCACGCAACTGCGCGAGGCCGTCGAGACCCGCGCCGGTTTCATCGACAAGGCTCATCGTTTCATCTCCGGTTGATTTGAAAACGATGATACTGTGAATATGCACACTTCGCTGGAGCGGGCTCGAGCCCGGACGTTTATGAATGTCCATGCGGGCTCGAAACAAGACAGCGCAATCAATGCGGCGTCTCGTTCAGGTCGTATTTCATGACCCGTCCGTGGCGCCCTTCCAGATCCCGTTCGCTGCTGTAGACATCACCCTCGAGCGGACGGCGCTGCGCCAGCACGGCGTCGAGCGCTGCCAGATCAGCGGGATCCAGCGTCGCTTGCATCACGCGCAGGTGATCGGGCAAATGATCGCCGCGCCGCACGCCGACAATAATGGCTGCGACCAGCGGTTGCTGAAGCACCCAGCGCATTGCGATAGTCGGAATGGACACCGCATGGCGCTCCGCGATTACCTTCAGCGCCGCCAGAAGCTGCTGAAACAAATCCCAGCCCCCGAAGTCATCGATCATCAGCTTGTATTTGACGAGCGACCGGTTCTCGAGATCATTGGTCGGCTCGCTCCTGCCAAGCCAGCGCTCCGACAGAAAACCTCCCGCAACCGTCCCGTAGCACAGCAGTTGCATGCCCGCGCCCGCACAAAACGGCGAAAGCGCCGCCAACGGACGCTGATCCAGCAACGAGTACTGAACCTGCATGCTGACGAGCCGCGTCCCGCCTTCAACCAGTTCGCGAGTGTGCGCGGTATCGAAATTGGTGCCGCCAAGATGCGCGATCTTCCCTGCCCGCTGCAACTCGGTGAGCCAGTGCGCCGTCTCGAGATAACGCGGCACGTTGTAGTCCCACCAGTGAAACTGCACCAGATCGAGACGTTCGACACCCAGGCGGCTCAGCGACCGGTCAATCGTTCGTTCGACCTGCCGGCGATCGAGTGTGGGAAGGGTCGCGAGATCGGGAACGTACTTGGTGTGGACGCGCAGATTGCGAAGGCTGTCCCGCCCTTTGCGAACCACGTAGTCGCGACGGAATTCACCGATCATTTCTTCCACGCCCGTGTAGATATCCGCGCAGTCGAACGTCGTGATGCCGGCCTCGTAGTAGGCCGCCATGTCGGCGATCGCGGCTTCCCTATCCACCGAACCATGGCCGCCGGCGAGCTGCCAGCCGCCCTTGAGCAGACGCGAAATGGTGTAACCGGGGGCCAGGTTGATGCTGTACTGCGAACTCATTGATGTTGCTCCGTGGAGGGAAGTTTGACGGCCGTGGTGTCGGCGTGGCTAAAGCGGCGCAGGCCCGAGCGCACGATCCTGAAACGCGAGGGACAGTTTGGATCGGGACAGGCGACCTCGGCGTCGGTACTCATCCAGTCATTCGGATGCAGCCGCCGTTGCTTGGACGCGAGCAGCGGCAGCAGCGCGGCGAGCGAGTAAATGGAAAAACCCTGACCGGCCGGCAGATGAAGCATCTCGCCCTTCAGCTCGAAGTAGTCACCCACCTTGGCACCGCAGTACAGCTTCGCCCCGTCCGGTGCGACGACCTCGACGCGCAGGTCGTATAGCTCGAAAACATCGTCTGCGGAGGCGGTCGGGTCTTGGGTGGAAGGCATGGATATCTCCTGGAATAAGGGTGCCGTAGCGGCCCGGCAGTCGCGCCGCGCGATATGCACGGCGTTTTCGTGCAGCCTGAACATACACTTTGATCGAGTGTACGTATCGTTATTTTGTACGTCAATACTGCACGCCCCTATCCAGTAAACGATTTTTCTAAGCGTTTTCCCGGTTTTAGGTTGGAAATTTCAATTATTTGTTTTTGACACGCTTGAGTTTGTGTGCTGCCTGAGTGCACACTTCACTTCACAATATGTGCAGTCACAACTTACAGGAGGTGGCATGGACAGCAGCTATCAAGGTGAACGAAGTCGCCCTCGTTACTGGTACCGGTGGATGCTGGCCATTCCATTCATCTGGCAAGCCGCGTTGGCGCCGGCGGTGAACGACATCGCCGCAAGGCCGTTCGGATTGCCCTTCCCCATGTTCTGGCAGATGGCCGGCATTGTCCTGGCGAGCATCGTCATAGGACTGGTGTTCTTCATGGATCGCCGCGCGGGGGTGGAAGACGAGGAAGCCGCCTTCCTGGAGAGAACCTCTGCGTCCACGGGAGATGCGCAATGAAAATAACCATCGTGCTGTGCATCCTGCTGGCGACCGTAGTCGGCGCGGTCGCTTACGGGCGGCGTACCAGCAAAGGCGCAACGCTCGCGGAGTGGGCTGTCGGCGGACGCAGCCTGGGCACGCTGATCTTCTGGTTCATGAATGCCGGCGAGGTCTACACGACCTTCGCCGTGCTCGGTATTTCCGGCTACGCATGGGCGCTTGGCGCACCGGCCTACCTTGCCTTCTGTTCGGTATCGATGAGTTACGCAGTCGGATACTGGTTGATGCCCCGCATCTGGAAGGCCGGCCGGCTCGGCAAGCTGGTCACGCAAGCCGACTTCTTTGCTGCCCGCTTCGACGCACCCTGGCTCGGCGTAATCACCGGCGTGATCGGGATTGCCTCGCTGATCGTGTATGTCCAGATCCAGCTGGTGAGCCTGGGACTGATCGTGCAACTCACACTCGATGACTCCATCTCGAGCCACACGGCGACTATCGTTGCAGGCTTGCTCATGATTGCGTTCGTGTTCGTTGCGGGCATCCGCTCGGCGGCGTTCGCCGCGGGCGTGAAGGACGTGCTGATGATCGTCGTCGTGGTGTTGCTGAGCGCGACCGTGGCGGCCAAGGTCGGCGCCGGGTCGCTGCTCGATATCTTCGGCATGGTCGAAGCCAGGCATCCGGGCATCGGCAAGTTCCCTGGACTCGACGCCAGTTCGCCCACCACCGCCATCTGGCTGATGACCTCGGCGATCAACATTGCGCTCGGCAACTGGGTGTTTCCGCATCTGTTCCAGATGTCGTACTCGGCGCGCAGCGCGACCTCCATTCGACGCAATGCCATCTGGCAACCGCTGTATTCGCTCGCGTACTTCTTCATCATCCTGCTCGGCTTTGCCGCGCTGCTCGCCAATACGCATCCGCCCGGCGACAACCTGAATGCCGCGTTGCTGCAGTTCGTGTCGGAGCGTTATCCGTCCTGGGTGATCGGGCTGGTGGCGGGAACCGGATTCCTGCTTGCGCTTGCGCCGGGTGCCCTGTTGCTGGTCGCCGCTGGTTCGATCTTCACGCGCAATGTCGTGCGGCCGTTCGCTCCGCGTCTGAGCGAAGGTCAATCGCTGGCGTTATCGCGCGCCTCGCTCGTGTGTTTTGCGGGCGTGGCCGTGTACTTGTCCCTCGCCCAGAAGGGGTCGCTCGTCAAGATTCTCCTCGATGCGTACTCAGCTATCGGCATGCTCGCTCCTGGTGTGTTTCTCGGTTTCCTCTGGAGACGCACGAATGCAACCGGTGTTCTGGCCGGCATGCTGGCAGGCTTCATTGCGTTGCTCGCACCGTTCTCCGCGCACTACTGGGGCACACACTGGCCGCAATGGGAACCCGGCCTGATCGCCATGGCGATCAACGCCGCCGTCACCATTCTTGTCAGTCTTGTCACGCCCGCACCCGCACGGGCCGCCGTTGGAATCGGTCTGCTGGACAGCGCCGCGCCGCCGGCGACTTCCCGCACCGGCTACAAGCTCGGCGCGTGAGACGCGGTCAATAACAACACCTGTTCGAACCCTCCTTCGCCTTATCCGCGTTTGCACCCTTGACACGCCTTCTGGAGATCGCCGTGAAAAAGAGCTGGTTCTGTATTGGCGCGTTAATCGCGTCGCCTCAAGTCGTATTCGCCCAAAGCAGCGTGACGCTTTATGGCCTCGTGACGGCAGGGGTTACCTACGTCAATAACACCGGCAAGGGGCCCGTATACGAAACGGAAACCTGCGCGCCGCCCGGCTGCAACCGATGGGGCCTGAAAGGCCGCGAGGACCTGGGCGGCGGCAATGCAGCGATCTTCACGTTGGAAAACGGCTTCAACATCCAGAACGGAAGGCTGGGCCAGGGAGGCACGGAATTCGGGCGGCAGGCGTTCGTCGGATTGACGAACAACTACGGGACTATCACACTTGGACGCCAGTACGATTCGTTGTCGGATACGGTCGGCATGTTTCCGTCGAGCAATAACTTTGCAACTGGTTACGGCTCGCACTTCGGCGACCTGGACAACCTGAACCAGTCGATCCGCATCAACAACGTGATCAAGTATGTGAGTCCCGTCTGGAACGGCTTGCAAGTCGACGGCATGTTCAGCCCGGGCGGTCAGGCGGGTAACTTCTCAACCAACCGCGTGTGGGCGCTGGCGGGCTCCTATACGGCGGGACCCTTTGCGTTTGCCGCCGGTTACCTCGATATCAACACGCCCGCGACCAGCGCGAACGGGACGGGTGGTGTGTATGCGTCCAACGGTAACTACGTAGGATCTCTTAACAACTACGTCGCACTGCAGGATGCGAATGCGATGAAGGTCCTTAGCGCGGGGGCATCCTATTCCATAGGCAATGCTAACGTGGGCCTGGTCTATTCGCATACGCTCCTGAAGAACAGCCAGTATTTCGTAGCCAACGGTTTCGCCAATGCCGGCAGCGGCAGCGATTTCAAACTGGACAGCTACGAAGTCACTGCCACTTATCACATCACGCCTGCCCTGCTGGTGGGAGGCGCTTATATCTATAACGCGGGCAAGGCCGATTACGAAGGCCTGAAGCCGACTTTCCAACAGATCAACCTGGGCACCAACTATTCCATTTCCAAGCGCACCAGCCTCTTCGCCGTGGCCGTGTTCCAGAAAGCGGGCGGGGACGGAATAGCGCCGGTTTTCAACTCGGCGGGGGCGAACGTGGGGAGAACCGCGATAGCTGAAATTGCCGGTGCCGGAGTAGACTCCAGTTCGGCAAAACAGGTGCTCGTGTCGGTCGGGATTACCCACGCGTTCTAAGGCGTCACGATGTTGAAGGTCGCATGGCCCTGGCGCCTGGTCCGAGCTAAGAGGCGGCCGCATCACCGGCTAGAGCCCAAGCCGCCGTGGACTTAGGACGGGTGAGAAAATAGAACGCGACGAAGTGCGTGATCATCAGCAGGGGCACGTAGATGATCGCGATCGCGTATGTCGAGCCCAGTTGCCCCGCCATCGCAGGAAGGCCGATCCGAACCGCGTGATAATAGTCGACGATGATATCCGCCGCCCCCGCGAGATTGAAGGCGACCACGAAAAACCAGAAGAGTAGACGTATCCTGAAGGTAAGCAGCGCGAAGATGGCCAGCACTCCTGTCAGGAAGTCGCCATAAGCGGCGAACTGGGCGAAGCTGGCCGGCAGACCGGGTCCGACAACGCCGGGAAGGATGAAGACAAGCCCGAAGAAGCGGAAGCTGTGCAGGGTGGCAATGACGCGCTGCGCGTCGACACGCTCCATCGACTTGAGCTTGGGCAGGATGTACACGATGAAGCAAAGCAGCCACGCGACATAGCCTAGAACAAGATGTATCTGGAAGAGGGTTTCGGGTGACATTGCGGAACTCCTGTCAGGGGTTGGTCGACACGGCCTCGAACACCGCGGTCAGGATGCCGGGCCGGCCCGCCGCCACCCGAGCTATTGGTGGAATTCCTGATCCGCAAGCCGATTGTAGGATCGCTTCCGGCGGGCGACTATTCCCGATAATATTGATGCGTTATGAAGCAAAACTTCACAGTCCGGCAAGGCGCAATCGACGGTGTCGAGGCGTTCCTGAGCGTTGCCCGGCACCGCAGTTTTCGTAAGGCGGCGGCTGAACTCGGGGTGACGCCTTCGGCGATCAGCCAGACGGTACGCGTACTCGAGGCGCGCGTCGGCGCCGCGCTGTTCGTGCGCACAACGCGCAGTGTCGGCCTGACCGAAGCCGGCGAACGATTCCTTTCGCGAGCAAAACCCGCCTTCGAAGAACTCGTCGCTGCAAGCGAGGTCGCGCGTGAACTCGGACAACGACCGACCGGACTGCTGCGCCTCTCCGTGCCGAGCGCGGTAGTGCCGATCGTACTGGATCCACTGATCGCATCCTTCTGCCGTGCCTATCCCGAGGTCGAGGTCGAGATTGTCGCGAGCGCGGAGTCGGTCGACCTCGCGGCCGAAGGGTTTGACGCCGGCGTCCGGATGGGCCAGTTCATCGCGGCCGACATGGTCGCGGTTCGGCTGACGCCGTCGTTCCCGTTCGAGGTCGTTGGCAGCCCTGATTATCTAAGTCGGCAAAGCCGGCCAGAACGCATTGATGATCTGCAAGACCACACCTGCCTGCGCATACGCCGCTCGAACGGGTCGATCGCGCCCTGGTCCTTTATCGACGGCAACAAGGCAGTTGAGGCAATCGTCTCCGGCCCGCTAATCGCGCGCGACTATCCCACACTCCTCGGAGCGGCGATTCGAGGTGTGGGACTTGCACAAGTGCCCGGGCCGATTGCCGCAGCACCGCTTGCCGACGGCCGGTTGCAAGCGCTGCTGAGACCCTTCGCCGTCACCACGCCAGGCGTTTTTCTATACCACTCAGGCAGACGCCAGGTCTTGCCGAAACTTCGCGCATTCATCGACCACGTTAAATACCAGAACGCTGTCGCTCCCGATGACGGATCCTGAAAACGTGCTGGACATGGTAACCAGGATAGCGATCACCCCTGCGATCACCACCTCTAAAACCGATTGCCAACCAGTCGCTTTTCAAACCAGTGATGGGCGTACGGTTCTGCGCTGAACGCATCGACTTCAACGTATCCGGATTGCCGGTACAGAGCGATCGCCTCGTGTAGCGTTCGGTTTGTCTCAAGGCGGATAACGCGGACGCCGGTCTGCCGGGCATGTTTCTCCGCCTGATCAATCAACCGCCTGCCTATACCCATACCGCGAGCAGAAGGGCTCACCCACATCCGTTTGAGCTCGGCTGGAGACTTCTTATGAAATTTAAGCGCTACGCAGCCTATGGGACTTCCATGGAGGCTTGCCACGATCAACGCGCCCTCCGGTGCTGTTAGTTCATGGGCGTCTGCCGACAGGCTTTTCGACGGGTCGAATCCTGCGTCGAAGCGCTCATCAAGTTCGCTGAAATACTGTTCAAAGCACCAGCGGGCGTTATCACTGCCGGGATCTTCAAGTGCGAAATGCACAAGCGATGCCTGTAGCAAGCGCTCGACTTCAGACATTGCAGCAACGAGTCTTCTGCGCTGCCCATCGGATAGCGGCTCGAGGGCCCGTGCAGCCACCGCGTCCGAGAGCCGTTCGAGTTCAGACCTTTCCTTGCGGCCAGCCTGAGTCAGACAAGCGCGGCGTACCCGGCGGTCGCCCGGATGAGTCACGACAGCCACAAGTTTTTGTCGTTCGAGAGAGGCGAGCGTACGGCTGAGATAGCCTGAGTCGAGGTTTAGACGCGCGCGAAGAGTGCGAACATCCGCGCCGTCGACGCCGATTTCCCATAGGAGGCGCGATTCACCCATTGGGCGGCCACGTCCGAGGAATCGATCATCGATAGCGCCAATGCTCTCGGCAACTATGCGGTTAAAGCTACGAATCTGGAGAATGTCGGATGCGTTCATATCTCTGACTTTAGTCAGAGATATTTGGTTCGTCAACCTCAACGGACGAACAGCGGCGGTGATGAGCGACGGCATGCGGAACTGCTTCCCGCTTTTACTTCGTTGAGTTCGACGAGCACAACCCCTCTGAGCCGCCCCGCACAAGCCTCCCCCTGCAATGCCTGCGGAGCGTTATCGAGGCCGCTGAAGCTCGTGCATGGAAGGTGGATGGCGCATTCATGCCGCCATTCATCCAGGCGTTGCGTCCATTCGTCAAACGCGTCAGGGTCCTCTTCTGCGCTATAGCCGCGCAGTGTGATCCCCTTGATGGGGAGCTGAAACGAATCGATTTCGGTCGGCGCAATGGAGGTGCCATCTCGGCGCGGTACTCGCGGTGTTGCCCGACCCCGACGAACGCGGCGATGCAATCCGGCTCGAGACGCGGGTGGCCCGGGTGATCGACGGCATCATCACGATCCATTCGGGCAATCAGAGACTGCATCGGGTGCTACTGGACGAAGTGCCGCTCACGGCCCGGGAGAGCCATGATGCGTTCGAGGCGGAATATCTGCGCCGTTACCAGGCGTTGATCCGGCCAGGCACGCAGGGACGCGGCGCCGCGCGCGATACCATCGCAGCCCAGGTACTCGCGTCGGCAGTCGAAGGCGTGGTCCATGCGGCCGCGTCGCGCGGCGAGCTTGGCTTACAGGAGGTGCGGCGGGAGCTCAATGGCTTCGTTTGCGCCTACTTGCGTGAGCGCATTGTTCATGTCCCGGGCAACGCCTGATTGCGACCGAGCCGCAGCCGCGGTTCTTCGCGGCGCGGCACACGGCGGCGAAGACACGGTTAACGCGGAGCCGCAGCCCTACCAATGGCGCCGTGCATTCCAGTCACGACGGGACCACCAGTGATGGCCATCCCAGTACTGGCCGCCGTGCCAGCCGATCACCACCGTCGGCACAACCACTGGCGCCGGCTGATAAGCGACATAGGCGGGCGGCGGTGCGTAAACCGGGGCGGACGCGAGGTAAACCGGTGCCGGCACGCCAATGTTGAATCCGAGTGAAACGCCCGCATTGGCCATCTGCGAAGCCCCGAGGATGACTGCCCCAAGTCCTAGCGCGATCAACATTCTGCTTTTCATTTTTGCCTCCGTATCAGACGAGTAGACGGCTTTACTTTAGCTAGCCGACGCTCGCATTGAGTTACATGAGTGCAACAACATTGACCGTTGAAATTTTCCCGTTGCGCTGCGCGCGGGCGGCGAACCTGTCGCGCGTTGCAGCTTGCGGAAAGGGCAGCAAAGCGCCGGCAACGAGCGGTAACAACTGAAAGATCTTTTCAAAAATGCGAGCTTCTGCACTGGCAAATACCGGCGTCAAAGTGACATCCGCAAGCCGGCGGGTTCTGCCGGCTCCGACGGCTCCCAATGGCACGGCTCCCGATATTCAAGACGGTCGGGTTGACCGCGGGAACGGCCCCTGTACCAGTGAAAATAAAGCAAGAACTTGCCCTCGGGACACGTTCGTCCCCACATGGCGGAGCCTGTTCATGGCACGTTTGCGAGCAATAAAGTCCGCGTAGGGAGCTACCGACGCGGAGCCTCCCAGGTAATTTCGTGCAATCAAAGCGGCGCTACAGCCTGTGGAAACGTCTAAGAAAATCGAGCCTGGTGAAAAGGTCATGGCTGCGTCAGGTTCGTGCCATCTCCATTGGGTATGCTTGGAATCGAAACAATCATCAGGAGGGCCAATGAAATCATTCCCGCTTTTCATTGTGGGCTCGCCCCGGTCTGGAACGACCTTTCTTTGTTCCGTCCTGAACGCGCATCCGCTCATTCAACTGACCAATGAGTGCCGGATTTTTGCATTACTCAAAGACATGATGGACGTCGGCAGTAATCGTCCTGACTTGTTGAGCACGGCCTGCCATGACCGCTTTTCCAATTTCGGCAGGCGCACGCTTGGCGCGTGGGTCGAACGCTTTTATCGCGAAGAACTCGAGATGACGGCGCCCATCTGGGGAGACAAGCATCCGTCTTATGCGGACCCCACCGTGCTGTCCGGCCGCACAGGTTCGATCGAATGTCTGCCGCGATCAGGATCCTGCCTGGGGTTGATACGCGAGTTGCTGCCGCAAGCGCGCTTCATTCACATCCCTCGCGATCCCCGCCACGTTGCCAATTCGATGCTGCACAAGCACTGGATCGGGTCTATTGAAGATGGGATACGGGTTTGGGAACAGTATGTGGGCGAGATCATCAGATTTTTTGACGAGATCCCGGCGGAGCTGGCCCTGACCGTCTCGTACCGCACTTTGATCGAGGACCCGGTCGCGACGGCTGCAGCTATCGGACAGTTCCTCGACCTGGCGGATGCGTCGCCCATCAGCGACTTTCTAATGTCTCAACGTAGCGCCCCGACGCCGTTCAGTGACCCTGTCACCGATATCGGCGATCTCTACGTCATACCCGATGCGCCGACGGGCAACGACAAGCTCCTCGCCCTTGCGGGAAAAACGGCGACATGTCTGGGATATGCGGCTGCTTGACAGGATGTAGCGGGATGTCGCGGCGGAAGGGCCAATCTTTCCGTATGCCAGTGCCGGCCGCCATCACATCCGCCCGGGTTGGTAAGGAGACGCTCCGACGCTAACGCTGTGCCCCACGTTTTGCCGCAGGCTGCGCAGTCGAGCTGCGCAGGATCAGATCTGTCGGCAACGTGATGCGATCCGAGGGCGATTCGATCCCGGCAATCCGCGCCAACAATATGTTGACCGCCGACCTCCCCATCTGTTGCAACGGCTGGCGAATGGTCGTAAGCGGGGGATAAACCTGCGACGCCATTGGGACATCGTCGAACCCGATCACCGAAACGTCCTCAGGGACACGCATTCCCAGTTCGTGCGCCGCTGCGATCGCGCCAAACGCGCTCAAATCATTCGCGGCAAAGATCGCGGTCGGCGGCCGCTTCAACTTCAACAGATGCAATGCCGCCTTGAAACCCATCGCCTGACTAAACCGTCCGATCGCCGTCAAGCTCGCTTCAGGACGCAGGCCCTGCTGCCGCATTGCGTCATTAAAACCGCGCGCCCTGTCGTGCGCGGCTGTCAGCCGTTCGTCGCCGCTGATAAATGCAATCCGCGTATGGCCGAGTGCGACCAGGTGCTGCACAGCCAGACGCGCACCCTCGTAATTGTCGGATGCGACCGAAGGATATTGCGGGAACACACCACGCTGATCCACCACCACGACCGGCACGTCCGCCTCATTCAACGCCTTTAGATAGGGCGCGTCGTCATGTGGAAGGATCGCCACCAGTCCGTCCGAAAACTGCTGCAGCAGCGTCAGCACGTTGTGGTGCGTCTCACGATCCTCGTCGAACATGGGATACACGAGCATTTCGTAACCCGCGTTTCGAGCGGCCCGGCCCGCACCAATGATCAACTCGGTGACAAACTGATCCTGGCGGACCGGAGTGAGCAAGCCAACAATACGGGTACGCCCGCCTGACAATTTCTGTGCGGTTCTGTTGGCGACATAGCCAATCTCCGCAGCAATGCGCAGAACCTTGTCGCGTGTCTGCTCCGACACCCCATGACGGTCGTTGATGGCGCGCGACGCGCTCATCTGGGAAATGCCGGCCAGCTCCGCGAGCCGAGCCAACGTGGGAGTCCGTCTTGCCATGAGCACAAATCAACTTAGTAGGATTAACCAATCAGTACAGCCAGCCACCGATCTGCAGGTCGCATGCGGTGAAATACGCGGTCCGAAGTCTTATCCCGGCTGGGGTAAATACGCATTTCATAGAGGAAGGCCGCTCCCTATTATTGTTACACAACGTTAGCGGTAACGTTATAAAACATTTTATAACTAAAAGTGGAAAGATATGAACGGAATCGTTTCGGTCTTCGTTTCAGTCATCACCCGCCGCCGGACCCTGGCCATAGCATGCGCGGCGCTCTGTGCAGGCCTCGCTTCGTTGGGGCCGGTGAGCATTGCCGCTGCTCAAACAAAAACGCTTACCGAATGGGATTCGCAGACTGTCGGCGCCGGCCCGAAGATCATCAATGACGCCGCCGCGCGTTTCGAGAAGGCGAACCCGGGCTTCAAGGTCGAGTCATCGCACGTCCTTAACGATGCGTACAAGACCAAGCTGAAAATCGCGTTTGGTGCGAACCAGCCGCCCTGCGTCTTTTCGAGCTGGGGAGGCGGTCCTCTGCGCGAGTACGTGAAGTCCGGTCAAGTGGTTGATCTCACGCCTTATCTTCAGCAAAACGCATCTTTCCAGAATCGCTTCCTGGCAACCGCGTGGCCGGCGGCGACCTTCGACAATAAGGTCTGGGCGATCCCCGCCGAGAACACGTCGGTGGCCGTGGTGTTCTACAACAAGGAGATTTTCGAGAAGTACAAGCTGACACCCCCGAAGACCTGGGACGAGTTGCTCCATGTGATCAGCGTACTGAAATCGAACAACATCGCGCCCTTTGCGTTGGCAAATAAAAACAAATGGACCGGGTCGATGTACTACATGTACCTCGTCGATCGCATAGGAGGTTCCGACGTGGTCCGCCACGCGGTCATGCGAGCGCCAGGCGGCAGTTTCGCCGATCCCGCCTTCGTGGAAGCAGGAACCCGCTTGCAGGAACTGGTAAAGGCCGGCGCGTTCGCGCAGGGATTCAATGGGCTTGACTACGACATTGGCGCGTCAAGGCGCCTTCTCTATTCCGGGCGTGCCGCAATGGAACTCATCGGAAGTTGGGAAGCGTCGACCGTGAAGGCGGAAAATCCGGCATTTTATTCAAAGCTCGACTTCTTCCCATTTCCTACCGTACCGGGCGGGAAAGGCGACCCGAACGATGTTATCGGCACGGTGGGCGACAACTTCTACAGTATCTCCAAGGCCTGCGCGGATCCGCAGGCAGCATTCAAGCTGATCCAGTCGATGACGGACGATCAATCCATGCGAGAGCGCGTGGCCGACACGCGCATACCGCCGGTTAAGAACCTGGAAGTGACCGATCCCATGCTTAAACGCTTTCTAAAGACGGTCTCCGACGCGCCCGCGGTGCAACTCTGGTACGACCAGGAGTTGCCGCCGGCGCTTGGCGAATTGCACAAGAACACAACGCAGGCTCTGTTCGGACTGACGATGAGCCCGCAGGAAGCCGCACAACAAATGGAAGTCGAAGCAAAGAAAGACCTCAACTAAGCGCCTGTATTTCGCTTGGAGCAGCGCGCGTTCAGCTACTCGCCGATTCCCCTCGACCGACGGAGCAAGATGTGAGTTCTACGAATCTTCCCATGGCGCCCATGCCGAAGCGATCGCGGCTGGGAAGACCCTCCGGGTTGGTCTCCGCTACGTTTCTCGCACCCGCGATCGCATTGCTCGGCCTCTTCCTGCTGTATCCCCTGGTCTCGAGCTTCCGGTTATCGATGCTCGACTGGAACGGACTTGGCACCACGGGACGCTTCATTGGGGCTCAGAACTGGATTCATCTCTCGCACGATCCCGCATTTTTTAAAGCGGTGCGCAACAACCTGATACTCGCGGTCTTTTCGGTGCTTATCCAGATGCCGGTCGCGTTGGCTCTTGCCGTCATGCTCGACAAGGCGGGCCGGGGATCGCGCACGCTCAAGATCCTGTATTTCCTGCCCCTGCTGATGTCGAGTGTCGCCATTGGTGTCGTGTTCAAGAACGTGTATGACCCGAATTTCGGCCCGCTAAACGCAGCTTTGAACGCGCTCGGGCTTGGCAACCTTGCGCAGGACTGGCTGGGTGACGGGCGCTTCGCTTTAGGCGCCACGCTTGCCGTGATCTGCTGGCAGAACATCCCGTTCTACATGATTCTCTTCATGGCCGGACTGTCTTCCCTCTCGCCCGAACTCCGTGAAGCGGCACGCCTTGACGGGGCTTCTCCATGGAGAGTGTTCTGGCATATCGAACTACCTCATCTGCAAGGCACTTTGCGCACCGGCGTGCTGCTTGCCGTGATCGGTTCGCTGCGTTATTTCGACCTGATTTTCGTGATGACCGGCGGCGGTCCCGACGGAGCGTCAGAGCTCATGGCGACCTATATGTACCGCACGGTCTTCAGTTCGTTTCAACTCGGCTACGGCAGCACCATTGCCTCCGCGATGTTCCTGATCGTGCTCGTAGTCGCCAGCGTCACCCTGACCCTGACACGCCGTTTCGAGACCGAGATATGAAAGCGATCCCCAACGTTCATCTTGAATCGAGTGCCCCGTTTCGGGCACCGCGATTTTCCGTATCGCGTGCGATGGTTCTGACGCTCGGTACCGGCTGGCTTGCGGTAACGACACTCCCTTTTCTGTTCGTCGTGGTAACCAGCCTGAAATCCCAGCAGGACACGTATTCCGGCTCGGCCTGGTCTCTCCCGTCGGCGCTGGACCTGAGCAGCTATCAAGCGGTCCTGGAAGGCGGTTTCTGGGTTTATCTGCGCAATAGCCTTTTCGTGGTGGGCTTGTCGACTGCACTGATCCTGTTGACCGCTTCAATGGCCGCCTACGTATTCGCGCGCATGAGCTCCCGGCTCAATAAATCGATTTTCTCGATTGTTGTTGCCGGAATGATCGTGCCGCTGCACGTCACCCTGGTACCGGTCTACCTGATGACGCGCACAGCCGGGCTGTACGACACGCCCTTTGCCTTGATCGGCCCTTATGTAGCGTCGAGCCTTCCTGTCTCGATCTTCATTCTCACGGAGTTCATGCGCCAGATCCCGCGTGAGCTGGAAGAAGCGGCGCTGCTCGACGGCTGCGGACCGTTTGCCATTTTCTGGCGCATCTTCATTCCGCTGTCCGGGCCGGGATTCGCCACGGTCGCCATCTACAACGCAATCGCGTTGTGGAATGAGTTCATTTTTGCCTATGTACTCACCTCGACGCCAGCCAATCGCACGCTGCCACTCGCGGTGTGGGACTTCCAGGGCCAATACGCGTCGAACATTCCAGCCACTCTCGCGGTCGTTACCCTGACGTCCCTGCCGTTGATCGTCGCCTACGCGTTCGGCCAGGAACGCATTATCAAAGGAATGATGGTCGGCTCCGTCAAGGGATGAAATTCGAGGCGTGAAGTGTCTTCAGATGTTTTCCATCTGCCCTCCGATGGGCACGTGTTCATTCGTTCGAGGCAACGTCATATGACTTCAGCACCCCATCACAAGCTGCGCGTCGCGGTCGTCGGCTGCGGCTATATCAGCGACATTTACCTGACCAACCTCCCTAAGTTCGCCGGCGTCGAGGTCTGTGCTGTTGCGGACCTCGACATGGAACGGGCGCAGGCTTCGGCACTCCGTCACGGGGTTGCGCGTGTCCTTGCCGCCGATGCGGTCTACGCCGATGCCGACCTTGACCTGATCCTCAATCTCACGCATCCGGCCGGCCATGCAGAGGTCGCGCGACGCGCGCTGCAGTCCGGCAAGCACGTCTACAACGAAAAGCCGCTTACGCTCGATCTCGATGAAGCACGCGGGTTGATCGATACGGCGCGGTCCGCCGCCCTTCAAATCTGCTGCGCGCCGGACACGGTACTGGGTGCGGGGATCCAGACGTGCCGCAAATTGATCGATAGCGGCGCCATCGGCGAACCGATCGCCGCGACTGCGTTCATGACCAACCACGGCCATGAAGGCTGGCACCCTGACCCGGCGTTCTATTACCAGCCAGGCGCCGGCCCGATGTTCGACATGGGACCGTACTACCTGAGCGCGCTGGTCAACCTGATCGGACCCATCGATTCCGTATCGGGATTTGCGCGCGCGAGTTTTCCGGAACGAGTCATCGGGAGCAAGCCCAAACGCGGTCAGCGGATCGAAGTGAATACACCTACACACGTAGCCGGCCAGATGCAGTTCGCCAACGGTGCAATCGGGACTATTGTGACGAGCTTCGATATCTGGGGGGCGAAACTTCCCTTCATCGAGGTCCACGGAACAGAGGGAAGCCTGAGTGTGCCCGACCCCAACACGTTCGGTGGTCCGGTAAGCCTGAAGGTTCGCAACGGCGACTGGACTGAAGTCGCGCTCTCGCATCCCTATAGCGAGAACACCAGGGGGCTTGGCATTGCGGAACTGGCCCATTCATTCCAGACGCGTGAGCGGCCGCGCACGGACGGGGAGATCGGATACCACGTGCTGGAGGTCATGCACGGTTTTCTTGCCGCGGCGGCCCGGCGTCAGACGGTATCGATCGACAGCACCTTTCAACGGCCCGCACCCATGTCGGAGCAACCCCTGCCGATGACAAACGAGAGAGTCACCCATGCCTGAAAACAACGTCACACCGCGCCGCTCGGCATTGATGGTCTGGGGAGGTTGGGACGGCCACGAGCCGCGCCTCACGACCGAGCGCTTCGCGAGCCTGCTCGACAGCCAAGGGTTCGCGGTAGAGATTCACAACGACCTGAGCGTGTACCTCGACCGTGAACATCTCGCTGAACAGAGCCTGATCGTCAACTGCTTCACCATGGGCCAGTTGGACAAAGCTCATACCGCCAACCTGCTCGCAGCGGTTCGTGATGGTGTCGGTTTTGGAGGCTGGCACGGCGGTGCCGGCGACGCGTTCCGCGCGAATACCGACTACCAGTTCATGGTGGGAGGCCAATGGGTTGCGCATCCTGGCAACATCGTTGACTACACCGTTCAGATCGCGGCGCCCGATGACCCTGTTGTTTCCGGTCTCGCCCAATTTTCGATGCACTCGGAGCAGTACTACATGCATTTTGATCCGAGCAACGAGGTACTGGCGACCACCCGCTTCGACGGCCCGTATGTACGCGAACATGAGCCGCAAGTGGCGGGCGTCGTCATGCCTGTCGCATGGAAACGCCGGTGGGGCAAAGGAAGGGTTTTCTATTCGGCGCTTGGTCACGTCAACGCCGATTTCGACGTCCCGGAAGCCCGTGAATTGACCTTGCGTGGACTACTTTGGGCAGCGCGCTGAGTGAGTAGCGCTCGTTGTATGCAGGTGCTGGCAATAAAGGCCGGGGCTCTTTTCCTGCTGCGCACCTTACCGATTGTTACGGACACACGAGCGAGTCTTCAGACTGTCACAAGGCGTTGCTAAGTTTCTGCGGCGACATGTCATGTCGACGGAGAGAAGATGGATCCACAGGCATCCGCTACGGCGGAACCGGACGCACCCGCGGCAGCGCGCACGCAGCGAACACCC
This sequence comes from Caballeronia udeis, assembly GCF_044909315.1. GTDB lineage: Bacteria > Pseudomonadota > Gammaproteobacteria > Burkholderiales > Burkholderiaceae > Caballeronia > Caballeronia udeis_A. The sequence goes on from NZ_JBIYEB010000010.1 coordinate 120,272, forward strand.
AGGCAGGTTGCAATCAACAGCACCGTCAATCTGGCACTGCTCGCGCTAGTCGCCACGGCCATGCTGCTGCAACTCTTTGCGTGGCCATTCCTGTTGCGGCACTGGGGGAAGGCGGCCCTATGGCTCGCCGTGCCGCTCGTGGTGTTCACGCCGACTCACTGGGGCTTGATACACGAAGCGATTCACGGGCAGTTGCTGCCGCGGCGACGGCTCAATGAGTCGGTTGCCCGGGTACTGGCCATCACCTTCCTGCTGCCGTTCGACGCCGTGCGTTTCGGTCACCTGATGCACCATCGCTTCACGCGAGAACCCTACGATCGCCCGGATGTGTACGATGGCACGACCCATCGTATGCGCGCCCGCGCGCTCTATTACGCGCGCTTACTGGGTGGTATCTACGTGGCGGAACTGGTGTTACCGGCACTCACGTTTCTGCCGGTCAGGCACGCGTGCCAGGTGGTCGCGCGTGCGATCGGCAGCGAAGGACCGGCGGGGATGGATATCCAGCGCCTGTTCGTCCGGTTTGCAGGCGATCCTGCACGGCGCAGCCGCATCCGGCGCGACTGGCTGCTGTCGCTCGTGCTGCATGCGGGCGCGTTTTATCTATACGGCGCGTGGTGGCCGGCGCTTGCCATGACCCTGTATCTGCGCGGCGTGTGGTTGTCGCTGGCGGACAACCTGCCGCATTACGATGTCCCGCTCGATGAACCCGAACGGGCGCGCAATTTTCGCGTGCCACGAATCTGGCAGGGAGTACTGATGAATCATCATCTTCATCAGTTGCATCACCGGCACCCAACGCTGCCGTGGACGGCGCTTCCCACGCTTGCGCGCGAGATAAGCGCGTCATTGGCGCCCGTCGGTGAAGCCGCCTACTTCCGCACCGCGCTCCGACAGTTTCGCCGGTTCGGCAAGGTGCATTGAACGCGGTGTTTGCGAACGACGCGGGTTGGCATCACATCGCGAACAGCGGCCACGGCATGCGGCGCATAATTCCTCGATGCAACCACTCACAGGAATTCAGCCATGGTGAATGCCGCAAATCCCGCCGGTGTCTGGGCGCCGTTCGGCGCATTCTCGATGGTTGTGGTCCAGGGCGATGGTCAGATCGTTCACCTGAAAGGCCAGGTGTCTCTCGATCAGCAAGGGCAAATCGTCGGTCACAACGATATGCGCGCACAGGTGCGCAAGAGTCTGGAAAACATCCGCGACGTGTTGGCGACGATGGGAGGGCAAATGACCGACGTGCTGTCGCTCGTTCACTATGCAACTGACGTAGACGAGTTCATGCGCGCGTCAGACATTCGGAAGGAGTTTTTTGCCGCACCGTATCCGGTCACCACGACCGTTCAGGTCGAACGCCTGTACCGTCCCGAATTGATGATCGAGATCACTGCAATTGCAGAGATTCCCCGTTCGCGGTTTCGCTCCCCGCAGCCGCGCGATTGACAGACTGCCTTGCCCTTTCCGATTTGATGGGCCAATGCTGATCGGTTAGCTCGGCGCTTAAGGGTTCGGTGGAGTCACCGAGAGGATGATTTCGGTTTGCTTGTCCGACTCATTGCGATATCGATGGGCCAGGCGCCCGTCGAAGGAAACGCTCTCGCCGCCAACGACGGTGTAGTCCACACCGGCAATCTCCGCGATGAGTTCGCCCGCGACCACATAGACACACTCCGTTGACGCGTGACCGCGTGGCTCCTCGGCTGAGGTCTGGCCAGGATCGAGCACGGCCCGCAGCACCTCGAGCTGGCCGTTGCCGGCAGTCAGCCGTTCATAGGTCACCTGGCCCATAGGCGCAATCAGCCTTGCCCGGTTGCCGGGCCGGCTGATCCACACGGACGGCGCCGCTGTTGCGGTAAACAGAGACGCGACAGACTCGCCAAAGACACCGGCCAGGCGGCGCATGGTTTCCAGGCTCGGATCGGTGACAGATCGCTCGACCTGACTCAATAACGTCGCGGATACGCCCGCCTGGCTCGCCAGGTCTCGTAATGACAGGCCGTGCGCAGTTCGCAACTCTTTAAGTCTCTCGCCGATCACGATGTAGCCACCCGCTTGTAAAGTCTCAATTGACAAAAATAAGTATATGGAGCACACCGCAGGTGGTCAAGCCAGTGGCAAAACACCTTGGCAAGGCTGGCCGAATACCTCCTCAAGCCAGCACACAGGGGAGTGCGCGGCGTTCAGTACTTTAGGAGGCAGCGACGGAGCAGGTTTGGAAAATGTGATGGTGCGGCATTGCGTGTGCAGTAATTCTTCACATCATGTCACTTGAACCGGTAGTTCACTGCAGCGAGAAAATTCAGTTCGGTTCTTTGCTCGGTGATCGGGCTGTGCCCTGCGTTGTGCTCCAACCGACCGGCCGTGAGAGAAACCGACCCTACCCATTTCTTCGAGAAATCGTAGCTGACGTAGGTGTTGAGGTGAACGTCCCGAACCCCTGAACTGGTGTTATACGCCGGCAAACCAGACGCGGCGCTTTGACTGGCCGACACGCCGAACAGCGTCCGGTTATAGACCGCATTCGCCCACGTCACACCCGGCCCCATCGAAACCAGCAACTTCGAAGTAAGCGGCATGTTCGCCACCAGATCCCCGCTGACGAGCAGACCCTGCCCCGTCCCCGCGATGTCCTGATAGGCCGCGACCGAACCCGTCAGCAGCGACACCGAATAGTCCGCAAACACCTTCAGCTTCGGACCATAGTGCACATTACCCAGGCCGTGAAGACGCGGATCGTCGGATTCATTGCGCGATTGAAAGTCGAAGCTGATCGACGTGCCGAAGTGATACGCCGGACCTTTCAGGAGGTTGATGCCGAGTATGTCGAGACCTTGCGAGAAGATCCGGTCGTCGTAGGAGATATCGAGCGACGGCAGCGGCAGGACCTGGAACGCACGGGAACCAGGGTATTTCGGCGACACCATCAGCGCGGGGCCGATCGAGACCTTCCATGGATCGGAGGCGGTCGTGTCGGCGGCGGCTGCTCCGGTATCAGGGGTAGCGCTCTGCTCGTCGGCGAATGCGTTAGTCAGCCAAACGCAAGTAAACGAGACTACGGTGCAACGGCAAAAATCGGCAAACTTCACTGCGGGTTCCCTGGCATGTCGAGTCCTTCGGGCTCGTGTGGACTGAACGTCATCAGCGGCCTGGCGTGTCGCCTGCAATGCTCGCCGCTTCGTTCAGGCGCAAGAATACGCGAATATCCCCCGCGCCAGTCCCCGCGTGCCGATCTTCCGCTGGCCGCTAATCACAATGCGCGACTTCGCGCCGCTCGGCATTGTGCATGGGAAAGTCCGCGAACGCACAATTCATGAGGCCGTGCAGCGCCGCGTTGCCGGCCGGGTCGCGATCCGCATGGGTGACGTTTACCTGGTAACTCACCGCCCCGCTCGTCCGCCCGACGAACTGGACAGTTAGCGCGTGAACGTAGTGCTTGCGTCCAAACCATTCCTTCGACGGCACCACGTCGTCACATGCGCTTTCGGGCGCGCCCGTGCAGGCAGCGCGCACCCGCACCGCTTGTGGACGCGTTGCATAACCCAGCTTGACGAGGTAGTCCGCGCTGTCCTGAGGCGCCGGCCGCAAGCCCTTCGCGGCGAGTGCTTCATCAAGCCAGCGAGCGGCAGCGGCATCGGTTGCGGTGTCGGTCGCGGCGGTGCCCTGAGGCTCGATGCTCGACGATTGCAACGCGTAGGTCTTGACGCTCTTCGTCGCGAAATCCCCGCCCTGCGCACTGTAAGCACTGATCCTCACCGGCGGCTCGCTGGCGCAACCGCTCAGGAGCGCGAGAAGGAAAATGGCGCTTGCCATCGATCGTATGTTCACTTCGTTCCCCAAAAAACGTTCATTGCTTCTGCGCGGCGGGTTCTTCTCCGCTTGCTTCGCGCGGTTCAATTGTCTGCGAGCGCAAGGTGATCGTCACTGTTGTTCCCTGGTCCGGCGCGCTTTGAATCGCGATCTCCCCCGCGTGGCGGCTGATCACCGTCTTGACGAACGCCATCCCCAGCCCGGTTCCGTCGCTCGGCGGCTGGCCATCGAGATGAAAGCGCCGGAAGCGTTCGAACAAATGCGCCTGCTGCTCGAGCGCAATACCGTAACCCGCGTCCCGCACCGCGCACACGATAGCGCCCGGCATCTCCGTGACAATACAGTCGACGCGCGTGCCGGGCGGACTGTACTTCACCGCGTTGCTGAGCAGGTTGATGAGCGCGCGTGTCATCAGCGACCGGTCCGCCAGGACCCAGAAGACCTGGCCTTCGCTCTCGCAGCGCACCTCGATTTCCTTTGCGTTCGCGAGCGGCCAGATTTCGTCGCTGGCGTCGATCGCGAGTTCATGCAGGTTCAGCAGTTCGAGACTGTAATGCTGCGACTCGGCGCGGGCGAGCTGCACGAAGTCATCGGCCAGCGCGAGCGTGCGGCGCGCGTAGCGCTCCACTCGCTCCATCAGTTCCATTGCCGGCTTCGAGTCGATGTGCGGCCGCCCGGTGTCGAGCAGCGCGAGAATGGATGCCTGCGGCGAGCGCATGTCGTGCGACAGCAGATGCAGCATGTCGTCGCGCTGGCGCTCGGAGGCGTGCAGCGCGGTGATGTCCACCCAGCTCGCAATCCACCCGAGCGATTCGCCCGTGCTGGTCGTGCAGGGCGCATACCGCAGCATGTGGTCGCGGCCATGGCGATCGCGCACTTCGATGCCGTGCATCATCACGGCCGTGTGACGCTCGACGCGCGGGTCGAGCATCCCCGGCCATTGCATGCCGCTCGGCAGCGCGCCGCTGCTGTCTTCGTCGACCAGACGCACGAAATGGAACTCGCCGAAGAGCTGCATGATCGACAGGTCCGTGAATCGCACGGGGCCACAATGCAGCCGCGCGGGATCGTTGACCATCAGGATCCGGCCGTCGCAATCGCAGACCATGATCGGCTCGGGCAAGCTGTTCAGGCTGTCCCAGATGAACTGCCGCATATTGCGCTGGCGCTGCACGGCCTGGCGTGTGAGCGCGATCAGGCGTTCAAGCACGTCGCCCGCCGTGCCCTGCGGTTTCGGTTGGGGACCGGGCAGCAGGTTGGGCTCGGCAGCCAGCAGACGCAACTCCTGTCCGAGATACGACATCGCGACCTCGAGACGCCGCCAGCTCCACAGCAGATAGATCAGCGCCAGCCCGCCCACCGCAGGCACCGGCGAGAGCCAGCACGAGCGCAGATACATCAGGCAGGCGCTCGCAATCAGGCTGGCGAAGGCCAGCGCGATCGTCAGCATGAGCGACTGCAACGGCGACACCACCAGCAGCGCCGCGAGCAGGATGCCGACCGGCACGATGCTCACCCAGGCGGCCTCCTTGTCGCCGACAGGTTTGATCGCGCGGCCGTCGAACAATGCGTCGAGGATGGTCGCGTAGATATCGACACCCGGCAGTTCGCCCACTTCGCCCGAGATCGGCGTGGCAAAGCGATCGCGCAGACCGGCCGCCGTTGCACCGACCAGCACGATCTTGCCCGCGAAGAATTCGGGCGGGACGGCACCCTGCATCGCGGCGGCGAACGAGACCCGCGGATAATCCAGCGACGTGCGCGAGAACGGAATCATCATCCGGTGCGCGCGCTTGAGGTCGCCCGCGCCGGCCGGTCCCGACGCCGCGAACGCCGCATCCGCAGCCGCTGTGCCGATCCCGGGCAGCACCGCGTCCGGCCCCCGCAAAGCCTGGTACACCGGCACCGTGATGCTCGGCCACCAGTCCTTGCCGCTGCCTTCGAACAGCGAGACGCTGCGCACGATGCCGTCGTGATTCACTTCCAGGTCGATATGGCCCACGCCCGCCGCCGCCTGGCGCAACGCAGGCACGGGCTCGACCACGGCAGGCTCGTTCTGGTTGACGGGCAGCCGGTCGACGAGCAGCGGCAGATAGGTCGGCACATGCTTCATGGCCTCGGCGAAAGCGGTGTCGCCGGGAGACGGCTCGGTGAACAGCACGTCGTAGGCGACGCTCGCCGGTTTCGCCTTCGCAAGTTGCGTCAGCAGCGCGGCGTGAGTCTCGCGCGGCCATGGCCAGCGCCCGAGTTCCGCAATGCTCTCGTCATCGATAGCGACAATCACGATGCCATTCGACGGACGGCTCGACGAGTGCAACAGCAATTGGTCGTAGAACAGGAAACTGGCGCGCTCGGTCAGCGGGCTCAACACGCCAAAGAGCACCGCGGCCACCCCCACCATGCCGATCAGCGTCCATTCCAGGAAAAAGCGCTTGCCGATCGAAGGCCCCAGCCAGCGCCGGTTGCGGAAGGGGAAGCGCCATGGCATGGGTCGCGCCTACCGCGTTTGAGTGAACGACCGGATTTCGCTCGGGATCGACAGGAGCCGGCCGTTCTCGAAGGTATCGACAACAATCGTCCAGTAGTACTTTCCTGGCGGCAGGTTCGCCACCGTCATCTCGCCGCCCGCCACATCGAGCAAGTCGATATACGGCGCGCTCAGGTCCGCATGATCCGACAGGATGAACCGATACCGCGCGCCCTTCGCTTGGCTATCGACATGCCAGCGGAAAACGTAGCCATCCCCTTTTACAGGCGTGGCCGCCGCGTTGGTGGTGTCGGTATAACGGTTGAACGTGAACACTTGCGGCAAGCCGTCGATGCCGTGCGTGTCGGTGGCCAGGACGCGCACGAAGTAGTTGCCGTCGGGAATATTGTCGAACGCCGCGTGCAGGCCGGTGGTGCGCTCGTCGCGAAGCAGGTCGAGGAAGTCGGCATCGGTCGCGATCTCGGTGCGGTACGCCCGGGCGCCGTCGACCGGCGTCAGGTCGAAGCTCACTTGGGGCGCACGCTGCAACTTGCCCGGATCGACAATATCCGGCGGGGCGAGCAGCCGCACCGACGCGCCGGCGGCCTCGCCCGTGCGTGTCAGGTTACCGTAGCCGGCCAGCACGAGCGTCTGCGCACCGCCCGGGACCGGCAGCGGAGCAGCCGTGCTGTTCCCCGCACCGTCGGGCCCCGCTCCATCCACGCCGATCTTGCCCGCCAGCACCTCGACGGCGGTGGCATCCTGCTCCGCCAGGTAATTCACCCGGAACCGCGTGCCGCGCACGCCCGCCACCACGGACGGCGTGACGACACGGAACGAATCACGCGGGTTCTTGAACGGCGTGACGTCGGTCGTGACCTCGCCTTGCTTCAGGTCGAACTGCCGGTCGACCGCGCCCGTCAGCAGCGTGGTCCGCAAGCGTCCGATCTGGATCCGGCTGCTCGACGGCAGCACGACATGCGAGCCGTCCGGCAGCGTCATGGAGACAAACGCGTCGCGGCCCGTGCTGACCTCGTCGCCTTCTCTCAGCAGCGTCCCCGCGCCGACCGGCGTGGCGGACGCGCCCGCAGCGCCGAGCTTCTCGACACTGCCGCGCACCGCCACTACCTGGGCCGTCAGCAGTGTCTGCCTGAGCCGCGAGGTGGGCATGGAGAGATGAGCGTTGACCTGCAGGTGCCGCGGATTCGCAACGTGATTGATGTCGCGCAACAGCCTCCAGTCGGAAGGACTCTGCATATAGCGGTCCGCGAGCGTGTACAGCGAATCATCCGCGCGCACCACATAAGGCGTCATGTCCTGCGGCGGCACGCGTTTGGCGTAGACCGGCTGGATCGAACAGGCAATGGCGATGACACCGGCCACCGCCATTGCGATATCCAGCCCCGAGCGCGGAGGTTGATGCACCACCCAACCCCGGCTGTTTTTATGGAACCCGTTCACGGCGAATCATTCCCCACTTTTTCCAACCGGTAGCCGTAGCTGTAGATGGGTGTTATGCGGTAACCGTTTTGGGGCCGCACCACCAGCTTGGAGCGAATCTGCGACACATGCGTATCGATTGTGCGCGACGGAATATCCACGTCCTGCCGCCAGACCGATTCGCGGATATGCGTGCGTGACAGCGGCCTCGAGAGGTTGCGAAAGAGCAGCAGCGCCAGCTCGAATTCCTTCTGCGTCAGCGCGGCCGGCACTTCGTTGACCAGGGCGGTCTGGGTGGTCAGCTCGAATCGATAGATGCCGTAGGTTTCCTGGGTCACCTCGTTCTGATGCATGTAGACCCGCCGCAGCAACGCTTCCACACGGGCGAGCAGCACAGGCCGCGACACCGGCTTGAGGATGTAGTCGTCGGCGCCGGCATTGAGCATCTGAACAACGTCGCTTTCAACACTGCGGCTCGTCAGGAACAGAACCGGCAGGTTCGTGGTGAGGTTTTGCCTGACCCACTTCAGCACGACGTCGCCCGGCATTTCAGGCATGTTCCAGTCGAGCAGCAGCAGGTCGTACGGCTGACGCCTGAGCTCATGGATCAGGCTCTTGCCTTCCGTAAAGACCTGGCAGAAATGCCCGGCCGCAGTCAGTGTCTGAGCCACGAATGCCGTCTGGCTCAGGTCGTCGTCCAGCACACAAATCCGCATTGCCTGATATCCCGTTAATTAGTCAAGACGGCTTTGTCATTTATTTTGCTTGCGCACCGAATGCCAGTACAGATTGCCAGCGCAGATTATCTTGTATTCTTATTATACTTTTTTATACGAAATCAACGCATTTGAACCAACATCCGGTCAAAGCTTTTCATGACGTGATCCCATGCCGCAGCCGAGTAATCCTCACGCGCTCTCGCGCACATGCATGCAAACGCCATCAACCGCCGCGCCGTGTGTTCGCAATAAGTCAGCGGCATTGGGGCGGCGCCATCTTCCTGAAGTCCGGCAAACTGATCCTGAGCGCGTTCTGCCGAACGGTTTAATCTTTCCAGCCGTGCTCGCAGAATATCCGCCAACCACGGCAACTCGGCCGAACACGAATCGGCATATGCCTCGATTGCCGCACGAGCGTGCGAATCCGACGCGAGATCCAGCGTCACATAACGCAAGCTGTCGGCCGGCTGCTGCGGGCGGATTTTCGACTTCCACGCAAGCGGGCAGCCGCTGGATTTATTCAACATTCAAAGCCCCCGGTCTAGTGGGACGCCACGAGATTGCTTAAGAGCGATTGCACCGCGACGTCCTGCGTATGGCTCAGACCGGAATCCCGCAACGTCAATAACCGGTTACGCCAATAGTTCGCTTGAAAAATCGCGCCATCAGCTCCCATTGCCAGACAACGCGACATGATCGCTTCAATATGGAGTATTTCCGCGTCGATGATTATCGACGCACGATTTCCTTGGTATTGCAATTTGGTATTCACTTGATATCCCCGAAAAACAGACGTCTTGTGCGCGACGAACCCGCCTCTCAGCGCTGATAATGCGGCTCGCCTTCATGGGTTCTCAGCCCTTGGCGCAGGGCGCCGGGCATGTTTTTTCCCACTGATTTTATTGACCGAAGGACAAACCAAACATGTCTTTCGATGAAGTACTCTAACGCCAATCAATACGCTGTTTGTCGTACTTGTCAGTATTTAACAGTCCGGCCGGAGCAACTCGGCAGGGATGTCTGAGGGTATTGAAAGTAAAACGTTTGCGCCGGCTATATCGCGGGGTTGTTCCCTAACGACCCGTGTGCCCACGACGTTTAAACTTCGTCGGCGCAAACGTTATCGATTCATTCACTCCTTACGGTTATCCATGAAATCGTTCCTGCTAAAGCTTTCCACATTCGGATTCATTGCCGGCGTTGCAGCGGCGGGCGCGACTACCGTTCAAGCCGCCGAATTGCACGTCGTGAGCTCAGGCGGATTTACCGCGGCCTATAAAATCCTCGGGCCGAAATTCGCCGCGGCAAGCGGCAATACCCTCGACACGGCCCTTGGCCCGTCCATGGGCAAGGCGCCCGAAGCCATTCCAAACCGGCTGGCCCGGGGCGAACCGGCGGACGTGGTGATCATGGTCGGCTATGCGCTCGACGACCTCATTAAACAGGGCAAGGTAATTCCGGGTTCACGTGTGGAACTTGCCGATTCAGCCATCGGCATGGTCGTGCGCGCCGGTGCGCCGAGGCCGGACATCACGACGGTCGCGGCGTTGAAGGACACATTGCTGCACGCGAAGTCGGTCGCCTACTCCGACAGCGCGAGCGGCGTGTACATACAGAACGAGTTGTTCAAGCGTCTTGGCATAGAGGACCAGATCCGGCCGAAGGCGACCATGGTGCCGAAGATTCCGGTAGCGTCGGTGGTGGCCAGGGGCGACTACGAACTCGGCTTCCAGCAAGTGAGTGAACTGCTGCCCGTGCCGGGCGTAACGTTCGTCGGCAAGATCCCCGAGTCCGTCCAGTCGATCACGCGATTTGCAGCCGGTATTCCGGTGGGCGCGCAACATCCGGCCGAAGCGAAAGCGCTGCTCGAGTATCTCGCCTCGCCGGAAGCGGCGCCGGTCGTCACGCAGACGGGACTCGACCCTATCACACCGCACTAGTCACGTCAGGTTCAGCCGGGCCTGCTAATGTACGTGCTGAACCCTGATCACCGAAGGAGCGGAGCATGCTGACGAGCGTCGAACAACTGGAGGGTATCTACGGCAAGCCGAACGAGCGGTCGTTGCGCAAGGAGATTTCATTCATCAGCGAGGACTATGCGGCGTTCATCCTTGCGTCGCCGTTCGTGATGCTGGCGTCGGCGGGAGAGGACGGGCTCGACTGCTCGCCCAAGGGCGATGCAATGGGCTTCGTACGGATCCTCGATGCCCATACGCTCGCCATTCCCGACCGCCCGGGCAATAACCGTATCGATACACTCAGGAACCTCGTGCATGACCCGCGCGTGGCCTTGCTGTTTCTGGTGCCGGGCGTGGGGGAAATGATGCGGGTGAACGGGCGTGCATCGATTGCCGACGACAGCGAGTTGCTCGCCTCGTTCAGCGTTAACGGCAAACCGCCGCGCACGGTGATCCTCGTACATGTGGAGTCCGTGTATTTTCACTGTTCGAAGGCGGTCGTGAGGTCGGACTTATGGAACGGCGAGAAGCACGTCGACCGCTCGAGCTTGCCCTCGGCGGGCGCCATGCTGCAGAACGTAAGCGACGCCAGCTTCGACGGCGACGCCTACGATCGTGCATTGCCCGGACGCCTCAAGACCGACCTGTACTAGACGCCGCCCTCGTCCTGCTACTTCCAGGCTTGCGGTGAATCACCGCGCACCACCGTGCATTGCAGGCCCGACATGCGGCCCGCCTCGTCAATAGCCGCTTCCAGTGCGGCGAATGGAAACGTCTTCAGCTCGACGGACGCGAGCGGCAACTGGCGCGACGCGGCCAGCGCAACCAGCGCGAGGTAATCGGCGGGCGTGTACATGAAGTTGCCGATCAACTCCCAGTTGTTCAGCAGCATCTCGGAGTAGGGAATCGGCAAGTCCACCAGCATGCTGCCCATCAATACGAGGCGCCCGCCGCGGCGCAGGCTTCTTAGCGTAGCGAGCGTGGCGTTGGCATCGGTTGCATTGCCGACCATATCGAAAGCCAGGTCCGCACCGCCGCCCGCCGCCGCGCGAATGGCCGCCATGTCGTTCGCAGCATCGCCCGACAGCACGACCGGCACCACGCGGCCTTGTCCGAGTTCCGCCAGCGTTTGCAGCGGCTCTGCACGCCTGCCGAGTGCAACCACCCTGCTCGCGCCCATCGCCACCGCGGCGAGTACGGCCGCCGAGCCGAAGTAGCCGGTCGCACCGTTGACGATCACGGTTTCACCCGCCGCCAGCCGTCCGCGCCGCAAACCGCCAAACGGCACCGCGAACTTGCCCAGGATCGCGAGGCGCTCGGCCGGGAGATCGTCGAGACCATTGAGCGGAATCAGCGTCGACGCCGGGAATTCCGCCACTTCGCGCAACGTGCCATGTGGAAATTCGGCGAGCATCGGCGCGCTGTCGGCGCCAAGGCCGGTCAGCGCAATCAGCACTTGCGCCGGTTCGCGTACCGTTTCATTCGCCATCCAGTACGGGTTCACCGCGACGCGCTGACCAACGTGAAAAGACATCACGCCTTCGCCGACCGCTTCCACGCGGCCAACGCCGTTTGTCCCCGGCGAGAACGGTTCCGGCGGATAGGCATACGGCAACTTTCCTTCAACGTGAGCGCGCGTGTAGCTGAGCAGCGGCACGGCTTCCATCCGGACGGTTACTGCGTTGCGGCGCGGCAGCGGTTGCGCAACGTCGCGCAGCGCCAGCGGCGTACCGGGTTCATCGAGCATCCAGGCTTTCATCTGTATTCCCCTCAAGGTCGGTTGGACAGTTGAACTCTAGGTGTCGCGCACGTATTCTTGAAATCAATTACTGGAATGCGACCTATCAATATGATTGATCTTCGCGGTATCGATCTGAATCTGCTCGTCTCGCTGGACGCGTTGCTTGCCGAATCGAACGTCACGCGTGCGGCGCAACGACTGCATCTGACGCAGCCCGCTGTGTCGACCCAACTTGCGCGGCTGCGGCAAATCTTCGGCGATCCGCTACTAATACCCGCCGAAACCGGCCGGGGCATGACGCGCAGCACGCGGGCGCTCGAGTTGATGGAGCCGCTGCACGTGGCCTTGAAAAATCTCGAAGCGGTCGTGCGCCATCAACCTTCCTTCGACCCGCATACGGACCGCCGCAACTTCGTGATTGCCGCAAACGACAACGCCACGGCGGTGCTCGGCCAGCGGCTGATGGAGCAGTTGCCGACGCTGGCGGGGCCGGGCGTGCGAATCGCGTTTATCGTGGCCGACCAGCCGTCGATGGCGACCCGCCTCGAGCGCGGTGAAATCGATTTGCTGCTGGGCTCGGAGCGGATGGTCCCGGCGTCGATGAAAGCCCGCAAACTCTTCGACGAGCATTTTGTCGTCGTCCAGCGCAAGCGGCATCCGCGTGGCACTGCGCCGCTCGATCTCGACACGTATTGCGCGCTGGACCACGTGCTGGTGTCGACGAGCGGGGGCAGTTTTCATGGCTTCATGGACGAACACCTGGACGCGCTGGGACGCGAGCGCCGGGTCGTGTTGTCCGTGCAGCATTTCACGCTGGTGCCTGAGCTGCTGGCGCGCACGGACTATGTTTCGACGCTGCCCGCCCGGTTTGCCGAGCGTTATCGGGAACGCCTCGATATCTTCGATCTGCCGTTCGAGGCACGCGGTTTTACGCTGTTCGCTGCGTGGCCGCCCCGGAGTCAGGCCGATCCGGCGCACGTGTGGCTGCGTGACACGCTGGCCGAGATCGCCGGGGCATAGCGGGGTCGCAGTCGCTGCGGCTCCCGCCACCCCTCTCCGGCATGGGTAACCCCTTCCTATCCCCCATACGGCGTTTCGTCCGGACGCCGACGTGCCGGGGTGGATCGGTAAAATGACTTATCATGTTGCCCCCAACTGCGACATCCGACATGGCGAGCGATGGCAGAACTGAGTGAAATCTCACGGTTTGACGCCGAGACGAATTTCAGACTCGACCGCCTGTGGTCCGAGTTCGAAGACCCGTCGGTGGAACAGGAGTTTCAACTCCAGCACCGGGCCGCCACCCATACCGCTCTGGTGCGCACGCTTGTTTTCTCCGCGCTGTTTTACGTCGCCTTCACGATTACCGACATAGCCGCCCTTGGTCATTCCCGCACTACGGTCGTGCTTTTCCTCGCACGATGCTGCCTTGCGTTGACGTGTTTGATCGGCTTGCGTGCCGTCACCTTGCTGCAGGTTTCCATCGCCTCCCTGCGCGCGGCGGCGAGTGCGGTCGAAGTCGTCGGCTTCACCGCATTCATGATGATCACCTGGCTTCGTCCCACCGGGATGGTCGCGCACTGCATGTCCATGTGCATCCTGCTGGTCGTGGTTTACAACTTCATTCCGAACAAGCTGCTTTGGGCCGGGCTTATCTCCGTTGTCGCGACAATCGCGTTTATCGTCATTTCGGCGGCGTTGAAGACCCTCGATTCGTCGACGTTCCTGACGTCGACGATGCTTCTGGCCTTCACCAATGTGCTCGGTTATGTCACGGCTCGCCGCCACAACCGGCTGGCCCGCGATGAATTCTGCCAGCACGCGATGTTGCGCAACCTCTCCGTGCGCGACTACCTCACCGGCTGCTTCAACCGGCGATACCTGACCGACGTGCTGTTCGACGCCGAACTCCAGCGCACCCGCCGATACAAGCTCAAGCTTGCGGTCATCCTGTGCGACATCGACCACTTCAAGCAGATCAACGATACCTACGGGCACCCTGCAGGCGACGCGGTCTTGCGGACCTTCACTGCCATGCTGCTTGCCCACACGCGGCATCAGGTCGACAGCGTGATTCGCTATGGCGGCGAGGAATTCCTGTTGCTGCTTCCGCAAACCGACCTTACCGGCGCGACAGTGCTTGCCGAGCGCATGCGCCAATCGTTCGAACTGACGACCACGCGTGCATGGGATGGCCGCGAGGTGCGTTCCACCGCCAGTTTCGGTGTTGTGTCCGTGAATTACGCGGACGAGTCAGGTCACGTGACCGAGGAAAGCGTGGTCGGCGCGGCGGATGCGCAGTTGTACCGGGCGAAGAACGCCGGGCGCAATCGGGTCTGCGCCAGCGGAGCGCCGGCCGCATCGAGTGCACCAAGCCGGGATGCCGGGCAAGAGGGCGTCGTTGCCGTCACGCGGCCCTAGTTCTTGGAGCGCCCGGTTATCGGCGTGCGGACACCAGCAGCATCATGGGGCGCTCACGCTCCTCGGCCAGTTCGGGCCGTGCGGCAACCTCGTCGTCTGTCGGACCCCATTCCTGCACGTGGGCAATCGTAAAGCCCGCACCAATCAGACTGTTCAATAGTGTGCCCATCGTCCGGTGCTGCTTGACCACGCCATCGGCCAGCCAGTTGGTGATCCGCCCGCCCCTCCTGTTGATAGCTGTCGACGGGCCAGGTCTTGCGGCCGCTCTCATCGATCAACCATCCCGGCTTTTGAGGCGCCATGTAGATAGGATGCTCGATCGAGAAGACCAGCCGCGCACCCGGTACAAGCGCACGATGGATGTTCTGCAGCAGGCCACGCAGGTCTTCAATGTAGTGAAACGCGAGTGAGCTATACGCCAGGTCGAAGCTGGCTTCCTGGAGATCAAGCTTCTCCAGGTCGGCTTTTGCGTAGGTGATGGCCGGGTCGGCGGAGGACGATCTTGCGCGGTCGAGCATCTTCTCCGACACGTCAAGACCGAGAACGGCTGCCGCGCCCTGCTCGCGTGCCCAGCGGCAAAACCAGCCGTAACCGCAGCCGAGATCGACGACCCTGAGGCGGCGCGTGGGCGGAAGCAATGCCATGAGCGCAGGCCATTCCGCTGCACCCGCCAGACCCTGCACTGAGCGGCCCAGCTTGCTGTAACCCTCGAAGAACGCGGGATCGTCGTAGATGTTCTGTGTCATTTTCCGGTGCATTCCATCGCTTGATTTCGCCGTGCAGCGCGTCACTCATCCAGAATAATGCACTGAGCGAAGGCAAACGTGGAACGCCGGCATCCCGGCGAGAAGATCAGTGCTTTACGCGGCTGACGGATAAACAAGCTTGTCTTCAATCAGCCGCACACTCGCGGATAGATAGGCTTCCTCACAATTTTCTCCCTCACCTCCCCGATCCACCACAATGAAGTCCGCCCCCGTATTCAACACGATCAGCGGATGATGCCAGACGCCCCGCGCATAGTTCACGCCCTGCCAGCCGCGCGTGAAAAATGCCCGGAGTTTCGACGCATCGAATTCACCCGCCGGCGCGACCACCACCAGATACGACACCACGCCGAGCGGCAGGAACGCCTGGCTGCCCAGCGGATGGCGCTCCATCATCGAGATCTCGACGGGCTGAGCACGCGGCTGTCCGCGGAACACGTTGATGAGCGGCCTGCCGCCAACGTCCGCGCCGACATCCACACGCGCCAGGTCGTGGAAGCGTTCCGTCGTGCCGCCGTTGATCGGAAAATGCCGTGCGCCGTCGAGTTCGATGACATCGCCGAACGGCTCGAACGCCGCGCGCGTCAGGGGTTCAAGCGTAAGCGTGTTCATGTCTTCTTACTCGATCGCACCGAACAGGCGCAAGCGCGACACGCCACCGTCCGGGAACATGTTGAAACGAACGTGCGTGACGGGCCCAAGCGCCGCCACTTCACTTTCGAACCGATGGATATTGTCCGCCGACAGCTTTTGTTGCGACAGCAGCACCGGCCAGAACATCGCCTGCGTAACGAGCGACTCGTCCGTGCCACCAGCGACACGCGCGGCCTGCAGCGAACAGCCATCGGGGAAATTGCCCTTGAAGTGGGCGGTATCGACTTCTATCGCGTGGATCACGCCGGGGTGCGCCAGCGCCACGATCGCCCAGTCGTTGCCGGGCTCGCGGCGCCGCCGCGTTTCCCAGCCGTCGCCCATGTCCACACCTCGCCCGGGCATCAGCATCTGCGAAGCCGGTCCGAAATGCTGGTTGTTCGCCGCCACCAGATACGCGCCGTTTTCGATCGCGGCAAGGTCAACGCGTGTACCGCGCTCCACGCGCGTCCAGTCCACCTTGGGCTGGCCATACACACGCAATCGCGCGATCCCGCCGTCCGGGTAGATATTCACGCGCAGGTGGGTGTAGGCACGCGCATCGGAGATCGGCAGATAGTGATGCTGGTTGCCCTGCAGCGTGGTCGCCGGCACGATCTCGCGCCAGTCGGCATCGTCTTGCGGGGTGGCGCTTTCGCTTGTGCAGGCATCGATTGACGCCGCCGGCGGGAAGTTGCCTGTGAAGTGGCTCGTATCCAGGTCGATACCGTGAATGGTGCCCGGCCGCGCCAGTTTGACGATGCAGAAATCGTAGCCGGTGGTGCGCTTGCGGCGCGTTTCCCAGCCGTCCATCCACTTGCCGTTGTCATCGTACTTGCCGGGGATGAAAACCGCCGGCTGCGGATTGAGCATCCGCTCCTTGGGCGCGAAGAATTCGTCGCTGGCGAAGAGCGCTGTGGCGCCGAGACGCGGATCGGCGAGGTTCATGAAGCGGCGGGTAAATGCCGGCGCGTTGGGGTCGAGTACGGGACTGGCCATGAAGTGAGTTCCTTTAAGACGATTCAGGGAATGGCGACAAACACCGCGCGCTCAGACAGCGTGCGCAGGTTCGTGGCCGTGACTTGCGCCGGCGTGATCGGCCGGCACGAAAAGCAGTTCGGCATCCTGATTCAGCACACGTGTGGCGCGGACACGGTCGATATCCTTCTCCCACACGGCGACGACCACCGTCGCGACGCAGTTGCCGATCAGGTTGGTGACGGCGCGCGCAATGCCGACGAACCAGTCCACCGGCAGGATCAGCACGAGGCCGAGCACGGGAATGGCGGGGATCGCGGAGAGCGTCGCGGCAAGAATCACGATGGCCGAGCCGGGAATGCCATGCGCGCCTTTCGACGTCACCAGCGACACCAGCACCACCACGATCAAATCGTGGATGGACAGCGGCGTGTTGGTGGCCTGCGCGATGAAGATCACGGCGAGCGTGAGATAGATCGAGAAGCCGTCGAGGTTGAACGAATAGCCGGTCGGGATCACGAGGCCGACGGTGGAATCCTTCACGCCCATCCATTCGAGCTTGCGCATGATCTGCGGCAGCACGGCGTCCGACGAAGCGGTGCCGAGCACGATCAGCAGTTCCTCGCGCAGATATCGCACGAGCTTGAAGATGCTGAAACCAGTGAGCCGCATCACCACGCCGAGCACGACAAACACAAACACGAAGCAGCTCGCATAAAACACGATCACCAGCATGCCGAGTTGCTTGAGTGACTCGACGCCATACGTGCCCGTCGTGAACGCAATCGCACCGAGCACGCCGAGCGGCGCGAGCTTGATGATGAAACCCATGATGCGAAAGAACACGTGCGACAGCTCATCGATAAGACTCGTCACGCGCTGCGCCTTCTCGCCCAGCAGCGAGAGCGCCGCGCCGAACAGCACGGAGAACACCAGTACCTGCAGGATGTCGCCCTTCGCGAAGGCGTCCGTGGCGGTATCGGGAATGATCTTGAGCAGGAAGCCGGCCGTGTCCTTCAGGCTTTTCGCGTGTTCCGTGTAAGTGGCGAGCGAACCGGCGTCGAGCGTATGCAGGTCGATATTCATGCCCACGCCCGGCCGTGTGGCGTACGCGAGCACGGCGCCAATCACGAGCGCGAGCGTGGTCATGACCTCGAAATAGACCACCGACTTCAACCCGACGCGTCCGACCTTCTTCAGGTTCCCGGCGCTTGCCATGCCCGAGACGACCACGCAGAACACGATCGGCCCGATCACCATCTTGATGAGCTTGAGGAAACCGTCGCCCAGCGGCCTGAGAGTCTGGGCGAAATGAGGGAACACCGCACCGATCACGATCCCCGCGACCAGCGCGATCATGACCCGTCCAAACAGGGAATTAAGAAATCTCAACACGATGTTTCTCCTCGGTGTCGCACGGCACGGGATGATGACCATGCTAACTGTTCAGACTGGTCCGACCAGTTGCTGATGAGGAATATTAGAAAGCCGATATAGTGGAGTCAAGATCCGTTTGATACCGGTTTACCCGGCTTTTCAGCGTGCTTTCAAGCGGAAAACCGAATCAGGGCAGACGCTTGGGCGGAGCGCGCCTACAATGGCGGTCAGACCGCGCCACTCTTACTCGTCCTATGAAAAATGTTCCGCATACCGTGACCGATGCCGCCATCGCGACTATTCGTGAGCGCATCGAGACGAGCGTTTATCCGGTGGGCAGTCTGCTGCCGGCGCAGCGGCAGTTATCGGAGGAACTGGCGATCAGCCGCGCCTCGCTGCGTGAAGCGCTGTCCACGCTCGAAGCGCTCGGGATGCTGCATATCCGCCCCGGCAAGGGCGTATATGTGAACAGCGCCGAGGCGGCCGGCGCGCACGCGTGGCGTTTCGCCGATCAGGCGTCGCTGCCCGATACCTACCAGATGCGCTTCGCGCTCGAGGGTTTCGTCGCGCGGCTGGCGGCGCCGGCCATTGGGGACGCCGACATTGTCTGGCTGGAGGACAACCTCGATTCGCTGCATGGTGCGCTGACCTGCGCCGAACTCGACGAAGCCGCGCAACTCGACTTCGCGTTCCACATGCGCATCGTGAGCCTTGCGGGCAATACGGCGATCGAATCGATACTGCGCGGCAGCGCCGACATCATGAAAGAGAGCCAGCGTTTGCCGTTTTATCGGCGGGAACTGGTGTTGTCGACATATCACGAGCATCTGGCGATTGTCGACGCATTGAAGGCGCGCGACAGCGAACACGCCGGGCGCGCCATCGAAGCGCATATCGTCAACGCGGCTCAGCGGGCGGGCGTTCATTTTCCGATTCCGGTCTAGTCGGGCGGCCGTATTCACCGCCCGAAACAATGACGCGAAACAGGCTCGCAGGTTATTCACCGTTTATGTTGAGAACCTTGTGGATAACGTGTCTGGCGACGATCTAAGCCCTTGATGCGGCTCGGATTTGAGCCGCTGCCTCGCTTTGGTCAGCGGCGCATCGGGCGGGGAAACCGATTCATTACCGGCTCCGCTGATTGTCCAGACCCCGTTACCAGATCCGATAGACGCGACCCGTCTGCGCGCCTTCCACGCTGCGCCGGTAAGCCAACGCGACTTTCGCAACGGGGACACTCTCGAAGCCTGGAAAGAATGGCCCATACACCGATGCGGATTCCGTCACCAGGGTCGGACTGACGGCATTGATGCGAAGCCCGCGCGCCAGCTCGATCGCGGCTGCGCGCACAAAGCCTTCCACGGCGGCATTGACCGTGGTGGCATTGCTGCCCTGTCGAATGGGTTCCTCGGCAACAATGCCGCTCGTCAACGTGATCGAGCCGCCGTCGTTCAAGTGATGTTGGACTGCCAACGCGACGCGTATCTGGCCAAGCAGCTTGTCCTGCAAGCCCAGGTTGAACTGTTCGGCGGTGGTTTCAGCAACCGGCCCAAGATGCAGATTGCCTGTTGCCGCGATCAGGGCGTCGAATCGACCTACATGATCAAACAGCGCCTGCACGCTTGCCGCGTCGGTGATATCGACTTGCCGGTCTCCCCGGCTCTGGCCCACCACGACAATGTCATGCCGCGGCTGCATCTCTTCAACGATCGCGCGTCCAATCGTTCCCGTTCCTCCGATCACCACAATTTTCATCGCTAGCTCCCTGGTTCATGAAGATAAGCCGCGATTGTTCGCCTCCCACACGGTTAGTAAAAGACGCATAAGATTCGGACATCTCTAACTGGTGGTTAGCAATATGGACAAGTTGCGGTGTATGGAGGCGTTCGTCGCAGTGATCGAGACCGGGAATTTCAGCGCCGCCGCTGAGAAGCTCGACGTGTCATCCGTCATGGTCGGCAAGCACATCCGGCAATTGGAGGAGTTGCTGGGCGCCCGGCTTCTCCAGCGCAGCACGCGTCGGCAGAGCCTGACGGAAGCTGGTGCAGCCTTCTACGAAAGTGCCCGTACGGTGCTCGAACAAGTCCGCGTGGCGGAGCATTCGATCGAAATCATGCAGGCGGTTCCGCGCGGTCTCCTGCGCGTGAGCGCACCGGTGACCCTTGGCGCGAACGCCGTCGCTCCGCTGATCCCGGACTATCTGCGTCAGCACACCGAAGTGAAGATCGAACTGGTCCTGAGCAACACGCGCGTGGATCTGATCGAGGAAGGTTTCGACCTGGCAATACGCATAGGCGCGCTCTCCGACTCCGAACTCGTCGCGCGGCCGTTGCCGCCTTATCGGATGATCATTTGTGGCGCACCGGCCTATCTGGCACGAGCGGGCGTGCCGAGGACGTCGGCGGACCTGGCCAACCATCACTGTCTGGCACACCTGGTCTGGAACGGGCGAACCGCCTGGCAACTCGAAGACCGCCCCGAGTACACCTGGCCAATGCAGACGCGCTTTGCATCCAACGATGGGCAAGCGCTGCGTGCGGCAGCCGTGAATGGCGCGGGGTTGATCCTGCAGCCGGAAGTCCTGCTTGCGGACGATATTGCCGCAGGGCGGCTCGTACCCGTGCTGCAATCGATTGTGCCGGCCGCTCGTCCGGTGAACATGGTTTATCTTCGCGACCGCCGCCCGCGCCGCAAGCTGATGAGTCTCGTGGAGTATCTGCTCGAACGGATGGGCGGACCCGCGAACGCCTGAACAAGGCTCCAACGGCGCGAGCGAATCAAACGCTCAACACGTCTGCGTAGCCGATGGAAACCCGCTGCGCGAAGCAAAACACACCACCCGGAATGGGCCCAACGACACGCATCTTAAAGCGGGCCAGACCAGCGCGGGCACGCCGCTTGGGACCCCAGGGAAACAGTCAGGAGCCGGTGTTAATATCTGCCGCTCAGATTAAAGCCCCACCCCACCGATATCCGATCCCGCTTGCTTATCCGTAGCTTCGCTTCGGACAGCCTGCCGAATTTCCACCCAGCACCTTCGTTCGAAGGAAACCGCAGTGACCCGATCGCACCCGCCGGCGCATTCCGATGCGTCCGGAGATGACCTGCATGGTCATATTGTCGATGCCGTTCATGAGCATGGCTGGTCGGAACAGGACATTTTCCTGCCGCCGGACCTGACCCTTGCGCTGGCGCTGGAATGCGCGGCGCTCGCGGCGGCCGGCACGCTTACCTTGGCGCGTGTCAGCCAGGGCGCGGCGCGCTCGCTCCAGCCCGGCGTGCGCGGCGACCGGATCCAGTGGCTTGCGGCAGGTCAGTCGGCCGCATGCGATCGTTATCTCGCGATCATGGAAACACTGCGCGTTGCATTGAATCGCGGCCTGTTCCTGGGCCTCGATGAATACGAAAGCCACTTTGCGTTCTACGCACCGGGTGCTTCATACATGCAGCACCGCGACCGTTTTCGCCACGACGACAGCCGGACCGTGTCCGTGATCGTCTATCTGAATGCGGACTGGCTACCCGAGCACGGCGGCGCTTTAAGGCTGCATCCGGAAGGTTTGAGTACGCGGGACATCGCACCCGTCGGCAGCCGGATTGCCGTGTTTTTATCTGCCGACATGCTGCACGAAGTATTGCCCGCGACGCGCGACCGTTTATCGCTCACGGGCTGGTTCAGACGGCGCGCGTGACGTCACGTCATCGCCATGCCTCACACACATACCAGACTCCTCCTCGACCTAGATAAAGGCACACATCATGCAAACCGAAAGCTTCATTCCCGGCAAGGACGCATCGCTGGAATCCTCCATTGCCACCATGCAGCAGAAGCTCGCGGCGCGCGGCTTTTTCCTCGAGGAAAGCTCGTGGCTCAACCCGGCGGAGAACATCTGGTCAGTGCACATGCGCGACAAGGATTGTCCGCTGCTGTTCACCAACGGCAAGGGCGCGTCCGAACTCGCCGCGCGTGCGAGCGCACTCGGCGAATTCTTCGAGCGTCTCGGCTGCCACTATTTCTGGACCCACTTCTATCTCGGCCAGACCCGCGCTGAAGGCCCGTTCGTTCATTACCCGCAGGAACGCTGGTTTGCTCCCACCGAAGACGGTGCGTGGCCCGCTGAATTGCTGAACCCCAAGTTGCAGGCGTTCTACAACCCGGACAGCGATATCGACAGCTCGGTGATGGTCGACCTGAACTCAGGCAACGTGGAGCGCGGCATCTGCGCCCTGCCCTACACGCGTCTGCGCGACGGCACAGTGACGTGGTTCCCGGTGAATCTTATCGGCAACCTGTATGTGAGCAACGGCATGTCGGCGGGGAACACGAAACTCGAAGCGCGCACGCAAGCGCTCTCCGAGATTTTCGAGCGCCATGTGAAGTACCGCATCATCAGCGAAGGCCTGTGCCTGCCCGACGTCCCCGAGGAAGTCATCGCACGGTATCCGGGCATTGCGGCCGGTGTGAAGGCATTGCGCGACGCGGGCTTCGGCATTCTCGTGAAGGACGCTTCGCTGGGTGGCCGGTATCCGGTCATGAACGTGACCTTGCTGCATCCGAAAGACCAGGGCGTATTCCCGAGCTTCGGCGCTCATCCGCGCTTTGAAATTGCGTTGGAACGCGCGCTGACGGAACTCTTGCAAGGCCGCTCGCTCGACTCGCTGGAGAACTTTCCGGAACCCGGTTTCGATATGGACGAGATCACCGCCGTCGCAAATCTGGAGATCCACTTCGTGGATTCGAGCGGCGTGGTCAGTTGGGATTTCCTTGGCGAAGAACCCGACCACGCGTTCGCCGACTGGAATTTCAGCACGACGACGCAGGAAGATTACGACTGGCTGTGTGCGTGTATTGCGGCTGAGGGCAAGGACGTCTATATCTCGGATTTCGAAGAGCTCGATGTCTACGCGTGCCGCATTCTCGTGCCGGGCATGTCGGAGATTTATCCGGTCGAAGATCTGCAATGGGAGAACAACAGCGTGGGCAACGAGATCCGTCCGGCGCTGATCCGCCTGAACGAGCTCGACGACGACGAATGCCGCACGCTGCTCGACGACCTGCAGACCATGAACCTCGGCGACGAACGGCCGCTATGGGAGATTCTGGGCCTCGCCGTGCCGGTGGGAACAACATGGAAGGAACTGCGTATTGGTGAGTTGAAGACCTTGCTGGCGCTTGCCATAGGCGACACGGAAGCAGCCCGTGAAGGCTGCGACTGGATTCATCATTACCGCCAGATGAACCACGGGCGCTGGCTGGTTTACCGCTGTGTGGAAGCGCTGTTGAATCTCGACGAGCCGGACGACTTCAAGCATTCGCTCACGCTGCTCTACGGCGCGGAAACCTTGCGGCAGGCAGAAGCGCTGGTCGATGGTAAAGAGCGTTTCTTCGGGCTGCCCACGCTGGGCGCCGACATGGAAGGCAGTGCGATCCACGGCAAGCTGCTGGCAGCGTACGACAAGCTGTTTGTGCCGGTGAACAAGCACTGAGCGGAGATTCGAGGTGCGTCGCAGCGTGGACCATTCCCGGTTCCGGCCACGACGCGTATTGATCGTTCGTTGCAAAAGCGATGGCTTTAAAGAGCGTCCCTGTCAGACCGGGGCATCGTCACCCAGGGTGCCCTGTTCTCGAATCCACTGCGCAAACGCTTCATCCTCGAAGCGATATTCGCCATGTGCGAGTTTAGTCACGATGTTATCCGCCTGAAGCCGGCGCAATGAATGCGCAGGCGTGTTCATCGGCGGCGCCTTGGGCAGACCCAGCAATGTTCCCAGTTGCTCGCGCGCTGCCTGGCCATGGAAGTCGGAGACCATGCCTTGAGCCATCATGCCGAGCAGCGCGCGGTCGGCAGGCAGCAACCCGGTCCACTGCCGCTTGAATTGCTCGTTATTGAATACATGTTCTTTCGTGAATTGCAGCGCGGCGTCCGGGCCGTCGAACGGGTACGTAAGATGCCGCTCCAGAAAACGCCGGAAAAATTCCGGCGTGCTGTTGAGCTGATCGAAAGCCGCGACCGCATGCTTCATTGAGAGCTGATGCTTGGCGATGGTGTTGACTTTCTTCACCATGAATTCCAGGAAATCGCGGCCAAGCAACGGAAACGCTTCAAGGGGCGCCCAGTTGAAAAACGGCTCGGACGAACGCCCGAACATGGTTCTCAAGGTCGATTCCGAACTGCCGGCAAAGATCACTTTCAGCCGGTCCTTGCGAACATCAAGCTCCGCGCGCAGCGCATGCGCGAAATTCGAGTGGGCCACGGCAGCCAGAACCTGCGCTTCATCTATGATCAGCAGGAGTGGTTTCGGCTGCGAATCGAAGGCCTTGAGCGCGTCGGATAACAACGTGTCGACATACTTCTTGTCCTCCTCCGATAATTCCGCCTCGACCGACGCTTCACCGAATGCCGGAATCTTGCCCGAGGCCTTGAGCTTCCTGACCGGACTTTTGGCTCGACGTGCGAGCCTGGCCCACCAGTTTGGCTCAATGGCGCCATAGAGAGCGCCCACCAGCACGCCGGCGGGTTCCTTGTCGTCGTCCCACAGGTTCACGTACGCGCTCAAGTACCCGCGTGCCGCGGCTGCCGGAATCAGGTCTTTGAGCAGGAATTCGGTCTTGCCCATCCGCCGCTGTGCGAACAGCGTGCGCGCGGAAGAAAGACCCAACCCGAACAGGTCGAGATAGCCTGCAGCAAGCTCCGGACGAGAAAAATGCCACTGATCGGGTTTCATGTTTCAAACTATATCATCATATTTTAAATATATCAAAACCGATGATATAACTTGATAGTCAGCGCCGGTCAGGTCTTTTCAGGATGTTCTTCATCCGCCAGCCGCCTTGCCGCTTCGCCCTTTAAAACCGTCCGGTCGATCTTGTTCGTCGACGCGAGCGAAAACGCATCGACGAACCAGACTTGCCGCGGATGCTGATAGGCCGGCGCATGTTCCAGCGCGAAGGCTTTCACCTCCTCCGCGCTCAATTGCGCCCCCGGTTTCAGCACGACAAAGGCCACGGGTTTTGCCCCCTTGATCGCATCGTCGACGGGAATCACGCTCGCTTGCTGGATTGACGGATGCTGCTCGAGCATCTTTTCCACATCACCCGGGAAGATGTTCTCGCCACCGGAAACGAACATGTCGTCGCGTCGTCCGATGAACGAATAGAAACCATTTTCGTCGCGACGGAATACATCACCGGTGCGATAAAAACCGTCGGGGGTGATCGGCGTGGCCAGGTCCGGGCGGTTGTGATATCCGTTCATCAGGCCCCGGCTGCGCAGTTCCAGCTCACCTTCGCTCGCGAGCTCACCGTTCGTATCGACAAGACGAAGTTCGACCTGGCCGTGCGCCGCGCCGATCGCATACGCAGGCGTGGGCAAACCAGCGGGATGCGGTCCGAACACGACCGGCCCTCCCTCGGTCGTGCCGTACGCGTTGATGACCTGCGCGTTCGGCAGCAGCGCGTGAGTCCGCTCGAGCAACGCGCCGCTGACCGGCGCCGAGCCCATTCGCACATAGCGCACCGACGACAAATCCGTGTGCGCAAGCAGTTCACGCTCCTGCATCATCATGGCGATCATCGGCGGCACGGAAGTCAGCCACGTGCAGCGATACGTATCGATGGCGCGAATGTAATTGCGCGCGTTGAAGGCCGGCATCAACACGGTTGTGGCACGCGCGGCCAACGCAAGAAACACCAGCGCGAGCGCGTTCATGTGATAAAGCGGCGCGGCGATCAGCACGCGCTCACCGCCCAGCGGCTGCGCTTTCAAGCGCGTTTCGATCACCCAGAGATGACTCGCGTGCGAAAGAACGACACCCTTGGGACGGCCTGTGGAGCCCGACGTATAAAGGAATAACGCGGCTTCCTTTTCGTGCGGAATAACCGGCTCGAAGGTCCGCCCTTGTGCTTTTGAATCCGCGATAAACGATGCAAATCCCTGTTCACCGGGGGCTTCTTGCTCACCGTCGAACACCACGCGCGGCAGCATGACGGGAGCGTCGGCGAAACGCCTGGAATCAGTGAAGACGAGACACGCCCCGCTATCCGCAATCACATCCGCAATCAGCGCCCGCGGAAATTTATAGTTGACCGGCACAGCGACCAGTCCTGCGCGCATGATGCCGAGCATGGTCGCGACATAGTCCGCTGAATTCGCTGCGAGCAGCGCAATGCGCTCGCCTCGGGCGTACTGGCCGGCGAGCGTATAGGCCACTGCGTCGGCGAGCGCATCGAGTTGGGCGAAGGTGTATTGACGCTCGTTGAAACCATCATCAAGGCCGATGATCGCTAGTGCATCGGCGCCTCGATCGCCATTCTCGCCGCGTGCAATCAGCGCGCCGAGATTCGTCGGGAAAGTCATGGTATGAATTCCAGCAAGGTATCGAAGCGAGGCAGAGCGATAAGCGCGCGCTGCGTCTCGACAGACGCAGGAAAACCGGCCACGTCCGCGTGCTCACCCACCGAACGCCACGCCGGAGTGCGCACCGTGATCGCGGCATAACGCGGCCCACGCGCAGCAATGTACTGCGCAGTCGTGCCAAAACGCGTGTAGAAATCCGCACGAGTCCAGTACACCAGGTCGAAGCCCGGCTCGATCTCGCCGAGTTGCACATACGGCTCAGGCGCAACGTCGATCAGATGCAGCGCGCTCAAGCCCACGGCGCCATTCGGATGGCTCTGCCACTCGCTGCGGAAAACGAGCTCGGGCGTCAGGTGCCGGCAGAAGTAGACGCGGCCTCCGTCAAGCTGGCCCGGCTTCAGGCGCACGGTAGTGAAACGCGCGTCGCCAAGGGGTTCGCCATCGAGCTCGACCGGACGCGAGAACGTCTGCGGCGGCGTGGCATGGAAACCGGCCTGGCGCAGGCTATCGAAGATCTCGACCGGATCATCGATGCGGAACACGAGGCCATCGGGACCCAGTGGACTCGACACAATCTCCTCGCGCACGGTCTTGCCATCGGCAGGCAAGCCGATGAGTTCAAGGTAGTGGTCACCGAACACAATCGCGTGATTGATCGAGCCGAGCGTGTGATACCCACGGGGAGCCACCGTGAAGCCGAGTTGCTCAAAGGTCTGCTGAGCGGCGTCGGTATCGAAACGCGTGTTGATGACGAGATGGTCGAGCTTCAGCATCAGGGTCTGGCCGGCGCGGGGGTTGAGGTCGCGGTCGCCGTTGAATAGGCGCCGCGTCCGCTGGCAACGAGCTTGCCGTCCTTGTCGAAGACCTGTGCTTCGGACACGGAGACCTGCGAGCCGAACTTGATCACCTTGCCCTTCACGGTCAGGTCGCCCTGGAACGCGGCGCGGTGATAGTCCACGCGCAGGTCGATCGTGGGCACGCCCCGCCCGGTCTTCGACACCAGCGCCCAATCCGCCGCCAGGTCCACGAGCGCGGCGAGAATGCCGCCGTGCGTGTAGCCCTTGTCCGGATTCACGACCCATTCTTCGCGCCAGGTGGCGAGCAGTTCGATCTCGCCCTCACTCACCGATACCACCTTCAAACCCAGCCATTCGTGAAACGGGCCGCGCCGCAAACGCGCCTCGATATCCTGCGCGCTCGGCAATGTTGCTTCGTTCATGATGTTTACCTCAACTGATCTCATCGACGGATTCAGGGATTGACCACGACCTTGCCCAGCACTTCGCGATCGCGAATCAGGCGCAGTCCTTCAGCCGCTTGTTCCAGCGGCAGCGTCCGGTCGATGGACGGCGTCAGGTCACCCGCCGCAATCTGATCGAGCAGCGCGCGCAGGTTTTCATCGTAGAAACTGTTCGAGCCGATGATCTTCAGCTCGAAGCTCCAGATGTAGCGAAGGTCTTCGGCAGGCGCGTGCCCTGCCGTCGCGCCGCATACGAGCAACGTGCCGCCGCGCTTCAGGCATTTCAGCGACGGCACCCAGGTGTCTCCGCCGGTGAAATTCACCACCACATCCACCCCGCCCTCATAGGTCCGGCGCTGCGGTTTGCCGTACTCGCCGATCGCCCACTTCGAGAAGTCCGTCGTCTTGTAGTTCACCGTATGATCAGCGCCCAGCGCCTTCAGTTGCTCGCACTTCTCGTCGCTGCCTGCGCACGCAATCACCTCGGCGCCCAGTTGCTTCGCGATAAGAATGCACGCCGTGCCCACCCCGCCGCTCGCACCGAGAATCAGCACGCGGTCGCCCGCTTTCACGGTCTTGTGCGTGACCAGCATGCGGTGTGCAGTGCCGTACGCCACCGGCAACGCGGAAGCAGCGTCATAGCTCACGGCATCGGGTAACGGAATCAACTGGCCGACCGAGACCAGGCAGTATTGCGCCATGCCGCCGTCGAGCATTTCGCCCATCAAGCCTCTCTCGGGATATAGCGGATTCACGAGCACGCGGTCACCCGTCTTCCACCCTTCCACACCCTCGCTCAGCTCAGCGATATCGCCCGCCATGTCGAGCCCGATCACGACCGGAAACGGCACCTTGATTCCCGGCATGCCCTTCACGGTGAACACATCGTGGTAGTTGAACGACGACGCGCGCACGCGGATCACCACGTGTCCGGGCGTTGCCTTGGGCACAGGCTTGTCGGTGACCACATGCAGCTGATCGAGGTCGCCGTGCTCATTGAGCACGAGCGCCTTCATGGTCGATGGAATGGCTGTTGTCACGGTGTCTGCTCCATTTGATGTCAGATTATTGGATCGTTTTCGACGCCGCATACGGGCCGGTATCGAAGAGATCGGCGGGCAGCGTGCCTTTGATCACACCGCCATCCACGAAGATCTGGTGCTCGCGCTTGAGCGTCTCCAGATCGATTGGTTCAAACGTCACGCGATTGATGTCCGACCAGCGCGCGGCGTACGCCTGCGCGTCCTCGGCGGGCAGATTCGCGCTCTTCTGCAGGATTGCTGCGACGTCGTTCTGATGCGTCGCGCCCCATTGCAACGCCGTGCGCATGCCTGCGATCAGCTTTGCCACGTCTTGCGGATGCTGAGCGAGGTAGTCGGCGCGGATCGCGCTCACGCCTATGTAGGGGGTTGCATCCGACTTTGTCAGCTTCTTCCACTCATCGCCAAAACTGCCAAGCCGCTTGACCTTCAACTCCTTTAGTTGTGCGATGGTCACCGAACGCAATGCAGCGGCATCGACCTGATTTTGTACGAGGAATTGCGCAAGCCGTGCTTCGTTCCCTGGAACGATGGAAAAGTCGTTCGCCTTGATGCCGTCATTACCCTGCAGCACCGCGGTGGCAATCGCCGCGACCGAACTGCCCGGCGGCGACATGCCGACCTTCTTGCCACGCAGGTCGGCAAGTGACTTGATAGGCGAATCCTCGGCCGCGACGAATTCGACATCGGCCGGTTGTGTGGCAAGCACGATCTTCAACGGCACACCCTCGGCTGCTGTGCTGAAGACAGCAGCGGCAGGTGCGGCAAATGCGAAGTCGATCGCGTTGGCGGCCAGCGCGCGATTGGGTGCGTTAACATCGGAGAATCGAATGAAGGTGACGTCGAGGCCGCGCTGCTGCAGGAATTTTTGTGCCTCGAGCACCGCGCCGAAGCCGAGGCTCACACCGCTCGTCCAATAGCCAATGCGCATGGGTTCGGCATGCGCCGTTTGCACGGCGCCGAGTATCGCGGTGGTCGCGACAGCCGTCGCAACCGCCGCTCGCCTGAAGAGTGAAATACCTTTCATGGTTCCTTGTTCCCCGTTAGATCAATCCGTCTTTTTCCAGCGAAACAGATGGCGCTCGAGTGGCTTCAACACACCCGCTTCGAGCAGGAGCATCAGGACAACGAGCGTGACGGTCCACGCGAAGACCTGGTCGGTCTGCACGAGATCGGCCGCCTGCCGCAGACGATAACCAATGCCGTTCGACGACCCGATCGTCTCCGCCACGAGCGAGACGCGCCAGCCAAAACCGAACGCGAGCCGCGCGCCGGCGAAGAAATGCGGCAGGATGGTCGGCAGGAAGATCTTGCGCATGATCTGCGTCTGCGACATGCGAAAACTGCGCGCGAGTTCGACATGGCTGCTGTCAACAGTCAGCGCGCCTTGCCATACGTTCGTCAGGATCAGCGGCATTGCCGTCATGAACACAACGAAGATGGTGGTCGAGTTCGAGATGCCGAACCAGATGATGGCGAACACCGCCCATATCGCGGAAGACACCGTGTTCACGATCGACAGCAGGGGCTCGAAAAAATGCGCCACGCGCGGGTTCGAACCGAGCGCAATACCCAACGGCGCACCAACCAGGGCCGCCAGCAGAAACCCAGCCACTACGCGATACAGCGTGATGCCGAGGTCATCGAAGAACGTGCCGCTTTGTACGAGTCCGACAAACGCGTGCGCCACTCGCAACGGGCCGGGCAATACGAACTGCGGCATGCGCAGCGACGCGAGCCACCATGCCGCGAGCAGCAAGATGACAAGCACCACGCGTTGCGCAACGGTTGAAGCGAACGAACTACGCGGGACAGTGGACATAGGTCAGATCAGGAGACGCAGTTGGCGGATCGCTTCGGCGACGATCGGATCGGTGGCAGTACGCGGGCGCGGCAACTGGACATCGACAATCTCGCGCACACGGCCAGGGCGCGGCGCGAGCACCACGACCCGATCCGCAAGCACGATCGCTTCCTCCACGTCGTGGGTCACGAACAGCACGGTCATGCGCTGCATCGCATGAATGCGCAGCAGTTCCTCATGCATCTGCGTGCGCATCTGCGGATCGAGCTTTGAAAACGGTTCGTCCATCAGCAGGATACGAGGACCGGTGACAAGGCTCCGTGCCAGAGCGACACGGCTGCGCATGCCGCCCGATAACTGGTGCGGGTGGGCATCGGCAAAACCTTGCAGTCCAACCAGATCAAGGACCGCGTTGGCGCGGGTGTGGCGCTCGCGAGCGGGAATCGCAGGACTCGCCGCTTCAAGACCGAACTCGGCATTCGAACGCGCAGTGCGCCAAGGCAACAGGCGGTCTTCCTGGAACATATACGAGAGTGCGTTACGGTCCTTCGTCCCTTCGGCACGCTTGCCATCGATCCAGAGTTCGCCCTCGCCCGGTTCAAGCAGGCCGGCGACCATGTTGAGCAGGGTGCTCTTGCCGCATCCCGAGGTGCCAAGAAGCGCGACTATTTCGCCCTGGGCTACATCGAAGGTGACATGATCCAAAACCTTTAGTGATCCGAAGTGCTTCCCTATACCGCGCAACGAAATGACAGCGCTCATCGGCGAAGCTCCGCCACCGTGTATAGCGGCAACGACGCGCCGGCGCTCGAAAGACTCGCGTATACCTTCTCCATCGTCATGCTCTGGAACGTTTCTATATGACGGCGGGCGATGGTCTCCGCCCGGCGTCCATCGCGCGCAATGAACGCGTCGATCATCGCGTTGTGATCGTGCTTGATCTCCGGTTTGGTGCCCTGCACGCCAAAACCAAGCGCGACGAGACGCGACATTTCATCGAGCAGGCTTGCGAGCGTTCGATACAGCCGCTCGTTGCCGCTTGCCGCAGCTATTGCCAGATGAAATTCGCGATTGGCGTCGAGGAACACATCTATTTGCGCCGATAATGCCCGCTCCGGATGCGGCACCCGGCACGCCGCTTCGAGGCGCCGCAGCAGCTCGACATCAACGCGGCCGCATGCCAGCCGTGCAGCCAGCGGCTCGAGTTGCACGCGCAGCGCGAACACCTCTTCCACGTCTTTCAACGTGATCGCCGCAATCCGGTAACCCTGTCGCGGCAGAGAGCGGACGAACCCTTCGTGGACAAGCCGCACGAGTGCAATACGGCAGCTGGTTTTACCAATGCCGTACTCCGACATCAACTGGCTTTCGGTCACGGTCGACCCGGGCATCAGCTTGCACGAAAGCAGGTCGCGGCGGATACGTTCGTAGGCGTCATCGCCGCGTAAGACAGCGGGCATGGACGGAACAGGCAATTCAGGAGATGGCGCTGCGGATTCGTCGTAGGTCATGGCCGTAGGTTGTGAGCTGCTCACGACATGGAATTGATATGTTCAAGAAACTATCGTAGGCGCTGATACGGCTTTTCGAAAACAAGTTATTTAAATAAGTACCTTGGACACGGATATATCGTGGGATGCTCAGGATCAGGTGGCATCCAGGCCTTGCGCCTCCGTTAGCGCCCGGTTTTCCAATCAGATGTAAATGCTGACCATTGTCGGCAATCCTTAGCATGGCTTTTATTGCTTCGTTCGCAATTAAACGGGGGGTTTTAGCTACTTAAAGCCGATACTGTTGCTTATACTGGAAGGAATTGGCGGCAGTTAAGCCCCGCTTATCTGGCGTGAGGTTTGCATGTATCTACTTGGCAAACTTCATGGGAGATTTGATCATGCTCAAGACTCTTATTCCTGCGGTAGTCGTCGCTTCGGCCCTCGCTGCACCGGCGCTCGCATTTGCTCAGGACAACACGCAAGTGACCCGTTCGGCCGTCAAGACGGATTTGCAGCAAATGGAGCAGTCGGGCTACAACCCCGCAGCCGAGAGTACGACTTATCCCGACCAGGCCCAGGCCGCCGAACAGCGTGTGGAGTCCGAGCGCGGCGTGGCCGCGACGTCATACGGGCCATCGATGACCGGCGCATCTGCTTCAGGCATGCGCTCACCGATGACTGCGGCGGACGGAACACATTCAATTTATTTCGGCCATTGATGAGCCGGGTTGGGTTGGGGTAAGCCGCTGACTGACGTGGAGGAATGTGGGCGCTGGTAATACCTGATCGCGAGCGTTCCTACAACTCGACGGATCAAGGAGGCAAAGGCGCCGTACGGAACGAAAGAGGCCGTTTTCAACTGACGTTGGAAACGGCCTCTTTCATTGTCTGCTGAGTGCGACGCTTACCCGGCAAAGTGAGCTCGCCGGTCTTCGCTCCCGTCCTACCCCCGCGAATTACTCTTGCTCTTCCGATGTTTCATCCAGCATTCGCATAGCCGCCTGCTCGGCGTTGGCCACATGCAACCGCGCGGCCGCACCGGCTCCCTCCGCATCCCGCGCTTTCAATGCCTTGAACAGTTTGTCGATTTCACGAAGGCTGGTCGGCAACCGGTCTGGATGCATTAGCGAAGTCGCGCGCAGCAGGTTGACCCGCGAATACAGGCTATTCAGGATCTCTTTGACCAATGCATTGCCGCAGTTATCGAGCAGGACATCGTAGAGTTCAGTTTTGGCCTTGAGCACGCCCGCTTGATCATTGGCCAACGCCTGCGCGCGCAGTGCCTTCGCTTTTTCTCCGAACTGCACGATGGCCTGATCGTCCGCAAGGCGGGCGAATTCACTGGCCGCGAAACCTTCCAGCAAACCGCGAATTGCATACAGCTCGGCCGCTTCCTGCTTCGACATGATGGCGACCACAGGTCCCTTGTGCGGCACGCTGCGTACCAGCTTCTCAGCTTCCAGGCGGCGCAAGGCTTCGCGGACCGAGGTTCGGCTGACACCCAGCGTCTCGCACAACTCACGTTCGATAAGCCGCGCGCCAGGCGCGAAGCGTCCTGTCGTGATCGCCTGTCGAAGCACATTCTCCACCTGATGGCGCAGCGTTTCCGGCCGCACCAAACCCATTTCGGCTGTCATTATTGTATTCCCGTCTGACAAAGATCACCCCGCATGATACTTGATGCGGCGGGTTAAAAAGAATGCCCGTGAGCTTGGCTTTGGGCCGTTCTGGGAAGTATCTTGTCTTTCTGATGAATTTGTCGGATTGAATGATTGTCGGGTAGCTTGATCGATATTTGATGATGTCTTTTCCGTCGCCAGACTGGGTCGTCGTCAGTGCCTCTTTGAACGAAGCTTCGATCCGATGACCCGAATTCAGGGTGCAAGACTTCGACTCGCTTTTTGAACCGGCGTAAGCCTCGCTATTGATATTCCCTGGGGCACCTGGCCCAGTTCGTAATCTGGTTTTGGCCTGGCGCAGTGGTTTCGATCTGGAGACGAGGTCCTCTGGGAGTGGCCGCACGGCGCAGTGCATCATGAAATACAGACGGTAAGCGGTTTGACCGTTAGTTGCGACTGGGTACATTTCAGGTGTCTTCTGCGATCCGATTAGAAGGCATCTGCACCCTGGAGATGTGAACTGAAATTTGCAGTGGAAGGCTGACTCCCGCACGTTGCCGTGCTATGCATGCCCTTCTCGAATTCCGATTTCACTCCTGTCAACGAATCCCCCAGTCTGCTAAATCTGCGGGTGACGAACCAGCGGAGAGCATGTTTCGCTCACGCATTTATGCCGGTTCACATCCCACGGTTCGCGACAGATTGATCGTGCGGATCAATTGCGATTTGTCATTCAGAAGCATCGGAGAACACCGCTTCTGATGACATCTGTGAAACCGCACGGAAGCTCACCATCATTGACCAGTCGTCAAATTGGGCTCCACAGTCTCAACTGTCCGCACGTCGCGAGTATCTGACGAGACGCCGGCACACGTAGCCCGGAGCATCTTCTTCATCTCATTGAGGCGGTCGTTGATCGTAGACGTTCTTGTCCGCGGCATTGCGTGCTCAGCAGTCGATATGGCCTTTGTCTGATTCGCGTGGTTTTCGTCGCATTTCAAACGGAATGCCGTGACCTGATCGGGCGTTGCCGGACCGATTTCCTTCGCGTTTAGCGCGGCGACGAACGCGGTTGCCCATTGCCCAGTCGCGACACGTGGTCTTGCTTCACGATAGTTGTGGACGCTGATCGAATCCGCTGTGCTGGAGACCGTGATGAGTCGTGTGTTGGCAGTGTCGACGAACATCTGGGCAGCGCATTGAAGCACGGTGGCATCGACGCTCGCAGCGCGTTGGTTCTCTTCGGCCAGTTGTTCCGCAGCGAGTCGTTTAGCGCGGATCTGATGTCCAAAATCGACCGGGGAACGGAGCAGGGCGCGAAGATAGCTTATCGGGCGCTTCGCGTTTCGGAGATGTTCCCATGTCGCTTCGACTACATCGGACAGCAACTTTGCCTGTGCCTTCGCTTCTCGCATGAGTTTAAAAATCAAAAATTGACGAAAACCCAAGCTCAGCAGGCGCTGGAGATCCGCGGGGAGCTCTCCTGGTTGTCTCTTTTGATTCTTAGGGAACAGATCCTTATATATAGCTCCGTCTGCCACCGTGACACACGGTGGGTTAAATGAAGGAGCGGGCGGGCGGAGTGTTTCAACGCTCGTTGAAACGAAGCCATCAGGTTGAGCGGCTGGAGCGTGCCGGGCAAAAGCGTCCGAACCGGTCGCTTGTGTTCCGGATGCATGAGACACGTATCCAAGGACAATGGCGGATTTTTCGGTGAGATGGAGGTAGGCGCGGCCAAACAGGCCCGCGGTCCCGAAGCGTTTTTGCGGAACGCGTTCGACCAGCCCAGCCGTTTCGAGATCGTCCAGGCTCCGATAGAAGGTCCGCATTGACTGCATGGCACGGCCGGTCAGAAGCTCACGGCGGGCGAATATGGCGGCGTACGGACGGTTGGCGTCCACAGTACGAGCAAGCGCAGCCAACACGGCTCGAGCACGAGCAGGGAGTGCCGGGAAGTTCGCAGCACGATGTGCGGCCCGGAATACAACCCAAGGGAGGTTTGATTGACCGGCCAGAAACTCGTCCAGCGCGGTTTGATCGATGTCGACGGAATCGTCGGAGGGTGGAAGAGGGTACAAGTCCCCCTCGCCAGCAACGGAAAGTTGCGCGATAAGCATGTCACACGTCCATTTCTTCAAAATGGAAGAGAAACGCTTGACTGCCGATCGCTATCCGCTACACTTCGAGGTGTTGGGCCTTTATCCGATTCCCGTCGGAGAAATGCAGCGGTGGGCAAGCGACAGCGAAGCCCGGTTACTCAAAAGCCTTCGGTTCCCGCCGAAGGCTTTTGTTTTTCTTGCATTGAAATCAGTTCATGATCGTTCTCGGCCGTTTGGTTAAGTCCATGATTTTTAACGATTCCCTACTAGGGAAGTCCTGAGGAAATTTTGAACTTCGGTTCAGAACTTCAGGGTGCCGATGTGCTGCGCGCTAAGTCATTGATTTAAAGCAGTTCCCTACTAGGGATCACTGCTTTTCGAGTTCCGACTCAATAAATGCGTGAATTCTTTCTGCCCACTGTTCGGCTTCGTCGGCGGCTTTGCCGGAGAACGAAACACCAACCACTCCATTGCGTGCCGATATCTGGCAAACCTTCTTGGCGCCGCGTTTGACGACCAGGGGTTCGTGTTTCTCACGATGCGCCCGGTCTGGCTTCGTTGCCGCGACTGCTTGCGCCTGGGTGTAGGTGTCGTCAGTCAAAAGCCGCTCGATTGCTGCTTTAACCTTGTCTCCCCGACCCTCCGCTACTGCCTTGGCCATTTGCTCCGCTGCATTGCTTCCCAGCTTCTCGGGGCGGGTGGCCAGCAATTCCTTGCACTCGTCAGGCAGCAGATCGAATTTCATGATCCGCCCCACATGCGAGTCGCTAATGCCTGCAGCCTTTGCCAAATCTTCCTTCGTAATTCCGGTTGAATCCTGAAGCGATTTGAAGCCCCAGAATTTCTCGAAGTCAGAAAGAGTCGGTGATAGGAGGTTTGAGAAGAAAGCGGCGTACTCGACCATCGACGCATCGATGTCCAGCACGATGCCGTCGATCTCGGTGCGACCTAGTTCCCGATAGATCGAAGCCCGGTTATGACCGGCAACGATGTCGTATTCGCCGTCCGGCCGTTCGCGTACCGTAATAGGCTGGGCGAGGGGGTAAGCCGTCAGGTTCGCCTTAAGCTCGGCGTACTCCAACTGAGTGAGTCGTCGCCGCCGTCCCGGGATCTCGTGAAGCTTGTCCAGCGGGAGCTTGCCGGGCGCGCGTTGCTCCAGCGCCCGTTTCAGTTTGTCGATTTCAGCCTGCTGGCTGTGCACCCGCCCTTGAAGGCCGATCAACTGTCCAGGTGCGGTGCGAGGTGCGACCGGTTCAGAGGGCGTATCAAGACCATCGTCATCCAGTCGAATACCCGCTGCTTTTGCCTTTTGTTTCGCTGCTGTAGACATGCTTACTCCTTGTCCCAGAGGTAACAGACCTTGCTGTCGATCAAATCCACAACCTGGTCATAGGGCACGCGGATTCGCCGAAGCGTCGCGGCATTGCCGTCGTAGTTCGGGAAGTCGTACACCGTCGAAAAATCGTTGGTGGTCGTGCGAGCAAGGTCGGTTTCCGGGATTTCAACCGGCAAGACGCGCTCGCCGTAGGTCGTGATGACCCAGTCACGAACAATGGATGCGTTCGCCTTGTTCGGCATGCGCGTCACCAGGATGTCGATGAAATCGAATACCTTGGCTTCATCGGCCGATTCCCCGAACTGCTTCATGCCGGAGACCATGTCGGAGAAAAGCGACCAGAACTGGACCATCGATGCAAACGAGAGCGTGTCCGGCATCACCGGCACAATGACGCCATCTGCCGCGAACAGCGCGTTGATGGTCAGGTAACTCAACGTGGGTGCGGTATCGATGATGATGTAGTCGTACTCGTGCTTGAGATCCTTGAGCCCGTCGCTCAGCACGTTCCAGAACTTTGCGCTCGGCGACGCGTGAACGCGGGCCGGGAGCATGAATTCGGCGTTGAACAGATCCGTGGACGACGGGATCAGGTCGAGGTTTTCCCAATACGTCTGCATTGGCAAATGCTTCATGTCGAAGCTCTCGCCGCTGACGTAAGCCTCGATCAAGGGCAAAATAGTCTGGTCGCCGCTGATTTCCGCGTGCGGGTTGATCCCGTATAGCGTGGTCGCGCTGCCCTGCGGGTCCATATCTATATGCAGGACCCGCCGGCCGTGGCGCAGCGACAAGCCTTGCGCCAGCACCATGGACGTCGTGGTCTTGGTCACGCCGCCCTTGAAGTTGCCGATGGCGATGACTTTTCCGTCCTTCCCCGCCGGACGCTGTCTGGGCTTGCGTTCAGCCCTGACCCATTCGATGGTTTCGGCGAGCGTAAACTGCCGCGCAGCCCCAGGTTTTTCCTGGGTGCCTTGAGGCAGCTCCCCTTTCTTGATCAGATAGGAGAAGCGCGCTTTGTCGATGCCGCACAGTTCCTGGAGTTTGCCGCTCGGGAACACCGGGGCAACCTTCCGTGGGAACGGCTGGAGCATTTGAGTGCGAATTCGCTCGAGCATTTTCGCGGAACGAGCCGCCAAATTGACGAGGTCGTCCGGCGTCACCTCGATGGGTGGCGTCGAAAGGTTAATATCCATGCGTTCTTCCCGGTGGCTCTGGTTCTACCAAAAACGTGGATTCTCCCTTAAAAGGTAGAACCGACGGTAACCGAAGACTAAGAGGTATACGGAGTAAACGCAAGTAAACTTTGCCGACCCGGGGTAGCCGCAAAGGCACGTGGTTGTTGAGCTTCGAGGGAAAAGGTGAGAAAAGACTTGAGGCAAATCGGGGGTTTTGCGGGGCTTTAGGTCTGTAGATTCAAGCGCCGGCGTGGAATTTCTTGCTGTTAGCGCGTCGGTAAAACGCCGCTTTTACCGTTCACGACCGGACCGTGATGCCCGGCTTTCACGTAAAGAAGCGTGGTGGAGAGGTTGGCATGACCGA
Organism: Caballeronia udeis; assembly: GCF_044909315.1. Classification (GTDB taxonomy): domain Bacteria; phylum Pseudomonadota; class Gammaproteobacteria; order Burkholderiales; family Burkholderiaceae; genus Caballeronia; species Caballeronia udeis_A. The sequence goes on from NZ_JBIYEB010000010.1 coordinate 159,110, forward strand.
GGCGAAGCTGGATCTCGCGGCAATCCGCGCCGCTTTCGAGTGCGTGATGCGAGTGGGTGTGACGAACCCAATGGGTGCTCGCATTGGAACGAGCGCGGTCGCCGACCGGATTTTGCGGGGTTGAAAGCAGTGCCGCCCACGAAAAAAGCCGGCGAAATACCTGTCCCATACCGTCGGGCGTCAATGAATTGCCGGTACGAAAATGCGTAAGAAGTGGGGTGTCAGCGGGACAAACGCCAGGATCCCCGGGCAAACCGCGGGCGCGCAGGCTCTCCTCAACCAGTTCCATGACGGCTTGCGGAACGGGAATAGTCCGCGTCGCGCGGCCTTTTCCGGGGATAACCAGCTGCCAGCCATTAGCCGGTCCGCTCCCAAGCGCCGACTGGGTAAGCCAGCCGGTTGTTGCACGCGCTAATTCCGCACGCCGCAGCCCGGTCGAATAGGCCAGGTTCAGCGCCAGATAGTCGCGCAACTCCCTTTGGGAATACTGGACGCGACAGGCCGCCTGGACCACGTTTTGCCATTGCCCGTGGTTCAGCGAGCGCCCCGAAACATCGATGCGCGGGCCGATTGCCACTGCCGGGGCATTCGAAAACGGGTTGTGCCCCCAATAGTTCTGCGCGACCAGCCACTGGCCCATTGCGTGAAGAATCGCCTGCGCGGTTTCCCTGCTGCGGTTCGAGAGGGCGCCGACAAACGGGCGCCAATCCGGGTGATTTCGCTCGATTTTCGCGCGCCCGACCCATCGGGCCGCGGGCTGGGGATCGGCAAGAAACGTCCCGATGTACTCTGTACAGTCCGCGCTATCCAGCGAAGACAGCGCCTTTTTCCTTTCATTGACGGCCCATAAAAGCAGCCGCTCGGCTTCCCGCCGATAGGCCCGGGCGGTATGCGGACTATGTTGCCGTGTGGCAAGCCACGCATCGATTGCCTGCAAATCCGTGCTCATCGGGCACGGCAAACCAGGGTTTCGGAGCCGGTTGGTACCGGCCGATCCGTCTATTTCCGTGGGCACATCGAGTGATTCGATAGGGACAATGCCGCTTTGGCGTGGCCGCACGAGCGCGGGATCGTTGCTGGATAAGCGCCGGCGCGGGGTGAGCGCGCGTTTTGACAGCATATGAAGCAGTGAATCGGCGTGCAGGGCAAGCCATTCAACTATCCGGCGCGCCGCCTTCGGGCCGACGCGCGCCACGTTCGCGTACCAGCGATGGCCGCGCCGCTCGATGAAACCCAGCAGGTCGCCGAGCGTATGGATGCCAGTGTTCTGAAGACGGTGAGCAATTGAGGGTTCGAGCCAGCTTGCAACGGGGTGATCCGGCCGCGGCGCCTGGACCAGACTGGCTTCCATGCGCGCGAGGGCGTCGACCTGACGCCGGCGCAGGCGCGCATTTCTGGTTGTACGCCGGTCAACGCTCGGGGTGTTTTCCTGGGGAAACTCCGCCCTATAAAGCTCCAGAAGTTCGGCTTCGCTATGGAAACCGTCTGGATCGACTGATTCGCGATACGCCTCCAGCGTAGGCATCTCGCTGGCTGCCAGCCGCTGTGCTTCAGGAATGCTCCCCGGTCTCAGGCGTAAAAGATGCGTGGCTTCAACATCACGCGTGCGGCGTGCAGCCCCCGAGAGGGTGTCGCGCAACAGCCCGATCAGACGCCGGGTAGCGCGGACGTCGGTGGTGGCGTCGCCGTAGGTCGCGTGCAATTGCTCGACTGAGACGCCATCCAGGTATCCGCGATATAGCGCGAAATGTTCACGAGTGAGCCGCTTGATGGACGCGCGGTTCTCGGGGTTACGAACGGATGACGTTGGTGAAGCAGCCGGCATGAGTTATTTATGCTTTGGTTTCAATAGCTTGGAGGAAGGCTACCAGCGTGCAGGCGGTTTGACAACAAAAAAAGCTACATCTGATAAGTATACGAACACGCCGAACACATGCCGATGCCAACGGCGACGCGAACAGTGAGGAGATGAAAATCGAAGCGCCGACGTTCGCACGCTGGATGAAGCCGCATCGAGTGATGATGCTGACTGATGAGGGGTGTTCGGTTTGACGGGCGAGGGCAATGCTCCTTGAACCCTTGTCGAAGAAAACATCCGCGTTGACCCTGCCTGAAATGCCGAGCCGAGCTACCCAGACGTACCGGATCCCGTCGCGGACCGGCACGCCTCATCGCTATAAGAAGAACACCCGCGTTTTACGCAGCGAGTGCTTCGGCAACCACGGTAGCCAATGGCGTGGTCGGCCGGGCGAGGAGTTGGCTCAACTGGTGACCGTCGTCGAAGAGTGCGCCTTTCGATGTAGCCGTATCCGAGTCCGATATGAGCGCAGCCATGTATTCCGGTAGCCCGACGCCGATCAGCGCGGCCTTGTAGTCCGCCTCGGAGAGATTTTGGTACTTGACCTCCTTGCCCGACTGCCGCGTCACTTCGGCGGCGAGATCGGCGAGGGTGTAAGCGGTATCGCCCGCCAGTTCATAAATGCGGCCCGCTTGAGTGCTGCCTGTCATGACCCGTGCCGCTGCTTCCGCATAGTCCACCCGCGCTGCCGATGAAATCCTGCCGTCGCCCGCGCTGCCGCGGATAACGCCGTGTTCAAGCGCAGGGGCCAGGCTGCGGAGGTAGTTCTCGGTGTACCAGCCGTTACGTAGCAAAACGAACGGCACGCCCGACACACGTAGTGCCTCTTCCGTTTCGCGATGTTCATCGGCTAGTCCGAGCGGCGACGTATCGGCGCGCAGCACGCTCGTGTAGCCGATCAGTTGAACGCCATTACGGTTCGCCGCGTCGATTGCTGCACGATGCTGAACCCCACGCCGGCCCATTTCACTCGATGAAATCAGCAGCAACTTGTCCGCGCCCTTGAATGCGGTCTCGAGCGTGGCGGGTTCGTTGTAGTCCGCGCGCCGGACTTGCACGCCCAGTGCGGCGAGGTCGGCTGCCTTCTCGGGACTGCGTACCGCGGCAACAATCTCGCTTGCCGATTGAGTCTTCAACAACGCTTTGATAACAAGCCGGCCAAGTTGGCCGGTGGCTCCGGTGACGACGATCATGATGAAACTCCTGGGGTAAATGCGACTGAAGCCGTACCGTATCGGATAAACTAACTTTTCGTAAGTACGTACGCCGAGGTAAGTATCGATGGACTCAAAGGTTGATTTGCCCCGCGACGGCGTGCCGTTGTCGGATCTGCTGCGTCGCGGCGAATTGCTGTCGGCGGACTGCCCGTCGCGGGAAGTGCTCAAGCACGTGACCAGCCGGTGGGGTGTTCTCGTTTTGATGGTGCTGCTGGATCAGACCTGCCGTTTCAGCGATCTGCGCCGGAAGGTGGACGGTGTGAGCGAAAAGATGCTCGCGCAGACGCTGCAATGGCTCGCGGCCGATGGTTTCGTGACACGCACTGTGTATGACGAGGTGCCGCCGCATGTGGACTATCGGCTGACACCGCTGGGAGAAGAGGTTGCGCGCCAGGTGACGTCGCTGGCGGACTGGATCGAGATGAACCTGTCGCGGATCCTGAGTGCGCGGACGGTGGACGCGTAGACAACCGGGCTCGAACGACGCACCGCTGACGGTGCTGGCAAAACTGCCCGAACCCGCCCGTCCTCTTACGGCCGACTCAGTTACCGATGGCCAACGTCTGCAAGCGCAACGGGTTCATTTGCCAAAAGATTGGCGCGCATCCAGTCTTCCAGCCCGCAAGCCTTAATGCCGCGTTGGGCATTGAACGTCTGCGACTTGTCCCACGCCACGCCTCTTCCTTCGGCGAATACCGCGCGATATTTCTTGATCGAATTGTCGGGATCCTTGGCCAGTACGCGCTTCAGTTCCGGCACGCTCCACTCGCTGCGACGGACGTTCAGGCTTAGTAGTTCATCAACTGTATCGGCGAGTTGACGGTAAGTAATGGTGTCGCCCGCGATGTACACGATCTGATCGACGATACGCGGCCGCGCGAACACGATCTCCGTAGTCAGCGCACCGATATCGTCCGCCGTTGTCACGGTCACGCCGTTGTCCCAGCTTCCCAATGCGTTCACCGTCTTTTGCCCAAGATCCACCACGCCGAACGACGGCTCGAAGAGAAAGCTGGTGAACATGCCTGCTGATACGATTACCCACTCTGTCTGATCTTGCGAGCGCAGCAGGTCGCGCACGTCGAGCTGCTCGTCAAACAGATCCTGCGGACTACCCCGGCCGATGACATCGTAGTCAACGCCGAATTGCCAGGGGAAATACCGCTTCACTCCCGCTTTCAGCACCGCACGGGCGAGCTTGCGCTGTACGCCGCTGCCGCCCACGAATCCGGTGCAGGAGATAACCGTGTGGAAGCGTTCAAAAACAGCGGCGAGCGATTCTTCCGATTGCCCCGCCAGATCGCCCGGAAGCAGGCCGATGCCAAGCGAGCGCAATTCGGCAATGTCCTTTTGCCTGGCAGGATATTGCGAATCGATCGTAGACGGCCGCAGCAGAGCTGCGATGGAAACGCCCGGCGTCTCACCGGCGCGGCGCGCAAGACTGCGCAGCATGGCCATGCCGAGTTCGCCGGCGCCCAGGACGAGAATAGAATTAGCATGCGACATATCAGTGCCCTTGTAAGCCCTTTCAAGCTTGAGAAAAGTTATCGGAAGCGTGTCGCAAGTGTGTGATTGCGCGACCCGTCATCACCGGCTCAATACTGCGCAGCGCGTTAGAAGTTAAAAGCGAGGTCAGCCGGACAATCGAAAGTGTAGTGGCGGGTATGAGCGGCATTGTTCGCCGTGACGGAAATGAGAACGCGTGGGCATCGAACGATTCATCTGGCGGGCGGGAGATCAATGCAGGATCAACGACGCTTCCGAGCTGCCTGCCGACGACAAAATACAAACCGGACACGAACCCCGTTCATGGACAAACTTCAAGCGATGACAACCTTTGCGCGCGTCGTCGAAACGCAAAGCTTCAGCAAGGCGGCACAGACGTTGTCGATGCCCCGGTCGTCCGTGACGACGCTGATCAAGAATCTCGAGCGGCATCTGGGTACACCCCTGCTTCGGCGAAGTACACGCACGCTCAGCCTAACCGATGCGGGCGAGCGCTACTACGCCTCATGCCGGGAAATCCTGTCGGACATCGATCGGGCAGAGAGCGGGCTGCTAGCGGATGCCGCCACTCCGCAGGGGCGAATACGAGCGGGTATGCCGGGTGTCCTGGGCCGGGCGATCGTGTTGCCGAGACTGCGCGAATTCGAGCAGCTTTTTCCTGGCATTGAACTGGTGCTGGTCTTGAGCGACCGGCCCGTCGACCTGATTTACGATGGGATCGACTGCGTCATCCGCACCGGCGAACTGATGGATTCGACCTTGACCGCACGCAGGCTGGGTCATCTGAACTGGCTTACCTGCGCGGCACCACGCTATCTCAAGGAGTACGGAGAGCCTGATACTGTCGAATCGCTCAGTGCCCATCGTGCGGTCAACTACATATCGAGCGCTACCGGCCGGCCGCTTGACTGGCGCTTTAATGTCGACGGTGAAAACGTCACCGTGACAATGCCGGGCCGCTTCGCCGTCAACGAAACCGAAGCGTATTTGCAATGCGGCCTGGAAGGATTGGGACTGATCCAGTTGTCGGAGTTCGTCGCGTCACCGTACCTTGAAACAGGGCGTCTCAAAGAGGTGCTGGCAAGCGCAAGAAGTTCGCCCGTACCCATTTCTATCGTCTATCCGAACGGTAGAAATGCGGGCGCGGCTATCAAGGCTTTTGTCGATTGGGTCATCCGGATTTTTCCGCAAAGCGGCCTCAATCCGGATGCGGGATCAAGATGACAACCGATCCTCAAGGCGCTCCCAGTACCCGGCCGTTGACCTTCTCCCCGTACATCGAATTGGGTGGGCCGTGGTACTTCGCCCGCATCGTAGGGATGGTCTGAAAACAGCGCCTGCTGCTTTCGCCATGGCGTATGCCGGATCAAGCCGGGCCGACTATAGCGGCATCAAGCTGTATCCATCGTGTTGCAAGACAGTAATGGTCGTGAGCGCGGAGAGCGAGCGCGTCACGCCGTGAAGAAGTCCGTCCTGGGAAAAGCCATTGGCAATCAGCGCTTGCGTGCAAACCGATACCTCAACGCCCGCGACTTGCAGCGCAGCAATGAGGCTTGCGTTGGGGTTGGGCCGTCCGTCGTGGGTCTGGTGTTGCGCGTCGTTCAACACACTCGATGTTGCCTCGCCGTGGATAACGACGAGACATCGAAGTCGATCGGGGGTCACGCCGGACAGGTCGTACAAGTTCACGGCTCGCGCCACGCGCTCGAGTTCCGTATTGGGGGCCTCAGGCTTTTTGGCCGGCGCGCTGAGCGAGAAAACAATCTTGTATGTCGCGTGCGCGTCCGGAACATGGACCGCGCCCTTGATCCAATGCGCTGTACCGAATTGCTCTATGACGGGACTTGCCGCCGCGGAATGATCTTGCGTCATGACTTGCCTGCACCGGCTGAGGTGTTGAACTGATCGAGAGTCATCGCGCCTGCCATGAGTGATAAAGCATATAGGCCGCGACCGAGATGATCATCGCGGAGAAAACGCGGTTCAGCGCGCCGCGTTTGCGTGCAAGGCGGCTTGCCGCCTGGGTGCCCACCAGGCCGCCAACCACGCCGCCGCCAACGAATTCCGCCGCCACTATCCAGTCGACCTGGCCCGACAGCGAATAGTTGATCGCGGTCGTCAATCCGAACGAACCTACTGCAAACAACGACGTGCCGATTGCATCGACGATCTGCATTCGACCCGCGAACATCAGGCCCGGGACCACGAGAAAGCCCCCGCCGATTCCAAAAAATCCCGACAAGCTTCCTGCGCCCAATCCCGTTCCGCATAAACGCGAATAAGGCGTGGGGTAAGCACCGGCAGTGGCCGGTGCCAATGGGCGCGGCCGGAGCATGAGGAAAGCGACAAAGCACATTAGAAATGCAAAATAGGTCAACAGCTTCTGGCCATCGATCAGCTTGCCGACGGACGAGCCCAGCGTTGCGCCAAGCACGCCGCTCGCCGCGAACGCAAAGGCCGGTCCCCACCGGACATGCCCGGCTCGCGCGTGCGGGATCATGTTGATGTAGGCGCTGGCCGCGACCGCCAACGCCGCGGTCCCGATCGCGATGTGCGGATTGTGAACCCCGACCACGTACAGGATGAGCGGCACGGCGAGGATCGAGCCGCCTCCGCCGACGAGACCCAGCGAGAAGCTCACGAAACCACCGCATAGCGCCGCGGCAATACCTTGTGTCAAAGGAGTGGAAGCAACGATCATGGATCAGCCCTGCTGTCTGGCAGGGGTGGATAGCTGACCGCAGTCCAGGTTCGCCGGTATGGCGACATCCATCATCTTGGGGTTCGGAAGATTCAGCTTCTTCATGATCTCCACGTATTCGTTTTCGGTTTTCCCCGCCAGCCTCGGATTGAAGTGCTTCTCTTCGCCAATGCTCGACGCTGTCCATCCGTTGTAATCGTGAGCGGGATAGAGCGTGGTTGCGTCGGGCAGCCTGAACAGCTTGTTGACGATGGAATCCCATGACCGATGCGGGTCTCCACCCTGAAAGTCCGTGCGTCCGCTGCTGCGAATGAGCAGGACATCGCCGGTGAAAACCGCTTGCGGTGCTGAAGGGTTCAGCACGAAGCTAAAGGACTCGTCGGTGTGTCCAGGCGTATAAAGCGCGCGTAGCGCGATCCCGTCGACATGCAAGATTTCGTCTTCACGGACATGCTGCGACACGCAATGCGCCTTCGACAATTCGCCCATAATCGTTGTGCAGTGCGTGGCGTCTCGCAGGCCACCAAGCGCTGTGATGTGATCGGCGTGGGTGTGGGTGTCAATGGCGTGAACCAGTTGCAGGCCCAACTGCTCGATCACCTTGAGATATTGCTCAAGCTGTTCTTTGACGGGGTCGATGATCACTGCTTCCCCGCCTGTTCGAGAGGCCAGCACATAGGTGTATGTGCTCGATTGAGTGTCGAAGAATTGCCGGAAAAGCATTGCTTTATAACCTTGAAAAAATCGCTATATTACTTTTAAATATAAGCTTATATGTGTAAAGAATATAGATTGAGCGGGCGGAAAGTCAACGGGTGAAACGCGTCATGAGCTGGCAATGCGGTTATCAGGACGGAGGATGACGCGAACTGGCGTTGGTGAAACCTGCAACGGAAAACGAAGAAGGGATGACGAACGATGATGGTTGACTGGGTGAATTTCACGCCGATCAAGTCCCTGCTGGGAGGTGCGATGATCGGTTTGTCCGCGGCGCTTTTCATACTGCTCAACGGACGAATTGCCGGGATAAGCGGGGTTCTTGGCGGCCTTCTGACTGCCGGCGGATGGCGCGATGGCTGGAGAATTTCCTTCGTTGCAGGGCTGCTTGCCGCACCGGTGCTTTATGTTTTGACGAGACCGCTACCCCCGATCGTTATCCAGGCCAGCGTGCCGCTTCTTATCCTTGGCGGCTTGCTCGTCGGCTTTGGCACACGCGCGGCAAGCGGCTGTACGAGTGGTCATGGCGTGTGCGGAATATCGCGAGGGTCGGTCCGTTCGGTTGCCGCGACGTTGACATTCATGGTGGCGGGTTTCGTGACGGTCTTCGCTATCAGACATCTGTGGGGCGGCTAGCATGCGAAACGTGAGTTCGTTTCTGGTCGGGCTGCTTTTCGGTGGCGGCCTGATTGTGTCCGGCATGGCGAACCCTTCGAAAGTGCTGGGTTTCCTGGACCTCGCGGATCACTGGGATCCTTCGCTAGCCTTTGTCATGATTGGTGCAATTACGTTTGCATCAATCGGATTTATCGTCAGCAAGCGCATTGGAAAACCGCTTCTCGACGAAACAACGCATCTCCCCACGAAGAAAAAAATCGATGCGCAATTGATCCTGGGAAGCGCGATTTTCGGAGTCGGCTGGGGGGGTAGCGGGATTTTGTCCCGGACCGGTCATGGTCGCGGTGGGCGCGGGAAAATCCGGTGCTGCGATCTTCCTCGTGGCAATGCTTGCCGGCATGCTCGCTTTCAACTTGTTCGACGCTCGGCGAACCATCCGGGGCAATGCGAATGCGCGTTAGGCCGTCATCGCGTACGCTAGCAGGAGGTCGGAATAGTTTGAGCGCCGTCCACGGCTTGACCGTGCACAATGCCGTTAGCCACTTCGGAGGGCTGTGCCATGAAATCTCTGGTTGACCAACTTGGGCAGTACGCGGTGTATCACCGTGACTCGCGCAACATTGCTTCGCACCTCATCGGTATCCCGTTGATCGTGGTCGCGGTCGCTACCTTGCTGGCGCGGCCGTCGGTCGGTGTGACGGCTACGCTGGCCCTGTCACCAGCAATGATGCTCGCTGCAGCGGTCGCTGTGTTCTACCTTCGGCTGGACTTACGGTTCGGTATCCTGATGATGGTCCTGCTCGCGTTGAGCGTATGGGCCGGGAAGCTGCTCGCAATGCAAACGACCGGATTGTGGCTTGCATGGGGCCTGGGTCTGTTTTTCGTCGGCTGGGTCATACAGTTCATCGGCCACTACTTCGAAGGCAGCAAACCCGCTTTCGTGGACGATGTAATCGGGCTCGCGATCGGGCCGCTGTTCATTGCGGCGGAGGTGGCGTTCTTCCTCGGCCTGCGCGACCCGGTTCGCCGCGCGATTGAAGAACGCGCCGGTCCCGTACGCGGCGCGGCGGGCAAAAGCGCCGTTCGATAATCGTCAGTCATTTGTAGGGTGGTGCCGTCACCGCCCTTTCAGGTTCCTAGGGTTTACGCCTAATTAGACAATAATCCCTTGCGCAGTCTGCTATTAATCTTAAGCGTGCATTTACCTACACTTGAATCACTGAAACGCGAACAGGGCTGTTCGCGACGAAAATCAAGATTCGGAGGTAGATCATGAAAGTCGTTCAATCGCTTATTGTTGCCGCAGTGCTCGCTATCCCGGCTGTCTCGTCTTTTGCTCAATCGAATGCGCCTGTTACCCGCGCCGAAGTGAGAGCTCAACTGATCCAGGTTGAAAAGGCAGGCTATCAACCCGGCCGCGACGACCCGAATTACCCGGCTGACATTCAGGCTGCAGAAGCACGCGTTGCTGCGCAAAACGGCGCTGCTACCAGCTTCGGCGGCGTGACCGACGGTACGTCGGCATCGGGTGCACGGGCTGTCGTGAGCCCCGCGTTGAACGACAACGCAAAGTCGATCTACTTCGGCCACTAATCAGTTGTATTGCCAAGCCGCACAGGAATCCTGGCGGTATTGAACAAGGTTCGATACTGATGGATGAGCGCGCAGCGATCCTGTGCGCTCATCCATTTCGAATCAAGGAACAGCACCTCCTCCAGCGGGGTTGCTCCGATCCCGATGGAATTTGCCCAGCTATAAGTTGGGCTTTTTTTGCTCTCGACAACACGTGATGACACCCGACGGGTGCACACCCGGGTGAAGACCTCAACCGAGGGCCTTGAGCGCGGCCGCGAATCGAGGGTCCTTCAAATACGCGACGTTAAACCGGCAGTAAGGCGAAACGCCTTCCGCATGGGGTGAAAAGACTGTCCCCGGCGCGAGAATGACGGATTGAGCGAGCATCGCCCTGGCGAACGCGATCGAGTCATCGCCGTGAGGCAGCGCGGCCCAAAGATACAGGCTCTGATCGCTGACCTTGTAGATCTTCGCGCCCAGTGCGTGGAGCGCATTGACGCCTGCTTCGGTCGCCCGGCGAAGTTTCTCCTGCATATGATTGGTGTGACGCAGGAAATGGCCGTCGCTGAGAATGGCTTCCAGCGTGCGTTCGCAATACTCCGAACTGCTCACGTGCGTGAGCATTTTTACATCGGCGAGATCGCTTGCCAGCGCCGGGTCGCACGCCAGAAAACCAACCCGCAACGCCGCTGAAACCGACTTCGCGAAACTGCCGATATAAATCGTCCGGCGCAGTTGATCGAGTGTCGAGATGCGCGTAAGCGAGCGTGGTTTCAGGTCCGCGAGCGCGTCGTTTTCGACTATCGTGAGGTCGTAGGTTTCAGCCAGCCTGAGTATGCGATGCGCCTTCGCGGCGCTGGTGTCGGTCGCGGTCGGATTGTGTCCCACCGACTGCGTGAAGAACAGTTTCGGCCGATGCGTCTTCAACTGCTCTTCGAGCACCGCAATGTCAGGGCCGTCAATCTCCCTTGGCACGCCGACCATGTTCGCCCCGCTCAACTTCAACTTACCGAACAGCGGGTAATAACCGGGATCGTCGACGAGTACCGTGTCTCCCGGGCGCACGAAATAACGCAGCACCATGTCCATCGCCTGATTCGCGCCGTGCGTGAGCACGATCTGCGTGGGCGCCGCTTCTATCTCATAGCCGGCCAGCTTCTGCTGAAGATGCTGGCGCAATGGCAGATACCCGAAGCGGCTGCCGTAGCGAAACAGCGATCCCACCCCGGTACGAACCACGCGTTGATGGAATTGATCCAGACGCGTTTCTTCCAGCCACTCCACCGGCGGAAATCCTTCCCCGAGATTGAGAAATTCCGGCTTGTTCTGCAGTTGTTCGCGCATCAGCCAGACAACGTCCATTGCCCGGTCCAGGGTGGTGGGTTCGTCACCCGCGGGCTGTACCTCGACCGAACGTGACACGAAGAATCCCGATCCCCGCTTCGGCTCGATCAGGCCGTTGGCCGTCAGGATGTCGAACGCGCTGATGACGGTGTTCTTCGAGCAACCGTTCCCCTCAGCGTATTCCCTAATCGAAGGCAATTTGGCGCCGGCCTGCAGCAGGCCATCTTTGATCTGTCTGGCCAAATTGTCCGCGATGGATCGAGGCAGGCTCGTCTTCTCGCGTTGCATGATCCCGATTTCTCCGTTTTCGACTGAATTGTTCTGGGTACAGTGACTTGGCTGTCTCAGATAAGTGTGCCTTTTAATAGGGTACAGCTGGCCTATTATTCGCTCGATCCAGATACTTCCGCAAGCCGGACGCACGGCGAACAACAGAGAAAAGCAAGGAGCATTGCAAGTGAACATCGATTCGAAGTTGCCGAATTTTCGCGGGCTCTCGCCGGCGCAACGCCTGAAGCACATTGCCCAGGCAGCGGATCTGAGCGACGCCGAGCATGCGCTGCTCGGCAACCCCGGCGCGCTCTCGCTGGAAACCGCTAACGGCATGATCGAAAACGTGATCGGGACGTTCCAGTTGCCGATGGCGGTCGCCGGCTACTTCCAGATCAACGGACGCGACGTGCTCGTGCCCATGGCGGTAGAGGAACCGTCGATAGTCGCGGCGGCCTCGTTCATGGCGAAGATGGCGCGCGAGGCCGGCGGCTTCATCACGTCGAGCACCGGGCCGCTGATGCGCGCGCAAGTGCAGGTCGTCGGCGTGAGCGATCCCTACGGCGCGCGCTTGTCCATCCTCAAACACAAGGACGAACTGGTCCAGCTCGCGAATAGCCGCGACAAGGTGCTGATCGGTCTGGGCGGCGGCTGCAAGGACATCGAGGTTCACGTGTTTCCCGAGACGCCTCGCGGTGCGATGGTGGTCGCGCACCTGATCGTCGACGTAAGGGACGCGATGGGCGCGAACACCGTCAACACCATGGCGGAGTCGGTGGCGGGCCGTATCGAGGAGATCACGGGCGGTAAAGTTCGCCTGCGCATCTTGTCGAACCTCGCGGACCTGCGCCTTGCCCGCGCACAGGTCCGTTATTCGGCCGAGACGCTCACGACCAAGGAGTATTCGGGTGAGCAGGTGATAGACGGCGTGATCGATGCTTATCTGTTCGCCGCCATCGATCCGTACCGCGCCGCGACGCATAACAAAGGGATCATGAACGGCATCGACCCGGTGATCGTCGCAACGGGGAACGACTGGCGCGCGGTCGAAGCGGGCGCGCACGCGTATGCGTGCCGGAACGGCCGTTATACGTCGTTGACCAAGTGGGAGAAAGCGGGCAACGGTGACCTGGTGGGCACGATCGAAATGCCGATGCCGGTGGGCCTTGTCGGCGGGGCGACCAAGACGCATCCGCTCGCGAGGCTTGGCCTGAAGATCATGGATGTACGCTCCGCCCAGGACCTCGGCGAGATTGCCGTTGCAGTCGGTCTGGCGCAAAACATGGGCGCGTTGCGCGCGCTTTCCACCGAAGGTATCCAGCGCGGGCATATGGCGCTTCACGCGCGCAACATCGCGATGTCCGCAGGCGCGACGGGCGCGGACGTCGATTGGGTGGTCAGGAAGATGGTCGCGGCAAACGACGTGCGCACCGACTACGCGATGACGCTGCTCGCCGGGCCGCGTGACGCCTGAGAGAGCGGTCTGCGCGCCCAACGCGTGCACAACGGGTGTAACGAAACAAAAACTTCCGCAAACGGAGGAGACGATGAAACATTCATTATTGGACGCCGATGAGGCGTTACGACCCGCGTCCGTTGGCATGACCACCGGCGTCGATGCGCAGGCTTCCCACCTGGTTGAAGTGTGGGGAGACACCGTCGATATCCGGCATCTAGCGTGGTCCGTCGCGCTGGGCATAGGCATCAGCCTCGGCGCTTTTTTCTTGGCCAACTACTTGCTCGCGCTCTATGTACACGATGCCGCGATGACCCGTGCCTACGCAATGCTGGTGGGTCTCGCGGGCTGCCTGATCGCGGGCGCGGTGTGCGCGAAACTATTCAGGCCCAAACGCGAAGTAGTCGACCAGGCGTCAGATACCGCTCGCCGCGAAGAAGTGCTCGACCAGCTTGCGGCGGAAGCGGGCGGCCTGGGGTTTGTCGCCGACCTGCCGCTGCCGGTCGCGACCGAGATGAAGGAGCTCGGTCTCTACGATGTATTCCTTAAACACGAGCAGCGCATCGAGGCTTCAAAACGCGCGCTCGACGAAGGCTTCGCCGCCCCGAATACGAACACCCCTGCAAGCAAGGAGTCCTCCTGATGGACGCTCTTGCTCACCAGGTGCTCGTCGCTGTGTCGATGGGCTTGATTGGCGCTATCGTGTTCGCCGGGATCGGTCTTATCTCCGGGACGGACGAAACCACGACCATTGCACCGCTCACCTTGCTGGTCGTGCTGCTCGGCGTGCCGCCCGCCGGCGTCTTCACGTTCTTCATGGCTGGGGCCGTGGCAAAACACATGACGCACGCGATCCCGACGGCGCTGCTCGGTATTCCGGGCGACACGCTCGCCGCCCCCTTGCTTCAGCAAGCGACCATGCTGCGCAATCTCGGCGTGCCGCATATTGCGTTGCGAAAGATGATTTCGGGTGCGATTGTCGCGGCCTTCGTCGCGGTGCCGTTGGCCGTGCTGTTCGCTGTGCTGCTCGCGCCGTTTGGCCCGTCGATATCGAAAGCGGCGCCGTGGGTGTTTCTCGCGGCAGCCGTTGCAATCGCATACTTTTCGGCGGGCCGATGGGCGTCGGTGTTGTTGCTTGTGCCGTTCGTGCTGGTGATCGTCGGGCTTCAGGCGCTGACCGGGAAATATGGCGTGAAGCTCAGCGTCAGCTACTTTCTCGGCATTGCCATCGGCCCGTTGATTGCCGACCTGTTCTCCATCCTCTCGCCCGCCGACCGCGCGGTGATGCGCCGCGATCGCGTCAAGACGTTCTCGCTTGCGCCCGACGTGAAAGGCTGGAGCGGATACTTTCCTAATCCGCTCAAGGTACTGGACCGGCAGCAGCGCAACTGGACTGTCGCGACCGCGGCGGTGTCGAGCGCGACCTTCGTGTTCAGCCCGGTCGCAATGACAGTCGTGATGGGTGAACTGGTCGGCTCGCGGATCAAGCATGCATACCATCGCCTGACTACGGTCATTGCCGCGCGAAACGGCGTGACGGAGGCAACCTATATTGCCGAGGCGCTGATTCCCCTGATTGCGTTCGGACTGCCTTTGAGTCCTGTGGCGGCAGGTCCCGCTGCGCCGCTCTTCAACGCGCCGCCGCGCTTTTTCGTCGATACAGCCACGGGGCACATGAACAACCTGCACACGCTGATGACGACCTGGGAATTCCTCGGCTACGGCTTGTTGTCGGTGGCCCTCGCTGCGCTGATTGCGTATCCGTTCTCGATGAACTACGCCCACCGGGCGGCTTCGTTTGTCGCCAGGCGGCTCAGCCACGAAGCGATTATCGCGACGTTCGCAGGACTGATCGTGGTGATCAGCGTGTGGGAAGGGCAGTTGCTGGGTTTCCTGGTGATCGTGACGATCGGGCTGCTGGGAGGACTGCTGTCCCGGCGTTTCGGCTTTAACACCGGGGTTCAGTTCATGGGGTATTACGCGGCGGTGCTGAGCGTTCCGGCACTGACCAAATTGATCGCGTGAGCGGACGGGATTGGTGCCGGGTTGCTTCACGCCGGCAGTCCAAGGGTTCGAGTCGAATTACTTGGAGAATTGTTGAGTTTTGTCGAGCGATCCGGCCCTGCTCCGGCGCATCCACTATCCTTCGCGTCGCACGAACACGCCCAGCCAGTGCGGATAAACGGGGCAGTTCGCAGTATTATTCGGTCAGCGTCCACTGGCGCTGACCGTATTGTGTACGGTTCCGCCGTTATGGTAGGCCGGCATCCCAACTAGTACGTCTGGAACGAACCCCTCATGCCCTTCCGGATTCTGCTCGTAGAAGACGACGACCGCCTGTCCGCGCTGGTCTCCGGCTATTTGCGCAAACATGACTACCACGTAGACGTCGTGCTTCACGGCAACGACGCGGTTCCGGCCATCCTGAAAGGCCAGCCCGACCTCGTGATCCTCGACGTCAACCTGCCGGGCAAGGACGGTTTCCAGATCTGCCGGGAGGCACGCGAGCACTTCGACGGCGTGATCATCATGGTGACCGCCCGCGACGACCAGTTCGACGAAGTGCTGGGCCTCGAATTCGGTGCGGACGACTATGTTCACAAACCAGTCGAGCCGCGGATCCTGCTGGCACGCATCAAGGCGCAACTGCGCCGCGAGACGGGGCGCGTTGCCAACGCGGCCAGCCAGCAAGACAGCTTCACGTTCGGCAAATTCGAGATCAGCCGTGCGAGCCGCAGCGTGAAACTGCCGGACGGCAGCGCGCCCGAACTGACCTCAGCCGAATTCGACCTGCTGTGGGCATTGGCGAGCTGTGCAGGCGAAGTGGTCAGCCGCGACAACCTGATGCGGCAGTTGCGCGGGCTCGAATTCGACGGCCTCGACCGCACCATCGACGGCGGCATCTCGCGGCTGCGCCGGAAATTGCACGACGATATCGGCACCCCGCAACGTATCAAGACCATCCGCGGCAAGGGGTATCAGTTCAGCAAGGGCGGGTGGGACTGAGTCAAGTAGCCGAGCAGGGAAACGCGGGACCGAATCGACAAAACTCGACAATCCCCCGTGTAACTCGACAGTCGCAGGCGCGCGGCGCGGCTAGCATCGCAGGCTCATTCTGCCAAGAGCCTGTGCCATGTCCACCCCTGCTTCACCTCCTTCAAATCACGCCGTTCTGATGATTCATGGCCTGGGCGGCACGCGTCACGACTTCGGGTCGCTCGACCGGAAGTTCGAACAGATCGGCTGCGATGTGTATCTGCCGTCGCTGCCCGGTCACGGCTCGCGCCCCGACCAGTTGAGCGGCGTGAGCCTGCGTGACTATATGCAACTGTTGAGCCGGACCTACCGGGAACTGGCGTTGCGTTATGAACGTGTCGATGTGGCCGGCATCTCGATGGGCGCATTGCTCGCGGTGATGCTGAGCGCACGCGAGCGATTGGGTAGCGGGACAGGCAGAGGCAAAGGCCGCCTGATCCTGCTGTCGCCGCTGCTTTTCCTCGACGGTTGGGCCGGGTCGCGTTTCCAGCCGTTGCGTTACCTGCTGTATTGCGTGCCGGGACTGCGCCACCTGATCCGCGTGCCGGAGGGCGAGCCGTTCGGCATCAAGAACACGCGCATCCGCAACCTGATCCGCCGGCATCTGCTCAAAGGCAGCGGCGTGCATTATCCGTACGTGCCGCTTGCCGCGATTGCCCAGGTGGACTGGATGCGTTTTGCCGTCAAGCGCGCGTTGTCGCGCGTTACGTGCGAGACGCTCGTGATGCATTCGGAAGAAGACGAAGTCACGAGCATCCGTTCCGCCGAATTCGTTTGCAAGCATCTGGGCACGCGCAATGTCACGCTGGTACGCCTGACTGACAGCTACCACATGATCACGCTCGATAACGAGCGCAACACCGTTGCCGACTACACCGTCGCGTTTGTCCAGCGCCCCGGTATGCTAACGTGAGCCGCGCGCCGGCGCGCTGGCTTGAGCGAGCGCTACTGCCCGGTTCGCCTGCTCATCTGAAGAAGTCCGTGACCATGACCTCTCCCGCGCAAAAACTGACTCCCTTCCGATACCTAAAATGGCGCTGGCTGCACTTCCGCCGTTCGTGGACCGATACGCGCGCCGACCGCATTCCGAGCTGGTCGAGACTTTTTCTGCGAGCCTATTTTCGTCTCCTTGGGCTGGTGCTGCTCGTCGCCGTGATGCTGCTGCTGGTGTTGGCGTATGTGCTGACGCCCGGTGTGGTGTGGCATGCATTCGATGTGCTGCCGGGCGGCGGTGTGTCGATGATCCTGGTCGGCTGTGCGTTGCCGGCGGTGGTCGCGTATCGCTGGATGCGGCCGGTCTGGCATGACCTCGTGATCATCCGCGAGCGCGCGAGTGATTTCACGGGCGGACGTTTCAACACGCGGGCGCAGGTGTCGCACAGTGTGATCCTCGGTCCGCTGGCGCGCATGCTCAATGCGCTCGCCGCACGCATGGAGCGCCTGATCGCCGCGCAACGCGATCTGACCAATGGCATCTCGCATGAGTTGCGCACACCGCTTGCACGTGTGCGTTTTGCGCTGGAAATACTACGTCAGCCAAGCTCGACAGCGGAGTACGACCATGCGTTGGCGAGCATTGCGCAGGACGTCACCGAGCTGGACGAACTGATCGATATGAGCCTGACTTATGCGCGGCTCGAATACAGTTCGCTGCAATCGAATCTTGAACCGACGTCGCTGGTAGCGTGGTTCAACAGCCAGTTGACCGACGCCACGCTGATGTACGCGGACAAGCAGATCGTCCCGCAGGTGGAGATCGACGAGACGGCGCAGGTCGTGATGGACAAGCGCCTGATGTCGTATGCCATGCGCAACCTGCTGCGCAACGCCAGCAAATACGCGCGCTCGCGGATCCTGGTGGGTTTATCCGTGCGCCACGGCAACGTCGAGATCTTCGTGGAAGACGATGGCACGGGGGTGCCGGAAAGCGAGCGCGAGCATATTTTCAATGCGTTCGTGCGGCTCGATCGTCATACCGCGGGCTACGGGATCGGGCTTGCGATTACCCGCCTGGTGCTGCACGCGCATCACGGCCGGATCGGCGCGACCGACCCCGTCACGTTGGCCGGTGCACGCTTCGAGTTGAGCTGGCCGGTCGGGGTTGTTTGAGGCCCGCGGGTCCCGACGATGAAACTCAAATCCAAGACTGCTTCAATAACTGTGTCCAAGCTGGAAGTAGAAGTTTCTCCTGCCACCCGGTGCAAACGCGACGCCCAGGTAGATCGGGCCAAACGAACTCGTGACGGGCGAAAAGAGCGTGACGCTGCGCTTGAGCGGGCCGCTGCCGAATTGCGCGTCGTGCACCCAGACGTTGCCGGCTTCGAGGCTCATCCCGGCATACAGGCCGCGGATAGGCAGTGCGTTGAAGGCGGCGAGCTGGTTCATGTAGGTAACTTGACCGTAGACCATCGAATTGCCGGACAACTGGTCCGCCGCATACGCCGACAGATGCTGGAAACCGCCGAGCGTAAAGCCGAGCGGATTGGTCAGGTTGGTGGTGCTGCCCAGATCGTCGCCACCTTCAATGCTCGCGTTGAAGCTGTGACGCCCGAAGCTCGCCGCGACGAGTCCCTTGCCATAGACCTCCGTGAAGTTGTCACTGCCGGCGAACAGGGAGCGCTCCACGCGCAGTTCCGTGAAATACCCCTTGCGTGCAAACAGCGGATCGTCGAGCTGATCGATCACAAGGCGTGCTCGTGCGCTGATCTGCCGCCCGGAGATGTCGTCGAACAATCGAGCGGACGGCGGGGCGGTGGGGTCGAAAATATCGAGCGGCAAGTTGTATTGCGGCGAACCGAATGCATGAGCGTAGGCAACGCCGATACGGAAGTCGCCGAGCGTGGCCAGCGGCAGGCCGAAGTCAAGGCCGGCGCGTTCGGTCTGCAGAGAGTATTGCGTCAGCTTGGTGTCGCCGGTGTCGTCGTAGACGTTCGCGTAGCGGCGCTGGAATTCCAGATAGGGCGCGATGTAGTAACCGGCGGCATTCGACAAAGGCTGCCGCAACTCGGCGTGAATTTGCGTCAGGTCGCTGCCGACCGTTGCATCAATGCGCCCCTCCAGCCCCGACGAAGTCAGCCATGGCCGCCGATAACCCCCATGCATCCGGAAGCCGCCGGCGTCGGTGGAACTGCTCGACAAGCCGAGCCCGAACAGCAGGAAGTTGGGGCCCCAGTATTTGTCGCGGGCATCGATCACGAGCGTGTGTTCATCGCCGTTCTCGACGAGCTGCTGCGTGATGCTTTCAAAGTCTCCAGCGGTCGTGAGCGCCAGCAGATCCTTGTTGAGCGTCTTTGGATCGTAGATGTCGCCGGGTTTCACGTGCAACGCGTCACGGATGCGGCCCTTCGGCACGGCGCCCCGCGACTCGATCTCGATCCGGGTAATGCGCACAGGCTTCGTTCCCGGCATTGCGTGCGACGCACGATACGCCGCGTACTGCTCGGGCGACAGCGCGAGATGCCGCAGTTTCGGCAGCGCGGCAATTGCTGCCGCCTCCCCCGCGGCAATCGCCTGAGGGGCATTGGCGAAATCCGTAAAGCTCAGCGAGCCGAGCGCCGGTTCGATCAGCACGTCGCCCGCACCCAGTTGCTCGCGTTGGCGTGCGACGTTCTGGTGAATCAGGATGCCGATCATCTGCTGCATCACATCCGTAGGCGAAGCCAGCGCGTCAAGTCGCCGCAGCGGCGAGCCGATATCAACCGCGATCACCACGTTCGCACCCATCGAGCGGGCGGTTTCGATCGGCAGGTTGCTGACGAGGCCGCCGTCGACCAGGGTGCGGCCGTCCACCTCGGCCGGCGAGAACAAGCCGGGCAGCGCCATGCTGGCGCGAATGGCTTGCGGCAAAGAACCGTGATCGAGCACGACCATCTGCCCGGTCTGCAGGTCGGTGGCGATGGCCCGGAACGGAATGGGCAGTCCGTTGAACGACACGTTGCCGGGGATAGCCGAGGTCCAGTCCTGCAGCAGTGCCTGCAGCCGGTTACCTTGTACGAGGCCGGTCGGCAGCCGGAAGCCGTGCGTGCCGAAGCCGAACGACAGGCTGTTCACATACAGATGCTCGTCTTCGCGTTGCGATTGCGGCAGGTCGGCGCGGGCGGTGACGTCGAAGGCGACATCGGCGAGGTTGATTTGTGCGAGGCGGTTCTGCATGTCCTGCGCGGTCATGCCGCTCGCATACAGTCCACCGACCACGGAACCCATGCTGGTTGCCGCGATGCAGTCAACCGGAATGCGGTTCTCCTCGAGCACCTTCAATACGCCGAGGTGCGCATAACCGCGTGCGCCGCCGCCCGAGAGCACGAGACCGATAGCGGGACGATTAGCCGGACCGGAGTCGGCCAGACACGCAGGAGCAGCGGCAGCGGCGGGACGCACGCAGGCAGCAGGCCAATTGCCAACAGCGTAGCGGCATGGAGCAGGCGTTGGGCTGCAGAGCGGGATTGGCCGCCGGTCGTTATAGTCAGGATTTTTTTGCTCGCCAAGGCCCGCATCGTCTACTTCAGGACAGGAAGAAGACCGAGAGGTTACATGGTTTCGGACGTCCGAAAGCGGATCTTGTGACGCGAGCGGCGATGTGCCGCGAAGCGGCAAGCGCGAGCTGGTTCAGGAGGCAGTGGGCCAGCCAATGCGCGCGGCGCGGCGCATGCTTGATCGAACCACCATTTCGTGGAACGGCGCGATGAGCAGAATGTAGGTGCGTCCCAAAAGATTGTGGCATCGCACGACAGTCGATACCGTCAGATAGCGCCCGCCGCCTTCCGCCTCTTCCCTGGCTCCCTGGAACACCGACAGCCTGAAATCGAGATGCTTGTCGTCTTCGCCGAGGACGATCTCGTCGACCGTGCGCTCGTAGATCCTGAAAAAGGAAACATGCTTGTCACGCTCGGAGCGCGCGGACTCCTCCAGGCGCTTCGATGTCTTGAGGCCAAACCCGGCAACGAGCGCGTCCCGTACTCGCAAGAGTTTTCCAATCCATGCGGCCTGGTGCGAAAACATGAACCGGGCGAGTAGTTCGGGGTCGGTGGTTGCGTTGTCCGGCAAGCGGATGGTGTAGGCGTCGGCAAGGTTCGGATGTGCGTACATCTGCGCTACATGCGAGCTGGCCGGCAATGCGACGGCGGTCACGGACACAGTTGGATTTTCCATGAGTCAAGCGGCTCCGAGGTGATGGCCCGGGCATGAGTTAACCGCGAGCTTTGTTTGCGACTGTACACCCGCCCTGTATGTCTCCGTTGACGCGGCGGCGCTCTACTTTCGCATGCGAACGAAATAACGGATGCGTTGCGGTACGCGCCCGTGGATCAGGCGCTCGCTGCAGATTCGCGCGCGAGCAGCTTGCTTCAGCGATAGTCAATATTCCGGCGTGATTCCGCTGATTGCTCAAGCGTAGGGCGTGCCTGCCATTGCGGCTTCCAGGGCCGCGGTTCCCTTATCGACAATGGCGAGAAAGACGGCTTTCGCTTCCTCTGTATCCCGACTCTGCCGAAAGGTGTGGTGAGCCTGGATGAAGGCCACGGTCCACGTTGCCAGGAGCAGACCAGCCGCCAGATGGGCGGCGGGGTCGGCAGGTTCTCGCCCTGCGCATTCGGATAACGCCACCATGACGACTTGCGCGAGTTCGTCACGTATCGCCCTGGCCCGGGCCTTGAGCGTTTCGCTGCCCTCGATCGTCTCTATGAAGCCCTGGCTCACCGCAGAAAATTCGACGAACGGGCTTCGTTCCGAAACCAGCCGGTGAGCGAGCAGACGCAGGGTCTCGATCGGAGCGACGCGAGGATCGCGCTCCCGCAAAGCTTCGCGCAGGATCTCGCGCCCCTCCTCGTCGCGATCAAAGAACATGTCCTCTTTGCGGGGAAAGTGGTTGAAGACTGTCATCCGTCCGACGTCGGCGGCTGCCGCGATTTCGTCCACCGTGACTTGATCGAAACCCCGCTCGAGGAAGAGGCGTGTAGCGGCATTGGAGATGCCCTGCCGGGTGGCGAGGCGCTTACGGGATCGGAGATCAGTTGGCATTGACATGCCGTCATTTTATAGGATAGTTTATGTACTGAGTACACATTGGGATTCAGTATATGAATCAAGTGATTGATGTTGTTGTTGTGGGCGCCGGGCCGGTCGGACTCCTGAGCGCCATCGAACTGACTTTGGGCGGCCTACGCGTCGTCGTGCTGGAGCGCCTGAGTGCTCCGAGCATGGTAGCAAAGGCGTTGGGGATCGGAGTGCTGGGAAGCGAAGCGTTGCAGCGTCGCGGGATGGCCCCGGACATTGCCGTTGCAGAAGAGCGCACCTTCGCGGCCATGAAGAAGTTCGCCGAGCAGAACGGACCGGACGTGCGGGGTCGAGGGTCCAGGTTCAGTGGCCATTTCGCCGGCCTGTCTCTTATCCGAAAGGACGCGCAGAAAGAGCCGCAACGGAGTCCCCACCCGGTGGATCAGCACGCCGTGGAAGCCATGCTGGCCGGCCGCGCCCGCGCTCTTGGGATCGAGGTGCGCCGCGGGTGTGATGTCACCGGTTTCGTCCAGCAGGAAGGCGGCGTCGACGTGGAGTGGACTTCTCCTGCGGGCGAGGGCCATATGCGCGCCTCCTACCTGGTTGGTTGCGACGGAGGGCGCAGTGCGATCCGCAAGATGGCCGGTTTTGAGTTCCCCGGCACGGATCCAGGCATGACGATGTACCAGACGGTCGCCGAGATCGACCATCCCGAACGCCTGTTGCCTGTCGGTTGGCATCGCACATCGGGGGGCGTGTTTTCCTACGGGCCGTTTCCGGGTCGATTGTTCTTGCTGGACTTCAGCGGTCCGCCCGAAGACCGGGAGGCTCCGGTCACACGCGAGGAGATCGAAGAGGTACTGCGCCGCGTCAGTGGAGCGGATGTCCGTGTGGACGCGCTGACAAGCGGGAGCCGATGGACGGACAACACGCGGCTTGTGGATACCTATCGCCGGGGCAGGGTGCTGCTTGCCGGCGATGCGGCGCATGTCCACTCGCCGTTTGGCGGTCAGGGCCTGAGCCTCGGGCTTGTGGATGCGGCAAACCTCGGCTGGAAGCTCGCTGCGGTCATTCGGGGCGAGAAGCCCGACAGCCTGCTCGATACCTACACGGCCGAGCGGCGGCCCGTCGCCCACGCCGTTCTGGCGAACACGCTTGCCCAGATGGCCATCATGCGGCCCGATCCGCAGTCGGGTGCGATGCGGGATCTCGTGGCGAACCTCATGCAACTCGATGACGTCAATCGGCTCATTGGAGGGATGATGAGCGGCGTTGCCACCCGTTACGATCTCGGGTCGGATCTGGACGACATTGGACGGCTGATTGGCGACAAGCCGATCCGCCACGGCGATGCCGACGTCTCGCTCTACGATGTCATGCAGGATGGCATGGGCGTTTTTCTCGATGCCTCAACCGAGGGGAGGGCTTCAAGGCTCGTTGCGGCCAGCACGCAGAGGATACGTTGCGTCACCACTAATACAGGGCCTTCGATGCTGATCCGTCCCGATGCCTGCGTTGCCTGGGCTGGTGAGGGGAACAGCATGGACGGATTGGAGGAAGCGCTCCGCCGCTGGTTCATCCCGACACTGGACGACGGGTCCATGGTGCGATCCGGACAGTGATCATTCCCGGTCGCGTCAACCGGATTCGCCGGATGGCCGGAATACCTCAGGGCGCAAGCGGCGACATCGTTCTCAAGGTACGGATCATAAGATCCTTCACATTCTCCACAAGAAGCGAATCGACCGTACCCGAGTACGAAACAACAGCAATGCCAACATGCGGAAGCGGCGGCAGCATTTCTCCAACCGGCATGATTCGCAAATCCGCAGGAACCGCTCCTCTCGTCAGCACGGCGACGGCAATGCCTGCTCTCACGATGGCCAGCAGCCCATCCTTGCTGACGCTCTCATATGCCACGCGGTAGCTGACATTGGCAGCGTCGAGCGCACGCCGCGCCGCCTGATGGTCCAGCGTTTCGGGAACTGACAAGGCTATTTGAAGGGGGCCGTCGCTTGGGGCGAAGAAGTCTTGCGATGCGATCCACACCAGGTCCTCCCAGCGGATCAGCCGTTCGAGGTTGCCCTCCGGGTCGAGCGATATCAATGCCACATCGAGACGGCGTGCATCGAGCATTTTCTCGAGCAAGGGCGTAGGCGCACACACGACTTCCAGTGCGACCCGCGGATGCTGCGTCGCTATCGCGCGTAGCACGACCGGAAGGAACTCGGTGCAATAGTCCTCCGGGCACCCGAGCCGGATGGAGCCGGTGAGCCCACGGCCGGTCACGTCGACCAGCGCTTCGTCGTGTGCCCGGACCAGCCTTCGGGCGTGCGCCAGGAGCCGGTCTCCACGTGACGTCAGCTCAACACCGCGTGCGGTACGCACCAGCACCGCGCCACCGACGATCTCTTCGATCCTCTTGAGCTGCATGCTGATCGCGGATTGCGTGCGGCCAACTTCCGCCGCTGCGCGCGTGAGCGATCCGGCATCCGCTATTGCCACGAAGGTCCTGAGCAAATCGAAATCCAGCTGCAACATGATGGCATCAGCTCCTTGAATGGCACGCATCACAACTATTCATTTCCACCCGCCGGCGTGGTTCGCTTACATTGATCTTCGGCACGCCCGCCTTCCACTCTGGACACCGTCATGTCAGCACAAACCGATCTGGACTTCTGGTCAAACGCTCAGCGGCACCTGATCCGCTACGGCGGTACATTCTCGCCCGTCATAATCGAGCGTGCCAGCGGCAGCCATGTCTACGATTCCACGGGCCGCGCGATACTCGACTTCACCTCTGGACAGATGAGCGCCATACTCGGTCACTCTCATCCGGAAATAGCCGAAGTCATCGCCGAGAGCGCGCGTAATCTCACCCATCTTTTCAGCGGGATGCTCTCGCGCCCGGTAGTGGACCTCGCAACCCGCCTTGCCGGTATCGCACCGAAAGGACTTGAACGCTCCTTGCTGCTCAGCACCGGTGGAGAAGCCAACGAAGCAGCGATCAAGCTGGCAAAGCTCGTCACCGGCCGACACGAGATCATCAGCTTCGCTCAATCGTGGCACGGCATGACGGGCGGTGCAGCTTCGGCCACTTACAGCGCCGGGCGCAAGGGTTACGGTCCGGCCGCCGTGGGGTCCTTTGCCATTCCTGCGCCCTATCCGTACCGGCCACGATTCGAACGCAACGGTGCCTATGATTGGGAGGCTGAACTCGACTATGCATTCGACCTGATCGACAGGCAGTCTTGCGGCAGCCTCGCGGCGTTCATTGCTGAGCCAATCCTGAGCTCGGGTGGCCTGATTGAACTGCCGCACGGATATATGCGCGCACTAAAAGCGAAGTGTGCCGAGCGCGAAATGCTGCTGATCGTGGACGAAGCCCAGACCGGCATGGGCAGGACCGGAACCCTGTTCGCGTGCGAGCACGACGGCGTGGTGCCCGACATCCTGACCTTGTCCAAAACGCTTGGCGCGGGCCTTCCGCTGGCTGCCGTGCTGACGACCCAGGAAATCGAGAATCAGGCACATGAACGCGGGTTCCTTTTCTATACGACGCACGTGTCGGACCCGATGCCGGCAGCGGTCGGTCTCAAGGTCATCGAGGTCATAGAGAGGGATGGCCTGGTTGAACGCGCCGGTGAAATGGGCACCCGTTTGCGCGACGGTCTGGAGAGCCTTCAAAGCCGCTTCGATTGCATAGGCGATGTGCGCGGACGCGGGTTGATGCTCGGGATCGAAATCGTCGGCAACAGATCGACAAAGACCGCAGCCCCGGCGCTTTCCGCTGCAATTACACGTCGCTGCCTCGGACTGGGCTTGCACATGAATATTGTTCAGTTACCCGGACTTGGAGACGTCTTCCGCCTCGCTCCGCCGCTGACCATTGCCGAGGCTGAGATCGACAGGGGGTTATCGATCATTGAGCAAGCTATAGAGGAAAGCGTGAGCATGTGACACGCAATGGCATGAAGCCCGCGTGCGAAATGAGTCGTTCGGTCAGTCGCAAACGATTCGACTCCCCCCGGACGGGCCTGCGCACCGTCGCATTGGCGAACGGTTCGCTAAACTCGCGTTCGGCCGCGGTGGCCCGTTTTCCGACGAAGGTCAAACACCATAAGGGTCGGCAAGGTTCCGCGAAAGGACACTTGAGCGGAACGTGCGAATGGGCCTTGATGGATGGCTTTCTCCTGTCGCTCAATGGTGCCCCTTACATGCGTGTGGCTTGACACGTATATGCTTGATCGAGTATATACGTGGAATGGAATCAACATTTGCCGTCATCGCCGAACCGAGCCGCCGCGCCATCCTGAGTCTGCTTGCATCCTCCGAGCAGTCCGTGGGTGATATCGAGGAGAAACTGAACCTCCCGCAGCCCTCGGTTTCAAAACATCTGCGAGTCCTTCGCGAGGCCGGATTCGTGGAGTCGCGCGTTGACGCACAGCGGCGTCTATACCGGATCAAACCGGAACCTCTCATGGAGATAGACGCCTGGCTCGCTCCGTTCCGCCAATTCTGGTCGGTCCACGTCGACGCTCTCGAACGCCACCTCGACCAGACGAATCCTGTACCGCGCCGAAAGGGGAAAAAACGATGAGCAACCGCGACGAATACCTGCCGGGTCCTGCCGCCGGCGCCGAAGTCCGAAAGGACGGGGACAAGTGGACACTCATTCTGGTCCGCGAGTTGCGTCATCCGCCCGAGAAAGTGTGGAAAGCGTTGACCGACCCGGCCAGCCTGCGTGAATGGGCGCCGTTCGATGCCGACCGGAGTCTCGCGGCTGTCGGCCCGGTCAAGCTTTCGACAGTCGGAACGCCGACGCCGCAAATTTCGGAGACGCAGGTGACGCGCGCCGACGCGCCGACCCTGCTCGAGTACCGCTGGGGTGACAACGACATGCGGTGGCAACTCGAGCCGCTCGGCAACGGCACGCGTCTTACGCTCTGGCATAACATCGATCGCGGCTTTATATCGATGGGTGCGGCCGGCTGGCACATCTGCCTGGATGTGCTCGACCGGTTCGTGGCCGGGGACTCCATCGGGCGTATTGTCGGTGGCGAAGCAATGAAATTCGGCTGGCCGCGCTTGAACACCGAGTATGCGAAGCAGTTTGGTATCTGAACCCGGGGCGCAGTGAAAGGCTTGCTCCAAAATCTGGAAGGGTCTTGAAGTTTCAGGAGGAGAATATGAAAAAGCAGGGTTTGAGCGAGGGCGAGTCCGCGTCCGAGTTGATCGACAAAAGAATCACCGATCTCGGGGACTGGCGCGGGGAGACGTTGAGCAGGATGCGCGAGCTCATCAAGGAGGCTGACCCGGACGTTGTGGAGGAGTGGAAGTGGATGGGCACTCCCGTCTGGTCACACGACGGGATCATCTGCACCGGCGAGTCCTACAAGTCGGTCGTGAAGCTGACCTTCGCCAAGGGGGCTTCGTTGGATGACCCGGCCAAGCTCTTCAACTCGAGCCTCGACGGGAACACAAGGCGCGCGATCGACATCCATGAGGGGGAGGAGCTCGACTCGGGCAAGTTCAAGGCGCTTATCCGTGCGGCGATCGCCCTGAATACATCCGCTGCCAAGGCAAAGACAAAGGCAAAGCGAGCAAAGTAGGTCACACCTCCTCTGCCTGCAGAGTTGGCGAAGTACCTTGGCCTTGGCTTTGCACTCGAAAGCGTCTTCTGTAGTCCCCTGGGGATAGCCCGGTGAGCTTGATGAAGACTTTTCGGAATGACCCGACATCCTCGTAACCGACTTTCCAGGCGACCTGATCGAACGACTGTTGGCTCGTTTCGAGCATCTCACGCGCTTTGCCGACCCGAAGATGCTGGCAATATTCCGTCGGGCGAAGACCGGTCGCTTTCTGGAATCGACGAAGAAATGTCCTCTCCTCCAACCCGGCGCGCTGAGCCATTGAAGCGATTGTGGGATGGTGGGCACTGTCCTGTTGTAACCAGTGCTGCACTTCAAGAATTGTTTTGTCGCCGTGATTGAGTTTCGGGGAGAAGGCGCTGTAGTAGCGTTGCTCGCGTCCCGGGGGATCGACCAAAAGAAAACGCGCAGTCTCCACTATGGCTGCAGAACCGAGCAGACGGTCGACTATCCTGAGCCCCAGGTCGGGCCATGCCATCAAGCCGCCGGCGGTAAGAATGTCGCCATCATCAATCAGGAGTTTGTCCGCATCGACGCGGATTTCCGGAAAGCGCTCGGCAAGGTGCTGCGCCTGCGACCAATGCGTTGTCGCTGCGCGCTTCGCGAGCAGGCCGGTCTGAGCAAGAAGGAATGTCCCGACACAAACGGACGCCAGCACTGCGCCTCTCGCATGACAGTCTTTCAGCCATTGCACGATCGGGGCGAAAGCATCGCCGATGGGCAGCCCCCCGAGCGAGGGCGGAACAATCACGAAATCAGGTGCGCTATCTGCCCGCGGCGGAGAAGAGCTGCCGGCATCAAACTGAACGTGGCTTACCCTGAGCACCGGGTGTTCAATACCTTTTGATCGCTGAAATAAGCGCTCAGCAATCTGGAATAAGTCCGTTAGCCCATGAACGGCGGCAAGCTGGCTCCCCGGATAGATCAGCAACGCTATTTCGACGGGGGCTGTTTTCTTTGCCATTGTCAGTTTTACCTCGTTTTTTGTCAGTCCTGCCAATTCGCTAATCCACCGCGCAAGCTTACTCTTGAGTCTCGGAGAACGATCGCGTCTCTCATCAATACCCGTCATCAATATCAGGAGATGGACATGACCAAGCGTGCACTTATCGTCGTAGACCTGCAGAACGATTATTTCCCGGAAGGGAAATGGACGTTGACTGGCATCGAGGCCGCTGCCGCCAACGCGGCGCGACTTCTTCAATCCGCACGTGCTGCCGGGCATCTCGTCGTGCACGTCCGCCACGAGTCCCCGAAGAGCGATGCAGCGTTTTTCGTTGCTGGTTCCGAAGGTGCCGCGATCGCTCCGCAAGTGATCAACAAGGAAGGGGAGCGCGTCGTCTTGAAGCATCAAATCAATGCCTTTCGTGACACCGATCTCAAGAATATCCTGGACACCAACGGTATAGAAGAAGTGGTTATTGCCGGAGCAATGAGCCACATGTGCGTGGACGCGATCACGCGGGCGGCTGTGGACTTTGGCTACAAGGCGACGGTCATACATGACGCCGTCGCTACGCTCGACATGGAATTCGGCGGCGTTAAAGTGCCAGCCGCCCACGTGCATGCGGCCTTCATGGCAGCGCTTGGCTTCGCCTATGCAACCATGTTGTCCACGGACGAATACATCAACGC
Organism: Caballeronia udeis; assembly: GCF_044909315.1. Taxonomy (GTDB): domain Bacteria; phylum Pseudomonadota; class Gammaproteobacteria; order Burkholderiales; family Burkholderiaceae; genus Caballeronia; species Caballeronia udeis_A. Next base: position 188,685 of record NZ_JBIYEB010000010.1, read on the forward strand.
TTAGTTCGGGTTGCATATCCGTCTCGCTCACCTGCAAGCCATCCAGGCAGTCACTCGCCGCGCAGATGCGCGATAACCAGATCCGCCACTGCGCCGGGTGCTTCGCGAGGCGGGAAGTGCCCCACGCCGCCCAGCACCACTCGCCTGTACCCGCCGGTGAAATGGGCTTCCATCCCTTCCGATGAAACCGGCTCATCGCAGAAATCGGCGCCGCCCTGGATCATCAGCGTGGGTGTGGAAAGCTGGTCGATGGTCGCCAGTTTCTCCCGCAGCACGGCATACGCCGGATCCGATGCCTCGCCGTCACGCCAGCGCCGACGATAAGCGTTGAGCGTGACAGGCACCCAGTCGGGGTTATCGAAGGCGGCTGCGGTGCGGGCGAATTCTGCGTCATCGAACCAGCCGGGCGGCGACCATGTTTCCCATTGCAGACGCGCGAAACCTTTGGGGTCGGCGGCGACCGCTGCGGGAGCGGCATCGAGCGCCATGAACCATTGATACCAATGTTTTCGCGCTTGCGAAAAGTGCGGTAATGCGAACGCGCCCTTCGGCTGGAACGCCAGCGCGAGTGCAGCGATGCGTCGAATGCGCCCGGGAAACAGCGCCGCCAGCGTGTAGGCCGTGCGTCCACCCCAGTCATGGCCGACGACATCGAAACGATTGATTCCCAGGACATCGGCCAGATCGATCACGTCTTGCGCGAGCGCCACCCCGGAACCGTCGCGCACCGTGTCCGCCGACAAAAAGCGCGTGTTGCCGGCGCCGCGCAAGTCCGGAACAATCGTTCGAAAACCGGCTGCGACGAGGCGTTCCGCCACGGGCGTCCAGGCTCGCGCAGCGTCGGGCCAGCCGTGCACCAGCAGGACCGGCGGCCCGTCGGCGGGTCCTGACGCGGTGTATGCAATCTCGAGTTTAGGTGTGCGCGCCAGCAGGTTCCGATCGTCCATCAGCGTTCTCCAGGAGCGTGGCCAGTTACGTTCGACATATAAATGCTGCCACGTATTCCAGAGCCGCGCATGAGGGTGTACAACCAAAAAAAGCAACTAACGATCTGGCCGCCGCGCGCCCATGAGTTTGTCGTTTGCTTGTCGCCCGATCAAAGCGCTTTCGAGATTCATCAAACGACGTTCCGCAGACCTGGGGGGTTTTCGGCTTCCATATAAACCGTATGAGACGCGCCCGGCATCGCGTAAAATTTCCCCTTCGATACCAACACAGGACGAGACGCGGCGCTAACGTCGTCAACGTCGCTTAACCATGCAAACGCCCGAGATCCGACCTGGCCCGAAAGAGAGCGAAGGCGTTGCCGTCATCGACCGTGCTTGCGCGATCCTGTTCGCGTTCAAACCTGACGATGGGTCGTTGACGCTCGCCGAACTCGCGGCCCGAACCGGGCTCTACAAAAGCACGCTGCTCCGGTTGGCGGGCGCGCTGATCCAGCACCGCTTGCTGCTGCGTCTCGACGACGGCCGCTATCAGCTCGGCCCGGCCACCTTCATGCTCGGCGCGCTGTATCAACGCAGCTTGAATCTCGGCGACATCGTCGTCCCGCTGATGTGCGAGCTTGCCGAAATCAGCGGCGAAAGCGTGTCGTTCTATGTTCGCGACGAAGCGGTGCGTGTGTGCTTGCATCGTGTGGACTCGACGCATGCGGTGCGTTATCACGTTCGCGAGGGCGACGTGCTGCCGTTGGAAAGCGGTTCGGGCGGTTTGGCGTTGCTGGCGTTCGGCGGGGCTGAAGGCGAAGTGTTCCAGCGCATTCGGGACGACTTTTACTGCGTCTCCATGGGCGAACGTGACCGCGAGACAGCCGGGATTTCGATGCCCGTTTTCGGCGTGCGTCAGACTGTGCGCGGTGTGCTCACGCTGGCCGGTCCGAGTTCACGAATCGATCAGGCGTTCGTCGAGCGAAACATCGGCGCGTTGTTCGATTGCGCTGCGCGTGCAACCGACGCGCTCGGCGGCGACGCGCGCGCGTTGCGCAACGCACAACGGCACGCGGCCGAGGTTCAGGGCAAATGACGCTCGGGTTTGCCGGTGTATTTGTAGGCCATCTGACGCGGCATCGGGCCTTTATTGCGTTCGTTGCGCCCACGTTGTTCCCAAGCGTGCGACAAGATCCCGACCGCACGCGATAAGCAAAACACCCCGCGCGCCAACTCCGGCGCGAAGCCGAGTTCCGCATAGATCACGGCCGTTGCGCCGTCGATGTTCATTGGCACCGGCTTGTTTTTCCGCTGCTTCAGCAAGGCTTCAATACCACGCGCAACAGCGGCGTAGCGTCCGCTGATCGCGCCTTGTCCGACACTGGCATCAACTAGTGCAAGCAGCTTGACCGCACGCGGATCGACAGGATGAAAGCGATGGCCGAAGCCCGGCAGATACTTGCCCTTCGTTTCGATAAACGTGTCCACGCCTTGCGCGACGGCATCGCTCAACGCGGTGCCCGCATCTTCCAGTGCGACGATCAAATCGTATAGTTCGACCGCTTGCTGGCCCGCGCCGCCGTGGACATCGTCGAGCGCATTGATCGCCGACGCCATCGCGCCGTTCAACGGCAAACCGCAACTCGTCGCCATGCGCGAGATGGCGATGGACGGCGCGTGCGGCCCATGGTCCACCGATGCGACGAGCGCCGCTTCAAACAAGCTCGCCTGTGCCTTATCCGGCAATTCGCCACGCAGCATCAGCCAGATCATCTGCGGGAAACTGATCGCGCCGATCAGCTCCTGAATCGGAAAGCCACGGACGTTGATCGATCCCGGATGGATATCGATGATCGATGTGCTCCAGTAATCCGCGGCAAGCGTAGCGGCGTCAAATGTTTGCGTCATGGTCAGATCACTCCCTCGGCGCGTAGTTCGTCGATCTGTGTGTCGTCGAAACCGAGCGTTGCAAGATGTTCGCGCGTGTTGGCGGACAACGCCGGCGCGGGGGTGGGGGGCGCGGTGTCGGCATCGGAGAAACGGAAACCTGCGCGGGTGACACGCTGCCGCGCGATGGCGTCGTCGCCGTTGAACTCATGCACGAATTCACGCGATACCAGGTGCGGATGCGCGAGGATCTCGGGCACAGACATCACGCGTCCTGCCGGCACACCAGCCTCGGTGAACTTCGCATCCCAATTCATTGCGCTGTCGGTGGCCAACGCCGTTTCAATCTCGGCTTTCAATGCCGCGCGATTCACCTTGCGTATATTGCGCTCGGAAAAGCGCGGGTCATCAGGGAGATCCGGCCGCCCGATCAACCGGCACAAACTCACGAACTGCTTCGTTTCGTTCGCCGCGATGTTCAGCAAACCATCGCCCGTCCTGAACGTACCCGAGGGAGCCGCGGTGAAGTTTTCGTTGCCCATCGGCGCGGGGGTGACGCCGGCGTTCAGGTAGTTCGACACGACCCAGCCCATGGTCGAGAGCGTGGCTTCGAGCATCGATACATCGAGCATCCGGCCACGACCGTTCGCGCGGGCATCGACCAGCGCCGCGCAAATGCCGAATGCGGCAGTCAGTCCGCCGATCGTATCCGAGACCGGATAACCCACGCGTAACGGCGCGCTTTCCGCATCGCCGGTCACGCTCATCACGCCGGAAATGCCCTGGATGATCTGGTCGTACGCCGGGCGCCCGGAAAATTCGCCATCCTTGCCAAATCCTGAGATCGCGCAATAGATGAGCTTTGGATTGATCGCGCTCAGGTTCTCGTAGCCAAGATCCAACCGACTCATCACGCCGGGCCGGAAGTTCTCCACGAGCACGTCCGCTGTCTTCACGAGTGAACGCAGGATCTCTTTCCCACGCGGATCTTTCAGGTTCAGCGTGATCGATTGCTTGCCTGCATTGACGGCCACGAACGACGTACCCATGTCGCGCGCGGACGCGTCTTTATCGGCGCCCAGGCGCCTTGCCAGATCGCCGCCTTCCGGATGCTCGACCTTGACCACTTCCGCGCCGAGCAGCGCGAGTTGATACGCGCAGAACGGCCCGGCCAATACATTCGATAAATCCAGCACCCGCACGCCAGCTAATGGAAGCGTCATGTCAGAACCCCAGGTTCATTGCGAAATTTCATCGAGATTGCGGTTGTTGGTGCGCGGCCCGAAGATGCCGATCGCGCCCATCACCATCACCATCGAGACGCTGATCAAGGCGAACACGCCGGTCACTTCGAAGTGGCGCAGCGCGAACGCGATCATGAAGCCGGAAAACATGGCTGAAAGACGAGAGATGGAATACACGAAACCCACGGCGCGAGCGCGCAGGCGCGTGGGGAACAGCTCGGTCTGATATGCGTGATAGCCCACGGAGAGCAAGGTGCCGCAGAGCGTGATCAGCACGCCGAGGATCATCAGCATGACCGGCGAGGTCTGGGTGGCGAACAAGCTGCCGAAGACCACGATCCCGAACGCCGACAGCACGATCAGCGTTTTCCGTTCAATCCGGTCGGCAATCGCCATCCCGATCAGCGGTCCAAACGGATTCGAGATAGCGATGACAAACGAGTACAGCAAGCTGTGCGTGATCGTGACGCCTTTGGATACGAGCAACGTAGGCACCCAGGACGCGAAGCCGTAGAACCCGATCGCCTGGAAGAAGTTGAAGACGAGCATGGTGATGGCGCGCTTGCGATACGGCGGCTGCCAGATCTCGCGGAACGCGGCTTTCGTGGTCGCTGGTTCGACCGTTGCAACGGGTGTCGGCAATGCGCGTCCGTATTGCGCGGCCACTTTTGCCTCGAGCGCTTGCAGCACCTTCTCCGCTTCCGCCGCGCGGCCTTGCTGCGCCAGCCAGCGGGGACTTTCCGGCACACGCCGGCGGATCGCCCAGACCACGATCGCCCCCAATGCGCCGATGATCACCACCCAGCGCCACCCGTCCAGGCCGAACGGCTTTTGCGGCACGAGCCACCACGCGAGAAACGCGACCGAGGGCACCGCCGAATATTGAACCAGGTGCACGAACGCGAACGCGCGGCCACGCAGATGTTTGGGGACGAGTTCGCTGACGTAGGTATCGATAGTCACGAGCTCCACGCCCACGCCAATGCCTGCAATCAACCGCCACAGGTTGATCGCGGGCGCGGTGGTTTGCAGCGCCATGATCAGCGTTGCCGCTGAATACCACAGCAAGGAGACAGTGAAGACTGTGCGACGGCCGTATTTATCGGCGAGACCCGCGAGGAAGAACGTGCCGATGAACAGACCCGCAAACGACGCCGCCACGAACGCGCCGAGTCCCGAGACGCCGAAGAAGGAGGCGGTGGTCGTGGAATAGAGACCGCTCTTGACGAGGCCGGGGCCGACATAGGCGGTGAAAAACAGGTCATAGAACTCAAACCAGCCGCCTATGGACAGCAGGAACACCACCATCCAGACGGAACGCGTTGCCGGCAGCCGGTCGATGCGCGCATTGACGCCGAACGTTGTATCGCCCGCGCCGGTGCTTGAATTAGGCGACCCGTGTGTCGCATCGATTGGCAGGCTTGCCATTGAACCCTCCTATGGGCATCTCGTCTCGTGTCGTTCTGTCAGATAGAGCGACGTTCTATTTAACGGTGACGCGAGAGTAGTGCGGGAGGAGATCGTGGGAAATAAGGGGTTTTACCTAGGCGGGGGAGGATTACCGCGCGCTGCATGGGGAGGGCAGCGCGCTCGGGCCCGGATTCCGGCTTGATGAGCCGGCTTACTTGTCGGGCGCGCCGGCGAGAATCCACGCGATGACGGTATGCAGGTCGGCGTCGCTGATATTCGGGTTAGGTGGCATGGGGACCTCTCCCCAGACGAAGGCGCCGCCATTGCGGACCTTGGTGAAGAGCTTGTCCGGTGCGCTGGCGTCCCCGTGGTACTTCTTTGCAATCTCGCGATACGCCGGGCCGACCACCTGCGAGTCCACGGCATGACAGGAGAGGCAGTTGTTCTTCTGCACGATCGACAAGGCAGCCGCTGCGTCCGGCGCTGCCTGTGCCGCCGCCGGCAGCACGCATGCCGCTAACAGTGCGCCACAAGACCATTTGGCCCATCTATGTCCGGTCATCGGTTTTGTCATGGGTCAGCCCGCCACCTTGTCAGTCGCCGTCGCTGCCACGTGGTTGCGAAAATCCATCGATGCATTCGCCCTCAGCCCTTGATATCGAAGACAGGTGACGCGCAGGAACGACGCAAAATTCGTCGTTTCGCCCAGATGCTGCGTGACTTCCTCATGCAACTTGGCAATGAGCTGGTTGGTCGTCATGTCGTTGTCCGCGGCGAGTTCGGATAACGTCTGCCAGAAGAGGTTTTCCAGCCGGATGGTCGTCGTCACGCCGCTGATACGCACCGAGCGCGCGCGGCATTCATAGAGAATCGGATCGGTTTGAGCGTAGATCCTGCACATGGACAGCTCCTCACAATGAAGAAGGAACCGCCGGCCGGCGGTTCCTGAGGTTCCTTTCGCAAGCCCCTATATGCTACGGCGTTTCATCTGATCCGCAATGTATTCCGATTGCCGGATCGCCAGCGTCACGATCGTCAGCGTCGGATTCTCCGCAGCGCTGGTCGTGAACTGACTGCCGTCCGAGATGAAGAGGTTCGGCACGTCGAAGGTCTGGCCGTGCTTGTTGCAGACACCGTCACGCGATTTCGCGCTCATCCGGCAAGTGCCGAGGTTGTGCGTGGACGGGTAGGGTGGCGTGCGCAGCGTCTTCACCGCCCCGGCCGCGACATAGATGGCCTCGCCTTGCTTGAACGCATGATCGCGCATGGCGTTGTCATTTGGATGATCGTCGTAGTGAACGTTCGCTACCGGCAATCCGACCTGATCCTTGACGTCGTGATTCAGCGTGACGCGGTTGGTCTCGCGCGGCATGTCCTCGCCGACGATCCACATCCCGGCAGTATTTGCGTAGTTATCCATATAGTAGGTAAAGTCCGATCCCCATGCGCCCGGATCGAAGAACGCGGCGGCGAATGGCAAGCCGAGCGAGATGGTTTCCATTTCGTAGCCGCCGGCAAAACCGCGTTTCGGATTGAATTCGGCTTCGTCCGTGACGATCCCGGCCATCACCGTGCCACGATAAAAATGCACCGGTTCCTTGAACACGCCGAACACCGAGCCCGTGGTATGCCGCATGTAATTGCGGCCCACCTGGCCTGAGCTGTTCGCCAGGCCGTCCGGGTGCTTCGAGGATTCAGAGAGCAGTAAAAGCCTCGGTGTTTCTATCGAGTTTCCCGCAACGCAAACCACGCGTGCACGCTGACGCTGCTGCTTGCCGTCGGCATCCATGTAGACCACGCTGCTCGCTTTGCCGGCCGCATTAGTTTCGATACGCATCACATGCGATTCCGGCCGTAGATCGAGCCTGCCCGTAGCTTCGGCTGCGGGGATCTCAGTATAGAGCGTGGACCATTTCGCACCCGACTTGCAGCCCTGGAAGCAGAAGCCGAGCTGCATGCAGCGGCCGCGTCCGGCGCGCGGGCGGCTGTTGATCGCCATGTGGCCGGTGCTGCAGTTCTTGTAGCCGACCTTTGTCGCGCCGTCGTACAGGATCTTGAAGTTGTTGTTGCCCGGCAGACCGGGAATGCCGTTCGTGCGCGTGACGCCCATCTTGTCTTCGGCGCGTGCGTAGTAGGGTTCGAGATCGGCGAGCGTGATCGGCCAGTCGAGCAGGTTCGCCTGGTCGATGGAACCGTAGGTCGTGCGCGCCTTGAACTCATGCTCATGAAACCGCAGCGACGCGCCCGCCCAATGGGTCGTCGTGCCGCCCACGGTCTTGCAGATCCACGCCGGCAGTTCCGGGAAGTCCTTGGCGACGCGCCAGTTGCCTGACGTGGTGCGTTTGTCGGTCCAGGCGAGTTGCCCGAAGGACTTCCATTCGTCGTTTATAAAGGTGGCCGACGACTGGCGCTTGCCTGCCTCCAGCACGACCACTTTCACGCCTTTCTGACATAACTCGTTCGCCAGCGTCCCGCCGCCCGCGCCCGAACCGACGATCACGACAACGGAGTCGTCGTTGTAGTCGAACTTAGCCATGCTTGCCTCCTCGGCAGTATCGGATGTGTGCCTGTATTCCGGCTATCAGGCAACCGGCGGACTCGCGTCGGCGGGCGGATTGGGCAACCAGGTCAGGTCGTTGAAGCCGCGATACACGTAGCCGCCCTTGCTGAACGCTTCGCCTTCGTAGCCGAAATGGGCAAACGCCAACTCGTTGTTGTAGAGCGAGGTGATGCACTGGCCGCGCACGAGCTGGACGAACGGATCGTTCTGGTTCGCTTCCACAATGGCGGTTCGCTGCGCGTCCGGGAGGCTTGCTGTGTCGTTCCATTTGCCGGACGCCGCGTCGTTCAGCTTGGCCACGCCGGTCTTGATGACCTCGATGGTCTTCGGGTCCGTGGCTTTTGCATCCACGTCCTTGGCCGCGAGTGCGTAGACCGCGTCCGGCAGCGTCTTGTGCGGATAGAGCGTGCGCGCGAGCACCATGATGGCGTCGGCCTGCTTCTGATCGATATGGGTGAGTTCCACCGCCCACGCGCGGCTTGGCGCAAGCAGGGCGATCGGGGTGCCTGCCACCAGCAAACCGGACAGCACCACGGAACCTTGGAGGAAGCGCCGGCGGCTCACGCGCGCAGACGATACAGCAGGGATTGCGTCGTCCGCCGGTCCCGTGAAGGTCTCGGCGGCGACTACGGCAATGGGGATTGCCTTGGGCATGATTTGTCTCCTTTTATATTGTGTGCAGCGCCAACGTCAGTTCATATGTAGTGGCCCTCCCTGGACAGCACTTCGATCTTGTAGCCATCGGGATCAGTGATGAAGAAAAAGCGCGCGGCGATGGCGCCGTTGTGGGTCAGCGATTTCAGGTCGCCGGGTTGCAGGCCCTGGCTTAGCAGACGGGCACGGAAGGATTCGATGTCATCGACCGCGAATGCCACGTGGCCGTAGCCTGTGCCATGCGTGTAAGCGGTGGTTGTGCCTTTGTTCAAGGTGAGCTCGATCTCGGCGCCACTCTCAGGATCGCGGAGATAAACAAGCGTGAACGTATCGAAGTCAAGGCGATGCGACTCGCGCATGCCGAACACGTCGCGATAGAACGCGATGGAGGGATCCAACGCCTGAACGCGGATCATCAAGTGGAGGAATTTGATCATGCCGGGACTCGTGTCATAGCGTCGCTTCAGTATGCAACGTTGACAGAAAAGAGGGTAATAGCGGGCTATTACTGCGGGGGAGTTTGCTCGGGTGAAACACCTAGGGCGGTGGTTTTTCGCTCGCGCCGGTGGACGGAGTTGGGAGGGGTTCGTGGTCGGGGTTCGGGCTGCGTTGCCAGGTTCTAGCGTCAGCGGTCTGAGTCAATGCCGGGTTGCTGCTTTCGGCGTTAGCGGTCTGCCTGAGTCGGATATTCTCTTTATCACTATTAGCCACTGTGCGTGGCGGCACCCGTCATTTCTTTGTCCAAAGCGACAAAGAAACGAAGCAAAGAAAACGCTTTAACCGCTCTACCCTAAGTGTCCACAGCGTGCAGTTTTAATTCATTGGTGCCCCAAAAGCACGGTGCTCGCCAGAGCGAAGGATGTGTGAAACCCTCCTTCTCCGAACACGGATACCCACACGCTTCGCCACCAGTGACTGAACCCGCCCAAGGACCACCCCGCGCTATCCGCGTAAAACCAATCTTCATAGCTACGTGAACGTAACAAGCCCTTTTGGGCCGCCGGTCACGTTCGGTTTATCGTCAAGCCTTTCTCGGTTTCACGCTTGACGTCGACCAAGTCGCAAGCGCCACTCCCGCCACCGCAAACACCATCGCACCCCACGCCAGCGGCGGCATGACTTCATTCAACAACATCCACGAAAGCACCGCCGCAACCGGCGGGATAAAGAAGAACAACGACGCAATCCTAGACGCCTGCCCCGCACGAACCAACGCAAGCAACAACGTAATCGCAATCAGCGAGTTGCCAATCACCAGGTAACCCAGCGCAGCGATAAACGTCCCCGTCCATTCCACATGAACGTCTTCCAATAACAGCGCCAGCGGCCCACAGAACACCAACCCAACGGAGTACTGAATCAGGTTCGCCGTCACCGGATGCTGCCCAACGCCAAACCGCTTTTCATAAAGCAACGCAGCCGTCATTCCAATCAACGCGACAATCGAGAGCAACAATCCCGACATCGAATGCACCGATAAACTCGATCTGGCAACAATGACACCCGTTGCCCCAATTAACCCAAGCCCCAACCCGAGCCATTGCCGCACACCCACGCGCTCACCCACAAGCCGTGGCGCCAACGCGGCCACCAGCACCGGCTGCAACGACACAATCACCGCCACCACACCCGCCGAAGCCCCCGCCTTGAACGCAAGGTAACTCATGCCGAAATAGATAACCTGCACAAGGAATCCCACCACGCACGCATGCATCCAGTCAGCACGGCTTTTCGGCAGAGCAGGCCGGGTAATGATGAAGAGCGGGATAAGCACACAAATCGAACATCCATAACGCAACGCCAACAGCGTCAGCGGCGGCGCGTATCCGACAGCAATCTTCGCCACCGAAAACCCCCCGGACCACAGCAGCACAAAAGCCATTTTGGCAGCAAAAGTCTTAAGGCTCGTATGTTGCGTCGAAGCATTGGCTTGCAGCATTGTCCTGGCTCAAGTGTTCTGCGATCCCGCGTTGCACGGGCAGCTTTTTTATCGATGCTTCAGACGCCCGCAGAAGCGGACGCCTGATCGGGAAGACGACTCTTCAAAACGAACGACGCGAGCGCATGCGGCGCGAAACCCGTCATGTTGCTGCCATCGCCTGCAGTGGTGCCGCCGGCGAAAGACCCCGGTTAGCGCGGCTGCTGCTGATTGTTCCCGCCGCCGTGGCCACCTTGGTTGCCCCCACCGTGGCCACCACCGCCATTGCCACCTCCGCCGCCACGATTCGGTGGCGGTCCCGAAGGGCGCCCACCGCCGCCGGGTTGCCCCGGAGGACGACCACCCGCGCCCTGACCCGGAGGACGACCGCCCGCGCCCTGACCCGGAGGACGGCCACCCGCGCCTTGCCCCGGTGGCGGTCCTCCCGGACGGCCACCCGCGCCCTGACCCGGCGGTGGTCCGGGAGGACGCCCGCCGCCGCCATGGCCAGGCTGCGGTCCAGAAGGGGGACGTCCGCCATAACCGGGCGGACGGCCGGGACCGCGTCCGGGCGGCGGACGATTCGCCCAATGCGATTGCTGGTTGTACCAAGGGCGGCCGCGGTAATAACTACCCCAGTACGCACCGATGGAAAACGTCACGATAGGTAAGCCGATCGTAGGCCCGTAAGTCAGGATGGGTACATTGCCGCCCTGATACGGATAGCTAAGACGCCCCGCGTAAACCCAGCCGCGCAAGTTGGGCACCACCACGTCGCACCATGAATAGCCGCTGATGCAACCCATGACGGTGACCGGTACACCGCCCGGCAATTGAGTCACGATCGGATAGTCGCCCGCAGGTCCGGCGCGCATGTTGACCGGGCTATTCGTGTACGCCTGTTGCTGCGCGAACGTCACACCCGGCAACGCCAGCAACCCCGCAAATCCAATACAACCCCATTGAAGCAATTGTTTTCGCATATGGCCTCTTGTCGTGAGAGCGCAGCGCCCGGTACTTGTCAGCGACCGTCCCCGTCATAGCGTCATCGACCCCGAAACCCGGCAGCCGGACTCATTAAGCAAGTATGGAGTTCGTTCGCCATGGAGTCTATGCCGGTGAAACCCGGCAGAACAGGAAATTTGGATAAACTTGAATCCGCCTCCGATGATGCGCTGCACCCAGAGTTCACCCAACCGCAGCCACCTGCAGCAGGAATCACGCCGCAAGCGCGGGACGACAATGACACCTGACACGACCATTACGCGGATTACCGCGCTGCCGCCCGAGTTGGACACGCTCGAGGTCTTGGCCGCGTCGGAAGGCTTCAACTTCATGGCACGGTTACTTGCCGAATGGCGGAGCGGCGCGAACCGGTTCGACAAACCTGGGGAGTGCCTGCTCGGCGCGTTCGAGGAAAGGAGAATGATCGGTATCGGTGGCCTGACGATCGACCCCTATCTTCCGGCGGCCGATGCGGGACGGCTGCGGCGCCTCTACGTAGCACCTTCCGCGCGGCGGCGCGGGATTGGCGGAGCACTGGTCGACGCGCTTCTCCGGCATGCATCCGGACGGTTCCGCCTCGTTCGTTTGACGACCGACACGCAAGCCGGCGCCGACTTCTACCTGCGATGCGGTTTTTCTCAAGTAGACGATGACTCGGCCACGCACGCGAAGCCGCTCACCTGGACCGCTCCCGGTACGATGTACAGATGAAAGAGATGTGTCGCAGCTTGAACGGCGCTATCGCTATCGGGCAACCCCCTCGACAAGGAACTCGGCATGCTTGTTGGAATACGCGAGGCAACGGCCGGAGACGCGCAAGCCATTGCCACGATCCACGTGGACGCATGGCAGGCGGCGTATCGGGGAATCCTGCCCGACGCCTACCTGGCGAACCTGATCGTGGCGCAGCGTAGCGAGGCATGGCGCAAGTCGATCATCGCGGGAAGGCCCCGGGTCCTGATCGCTTATGCCGATGTTCATTCCGATACCCCTTCAAATGCCCCCGGAACAATTCTCGGCTGGGTCGCATTCGGCGACTCGCGGGACGGCGACAAGGATCATCGCTGGGGCGAAGTGGAGACGCTTTACATCGCCCCGTGGTGTTGGCGCAAGGGCGTTGGCAGGCGCTTGATCGACGCCGCGCGCCACACGTTGTGGTCCGCCGGATATACGGACGTCGCGCTTTGGGTCCTGCTGGACAACCGCCGTGCGCGGGCCTTCTACAAACGCAGTGGCTTTGTCTGCGATAACTCGAGCAGGGGTGTTCAACTCGGCGGCAAGTGGCTGACCGAACTGCGATACTGCTGCCCGCTTGGGCGGACCTGAACGACCGCTTCATCCACACGGGAAAACAGCGTGGCACGCGACGAAGGCCTGGAAGAATGTTCGGCGGATGGGCGTGGCTGAAGTACGGCAACCTCCTGTGCGGCGCCCGCGACGACGGCATGCTGGTTCGCCTCGGCAAGGACCGGGATACCTGGGCACTGAAAATATCCGGCATTGTTCCGATGACCTCGCGTGGCCGGCGAATGAATGGCTGGGTATGGGCCGCTTCGGAAGCCTATGGTAACGACGTGCTACGCCGCAAGCTGATGGACGCCGCGCTTGAATTCTCCCGGTCTTTGCCGGGGAAATAGCCGGGCAAACAATTTGACGCTACAAAGCCCGAAGGGAAGTCATACAATCCTGTGGATGTATTACACAGAAGATCACGCATGCAAGCCGACAACCGACTTCCCCGATATCAACGCCTGCGCGACGAGCTTGCGTCGAAAATAGCAGCGCGCCGCTGGCAACCCGGCGAAGCCATTCCCACAGAACAGGAACTTGCCCAGAGTTTCGATCTCGCGGTAGGGACCGTGCGCAAGGCGATCGACCTGCTGGTCGCCGAAGGACTGCTCGAACGCTACCAGGGCCGCGGCACGTTCGTCCGGCGCGCGAGCTTCGACGGTTCGCTGTTCCGGTTCTTCCGCTTCCAGAGCAAGTCCGGCGAGCGGCGAATTCCGAAAAGCCAGATTCTGAAGCGCAGCGTGGTGGAGGCGCCGGCCGCCGTCGCGGCCACGCTGCAGATTGCGCCCGGCGCCAACGTGATCCAGATGGCGCGGCTGCGGCTGATCGAGGACGCGCCTGTACTAACCGAGGACATCTGGCTGCCGCTCGACCGGTTTGCGGCGTTCGCCGACCTGCCGCTCGACGCTATTGGCGACCTGCTTTATCCTGTGTACGAAGCGAAATGCAATCAGGTGGTAGCGTCGGCGACGGAAACCCTGACGGTCGAAGCCGCGAGCGTGAAGCACGCGAAACTGCTTGGCATCGAGAAGGGAACGCCGATCGTGGTGATCGAGCGGCTGGCCTATGGGTATGACCGCCATCCGCTCGAATGGCGTCGTTCGCGCGGACCCGCGAGCCAGTTCCTGTATCAATCGGAGATCCGCTGAGGCACGCGCGAAGAAGCGCGCTCAGGCCTTCCCGCTTATGCGCTCACGCTGAAAATCGCGAGCGCGTCTTTCAGCGACTTCGCCTGATCTTCCAGCGATTGCGCAGCCGCCGCGGCTTCTTCCACCAGCGCAGCGTTCTGTTGCGTGACCCCGTCCATTTGCGTGACGGCGGTAGCGACCTGGCTGATCCCGCGGCTTTGCTCGCCGGAGGCCGCCGAGATCTCGCTCATGATGCTGGTCACGCGCTGAACGGCTTGCGTGATCTGCGTCATCGTCGTGCCGGCTTCTCCCACCAGCCCCGAGCCTGCGTTCACCCGTTCCACCGATGTATCGATCAAACCCTTGATCTCTTTTGCCGCGCTCGACGAACGTTGCGCGAGGCTGCGCACTTCGCCGGCCACGACCGCGAACCCGCGGCCTTCCTCACCGGCACGAGCCGCTTCCACGGCCGCGTTAAGCGCCAGGATGTTGGTCTGGAATGCAATCCCTTCGATGATCGTAATGATGTCCGCGATCTTCGCCGAACTCTGCGAGATATCGGCCATGGTCGAGATCACGTTGTTGACCACCGCGCTCCCGTGGCTTGCAATGGTTGACGCGCTCGCGGCAAGCGTGGTCGCCTGGCTGGCATTGTCCGCGTTGCGTTGAACGGTGCCGCTGATCTGCTCCATGCTCGCCGCCGTTTCCTGCAGTGAAGCAGCTTGCTGCTCGGTGCGTGCCGACAGGTCGGTGTTCCCTGCGGCAATCTCGCCGGCCGCGACGGTAATCGATTCCGCTGAATGCCGGATGTGTCGCACGGTCGTCGCGAGTTCGGTCTGCATGCGGCGCAACGCGCCTTGCAACCGGCCCATTTCGTTGTCGCTTTCCACCATGATCGGGGTATGCAGATCACCGCCGGCGATGCGCTCGAAGTCGGCCGCCATCGCCGTGATCGGCTTCACGACCAGACGTGTCAACGCGACCCTGACGGTGATGCCGATCACCAGCGCCAGCAGCGCGCAGGCGACCAGTACCGTATTCACGATGTTCGCGGTAGTTTCCGCCCCTTCGAAACGCTGCTGCGCACGCGACGATACATAGCCGAGCAAGGGCTGCGAAAGCTGGTCGAACTGGTTGTAGAGCGGACTGCTGAACTGCATCTGGATGCGCTTGTACGCGTCAAAGTCCTTCGCTTCGAGCGCGTCGAACTCCGGCATGATGCCCTTTTGCATCATCGCGGCATGCTTGGCGGCCGCGTCGGCAATGAGCGCCTGCGCGTCGCCCGATACCGGCAGCGCCGCGAACGCACCCCACTGCTTTTGCGATTCATTGCAGTATTCGTGCGCTGTGGCCAGTTGTTTTGCGGCGGCGTCGGCCTTGTTGTCGGCAATCAGCGATTCATACCGGTTCTTCGCCGAACGGCAACGCAGCAGCAATTCGGAACTGCGGGTCAGCGCGGTGCTGCCCGCCAGATCGTGCTCGTACATGCCGCTAAGCGCCTGGTTGGCGCGGCCCAGCGAAACAAATGCACACGTGCCGACAACGAGTACGAGCAAGACAAACACGCTCGTCGCAAGGGTCAAGCCTGTCTTGATTGAAAGGTTCCTAAGCACTGTCCGTCGACCTCATTGATATGAACATATATATGTTTAACGGATCGAAAGCGGAAGACTTGAGGGTTTTTTCCTTGCTTCTGGTCAGGTGAAGTGGAACAGCTCCGCAGGCGTGTCGATCAAAACGGCCCGCCGATGGGACTCGTCGGTGACAAGGCGATACAGATCGTGCAGCGCGTGCCGTGGATTGCAGACGTGTTCGAACTGGGTATGCGGCCAGTCGGTGCCCCAGAGCAGGCGGTCGGCGCCGAAAGCGGGCAGCAATTCGGACCATGCGTTCGCGCTCGTGGCGAAGGTGGCTTCGGGATTCGCCGGTTGCGCACTCACCCGATATGCCGCAGATACCTTGACCCACACGCGCCGTGTCTGGCCCAGCAGGACCAGGTAAGCGAAGCCGGGATCGCTGACGCCGAGCGCGGGATCGAAACGCCCGAAATGATCGATCACGATCCGCGCGCCGCTTGCCAGCAACGCGGGCGCCACCAGATGCAAGCGGCCTGCGTCGATCTGCATTTCGAGGTGCCAGTCGAGCGCGACCATGCGTGACAGCAATGCGCTCCAGTGTGGATCGGCGAAATCGGGCAGTTGGGTGCCGATCAGGTTGGCGCGGATACCCACCACCCCCCGCGCATGCCAGCCGTCGATAGACCCAGGCGCGTGGGCCGGATCGGCCATGACGACTCCGCGCAACTGCTGCGGATGCGCGTCGAGACACGCGAGCAGATAGCTGTTGTCGAAGCCGAGGAAGCTGGGCTGGATCAGCACGCCATGCGACATCCCGATGCTCGCAAGCATGGCCTGGTAGCGCTCGAGCGTGGCGTCGTAGGCCGGCGCGTAACGCCGCCCGGGCGCGAGCGGCAGGTCCCGCGTGAAAACATGGGCGTGCGAATCTATGCCGGTGACGAGACTATCGTTCATCACGGTCTATGCCGGAACGTCTTCGCTGAGCGTGCGCCCGCGCGTTTCGGGCAGCATCATCACGCTGACGGCGACGATTGCATACGCGAAAGCCGCGTCCACGCCGATCGCGAATCCGAGTGAATACTGCGAGGCCAGATGCCCCACCATGACGGGGAACCCCGCCGACACGACCCGGCCGAAGTTATAGCAAAACCCCACCCCGGTCCCGCGCGTGCCGCGTGGATAGAGTTCGTTGAACAGCGCGCCCATGCTGGCCGGAATGCCGGCGGCGAAAAAACCCAGCGGGAAGCCGAGCGCGAGCATCGCGTGATTGGAGAGCGGCACAAACAGGTAAACGATGACTGTCCCCACGCAGCATACGGAGAACAGCAGGATGGTCTGGCGGCGCCCGATCCGGTCGAGCAACTGCGACGCGGCCAGGCAGCCGAAGAAAAACGCCGCGATGATCACCGCCAGATAACCGCCGGTACTGAGCACCGAAAGATGCCGCTCGGTCTTCAGGTAGGTGGGCAGCCACGTGGTCAGCGCTGAATAGCCGCCATGTGCGCCCACGCCCAGCAGGCCACCGATGAGCGTCATGCGTATGACGTCGGGCGCGAAGATCGACAGAAGCGGCGTGCGCGCATTCGCGCCCGTGAGTGCCGCCTCCTTGCGTGCGGGCGCCACGGGTTCCTTCACGTTGCGGCGGATGTAGATGATCAGGAGCGCGGGCAGGATGCCGATGCCGAACATCACTCGCCACCCTATATCAGGCGACATGAGCGAAAACACGGTTGCGTAGAGCAGCACCGCCGCGGCCCAGCCGACGGCCCACGCGCTTTGCACGGCGCCCATCGCCTTGCCGCGATGCTCGTTGCGGATGGTCTCGGCCATCAGCACCGCGCCCGCTGCCCATTCGCCGCCGAAGCCAAAACCCTGCAGTGCTTTCAACACGATGAACTGCGGATAATTCTGCGCGAACGCTGACAGCAACGTGAAGACGGAGAAAAAGACGACAGTGACCTGCAAGGTTTTCACACGGCCGTAACGGTCCGCTGCCGCACCGCAGATCCACCCGCCCAGCGCCGACGCCACCAGCGTAACGCCGCTCACCAGACCTGCCTGGGTCTTGCTGATGCCCCATTCCGCAATGATCGCCGGGATGACGAGACTGAACATCTGGACATCGAGGGCGTCCAGCGCCCAACCGCCGAAACACGCCCAGAACGTGTATCGCTCACCTTTAGAAACCTGCCGGTACCAGGAAAACATCGAGTCTCCGTGCGTCTTTGTCTGCTTGAGTAAATGAGGCGTGCCGAGATTGAGGACTGATCAACCAATCGTTAAAACATATATATGTTTATATGAATGATTGGTTCGTGGGATAGGTGTTTACCCGTTATCGGCAGATGGCGCTCAGACTTTAGACGGAGTTTTTGACAGTTTGCGCGTTGAGCGGAGCATGGCGCGCACGATGTCTGCCAGCTTGCCTACGGCCTCGTGGTCCGTGCGGAAGCCCGGCCGTGGCTCTAGTTTTAATGGCCTTATTGGATCTATGAAGGGTGCCAGCACCCATCTATTCTGCGTGCAGCTTCCGCTCGCCGACGCGCGAACCTTCAACCACACCAGGCACCCGATATGAACGAAGCCATTCATGTACGCCCCGTTGAGATATCCGATTTCGCCGCCTGGAAACCGCTCTGGGATGGCTACAACGCTTTCTATGGCCGCCACGGCGAAACGGCTTTGCCGCTTGAAATCACCCGGATGACATGGTCACGTTTCTTCGATGCCTATGAGCCCATGCATGCGCTGGTCGCGGAGAGTGCTGGAGAGTTGATCGGGCTGACGCACTTTCTTTTTCATCGAAGCACGATCCAGCTGGGGCCGAGTTGTTATCTGCAGGACCTGTTTACTGCGGAGGCTGCCAGAGGAAAGGGCGTAGGCCGCAAGCTGATCAACGGGGTTTATCAACACGCGCAGAACTCAGGCGTGGAGCGCGTGTATTGGCACACGCAGGAGACCAACACCACGGCGATGCAACTCTACGACAAGGTCGGCGAGAAGCAAGGATCCGTGGTCTATCGCAAGCCGCTATGAGGCAGCTGCCGCTTAAGCCAGCCCCCGCTCCGCGAGGCGTTGGTAGAAGAGCAGGTCAAGCTCCGGCGCGCGTCCGGTGAGACCGGTCAGCAGCCCATGCACCTGACCCCGGTGATGCGTCTGGTGATTGAACCAGTGCGCCAGTGCAGGCGCGAGAGGTTGCGTGATTGCTTCCGGCGTGGAGACGCGCCGGTACGTGATCGAGCCTTCCATCGAAGTCTCGTCAAGCCCCGTTATATATCGCACGATCCGGGCGTCCTCCGCTTCACGCGCATCGCGCAGCGGCTCAAGCTGCTCGAAGAGGATTGCATCGAGCCGCTCGGGTGGCTCACCCTCGCCGGTAAAGCGAAACATCCATACGCGGTCGGTCACGAGCAAGTGATTGAGCGTGCCGTGAACCGACTTGAAAAACGCGCCGCGATCTGCCCGATAGTCGGCGTCGCCCAGGAGGGCGGCTGCATCGAAGAGACGGGCGTTTGCCCATGCGTTGTAACGCGCGAATGTGTCGAAGTGCTGTTTGAACAAGCCTTGCATGTCGTCCTCCTTGCGGCTCCATGACGTTCGTACCGTACGGATATTAATATTGATAAAGTTGACGTCAATCTTGATTCAATTCATCAATGTGAGACTTTCATGGCATGGATGACAGCGGCCGAGGCCTTGAGCGTGATGAACGTGCGCGCGCAGACGCTGTATGCGAACGTGAGTCGTGGAAAAATCCGCGCGAAGCCCGACAAGACAGACCCTCGCCGCAGCCTCTATCACCGGGACGATGTATTGCGGATGGCCGAGCGGCGCAGCGGACAGCGCAAGGTCGCGAAGGTGGCGGCCCAGGCTATTGACTGGGGCGATCCCGTTTTGCTGTCCGCTATCTCGACGGTATCGAACGGGAGGTTGTGGTACCGCGGGCGGGACGCTATTGAGCTTGCAAACACGGCGACGTTCGAGGAAGTCACGGGCATGTTGTGGGACACCGATGAGGTCTGCATCAAGACATCAACGGTACGCCGGACTGCCGCCACTGATGATCCGCTAACGGCGAGTCTCGTCGCCTTGGCCACGCGTAGCGCGCGTGATTTGCCATCGAGCGGACGTACGCCCGCCGTGCTGCGGGACGAAGCCGCCAGCGTGCTCGCGACGCTCGCACAAGCCATCCTTGGCCCGTCCGCTTCAGCAGGTGAGCACGCGGTCAGCGAGCGGCTGGCTGTATCGTGGGGATGCGGCGAGGCGGAAGACGCGATCCGCCGCGTCCTCGTTTTACTCGCCGACCATGAACTGAATGCATCGACGTTCGCCACGCACGTCACCGTCTCCACCGGCGCGTCGTTATCGGCGGGGGTGCTGGCGGGCCTTGCCACGCTCACCGGGCCGTTGCATGGAGGCGCGTCGACGGCCGTTCGTGCATTGATCGAGCTGGCAACCGGCATTGGCCCGGAAGCGGCCGTGCGCAACTGGCTCGCGCAAGGCCGGGTGTTTCCAGCATTCGGCCATCCGCTTTACGCCGATGGCGATCCCCGGGCGAGTGCCCTGCTCAGCACCGTGAGCGTACCGCCGCTTTACGCGGAGCTTGCCGCGTGCGTGGAGAAAGCGGTGGGTGAGCGCCCGAACGTCGATTTCGCGCTGGCGGTTCTCGCTTCCGCTTTCGATCTGCCGGCGCATGCGCCGCTCTCGCTCTTCGCGCTTGCACGCTGCGCCGGCTGGCTGGCTCACGCGTTGGAGCAAGCGCAAACAGGCCACTTGATCCGGCCTCGCACACGTTATGTCGGACTACCGCCGAAGCCCGCGCAGTGAGCCCGGTGGTGCAGCAAACGCAGCAAATCAGGCATCCAGGTCGATCGCGACTTTGCCGAAGTGCGCCGCGCTTTCAAGGAACCGGTAAGCGTCGACGGTTTGCTCGAAGCCGAAGGTTCTATCGATTACAGGCTTGATACCCGTCGTGGCGATGGCGCGCACGGCATCGGCGAGATTCGCTGTCGACCCCGTGTTGCTGCCCACAATATTGAGCGTCTTCAGATTGATGGGCAGGATGGGAATGGAGAGCGCCATCCCGCTGACAAACCCCACCACGAAGATCGTGGCCGTCACCGCGGCCGCGTTAAGCGAGCGCGCGAAGGTCGCCGGCCCGACCGTTTCGACAATCAGGTCCGCGCCTGCGCCGTCGGTCGCGATGGCTCGGTCGTATCGCGACGGGTCGCGGCCCTCGAAGCGCGCCTGGGGATCCGCCTGCTCGAGCGTTCTACGCGCCGCGTATCGCCGACTGAAGCGAGTGTTCGTTTCCGCGACCGGATGCGCAATGCAATGGACATGGTGCGCGCCGCCGAGGACGAGGCGCGTGCGATGGCCGCGGCGCCCACGGGCCTGTTGCGGCTGACGCTGCCTGTCACGTTCGGACGCATGTGGATCGCGCCGCGCTTATCCGAGTTTCTTGCACGGTATCCGGCGGTTCGCGTCGAGGCACTCTATGCCGACAGATACACCGACCTGATCGCCGAGGGCTTCGATGCCGGAATCCGGGTAGGCGAGACGAAGGACACCCGGCTGATCGCCCGCCGCCTCGCGATGACGAGCCGGCTTCTTTGCGCAGCGCCTTCATATCTGGATCGGCGGCCCGCGCCGAGGGAGCCGGACGACCTGTTGCGTCACGATTGCATCTGCTTCACGCGGCTGACGACGCATCCGGTGTGGCATCTGCATCGCGAGGGCAAGAAGCGCACGGTCAGGATCGCGGGAAGGCTGGAGACGGACGATGCCGAGGCCGCTCTCCAGGCGGCGCTCGCGGGCACGGGCATCATCATGGCGGCTGACTGGCTGGTGGCGCGGGAACGGGCGGACGGCCGGCTCGTGCCGGTACTGACGGACTGGACCGTGAGCGGGGAGTCGGGGGTCGGCGTGGTCCGGCCTTCGGTTCAGCATGAGCCGGCGAAGACCCGCGCGTTCGTGGATTGGGTGCTGGGTGTGTTCGCCGATCCGCCGTGGCAGGGGCCACGGTAGGCGGCGACAGGATCTACAGAGCGCGGCGGCGGGAGAGAAGGCATTGAGGCCAATGCCGCTTGTTCATCTACCGCCGCTCCAGATTTACGCCGCGGTTCGGTTGAACGCGTTCGGACGTGCTCGCTGGGCCAGGTCTTGCAATAACCGCTGCACGCGGTGTTGCTGTACCGCCACAAGGTTGTTCTCATTCACCAGGGCACGAAGCCGGCTTTCCCAGTACCCCTGGTCCATGCCGTGGACGGGTCCGGCAGGGTTGGCACGCACGATGGTCCGAACCATGCGCTCAATATGGTCAAGTTGGCGATCGGCTAAACTTGCGGGCAGCAAGTTGCCGGGGACTCCCAGGTTAGGCCACGGTACTTTCTTTGAAGTGCTCATTTGCTGATATCTCGTCGTGCTTCGCTGAGCTTCTCAGGAAGGGTGCTGCGATCAATTCGTCCGGACATCGCCCGCCAGGCCGCTCGCCTCGCCAGTGAAAACGGCGATGAACGAGGGCGGCGGTCCCGTTTCCGGTACCACGGCCCTTCGATGGAAAAAGCCTGCAATTCCCGCTCGCAATGCCGTAAACCAACCATGTCCTCTCCACATTTCGGAAGGGACAGCGATGTTATTGATGTGAAGATATCGCAAGGGTTTAACCGGACTTGACCGTATGTCTCAGTTCTCGAAATAAATTGTTCACCGCGTCCCATGCTGCATGGAATGGTTTTTTTGGGGCGCCATCAGGTACTCATCATGGCTTCGAATACCGATCGGTACGGACTCGCTGAAGCTGCTGCGGAGCATCGAATTGTCCGCAGCAGCTTCAGCACGTACGCGTCAGAGCTCAACCAGCAGATGCTCGCCTGGCGTGATCGCGTCGGGCATGTCGTGGATGTCCTGCCCTCGAAGGAGCAGATCGCCGACGGCTTTCTCGGCCGTATCGACCGGTATTCGGTCGGCGATTTCACTTTCACGGACGCCGTTACCGACGCTATGACGCTTGAACGCTCGGTCGCGAGAGTGTCCACCGACGAGCGGCGCAGCTACGCTTTCCACATCTTCGTGCAGGGGAAGATCAGCACGGAAATGGGCATGCAGAAGAAGCGCGGCGCTGCGGATTCGACGGAGGGGTTAATCGTTTTCGACCTGGACCAGCCGTTTCGCGTCGAGCGCTCTGCGTGCCACATGTTGACGATGTTCGTACCAAGAGAGGTCGTCGAGGCCGCGTTCCCCGGCGCGGATTCCATTCATGGCCGCGTGGTCGAGCACGGAGCGCCGCTGACCCAGCTGGTGGTGAATCACGCGCTCGCGCTGAGCCGCGACCTGCCGGGAATGGGCGCGGCGCAGGCGGCGCATGAACTGGATGCCGGCGCGCAGTTGCTGCTCGCGGCGTTCCGGAAGCAGGCGAGTTTGACAGGCGATGCTCGTGCAGCCGTGCAGGCGGCCGTAATGAGCCAGGTGCGGCGGTATGTTGAAGCGAATCTCAACGAGCCGGATCTTTCGCCTTCGAGCGTAGTGGAAGCGCTGCAATTGAAGCGCGCCACGATCTACCGCTGGTTCGAGCATGAGGGCGGACTGGGGGCGTATATCCGCAACCGTCGTTTGCGTGAGGCCGCCGACGAACTCGTCCGCTTCCCACGCCTTCATATCCTCGATATTGCCTACGGGCTCGGTTTTAGCAGCGCGTCGGATTTCACGCGGGCGTTTCGCCGTGCTTACGGCATGAGTCCGCAAGATACGCGTGCTCGCGCACTGGAGTTGCAGCGGGCGAGCAAACTGGATCTGCTGTCGTCGTATGGGCCTGGCGGCAAATAAAACGCCGAACCGATAATACGCTACCCGCTCAGTCGAGCGTCCTTTCAGGAAAGCGCTGCAGGGCGAACAGCGTGACGCACGTGGCGGCGATCAGATACCACGCGGGCATCATCGGGTTGCCGGTCGCGGCGATCAGCCACGTGACGATGAGCGGCGAGAAGCCGCCGAAAATCGCCACGCCGAAGCTGTACATGATGGACAGCGCGGCGGCGCGATGCTGCGGCGCGAAGGCCTCCAGCATCATCACCGTGCTTGCGCCGGCGTTACTGAGCGCGACCGCCACATATCCCAGGATGATCAGCAGCGCAGTGACATCGCCTACACCCATCCTCAGGGCGAGGAAGGCCGGATACGTCATCACCAGACAGATCACGAGCGTCATGTACTGGATGGGTTTGCGCCCTGGCTGACGATCGGCAATTTTGGCCAGCAGCGGGTTGACCACCAGGATCACGAGACCTGAGAGGCTCGCGGTCAGCAGGCTGATGACGGGCGGGCGATGCAGCGTTCGCACCAGATAGCTCGGCATGTAGAACACCGTGATGTAGATGCCGATAGACGGCGCGGCCATCATCAAGGTTCCGTAGAAGAGCGGGCGGCCGTGCTCCGCGAGCAGGGTGGCGAGCCGGGGGCGCTTGGGTACATCGACGACGACCGAAGGCATCCGCCGGCGCAGGTACCAGCCGACAGGGCCGATCAGTCCACCGAGCATGAACGGAATCCGCCATCCCCATTCCTGCATGTCGGCAGGCGAGAGCCACGCGGTTGTGATCGCGCCGAGCATCGCGGCGGCAAACGCGGCAGCGCCCTGGCTGGCGCCGCGCCAACTGGTGAGATAACAGCGGCGGTTGCGCGGCACCGATTCCATCAGTACCGCCGACGCCGGTCCGATCTCTCCGCCTGCCGCGAGCCCTTGCATGAGCCGCGCGAGAACCATCAATACCGTGGCAGCCGGGCCAATGGAGGCAACCGTCGGCAGGCACGCGATCATCCAGGTACCGAGTGTCATGAGCGCAAGCGACCACGCCATGCCGGCTTTCCGGCCCCGGCTGTTGGCGATCTGCCCGATGATCATGGCCCCGAGCGGACGCATGACGAAACCCGCGCCGAAGGTGGCCAGCGACAGCAGCAGCGAGGACAGCGGGTCGTGCGACGGGAAGAACAGTTTGCCGATGATGACGGCGGAGAAACTGTAGACCGTAAAGTCGTATGCGACAAACGCGTTCCCGATGATGGTAGCCACGACAATACGTGCCGGTCTGGCGTTCGGGGTGCGGGTCAGGGGATCTGCTGCGGGGTGCATGGGCGCGGTATGGGGGATTGCATCTTTCTGCTCGGGGCATGGCTTTCGCCGTGCCCGGCGAATGATAAGGCAACCGGGATACTCGCGCTTGAACCCGGTCTGCAGCCGGCAGCCACAGGGACCAACGGCTCCAGGCGAAACCCCTACGGCAATTGCGCGGCCAGCGCGTCAAATTCGTTGAGCCACTGGACTCTCCACGCGTCGCGCGTCACGTTACCGACCCATGCCCCATCGATTCCATTCAGCATGAAACCCCGCAAATCGCTGATACCGAATCCGAAATGACTGAACATCAGCTCCCACGCTTCACTCGGGTTCACCTTGTGCAGCGCCGGGTCATCGGTATTCGGATGGATCTTCAAACCCAGTCCGGGCATGCGCCGGATCGGATGAAGCTCGGCCCATTTCTCCGGCGGCAACGTCCGCAAATAATAAGAGTTGGTCGGCACCACCGTGAACACCAGACCGGATGCGGCATATTTGGCGGCTAGCGCGGGATTGTCGACGATCGTATAACCGTGGTCGACCCGGTCCACCTTCAGCAACTCGACCGCGGTCTCCACATTGCGCCACGGCATGCCGAACTCGCCCGCATGAGCGGTGGTCCTGAAGCCCGCTTCCCGGGCGTTGCGATAGGCCTTCCAGAACAATTCCGGCGGCCGGTCGTTCTCGCGATAATCCACGCCAATGCCCGCGACTTCATCGGCGCGATGGGACTTCATCCACTCGACCAGGGTCACTGCTTCGTCAGGATCGGCCTCACGGTCAATACTCGGAATCAGCAGAGCGGACATTCCGAAGTCCCGTGATGCGTCGCGAATCGCCGCGACAATGCCCGCCTGTGCGTCACCGTATTCAATCTTCGATACCCGCACGGTACCGGTCGGATTCCAGAAAAATTCGGCGTGGCGCACGTTATGCGCGGCGGCGTCCTCCAGATATTCGTAGGTGATGCGGCGCAGGTCATCGGCATCGGTGAGCAGGTACTCGTCGAGCGCGCGCAGTACGCGCAACACGCCGACCGGCTTTTCACCACGGGTATAAAACGCATCGATCTCGGCCCGTTCGATGGGTGCGTGGCTTTTTTCGGCCAGCGCGATAAACGTCTCGTGCCGAACTGCGCCGAGCAAATGGCAGTGCAGTTCGACCTTCGGGATTGCCTTGAAGAATGCCCGGTGCGCCGGCGTGGTGCTGATGCCGGTGCGTGAAGCGGGCACGTTGCCAAATGTCTCGTTCATATTGTTGGTACTTGCGGTAGTGCGGGATTAATGGTGCTTAACAACGGTCCAGAAGTAATAACCGAGCGGAATGGCCAGCACGACAAGGCCCCAGGGGACTTCCTTGAACCGTCCGGCAAGCAGCTTCACGATCACGAAACACAACAAGCCGCCCGCAATCCCCGTGCCGAAACTATTCGACATCAGCGTGAGCAGGACCATTGAAAGGACCGGGAAAGCATCCGTGAAATCGTCGAAATGCGCGTGGCGGATCGTGCTGAACATCGACAGGCCGATCAGGATCAGCGCCGGCGCGGTGGCTTCCTTCGGAATCGCGAGCGCGACCGGCACGAACAGGAGCATCAACGCGAACATGCCTGCCGCAGCCAGCGACGAGAGCCCGCTGCGCCCGCCCGCTTCCACGCCCGCCGCCGATTCGACCAGCGCGGTCAGCGCTGGAATTCCGAACACGGGGCCGAGCGTGGCCGCGATCGAATCGACGAGGAACGGCCGGTTGATATTCGGCAGGTTGGCGTTTTCGTCGAGCAGGTTCGCTTTGGCGCCGACCGCGAGCGTCGTGCCGAGGGTCGAGAAAAATTCGGCGGCGAAGAACACAAACAGATAAGGAATGGCCGCCACCGTCAGCGCGCTTGGAATATCCAGCTTGAACGCGACGGGCATGATGTCGTGCGGCAACGAGATCATCGATTGCGGCAGATGCGTCACACCAAGCGGTACGCCTGCCGCGGCTGCGATCAGGATTGCCCAGAGAATGGCGCCGGGAATGCGCCGTCCCTGCAATACCACGGCGGCGGCCAGGCCGATCAACGCGACGATGGTTCCGGGCCGCGAAAAATCGCCGAGCGCGAGGGCATTGGTCTTTGCGTTCGCGATCACCATGCCCGCGTTGCGGAATCCAAGCACCGCGATAAAGAGCCCGATGGATGCGCCGAGACCCAGCTTGATCTGCGCCGGAATCAGCCGCACGACCAGACTGCGCGCGCCGACCAGCGTGAGGATAAGAAACAGCACGCCGGAGATGAACGCAATGCCGAGACCTGTCTGCCACGCGACATGTTCGGTTGCCGCCAGCGTCACGCCAAGGATCACCGAGCCGCCAATTCCAGGCCCGACGATAAACGGCAGGTTCGTATAAAGCCCCATGAAAATGGTGCTCAAAACGAAAACGATGATGGTCGACGTGGTCGCCGCGCCGCGGTCCATGCCGCCCGTTGCGAGCAGCGACGGGATCACGACGAGCAGATACGCCGCCGCGAGAAACGACGTAATGCCTGCGAGCGTCTCAATGCGCACGCTGGTATTGCGTGCGCTCAATGCGAAGCGGCGATCCAGCCAGCCGCTCGATGTTTTTGGTGCGGCGAGGTCGTTCGATGCCATCGAAGATTCCTTGTTCACTATTATTTCCTTTGCAGATTCTGGCCTGGACGCGCTTTATACTGCGGCGCATTGTCCCCAAGCGGTGGCGCTTCATGTCCGATCGTTCGTCCCTCCTGCCCGCGCTGACGCTGCGGCAAGTGCAGTATTTCGTTGCGCTCGCCCATGCGCGCAGCTTCACACAAGCGGCGCAATCGCTCTCGCTGACACAACCCGCGCTGACCGCCGCGATCCGGCAGATCGAGTTCCTGCTCGGCGGCCCGTTGTTCGCGCGTTCCGCTCATCGCCTCACGCTGACCGCCGCCGGGGCCAGCGTACTGCCGCTCGCCGAACGCCTGCTCAACCATGCGCGCGGTACCTTCGACGACATGGCCAGCACCTTCGCCGAGCGCGTGCAGACGGTGCGCATTGCGATGATTCCATCGGTGGCGGGGCGTCTGCTGCCGGTGTTGAACGCGTTCCGCGAACAACGGCCGTCGTTGCGTTTCACGCTCACCGACCTGCCGAACACCGCACTGATCGACGCTGTGCGCGATGGTGTCGCGGATATCGGCATTGGCGTGCATGAACCGGAAGCGAACCACGAGGCCCTGCGTTTCAAGGACGTCTTCGAAGACGAGATCGTCGTGGTCCTGCGGCGCGACGACCCGCTCGCCAAACGCAAGACCTTGCCGTGGGCGAAGCTGGTTGGCCGCGACCTCGCGGTGTTCGTGCGCGGCAGTGTAAGCGACGCACTGCATCGCACGAGTGGCGACGAAAAGCTGCGTCTCTCCGTGGCGTACCGGATGGAATACTCCGAGCCGCTGTACGCGTTGGCGCGCAACGGCCTTGCGATTGCGGTGCTGCCTAGCCTCTATACGCTGCATCTGCATGATCCCGAACTCGTGGCGCTGCGTCTCGACAAGCCGCGCGTCACACGTGCCATCGCGTTGATCTCGCTGCTTGGCGAGGATCGCGGCCCGCACGTGAAAGCGGTCTGGGACTATATTGCCGCGCACATTTGAACCTTGGGTGCACGGCGGCTCAAGGCAGCGTTGCAATGCTCGCGCGTAACGCGGCGTAGAACGCATCGGCGTCGACATCGGTGATCCAGGTCGCGTTCGGCGCACGGCCGCTATGGCCGCTCCAGTCGACCACCGTTTCGCCCAGCGTCCATTGTCCGGTTGTTTCCACCACCACGTTGACCATACGGCCCTTGAACAAGCTCGGGTCGACGAGATAGCCCGCCGCGGTGGGGTCGTACATCGGCGCTTCTTCCGCACCGCGCCGGCCCTTCTGATACTTCACCTCCGCCGCCATGATGTCCGCGACGATCGCGCCGCAGCGGTTGCCAATGGCGCGGAAGGGCGCAATGCGTGCGGGTGTGATGGGCGCTTTCACGGCGACATCGCGTGGCAGCACGACGATCGGCACGCCGCTCGCAAACACAATACTGGCTGCTTCCGGATCGACATAGATGTTGAATTCGGCGGCAGGCGTGATGTTGCCGCGCTCGAAGAATGCGCCGCCCATCAGCACGATTTCGCGCAGGCCTTCGCGTATTTCCGGCGCTTCGGTGAGCGCGGCGGCGAGGTTGGTCAGTGGTCCGATCGCGCAGATCGTCACGCTGTGCGGCGGGGCCGCTTTCAATGTCTCGACGAGATACGCCACCGCGTGTTGCTGCGCGACCGGCGCCAGCGGTTCGTGCAACTCCACGCCCTCAAGTCCGGTCTTGCCATGCACGTTCGCCGCGGTGATCAACGGGCGCATCAGCGGACGCGGGCAGCCTGCGTACACCGGCAGGGTCTTCGTCTGGCCGGCCCAGTCACGCACGATGCGCGCGTTGCGCTCGGTCAGGTTCAGCGGCACGTTCCCCGCCACGGCGGTCAGCGCACGCAGGTCCAGCCGGTCGCGCGCACCGAGTGCGAACAGGATGGCGATAGCATCGTCCTGACCCGGATCGCAGTCGATGATCACCGTGCGGCGCTCGTTCGCCGCCTGTGCAAGCGGGTTGAACAGCGCACCGGCAGTCAGCGCCGCCGATGCCTTGAGGAACGTGCGGCGAGGAAAGCAGGAAGTTTGGCTCATGTTCAGAATACGTGGCGCATGCCGATAGTTGCGACGAGTTGGCGTGTCGTGGTCGACCGGGCGAAGGCGAAGATCTGCGCATGCTCGGCGTCGCCGGCAGCCAGCTGGCCGATCACCGTCAACGCCACGTCGGTACGCTTCGAGAGGAAATAGTCCGCCTGCAAGTTGACCTGATGCCACTGCGGCTTCTGGTTGATCACATCGTACTTGCCGTCCGTGTAACCGTAGGCCGCGCCGAGGAACAGCGACGGGGTCATGGTGTACACCACGTTCACGCCGAAGTTCTGCAAGTGCAGGTGGGAGTTGTCGAGGTAATCGTAGCGGACGTCGGTAAAGAGCGCAGCGAATTGTGCCTTCCCGATGGTGTAGAAACCGCCGGTGCCCGCAATGCGCTGTTTGCTCGCGAACACGGACGGGTTGGTCGCGCTCTTCGCGAAGATCAGCAGCGAAGACGCGTAGTCATTGGAGATCGCGCCGTCCTGATTCGTGGGGCTGTACGGGTGGTTGTACTGCGCGTAGACCGCGCTCCACTTGAGCGGGCCGTTCTCGTAACCCACGCCGAAGCTGTACGCGTTGTTGTCGCCGAAGCTGGTCGAGTTGCTGAAGCCATAGACGGCGGTGGCCTTCAGCCCGCGATAATCCGGGCTCACATACTTGACCGAATTCTGGAAGCGGATGTCGTTATAACCGTTGTCGTTATCGCCAATATTCACGCCGTTGCTCGCAATGATCACCGGGCCGATGTAGTCGTGGATCGTGTCGTACTGGCGGCCGAGGGTCAGCGTGCCGTAGGTTTTATCGGCGAGACCGACGTACGCCAGCCGGCCGAATTCGCGGCCGTTCTGCGAGGCCGTGCCGCTCATGATGTTGAAACCGTTCTCAAGCTGGAACACCGCGCTTAAGCCACCGCCCAGGTCTTCCCGTCCTTTCAGGCCCCAGCGCGGATTCTGGTTCGTGCCGCTCAGCGCCTCGTAAGCGTTGTGACCGCCCTGGTTGGTCGCGAAGCCGACGCCCGCTGAAATGAGGCCGTAAAGGGTGACACTGCTCTGTGCATACGACGACGCCGTGAAGGCGCCCAGCACCGCGAGGGGAGCAAGCTTGAGAAGTTTCATGGTGGTCCGGTGGCGAGTGGATGTTGTTGTCGCGCTCGTTGTTTGCTGCATGGCGCGTTGTGACTGCATCGGACTGTACAAAGCTGAAAACCATAAAAATAATTGTGTTTTCTTATAAACCCATCAAATGGATTTATACAAGGCGGTTTGAGCGTGGGAAGCGTGCGCGCGGGTCGTGGCGCACGGAGGGGTGCGTCCGTACGTGTTTCAGGCGATGCCTTGCTCCAGCATCGGCATGCTGCGTAAGCGCGCCACGTCGCGGCCCGGCGGCGCGCCGAACAGGCGGCTGTATTCGCGGCTGAACTGCGACGGGCTGTCGTAGCCGACCTCGAATCCCACCGCGGCGACGTCGCCCGATTCCGCAAGAAGCCGTGCACGCGCTTCCTGCAGGCGTATGCGCTTCTGATATTGAAGCGGGCTCATTGAAGTCACCGCGCGGAAGTGGCGGTGAAACGACGAAACGCTCATGCTCACCAACCCGGCCAGATCTTCGGTCGCGACCGTCTCGGCGTAGTGGCTGCGGATCCAGCGGATGGCATGGCTGATCTGCGACAAGCGGCTATCGGCGAGACCGATCTGCCGCACCATCCCGCCCTGTTCGCCCGCAAGCAGCCGCCACAGGATTTCGCGCTCGAGCATGGGCGCGAGCACGCAGGTGTCTTCAGGGTGCTCCAGCAGTCGAAGCAGGCGCACGACCGGATCAAGCAATTCCGGCGATGCCTGGCTGATGGCAAAACCCAGAGATTCGGCGATGGTCCTGTCGCCGCCCGTGGTCTCCAGCAGCAGCGTGGCAATGGTCGCCGGCTTCAGCACCATCCCCATCGCGAGAAAGGGTTCGCGCTCGCTGGCCTCGATTACGTGCCCGGTGATCGGCAGATCGACGGACACGACGAGGTATTGCCCCGCGCGGTACTCGAAGACCTTGTCGTTCAGCACCGTGCGTTTGGTGCCTTGCGCGATGACGGCAAGCATGGGTTCGTACACATGGTGGATCGGTTCGGTGGTTGTGCTGGAAGCCATGACCGCGACGCCCGGCAGCGCTTCGACCATCATGTCGGCGCGGGCGTGGCGTTTGATCAGCGTGCGAAGTTCGGCGAGATGTTCCATCCTTCCACGGTAAGGGCCGAACGTTCGGGACGCAAGCACCGTACGCATGATTCGCCCAAGCTTGGCAGGATTGTGCAAGAGCTTGCGAGAATTGGTCTATCGCCGGGAAGGCGCGCGGTGGTTTTATTGACGTCAGGCCAACCCGTCAATTTTCAGGAGAAACATTATGTCGCTGGATTCCTACGTCACGCTCGGCCGCTCCGGTCTTCGCGTCAGCCCGTTTTGCCTCGGCACCATGACCTTCGGCGAAGACTGGGGCTGGGGCTCGAGCCCCGCTGAGGCAGAAACCATCCTTGCCGAGTATCTCGACCGGGGAGGCAATTTCATCGATACCGCCAACATCTACACCGTCGGCCATTCCGAAAAGATCATCGGCGACTTCTTTGCGCGGCAAAAGGGCCGCCGGGATCGCACGGTCATTGCCACGAAGTTCTTCGGTAACCTGCATCGCGGAGATCCGAATGGCGGCGGCGCCGGACGCAAGGCGATGGTCGAGCAATGCGAGGAATCGCTGCGCCGGTTGCAGACGGACTACATCGACCTGTACTGGATGCACAACTGGGACCGCACGGCGCCCATTGAAGAGACGATGCGCGCAATGGACGATCTCGTGAGAGCGGGCAAGGTGCGTTACCTGGGATTCTCCGATGCACCCGCCTGGAAGGTCGCGCAGGCGCAGATCATTGCGCAGTTCCGAGGCTGGACACCGTTGATCGCGATGCAGATTGAATACTCGCTTCTGCAGCGGACCGTGGAAGGCGAACTGACGCCGATGGCGCAAGAGCTCGGCATCGGCGTGATGCCGTGGAGTCCTCTCAAGAACGGCTGGCTGTCGGGCAAATACAGCCGTGAGAATGTGGGTGCCGTTGCGTCGGATCGCGGTTCCCTGGTTGGCTTGCCGGGCGAGAAGGATTTTCAGGTTATCGATACGCTGACGGCCGTTGCCAAGGAAGCGAACGCCACTCCCGCGGCGGTTGCGCTTGCGTGGCTACAAAGCCGGCCGGGGGTGACATCGACCATCCTGGGTGCACGCCGGATCGACCAGTTGCGGGCGAATCTTGCCGCGCTCGACCTCAAGCTGACTGACGCGCAGATCGCGGTGCTCAACGAGGTATCGAAGCCCGCTCTCAACTTCCCCGCCGATCTCAACCGCGATCTTTCGCCGAGCTTTGCGTTTGCCGGCGCGACTGTCGACGGCCAGCGGACTGCAGTCTTGCCCCTGCTGACCGAAAACGCACAAAGATATTGACGGCGTTTGGGTAATGGCGCCGGCGAATGGCGGTTCCGAACCCCGGCGCTTCAGGCTCAAGGTTGTGCGCGGCAATTCAACCCGGCGGCGCGTCCGGCAGCGTGCCGCCCTCTGACCGTGTACGCAGCGTCGTCATGGTTCTTTCGGCCAGCACCGCATCGCGCTTGGATAACAAATGGCCGCGCAGGATCAGCGCCATGCGCTTGCCGTCGCGCGCTTCCAGCGCTTCGATCATGGCTTCGTGATCGCGAATCGCGCTGTCCCACTTCACCGTCTGGAAGTTGGACCGGAACCGCAGCGCCTGCAGCCGCCGGTTCACCGCTATATACGTCTGCCGCAAAGCCGAATTGCGCGCGGCGTCGTTGATCTTGTCGTGAATAGCCTGATTGCGGCTGTAGTACCCCGACAGGTCGTTCTGCTCCCGGCACGCCAGCATGGCGTAATGCAGCGCCTTGATTTCGCTCAGCTCGGCTGGCGTCATGCGCTCGCACGCGAGTTCGCCCGAGAACGCTTCCAGCCCGCTCATCAGTTCGAAGGTCTCGCGAATCTCCGCCTCGCTCATCTGCGACACCGACGCACCCCGGTTCGGCAGGATGTCGATCAGTCCCTCGGACGCCAGCACCTTCAGCGCTTCGCGCAGCGGCGTGCGCGAAATGCCCAGCGTCTCGCACAACGTGCGTTCGTTGAGCTTCACGCCCGGCGCGAGCAAGCCCTCGACGATGAAATTGCGCAGGTGCTCAACCACCGTGTCGTGCAACCGTTGCCGCTCGACTTTTGGAAGCGTGGCAGCGATCTGCGGAATCTGCGCGATCTGTGAATCCTGCAGATGATCATTTTGCATGCAATACCTCGACCCATTCTGTTGACACGATTTTACCGTACGACGCCGGTAAATTTGGAGGGGTGGGTTTTCACCTAAGAAAAACAAGCATTTATCGCTTTCGGTCACCGCAATGGTGCGATAAAGTATTTTGCATGCAAAATTCAAAGGACGCATCATGTTAAAGCTCGATTTCCATCCCACCGGTCGTCATTTCCTGCAGATTCCGGGTCCGAGCCCGGTTCCCGACCGCATCCTGCGGGCAATGAGTTATCCGACGATCGACCATCGCGGGCCGGAATTCGGCGCTTTGGGCCTGAAAGTCCTGGACGGCATCAAGGCAATTTTCAAGACCGCCCAGCCGGTCGTGATCTATCCGTCATCCGGAACGGGCGCATGGGAAGCGGCGCTCTGCAACACGCTCAGCCCTGGCGACACCGTGCTGATGTTCGAGACCGGCCACTTCGCGACGCTCTGGAAAAAGATGGCCGAAAACCTCGGACTGAAACCGGAGTTCCTGGGCTTGCCGGGCATTGAGGGATGGCGGCGCGGCGTGCAGGCGGACATGATCGAAGCGCGTTTGCGTGAAGACACGCAGCACACGATCAAGGCGGTGTGCGTGGTGCATAACGAAACCTCGACGGGCGTCACGTCGGATATTGCCGCGGTGCGTCGCGCGATTGACGCGGCCGGGCATCCGGCGCTGTTTCTCGTCGATACCATTTCGGGCCTTGCGTCCGCGGATTATCGGCATGATGAATGGGGTGTGGATGTCACCGTGTCCGGTTCGCAAAAAGGCTTGATGCTGCCGCCGGGGATCAGCTTCAACGCGGTTTCGCAGAAAGCGATCCAGGCGAGCAAGGACGCGAAGTTGCCGCGTGCGTTCTGGGCATGGGACGAGATCATCGAGATGAACAAGGGCGGGTACTGGCCGTACACGCCGAACACCAATTTGCTGTACGGCTTGTCCGAAGCGCTGGAGATGATCGGCGACGAAGGCCTTGAACAGGTTTTCGCCCGGCATCAAAGATTGGCGGCGGCTTGCCGCGCGGCGGTCAACGCATGGGGACTCGAGATCCAGTGTGCCGACCCGGCCGTGTATTCGCCGGTGCTGACGGGCGTGATGACGCCTGAAGGCGTGGACGCGGACGCAGTCCGCAAGACTATCTACGAGCACTTCGATATGTCGCTCGGCACGGGCCTCGGCAAGCTGAAGGGCCGGATGTTCCGCATCGGGCATCTGGGTGACTGCAACGACCTCACGTTGATGGCCACGTTGACGGGCTGCGAAATGGGCCTCAAGTTGTCCGGCGTGAAGGTCGCCGGCAGCGGCGTACTTGCAGCCATGGATTACCTGACGAGCCACACCGCGGCACCAGCATTAAAGGCCGCAGCGTAGTACGTTAAGAAAACTATAAGTAATCCTTGCTAAATCAACCGCGTGAAGACGCCGATGCTGACTAAATCTTCCGAAGCACTCGTCCAGCCGATTCACCTGATGCCGGCTTCGGCACGCGCCACCCTGTCGCCGCTGGCCATGCGTCTGCGCCAGGAGTTGAGGGGCGATGTGCTGTTCGACCGGGCGGCGCGCGGACGCTATGCGACCGATGCCTCGATCTATCAGATCATGCCGTTGGGCGCGGTCGTACCAAAAGATCAGGCCGACTTGCTGCTCGCTTTGGAGATTGCACGCGACGCGCATGTTCCCGTGCTTGCACGCGGGGCGGGGACAAGCCAGTGCGGCCAGACGATTGGCGAAGCGCTGGTTATCGATACAAGCAAGTGGCTCAACAATATCGTCCACTTCGATGCTGAGGCACGCACGGTAACGGTGGAGCCGGGTGTGGTGCTCGATCATCTGAACGCGTGGCTGAAACCACACGGTTTGTGGTTTCCCGTGGATGTATCGACCAGCGCGCAATGCACGATAGGCGGCATGGCGGGCAACAACTCGTGCGGCTCGCGGTCGATGGAATACGGGATCATGGTGCACAACGTGGTGTCTATCGACGCCGTGCTCGCCGATGGTCATCAAGCCACGTTCGGGGCACTGCACGCAATGTCATCCGACGCACGCACGCGTTCGCTGGTCGAAGGTGTACAGCGCATAGCGCAACGCGAACGCGATGAAATCCGCGAGCAGGTGCCGAAGGTGTTGCGGCGCGTGGCGGGCTACAACATCGACCTCTTCGATTGCCAGAGCCCCTTGCCCTTCAGCGCTGACGGCGAGCCGAACTTCGCGCAGTTGCTGGTGGGCTCGGAAGGCACGCTCGCATTCAGCCGCCAACTCACGTTGAAACTGTGGCCCCTGCCCGAGCACAAGACGCTCGGCGTCGTGAACTTCCCCACGTTCTACGACGCAATGGACATGACCCAGCACATCGTCAAGCTGGGACCGGTCGCAGTGGAACTGGTCGACCGCACGATGATCGACCTGTCGATGTCCAATCCCGCGTTCCGTCCGGTGATTGAACGTGCGCTGGTCGGTCAGCCGCAAGCCGTGTTGCTGGTCGAATTCGCGGGCGCGGACAAGGCCGTGCAACTCGCGAAGCTTGCGCAACTGGTGGAGCTGATGGGCGATCTCGGCTTGCCGGGCTCAGTGGTCGAGATGCCTGATGCCGCGCAACAAAAGGCCTTGTGGGAAGTGCGCAAGGCCGGCCTCAACATCATGATGAGCATGAAGGGCGACGACAAGCCGGTGTCGTTCATCGAAGATTGCGCCGTGCCGCTGGAACATCTGGCGCAGTACACCACGCGTCTCACCGAGGTCTTCCACAAGCACGACACAGAAGGCACCTGGTACGCGCATGCGAGCGTCGGGACGCTTCACGTGCGGCCGATTCTCGACATGCGGCGCGCCGGCGCGCAGAAAATGCGGGCGATTGCGAAGGAGGCGTCGGCGCTGGTACGCGAGTACAAGGGTGCCTATTCGGGCGAACACGGCGATGGTCTGTGCCGCGGCGAATGGGTTGCGTGGCAATACGGGCCGCGTCTGAACGAGGCGTTCCGCGAGATCAAGACACTCTTCGATCCCGAGAATCGCATGAGTCCGGACCGCATCGTGAATCCGCCGAAAATGGACGACGCGACGAACTTCCGTTTTCCGCCGACGTATCGCGAGCGTGAGATCGCGACACAACTCGACTGGTCGCAGTGGAACGTGACACGCGATCCGTTGACGGGTGTCGAGACCGCGCCGGGAACGGGCGACGATCACACCGGCGGGCTCGCGAAGGCCGTCGAGATGTGCAACAACAACGGCCATTGCCGCAAGTTCGATGCAGGCACCATGTGCCCGAGCTACCGCATCACCAAGGACGAACAGCATGTCACGCGAGGCCGCGCGAATACGCTGCGGCTTGCGATCAGCGGGCAACTTGGTGAGGGCGGGCTCGCCAGCCAGGACGTGAAGGATGTGCTGGACCTGTGTGTGTCCTGCAAGGGCTGCAAGCGCGATTGCCCGACGGGCGTCGACATGGCGAAGATCAAGATTGAAGCGCGCGCCGCTTGGACCTCGGCGAATGGCCTGCGCATGCGCGACCGGCTGGTGGGCTTTCTGCCGCGTTATGCGCCATATGCGAGCCGCCTGCCGTCCTTGTTTGGCACGGTCGAGCGTTTACCGCGTTTCGCAGGCTGGTTAAAGACCCGTCTCGGGCTTGCGCCGCAACGCGCGTTTCCGCATTTCGTGAAGTCGTTTTTATCGACGGCGCTACAGCCCTTGCCACCCGTGCAGGGTGACAAGGAAGTGTTGCTTTTCGTCGATACCTTCAACAACTATATGGAACCCGGCAACGCCCGTGCCGCGAAGCGCGTGCTCGAGGCGGCCGGGTACACCGTGCATCTGAACCTGAAGGCGGGGGAGCGTCCGCTGTGCTGTGGGCGCACGTTCCTGTCGGCAGGACGGGTCGACGAAGCGAAGGCCGAAGCCCGTCGCACGCTGGACACATTGCTGCCTTATATAGAACGCGGTGTGCCGGTTGTCGGGCTTGAACCGTCGTGCCTGCTGTCGTTCCGCGATGAGTTCCTCGATTACGGTTACGGCAATGAAGCGCGCAAGCTCTCGCAGTCATCGTTCTTGTTCGAGGAGTTCCTGGTTCGCGAGAAAGAGGCAGGACGCCTGCGGCTTTCGCTGAAACCCCTCGCTCAGCCGAAGGCGCTCGTTCATGGCCACTGCCATCAAAAGGCCTTCGACGTGTTTCGTCCCGTCCAGGCCGTGCTCGGCTGGATTCCCCGGCTCGAAGTCTCCGTGATCGAGTCGTCGTGTTGCGGCATGGCCGGGAGTTTCGGTTATGAAGCCGAGCACTACGAGGCGTCGAAGGCGATGGCGGAGTTGTCGCTGCTGCCGGCTGTGCGAAAAGCACAGGACGCGGTGATCGTCGCCGACGGCACCAGTTGCCGTCACCAGATAGCAGACGGCGCGGATACGAAGGCGCTGCATGTCGCGCAGGTATTGGCCGCCGCGCTCAGGGATTATTGATCACCACGGCAGCACGGGTTCACATAAACAGCGGATGGCATTACGTTCCGCGCACTGGAGACCAGCATGGCACGACCGCGCAAACCCAGGATTCGCTGCATCGCTTTAACGTCCATTCAGTAAAGCCTTATCGAAAGTTCCGGATGCAGATCGCTTCGGGCACCCGTGGGCGCCATGATGAAGCACGCACTACTCAAGGAGACGATGATGTTCCGTCGAGCTACGACGCGCGTTCTGTTGCTGCTGTGCGCCATGTATTTCATCACCTATATTGACCGTGTCAACGTCAGTACCGCTGCCTCGCAGTTCGGCGCGGAACTGCATTTGTCGCATGTCCAGATCGGCTTTGTTTTTTCCGCATTCGCCTATCCGTATCTCGTGTTCCAGATTATCGGCGGATGGGTGGGGGACCGCTTCGGACCTCGCCGGACGCTTGCCGTCTGCGCCGTGATCTGGGCGGGCGCCACGATCATGACCGGGCTGGCCGGCGGGTTTGTATCGCTGATCATTGCGCGCTTGTTGCTCGGGCTGGGTGAGGGGGCAACGTTCCCGACCGCCACCCGCGCCATGTCGAACTGGATGCCCGCTGACAAACGCGGCTTTGCGCAAGGGACCACGCATGCCGCGTCGCGTATTGGCAATGCGGTGGCGCCGCCGCTGATCGTCTGGTTGATGATTGCAACGAGCTGGCGCGGCGCGTTTATCGTGACGGGGATCGTGAGTTTCCTGTGGGCGGTGGTCTGGATCTTCTATTTCCGCGATAACCCCCGTGAGCACAAGAGCATTACCGCTGACGAGTGCGCCACGCTTTCATCGTTCTCCGGGATCAAGGAGCGTGTGCCCGTGCCGTGGCGTAAATTGCTGGGACGGATGGCGCCCGTGACCGCCGTGTACTTCTGCTATGGCTGGGTGTTGTGGCTCTTCCTCGGCTGGATTCCGCAGTACTTTCTCCACAACTATCACATGGAGTTAGGGAAGTCGGCATTGTTCGCCTCGGGCGTTTTCTTTGCCGGCGTGCTGGGCGACTGGCTTGGCGGCTCTGTCACGGACCGCATCCTGCGGCGCAGCGGGAATATCCGCATGGCTCGCAATGTGATGGTGGGTGTCTGCATGTTCCTGACGCTGCTTTCGCTCGCGCCCATCATGCTGGTTTCCAATATGTCGATCACGTTGGCCGCGGTGTGCCTGAGCGGCGGGTTCTTCTTCAACGAGATGACGATCGGACCCATGTGGGCCGTGCCGATGGACATTGCCCCCAAGCATGCCGGCACCGCCAGCGGCATCATGAACTCGGGCTCCGCGCTGGCTGCGATCATCAGTCCGGTCGTGGGCGGTTTCCTGATCGACAAGACCGGCAACTGGAACCTGCCTTTCACGGTTTCCATGATCCTGATGGCGGTCGGCATTGTGCTCTCGTTCACCATGCGGCCGGATCGGGCACTGGACGAGGCTGCTCCGGACGCTAAAGAAAAGGAAGGCGCAGAGCCAGCGAGGAAATTCGTCTAGGGGTGCGCTCGCACCGGACGCTGTTATTTTTCTCCAGGAGACGATGTGGCTGAACCATCCATCTTGATCGAACGCGAGGGGTCCATCGCGACGGTTGTCATCGACCGGCCGGCGAAGCGCAACGCAATGACCAAACCGCTCTGGCAGTCGCTCGGCGAGACTATCGAAACGCTCTCCGCCGATGACTCCATCCGCTGCATCATCCTGCGCGGCGCCGGCGAGAAAGCTTTCTCGCCGGGCAACGACATAGCGGAGTTTCAGACCGATCGCTCCAACGTCGAACAAGCCCGCGCTTATGGGGCGATCATGCATCGCACGTTGTCATCGCTGAATGCATGCAGGCATCCGGTTGTCGCGATGATTCATGGTATTTGCGTGGGCGGCGGCCTTGAGATTGCAGCCATGTGCGATCTGCGCATTTGCGGAGAATCCAGCCGCTTTGGCGTGCCGATCAAGAACCTGGGCCTGGTGATGGCGCACGCGGAACTCGATGCGCTCGTGCAGCTCGCGGGCCCCGCCGTCGCGCTCGAAATCTTGCTGGAAGGGCGCATTTTCGGGGCGCAGGAGGCGTTTGCCAAAGGGCTGGTTACGCGCGTCGTGGCCGACGATCAGGTCACCGCGGAAACGCTGGCGACGGCACACCGGATTGCTGACGGCGCGCCTTTGGTCGCACGCTGGCATAAGCAGTTCGTCAAGCGCGCGCTGAACCCGGTGCCGCTCACACCCGAGGAACGCGACGAAGGTTTCGCCTGCTTCGGTACGGAAGATTTTCGTACCGGTTATCAAGCCTTCCTCGACAAGGTCAAACCGGAATTCAAGGGGCGTTGAAATGCTCGAGACTGAAACACATGGCAAGGGTCCGCTTGCCGGGATGCGCGTCATCGAACTGGCTCACATCATGTCCGGCCCCATCTGCGGAATGATGCTCGCCGACATGGGCGCCGATGTCATCAAGGTCGAGAAGATTCCCGGCGGCGACGACTGCCGCCGGTTCGCGCCCATCCTGGAAGGCGGAGAGTCGGCGTCGTTCATGATCGTGAACCGCAATAAACGCGGCGTGGCCATCAACCTCAAGACCGATGGTGGCCGTGAAGTGCTGCGCAAGATGCTGGCTACCGCCGACGTGGTCACCGAGAACTATCGTCGCGGCACCATGGAAAAACTCGGCATGGGTTACGACGCCCTCAAGGCGGAGAACCCCGGCCTGATCTATTGCGCGATCTCGGGTTTCGGCCGCAGCGGACCCATGGCCGACAAAGGCGGTTTCGACCTGATCGCGCAGGGCATGAGCGGTCTCATGAGCATGACAGGCGAACCGGGTCAGGCGCCGATCAAAGCAGGGTCGCCCGTGACCGATATCAACGCCGGCATTCTCGCCGCGCTCGGAATCTGCGCGGCCTATGCGGGCAAGCAAAAGACCGGGCTGGGCCAGATGGTCGACACCTCGCTTTTCGAAGCGGGCTTGCAGCAGATGTACTGGGCTTTCGCCAACTACTTCGCTGACGGCACGGTGTTGCCCAAGGCGGGTTCGGCCAATCCGACGAGCGCGCCGTATCAGGCATTCCGGACCCGCGACGGCTGGGTGAATATTGGCGCGGCGAATCAGAGCAACTACGAGCGGCTGGTCGGCGCGCTGGATATTGCGGGTCTGGCCGACGATGAGCGATTCACGACCAACGCCGGGCGCTTGAAACATCGGGGAGCGCTGGTCGAGATCCTGACCGCGCGCCTCGTTGAGCGAACAACGAACGAATGGCTTGCCGCATTCGATGCAATCGGGCTGCCGTCGGGGCCGGTGCTTGGCGTGCCCGAAGCGGTGGCGCACGAACAAGCGCTGGCGCGGGGAATGATTGTCGAGACGACGCATCCGGTAGCGGGGCGCATGCGCGGCCTGGGCTTGCCGATCCACTTTTCCGACGGGCTTGCCCAGTCGCCCATGCCCGCGCCGCTACTGGGTCAACATACGGCGGAAATACTGCGGGAATATGGTTTTTCCGATGAACGTATTCACGCGCTAAAAGAGGAAGGCGCCATTATTGCCAGCGATATAACGGCCTAAGCCAAGACCCCGATGTCCGGCAAAGCCGGACATCGTTTCAAAGCCGATTTCACTTGGGACCAACTTCACCCACAACGCCAGGCACATTCCCGTTAAAGAGGAATGTCTTAAGCCGTCTAGCAGGGTGATTTAATCCGTCACGACCCGAAAATGCTGCGTCGTATTTGATCAAGAGCGTGAGCAAAAGCATCATCTGATGCCCGGTCATCCGGTGATAAGCTACGCGATGTCCAGACAGGCCGGTTCTCGTATCGTTCATGGCTACGGCCACCCGCTTTATCCCAGGACACTTGCGCGGGGACGCCGCGTTGCCTTCGACTCGTGAGCACTATGCCCGCAACCATTGCCCAAAGCAGAACGGTGCCGCTGCGCAGCATCACGCAAATCCTTGCCGCCATGTTCTGCTTTGCATTGGTCGATGCCCTGGCAAAGTCAGTCAGCCTGAAATACCCCGCTAACGAGATCACGTTCTTCAGGATGATCTTCGGCCTGTTGCCCGCATTTGCGATGTGCCTGCAAGGCAAACCCTTGAGCGAGCGGCTAAGGACTCTGGATTTTCGGGCGCAGACGCTGCGTGCGATTACCTTGCTATGTGCACTCGGCTTGTTCTTTGCCGGCTTGCCTTATGTGCCGCTGAGCGAAGCGGTTGCTATTGTCTATTCGGAAACCATCTTCGTGATCGTGCTGGCGCCCTTGCTTCTCAAGGAAACGCTAAGGCGCCGCGACGCCGGTGCGGCCGCAATCGGTTTTATCGGTGTGCTTCTGGTCGTGCGTCCAAGTAGCGATCAGACAAGCTGGCTCGGCCCCGTGCTCCTGTTGGCAAGTGCGGTGTTCGGAGCGTTATCGATCCTGCAAATCAAGCGTATCCGCGCATCGAATGATTCGAGCGTCACCGTGCTGTACTTCACCCTGGTCGGCGCGCTCGTCAGCGGGCTTTCGCTCTTTTTCGCGTGGCAAACGCCGACGCTGGATTTCCTGGCCTTGATGGGTTTGCTCGGTATCCTGGCCGGCACAGGGCAACTGCTGTTGACCATGGCGTTCCGGCAAGCCGACGCAAGCGCACTCGCGCCCTACAACTACACGAGCATTGTCTGGGCCGCGATCTTTGGGTTTGTGGTCTGGGGAGAGACGGTCGGCATGGTCTCGCTGCTGGGCATCCTACTCATTGTCGGCAGTTCAGTCATGGTGGCGATCAGGAGGAAGCAGGCCGACGGCCCGCTGGTTTGATCAAGCTCATTCAATCGACAACCTCAGCGCAAACGCCAGCAAGGCGGCCGAGAACGTCCAACG
Source organism: Caballeronia udeis (assembly GCF_044909315.1). GTDB lineage: Bacteria > Pseudomonadota > Gammaproteobacteria > Burkholderiales > Burkholderiaceae > Caballeronia > Caballeronia udeis_A. The sequence goes on from NZ_JBIYEB010000010.1 coordinate 231,709, forward strand.
CTGCAAGACCTGAGCGCGCGGATGACTGCGCAGCCAGCGCGACAAGCGTACGGCCGAAAACGCCAGCGTCATGTCGAACAGCGCGCCAATCACAACCAGCACCACACCCAGTTCAAGAACTTGCGACCAGACCGCGCCCGCGTCGGGATGCACGAATTGCGGCAGCAGGACCGAACAGAACAGCAGCGCTTTGGGATTGAGCAGACTACTCAGCACGCCCTTCGACAGGGAGGCGTGCAACGGCGGACGCGTCTTTGACATTACGTTGTTGTCATCGAGACCGAATGCCGGCGAACGGAAAATCTGGATCGCCACGTAGGCGAGATAAAGCGCTCCGGCAATACGTACGCCTTCATAGAGCCATGGCGCGCTGCGCAGCAGAGCCGCGACGCCCAGCGCCGACAATGTGACGTGCAGGCTACGGGCGATTGCCAGGCCGGCAGCGGTCGAAAGCCCATGCTTCAGGCCATGCGATGAACTTGTCTGCAGGATGAGCGCCATGTCCGGGCCGGGGAGTGCATAAACGACCGCGAGGGCCCCGATAAAGACGAGCAGCAATTGCAGCGAGACCATGACCAACCTCCAATTTCGAAGACTTCATGGTGCCGCGAATTGATGAGCATTTTCTGGCGTAGTTGTGTTTGTTTTAGGGCTTGCTTAGGGGAAAACGCCAAGGCGTGGGGATCTCCTCCAGCGTGGGTCATTGCGCCGGCGGCTAAATTCTCAATGGACTGCGTCTTCGAGAAGGGATGGTCATGGCGGCAACTCCGGCGACCACGCACACCAGGCCCAGCCATGCCGACGGCGCAAGCGTTTCACCCAGGAACCCCACGCCTATGGCGACTCCGATAGGCACTCGCAAATACGCTTGCGCGGTGGTCCCGACGGGCCCCAGGGTCTGCACCAGCCGGAAGTAAATCAGGAACGCCAATGCGGTTGAAAAGACCGAGAGCGCAATCAATGCCAGCAGCGAATGGTTCGACGGATGCAGGGTCCAGGGCTTGTCAACGAACACGCTGGCAGGAACGAGCAGCACGGCCCCGACGAGTAGCGACCCCGCCGCGGGCGCGGCCGCGGGCAATCCTTTGAACGAACGCCCGTAGAGCGCCGCGCCTGCGTAGCAGACTGTTGCAGCAACAATGGCCAACTGAGCCAGCAGTTGATTCCCAAGCCCATGGAACGCGGTCGTCCCCACGACGAGGCATATTCCCACCAGCCCTGCCGTGACGCCGAACAGCTTTCGGGGCGTGACTGATTCATGGCGAGTGATGAGCCAGGTCCCGAGAAAGGCGAGAACAGGCGAAGCGGAATTCAGGATGGTGGCGAGTCCCGCTTCCACCGAGCGTTCAGCCCACGCTATCAGCGTAAAAGGCACGACGCTATTCAGCATTGCCTGCACGAAAAACCGCCGCCAGACCGCGGGGTCGCGAGGCATCGAAATCCCTTTGAAGATCATCCAGCCCAGCAGGATCGATCCCGCGATCAACGTTCGTGCTGCAATCAGCGTGATGGGAGGAATGGTCGCAACACCAATCCTGATCAATGCGTAAGACGCGCCCCACAGCGCTGACAGTATCAGGAGGAGAATCAGATCAACCAAGGCGTCGTGTTCTCGGACAAGGGGTGTTTTCATCGGTCGCCGTCGTGGGTCGGAGCAGGGAATTCGCGCGGCAGGAAGATGTGCGGCGTGCCCGGATTATGGCTGGCTGCACTGGTGTACGTTTCAGCCCGAACTGAACGATGGAATACGCGCTCCCTCGCCGTTTGCATGGTGCCGATGCACGAATACTCATGTCCGAAAATGGCCAGAATCCGGGGGATTTTTCATTTAGAGTCAGCGCATGAACCTTGATCCCAACCTGTGTTATCGAACCCTTCTTTCGCGGGACCGTCGATTCGACGGCTGGTTTTACGTGGCCGTTTCGTCCACCGGAATCTACTGCCGGGTCGTGTGTCCGGTACGGCCGCCCAAGCGCGAGAACTGCAGCTATTTTCCGACTCCGGCAGCGGCTGAGAAGGCGGGTTTTCGTCCCTGTTTGCGCTGCCGTCCCGAGCTGGCTCCGGGCAATGGTTTGCTGGACGCTTCCAGCCAGTTGGCGCATGCAGCGGCGACGCTGATAACCGAGGGTTTCCTGAACGACGCGAACCTCGCGGATCTGGCGAATCGCGTGGGCGTGACGGAACGGCATCTTCGGCGGATCTTCGCGGCGGCGTACGGCGTTTCAATGATCGAGTTCGCTCAGACCCAGCGCTTGCTGCTGGCAAAACGCCTGCTGACCGATACAACGCTTCCGCTAGCGATGGTTGCATCCACAGCAGGCTTCGGAAGCGTCCGGCGATTCAACGACCTGTTCGTTTCGCGCTACGGGCTCAATCCGCTTCGTCTGAGGAAGACGTCCAGTACCGGTACCAGTACCAGTACCAGTACCAGTACCAGTACCGGCGTCAGCGATCATCTGCGTTTCACGCTGGGATACAGGCCGCCGTTCTCATGGCCGGGCGTACTTGCGTTCCTGTCGCGTCGCGCCATATCGTCGGTCGAGCACGTGGACAATGAGGTCTATAGCCGTGCGGTTGAATTGAAGAGCGGCTCCGCCAGGGTCGCTGCGTGGATCAGCGTGAGGGACGTCCCGCAGCGCCACGCAATCGAGGTGACTGTGCCCCTGGCTCTCGCGCCGGTCATAGGCCAGGTGCTCGGGCGAGTGAGCAGGCTCTTCGACCTGAGCGCGCGGCCTGACCTGATCGATGCGCAGCTTGGCGAACTGGCCGCGGATATGCCGGGAATGAGGGTGCCTGGCGCATTCGACGGTTTTGAGATCGCCGTGCGCGCAATCGCGGGTCAGCAGCTTTCAGCGCCGAATGCGCGATCGGTCCTGGCTCGTATCGCGGTGCGGTTCGGGACAGGAATTGCCGATGCACCTGGCAATATAAGCACGGCCTTCCCTTCGGCCGAAGCGTTGGCTGCGTTACCCGTTTCATCGCTGTCGGATCTTGGCATGACGGCCGCGCGTGCAGAAGCGGTCATCGAACTGGCTGAAGAAGTCGCATCCGGCCGCGTTCTTCTGGAGCCCATGGCGCCGCTCGACGCCACGCTTGCGGCGCTGCGGCGTATTCGCGGGGTCGGCGAGTCCACCGTGCAAACCATTGCCATGCGTGCACTCGCCTGGCCGAATGCCTTTCCAGAGGGCGATGCCGTGTTGAGGCGGCAACTCAATCAACCCGGCTTGTCAGCGCTAAGACGGCATGCGACTCGATGGGAACCCTGGCGCGCCTATGCCACCCTCCATATCTGGAGACACTCCGAGGAGCACTATTCATGACACCGGGTTACCGCATCGCCAGTCCTTTAGGCGACATTGTCTTGCGGGTTGAAGACGATCTGTTGACGGGTCTGTTTTTTGTCGGCCAGAAGTATTTTCCGGCTTTGTCCATTGCGTCCGTTCAACAGTCCATGCCGCCGGTCGCTCGTCAGGCGCAAACACAATTAGGCGAATTCTTTGCCGGCGAGCGACGCGTATTCACCGTCCCGCTGCACCTTCGAGGAACCGCATTTCAGCGGCTTGTCTGGAAAGAGTTATCGAAGATTCCTTACGGAGTCACGGTCTCGTACGGCACCATTGCACAACGCATGGGATTGCCGTGCGGCGCAGCCAGAGCCGTAGGAAGTGCCAATGGAAAAAATCCTGTGTCCCTGATCGTGCCGTGTCATCGCGTCATTGCATCGACGGGCGACCTGACCGGCTACGCGGGAGGGCTAGACCGCAAGCAGGCACTCCTCGCCCTGGAGAGCGGGTCTCACGTCGATCTTTTCGATGGAATATGAGGCGCGTCAGCGTTAACCACCATGTTCGGAATATCATCAGGACTTCTATAAATTGGCAGCCCGAGTTCTTGCGCCAGGCGGACATCGGCATCGGCGCCCTGGGACGCGCCATCTATGCGATACACCGCGTGGCATTGCCGGATCAGGCGATTCGCGACCGGATACAAGAACGTTTCGCTGATCGGATCACCCACCGCTTTGGAGCCTGCCGCGGCCGCTAGCGGAAGTGCTGCCCACTCGCCGATCATCGGCATATGGCCGAGCCGGTAGACCTGCAATGCAGCCTCTTCAAGCCGGTGCAGATTGGCGGCAATCAGCGCGGCGTCCCCGTTGGTGCCGCTGCGGTACGGTCCCGCGACGAGTATCAGTTGAGGTCTCACGGCACACTCCTTTCAAGCACATGGTTCAATGCGGCGAACTGCAGCAGCATGATGGTTTTCGCATCGACGATCTCGCCGCGGCGCACGGCGCCCAACGCATCGTCCAGCGTTAATTCAAGTACTTCAAGATCCTCGCCCTCGGCTTCCACGCCGCCGCCGTGTCCCACGCGCGCCGAAGCGTCGTACTCGGCGATGAAGAAATGCAGCTTCTCCGTGACCGAACCGGGGCTCATGTACGCTTCAAAGACTTTCTGGACGTTGTTCACGCGATACCCCGTTTCCTCCTCCGCTTCGGCGCGGATCCGCTCCTCCGGCGAGGCGTTGTCGAGCAGTCCGGCGGCCGCCTCGATCATCATGCCGTCGTGGCCGTTGACGAACGCAGGCAACCGGAATTGCCGGGTCAGTACGACGGTTCGCCGGTCGCGATCGAACAGCAGGATCGTCGCTCCATTGCCCCGGTCGTAGGTCTCGCGGCTTTGACGCTGCCACGCTCCGTCACGGCGTTGGAAATCGAACGCTGTCTTCTTCAGCACGTACCAGTCGTCGGACAGAACCGTCGTATCAATAATGCGAACCCTGTCTTTTGTAGCCACCATTTCATCAGCTCCATATCGCGCAGAGGAGCAATCATGGTATCGTGCATATTCGTGCAATATCAAGATATTTCGTGCAATCACCATGCTGACCTCTCAACGCAAGAAAGCCATTCTCAAGACCCTGGCGCGCGACGGGCAAGTGCTCGCCAAGCAACTCAGCGAGACCTTCGGGGTATCCGAGGACACGGTCCGGCGCGACCTTCGGGAGCTGGCCGGAGAGGGATTGCTGCAGCGTGTTCACGGCGGCGCGCTGCCGGCTTCAACGGCCGTGGCGCCGTTCGCCGAGCGAAGCGGCCTGGAGTCGTCGGCCAAGCGCGCGATTGCCACCGCGGCGGCCGCCATGATCGGAACCGGACAGGTCGTGATCATTGACGGCGGCACGACTTCCGCCGAACTCATTCGCCAACTCCCGCACGATTTATCGGCAACGGTGGTGACGCATAGCCCGAGTGTTGCCGTCGGGCTGGTCGATCATCCGTTGATCGAGGTGATCGTGATTGGTGGCCGGCTGTACAAGCATTCGATCGTGACGGTCGGAGCCGCGGCCGTTGAAGCGATGTCGCATATCCAGGCCGACATTTATTTCATGGGCGTGACCGGCGTGCATCCAACCGCGGGCCTGAGCACCGGAAATTTCGAGGAGGCGTTCGTCAAGCGAGCCCTTGCGGCTCGCGCAGCGGAAACGGTCGTGCTGGCTTCATCGGATAAGATCAACGCAGCTTCGCAGTACGTGATCGGCGACATCACGCTGGCTCAGACCATCATTGTCGAGCAGGCAACCGAGCTTGCGCTGACCAAGCCGCTAGAGGATGCAGGCATTACGATAGTCCGCGCTTAGTGACTTGGCCAAGGAACAAGGAACAAGCAAGAAACGTAAGCGCGGTCACTCCTGAACCGACATCACGGGGTCGTTGCATGAGATGCTATTTTTCAGGGCTTGCACGAAAGGCCGGTCTTGTCGCATTGATCGTTCTCACTCATTCCATGGCCATGGCGCAGCAGCCAGCGAATATAACCGGCATAAGCGGCGATTACGCGGGGGACCTGGCTGGACTTCCCATCAAGCTGCATTTGACCGACAGTCCTGACGGGACACTCGGCGGGACGGTGGATAGTCCGAACCAGGGCGCGGCGGGGATCCCTTGTGCAGACTTTCATCGCGACGGCGACTCGCTAAGCTTCACGATTCCATCCATACATGGCACGTGGAACGGCAAGATTGAAAGTAACGGTCTGACGCTCTCCGGTATCTGGAATCAGGGCACGCCAACACCCATCACATTTGCGCGCGATACCTTTGTTGCGGCCAGGCACCCGTCGCCCGTCGATGGATTCTGGTTAGGCTCACTGGCAATCGAGCCTAACCCCCTGCGCATCCAGATCACCGTCCGAAGCGGTGAAGCGGGCCGTGAATTTTGTAGTTTGGACAGCCTTGACGAGCGCGCGACGGGTCTGGAATGCAAGATCGTCGCAGTCGATGGGCGGACCCTTTCCTTCGAAGTGCCGGGCATTGAAGCACGTTGGGCTGGGGCGCTTTCGCAGAACGGAAATTCGCTCAAGGGAACGTGGACGCAGAGCGGATCCATGACGCTCGACTTCGACCGGCAGCCGCAGGCATTGACCGTTACGCCGAAGCCGCGACCCACTTTCGATGCCGCGATGCCGCCTGTGCCCGTGGCTGAGCTAGGGCAGGTTCTCGCCCGCGACCTGGAGACAGCGTTGAAGTCCGGTGCCTTGAAGGCGGGGACGGGGGCGGGTGTGTCGGTGGGCGTGTCGCAGCGTGGTGTGCAAAAGATCTTCGCATACGGGTTCGCCCAAGCCGATTCCATCTATGAGATCGGATCGATCACCAAGACCTTTACAGGGCTGATCCTTTCGCAAATGGTCCTGCAAGGGAAAGTGCGGCTGGACCAGCCAGTGCGTGAATTGTTGCCCGCCGGCACGGTACAGAAGCCACCGGGTGACGAGATCCGGCTGGCGGACTTGTCGATCCAGCATTCCGGTTTGCCGCGTTTGCCGGACAATTTCCACCCGGCCGACCGGTCCAACCCCTACGCGGACTATGGGACCGCCGACCTGTACGCATTCATGTCGAAACATGGCGTGGGGAAACCCGCTGATGCGCCGTTTCTTTACAGCAATCTGGGAGTCGGACTATTAGGGCAGGCGCTTGCGAACCGCGCCGGAACGTCGTACGAAAACTTGCTGGAACAAGAGATCACGCGTCCGCTCGGCATGACCGAGACCGCGGTGACGATGCGGCCGGACCTGCGTCCGCGATTTATCGAAGGCCATGACGCGAACCACCAGCAGGCTTCCGCATGGGACCTGACCGCGCTGGCGGGAGCCGGTGCGATCCGTTCGTCGGTCAAGGACATGCTGACTTATCTCGACGCCAACCTGCATCCGGAAAAATACGCCGCGTCGCGCAGCCCGGAAAGCAAAACGATGGCGGCGGCGCTCACGCAGGCTCAGGACCTGAGAGCGGAGGCATGGCCGGGCGGGCGCATCGGGCTCGGGTGGCTCTACGAACCGGGCAACCAGATGTATTGGCACAGTGGCGGAACCGGCGGTTACACGTCCTATGCGTTGTTCAACCGCCAGGCGGACTATGCGGTGATCGTGCTTTCCAATACCGCCGGCGGACCCGACGGGACGTTTTCTGATCTGCTCGCCTTGCATATCCGCCAAAGGCTTGAGGGCAAGCCCGCCATTTCGCTAGGAGGCTTGCGTTAACCCCGTGGCTGCTAACGGCTAGAACTGCCCGCTTGCGAGCATGGCGTCCAGGCACGCTTGCGGGCCGCCCACGACAATACGGGCGGTGCACGCCAGCATGAGATTCATGTTCAAGCCGAAGTCCTCGACCAGAAAGCCGTTTGCACAATACGCGGCGGATTCTTCCTTCTTTACCGATACACGCTCGAGCAGCGAACGGTCGTCGTCGATATACGCCCATACCGGCCTGCCGAGCGCGGCGGCAAAACCGACTTCGAACGCGGTTCCGCTGTCCGGCTCGCCGGCTCCGCGAAAGTCGTTCAGGTTGGCGAGGACGACATCGGCGGAACGAATGGCGTCCATGTTCGCGCGGCAAATCCATTGCGCTTTGGCGCGCGGTTCGAGTTCGTCCGGAACTTGTCCGTCCATCGGATAGAGACCGATCATTCCGCGCGCCTGGCAGAGTGCTTTCAGATGCTGGCCGTGACTTAGCGCGTCGCTGCGGAAGACGTCGAAGCCTGCGAGATAGACGCGCGGAGTGGCAGCTGCACGCTCGATGGGTAGAGGGGCGGGTGCAAAATGCCCCTCGCGCACTTTGCGTCGAACCCGGTTCAGTTGCTTATGAACCGACGCCACCAGTTTCCCGGTACGCGTCGCTATTTCCTCGACGCTCAAGCCCTGGTCGACTAGTTCGATTAAAGTCAGTTGCTTCTTGGTTGGGCCGCGCATTGCTCTCCTCAATTACCGCTTCCGGCAGACATTCCCCGACAGGGGCGTAAGTAGAATAGCGAACGCGGGTCAAGTCAAGAACCCCGTTGTGTGCGCCCAAACTTAAGATACGACAGTGCTGCGAAAGCCCACGACCTCCACATATTCCTGACGCCCTCTGGCGGGAAGTGTGTGATATCCGCTGCGCGTGCCAAGTATAAAGATTATTGAATTGGCACCGGTAACCTTCAACAGCCGCTTTTGAGTGCGCAGATCTGTAAGCCTCATAACGGACAAGCAGCTAGTGGAACAGCCTGTTTGAGTTCCCTGATCAGAACCGGTGTTCGAGTCCGCCATATTTCTCCTGCCCGGTGCCTGGCTCACCAGGTGTTCGCTCAATAGCGGCGATTTTAAATCACACGCATGCCATAAGTGCGTGCACGACGATGCCTCCAGACTCCTCGTCCCCGTATATCGAACACGGGACTGCGGCGGCTATACAACGGTCGCTACCTCTTTAATCGCTCATCGCCGGTTTGGCGCCTCGTCTCAACGCGCTCGGGACCGCTGCTGCGATCGATTGGCAAAAGAGCCCGTGGGCTGCTGGCAGCGGCCTATCCGGGCTTAAAGCCTTTGCCCGACCCCATGCATTCCATGCAGTGAGTGCATCTAAACGATAACAACAATGCACTGGAATTATCGGGGGCTTAACGTCAAATTGCAGACGCCAGCACGGTCTATCGACAAGCCTTTGGGTGGGGATGCAGGGGGTTGCCGATCCGGGCGCCGGCCACCAGTCCGCAGAAAGCGGGAATCAAGAAGGGGAGACAGTATGAGGAAGTTGAGCAAGTGGCGTTATGCCTTGCTGCCGGTCGCGCTGGCTTGTCAGCAAGCGCATGCGCAATCGAGTGTCACGTTGTATGGCGTGGTCGATGAAAGTATTCGCTACATGACGAATGCAAATAAGGCGGGTGATTCAAGCGTGGCGCTTGGCAACGGCGGTTTGACACAAAGCCGCTGGGGCCTGAAGGGCGTTGAGGATCTGGGCGGCGGCTGGTCGACTGTCTTCAAGCTCGAAAATCGATTCGACATCAACAATGGTCAAAGCGATCCCACGTTGCCATATTTCAACGAGGCACAGGTCGGACTGCGTTCAAGAACGTATGGCCAGGTCATCATAGGTCGTCAGTACAACGTGATGATTGAAGTGGTCACGGTTGGCGGATACGGCAGCAATCCATGGGTTCCGTACGACTTCAGCTTCCAGCCCGAGGTGACCATGACCGGCGGGATCTGGACCAGCAATCAGGTCCAGTACCAGTTCAAGGCCCATGACATCATGGTCTCGGCGGGCTATGCGTTCGGCGGTGTCGCCGGCCACATGTCGTACGGCACCGAGATGGGCCTGGCCGCCGCCTACGCGCCTGCGGGCGGTCCGGTCTCGCTGGGCGCAGCCTATAAGGAATCGAAAGATTCGGTCAACGGCAGCGATTCGAAGTCATGGACCTTCGGAGGATCGTACACGTGGGACAAGACGCGATTTGCGCTGGGGTACATCGTGGACCAGAACGATGCCGGTTTCTCGAATTTCGCTAACGGGCCGTTCACGGCGGCCGCCCTGACGGCGCTCAAGTACACCGACTTTTCAAAGCGTCGCATGATCATGGGCGGCGTTACGCAGCAGGCAGGCAATGCGTGGCACTTTGCGGCGAACGTATGGCGTACGCTGCAGGATGGCAAGACCCAGTCGAAGGACGGGTCGGCGTGGCAGTATCAGCTAGTGGCCGACTACAACCTGTCCAGGCGTACGGACGTCTACGTGGAAGCGGATTACTCGCAATACCGGGGTGACCTGATCGGCGCGCAATTGCAGGGTGTCAACGGCGTCGGGCTGGCTCAGAAGGGTACGCAAGTGGGCGCGATGGCCGGTCTGCGCCACCAGTTCTAGCAGTACCGCTGGCCGGATCAAAACCGGCGGCGTCCGGCATCCGGCACCTTGCCGTGAACTGCACTTCAAAAGCCGGATACCGATGCGAGCTTTGGGGTGCAGTTCAGAATTGAGGACGTGGTCGCCTTCCTGTCATCCGGCGCGCAAAAGCCGCGCTCTTGAAAGTGCTTGATACGTCCGGAATGCGCTCCGGAAACACACTCCAATCCTGCGGTTTTTCACCTTGATATCGTTGCGCAACGCCTCGTGCCGTTCAGCCTCCATGGCCGCGAGGAGCGCCCGGCCCATTGGAGTGCACACATTCCCGTGACTTGAGCCGAGTATAGAATACCGGCTTGTTCGGCTAAAGCGCTTGGATGAGCGCTAGTGCCGTGAGTAAACATGACACGGCAGCCGCGCATAAAATGCAACGATCCATGGATACGAAAGTAGCGCCGTTTAGCTTGCCCCGCTGGCGATTCACGACCTGGTTATGTTATTCCGGGCCCGACGTACCCGACGACATCCGGGTCGCGCTGATTGGAAGCCTGTTTGGCACGCTGCCTATTTTCGCCGGCGGCGTCCTTAATACCATCGCTGTCTCGGTTGCAATCGACCTGCGCGATCCCTCGCCAGCATTTATCGCGTGGGTGGTGATCGAAGTCGTCCTGTGCAGCGCGCGCCTGATCCTGCTGGTCGCGGCGCATCGGGCAGCGAGGCGCGGAGAGCCGACCTTCACCGATATCTATCTGCTCCTGGGCGTTTTTTGGGGCGCCAGCGTGGGTTACGGTGCATTTATCAGCATCCTGAGCACGGACTGGGTCGCCGCCACGCTTTCCTGCCTGTCCGCCGCCGCCATGGTGGGCGGCATCTGCTTCCGGAATTTCGGCGCCCCCCGGCTGGTCGGGATCATGATCCTGCTGTCGCTCGGCCCTTGTTGTATTGCAGCGGCCATGTCGAAAGAGCTCATCCTGAGCCTGACGCTGCTGCAGATTCCGTTCTACCTCATCGCAATGAGCATTGCCGCATTCCGCCTGAACGGACTGCTTGTCTCGACCATGAAAGCGGAACGGGAGAATGATCACCGTGCGCGCCACGACGCGCTGACCAGCCTGCCGAATCGCGCCGGGCTGATCCACGCGTCCCAGACCCGATACAAGACAGCATCGGACAGCGCTCTAAAAACCGCTGTTCTCTATATTGACCTGGACGGCTTCAAACCCGTCAACGACCAGTACGGCCACGAGGCGGGAGACCTGTTGCTGGTGATGATCGGCGGGCGTCTCAACGCATTGAAGGGACCGGAGGGCATGGTGTTTCGAATTGGCGGCGACGAATTCGTGGTCACGTTCAGCGCGCTGAATCATGAGGAAGCAGCCGCATTCGCGGATCGCCTGATCAGCGAAATGTCGGCGTCGTTTGCACTGACCGCGCATGTCTCGGTCAATGTGGGCGCGAGTATTGGCGTGGCACTGATTCCGGATCATGGCACCGACGTGCTGACGGCGCTCAATGCCGCCGACAAAGCGCTCAACGTTGCGAAGGCAATGGGCAAATCGCGCTGGAGCCTGGCGTCGTAGAGCGAGTCAAGCCTTCGCCCAGGCATAGGCGGCCCCTAACTCGGCACAGGCAAATTGAACGGGCTTCCCGGGCTGTCATATGGCCCTGCAGGACAGCGCCCGGATGCAGAACCGACAATAAGAAAGAGCCAATGAAACTCCTTGCATTGACCTATGGCACTGAAGGTGACACGAGACCCCTGGCTATGCTGTGCCGCGCCCTGATGGATGCGGGACACGAAGTCACTCTGCTTGCGGAAGGGACAACGCTTGCGAGCGCTCGCGCCCTGGGAGTTCCCCATGCGGGCTTGAGCGGGAACATGAGAGACGAGTTGACCGCCCTGGTGTCGAGCGGCAAGGGCGTCAACGCTACGGCGGCGGGTCTGGCGCGCATTGCAAACGCCAACGCGCATAGCTGGATGCAACAGACCGTTCAAGCGGCTACAGGCTGCGACGGGCTGATTGTGTCGGGACTGGCCGCCTTCGTGGGCTTGTCCGTAGCTGAGCAGCTTGGCATACGAGCGATCGGCGCCGGCATGATCCCCATCTCCCCGACCGGTGTATTTGGCTCGCCGTTCCTGCCTCCTCGCTGGATCCCTGCGTTGTTGAATCGGACCAGCCATCACGCAGTGAACGGGCTGCTTTGGCATGCTTTCCGCAAGGAGATAAATCTGGCGAGACGGAGCGTGCTTGGACTGCCACCGCGTCAGAAGATATGGACAGAGCATCCTATGTTGTACGGTGTTTCTCCTGCTCTCGTGCCTGAACCGCGGGACTGGCCCGCGCACACCAGATTGTGTGGGCAATGGCTGGCTCCTGAGGATTCCTGGGCGCCGCCAGCCGCGCTCAAAGCATTTCTGGATGCGGGCGAGCCGCCCATTTATCTGGGATTCGGGAGCATGGTCGGCTTCGACCGGGAAGCCGTGCTTGATGCTTTCATGGACGCAGCAGAGGGGCGCCGGGTGCTTGTGTATCCGGGCTGGTCCGGCATTCCGGACAGGGTGCTGCCCGACAATTTCTTCATCATCGAAGACACACCTCATCAATGGCTATTCCCCCGTACGTCGCTGGTTATCCATCACAGTGGCAGCGGCACGACACACTCGGCGTGCCGTGCAGGGGTGCCATCGGTCGTGTTGCCTTTTGCGGGAGACCAGTTCTTCTGGGCTCATCAACTGAACCGTCTCGGCGTAGCCGGCCACGCAGTATCAACCCGCAAGCTGGACCGCGAGAAACTCAAGCAGGCGATCAGATTTGCGCAACGTGCAGAGACCCGCGAGCGAGCCTCGGCACTAGGACAACACATGGCGCGGGAAACCGGAACAGCGACCGCTGTTGCGGAGATAGAGACCATCCTCGGCGTATCAACCGATTCAGAAACAAATGACCAAGGCGGTGAATCATCGATGAATCGCATCGATGAATCGCATCGATGAATCGCATCGATGAATCGCATCGATGAATCGCATCGCCGCTAGCCAATGGCGTTCATTCCGTCGGACCTGCGCCCGTTTTCGCCAACCGGCTTCGATTCGCCCTTCAGCCACGTCATCTCCACGTGCAGGAGTTCCGACAAGCGACGGCAGTCGGCGGTTCGCGGCAGCGTGATACCGGCTCGCCACAGCGTGACATCCCCTTCGGTTACCCCCAGTGATTTCGCCACGCGCCCGGATGAGAGCCCGGAACGCTTGATGGTCATGTCAAGCCTGGCAGCAAACGCGCGGCCTACTCGCTGGCTGTCGGGGGCGTCACTGACGTGGTGGTCGGAAAGGGAAGGTGCGTTCATGAATGTCGCAAGACCTGATAGGCGGTTACGGTGGTCGAACGGGGCACTGTACGCGACGAAAGAGTCGCGTTGGTGACATTACATACCGCTCTTGAAGGCCTATGTGTTTGGGAGCGTACACAAGACGAAAGGCGCGGGAAATGCCAGCTGCGCTTACGCTGTTTCAATGACGTTTTGATGGCAACCGAACATTAAATGGATGTTTGGAGACCTTCGCAGCTTCGGTGGCACTTCTCGGCAGACAGCCGGTCGAACCTGCCGGCGACGAGCGCAGCGCGTGCATCGCCTCGCACACACCGATCGATTGCTGCAAGGAGGATGAATGCCGACGAAAGCGAAGTCGAATACGAAGGGTGGCCGCGAGAAGGCAAGCCGGAAGCCGTCGGCCACGCGCCGCGGGGCCGCGGAGGGAAAGCACGGCGGCAAAGCTCATTCGCCGGGCGTGGCCAGCAAGAAAAACCCGCTCGGATCGCGCGTGCTCGCGCAGCCGGTTTTTGCGCAGCCACAGGCAACCCCCGATCCAACTGTATTCCGCGTTCCTCATCCCTCCGACAACGTGGTGTACAAGGAGATCGACAAGCTCAATGCAGAGCATAAGCTGTTCCCGTTGCCATTTCCTGCGCCGCGCGGCGGGGTCGAACCAAGACTGACGCTGGCCGACGTGATCGGCGGCAACACGAATGCCGCCGACCGGATCAACGCTGCGGGCCAGATCGTCTTCCATGCAACGGGAGACTGCGGCAACACGAGCGGTCCGGTCACGCAGAACCAGGTGGCGGACAAGATGACCGCCGACTTCGTGGAGACCGCCGCGAACGAAGTGCCACAGTTCGCGTTGCTGCTCGGCGACGTGGTCTACAACTTCGGCGAGGGTAAGTACTACTACGACCAGTTCTACGAACCATATCGCGACTATCCGGCGCCGATCCTCGCTTGTGCGGGCAACCACGACGGCATGGTTTCGCCCGAAGCACACGCGAAGAGCCTGGCCGCTTTCCTGCGCAATTTCTGTTCCGAAAAAGTCGTGGTGACACCGGAAGCGGGCGGCTTGTCGCGTACCGCGCAGATCCAGCCGGGCGTGTTTTTCACGTTGGAAGCACCGTTCGTTCGGGTGCTGGTGCTGTACAGCAACACGCTGGAAGATCCGGGCGTGATCGCGGATTCGCATATAGGCAAAAGCCAGCTTCAATTCCTCGATGCCGCGCTCAAGCGGATCAGGTCGGAGAACTATCAGGGCGCGTTGATCATTGCCGATCACCATCCCCCCTACACCGTCGCGGCGCATGGATGGAGCGTCGAGCTGCTGGCGCAGATCGACAAGGTTTGCGCCGCGAACGGCATCTGGCCGCACGCATTCCTGTCGGGGCACGCGCATAACTATCAGCGCTTCACGCGCACGCGCAGCGCCGACGGTACGCATATTCCGTATCTGGTGTGCGGAAACGGCGGCCACGGTCTCGCGAAGCTCACAAAACAGGGCGACCCTGCGTTGCGCGCGCCGCAGGTCATCCAGGCCGCCAGCAGTTCGACAGATCAGGTCGTCCTGGAAAGTTACGACGACACCCACTACGGTTATCTGCGCATCGTCGTGACGCAGGCGCAGCTTCGCATTGAGTACCACGCAACATCGG
The DNA here is from genome assembly GCF_044909315.1 of Caballeronia udeis. Taxonomy (GTDB): domain Bacteria; phylum Pseudomonadota; class Gammaproteobacteria; order Burkholderiales; family Burkholderiaceae; genus Caballeronia; species Caballeronia udeis_A. Next base: position 246,834 of record NZ_JBIYEB010000010.1, read on the forward strand.
CCGGGGGTTCCGCGAAGTCTCCCAGCGACTATGTCACGGTCGATCTCGCCACCCGCCAGATCGCACACTTCGCGGCGCCCGATCTCGGCCGTCCCGCGGCGGCAGTGGCGGCGCGTGCGAGGTTCGAGAAAGGGCCGCAGGAGTAAGGTGCATGCACCAGCCGGATTACGCAGGGGCAGCGGTTGCTGCCGGTTTTAATACAAGGTTTCACTACGAGGAGGATGCATGGCAGTGAACTATGGGGTGCTCAAGGGCACCGTGACCGGTCATTTTCGTAACGCTGATGACGACCACTATCAAATCCTGGTCCACGCAGGAACGACCATTTTCCGGATTGCATCGAACGTGAAGTCGTCGGCGCCGCACGCGCCTTCAACGGTTCTGTTCGAAGAGCGGGACACGTTGCCCGATACCTTGACGAGCGGTCTTGCCGCATTGACGCCCGGTTTCACCAAGCTGCCGTCCACACCGGGTGGTCTCGCGATTGACTATGTGCGCAGCGGCCTTGTCGATACGAAGGCGATGACACCCGTGCCCGCCGACGCGCCCGACTCGACCAACGACCTAAAAGACAAACTGGAAAGCGCGGTCGTGGCGGCGATGGCCATGGAAGGGTCGCTCATTTACGCGTTTGGATCGAGATGGGGTCCTGAAGAAAACAAACCGGACCAGTATTTCAAATTCGTGCCGGGCAATGGCGTTCACGACATCCATATGAACCAGGGCAACGGCGCGCCGTACGAGCAGGATAACGGCGTGTATCAGGATGGCGCGCTGATGATCGCGTATGCGGACAACACATGGCGCGCGTTTTTCTTTGCGTTCCAGTCGCAGACCTTCGATACCGACGATCAAGGCGATCCCATAGCGGGAGGTTGAACGCTGGCGATGGGTCATGGAAGGCCATCGCGGTTCGATGGCCTTCGCGCCTGCCGTTAAACCTTCTTCAAATAGCAGGCTTTCAGCATAAAGCTGCCGGCGTCCATCTTGCAGTCGACCTCGTGGTCACCGCCGACCAGCCGGATGCTCTCCACCTTCGAGCCCACCTTCAGCGTGATCGACGAGCCCTTTACCTTCAGGTCCTTGATCAGCACCACGGAGTTGCCGTTCGCCAGCACGTTGCCGTTGGCATCTTTCACGACTGCATTCGTTTCGTCATCGGCGGGCGCGGCTTCCGATGCCGGCCATTCGTGACCGCAGTCCGCGCAAATGACGCGATCGGCGTCCGCGTAGGTATTTTCCATCGCGCATAGTGGGCAGGCTGGGAATGGTGACATGGTTCCTTCAAATAATCGTAACAGTCGAGGAGGCGCGAACGGGCTCCGGCGGCCGGGATTATAAGGGGCGGCCTGATGGCTTTGTTAAACCGGATCCGCTCCATGTGAATCATCGCGCGCGACATGCGCCGGACCGAGATCGCCCATTCCCTGGCACCCCAGCAAGCGCAGCGAAATCAGCATCTCCTCCATCATCAGCGCGAGCACTTCGCCGGCCCCGGCGGCACCGCGAGAAGCCAGGCCATAGAGCGGCGCCCGTCCGAGCAACACGCCGCGTGCGCCTAGCGCGACCGCCTTCAATGCGTCGCTGCCGCGCCGCACGCCGCCATCGATAAAGACTTCCGTCTTGCCACGGACTGCATCCACTATTCCCGGCAGCAGCTCCAACGGCGCGAACGTGCTCCCCAACTGCCGGCCGCCATGATTCGATATCACCACGCCATCCGCGCCATGCGCGACGGCCAGCAGCGCGTCCTGCCCCCCCATGACGCCCTTGACGATCACCTTGCCGCTCCAGTGTCGCCTTATCCACTCCAGATCCGTCCAGCCCAGCGTCAAGTCCATCTGCCGGCTCAGCATGGCGGCATGACGCGACAGGTCCGCATGCTCGCCCACGCTCTTCGCAATGTTCCTCAGTTGCGGTGAACCGGCGCGCGCCATTTGCCAGGTCCAATGCGGATGTGTCAGGCAATCGGCGAGAAGCTTGGGCGACAGGCGCAACGGCAAGCGGAAACCATTGCGCGTGTCGTGATCGCGCTTGCCGTGCACGGGGACATCGACAGTGAGAACCAGGGTTGAATAACCCGCGGCGCTTGCGCGGCGCATCAAGTCCTCCGCAATACCGCGATCCTGTTGCACATAGAGTTGCATCCACAGGTCGCCTTGCGGTGCGGCCGCGCGCACATCTTCCAGCAGCGACGTTGATGCGGTCGACAACACGAACGGCAAGTTCGCGCGGCTCGCTGCTTGCGCGAGCAGTTCGTCGGCGCGTGGCCAGAAGAGTCCGTTCAGTCCCGTCGGTCCCACGATCAGCGGCGCGGCTGCTTCGCGTCCAAAAAAATGCATGGCGCTTGAACAGCGCGACACATCCGTGAGCACGCGCGGTTTGAACAGCCACTGCCCGTATGCGCGGCTATTGCGCCGCAACGCGTCCCCGTCTTCGGCGCCGCCATCCAGGTAGTCGAACGCAAGCCGCGGCAGGCGCCGCCGTGCGGCGATCCGGTATTCAGCGACAGAGGCAAGCATCAGTGCTCCACGAAGTGGCAATCGGTCATAAATCCGCGATTCGATTGCACTACAATTGAGGTAATCACAATCCGATATTTTCAAAGCCCACACAAGCATGTCAAAAAGCGCCGCTGGCACGCCGGAAAAGCCCGACGAGAAAGCTCTTCAACGCTCGTCGCTGTTCGTCGGATCGACTGAAAAAGCCTTCCAGGTGATGCACGCCTTCGACGGCCCGAGCCGTCACATGACACTCGTCGATATCGCGCGTGCCTCCGGCCTCGACCGCAGCGCGACACAGCGCCTTGTGCACACGCTCGAAGTGCTCGGCTACCTTTACCGCGTGCCCGAAACGCGCAACTACGCCCTGACCACGAAGGTGCTGCAGTTCTCGTACAACTACGTACGGGCCAACGAACTCATCGACAAAGCTTCTCCGTATCTGCTCGACATCAGCCGGCGGCTGGGCGAAACGACCAACCTGCTGGAACTCGACGGCCACGAGATCGTGTTCGTTGCGCGCTTCCCGGGGCAGCATCTGGTGAACATCGACATTGTGGTCGGCGCTCGTTTGCCGGCCATGTTCACCGCTGCGGGCATAGCAATCCTGTCGCGTCTGTCGGACGAGCGCGTGCGTGAAATCCTGGCGCAAACGCGACTTGACCCGCTCACGCACCACACCGAAACCAATCCCGACAAACTGCTTGAACGCGTGCGCAAGGTCGCGCGCCGGGGTTACGCGGTGATCGAGAACGAGACCGTGCTCGGCGATATTTCGGTCGCCGCACCGGTCACGGATCACGGCGGCATGGCCGTAGCCGCGATCAACATTTCGGTGCCCACTTCACGGTGGTCGATCGAACGGGTTGAAGCCGAACTCGCGCAGCACGTGCAAGTCGCCGCGACCTCTATCTCGAAGGCGCGGCTGTCGACTTACAAGCGTTGAGGGTTTAGCAACGCTTCAAAGCCCGCGCTCAAACAAGTCGAGCTGTTTGTCCAGTTCCACACGCAAGCGCGCCGACAGCCCCGCCTCCGCCTGAACCAGGGGCGCCAGCATCGCGGGCGCGTGGACATCGATCAGGTCCATCACGGACTTCATCGGACCGGGATTGGTCTCGGCGAACGCCATGTTCATGAGCGGAATCAGCGAGCGATGCAACGTCAGTGCTTCCTGCGTCTTCCCGTCTGCAGCCAGTTGATAGATCTTTCGCCATGCGGTCGGCAGTAACGTTGCCGTCACCACGATTCCACCGCGCGCGCCGGCCGCCACATGCAACGGGAACAACGTGTCCTCGCCGCTCAGCACAGCGAACGATTCGTCCACGCCCGCGACGGTGCGCAGGAAATGCCACATGTCCGTGTTGCACGCCTTCATGCCAATGATCCGCTCATGCTTCGACAACTCGTGCAGCACTTCGGGCGCGATCGCAATCCGCGTGCGATACGGGATTTCATAGATGAGAATAGGCAGCGGCGATTCGTCGGCGTAACGCATGAAGTAATCGCGAATGCCGCCCTGCGTCGGGTTCGTGTAGTAGGGCGTCAGCACGAGCAGGCCATCGGCGCCCGCCGCTGCGAAGTCCTTTCCCGCTTGCATCGCGTCGTGATACCCGGGGTCGAGCACGCCCGCGACAACGGGGATCTTGCCCGCTGCCTGCTCCGCCGTGATCTCGGCCATGCGAATGCGCCCGGCGCGCGAGAGTGCGCCATATTCACCAGTGCCGCCAAGCGGCACGACTCCGTCCACGCCCTGCTTCAGCAGATAGCGCATGAGCGCCCGGGCGGCGTCAGGGTTGATGGTGTCGTCGGGATTGACGGGAGTCGGAATGGCCGGAAAGACGCCACGCAGTTGGTGTGCTGAAAGCATGAGTTAGTCCTGGAAAACAAGGTTATTCAAGAAGCGAGGCTGCGTCGGCGCAGTCGGTCCGCCACCCAGATCAAAGCTGCAATAAAGACGAACAGGCATGTGGAAACGGCGGCAATGACCGGTGAAATCTGCATCGTGATTTCGTCCCAGAACTGCTTGGGCAAGGTCGTGCTCAAGCCGCCGGACGAGAACAGCGCGATGGTCAGTTCATCGAACGAGGTAGCGAAAGCGAACAGGAACGACGACATCAACCCGGCGCCGAGAATAGGGAACGTGACGCGGCGCAGCGTGGCCCACGGGCGGGCGCCCATGCTGTGCGCGGCGAGATCGAGCCGCGTGTCGTAATTGCGCAGTACAGCCATCATGGTGATCACCACGTAAGGCACGGCGACCACCGTGTGACCGAGCACGAGGCCGAACGACGACCCGATCAGGCCGATCTTCGCGAAGAAATAGAACACCCCTACGGCGATGATCATGCGCGGCACCACGATAGGCGCGAGGATGAAAGCCAGCATGGCCGCCTTGCCTTTCATGCCGCCACGAACCAGCAGGAACGCCGCGGGCGTGCCGATCAACATCGAGAGAATGCCGGTGCCTATACCCACCAGCATGGAGCGCGTAATGGCCTGCATCCACAAAGGCGAATCAGTGATCTGCCGATACCACTGCAACGAGAAGCCATGCGGGGGCCAAGCAAGACCGGACGCGGAATCGAACGAGAGCGGAATCATCAGGAACGCCGGCGCGCTCAGGAACACAAGCAGCAGGATCACGATCACGCGCAACGTCAGGCTCTCGCCTTTGGCAGCGCGCTTGCTGCGTTTGGGGAGGATGCTGATCACTGCATCGGTCGCGTTGCCCAGCGCGGTCAGAATCACGTCGCCGAGCTTTCGGCTCCAGCCGCCGCCGCGCTTCGGGCCGCGTGCCGCCGAACTGTCGCCGGCCATGGTGGAGAGGCCAACCATGCGGTCGTAGATCAGGAACACGAGCAGCACGACGGCCAGCAACAGCACGGAGATGGCCCCCGCGAAACCCCAGTTCAACGCCTGCATGACCTGGTCAATGATCAGTTGCGTGATCATGGTCTGATGGCGTCCGCCGAGCAGCGTGGGCGTGATGAAGAAGCCGATAGCCGTGACAAACACCATCAACGCGCCGGCGGCGACGCCTGGCAGCGACAGCGGAAAATACACCTTCCAGAACACCGTGCCCGGACGTGCGCCGAGCGTGGCGGCAGCGCTTGGCAAGCGGCGGTCGATGTTCTCCATTACCGAGAGCATGGTCAGCACGGCAAGCGGCATCAGCGCGTGGACCATGCCCACGATCACGGCGGAAAAGTTGTAAAGCAGGCTCAAAGGCCGGTCGATAATGCCCAGTCCCAGCAGCACCTGGTTGATCACGCCGTTGCGCCCGAGCAGCACGACCCACGCGAACGTGCGCACGAGAAAGCTGGTCCAGAAGGAGAGCAGCACCCAGAACAGCAGGCGATTCTTGCGTTCGCGCGTCAGCGATGAAATCAGGTAAGCGATCGGATACCCGGTGAGCACGGAGAAGAGGGTCGTCCATAACGATACCTTCAGCGTGATCAGCAATACATCCACATACACGGACGACGCAAAGAGCCGCTTGTATTCAACCAGCGTAAAGCCGCTGTCGTTGTGCACGCTCAGCAGCAGCAACTGGCCGACGGGGTACACGAGCATGACCAGCAGCAACACGATGATCGGTGCGCTCATCGCGCCGGGCCGCAGCCACGCGCGCCATCGGGCAGGACGTGGCGGCGGCGCGCCGGGATGCATTTGCTCAGCAACGAGGGCGGAACGATTCATCTCTCACCCCGCAATAGCGACAGCGTCCGCGGTCAGCCACGAGAGCCCGAGCGTCTGCCCGATCTCGTACTGACGGCCGAGCCGGTTGGTGGGAAAGGCCGCGACGAGCGGCGGGGCATCGCTGATATGCGACTGCAGGTAAAGCTTCGTCATGCTGCCCGTGACCATGATGTCGGTGAGCTTCGCCGACAACGTGCCGCCATTGATCGACGCAGCCGGCGGTCCATCGTGGATCTGCAGGTTCTGCGGGCGCAGCATCAGCTTCACCGGCTTGCCGTCGCGGATCACGGAGTCGTACGCCATCGCGTTGACGTTCGCGCCACCCTGCACGCTGATCTGTACCTGATCGCCGCTGCGTCCTGTGACCACCGCATCGAGCAGGTTCGATTCGCCGAGGAAGTCCGCGACAAACACGCTCTTCGGGCGGAAATACAAATCCGCTGGCGTGCCGAGCTGCGCAATCGACCCGGCGTTCATCAGGCAGATACGGTCGGACATGGTCATCGCTTCTTCCTGGTCGTGCGTGACGTAAACGATTGTCGTGCCCAGGTCCCGATGGATCCGCTTGATTTCCAGTTGCATCTGGTCGCGCAATTTCTTGTCCAGCGCGCCAAGCGGTTCGTCCATCAGGATGATCGACGGCCGGTAGACCATGCAGCGCGCGAGTGCGATGCGCTGCTGCTGACCGCCCGACAATTCACGCGGATAACGTCCCGCGACGTGCGGCAGATGCACCATCTCCAGCGCCTGCATGACCTTGTCGCGCGTCGCCTTGGCGTCGGTCTTGCGCATCTGCAGCGGGAACGCAATGTTCTCGGCCACAGTCATGTGCGGGAACAGCGCGTAGTTCTGGAACACCATGCCGATGTCCCGCTCATACGGCGCGCCGTACGTCACGTCGACGCCATTGATCCGCACCTGGCCGTCGTCCGGTTGCGCGAGCCCCGCGATCAGGCTGAGCAGCGTCGTCTTGCCCGAGCCGCTGGGTCCGAGCAGGGTCAGGAATTCGCCCTGGGCGACATCGAGATCGGTTGGCGCGAGGGCGACAAAGTCTCCATAACGCTTGCAGAGTCCCGTGATTTGAAGGTTCGAGGCAGGCATGGAATCGGCATCCGTGGCGGTAAAAACACAAGAGAAGCGACGAAAACAGCGCTCAGGTCAGGATCCAGCTATTGAACTTCTCGAGCGCGACGCTTTGGTTTTCCTGCCAGAACTTCGCATCGATATGCAGGCCGTTCTTCATGTTCTCCGGGAACGTCGGGCAGTTCTTCGCAATCTCCGGCTTGATGTAGTTAAACGCTTCGGGCTGCGTAACACCGGCCGGGAAATACTCGACCAGCGAGGCCTGACGTTTCGGATCGGAGGCAAACTTGATGAACTCGCGGCAGGCGGCGCCATTCGGCGTGCCCTTGAGAATCGACCAGTTGTCGACACCCCAGATGTTCTGGTTCCAGACGATCGCCACCGGTGCGCCATTGGCAATAGCCGATTGCGCCCGTGACACCCACGTGCTGATCATGTCCACTTCACCGGAGCCCAGCATCTGTTCGACTTGCGAGCCCGTGGTCCACCATACGTCGATGTGCTTGGAGATCTTGTCGAGACTGGCAATGCCCTTGTCGAAATTGACCGGATAGACCTGCGAGGGCGGCGTGCCGGCAGCCATCGTCGCTTCTTCGAAGGTGTCGAAGGGATACTTGCGCAGCCCGCGACGGCCCGGGTAGTCCTTGACGTTCCACATATCGGCCCATGAATTGGGGGCCTTGCGGCCCTTGAAGGCGTCGGTGCGATACGCGAGCACGGTCGTATAGATGTTGGTGGCAACACCGTACGGCGACATGTATTGCTGCGGGATCTTCGCAATCACCGGGTCGGCTTCAAGCCCGTGCTTCTCCAGGTACTCCTTGGCGCCGCCCGTCAGCAGCAGGATGGCCGGCTGGCTGATCTTGGCCATGTCCCACGTGTAGCTGCCGGTCTCGACCATGCTCTTGATCTGCGCGGTCGGCTCGGCGTTGGCCTGCACGCCAATCACTTCAATGCCGGTCTTCTCCGTGAACGGCTTGTAGAAAACTGCGCCGTACGCCTTGGTGTAGATGCCGCCATCGTCACGAATGACGATCCGTTTGTTCGCCGCGCGCGACGGTGTCCAGACGAACGGGAACGCCACGGCGGCAGCGCCGGCAACAGCAGTCTTGATGACCGTGCGGCGGCCGGGTTGTTCAAGCACTTGAATCTCATCGCGTACGGACTGCTTTTTCATGTCGGCTCCAAGGGTGTGGATAGAAACAGAAACGCTAGTGGCGAATGCCCGGGCTTCTTCTTGGCCCGGATCAGGTAATCACGACTTCAGTACGAACTCACGGCAGCAAACGTCCCGGATTGAAGAGGTTGTCCGGATCGAGCGCGCGCTTCACAGCACGCATCAGGCCGAGTTCGGCCGCGGATTTGTAGTGCGCCATTTCCGCCAGCCCGGTTTGCCCGACGCCGTGCTCCGCGCTGAACGTGCCGCGCAATTCATGCGCAACGTCGTTCACGCAACGGCGCATGGTGTTGGCCATCGCGGAGCGGTCGGCAAGCTGGCGCCAGGCCTCGAACGGGAAGAAGGGGATGAAATGCACGTTGCCGTCGCCAAGGTGGCCGACCACGACGAGGTCGAGCCCGGGAACAATGGCATGCACCGCTTGCGTCGCGCGCTCGATGAACAGCGGCACCGCCGATACCGGCACGGCACAGTCGGTCGTCAGGCCCACGCCGCCTTTCTTGTTGGCTTCGGACACGCTATGGCGAATTTCCCAGAGTGCGGCGCGCTGGGTCTCGTTGCTGGCAAGGACGGCGTCGTGGATCAACCCGGCTTCGGCCGCGTGTTCGAGCGTTTGCTGCAGCAACGCAGCCATTTCCTCGCCGCCGTGGGTGTCTGCGAGTTCGACCAGCACATGCCATTCATGCGGTTCCGAGAGCGGATTGCGGCGGCCGGGCACATGCTCGATCACGAGTTCGAGCTGGCGGCGGTTGATCATCTCGAAGGCGCTGAGCCGCGATCCGCACGCGGCCTGGAACAACCCGAGGATAGTCAGCGCGGCCGGGGGATCGACAGGGGCGAACCACGCGAGCGCATGTTGCGCCGGCAGCGGATGCAGCTTCAGCGTAGCCGCGGTGATGATGCCGAGCGTGCCTTCCGTGCCGATGAACAAATGCTTCAGGTCTAGCCCGGTGTTGTCCTTGCGCAAGGCGCGCAGGCCGTTCCAGATGGTGCCGTCGGCGAGCACGACCTCGAGTCCCAGCACGTTGTCGCGCGTGTTGCCGTAGCGCAGGACGGCGGTGCCGCCCGCATTCGTCGATAAATTCCCGCCGATCTGGCACGAACCCTCGGCGCCCAGGCTCACCGCGTACAGGCGATGTTCGGCTGCGGCTGCGTCCTGGATGGTTTTCAGCACGCAGCCGGCTTCGACTTCCATCGAGCCGTTGGCGGCATCTATATGACGAATGCGCCGCATGCGTGTCAGGTTGACGATGACCGGCGGCACACCCGTGTTCGCCGGCACCGCGCCCGCACACAGGCTGGTGTTGCCGCCCTGCGGCAGGACCGGCACGCCGTACGCCGCGCAAAGGCGCACGACGGCCGATACCTGCGAGGTGTTCGAGGGCTGGACGAGCGCTGTCGCCGGACCCTTGTAGCGGCCTCGCCAGTCTTCCGTGAAAGGCGCGAGGTCGGATTCGGCTGTCAAAACCGCGTCGGCTCCGAGTTCCGCTTCCAGGGCTGCGATCAACGCCGCGGCGTTTTTCATGTCGACTTCCTCGATAGGCACGGGCGGCCACCCGGATCAGCAGGTCATCCAAAGCGCCGCGTATGGAAAAGAGAATAGGTAGAAAAAAATCGCATTGAAATGTGTTTGATCGCAATGCGATTAAAGTAGGCGTTATCGCCAATGAATGTGTCGGCGGGGTTGGTTGTGTTGGCCGGGAGAGGGCTGCTACACAAAAAAAAACGCCTCACGGCTACGCAAAGTCGTCGAGAATCGTCCCATCGCCGGGCAAAGACATTAATCGGGGTCGGATTAATGCCGTATTTTTCATGCTCGATGAGCTGTCCGAAGTGGCTTTTGCAGCCTTGATTCGGGCTGATTTGTCCGCAAATGAGTGATTGTCCGAGCTAAATGTTGTAGTTTTGCTGCGCTCGGCTACTAGATACGCCTGATATTGGCGTTTACCTCACTAGCCGCAACCAAGTTGCTATAGACTGTACGACCCGCGCGAATACTGCGCTCGTTAGCGCGCCCCGCCTCCAAACTGATTCAGTTTTGCTCGAATCAACGCATCGAAGTAGCTGAATAAGCTGAATAGCTGAACCCGAGGTGATGATCCCGTCGGTCGTCACGGTAGTGCTCGTGTCTAACCGCTTGTGCACTGGTTTGTTATTACAGAGCAAAGCTGTCGAGGAAATGTATGACAAGTTTTGATCCAACCGAATCTACCGCCGGCAACGGCGTTCCTGCAAAAAAATCGAAAGCCCGCCGTGGGTCTGCGGACAAGTTGTCGCGGCCAATAGACGAAAGCGTCTGCTCGCCCGAGCAGGCCGATGAGCGTCAACGCCAGATGCGCGCGTTGATTCAGCTGGGAAAACAGCAAGGGTTCCTGACCCACGCAGAGATCAACGATCACCTGCCGGGTAACTTTGCTCAGACGTCGGCTATCGAAACCATTGTCAGCACCTTCCGCGACATGGGCGTGGCCGTCTACGAAGAAGCGCCGGACTCCGAGACGCTGCTGCTGAACGATTCCGCCCCCGCGGCGGTGTCGGACGAGCAGTCGGACGAGGAAGCGGAGGTCACGCTGGCGACCGTCGACTCGGAATTTGGCCGGACGACCGATCCCGTGCGTATGTATATGCGCGAAATGGGCAGCACCGAACTGCTGACCCGTGCGGGCGAGATCGAGATCGCGAAGCGCATTGAAGACGGCCTTGGCGAGATGATCAAGGCGGCCTTCACGTGCCCCTCAACCGTGATCACGCTGCTTACGACCGTGGACAGGATCGTCGCGGGCGAGTTGCGCATCGACGAACTGGTCGATGGCTTCAAGGACAACACGCTCGACGAAGACGCCGTGGTAGCAGATACCGACGAAGCCGAAATCGACGAGGCTGAACTCGCGTCGGAAAGCGACGACGAAGACGGCGAGAGCGAAGACGAGCAAGCCACGCGTGCGAACGCAACGCGGCTCAAGCATTTGCTGCGCGACTGCTTGCCCATTTTCGCGAATGTGCGCGACCATTTCGACGCATTCCACGCGGCCTATACCGCAGACGATTCGCGTACCGGCGACTGGCCGAGCGTGCAGGAGCATATCCGGCAAGAACTGGCGACGATCCGCTTTACGGCTCGTACCATCGACCGGTTGTGCGCCGAGGTGCACGAGCAGGTCGAACAGGTTCGCGCTATCGAGCGTCGTATCCTGAAGATCGCCGTCGACGTGGCGGGCATGCCGCGTGAGAGGTTCGTGGAAGTGTTCCCGGGCCATGAGACGGACCTCGAGTGGACCATGCGTCATGCGGCGACCTCGAGCGCTTATGGGAAGGCGCTGGAACGCAGCCTGCCGGCCATTCAGGCCGAACAGGAGAAGCTGATCCAGATCGAGTCGAACCTGATGCTGCCGCTGTTGCAACTGAAGGCGCTGAACAAGCAGATGACGTCCGCCGAGCACAAGATGCGTCAGGCGAAGCGTGAAATGACGGAAGCGAACCTGCGTCTGGTGATCTCGATCGCGAAGAAGTACGTGAATCGCGGCATGCATTTCCTGGATCTGATCCAGGAAGGCAACATCGGGTTGATGAAGGCCGTGGACAAGTTCGAATATCGCCGTGGCTGGAAGTTTTCGACGTACGCCACGTGGTGGGTTCGTCAGGCTGTGACGCGTTCGCTCGCCGATCAGGGCCGGACCATTCGCGTGCCGGTTCACATGATCGAGACGATCAACAAGCTGAACCGCGTGTCGCGGGAGATCTTGCAGCAGACGGGGCAGGAAGCGCATCCGTCGGTGCTGGCGGTTCGTCTCGATTTGTCGGAAGAGAAGGTTCGTAGCATCCTGAAGATCGCACGGCAGCCGGTTTCGCTCGAAACGCCGTTGGGCGAAGACGGCGACACCACGCTTGGCGACATGGTCGAAGATTCGAACACGGAATCCCCGGCCGACGCCGCCATGCACGCTGACATGCGTCTGGCGATCAAGGACGCGCTGGACTCCTTGTCACCGCGTGAAGCGAAGGTGCTGCGCATGCGCTTCGGTATCGACACCGTGTCGGACCATACGCTGGAAGAAGTCGGCAAGCAGTTCGATGTGACGCGGGAGCGGATTCGCCAGATTGAAAGCAAGGCGATGCGCAAGCTTGTGCATCCCAGCCGGTCCGAGAAGCTGCGCTCGTTCCTGGCACATTAAGGCTGAGAGGGTTGCCGTAAGCACAAACGCCGTTGAACCCGAGAGGGTCCAACGGCGTTTTTTCGTGGGGATCCGCCGTTTGTCGCCACGCTTGCCCGCTCACGGTGCGCATTGTTACGCGCGTGGCGATCCCGCGCTGGCGGCCTTGCTTTTGTAGAACCCCGGCAGTACCAGCGCGTCCGGACTTCTGGCAAGATGCACCCCCTGCTGCACGGCGGCGCTGAACTGAAACGACGTGCTCCACAAACGGACGCGAGTCCTGAAGAAATCCGCCCACTGGAATTCTGCAAACGGTTCCGGCGTTTTAATATAGCCACCGGCGTTGCGCACATACGCTGCCAGGCTTCGGTACGGGTCGTCTATCAGCCCCGAGACATTAGGCGGAATCGCGGCAATGCCGTGCAGGATGCCGTGCTCGTCATAGGGATGCACCCAGCGCCGGTTCGCCATTTCCAGCCAGAAGGCATCGCCTTTCAGCTTCGACAGGTCCGCCATGACCTCAACGTAAGCATAATTAATCTGGGCGTCGAACAGCGCCCGCGCAAGGTGATGATGATCGGTCGCGAAGTGAGTTCCATCCCGGCCCAACACGGCCGGAATAGGCAGGGCCTTGAGCGCCTGCTTCAATGCTTCCGCGGACAGGGACGCGAAGTGTTTGCGTTTCTCATCGACTTCCAGCATTCCGGCGGTCATCTGCGTCGGATGGATCTGCTGCAATTCCAGCCTGACTAGTTTTTTCATGGCGTGTCCGCAGGGTCTTCAATAAGCGGCCAGCGTACCCGACGAAGTGCAAGCGAACAAGTTTGCGCGGCGCGTGCGTACTGCTGGTCCTGGTCACACTATTCAAATGCGCGTACTTCGCATTTTGTTTTTTACATGACTCACCGTCATTTTTCGCGGTTATGGTTATGGGGTTGCAATAAGAATGTTGAAGCGCGCTTGGTGTAAATGCTGAGGTCCGTGCCGATGAAACCGGTTAGCCTGTGGGCGATCCCGGATAGCGGTGATGATTAACAAAACGAGCGAAAGGCATATGTCAGCATCCGTCGCAAATACTTCGACCAAAGTTGAACAAGCTGCACCTGTTTTAATGCTCGGCGCTGTAGGCGTTGTTTTTGGCGATATCGGCACAAGTCCGCTTTATACCCTTAGAGAATGTCTCAAGGCCGCGGGCGGAGTCAGTCAGCCTAATGTGTTTGGCATCGTGTCGCTGATCCTGTGGTCGATCCTGCTTGTCGTCACGCTCAAGTACGTCAGCTTCGTGATGCGGGCCGGCAATGACGGGGAAGGTGGTATTCTCGCGCTGACGGCACTCGCATCGGGTGTCGCCCCCGAGCGCCTGCGCAACGTCCTGCTGACGCTCGGTGTGTTCGGCGCCGCCATGTTCTATGGCGACTCCATGATTACGCCGGCCATTTCCGTCATTTCGGCGGTTGAAGGCGTGACGCTGGTCGACGCCCAGCTCACTGCCTGGATCGTGCCCATTTCCGTGGTTATCCTGACGGTTTTATTCGCCATCCAGAAGCATGGTACGAGTGTGGTGGGGAAGGTCTTCGGGCCGGTCATGGTGGTCTGGTTCGTGACCCTGGCCGCGTTGGGTTTGCTGCACATCGTCGAGCATCCGCTTATTCTCGAGGCGGCTTCGCCAACCTTCGCCATATCGTTCCTGGCGCATAACCCGGGCACTGCGTTTATTGTGCTGGGTTCTGTTTTTCTCGCGCTGACCGGCGGTGAAGCCTTGTATGCCGACATGGGCCACTTCGGTAAAAAGCCAATTCGCCTGGCGTGGATGTTCCTCGTCTGGCCGAGCCTGGTCATGAACTATTTCGGCCAGGGCGCGCTTGTCATGATGCATCCCGGCACGCTCAAGCAACCGTTTTTTGAGTCGGCTCCGGGCTGGGGACTTGTCCCCCTCGTTATCCTGGCGACGGCGGCAACCATCATTGCGTCGCAAGCGGTGATCTCGGGCGCGTTCTCCATGACGAAGCAAGCCGTGCAACTGGGTTTCCTGCCGCGCATTCCGATCGTCCATACGTCGACGCATGAGATCGGGCAGGTCTATGTGCCGTTTATCAACCTCACGTTGTATGCGGCTGTCGTGTTTCTGGTGGTGTACTTCAAATCATCCGATAACCTCGCGTCCGCATACGGTATTGCGGTGGCTTCCACCATGCTGCTTACCACGCTGCTGATGTATTTCATCACGCATTGCCTCTGGCACTGGAAGCCGCTGGCAACGGCGTTTGTCATTGGGCCGCTCGCGGTTGTCGACGCGGTGTTTGTATCGAGTAACGTCAGCAAGGTGCTCGACGGCGGCTGGTTTCCGCTGCTCGCAGGCGCTACGTTGTTCACCGTCATGACGACGTGGCACAAGGGACGCGAAACGCTGATCGACCGGATGAAATCCGAGAACCTGCCGCTCAAGGACATCATTTATTCGCTGTGCCGGAGCAGTCACCCGCCTTCGCGTGTTGAAGGCACGGCGGTGTTCCCGGGCGGCGTGGCCGGCATGACCCCGACGGCGTTCATGCACAACCTCAAGCACAACCGCGTGCTGCACAAGACGAACATTTTTCTCGCCGGGACAACCGCCAACGTGCCCCATGTCAGGGACGCCGACAAGGCCGTGGTCGAGGATCTTGGCGATGGTTGTTATGCGGTCAGGGTGCGTCACGGCTTCATGGAGATTCCCGATGTGCCGGTGCTTCTGACGCTGATCCAGAAGCAGATTCCGGGCTGGACCTACGACGCCGCCGACACCTCGTTCTTCCTCGCCCGCGACACGATCCGTGCGACTGGCGAAAGCAAGGCGATGGCGCTTTGGCGCGAGAAGCTGTTCGCGTTCCTCGGCCGCAATGCGGCGCAAGCGGCGGAGTACTACAGCTTGCCGCCTAATCGGGTGGTTGAGCTAGGCGGACAGATCAATATGTAAGGGCGGTGCTGGAAGCGGCGTGACAGGTCCGCTTGGCTGGCGTAGGAATGGAGAGCGCGATGCCTCAACGCCTGTCACGGGCGGCATGCCACTGCGTTTGCCGCCTTTCGCTTTTCATCCCCCGGCTCGTCCTGACTGCGTTGCCGCAATGACGGCGATCGGCTCTCGGTCGCGAAGAAGGCCCCGGCGCTTGGCGACAGCGCATGCAAGCGGTCCCTATAGGACGTGATCCTGGCACGGTTGCGCACGCCCAAAAAAAGCGCGATGAGCAGACAACCTCATCGCGCTTCAATCAGCACGGCGCCCAGCGAGCCGCCATCTAAAACCTCAGCGTCAGAACTGCAACGCAGCCGTCAGATCGCCCATTGGCTTGCCGCCTGCCGCGGCCATTGCTGCGTCGCGTGCCGTCAGGCCCGGCAGCTTCGGCAACGAGTACCGTGTGGTGATCAGGCGCAGGATCGACGTCGTATCGTATTGCGTGTGATCGACGAAACCCTTCTTCGCGTACGGCGAAATCACCAGCGCCGGAATGCGCGTACCCGGACCCCAGCGGTCGCCCTTGGGTGGCGAGACGTGATCCCAGAAGCCGCCGTTTTCGTCGTACGTCACGACCACGACCATGTTCTTCCACTGCGGGCTCGCCTGCAGATGTTGAATCACATTTGCGATGTGAGCATCGCCTGAAGCCACGTCCGTATAACCCGCGTGCTCGTTCAAGTTGCCCTGCGGTTTATAGAACGACACTGCAGGCAAGGTGCCTGCATCGATCGCAGCGATGAACCCCGCGCCGTCCGTGCCGCCATCCAGCAAGTGCTGCGCGCGGTTCGTCGTGCCCGGCGCCAGGTCGGCGAAATAGTTGAACGGCTGGTGATGCGTCTGGAAGTTCGGTACTGAATTTGTCGAGCCGCTGATCTTCGTGCGATCCGCCAATGCCGCACCCCACGAGCCGCCGTACCAGGCCCACGAAACGTTCGCGCCATTCAACAGGTCGCCAATATGCGTCTGCGTTTGCGGCGGCAATGTGGTCGCCACAGCCGGGTCGGCCAGTGCAGGATCGCCGCCTGTCGCCGGCGTGTTGCCGCTAGGCTGATACGGCGGCTGCATCGTATTGATGGCGTAGAAGTCCGGCGTCAGGTTGCCCGAGTTGACGAACTTCGGGATACCCGTGATGGCGGAAGTGGGCGAGGCGGCCGTCAGTTTCAGCGATACCCCGTCGGCGTTCACCGATGAAATCGACCCTGACGCCACGCTCTTGTCCGCATTCGGATAGATCGGCGTGCACGCGCAGACAAGCCACTGGTGGTTCAGGAACGAACCGCCGAATGCGCCCATGAAGAAGTTGTCGGCGAGCGTGTATTGCTGGGCGATCTTGTACAGAGGCAGCTTGTCGGCGTTGGTGTTGTAGTGACCCATGACAAAGCCGCCCGAGTCGGCCCACGCGGCGAACTTGTCGTTCTTGCCGCCATTGATCTGCATCTGGTTTTCATAGAAACGGTGATACAGGTCGCGTGTTGTCAGCGACAAAGGCGTGTTGAAACCCGCCGGGTCGTCAATAGCGAAAGGCGAGTTCGGCAGGTTCGCCGTCATGGCCTGGGTCACGGCAGGCATCACGCCGGTGGCGGTCAGGCCGTTCCAGATTGGCGGCAGCGTGGCCAGCACGCTGCCGTCGCGGTCGAGCTGCTGCGCGCTTGCAGCGGTGACGTTCTGCAAGCCGTTGGCGCCCGGGAAGTTGCCATAGAGGTTGTCGAAGCTGCGGTTTTCCGCATAGATCACGACAATGTTTTTCACCGAGTTGAGGTCGGCATGGTTGTCGTCATTGCCGCCGCACGCGTATAAGCCGAGTGCGATCGACGCCGTGAGTGGCACGGCGAGGACGAGTTTCTTGTTCATCGATAGGTCTCTGTCGTTTGGGGGATCGGCGAGGGAATCGCTATGTACCGTTTGGTTCACGCCAGGCGTTGCTTGAGCCGTCGAGCGATTTTTGCCGGTGCCGCAGTGTCCCAATGACATTTGACAGGAACATTTAATATAGATTTCAATAAGTAAGAATATGTCAGGTTGCATCAGATAAACGAATGGCTTTTGTCATGTCATTGATGTGACACATAAACGTCATAGGCTTAGGCTTCCCTCCAATGCCTTACGCACATGCCATCCATCGCTTCTCTCTTGCTGCCCTTGGCCGCAATCTGTGTTTCAGCCGTCGCGCTGACCGGCTGCGATTCGCACGCTGCTTCAACGGCAACGCCTGCCGTGTCTTACAGTGCAGGCGAAGCGAAAACTCGCGCGCAGGTTTTCACGCAGGTCAGGCAGATGACGTTGGTGGGAGAAAAGATGTTCCTCGACCCGTCGTTGTCCGGGTCCCGCAAACTGGCTTGCGCGTCATGCCATAGCCCCGATCACGCGTTCGGACCGCCTAACGCGTTGTCGGTGCAACTGGGCGGCAGCGACTTGCGGCGGCCGGGATTTCGCACGGTGCCGTCACTGCGCTATTTGCAATCGGTGCCGCAATTCACGCAGCATTTCCACGATTCCGACGACGAAGGCGACGAAAGTGTCGACGCCGGTCCTACCGGTGGTTTGACCTGGGACGGCCGTGTTGATCATGGCGCGGATCAGGCGCGGATTCCGCTGACGTCGTCGTTTGAAATGGGCAGCACGCCGGCGCAAGTGGTCGCGGCGGTGAAGGCCGCGCCGTATGCGGGAGAGCTGCGTGAAGCGTTCGGCGCGACCATTTTCGACAACGACGAAAAAGCCTTCGACGCCATCCTCCGTTCACTTGAAGCGTTCGAGCAGACGCCACAGAAGTTCTATCCGTACACCAGCAAGTTCGATGCGTTCCTGGCCGGCAAGGCGAAACTGAACGAAGCGGAAATGCGTGGGCTCGAATTATTCAACGATGAGAAGAAGGGCAATTGCGCTGCATGTCATATCAGCCAGCGCGCAAAGGATGGCTCGCCGCCCCAGTTCAGCGACTTCGGTTTGATTGCGTTGGGCGTGCCGCGCAACCGGGCGCTGCCTATCAACAAGGACCCGAAGTATTTCGACCTCGGCGCGTGCGGTCCGGAGCGTCAGGACCTGAAGGGTCAGCCGGAGTATTGCGGCATCTTCAGGACACCGTCACTGCGCAATGTGGCCACACGCAAGGTGTTTTTCCATAACGGGATCTATCACTCGCTGGACGAAGCCGTGCGCTTCTATGTTCAACGCGATACGAACCCCGAGAAGTTTTATCCGACGGTTCACGGCAAGGTGCAGAAGTTCGACGACTTGCCCAGGCGTTACTGGGCGAATGTGAATACCGAACCGCCGTTTGATCGCAAGCCCGGTGAAAAGCCTGCTTTGGACGAGGCGGACATCAAGGACGTGGTCGCGTTCTTGAATACGTTGACGGATGGGTATCAGGCCGCGAAGTAAGGGCGTAAGCGCTTAGGGTCTGGTTGAGCGCTCCGGCTTCAGGGCATCTATAAATGCCCTTAGCTTTGCCTGCGATTGCGTGCGGACCGGGAAATATAAATACAGGCCGTCGCCGGGAGGAGTAAAGGGCAGCAATACTTGCTCGAGTTCTCCTGCGGCCAGCTCACCCCCTGCTTCGAAATCCGCGACGTACGCAAGCCCAAGCCCCATGCGGGCAAATTTAATCAAGACTGCCCGATCATTGACCGTCAAGCGGCTGCCGATGTCGATCATGACCTTGCGGCCGTCGACCTGAAAATCCCACCGGTGGACCACACCCGATTTGACGAAGCGATACTGAATGCCTTCGTGATTCATCAGGTCCTGCGGCGTTCGGGGACGTCCCGCCCTGGCGAAATACGCAGGGCTGCCGACCACCGACCAGACCGCGTCCGGCGTGAGCCGCAAGGCCACCATGTCCTTCGCGAGCGATTCGCCCAGGCGAATGCCTGCATCGAAGCCACTTTCCACCAGATCCACGGCGCCCTCATCGAGCGTCAGGTCCAGATGCACGTCGGGATGCGCCACGCGAAACTGTTCGATCATTGGCTCGATCAGCAGCGTGCAGGCAGAACGGGTCATCGTGATGCGCAGCGTGCCGGAAGCATTGTCACGAAAACTGTTGAGTGCTTCAAACGCACCGTCGATGTCTTCAACAGCCGGACGCAAGCGCTCGAACAGCGATACCCCGGCGTCGGTCAACGCGACTTTCCGGGTGGTGCGCTGAAACAGCGACACGCCGTGACGCCGCTCCAGCAGCCGGATCGATTTACTGACCGCCGTGGGCGAAACCTGCAGGCGAGCGGCCGCGGTCGTAAAGCTCTTATGCTCGGCCACCGCCAGGAACATGGCCACGCCGTCCAGAAGATCCTTGTCCATGCACTGCTCCATTATGAACTTTTGGTTCATGGCGAATGTACCTCGATACGCTTTTTCAAGCAGAATCGAATGCGTAGGATGTGCGTCATGGCAACCGGATCCCCGGTCGCCGTTCCGATCGGAGAGGTTCGACATGACCCCGCAAACTAGTTTCAAGCGCGTCTGGATGATCACCGGCGCATCGCGCGGAATGGGCGCCGAGATCACCGCTGCGGCGCTTGCTCAAGGTGACGCCGTGGTTGCCACGGCGCGCAAGTCGAGCGCCGTCACCCATGCGCTCGGCGTGCAGCCCGGCCTCCTGGCTGTCGACCTCGATGTCACCAGCGAGTCCGCGGCGCTTCAAGCCGTCAAGCTGGCGGTGGAGCATTTCGGCCGCATCGATGTGCTGGTCAACAATGCCGGTTATGGTTTGGCAGGGGCGGTTGAAGAGACCAGCGCCGAAGAGGTCCGCAGTATTTTCGACACCAACGTGATGGGTTTGCTCAACGTCACGCGCGCCGCGCTGCCGCAAATGCGCAGCCAGCGTTCGGGGCATGTGATCAACATGTCGTCGCTTGGCGGGTATAGGGTCGGTGCGGGTTTCGGGGTGTACGGTTCGACCAAGTTTGCAGTGGAAGGGCTTTCAGAAGCGCTTCACGCAGAACTTGCGCCGCTCGGCATTCATGTCACGGTGGTCGAGCCCGGTTATTTTCGAACGGACTTTCTCGATTCATCGTCTGCAATGGAAGCGAAGAATGTGATCGCGGATTATGCTGAAACCGCCGGCAAGGTCCGGGTGTCGGCGAACGCATACAACCACCGCCAGCCGGGCGACCCCAAGCGGCTCGCGCAAGCACTGTTGACGTTGGTCTCCGCCACGAATCCGCCCTCGCGGCTTCAGTTGGGCACGGACGCTCTGGCCCGGATTCGCGAGAAGCATGCGTTTGTCGAGCAGGAGCTTCAGACCTGGGAGGCGCTGTCGCGCTCGACAGACATTCCTGTTTGAGGAGGACGTGGTGTTGCGCCGGGTTTCATGCTCGCGAGCCGCCCGCCAAGTGGCATATCATTGCACCAACCACAGCCCCTTGCAGCATCAGGGAGGGGACGTCGACAGCTTGGCCTTGCGCGTCTCACCGGCGCCGGAGAGGACGGAACATGACTGTATCGAACGAGGTAGGGCACGCCGCCACGAGGGACGTCATCGAGCGCTTTTATCGCGCCATTGAGCATGCGGATATAGAGCTTCTGCGCACGGCCGTCACTTCCGACTGGCAGTATATTCCGGGCACATCGGGAGAATCGATCGGCGTGGAGCAGATAGTACCCATGCTTGCAAATTTCTTGCATGCGTTGCCTGACATGAAAGTCATCCTGCTCGATGTCCTGATCCACGACGCCATGGTCGGCGTGCGTGCAAAGGTCACGGGCACGCAGTCAGGACCGCTCATGGGCATTCCGGCCACGTCCAAGGTGGTCGATTTCGCGATTCATTCTTTTCATGAACTTCGCGACGACCGCATTGCCAAGACGTGGCATCTCGAAGACTGGCTAGGCTTGTTCCGGCAAATTGGCGAGTTGCCGCCGGGCCTGGCGAACCGTCCCGCCTAGAAAAGAGCGCAGCTTCATTACATCAGACCCTATCCGCCGGTTAGGCATTTCCCGTCGGAAGATCGCGACTTCTAGCGGAATGCACTAACATTCGTATCCTCCATGGAGGATGACGGATGGACCGGATGGAACTTGACAAGATAGATCGCGCAATCCTGATAGCGATCCAGGCCGATGGCCGCGCCACCAACGCAAGCCTCGCCGAAGCCGTGGGCTTGAGCGAAACGCCGTGTGCTCGCCGCCTCAAGCGGCTGGAAGCGGAAGGTTATATTGAAGGGTATCGGGCGGTCCTGTCGAAATCGGCATTAAAACTGGGTCTGGTCGCATTTACGCTGGTGCGTTTTGGCGTGCACGACCGGCAACTGGCCGAGCGGTTCGAACGCGAAATACAAGCCATACCGCGCATTGTTTCGTGCCACAACATTTCCGGCAGCGCCGACTATCTGCTGGAAGTTGTCGCGCGGGATCTGGAGGACTACGGGACGTTCCTGCGGGATGTATTGCGGACATTGCCCGGCGTCACGGCAGTCGAGTCCACGCTGTCGCTGCGCGAGGTCAAGCGCGATGCAGGGTTACCATTGCTCTGAGCAATCCGCCGCTTATTCATCAGGAATCCGAACAGGCTCTTATTGCATATCCCTATTCCCTGTTCACTGTGAGCCGGCCTTGGGCGTTTGCGCCGTACCGGCACTATAAAAACGTACGAGATCGCTCTTGAGCGAATGGAGGGCGGCATCGTCGAGATAGATCATGTGGCCCGTCGGATAATACGTGCGCTGCACATTCGCCCGCAGCGTCGGATCCAGTCCCATATGCGACAGATCGTATTCGGTCTGGAAGAATGGCGTTGCCAGATCGAAATAGCCGTTGAGCGACAGCACGCGCAAGCGGGGATTCTGCCGCATCGCTTCAGCGAGGTCAGCGGCCGCATAGGGCAGCATAAGCTGCTCCCCCCACCACTCGCGATGTTTCCAGTTCCATTGCTTTAGCGCTTCGTCGTTGAATACACGATACGTATCCTTCGCGTCGAAGTGCAGGTCTTGCGCCAGATGCTCGTGCAACGCTGCATCGAAGGCGCTCGACACGCTGGTCACCGACGGATCGTAATCCGGATGCTCGGATGCGTCGTCGTAGTCCATGCCTTCGAAGCGCGCATCGTAGCGGCCCACGGTGCGCGATTCGCTGATCAGCAGTTGCTTGCGAAACCGCGACGGCCAGATTTGCAGCCGCGTCTGCTTGGCGTAATTCACATCAAGGCCGGTGTAATGCGCGACACGTGCGGCGATTGCGTCGCGCTCCGAATCGGGCAGCGAGTCACCCGCGGCTAATGCTTGCGCGTAGGGGCCCGAAGCGAACGCGCGGACCTCGTCGAGGAACGCCGGCAAGCTTGGCGGCTTGGGCGTGATCTTGTCGTGATACCAGGCAATGGCTGCATAGGTCGGCAAGTAGCTCTCCGCCTCCAGATCCGTTCCCTCCGCGTGCGCGCCCGAGTTGAGGACGGAGGACATCAACACGACCCCGTTCAATGCAATGTTGCTCTGGCTCAGACGATACGCAAGCATGGCGGCGCGCGCCGTTCCATACGATTCCCCAAGCAGGTATTTCGGTGAGTTCCAGCGCTGGTTCACGCTCAAGTAGCGCTCGATAAAGTGTTCGAACGCGTCCAGGTCTTCATCTACGCCCCAGAAGCGCTTTCCGGTTGCGCGGCCTACGATTCTTGAGAAGCCCGCACCGGGTGCATCGATGAAGACCAGGTCGGTGGTGTCGAGCAGGCTGTCAGGATTGTCCGCAAGCACGTAAGGCGCTGGCGCCGTGATGGCCGGACTCGATGTACGGGCACGCTTGGGTCCGAACGATCCCATCAACAGAAAGACGCTGCCCGCGCCCGGGCCGCCGTTAAAAAGAAACGTGATGGGACGCGTGGCGGTGTTTTTCGTATTCGCGGTGTAGGCGACATAAAAGACGCTGGCCTCGGCCTGGTCCGCGTTGTTGCGCAAAAGCAGATTGCCGGCCGTTGCCGTGTAGTCGATCTTGCGGCCGTCGAGCCGGATCGAATGTTGCGTGACCGATCTGGTTTCCGGCGGGACCGGTATCGGCGTCTCGGCCTTCGTTTCGCTGGCGGCGTCGCCGGCGGCTGCCGTCGGTCGTGCGGCGTTTGCGCGGTTGAGGCGTGCAGGGTTGACGCTCGCGTCCGGGCGTACGCGTGTTCCCGCCGGCGATGAGGCGGGCTCGGGCGGTTCCTGCATGTCGGCAGGCGCGGCTGAGGCGTCAGCGGGCGCCGCGCCGGTTTCCTGAGCCATGACACCGGACGGACCGCCGGCGAGGCCAAGCACGAGCAGACTGCTCATCAGACTGCTGACTACTGGATAGAAACAAGCGCGCATCTTGGTCCCGGCTGTTTTTGTTTTCTGTAGGTGCTGGCTGGATTCTCGACAAGCCAACCCGCCCCGTCAATCACATTGTTGTCATCGGAGTGACGACGCGGGATCCGTCAGCGCGCATGTAAGTATTTCGAAGCCGTAGTGTCAGCCAAAGCGTTTGATGGTCACAAACACGACATGAAGCCGTCAGCATTTGAGTTAACCCTTAGCACGTTACCTCGATGCAGCGTGACGCGAGATCGATTCGCCGATCCGCTTACGCTTTCCTATACTTGGATCACCAGAGATAACAAACCGCTTTTCGCCTGACAATTAAGCCGGCTTCGGATCGCACCAGAACAGGCAGACGGACGATCCGTACCCCGGGAGCCAAAGGTTCCCGGCGGCGGCCATCTGGAGGAGACATGGGACTACATGCACCCGCTGCAACCGGCGCTGAGAATGTCGGTGAGCCCCAGCCGCACCGGCCGGCAGTATATGGCCTGGCGCTGGCTGCCCTTGGCGTGGTTTATGGCGACATAGGCACCAGTCCGCTGTACACCCTGCAGACAGTCTTCGATCCCGCCAACGGGTTGAAGCTGGAACCGGCCAATGTGATCGGCATTGTCTCGCTGATCTTCTGGTCGCTGACGGTGGTCGTCTCGCTCAAGTACGTGACGCTCATCCTGCGTGCGAACAACCACGGCGAGGGCGGAATCATGGCGCTGCTGGCGCTTGCCGCGTCTTCGGTGGCGAGTCGTCCACGACTCCGTCATGTCCTGCTGGCCGTCGGTGTGATGGGCGCGGCGCTGTTCTACGGCGATGGAGTGATTACGCCAGCCATCTCGGTGCTGAGTGCGGTTGAAGGGCTGCAGGTCGCAACGCCGCTGCTCAAGCCCTATGTCATCCCCATTACGCTGGCCGCGCTGATCACGTTGTTCATGATGCAAAAGCACGGGACGTCCGGCATTGGCGCGGTGTTCGGGCCGATCATGGTGGTGTGGTTCATCGTGCTGGCCGGAGCGGGGCTCATCCAGATCCTGAACGCGCCGCATATCCTCGTCTCGCTCAATCCGCTCGCGGGGCTGGCATTCTGCCTGCATCACCGGTGGTTGGCGTTCGTTGCGCTGGGGGCCGTCGTGCTCTCGCTGACCGGGGCGGAGGCGCTCTATGCCGACATGGGGCATTTCGGCGCGCAGCCGATCCGGCTCACGTGGTTCGGCCTGGTATTCCCGGCGCTCGCATTGAATTACCTGGGTCAGGGCGCGCTGTTGCTGGCCGATCCGTCCGCCGTGCAAAATCCGTTCTATCGATTGTTCCCGGTATGGTCGCTTTATCCCATGGTGGTGTTGTCGACGATAGCCACGGTGATCGCCTCGCAAGCCGTGATTTCAGGCACCTATTCGATGACCAAGCAGGCCATGCAACTAGGCTTCCTGCCGCGTATGAACGTGGTGTACACGTCGGCGAAGGAGATAGGGCAGATCTACGTTCCGGGCATCAACTGGACCTTGCTGGTCGCCGTGGTGGCGGCTGTGATCGGGTTCGGTTCATCGACTGCACTGGGGTCGGCCTACGGTATTGCCGTTACCGGCACCATGCTCATCACGACCATGCTCACGTTTTTCGTGGTGCGTTATGCGTGGAATTACAACTGGTTCCTGTGCGTGGGGGCCACGGTATTTTTCTTTGTGATCGACGCTACATTCTTCTCGGCCAATCTGCTCAAGATCACGCAGGGCGGCTGGTTCCCGCTCGCTATCGGGCTGCTCATGTTCGCCGTCATGACCACCTGGGGACGTGGATGGGAAATCATGCTGGGGGAAGCCAAGGTGCGGGCCGGGACTACACCGCTGAAGCCGTTCCTTGAAGGGCTGCTGGCTCGCTCGCCGGTGCGGGTCAGCGGGACGGCGATTTTCCTGTCGCCCGATCCCAATGGCGTGCCGCATGCGCTCCTGAACAACCTCATGCATAACCAGGTGCTGCACCGGCGAGTGGTGTTCCTGACGGTGGCGAACAAGGAGGTGCCGTGGGTTGAGGAGCGGGAGCGGGTGTCGGTGCAATTGCTGTGCCGCGACTGCTATCACATCACGATCTCATACGGTTTCAAGGACGAGGTCAACCTGCCGCGCGCCCTTGAAGCATGCAAGGCATACGGCCTTGTGTTCGAGCAGTCGGAGACGTCCTACTTCCTGAGCCGCGCGACCGTGATACCCAAGCAAGAGAGGGAAAGGTGCATGGCGCTGTGGCGTGAGCGATTGTTCGGCATCATGCTCCACAACGTCGGCAACGTTTCCGCGTATCTCAAGTTGCCGACTAACCGCGTGGTTGAATTCGGATCGAAAGTGGAGATTTAAGGTTCGGACGCTTGAGTATCTGCCGGCCGCCTCGCTGTTTGCGAGGTGGCCGGCAGATTTCACCGCTCTTCGCCGTAGCCGCCACCGCCTGGTGTCTGGATGACAAAGACATCGTCGGGATTCATCTGCGCCTGATGGCGCGCGCCGAAGCTTTCACGCCCGGTCCCGCCCGCTCGTTCGACCCAGTTCACCCCGAGCGCACCCGGCTTGCCGCCCGCGAGTCCGAACGGCGCGACACGACGCCGGTTGGACAGGATCACGGCGGTCATCGGCGCGAGGAAACGTACCCTCCGTTCGGTGCCGTCGCCGCCCGCATGCAGCCCCGCCCCGCCGCTGCCGCGCCGGATA
Source organism: Caballeronia udeis (assembly GCF_044909315.1). Classification (GTDB taxonomy): domain Bacteria; phylum Pseudomonadota; class Gammaproteobacteria; order Burkholderiales; family Burkholderiaceae; genus Caballeronia; species Caballeronia udeis_A. The sequence continues at coordinate 273,385 of NZ_JBIYEB010000010.1, forward strand.
CGGAAGTCGTCGAGACGTACCGGAAAGCGCCACTCGAGCACCTCCGGGTCGGTCAGCCGCGAGTTCGTCATGTGCGTCTGGACCGCGCTGCAACCATCAAATGCGGCGCCGGCGCCTGCGCCGCCGCAGATGGTCTCGTAGTACTGGAACTGCTCATTGCCGAAGGTGAAGTTGTTCATCGTGCCCTGTGCCCCCGCCATCACTCCAAGCGCACCGTAGAGGGCGTCGGTGACGACCTGCGAGGTCTCGACATTGCCCGCCACCACCGCTGCCGGATAGTGCGGGTTGAGCATCGATCCTGCCGGAATGCGGATCTCCAGCGGCTTCAGGCAGCCGGCATTAAGCGGGATATCGTCGTCTACCAGCGTGCGGAACACATACAGCACCGCTGCCTTGCAGATTGCCGATGGCGCGTTGTAGTTGTTCGGCTGCTGCGCGCTCGTGCCCTCGAAGTCGATCACGGCCGAACGCGTTTCGTGGTTGATCGATACCGCCACCACGATCTTCGCGCCGTCGTCGAGCGCGTATTCGAAGCGGCCGTCCTTCAATACCGACAGCGTTCGCCGCACGACTTCTTCCGCGTTGTCCTGCACGTGCCGCATATAAGCGCGCACGACATCCAGGCCGAACTGCCCGCACATGCGTTCAAGCTCCTGCGCGCCCTTCGTGCAGGCGGCAACTTGCGCGCGCAGGTCGGCCAGGTTCTGTTCGACGTTGCGCACCGGATACGGGCCGGAGGTCAGCAGGCTGCGTATTTCATGGTCGAGAAAACGCCCTTGCGCCACGAGTTGAATGTTGTCGAGCAACACGCCTTCCTGGTCCACATGGGTGGAGTCCGGCGGCATGGAACCGGGCGTGATGCCGCCGATATCCGCATGATGTCCGCGCGCCGCCACATAGAACGTCGGCGTGGGACTGGCGTCGACGAACACCGGCATGATGACGGTCACGTCCGGCAAATGCGTGCCGCCCGCGTACGGCGCATTGAGGACGTAGACATCGCCGCCTTGCATGGTGCCCGCGCGCCGGTCAATGATCGTCTGCACGCTTTCGCCCATCGATCCAAGATGCACCGGCATATGCGGCGCGTTGGCGATCAGGTTGCCGCCGGTGTCGAAGAGCGCGCACGAAAAGTCGAGACGCTCCTTGATATTCACCGAGTACGACGTGTTCGCCAGTGTCACGCCCATCTGTTCGGCAATCGACATGAACAGGTTGTTGAACACTTCAAGCAGCACGGGGTCCGCTTGCGTACCGGCTGCATGACGATTGACGAGCGCGGTCGTGCGTTCGACTACGAGATGGTTGTGCTTGCTCACCACGACTTGCCAGCCCGGTTCGACCACCGTTGTCCCGGTACGCTCGTTGACGATCGCCGGGCCGTCGATACGCGCGCCGGGCGCCAGTGCATCGCGATCGAAGACGGGGGTATCGCGCCATTTGCCGCCCGAGAAAATACGCGTGGTCGCGAGCGCTTCCGGATTCACCGATGCCTGCTCGGCCAGCGGCCACTGTTCGTCTTCAGCGTCCTGCGTGCGGCCGATAGCTTCGACCGCGACGGCTTCGATGATCAGCGTCTTGTTCGGCATGAGGAAGCCATAACGCGCGCGATACAAGCGCTCGAACGTGTCTGTGATCTTCGCCGGTTCCGTTGAGAAGTCGATTTCAAGCGCGGTGTCCGTGCCGTCGTATTTGATATGCAGCGTGCGCCGCAACGCGATGTTGCCGACAGGAATGCGTTGCTCGGCGACTTCGTTTCGCGCTGCCGTTTCAAGCGGTTCGAACGTGTGGTCGCAAGCGGCGAGTGCTGCGCGATCCAGCGGCGTTTCAAGCGCCTGTTGCCGCAGTGCGCGGACATCGGCGAGACCCATGCCGTAGGCGGACAGCACGCCCGCCAGCGGATGGATGAACACGCGGGTCATGCCAAGCGCATCGGCGACGAGGCACGCATGCTGACCGCCCGCGCCGCCAAAACACGCCAGCGTGTAGTGGGTTACGTCGTAGCCGCGCTGCACGGAGATCTGCTTGATCGCGTTGGCCATGTTTTCCACGGCGATCTTCAGGAAGCCCTCCGCAATTTCTTCGGGCGTTCGCGCGACGCCGGTCGCGTCTTCCATTGCCGCCGCCACTTCGGCGAACTTGCGTTGCACGACATCGGCGTCGAGCGGCAGGTCACCGTTCGGCCCGAATACGCGCGGGAACCAGCGGGCGCTGATCTTGCCGGTCATCACGTTGCAGTCGGTCACGGTCAACGGGCCGCCGCGCCGGTACGAAGCCGGTCCGGGATTCGCCCCCGCGCTCTGCGGGCCGACGCGAAAACGCGCGCCGTCGAAGCTGCAGATCGAGCCGCCGCCTGCTGCGACCGTGTGGATCTTCATCATTGGCGCACGGATGCGAACGCCTGCCACTTCGGTGGCGAACTCGCGCTCGTACTCACCGGCGTAGTGTGTGACGTCGGTGGATGTGCCACCCATGTCGAAGCCGATGATCTTGTCGAAGCCCGCGAGCCTGGATACCTGCGCCGCCCCCACGATGCCGCCGGCCGGTCCCGACAGGATTGCGTCCTTGCCCTGGAAACGGTGGGCGTCGGTGAGGCCGCCGTTGCTCTGCATGAACTGCAGCGGCACCGCGCCGAGATCCGCTTCAACCTGCCCTACGTAACGGCGCAGGATGGGTGAAAGGTATGCGTCGACCACGGTGGTATCGCCGCGCGATACCAGCTTCATCAGCGGGCTGACTTCGTGACTGACCGAGATCTGCGTAAAGCCAATCTGCTCCGCAAGCTCCTTGAGCTTTTGTTCATGCGCGGTGTAACGGTAGCCATGCATCAGCACGATTGCGCAGGAACGGATGCCGTTATCGAAGGCGCATTGCAACGCCTGGCGGGCCTGTTCGACGTCGAGTTCACGCACGACTTCGCCACGCGCGCCAATCCGTTCATCGATCTCGACAACTTGCTCGTACAGCAGCGTGGGCAATTCGATCTGCCGCACGAATAGCTTCGGCCGGCTTTGATACGCGATGCGCAGTGCATCGGCGAAACCTTTCGTGATCGCGAGCACTGTTGGCGCGCCCTTGCGTTCGAGCAGCGCGTTGGTTGCGACCGTGGTGCCCATGCGCACGCTGTCGATCAGTTCGGCCGGCACGGCTTCATGGCTTGCGATGCCGAGCAACTCGCGGATGCCATGCACGGCGGAGTCGCGGTATCGCTCGGGGTTCTCCGACAGCACCTTGTGCGTGACGATGCGGCCGTCGGGGCGGCGCGCGACGATGTCGGTGAACGTGCCTCCGCGGTCGATCCAGAATTGCCAGCGGCGGTCGTGGGAGGAGTTGGTCTGCGACATGGGAGTAATCCTTGGAAATATTGTTCGCACCGGTGGACGGGTTTTGGGGGTTTTATGGGCTTGAGGTTAGCGGTCGGGGTTGGTGTTGAGTCGCCAGGTTCCGGGGTTAGCGGTCGGAGTCAATGCCGGGGTGCTAGGTTCCGGTGTTAGTGGTCGGAGTCAATGCCGGGTTGCTGCTTTCGGCGTTAGTGGTCTGCGAGAGTCGGATTTTCTCTTCATGAGGGTGTCCCGGATTTTGTGTAAACGGGTTTTCGTTTAACGCGGCGACATCCGGTCTTCGAACTGGATAGTGAAGCGGTTTAGGGCCGCCTTCC
>NZ_JBIYEB010000011.1:0-257214 GCF_044909315.1 Caballeronia udeis
GGTTCGATCAGTGCCCACAATTCGTCATCGATGATAGGTGCCGGCATTCCTTGATCCGTTGTTCAGGTATCCAAGGTTAACCGTTTCGTGGAAAAGTAAACAGCCCTTCCGAGCTCTTTTTGAACTGGCCTTTAAAGGGTTATTGGCAACTACTCAGCAAATAGCGTACCGAGGCGCTATGCGCCCGTCCTTCCTCTGAAACTCCCGCGACGAACGGGAGCCCAGTGAAATTTCACGTGCAATCTGAACGAGTTAATGGGGAACTCCATGGGGTATCGAAGCGACTGTGCTCTTATAAACAGATCGCAGGCGGTAGTTAAGTGCGGCCATAAATATCAAATGGCGATCTGTCAGCCCGTTCGGAATGGTTTTGGGGCTACTTCTTTTGAGCCGGCGCTGAGACGTTCGTATTCGGCGATCAACTGGGCACCGAATAACAGGAGCGTCGCAAGGGCCTCAAGACTGAAGAGAACTACGATCGCGGTGGTGAGCGATCCATATACGACGCTTACCTGAGAAAGCGTCGCAAAATACCAGACTAGTACGTGACGCGTCGCTTCCCACAGTAAGGTCGCCGCGATCGCGCCGGCCAGAGCGTGCCTGAACGTCGGGCGACCGACTGGGATCACGAGATAGATCGACGTCAACACCAGAATTTCTCCTGCAACTCCGAACAGATATAGCAATGCGCGTGAGGCACCGACAAGAGAGACGTGCCAGCCGAAGGCGTCAATGCTGCGGGCGCCGACGGCCTGCAAGGCACTGGAAACGAGCGTGACGAGAAGCACACCCAGGCCCAGCGATAAGCTGTAGCAATAGGGGAGCAGCGCGGAAATCAAGAAATGTCGTCGGTGAATCGCCACCCGATGTACAAAGATCACTGACATCGCATTTTCCAGCACGGTGAACGCCAACGAACTGAAGAAAATCATGGTACAGAGGAGTACCCAACCGATCACCGCACGGTGAGCGAGAAAGTTCGTCAACTCCCGAACAATGGCCTTCGCTTGCCCCGGCACCAGCCACTCGAGCAGATGCGCCAGCGAATCAAGAAGCACCGGTTGGTTGACCAGGTGTGATAGCGCGATCACGACCAGGATGAGGAGCGGGACGATCGAAAGCAGCGCGTAGTAGGCGACCGCACCTGCGAGCAGCATCCCTTGGTTCGCGCGAAACGCTTTCAAGGTTTGCACCACGAACGTTGCCGGATGACCCGCGATGGTCCAAAACGTGCTGCCGTAGATTCGTTGCATAACGCCTCCGTGGTGCAGCCGAACGGGTAGTTTCGGGGCGCCGTGCCGCCGTTCCGAGTTCACCTGCCTGCGAGGTCGCGAACCGTTCTCGTGATCCACGCGGTCAGGCCCGCTCGAAACAATGTAGCCAGGATTTGCCTCGGTCCGAGGATGACCGATCCGACAAGAAACAGGGCGATCAGCGCCGCATTGGGCGTGCGCAAGAGCACGGGACCGGCATCCCATGAGACGGGTCCTGCTATTCTGTTTTCTCCAGCGCCTACTTTCGAAAGCCGGCTAGCAGACGAGAGTTCCGCGCGCGTTGCTGCCATGCGTGCGAGTACAACTGCTTGAGCCTCCGTATTTTCGTGTATCCCGCGCTTCATTTGATTGCCTCCTTGACCGACTCAACATCGCGGTGGAGTTCTCGTTGCAAAGTCTGAAATGATTGCCCAGGTCGCTGAGCACGTAAGGCAAGGAAGGCGGCAATCGTCACAACCAGCCAAGTTGCGGCAACGCCCCACACGACCCTGAGGAAATAAGGGGTCCCCCAGGCCGACGCGATGATGGCGATGCAAAGGAAGGAAAGTGTGAAAAGAGCGCCGACCGCCAATGCGACCAGCGCAATCGCTTCGTGCAGCAATCGCGTTTTCGTGTCGGCGAGTTCAATGCGGAACGATTCACCGTAGTCGGCAACTCTCTGAGCACAGAATCGGCCTACATTGCGCCATCGCATGATTTTTGACTGCACCGACATTTAACGCTCCCGCATGATGGTGAATCCGGCGATTCCGCGCGGCCCATTTTAGTGGGCGAAGTGCAGTTTTAAGACGCCGAGGTTCATAGGACCCCTCGGACCGGTACTACGACGGTATTGACCTCGTTGACCTCGTTGACCTAATACGCCCGATCATCAGCGCCCGAATTCTGCGCATAAGCCCGGGAGGGAACATTTCTGCTGTTCGCCCATATCATGCCGGCTATAAAGCTGACAGCTGCGACGATGCCTAACACCGCAAATGGATTCTCGACCGTACTGTCCCGGAAGAGGCTGGTAGTATCTGCACAGAGTTGCTGCGCCTTAACGCTTAATTCGCATGCTTTCCCTGATACTTGCGTGGCCGCGTCGCCAACCACACCGCCTACTGCGTCTTGGACCTTGCCTGCTGCTTCTCTCAACGTACCTTCTGCTGTGTCGGTATCCATGACATCCTCCGGTTGGTGACTCTTTCTCCATCGCACGGGACGTGCCAGCCGCCCCACCAGCGAGGTGCCGAATCAGCGCGGAGAACGCCCAGGCGAGGTGCGCTTAAGCAGCGCGAAGAGCTGCGCAAAATTGCCGAAATGCGGTCGACGCAGCGTTCAGCGAGTGTCGAAATGTCGTCACGGCCTGCCGCAGGGACGGGGTGGTCGGCATCTTCGCCATCGAGACTGTTCGGGCCGGCAAATCCTGCTAACACGCGCGACTTGCGGTGAGGGGCGTCCTTCATACCTTCAAGGTATGAAACTAGTCGGAAGCGGTGTTGGACTTCAGGGGGTGTTCGTTTCTACCATGTGTGTTCCTGGAGGAAATGCACAATGGCAGCAGCGGCAAGAATAGAAAGCGTGGAAACACTGCTGGTCGATGTTCCAACGATCCGGCCGCACCGCCTGTCGGTCGCGACCATGAACTGCCAGACCCTGGTGCTGGTGCGGATTCGCTGCTCGGACGGCGTAACAGGCATCGGCGAGGGCACGACCATTGGCGGGCTCGCGTATGGCGAGGAGAGTCCCGAGAGCATCAAGGTCAATATTGACACCTACTTCGCACCCTTGCTCAAAGGCCTGGACGCAACGCGGCCCGGCGCGGCCATGGCGAAGCTGCGCAAGCTGTTCCAGGGCAATCGTTTTGCGAAATGCGCGGTGGAGACGGCGCTCTTCGACGCCCAGGCGCAACGGATCGGCGTGCCGCTTTCGGAGTTGTTCGGCGGCCGCGTAACGGACTCGGTCGAAGTGGCATGGACGCTGGCGAGCGGCGATACCCGGCGTGACATCGATGAAGCGGAGCAGATGCTGGACCGGCGGCGGCATCGTGTGTTCAAGCTGAAAATTGGCTCCAATGCGGTGGCCGACGATGTAGCGCATGTCGTGGCAATCAAGAAAGCACTGGGCGAGCGTGGCGACGTACGCGTGGACGTGAACCAGGCGTGGAGCGAGTCGGACACTATCTGGGCGTTGCCGCGCTTCGCCGACGCCGGTGTCAGTCTTGTCGAGCAACCCATAGCCGCTACCAACCACGCCGGCCTGAAGCGCCTTGCCGACCTCGCCCGCGTGCCGATCATGGCTGACGAAGCACTGCATGGCCCGGCCGATGCATTCGCGCTGGCGAGCAACCGTTGCGCCGATGTCTTCGCCGTCAAGATTGCCCAGTCCGGCGGACTGCTGGGCGCGGCAAGCGTCGCATCCATCGCGTTCGCGGCCTCCATTGATCTGTATGGCGGCACGATGCTGGAGGGGGCGATCGGCACGATTGCGTCGGCGCAATTGTTCAGCACGTTCAGCACATTGAAGTGGGGGTCGGAGTTGTTCGGTCCGCTGTTGCTGACCGAGGAAATCCTCACGGAACCCCTGCGTTACGAAGACTTTTCGCTGCACTTGCCGCAAGGCCCGGGTCTGGGCATCACGCTCGACTGGGAACGTATCGAACGACTGCGGCGCTGACCCGCACTGATCCACGCTAACCCGCACCGACCCCACATAACACACGGAGACGAACATGAACCACCAGGCTATTGACGCGCTGCTCAAGACCATTGATGACAGCGCCACCAGCGAGGGCAACCCGCGCACGAAGGCGATCGTGAGTCGCGTTCTGCGAGACCTGTTTTATACGATCGAAGACCTCGATGTCCAACCCGATGAATTCTGGACTGCGCTCAACTACCTTGGCGAAGCAGGCAAGAGCGGTGAGCTTGGACTGCTTGCCGCGGGCTTGGGCTTCGAGCATTTCCTCGACTTGCGGATGGACGAGGCAGAGGCAAAGGCGGGAATAGAAGGCGGTACACCGCGCACGATCGAGGGGCCGTTATATGTAGCCGGCGCACCCGAATCTGTCGGGCACGCGCGGCTGGACGACGGCACGGATCCGGGCGAAACGCTCGTGATGCGCGGGCGGGTGACTGGCGAAGACGGCACGCCTGTTAAGGATGCGCTGGTTGAAGTGTGGCACGCCAATCATCTGGGCAACTACTCATACTTCGACGCGTCGCAACCGGCCTTCAATCTGCGTCGAACCATTCGTACCGATAGCGCCGGCAACTATAGCTTTACGAGCGTCGTACCAGTGGGCTACAGCGTGCCGCCCGCAGGCAAGACCCAGCAATTGCTCGATCAGTTGGGCCGTCATGGTCATCGCCCGGCGCATATCCACTTCTTTGTCTCGGCGCCGGGTTATCGCAAGCTGACGACGCAGATCAACATCGACGGCGATCTGTACCTGTGGGATGACTTCGCGTTCGCCACGCGCGACGGTCTGGTGCCCGAGCTGAAGAAGGCAGAGGGAACGGCAGGCAAGCCGTATGGGGTCGAGGGTCAATTCGTGCTGATCGACTTCGACTTCACGCTCTTCAAGCAACGCGATGATGTGAAGGGCACGGAGGTTGAACGCGTGCGCGCAGCAGCCTGATAGGCGCAGAGGTAACGCAGAGGGTTTGCGGCTCACCGCCGCCATGCGGTTGGATCATTCGATCCGACCGCACTCAAATGATTTCATGCCTGCCGCCAGGCGTTGAACGTGCCGATAAAACACTGACCCATTCAACAGAACAGCCTGGCGATCAATTTATTCCACGCTAGCCACGACCAGCGGCCGGGACCCGGGCGCCACGTTTGCCGACGCCAGGGCGCCTTCTGCCGGCGACGGGTTTTCGCGGCTGAACAGCGGGGCGGTCCCGCCGGCCGATATCTGCTTGCCCAGCGCCGTCAGGTCGACACCTTGCGGCTGACCGATCAACGCGTAGCCCAAATCGGCCTGCCGCCATGTGACAACGGTCATGGCGTCGACACGCTGGTCAGCCACCGCGGCATCGGGCTTGACCTCCTTCATCACGCACAGCGCAATGGGCGCGCCTTTCTCGGGCAGGTAGACAATTTGCACGAGCGGTTTGTTGTTGAAGCGCAGGCGCTGCACCCGCTTGAAGGTGAGGCCGGCTGCGCTCAGGTCGGGAACGCGCAGTGCGAGACCATCGTCCTGACGGATTTCCTTGACGGTCTTGATCGACAGGTCGGTGTCAGGGGCGACGTTCGCGAGGGTCTCGCGGGAATAGAGCTGCTGATAGCTGGCAGCAGCCATTACCCACGGCGACACTCCCGTGCCGACCGATGCAAGCGAAGCACCGGTATTCGATGCCGGCCCCATGCCAGGGCCCAGACGAAGCACCAGTCCACAGGCAAAAGCGCCGGCCAGGAAAGCGACGCCGAGCCACGCCGGCGCAACGCGTAACCGTGAGCGGATGGTTGAGGAAGCTGCACTGCCCGGTGCACGGGGAACGACGGGGTCGTTGACGCTGGTGTCCGGACCCGCCGTCGGACCTGCGACGGACTGAGCTGCTTTTGTCTTCGCCGCGCGTGCCATCTCTTCGATCTTCGCGCTAAGGCTGGCCGGCACCGGTGGCAGCTTCTGCGCGGCGAACGCATCGCGGTACGGCAGCCGGGATGCCTGCAACAGCGCGACGCGCTCTGCCACGTCGGGCGACGTGCGCAGTTCGCGCTCGACTTCCTCGCGTTGGTGCGGCGGCAGTTCGCCATCCACGTAGGCCATTAGCAGGATATCGTCCGATTTCATAAGACCAGGCAGTTACTTTCGCTGATGATTAAATTCTCGCTTTGTCTCGTACGCCGATTTCCGGACTCCGGACCGCCACTGTGCCGCTAAACGACTGTCGCGATTCATGCTGCCAGAACCGGTGACAATCGATCAATCAAGCTTGTCACAAGTGTATCTGCGATCACCGTTGAGCGGCAGGCCGTGTGTTTCGTGCTTCGACACGTGAGGCATTGCTTACCCCGCCGGCGTGGACAACCCCGCTGTCGCATCGCCAAATAACTGATCCATCTCGCGGTTGGAAATGCGCTTGCCGAGCGCGTCCAAGTCGACACCCTCAGTCTTGCCGATCAATGCATAGTTAAGTTCCGCTTGCCGCCATGTCACCACGTGCATGGCGTCGACCACCTGTGAAGCAATCGCCTGATCCGCCTTCGCTCCCTTCGTGACGCATAGCGCGACAGGCGGTCCCTTCTCCGGCAGATAAACAATCTGCACCAGCGGCTTGTTATTGAAACTCAGGCGGCGCACGGCCTTGAAAGTCAGGCCGGCGCTGCTTAGATCGGGGATGCGCAACGCGAGGCCATCATCGTGACGAATGTCATCGACTATTTTTGACGTCGCCGCCGGATTCTCGTCGGCGTAAGCCACCGTGTCGCGCGTGTAAAGCTGCTGATAGCCAACCGCTGCAGTTACCCATGGCGAGACGCCGGTGCTTGCCGTGGCGGCGCTGCCGGAATTCGGCATGTCCGGATTGAGGAGAGGTAATGTTCCGGGCCGTAAAAAGAGTCCTCCCACAAACGCACCCGCGACACACGCCGCCGCAAGCCAAGTGGGAACCGTGCGCAAACCTGATCGAACCGGTAAGGAAGCGGAGGGAGTCGGGACAGAGGGGTCGTTTGCACCTGGAGCCGGGTTCCTTGCGCTATGTGCACGGGCCATCGCTTCAATCTTCCGCGTAAGCGACTCGGGTACCGGTGGCAAATCTTGCTGGGCGAACGCGGCCTTGTAGTCGAGACGTGACGCTTGCAGCAGTCTCACCAACTCTGCGGTTTCGGACGAAGCGCGGATCTGCGCCTCGACTTCGTGGCTCTCGTCGGGGGCCAGTTCGCCGTCTACATAGGCCATGAGCATGAGGTCGTCGGCTTTCATGCGATGGAGTCCTTGCGCGTTGCCGAAGCCCTGGGTTTCGGATCAGGTGTGCCGAACAACGCGCCGACGGCTTGCCGCGCGCGCGAGAGCCGGCTCATGACGGTGCCGATGGGCACTTCCAGCACATCTGCCGCTTCCTGGTAGCTCAAGCCTTCGACCGCAACCAGCAGCATGACCACTCGCTGCGCTTCAGGCAGCCGTTCAACGGCGCTGATGATCTGGCCATGCATAAGCTGCGTTTCCGGGCCTTTGTCGACGGGGTCGGCGACGTTTTCCAGGAAGTCGTCGTCCCATTCCATGCTGGAACGCTTGCGTACGCTGCGCGATCGCAGTTCGTTGATCCAGGTGGAATGGACAATTGAGAACATCCAGCTTAGCGGGGACGTGTCGGGCTGCAATTGATGCGCTCGCTCAAGCCCCCGTACGCAGGCTCGCTGGACGAGATCCTCCGCGTCATGCTGATCGCCTGAAATACGAAGAGCGAATGCCCATAGCCGCGGCAGCATCTCGGGAAGCATGCCTGGTAAGTCTGCGCCGTTCATTGAACGAATGTCTCCCATGATCCCTGTGTTTGCTCAAGTGCCGCGTGCCGCGCTTTGCATCAGCCCGCTAGTTTAGCGCGAGGCAAAACGTGCCGCTTGACGTCATGGGGTGGCGTTGGGCAAGCAAAGGAGAAGTAAGTATTCGGTAAGGATGGCTGCGCCTGTGGCAAAGCCGCGGGCATCGCGAACCGATCACGCAAGGAATCGACGTTGCACACTAATTTTCGGAGGACCTGGCGACGCACTGAGCGTCCCTTCCAAAGGCCGGTGTACACGGGCGACTTAATTAAAATTTATTATATTCGTCGACTACTTTGATCCGGCCGTCACCCTAAGCATATCGGCCGGCAATCGCGGTTGATCGCCGGCTCACAAGCGTAACGCGACACACGGCATCAGATACCATGCGCCTCCAGCCGCGCCGCATACCAGCGTGAAAACCGCTCCAGATACGACTCGGTGAAAGGCGAGAACGGTCCTGGGCGGTAGCCCGGGTCCTGCGTGCCCTGATGATTGATCGCAACAAGGCGCGCGTCCTGCGCATTGGTCGCTTGCCATACCTCAATAAGGTCGGACAGCACGTAGTCAACGCCCTCGACCGCGTCCTCGTGAACGAGCCATTTGGTTCGCACCAGCGTTCGATCGGGTGCAAGAGGGATGAGGTACGAGACAACCGCATGGTCGCTCATGAAGTGCGACCACGAGTTGTGCGTCCACAAATGGGTGTCGCCAAGATCGCGGCGCGTGTTGTCGCCTAGCAGCCGGGTGCTGGCAACCTTCGTATTCATTGTTTGCGACTCGCCGTTGCCGGCAATGACCAAGCGCTGCGTTCGGAACAGCGTGGTTACATCATCCAGGCGCTCCACGGCTTTGCTCAGCAGCCCATCCTTCCTCCAACTCTCCAGCGAAGCCGCATTGCGCGCACGATATTCAGCGAGTGCGCGCTCTGATTCCTCGCTTAGCCCATCCGGGCAGAAACCGAAATCTTCGGCGAGGAACGACACAGTGAGCTCGGGATGCGTCGCGCCGCAGTGGTAACACTCGCGGTTGTTTTCGATTGCGAGCTTCCAGTTGCCGTTTTCAATGATCTCCGTTTCGTGGGCAATCCTCGTGCGCGCCAGATCGAACGGCGCGAGGCGGGGAGTCATGATTTCGTCGAACGCAGCGATGTCCGCGGGCGCTTCGTCGTTCAGGCACACGAAGATCAACCCGCCTGTCACGCGTATAGGGACGGGCATCAGGCTGCGGCAGGTCGGATCGAAATCCTGCCCCATGTGCGTGGCATGTTTAAGACCGCCGTCGAGGCCGTAGGTCCACTGATGGTAGGGGCACACAAGCATGCCCACGGAGCCCTTGCCTTGCTCGCGCAGACGCGCGCCGCGATGACGGCACACGTTCCGGTACGCTCGAATGACGTTGTCGTCGTCGCGGAGAATGATGATCGAGGCGCGGCCGATATCGACTGCCGAGACATCACCGGGCTCGCGGATATCAGCGGTGACGCCCGCCATGATCCAATGCTTGTGGAAGAAGATATCGACGTCGTTCTCAAAGACGTCCTGCCGGCCGAACAGCGCGCCGGGCATGCCGTGACCTGCAGCCCGACTGCGAAACAAAGCGCCGTGCGTAGTGCCATCGATGCTCGACATCCGCTGGTCCTTATCAGATTCCCTACGTTGCCAGGCGCGACCTGAGTCGCGGAGTGAACGGAGTATCGATAGGCCAATTCCAACCGTCAACGCGCTTTATTTTCCCGCTCGCATAACAATAAGTAATGGGAGCGGTGGTTGCGGAAGGTTGCCGAAACGCCTTCGCTTCACGCCACCGTTTCCTCGCGAAGCCATTCGATGACGGCATCTACCGCGGGCGTAACCGCGTGTCCGTGCGGCACGACGGCGTAATACGCGTCGGTCATCTTCACGCAGGCGTCGCCGAGCGGCACCAGTTGTCCCGAACGCAGCAGGTCGCCCAGCATTCGCCGCCAGCCGAGCACGACGCCCTGACCCTGCAACGCGGCCTGGATCGCATCGGTGTACAGGCTGAAACGCAGGACATAGTTCAGCCGGCTGCGTTTGATGCCCACTGCGTCGAACCAGTCTTCCCAGCCCATCCAGCCCTCCGACGTGGAGTCGTAGGCAATGAGCGGGGCATCGCTCAAGTCCTGCGCCGACTGAGGACCGCCATGCGCCTCGAGCCATGATGGCGAACAAACCGGCACCACGTCCTCATTGAAGAGCAGTGTTGAGTGACCGTCGCGCCAGTTGCCTGACCCATAGCGGATCGCAATATCGACTTCGTTGTGGCGCAGGTCCGCGGTGAACATCTGCGTAGTAAGGCGTAGCTTGAGTTGCGGCTGCGAGCGCTTGAGCAGCGGCAGCCTCGGCAAGATGCGGAATTGCGAAAACGCGGCGGTTGCCAGGATCGCGAACTCCTGTTCGCGCGTGTTGCTGCTGAGGCTGTCGAAGGTGCCCGCGATCTTCTGGAGCGATTCCGACGTGACAAAAAACAGGTCTTCGCCTTCTTTCGTGAGCGCGATCGAGCGGTGCAGCCGATGAAACAACTGCAGCTTCATGGCGTCTTCAAGAAAGCGGATCTGGCGGCTGACGGCAGCCTGTGTGACACCGAGTTCGTCGGCTGCAAGGGTGAAGCTCTTGAGCCGCGCAACGGCTTCAAAGTCGACCAATGCATTTAGCGAAGGAATCAGGCGTCGGTATCCTTTCATGTCTCGCACTTCCAGTTTTTTTCGGGAACCCGCTTGAGTTGCTCGCGCGGCAACTCGCGTCCGGATGGCTGGCGTTCATATTACCTGTTGTTATGCGAGCGTGAAAATAAAGTGCGTTGACCGCGTAGTTTTGCCTACCGATACTCGCCGCGAGGTCGCTGCTCTGGCCCCGTTGTCCTGTCAGGGAACGCCGGCATTGACCCAAGCCGGTGTGCATCCCGATCCCACGCGTTGACACCATGAGGAGAAGTTCAAGCATGAAGCCGTTCGACGATCAAGGGGACTTGTTTGACTTGCCGCGCAGGGATCACCAGTTGAACCGCCGTAAGTTTTTGCAAGGTGTTGCGGCGCTGGGTGCAAGCGCGGGGCTCGGCCTGATCGTGCCGTCCGGCGCGCTCGCGGCGACGCAACCGAAGCGTGGCGGTCTCCTCAAGCTCGGCATGGGCGGCGGCAATACGACAGACTCGATCGATCCAACGCTGCTGCCGGATTGGGTGCCGCTCAACCAGGCTTACATGCTCATGAACGGCCTGGTCGAGATCGATGCAAAGATGCACGTGCAGCCGGAATTGCTTGAAAGCTGGGAGGCAAAACCCGGTGCTGCGGAATGGATTCTCAAGGTAAGAAAGGGCGTGCTGTTTCACAACGGCAAGACGCTGGATGCGGACGACGTGATCTATTCGATCAACCAGCATCGCGGCGATGCTTCGAAGTCGGCGATCAAGTCGAGTCTCGAGGATGTGACCGAGATCACGAAGATCGACCCGCTGCAGATTTCGATGAAGCTGAAAAGCGGCAATGCGGACCTGCCTTACCTGCTGTCCGACTATCACCTGCTGGTGGTGCCGAACGGCTTCAAGGACTGGAGTCATCCAATAGGGACCGGTCCCTTTGTATTCGGCGAGTTCACGCCGGGCGTACGCTCGCTGTTCAAGCGCAATCCGCACTACTGGAAGCCCGATGCCGCGTATGTGGATGCAGTAGAGCTGATCGTGATCAACGACGCCACGGCGCGCACGAACGCGCTGATCTCGGGACAGGTCCACGCAATCAACCGGGTCGACTTCAAGACCGTCGACCTGCTCAAGCGGAGCCCTTCGGTCAACATAGTGCGCTCGGCCGGCGGCCAGCACTTCACCTTCCTGATGGACTGCGCTGCCTCTTCCTTCGCCGACAACAACGTGCGGCTCGCTGTCAAATACGGCATTGATCGCCAGAAACAATTGACGACGATCCTGCGCGGTTATGGGTCGATCGGCAATGACCATCCGATTCCGAAGACCGACCGTTTCTATGCCGCTGATCTGCCGCAGCATGCCTACGATCCCGACAAGTCGAAGTTTTATCTGAAGAAGGCTGGCCTGTCGGAACTGAAGATCGAGTTGTCGACATCCGATGCGGCCTTCGCCGGCGCAGTGGATTCGGCTGCGCTGTTCCAGGGCGAATGCGCGCCTGCGGGCATTCAGCTTTCGATCCGCCGCCAACCTGCAGACAGCTATTGGGACAAGGTATGGATGCAGGCGCCTTTTTGCATGGGCTACTGGGGCGGCCGGCCGACGGCGGACCAGATGCTTTCGACTGCGTACAAGTCCGACGCCAAGTGGAACGACACGCATTGGCGCGATCCGAAGTTTGACGCGTTGCTGCTGCAAGCCCGCGCGATGCTCGACGACACCAAGCGCCGCGAGTTGTACCGCGAGATGCAGTTGATGGTCAGCGACAACGGCGGCGCGATGATCCCGCTCTTCGCCGACTATATCGATGCAACCAGCAGCAAGCTTCAAGGCGCGACGCCGCATCCGCTGTTCAACTTCATGGGCGGCCGGCTCGCGGAATATGTCTGGCTGGAGTCGTAATGAAGCGGCTTGTCTTGCAGCGGGTGCTGGGTGGTGTGTTGACGTTGTGGCTCGTTTCAGTGCTGATCTTCGTGGGCACCGAACTGCTGCCCGGTGATGTGGCTTCCGCCATTCTCGGTCAGTCGGCGACGCCGGAAACGGTCGCGGCGTTGCGGGTGTCGCTCGGTCTCGACCACCCGGCACTGCAACGTTACGGGTTATGGCTGCTGCAGTTCCTGCATGGCGATCTGGGGACCTCGCTGACGAACGGACGTCCGGTGAGCGAGGACCTGATGCCGCGGCTGTACAACACGCTGTTTCTCGCGGGCTATGCGGCGGTGGTTGCGGTGCCGCTGTCGGTGCTGATTGGCATAGCGTCCGCGATTTGGCAGGACAGTCTCTTCGATCGCGCGGCCAGCGTGTTGTCGCTGGCGAGCGTATCGATGCCGGAGTTCTTCGTCGGCTATGTGCTGCTGCTCCTGCTCGCGGTCAAGTTTCCGGTGCTGCCGAGCCTGGCCTCCGTGTCTCCCGACATGACCATCTCCGAGCGTATCTACGCGACCACGTTGCCCACGCTCACGCTCTTGTTCGTCGTGGCCGCGCACATGCTGCGCACGACGCGAGCGTCCGTGCTGGCCGTGATGGGCAGCGCCTATACCGAAACAGCGATCCTCAAGGGTTTGCCCAAGTCATGGATTGTCGTGCGCCACGCGCTGCCCAATGCGCTTGCGCCGATCATCAACGCGGTGTCGTTCAATCTCGCGTACCTGATCGTCGGGGTCATCATGGTCGAGGTCGTGTTCGTGTATCCGGGTGTCGGGCAGTTGATGGTGGACGCGGTGTCGAAGCGTGACCTGCCGGTGGTGCAGGCTTGCGGGATGCTGTTTGCCACGGCCTATGTCGGGCTGAATACCGTGTCCGACGTGCTTGCGGTCTGGGCAAATCCGCGCTTGCGGCATGCGAGGTAAGGGGCCATGAAACTGTTCGGCAAGGAAGTGCCATTAAGCGCGGCGGTTGGGATGTCGCTTGTCGCGGTCATCGCGCTGGCCTCGCTGTGTGCGCCGCTGATTGCGCCGCACGGCGAAACCGAGACGGTCGGCGATGTATGGATGGTGCCCGGCGCAGGCCATTGGCTTGGCACGGACAGCATCGGGCGTGACATGTTTTCGCGCCTGCTGTACGGCGGGCGTACAACGCTCGGTCTTGCGCTGGCGATTACGCTCCTGTCTTTTTCCCTCGGCATTGTCACGGGGTTTGCAGCGGCGGTGCTGGAGCGCAAGGTCGATCAGGTGCTCTCCAGGATCGTCGACACGCTCATGGCAATGCCGGTCCTGATCTTCGCGCTGATGATCCTCTCGGTGCTGGGTACGTCCATGCCGGTGCTGATCGGCACGATCGCAATCCTGGATTCAACGCGCGTGTTCCGGCTTGCGCGACTGGTCGCACAGGGGATTGCCGTGCAGGAATATGTGGAGGCGGCGCGGCTGCGTGGGGAAGGGCTCGCGTGGATCATCCGCCGCGAAATCCTGCCGAATGCGGTCCCGCCGCTGCTGGCTGAATTTGGCATGCGCTTCGGCTTCACGATCCTGTTCGTGGCGGGCCTGAGCTTCCTCGGGCTGGGTATCCAGCCGCCCTATGCCGACTGGGGCGGCATGGTCCGCGACAACGCGCAGGTGATCAATTTCGGCGGTATTGCGCCGTTGGTTCCGGCTGCGGCAATTGCGTTGCTGACGATCGGCATCAACCTGATCGTCGACTGGTTGTTGTCGGTGCGGGCCGTTGGGCAGGCGGGGGTGATCGCATGAACCCGGTCCTGAGAATGCAGGGTTTGCGGGTCGAGGCGCCAAGCGGTCAGGTATTGGTCGACAACGTCGATGTCACGCTCGAGCAGGGAGAAGTGCTCGGGCTGATCGGCGAATCCGGCGCGGGTAAATCGACTATTGGTCTGGCCGCGCTCGGTTATGCGCGAGGCCGTTGCCGGATCACGGGCGGTGAAGTGTGGCTCGCCGGTGAGAACATCCTGGGCGCAACGCCTCAACGGCAACGTGCGCTGCGCGCGACCAAGGTGGCGTATGTGGCTCAGAGCGCCGCCGCTGCGTTCAACCCGGCGTTGACCATTGGCGAGCAGGTTTGCGAAGGGCCGTTGCGGCATAAATTGATGAATCGCGATGAGGCGCGCGCATGGTCGCGCGAGCTGTTCGCGTCGCTCGACCTGCCAGACCAGGAGAATTTCGGGCGGCGTTATCCGCATCAGGTCTCCGGCGGGCAATTGCAACGGGCGATGGTCGCCATGGCCATGTCATGCAAGCCATCAATCCTTGTGCTCGATGAACCGACTACGGCGCTTGATGTCACCACGCAGATCGAAGTGCTGGTCGTGTTGCGCAGGATCGTGCGGGAGTTCGGCGCCGCCGCGCTCTACATCACGCACGACCTCGCAGTAGTCGCGCAGGTCGCAGACCGGATCATGGTGCTGCGGCACGGCCGGATGGTGGAGGAGGGTACGACGGATGCTGTGCTGAACGCACCGCGCGACGAATACACGCGGCGGCTGGTCGCCGAACGCAGCGCGGCTGACACGCTGCGAGCCAGTCCGCCTCATGTTGCCGAGCCGCTGCTTGGCATCGAAGGGCTTAACGCGGGTTACCACGGCAAGGCGATTGTGCGGGATGTCGGACTGCAACTGGCACGCGGTGAAACATTGGCGCTCGTTGGCGAGTCGGGCAGCGGCAAGAGTACTGTTGCACGAGCGATCGTCGGGTTGATCGAACAGCAGACCGGCGTGTTGCGGTTCGACGGTGAGCCCTTGCCCCATAGACTGGCCGAGCGCTCCCGTGACCTGAAGCGGCGTATCCAGCTTGTCTACCAGTCACCCGACGTCGCCCTCAATCCAATGCACACCGTCGGCGAGATCATCGGACGCCCCGTGGAATTTTATTTCGGGCTCCATAGAGATAAGGTGCGCGAACGCGTGCTGGAATTGCTGCGCCTGACTGAGCTGCCGGAAACGTTCATCGACCGGAAACCGGCCGAGTTGTCGGGTGGGCAGAAGCAGCGCATTTGCATTGCGCGGGCGCTGGCGGCGCAACCTGATCTGGTGATCTGCGACGAGGTGACATCCGCGCTCGATCCCCTCGTGGCGGACGGCATTCTTTCGCTGCTGGAGTCGCTGCAGAAACGGATCGGGCTGTCGTACCTGTTCATTACGCATGATCTGGGTACGGTAAGGCGCATTGCGCAGCGTGTGGCGGTGATGCTGCGCGGCGAGATCATCGCTCAAGGCGCTACGGCCGACGTGTTTAATGCGCCGGCTCACGCTTATACAAAACGGCTGTTGGCG
The DNA here is from genome assembly GCF_044909315.1 of Caballeronia udeis. GTDB lineage: Bacteria > Pseudomonadota > Gammaproteobacteria > Burkholderiales > Burkholderiaceae > Caballeronia > Caballeronia udeis_A. The sequence continues at coordinate 15,625 of NZ_JBIYEB010000011.1, forward strand.
TCGGTGCCCGAGTTGCGGATCGGATGGCTCGACGAAAACCTCTTGCAGAGCACGCGGCCGGCTGAATCGAACACGTTCACGGGAGACTTGAAGTATGCAGCGCAACAATGAGGACGCCGCACGCGTGCGCGTGATCGAGCACGTCTGGATTCCGCTTGCGGACGGCACACGCCTCGCGGCGCGCATCTGGCTGCCGGCCGATACCGCGGCCGACGTGCCTCCCGTGCCCGCGATCCTCGAATACATCCCCTATCGCAAGCGCGACGGCACGCGTTCGCGCGACGAACCGATGCATCACTACTTCGCATCGGCCGGGTTCGCGGCGGTGCGTGTCGATATGCGCGGCAGCGGCGAGTCCGACGGTTTGATGGCCGACGAATACGTGTTGCAGGAGCAGGACGACGGGTTGGATGTGATCGAATGGATCGCCCGGCAACCGTGGTGCAGCGGCGCGGTTGGTTTGATGGGAAAGTCGTGGGGCGGTTTCAATGCGCTGCAGATCGCCGCTCGCCGGCCGCCGGCGCTCAAAGCGATCATCACCGTCTATTCAACCGACGACCGTTACGCGGACGACATTCACTACAAAGGCGGCTGCCTGCTTAACGACAACCTGTGGTGGGGCAGCATCATGCTCGCCTATCAGGGACGTCCGCCCGACCCATTGCTGTACGGAGACGAATGGCGCTCCGCATGGCTCGAACGGCTCGACAAGCTGCCGTTCTTTCCCGCGTTGTGGATGGAGCATCCTCATCGCGACGACTACTGGCGCCACGGCTCGATATGCGAGGACTGGTCGTCTATCCAGTGCCCGGTATTTGCAGTCGGCGGCTGGGCCGACAGTTATACGAATGCCGTGTTCCGCCTGATGGCAGGCTTGCAGGTGCCGCGGCAAGGTCTGATCGGACCGTGGGCGCATATCTATCCGCACGACGGCGTACCCGGGCCTGCTGTGGGTTTTCTGCAGGAAGCCGTGGAGTGGTGGAACCGCTGGCTGCGTCCGGACCATGGCGATCGTCCAGGCTCGACGTCCGAGCGTCCCGCGTTGCGAGTATGGATGGAGACACCGCGCGCACCGCAGACCACGTACGCCGCCACGCCGGGCCAATGGATCTCCGAGCCGGCTTGGCCAAGCCCGGCAGTCACCGTGCAGCGCTTGTACCTGGGCAATGGCGTTTTGACCCGCACTGGGCCCGACACTGTGGCTCCTGTTCTGGTCCACACGCCGCAGGGCCACGGCGCGGCCGCGGGCGAATGGATGGGGACCGGCGTGGCAGGCGAGTCGCCCGCCGACCAGCGTATGGACGATGGCCTCGCTCAAGTGTTCGACGGCGCACCGCTGACCGAACCGTTGACGTTGCTGGGCATGCCGGAACTCGAGATCGATGTATCGAGTGACCGTCCCGTCGCGTATCTGTGTGCACGCCTTTCCGAGGTGATGCCGGACGGCTCGGCAACCCGTGTTTCCTATGGCGTATTCAACCTGACGCATCGCGACGGGTCCGCCGCACCTGTCGCTTTGACGCCTGGCGAAAGATACCGCGTACGGCTGGCGCTCGACGCGTGCGCGCATGAATTTGGCATGGGCAACCGGATCCGTTTGTCGTTGGCGACGACCTATTGGCCCCTGATCTGGCCGGCTCCGGAAGACGCGACACTCGAGGTCACGCTCGGTAACACCGCGCTTCATTTGCCGGTGCGCGAGGCGCACGGCGATGAACTCCCGGTCGAGTTTGATGCCCCCGAGCGAGGTCCCGCGACGCCGGCCGAGCAGGTGCGCGGCGGCAGCATGACACGCACTTCATCTTATGACCTGACCACGGGCGAGTGGACGTATGTGACCGAGGGTATCGGCGGGCTCTTCGGGGAAGGCGTGCAGCGGTTCACGGAAATCGATACGACTGTTGAGCACAACCTGAAGCGCTCCCTGACAATCCAGGGTAACGATCCGCTTAGCGCTCGCTATACGCTGACGCAATCACTGCGCATGGGACGAGAAGGCTGGGACATCCATGTGCGCAGCGAAGCGCATATGTCGGCAGACAAGGAGCACTTCTACGTGAAGGGTTCGCTGCAGGCCGAGGAGAACGGCCAGACGGTGCGCGAGCGTCGCTGGGATGAAACCATCCCGCGCCTGTTGCTTTAGCCGCCGCCAGCTGAAGATTTCTGACGAAGCGGCCGGGCGTATCTGGCCGCGTCCTCAGCTTTCGAGGGCCGGCTTTGCGCGCCGTTTCTGAGGCCTTGCCTTGGGCGGCACGCGGGCGGGGAGTTCGGACAGACGCAGCAGATGGCGCAAGGCCATCATGGCGCCGATCGCCTCAAGCACGCCGGCCGGTACCCACATGATCAGGCCGCCGAGGCTCTGGTCGAGCGTTGCCGGAACAGACGTGAACGCGCGGCCGCAAAGCGTAAAGATCGGATAGAGGTCGTGCGACGAGAACGTGATGATCGCGCCAACCAGGATCTGAGGCGTCATGGTGATGACCGGCGATAACACCCGCAAGCCCGGCCGGGTTCGGCTTGGCGGATGCGGCCGGTGATCGAGCAGCATCCACCAGTACAGCAGCCCGCTTACCGCGACGGACCAGTTCATGAACGTATAGATGCGCCAGTCCAGCATGGCGACGAACTGCACGGACGGAATCAGCCAGAAGACCACCGAGATGACAAACGCGGCCGAGATAAAGGTCGGATTCAGCACGACGGCGGCTAGTACACGCGCGGGCTTGCGGTATTGCCACCGCCGCAGCGCGCTGCGCCAACGCAACGGCAGGCCGGCGCGGAGCACACTGCCTGGATAAGACGCCATCAGGACCAGCGGGGCGAGATGGTGCAGTACCAGATGCTGGAGCCGATGCACAAAGAACTCATGCTCGGCGTAGTAGTCGAGGCGCGTGTGGAGCGCTATGTAGAAGAGCCCGAGACCAACCCAAAAGGCGATGCGCCGGGCAATGCTGATACGAACGTGGCGCGATCCTCGCGCATACAGCAGCGCAGTAATCACGAAAACTGCCACGAGCCCGAACGAAGGTTCCCATGGGACGAGCAGGTTGAGCAGAGACATGGCAGGCCGGAGTATGTAAGAGAGGCTTGACGCGTCCGTGTCAAACCTCGGCGATCCGCAATGTTAGCAGGAGGGCGAAGGGCTTGCTGGTGGTGCAAAGCGTGGCGCTCGCGAACACACAGGTGCTGGCGCCACAGGCCGAACGTCATGCCTGTTTCCAGCCTGAAGCTGAAGCGCCTGGCAATGCAACAGTCCTGATTCCATCAGGAGCCGCGCTGCACCTTTTTCGATGACGCCCGGACTTCATCGAGGAAAAACCGCAAGCCACCCACCTGCTGCGCGATGTAACCGCCGCTCGCCATGGATTCAGGCGCGCGCCGGTCTCCGGTCGGGGGATACTCCGCCGAGAAGTCGGCCGTGCGAAACACGATGTCCCAGATCGGGAAAACAGCACCGTAATTGCAGGAGTTACGGCCCGCCGCACGCAGCCCATGATGCAGACGGTGGAAGCGCGGCGAGACCAGCAACCGGTCGCCGAGCCAGCCAAAGGACACGCGGATATTCGCGTGGCTCAGGCTTTCGATGAAACGCATGAACAGGAACAGCAGCGGAAATTGCAGCGGTGGAATACCGATCGCCAGACCGACCACGCCAAACCAGATTGCCGCGACAAGATCATCCAGCAGGTGATTGCGGTCGTCGGACCAGAAGCTCATCTGCCGTTGCGCGTGGTGCAGCGCATGCAACGCGTACCAGCCGCGCCATGAGTGCGACAGGCGGTGGCGCCAGTAGTCCGCGCAATCGAGAATCAGTGCGTAGGCGAAGAACGTGATGACCGGATGCCCCAGCAGCGCCGGCACGACAGTCTCCAGCGTTGGCGGAATATAGCCTTGGGCGACCACAAAACCGTTCACCCAAACCTGCACCTGATAGAACAGCAGGAAACTGACGACGGGCAATACACCAACGCGATTGAGCACCGTGTAGAACGCGTCCGTCACGACGGCTTTTCGATCTTTCCAGTGTTCGATCGGGAACAGCGCCTCGAGCGGCCAGCACACGGCGTAGGTGACGATGACCGCGAACATCCCGTACACGCACACGAGTACCCAGTCGAACGACAGCTCTTCCCACTGCATCCAGCCGAAGTGATAAAGCAATGGCAGAACGAGATACTGATCGATCTCGCCGGCCAGAGCGTTGAACAACCTGTCGAGGAATATCAGCATGGTGTTCTTTACAAGGTTTCCGCGGTGATCAGGCCCTTACGGCTCAATTCGGAATTGAGGAAAATGCCATGCGGCGAGCGCCCCACGTTAATGGTCTCATAAGCGCCGGTTTTCGGGTCCAGTACCGCGACCTGTTCACGAAAGCGCAACGTGACCCACAACTTGCCATCCGGTGCGATGCCGATGTCGTCCGGTCCGGCAGCGTGGAAAGGATACGTGCGTTGTATGGCGAAGGTGGTGGGATCCATGGCGACGAGAGACCCGCCAATACGATTGGACACGTAGAGCGTGCTGCCGTCCGGCGAGAGGAAAATATTGTGCGGACCCACTCCCGTCTTGACTCGCCGCAGTATGTCGCCCGTCACCGGGTCGATCTCCGCCACATGGTCGCTGCCCATGACGCAGACCAGCACCTTGCCGTTGTGCCAGAGCACGCCCGCCGGGGTCGAACCCAGCTTCGTCTTCCAGCGTATCGTCATGGTCGTCAGGTCGAACGAAACAAGCGTTCCCGAGCCTTGCATGGAATTGAAGCTCCAGCGGGAGTCCGGCGAGAAATCGAGGTGGCTCGGCATGGAGCCGGGCGAGAAACGCTTGGCGAGGGTCAGGTCGTCGGCGCGATAGACATCGACATAATCGAGCCTGAGCGCGTTGACAACGAGGTAACGGTGATCCGGCGTGAAGCCAAGCTGGTACGGATCGGCAATCACCTTGTGGCCGAGTGCGGTACCGGTATGCGGATCGACGATAAACAGCGCATTGCCGCTGGCGTCCGCAATATAGAGTTTGCTGCGGTCCTGGGAAAGCGCCCAGTGGCTCGGTTCGCGCAGCGTAGGCAGCGTACGGATGACTTTGCGCGACGTCATGTCGATGACCGAGACACTGGCTTCACCGGAATTCATCACGATGGCCAGCGGGGATTCGGCGGCGTTGGCAATTTCAGACCGGAGAGCCATAAATGGTGACAGACCAAGACTCAAGGGAATGGCGAGGCTACGGCCAAGCACTGCGCGACGTGAAAGCTTCATGGGGGTATTCATTTCGAAAGTCAGCTTTCTATTTTACGGGAAGGGGTGCGGCGAAGTCAGGTGGAATCATGCGCTAGGAAGATTCAAGAATAACGATAGCCTATTCTTTCAATTCAGTAATCTGCATTGGCTTAATACGAATAATGCACGATTGTCTCATTCCCGTTTGACTCCCTTCTTTCATTTCCGTGCTTCATTCTCCTGGTTTGTTCCCCTCGTCCCCCGTTTGAGAGGCATGCATCGCCGGATATCTTTCTGATGCTTCCCTTTTTCTCACGCATCTCCGGCGAGCACCCGTCAAGGCGGGGAAGGGTGCGTGCAGGTCACGCGGCAATGCGTCGCGAGCATGAACTCGCGGCCGCGTTCGTTCACGCCCGTTCGATTCGCTGGCGCAGGCGAGCACGTGGATTGCCAGGTGCGTAGAAATCATACGTAGTCCGGAGAAATATCATGAACTTCGGTTGGCTTTTGCCCCAACTGCCCCACGTTCAGGAGTCGCGTATCTTCTACGACACCATGTTGTCGCCGGGCACCCCGGGCCTGCACCAACACGCGACGTTTTGGCAACGCTTCAAATCCCTTTTTTCATAATCTCGCGGGCTTCCTTCCGCCATGCCGGCTTGCGCCGTGCGGACGTACTCGAAAGACGCGCGGCACTTGGCGGCGTACGCAACACTGCTTGGCCTTCTTATATTCTTTCATTACTCTTTCCAGGGTCGATCGTGACGTGACATATGAAAGAGTGCTGTTGCTATGTGGGACCCTCCGATCACCTGAATGCCTGATTTTCGATTTATATCGGTGGACGTGGCAAATGAGGTTGACTTCTGATTCCTTGAATGACTAAACTCCGCAGTCTCCACAAATCGGGCTAATGCCTTGGACACCTGTAGTAGTCGACCTTCGAAGAATTTCGCTGCCTGACCGGCAGGACGTCCGCGCTTTTTCTTTCAGCCGCCGTCTTGCCAGCAGGCAGACGGTGCGCGCCGTAGTAACTCTCTCCGTGCACCTTTAAAACACCCTTTGGACGCAGTCATTAATGCGCGTCTGATGGTATTGAGTCGCAAGCATGAGCTTGGGCGACAGTGTCCGTCCGCGCCGGTGCAGCCTGCCGGCCAAAGCGGACGTGTGGTGGCTAACCGTATTCGTATCTGTATCAACGCCAACAAGGAGCGTCCATGCCGGACCCTGATAGTTGTCCCATAACTCGTTGCACCTTACTCATGCCCAAGGCAAGCAAGTAGACGTTCTCCGCTGCGCGTATCACGCGATCGAGCTCCGGGTCTGCTGGCTTGCCACGAACCGCGTTGAGCCAAACGCTCGGAGAAATATCATGAACTTCGGTCTGCTGTTGTCGCACCCGCCTGTCCTGCAAGAAGCACGTGTCTACTATCATGCCGTGCCCGCGCTGCATGCCCACCTCGAGGGCGATCCCGCCGTATCAAACAGACTGGCCACCTTCTGGCGCCGTCTCAAGACACGCCTGTCTTAAGTTTCGTGGCGGTTCTTAAGAGGTGTGGATTCCTTGTTCCCTTTCGTGGCCGGTAGCCGGTCATGATTCGCTTCAATTTTCAGGCGGGACTTTCGAGCGCGTTGTCGCGTAATCGTTCGAGTGAGACCCCGCATGTTTTTGCAATCTGTCAATCTGTGACCGGTGGGACATCCGATGAATTTCAGTTTTAACCCAAACCGCATTGCGAATGCTTCTGCATGGCGGTTGCTCCCCAACGGCTGGGACTTCGTCGCTTTCCCGCTGATCATCTGCCTGATTGCCATGGGCGCGATCGGTTTTCACGAGACGATGGCGCCCATCGCCACTTTAAAAACCCAGGTCATCTCGCTTGATCCAGCGAGTCTGCCCGAGTACGCAATGCGCACTACGCTTCGCATGCTCGCAGCCATGGTTGCGTCGCTGGTCTTCACACTGGTTTACGGCACGCTTGCCGCGAAGAGCCGGCGGGCGTCCATGGTGCTCGTGCCGATCCTGGATATTCTCCAGTCGGTGCCAGTGCTCGGTTATATCTCGTTCACGGTCACGTTCTTCCTCGCCCTGTTTCCTGGGCGCGTGCTGGGCGCGGAACTCGCGGCAATCTTCGCGATCTTCACGAGCCAGGCGTGGAACATGACGTTCAGCTTCTATCAGTCGCTGCGCACCGTGCCGCGCGATCTCGATGAAGTCTCGCGCGGTTTTCACCTGACTCCGTGGCAGCGGTTCTGGAAGCTGGACGTGCCGTTTTCGATGCCCGGCCTCATCTGGAACATGATGATGTCGATGTCGGGCGGCTGGTTCTTCGTGGTCGCCTCCGAGGCGATCACCGTCGGCAACAACACGATCACGCTGCCGGGAATCGGGGCGTATCTCGCGCAGGCCATTTCCGACAAGAATCTTCACGCGGTCGGCTGGGTGATCCTCGCGATGACCGTGGTGATTCTTGCCTATGACCAACTGCTGTTCCGCCCGCTGGTCGCGTGGGCCGACAAGTTCCGCATGGAAACGACCAGCTCCGGCAATGCGCCCGAGTCCTGGCTGCTGGACCTGATCCGCCGCACGCGGCTGATTCATCGCGTGCTGGTGCCCATGGGCAGGATCTTCGCGAATGCCGCACGTATACCACTGCGCCTGCCGTCACTCGGCGGTGTACGTTTCAGCATGCCGCGCAGGCTGAAACCATCGCGCATTGGCGACATTGTCTGGGGCTCGCTGGTGATCCTGCTGACCGTGTATGTGATCTATCGCGTGGTCACGTATGTGCGCACCGGTGTCACGCTCGATGAAGTCGGCCACGTGTTCGTGCTTGGCCTGATCACGCTGCTTCGCGTTGCTCTGCTGATCCTGCTCTCCACGCTGCTCTGGGTGCCTGTCGGGGTGTTGATCGGACTGCGGCCGGCGCTGGCGGAGAAGATCCAGCCGCTCGCACAATTTCTTGCCGCATTCCCGGCCAACCTGTTGTTCCCGGTGTTCGTGATCGTGATCGTGCGCTTTCACCTGAACCCCGACATCTGGCTGTCTCCGCTGATCGTGCTCGGCACGCAGTGGTACATCCTGTTCAACGTGATCGCGGGGGCAAGCGCGTATCCGAACGACTACCGCGAGGTGGCCGCGAACTTTCGCATTCATGGCTGGCAATGGTGGCGCAAGGTCATGCTGCCGGGCATCTTCCCGTACTACATCACGGGCGCAATCACCGCATCCGGCGGCGCGTGGAACGCCAGCATTGTGGCGGAGTTCGTCCAGTGGGGCGACACCAGGGTCGTCGCGCACGGGCTTGGCGCGTATATCGCGCAGACCACCGCCGCCGGCGACTTTCCGAAGATCATCCTGGGCATTGCGATGATGTCCCTGTTCGTGACACTGTTCAACCGCACGCTGTGGCGTCCGCTGTATGCCTATGCCGAAAACAAGCTCCGGCTCGACTGAATTTGAAGTGAGAGAGAATGCGATGCTAAATCCTAAAGTTGTACCCGTCGAGATAGTCCAGGCACCAGTGCGTACCGGGAATGAAATCCTGAATATCAAGAGCGTGTGTCACGGCTTCGACAAGACCCAGCCCGACCAGCTGGTGCTCGACGGCGTGAACCTGACGCTTCCTGAAGGCGAGATTGTCGGCATGCTCGGCCGCTCCGGATCAGGCAAGTCAACGTTGCTGCGGATCATCGCGGGGTTGATCGAGCCGACCGGCGGCGACGTGACTTACCTCGGCAAACCGCTCGACGGCCCGGCCAAGGGTGTCGCCATGGTGTTCCAGACATTTGCGCTGTTTCCGTGGCTGACCGTGCTCCAGAACGTGGAGGCGGGGCTGGAGGCGCTGGGCGTTGGCGCGCAGAAGCGGCGTGAGCGCGCGCTGGCGGCAATCGACCTGATCGGTCTCGACGGTTTCGAGAACGCGTATCCGCGCGAGTTGTCGGGCGGCATGCGCCAGCGCGTGGGGTTTGCGCGCGCGTTGGTCGTGGATCCCACCCTCTTGCTGATGGACGAACCGTTCTCCGCGCTCGACGTGCTGACCGCCGAGAACTTGCGTACCGACCTGCTCGATCTCTGGACGCAGGGCAAGATGCCGATCAAGTCGATGCTGATCGTCACGCACAACATTGAGGAAGCGGTGTTCATGTGCGACCGGATCCTGGTGTTGTCATCGAATCCGGGGCGAGTGATCGCAGAGATCAAGGTGCCGTTCGCGCATCCGCGCAACCGCCTGGATCCCGCATTCCGCAGTCTCGTCGATGAAATCTACGCCAAGATGACCGCGCGCCAGTCTGACGAAGCCACGAAAAAGGGCCTCGAATTAAGCAGTCTGCTGCCGCTGGTATCGACCAACCTGATGGCCGGTCTGATCGAAACGTTGGCCGCCGCTCCGTACCATGGCCGCGCGGATATGCCGGAAATTGCCCGTACCCTGCAGCTCGAAGTGGACGATCTGTTCCCGGTAGCGGAGGTGCTGCAGCATCTCGCTTTCGCGGAAATACGCGAAGGCGATATCTTCCTGACGCCGCCCGCACGCGTATTCGCCGAACTCGGCACGCAGGACCGAAAGACGATGTTCGCCGAGCATTTGCTGCGCCATGTGCCGCTTGCTACGCAGATCAAGAAGGTCCTGAATGAGCGCCCGGGGCACCGTGCGCCGCGCGTGCGTTTCGAGCAGGAACTGGAGGACTTTCTGTCGGATAGCGGTGCGAAGGAAACGCTGGACGCGGTGATCAACTGGGGCCGTTACGGCGAGATCTTCTCGTACAACGACAAGACGGAACTTTTCAGCCTGGCCGACGTGGAGTCGTGATCCTGTAGGAGTGGTTTACTCCGCAGCGGGCATTCGTGCGGATTTGCCAGGCTCGAGGGAACGCCGTAGGGGCAAAGAATTCCGTTTATCAATGGAATTGCGTCCACGGTCTACGGAGCCGGGGCAGGTCAGCTCACAGGGGTTTCAATCAGCCCGGACCAGCCTGGCAGATACCGCGCCTCAGGCGTGTGCGCGACGGCTTTCGCCTGATCCAGCGCCTTCGTGAAGTTCTTGCGGATCTTGCTTTCCGCGATCCGTGGACGCAGGAAATCGGCCCAGAGGAATTCGCTGAACGGCGTCGCGTCCTTCGCGAAGCCACCCACCCGGCGCAGTTCGCCGGCGAGACTTCTATACGGATCGTCCGTCAGCCCGGTCACGATCTTCGGTAGATGCTCGAAGTCGTATCGCGAACCGTCCGCACCGAACGGATGGACCCACTGGTTATGTTCCATCATGCGCCAGAAGATCGCTTCGTCCAGCCACGAGAGATCCTTGAGCATTGCCACCTTTACTTCCTTGACCCCTTCCTCGAGCAGCGCCAGTCCAAGGTGATGATGGTCCACGATGTAATAGAGTTTCTCCGGGCCGAGCACGGCGGGAAACCAGTGCGAAGCAATGGCCTCGGTACGCGCTTTCTTGCTGAGTGTCTTCCAGTGCTCGCGCTTGGCGATGACTTCGCGGTAACCGACCGTCATCTGTGTGGGACGCAATGCGGCGAGTTTCGCGGGGATCAGGTGATTGTCGGGATGCGTGAGCATATTCGCCTCATAAAAATGGTTTGCCGCAACAATAGCGCGGATCATTCACGCCGACAATTTCGGATGCGGGAGAGGTGGAAGGGGTTTGTCAGCGGCGGGGTGCTCATGGAAGACAACTTTGTCGAGATCCGTGGCTTTACCGGCAGCAATCAGCCGGTTGCCAGGTAGGTTGTTCATGATTTATTTAATTTGGAATCCATATGAATATGGCATCGTGTTTCGAGCCGGATCGAGATATGAATCAACCGGCGCTGGACGCCAACGAAGTAAGCGGCTCTCGCAAAAGGTGAGGATATACGGGACGCACACCCATGCTCACCAGACACACGCCGCTCTGGTCACCCGCGAAGAATCAGGATTTATGCCGGACCGCCGACAGCGAGTCCGCGTCCGCTGTTTCGTGGACGGTGCGGACTTTGAGGCACCGGCAAAGGCGACGGGACTCTCTCGCCGCGGACCTTTTGGCGCTGTTCCCACGCGATGTATCGGCTGAGTGCTGCGTCGAACTCGATCACGTAGTTGTGATCCGTGACCGCCTGCAGTTCATTTTCTTCGCGCAGTTCAACCGCCATCAACCAGGCTCGTCGTCCGAATTCGGCGCAATGGCCCTTGATATAGGCGGCGAACTCATCGACATTCGAGCATCGATCGTTCGACTGGATCAGTTCGGCGCTGTGTGTTTGATCGGCGCTGAAGGCCCGGAGGTACGATGCTTTTCCGGGATCGAGATCACGCCATGAGGTATCACTGGAAAATGCGAAGGGCGGTATTTCTACATCGCCTGACTGTACGTGCGGCTGCTCGGACAGGTCACGGCGTTCTGCGCGATCGATTGCGGTTTGACAGCGATGCGCAAATTCTTCGAGTGTGATGGCCACGGTCAATGCGGTATGACGACCGGCATGGACACGTTCGGCGGCCTTGCGCGCTGAACCGCGCTTGTGAGCAACCGTATTGCAAGCCACGTTGACGACTGCGCTGAAAACTCCAGCGCCTAAGGCGACGGCTAACCAAGGCGACATAGTGCTCTCGCTAGATTTGACCGGCACTTCGTCGGCCGATCTTTACAGATGCCAATGCACAACGAGACAGCTCCGTGTGTGCGGTGCAAGTCCGGTCACACGGGAGCAGCCGGGACAATTTAATCATTTTGCTGCGGCTCATGTCACTTTATTTAATCAATGACGCATGCAGTGTTGTGAAGTTTTGACACTGTAGAAAAGGGCCCGTTCGTCCGGGCGAGGCTGTAGCGCGCTGGTGCCTCTCGGGTCGTGCGCCGGATCGGCCGGGCGGCGGTTAGCACAGCTCGGTCCGGGGCCAGGATTGCGGGGAGAGCACGGAAGCGCGGATGGAAGTACGGATGCAAGCGCGGCCGAAAGTGCGCCCGTTCTTCAATTCTTTCAAGTTTCCCCATAATGAGTCGATATAACTAACAGCGCGCGCAGTTCTCGCCAGGCCGGCGTCCCGATGTTTTGCTACGCGCCCAAAAATAGGCTGACTCCGCGCTGGTTGATAGCGGTGTTTGCTATAACCAACCGGTATGAATTTCATGGCTGTCGCTCCACCGCTTTCACTCCTTCCAGCGTTCCTCCGGCTTCTGCCTGAGGCTTCAATTCTCCGACGTCTCGTTCGCGACTTTTTCCCTCAGCATGCACGGCTTCCGAAACGGGCCACGGCGCCTGTTCTGTGCTCTCCGTACGATGACTTCTTCATGCGCAGGCGAATTGGGGCGCCCCCAAGTGGTTCGAATCAACCGTAACGGGGTATCCCATGCTTGCTGGTGAATACAATAATTTGCTTGTCCTGTTCTCGCTGCTGGTGGCGATCCTTGCGTCGTACACCGGCCTGGACATGGCGGGTCGTATCGCGACTGCGCACGGACGGGCGGGCTATTGGTGGCTGGCCGGCGGGGCTTGCGCGATGGGCACCGGGATCTGGTCGATGCATTTTGTCGGCATGCTCGCTTTCAGCTTGCCGATCCCTCTCGGCTACGACCTTTCGCTCACCGCGCTGTCGCTGCTGATTGCGATTGCTTCTTCCGCGTTTGCGTTATGGCTTGTAGGCCAGAACGAATTACCGGTGTCGCGTCTTTTCGGCGGCGCGGTATTGATGGGAGCCGGGGTGTCGGCGATGCACTATACCGGCATGGCCGCCATGCGCATGACGCCGGGAATCCAGTACGTTCCCGCGCTGTTCGCGTTGTCCATCGTCATCGCAATCCTTGCGTCGGCTGCGGCGCTATGGATAGCCTTCCGCCTGCGCCGGCATTCACCGCTGGTCCGGCCAATACGTGCCGGCGCCGCCGTTGTCATGGGCGTCGCCATTGTCGCGATGCATTACACCGGCATGGCGGCCGCGGAGTTTCCGATCGGCAGCGTGTGCGGCGCGGTGCAAAACGGGGTGAGCACGGGATGGATGGCGCTGGTGATCATTGTCGTTACGCTGGCGATCCTCGCCATTGCACTGGTCATTTCGGTATTCGACCTGCGTCTGGAAACCCGTACCGCAACCCTGGCGATGTCGCTTGCCGAGGCCAATCAGGAACTGACTTACCTGGCGCTGCACGACGCACTCACCAAACTTCCCAACAGGGTGTTGCTGGAAGACCGGCTGGACCGTGCTGCACAGGACGCCGACCGGGAGCAAGGCCGCTTCGCCGTGATGTTCATGGACCTGGACGGCTTCAAGGCCATCAACGACGCCTACGGGCATCACGTTGGCGACTCATTGCTGGTGGATGTCGCCGAACGCATCCGGGCGAACGTCCGGACACGGGACACCATTGCCCGCGTGGGCGGAGACGAGTTCGTGCTGCTGGCGGATGTAGGCGAACCCGCGGACGCCGCGACGCTGGCGGGCAAGGTATTGAGCGCCATCCGCGAACCGTTCCACATGGGCGGCCGGGAGCTGCGGGTATCGACCAGCATCGGGATCGCAATGTATCCCGGCGATGGACTCAGTCCGAACGACTTGCTGATCAACGCCGACGCGGCCATGTACCACGCCAAGGCACTGGGACGCGATTCTTACTGTTTCTTCGAAGCATCGATGAACGCCAACGTTCACGAGCAGCTTCAGCTTGTGCAGGATCTGCGTGCCGCGGTCGAGCGCCATGAACTCGTATTGCAGTATCAGCCGAAGTTCGCCGCGCCGGTCGGGCCCGTGATCGGGGTGGAAGCGCTGGTGCGCTGGGCGCATCCCACTCGCGGGATGATTGCGCCGGACGAGTTCATTCCGCTTGCGGAGAAAACGGGACTGATCGTGCCGATCGGCGAATGGGTGCTGGACGAGGCGTGCCGGCAGATGAGCGTGTGGCGCAACGCGGGCCGCGAGGACTGGACCATGGCGGTCAACCTGTCTGCGTTGCAATTCAGGCACGTAAGCCTGATCCAGACCGTGCGGGACACCCTGGAGCGCCACGCACTGGCGCCGCACTGCCTGCTGCTGGAAGTGACCGAATCGACCGCGATGCATGACGTGGATGCCAGCCTGCGAATCCTGGAGGAGTTGCACGATCTTGGCGTGCGTATTTCCATCGATGACTTCGGCACAGGCTATTCAAGCCTGCTCTACCTGAAGCGCCTGCCGGCCAGTGAACTGAAAATTGACCGCGGGTTCATTCGTGAGCTTGCACGCGATACCGAAGATGCCGCCATTGTCTCGGCCATCGTGGCGCTGGGGCAGACGCTCAACCTGATTATTGTCGCGGAGGGGGTAGAGACCCTCGCGCAGCAGGAGTTCCTGACGCGTCTCGGCTGTGATTCACTGCAAGGCTTCCTGCTCGGGCGCCCGATGTCTGCCGACCATCTGATGGAGACAATCTCCCGCGATGAGGCGTTTCCGGCATTGGCGCAGTTGGAGCCCCTTCGATTAGAACCAGCACAGCCTGTGTGAGGCATGTGGTGCGCTGAAAGCGGCTATACCGCCCCTGGCGATCCCGGCGCGCCGGATTTCCCGTTCACGCCCGCTTTAGTCTCGGCATTGGGTCCACTTCGCCGGTCTTGAGGCGTTCAAGCCGTTCGCTCGCTGCGGCGAGGATGCCTAACGGAGTGTTGTGAAGTTGCGCATCGTGCACGCACACGACGCCGGCGAGTTGCTCACAACTCGCGTCGTCCAGTTTCCAGACTCCCGTGGCCTGACCCTCTGCAAAAGCGCCGTTGATCGCCAACTCGCTCTGGAGCCAGGCTTCGCGGGTGATTTGTCCGTATCCCGCCTCCGCAACGTACGCCGTCAGGATCAGGACTTCTGCGAGCGACTGGGTTCCGGCCATCCATCCATGGCCATCGCGCAGCGCCTGCAGTGCGCAATGAGCATGCAACGAAAGCTTGTCCGCTTCTGACCGGGGCATGGGAAGAAGCTGCATTTTCGACAAGCGGACACGCGTTGCTTGTGCGCTGCGGTTAAACGGTAGGGTACGGGCCATGGAGTCATTGGGAGAGTTGTCCACAGGTTAACGTACAAGTCGCGACTATTCTGAAGGGGTCGCAGCGCGGCGATTTCGTTCGAATTGCTCGATTACATCGATTGCCGCCTTGCATTGCTCCACGTCGAGCAAATTGATGTTGCAGGCTTTCGGCTCCATCTTCAGTTCCCCGGCGAGCCACTTATAGCCTTTCGACCTTGCCTCGAAGATGTTCACGCCGTCGCGCCGGGCCTTGGCCTCCGCCATGGGCTCCAGCGCAGCGTGGAGTTTCGCTTTCCATTCCCGCAATTCGGCGTTCGCCAACCGGCCGAGAGGGAGGTTGCGCGTACTGCGCGCGAATATCCCGATCCAGGCCTCGCAGGGCGCGCATAACCACAGCGGACCGTGGTCGTCCTGATACGGATAAGCCGCCTCTCCCGGCCGCGCGAGCGTTGCCTTCGCGCCGCAATAGTCGCAATTTGGATGGGGTAGGGCTTGAACCGGACGGCCGACGCGCATGGGTGAAAGGTTGCCAGGGGAAACAGCGAATATAGCAAAAGCCGGCTGTGACCCCGGCGGACTCGGCGGCAAGCCGGCTGGACACGTGGGTCGCGCAGCCCTATGAGTTTCGACGCGGAATCGGACTGGACGAACAACAGGAACGATGCCGCGACGAAAGCGCTTCCGGCTCAGACCACCTTGATCACGACATCGATGTTGCCGCGCGTCGCCTTGGAATACGGGCAGGTCTGGTGAGCGGCGTCCGCGAGAGACTGGGCGACTTCATGGTCAAGCCCGGGCAGGTTGACGTTCAGGCGTGCCTGAAGGAAATATGCCCCCCCGGTCGTGCCGAGATCCACTTCCGTGTCCACTGCGGTGCCCGCCGGCAGCACAATCTTCAATTTGGCCGCTGCGTGGCCCATTGCCCCAATAAAGCAGGCGGACCAGCCGGCGGCGAGCAACTGTTCGGGATTGGTGCCGGCGCCCTTGCTGCCGGGAACGGAAAGGGCGATGTCCAGGCGGCCGTCATCGCTATGGGACGCGCCGTCGCGGCCACCCGTCGTGTGAGTCTTGCCGGTATAAAGCACTTTTTCAAGCTGTGTCATGGTCCACTCCTTGTTTTGTTTCGCCGGGAAATCCGGCGTTGATGCATTGGAACGTGCACAGGTATCTGGCTTGTGTCGGCGAACCCGGGTAAATCCAATGCTTTGTATCGATGCGGCTCCCGGATACGTTGGGATACAAATTCGCTGAGTGAAGCTTCACGAGAGCCGGCCATACTCGTCCCGCAGAGGATGGACGATCCGGCGCGATCGGAAATGTCTATCGGCGAAGGGAAGATGACGCGAATCATGCCCAGCGGATTCATTCCTTTTGCGCCAGCAACGCCTTGATTTGCGCCTCGGTCTCGTCGTACTCGCCTTCGCCGAAGTGGCTATAGACCACCTGTCCTTTCTTGTCGATCAGATAGAACGCCGGCCAGTACTGGTTGTTGTAAGCGCTCCAGGTCGCATAACGATTGTCCTGCGCAACCGGGTACGTGATATTGAATCGCTTGATGGCTGTCTTGACGTTGACGGTATTGCGCTCGAATGGGTACTCGGGGGTGTGTACGCCGATCACTACCAGCCCCTGGTCCTTGTACTTCTGATTCCACTCCCTGACGTAAGGAAGGGTGTTGATGCAATTAATGCATGTGTAGGTCCAGAAATCGACCAGCACGACCTTGCCGCGCAACTGGCTGATGCTTAGCGGTTTGCTGTTGAGCCACGTGTCGATGCCGGTGAATTCCGGCGCCGGCGTGCTGTTCCTCAGAGGGGCGGCGCTGGCCCCGGAACTGGTCAGGGCGGTGGCGGCCAGCAGCATCGCGGCAGCGGCGGTCTTGAGTCGGGAGATCATGTCAAAGTCCTTTCAGGGAGGGGAGGAACGTGGCGATCCGGGCATAGACCAGGACGTCGTATTGCAGGTAGATGGCGAGTGCGGTCAGCACCACCAGCACGCCGAAAATTTGTTGCAGACGGGGCGCATGGCGTGCCACCACGCGTACGCGGCGGGTGATGTACTGTCCGCCGTAGATGATGGCGAGCATCGGAATCGAGGCGCCGATTGCATACAGCGCAAGCAGCAGCGCGGACCATTGAAGGTCCTGGGCCTTGACGACCAGCACGAGGATCGATGCCAGCACGGGTCCTGCGCATGGCGTCCATACCGCGCCCAATGACATGCCGAGGACAAAACCGCCGGTGTTGCTGCTGCCCGCCGGCACGCCGGGCGAGATCGCTGTGCCAATGCGCTGCAACGGGTGCTCCACACGCGCCATCAGCCACTCGTAGGGCGCCGGCCACACGCGCAGCAGTCCGGAGAGCGCAAGCAGCGCGGTGGCGGTGTTGCGCAGCGCGCCTTGCGCTATGTGAACACCGCTGGAGACAGCGCCCAGCAGCATGGCGAACGCCGCGAAGCTCAGGATGAAGCCGGCGATGATAAAGAGCGGGCGCACCCGGTCGGGCCGGTCGACCGACGTGCCGAGCAGGATCGGCATCACCGGGAGGATGCACGGCGATGCAATGGTGAGCAGACCGGCCAGCAAGGCGAGAGGAGTTTCAAGGAGGTTGTGCACGATGGGCGTTCCGTTGATTGGCATGGTGCTATTGGAACGCTCGCGCGTATCTGGCTTGTGTTGGGCGAAGGGCGTGGGTGCAATGTTTTGTGTCTGCCGACACGCCAGATACATTGCGACATGAATGTCAGGCTGGGGTGGTCGGCAATGGCGTGAGAACCGGAAAATAAACACATCCCCGGAAAAGACATGGCTTTAATGATAGGAATACGAACTAACGTCATTAAGGCCATGCCCCGTTCTTTGCTGCGAAAGCGCATTCACGTTGCGCCCGTAAAGGCGCCAGGCTCGAGCTTAGGGACGCGCGTAGATCGAACCCAGACCGGTCACATCAGACCCGGCCGTGCGTGAACCTGCCGCAGCCGTACCGCTGGTCGACGAACCATACGACGTTGCTGACACGCCGTTCGCCGCGTCGACCCGCGCTTGTGCAGCTTGAATGTTCTGCGGGTATTGCGTCTGATCGCCAGCCGGGTTATAGCCGGTCTTTTCCAGCTGGATCAGTTGGGCACGCACATCGGCGCGGGTAAGCGATTCGTTCGATTGAGCGAACGATACGGCCGGAATGGCAACGACAGCGCCAATGATCAGCGATTGAACGAGTTTCATGGTTTCTACCTCAGGAGAGTGGGTTGTTTGCAAACAGCGGTTTGCGTGCCAAGGGGTTGAAGCTGAATCGACGCCGTGAAGCAAAGCCTGGCGTGAATGGATTAAACCGCGTCGATGTATCTGGTTTTTGTCCGGAAAGCACCGCGCGTGAAACGTTGTGTGTCCATGTGCGTTGCGGATACATCGTGATACCAACCATTGGCGGGCCTGGTAGCCGCCGCGGTCCGGAGGCGTTCAGTTCAATAGGTCAATCGGCGACCTCGATCACTGCGTCAGCGAAGACCTTTGGCGCTTCCTGCGGAAGGTTATGGCCAATGCCGCTGTTGATTGTCCGGTGCGCATACTTGCCACCGAATTTGTTGCGATAAGCCGTGGGATCGGGATGTGCTTCGCCCTGACGTTCGGTATCGCGGTTGAGACCCCTGCACTGCGATTTTTCCTATCCCGGCAACGTCTGCCGACGCAAGCGGAATGGTCTCAATCCGGCGGTAACCGGCTTTAACCGGCGGGGAAATGCATGCTTGCAGCGCACAAGCTTGCAATATCCTGACAAACAAGCTTTAATGAGGTCATGTGCATCTTTAGTTCTTCTCAAGCACTTCCGACTTAGGTAACCATCGTGTTTCTCATTTCGCTTCATTCGCTCGCAGTGTTTCGTCTTCCGGTCCCGACCGGAAGGTGTCTGTGCGCGAGCGGAAAATCGAGAATCACCATGCTCAACCGGAGCCGCGCACGACCGGCGGGCAAGTCCGCACTTCCCTGAGCCTGGCTCCCGCATAACGACTGATCTTGAGTCAACGCGCGAGCCGGGCCTTCTCCTCTCGCACGTCCCACATCACAGCAACAGTGCCGGTTCCTGTCAGGAGCCGGCGCTTGGAAACGCACGTGTGGCCGTCTGTTCGGCTATGCGGTGAACTAGTTCGAGCGGCGGTTTAAACCGTTAAACAAGTCGTTTCCTATTGATTGCCCGGAGACGACGGACGCGATCCTATGATGTGCCGGGTCTTTCCGAATCAGCGCTTTGGAGTGTCCTATCGTGCAGGATAACTAACAGTTTCACAAATAACTTGATGGCTATTGCATTAGCCCCTTCAATTTTCATTTACACCCGAGGTACCTATGTCATTCGATAAATTTCAACCATCTACCGCGGCAAGATCCAAGACTGCGGGCATGCCTATTCTGTCCGAACTCGATATGGAGCGGCTCAAGCGTTGCGCACGCGTGCCCGGTGCTTCGTCCGAGCAGCGTACGCTTGTGGAGGAGCTTGAGGGGGCAGCCATGTTGCTGGACGCTGCCGAAGTACCGTCGGACGTCGTCATGGTGAATACCAGGATCGAATGTGTGGCTGTCGCCGGCGGCCAGGCGCATCAGTGGACGCTCGTCTATCCGGATGAAGCGGATTACGAACGGGGATTCATATCGGTTCTTTCGCCCGCCGGTTTCGCGCTTCTGGGTGCACGGGTGGGGCAGATGGTGGAGTGTCGACCCCCGAGTGGCCTGGTGGTTCAATACGTTGTCAAACGCATTCTGTTTCGTCCCGAACAGCTTGCATAGCTGATCGACTGGACAAGACTCGCAACGTTATGGAACACGAACGTCCGCATAGCCGTGAGCTGAAGGAGAGCAAAACGGCTATGCACCAAATCGGAGTCAGCGGTTCGCACATTACACTTGGGCGGGAGTCCGGGAGGCCATGTGGTTCACGTTCTTGATTTGCTCCGGCTGTTTGCAATGGCCTATTTCTCACTATGGCTGGTCGGTTTCGCCCTGTGTTTTTTTACTCGAAAGCGATCTCGACATCTCCACACCCGTCCGAGCATTTCGACCTCCCCGCATGGTCCGGAGAAGGAAGGTCAGCGGGTGGAGTTATCACGCCGGCAACTGGTTGCCCAAAGCGCTCCTCGCCGAAAATAAGGGGGCTCGGGCGAGGCGATGCCCAAGGCGTCGCGTTCAGTTGATTTGTCTGCTTATATCCTCTTCCTTCCCTAATAGCCAGCGCTAGCACCGGCCTGGAATTCCCCCTCTACCCGTAAAGATGCCCATAAAGGGTAAACGATAATTTTGACAATATTGACTCAGGATGAATTGGAGCTATGATTAATTCATCAGCACACTGATTAATTTTCCAGCGCAAAGCGATGACACTCCAATTCGCAGCAAACCTTGAAGACCTGAACGCGGATGAACCTTATGCCGCGAGCATCGGTAATGAACAGATAGCGTTGTATCTGGTAGACGGCGAGGTTTATGCAACTCACAACGTTTGCACTCACCAGTTCGCGTTGCTCAGCGACGGCTTTCTGGAAGACGGCTGCATTGAGTGTCCGCTTCATCAGGGGAAATTCGATGTGAAGACCGGTGCCGCCCTTTGCGCACCCGTGACCGCGGGGATCAGGACTTACAAGGTCCAGATCGAAAAGGGTGCAGTGATGGTCGAGATCTGAGGGAGCGGTCTTTTGACCCAAGCCAGGAATTTAAACGTGGAAACGATCTTGATCATCGGGGCAGGACAGGCCGGGGGCCGTGCAGCCGAAACGCTACGGGCGCAGGGCTTCGACGGCTCGGTCGTTCTGGCGGGAGATGAACAGCACCGGCCATATGAACGCCCGGCATTGTCGAAGACGGTGCTGACAGCGGCCGACGACAGCGACTGCTTCAGTGCGTGGCTCCATTCGAGCGACTTCTACGAGACGAACAAGATCGACTGGACTGCGGATAGCGTTGAACTGCTCGACGTGAGACACCGCACGGCAACGCTCCGAAGTGGCCGAAGCATCAGGTTCGACAAATGTCTGCTCACAACAGGTGGCCGAGCGCGCAGGCTTCCCGGAACGCCGGACAGCCGTCATGTCTTCACGCTGCGCACGCTGCAGGACGCGATGAGAGTGCGAACGCGCATGGTCGGCGCGCGTTCCGTGGCCGTTATAGGGGGAGGTTTCCTCGGACTGGAGTTTGCGGCAAGCGCCAGGGCGCGTGGAATCGACGTCACCGTGGTGGAAGCCGGTGAACAGTTATTGGAGCGCGCACTGCCGCGCGAATTCTCCGAGCGTCTACGGACCAAGCATGAACAGAACGGAGTCAGGTTCATGCTGGGCGCCAAGCTGATTTCCTCAACGGAGGAGGCATCAGGAGTAACCCTCTCAATCGCCCCGAATGTGTCAGAGCGCTTTGAATTCGCTGTGGTGGCGATTGGGCAAGAGCCGAATGAAGCGCTCGCCAGGGCATCCGGCCTGATGACCGGTAACGGCATACATGTCGATACATATTGCCGGACTTCCGCCGACGGTTTTTACGCCGCGGGCGATTGTGCGAATTTTCCGTTTGGCGCATCCGGCCGGCGCCTGCGTCTGGAGTCGTGGCAGAACGCTCAGGATCAGGCAATCGTCGCGGCCCGCAACATGTTGGGCGAGTCGGTGGAGTACCGGCCAAGTCCCTGGTTCTGGACAGACCAGTACGACTGGAACGTACAGATGCTGGGAATTCTCGACAGTCCGGTGGATCAATGGATCGAGCGTCAGATTTCCATCGACAAGACCTTGCTCATGGGCCTGCGGGATAACGCGATCACCTACGCCCTCGCGGTAAATAACGGTGGCGAGCTGCGGGCGATTCGTCGTCTTGTCGAGCAGGCGACCCAGGTCGATCCCGAGGCTCTCGCGGACCCGGGCGTCAAGCTGCGGCAACTTGAACGGCAAGCTCATTCATAACGTATTCAGGAGCGCATTTTGTATTCGTCAGAGACAGTCATCGGCCTCGGTACGCCGAGTGTCAAGAACAAGCCCATCGAACAGCTGGTCTGGCCGGAAGAGGGACTTCATGCCATCCCGGACTGGGTCTATACGAGTGACGATGTATACGCTCGCGAGGTGGAACGGATTTTTCAAGGTCCTACCTGGAATTTCGTTGCATTGGAGGCCGAGATTCCCAATAGCGGAGACTACAAACGTTCGTATGTGGGGCCTACGCCGGTGGTCGTCTCGCGCGCGGAAGACGGGTCTATCCACGTGTTCGAGAACCGCTGCGCCCACCGTGGTGCGGAGTTCTGCCGGCACACGCGCGGCAACAATACCGAGTTTGTCTGCCCGTATCACCAGTGGTCCTATGACCTGAAAGGAAACCTGCAAGGCATCCCGTTCAAACGCGGCGTGAACAAACTCGGTGGCATGCCGCGCGACTTCCGCAACGAGGACCATGGCTTGAAGAAGCTTGCCGTCACCACGCGCAATGGTGTGATCTTCGCCTCATTTACGCACGATATGGAGCCGATCGAAGATTACCTGACGCCCGAAATACTGAAAGACTTCGACGCCGTCTTTAACGGCAAGAAGTTGCGCATTCTCGGGTTTTACAAGAACGAGCTGCCATGCAACTGGAAGATGTACCACGAGAACCTGAAGGACCCGTACCACGCTACATTGCTGCATTCGTTCCTCGTCGTGTTCGGCTTGCTGGTCGCGGGCAACCGGTCGGCAATGGTAGCCGACAGCAAGCGTGGCATTCACGGCACGATGGCATCGGCGAAAAGCGATTCGCTCTATGCGGCGGTGGATGCTGACAAGAAGAAGGAAATGCGTTCGTTCCATGAGGGCATGGTCCTCAAGGACGAACGCTTCCTCGAGTATGTGAAGGAGTTCGATTCCGAGTGGTCGGTGACCATGCAGACGATCTGGCCGAACCTGATCGTCCAGCGCGAAATGAATACCCTGGGCATACGTCATATTGTCCCAAACGGTCCGAACAGCATGATCATGCTCTGGACCATGTTTGGCTACGAAGACGACACCGAAGAGACGACGCGTCACCGGCTTCGCCAGGGGAACCTGATGGGACCATCGGGTTTTCTGGGTCTGGAGGATAACGAAGCAATGAAGTTTGTGCAGGAAGGGGTTCGGCGCTCGGTGACTGACCGCAGCGTGCTCAAGCTCGACAGCGAAAACATCGGAACCGCGGATAGCCTGATCTCCGAAGCTGCCATTCGTGCGATGTACAAGCACTATCGTGAAGTAATGGGGTTCTAAATGCTGCCAGGATTTGAGAAAAAACCGGTTGCACTCGACAAGGCGCTCGCAGCGCGCGCAGCTGTGGAATATTTCCATGCTGAATACTGCGCCGTGCTCGACGGTGGCAACCTTGAGCAGTGGCCGGAGTTTTTCACGGAGAACTGTCTTTACCGCGTGACCGAGTATGAGAATGCTGTTCATGGCTTCCCGGCAGGGTTGGTGTATGCGGAAGGCCGCAACATGCTCCGCGACCGTGCAATCGCGATTTCCAGAACCCAGATGTTTGCGCCCCGGCAGATGCTGCATTTCGTGAGCAATGTGCGCATCCTGGATGTGACCGATGAAGAGATCGTGGCGCAGAGCAATTACCTGTTGCTGCAGACGCTGGTCGAAGGGGCAACGACGTTGCATCAGGCCGGCCGGCTGTTTGACCGCTTTGCACGCAGCGGCAGTGAATTGCTCCTCAAGGAACGGCAGGCAATTTATGACACGGCCATGATCGCAAACGATCTGGCCTATCCTGTTTGAACGAGAGCGATCGGACGATGTCATTCGCGGGCTACGAATGTGGGAGAGGCATATGAGCAGCACTGAACCGACGGAAGCACCCGTCGAAAGCGGCGGCGTCGGCGCCCGTGTGAGGCGGCGCGAAGATGAACGGCATCTGCATGGGAAGGGCCGGTTCGTCGCCGACTATACGTTTCCTGATCTGCAGGAAGTCGCGTTCTTGCGCAGCCCGCTTGCGCACGCGCGCATCGAGCGTATTGGCAAGCCGGAGCGCTTCGCAAGCCAGGTCATTGTGCGGGAAGACATGCATACCGCCACGGACATCGTGGCGGACTCCAGCCTGGCGACGTATAAACCTTCGGCGCATCCTCCGCTCGCGTCCGGGAAGGTCCGTTTTGTCGGCGAGCCTGTAGCCATGTGCTTTGCGAATTCCCGCGCCGAGGCTGAAGATATTGCGGAAGAAATTGAGCTGGATCTGGATGAACTGCCCGCATTTGCAAGCGCCTTTGCGGCGCGCGCGCGTACCGATGTCCGTGTGCATGACCACTGGACCGACAATCTCTTCCTCGATCTCAAGGCCGACGTCAATTTCGACGAACGCGCCAAGGATGCACCCGTGGTCGTGAAGCAGAAGGTCGACCTGGCGCGCCAATGCATGGTCCCGATGGAAGGCAAGGCGGTGCTGGCGTACTGGGATCATACCCAGGCGCAACTGGTCGTGATTACGTCGACCCAGGTTCCGCACATGATCCGCACGGTGCTGTCTCAATGCCTGGGAATCGACCATGCTCAAGTCCGTGTGATTTCGCCCGATGTGGGCGGTGCGTTCGGATATAAATGCGTCCTGCAGCAGGAAGAGCTTTGCATTGCGTGGCTGGCTCTTGCCTACAAGCGGCCTTTCCGGTTCATAGAAGACCGTCGCGAACACCTGATCGCGGGTGCCAACACGCGTCAGCATCATTATGAGCTGACGGCCTATGCAGACAAGAACGGGCGGCTACTGGCGCTGGACTGCAACCTGTTGATCGATGGCGGCGCCTATTCAGCGTGGCCGTTTACGATAGGACTGGAGACCGGGCAGGCGCTTGGCAACCTGCCCGGTCCGTATGATTTCAGCGGGTACCGCTGCCGTACGCAATGTGCGGCGACCAACAAGCCGGGCTTTCTTCCGTATCGGGGCGTGGCGCGTACGGGCGTTTGTTTCGCGATCGAGCTGACCATGGACGCCATTGCGCGGGCGGTTGGCCGCGAGGCGTGGGAAGTGCGTTACGACAATCTGGTTCGCGGGGCGGACATGCCCTACACGAACGTTGTCAAAAAGCACTACGACAGCGGCGATTTCCAGGAGAGCCTGAAGCGCGCAGCCGATCAGCTCGATGTCGCAAAATGGCGCCGCCGCCAGAAAGAGGGCGAGCCGGATGGCAGGCTGGTCGGAATTGGGTTTGCGACCTTCACCGAGCAGTCGGCTCATGGCACGGCGGTGTTCGCGTCATGGGGTTTGCCGGTCGTTCCTGGTTACGACCTGGCAACGGTGCGCATCACCGCGGACGGTGGTCTTGAAGTGCGCGCGGGCATTCATTCCCATGGGCAGGGTATGGAAACCACTCTGGCGCAGATCGCCAATGAAGTGCTGGGCGTTCCCATCCAGAAGATCAAGGTGGTTCACGGTGACACCGCGCTCACACCCTACTCAACAGGCACGTATGCGTCGCGCAGCATTGTCATGGCCGGCGGGGCGGTTGCTGCAACATGCCGCGAACTGGTGCCGCGGCTCATGAAAATTGGCGCGCATATCCTTGGCGAAAAGGAGGACGCTGTCCGGTTCGAGGCGGGTGAGGTCGTCGGTTCGACGGGACGTGTTTCCCTGGCGGATATTGGTCACGCATGGTACCTGCGGCCCGAACGTCTGCCCGCAGGCGTCGACCTGACGGGACTCGAGGCGACTCAAGGTTTCAAGCCGAAGGTGGATACCGGCGCGTTCAGCTATGCAACGCATGCGGCCGCCGTTGCTGTCGACACGAAGACCGGCCACGTCGAGATCCTGGAATACGTGATTGTTGAGGATTGCGGACGAATGATCAATCCAATGGTCGTCGAAGGCCAGACGATTGGTGGCACAGCACAGGGTATTGGTACGGCGTTCTACGAAGAGACACTGTATGACGACAACGCCCAGCCTCTGACTTCCACGCTTGCGGACTACATGTTGCCGGGGCCGACTGAGCTACCGCCGTTGACGATCATCCATATGGAGACGCCATCGCCCTATACCGAGTTCGGGGCGAAGGGCGTAGGAGAAGGGGGCGCGATCGCACCGCCGGCCGCGCTTTTCAATGCAGTGAACGACGCACTCAGTCCCCTTGGAGCACTCGTCTCCGAGACACCTCTCACACCGCGGCGATTGCTCACTGCCATTGAAGCGGCCAAAGCCGCCGCGCGCAGCAAACCAGAGGCAGAACAAGTTCACGAGGTGATTCGATGAAGGCCGCCGCGTTTGATTACGTCAGGGCTGGGACGTTGCCGCAAGCGTTGAGCGAGCTCGGCGATTCAGCCGTTGGCGCCAAGCCAATTGCAGGCAGCCAGTCGATGGGGCCGATGCTGAATCTGCGTCTGGCGAGGCCGTCGAAAGTGATCGATCTATCGCGTGTCGACGAACTGCGCACCGTCACCGTTGCGGGTGACCTCGTTCGTGTGGGCGCCGCCATTACTCACGCGGAAATCGAGGATGGCAAGTACGAGCTTTTGCGCAATGGTTTTATGCAGTATGTCGCTGCGGGTATTGCATATAGAGCAATTCGCAATAGAGGAACCATTGGCGGCAGCCTCGCGCACGCTGATCCTGCTGCGGACTGGCCATTGGCGCTTTCCACGCTCGACGCCCGGATCGAGCTCGCGAAGGCAAGCGGTACGCGACGGGTGCGGGCCAGCGAGTTCATGCTCGGTGCATTTACGACGCTGCTGGAGGAGGGCGAGATCATCTCGGCAGTCCTGCTGCCGAAGATGGGACTCACCTTGCGCTGGGGTTACTACAAGCTGTGCAGGAAGACGGGCGAGTTCGCTCATGCAAGCGCGGCTGCGGCGTTTGACGCGCAAACCGGTTTGGCTCGTGTGGTGCTTGGCGCACTTGATGGTCCCCCCGCAGCGCTGGAGGCACTCGCTCAGTCAATCGCGCAACACGGACCCGGTGCGGCAACGCCGGAAGCGATTGCGTCGGGCGTGGCGAATGCAATGCCGAATGCTGACGCTATCGACCGGTCCATGCACGAAGCGGCCGTCGAACGCTGTCTTGCACAAGCCTTCGGTTCATCCGCGCGTTAACAGGAATGCGCGTTAACAGGAATGCGCGTTAACAGGAATTCCAGGAATTTCCATGTCTGTCATCGAACTCACCATCAACAACCGGGCCATCCGCGGCGACGTTGCGGCGCGCACCCATCTGGGCGATTTTCTTCGTGACAATCAGAACCTGACCGGCACTCACCTAGGTTGCGAGCATGGCGTGTGCGGCGCGTGCACGGTCCTTCTGGACGGCGAACCGGTTCGCTCCTGCATCACGTTCACGGTAGCCTGCGACCATCAGAAGATCCGCACGATCGAAGGGTTCGACGGCGATGAGCTGATGAAGCGCCTGCGCCGGTCCTTCTCGGTTCATCACGGGCTGCAATGCGGCTACTGTACGCCCGGCATGCTCATTACCGCGCGCGATATCGTGCGGCGCTTTCCTGACGCTGACGAAGCGCGCATTCGCCTTGAGTTGTCGGGGAACCTGTGTCGATGTACGGGGTACGTCGGCATTGTCAACGCGATCAAAGCCGTGCTTGCCGACCTGAAGGAAAGCCCGATAACGGACGCTTCGCCGGCCCCGGTTCGACAAGCCGCGGCAACGGCTGCCCAGCCGCAAGCGGCAGGCCAGTTTCAGACCTTCGCCGCTGTCGCCACTGCGCCTTCGGATGAGCCCGCTCGCTCATCGCGTGAAGATACGGCATCGCCGGTTGCGAACGTCCAGCAGACCGGCGCGCGCAAGGGTTGGACCGCGATTGACGACAGCTTTGTCGTGCCGTTTCCGCTCGACCAGGTCTGGGCGTTCATGGGCGACCTGCCATCTGTCACCGCATGCCTGCCGGGCGCGGAATTGATCGAACACGATTCGGAAAAGGTGAAGGGGAAGATTGCTATCAAGTTCGGTCCGATGTCAGCGAATTTCGCCGGCGCGGCGCGGCTCGAACGCGATGACGCCGCGCACCGTGCCGTGATGCGTGGGGCCGGGCAGGACAACATCAGCCGCTCGAAGGCAAATGGCGACGTGACCTACGCGTTGAGTGATGAAGGGAACGGAGCGCACACGCGTGTAGCAGTCACGCTCGAATACATGTTGCAGGGCCCCCTGGCGCAATTCTCACGGTCGGGCCTTGTTAAAGATTTTGTCCGTCGGATGATCGCCGACTTTGGTGCGCGGATCACCGCGCAACTGGCGGGTGCGGACATGCCCGCACCCGCAGGACCGTCGACCCGGTTGAACGTCGGCAGTCTGGTGTGGAGTGTTATCTGGGGGCGCGTGAAACGTCTCTTTGGCCGAGGCGAATAAAGCAATTGCGGCAGTAACTCGAGGCCTGTTTTGGGGTTCGTCGCCCCGCTACGTTCTGCTCAAACAATCAGTATGCTGAATAAACGTCTGGAGTTTTCTCGTGACTAAACGAATTCGGAAAATCGCCCTGGAAGAACACTTTTCAACGCCTGGTTTCCAGGGCTATTCAAAAAGCTTTACGCAGCACATTGCCCCTGATGTGCTCGCCGATCTCGCTGCCCGCCTGGCTGATTTCGACGAGCAGCGCATTGGCGAGATGGATCGCGCGGGGATTGATTACACCATCCTCTCCCAGACGGGGCCGAGCGTGCAGGGCGAGGCCGACCCGGCCCTGGCCGTGGTTCGCGCCAGGGAAAGTAATGACTTTCTGGCAACACAGATTGCGCGTCATCCGACCCGGTTCGGTGGTTTCGCGACGTTGCCCATGCACACGCCCATGGGGGCTGTTGAAGAATTGACCCGCGCTGTCCAGGAGCTCGGTTTCAAGGGCGCGCTGGTCAATGGGCACACGCTGGGAACGTATTACGACGACCGGGCGTACGACGTTTTCTGGGCGCGTCTGCAGGAACTCGATGTACCGCTGTACCTGCACCCGACGGATGCCTATGTGATGCCGAAGGTGTTCGACGGCCATCCGGAGTTGACGGGCGCCGCGTGGGGATGGGGCGTGGAAACGGCCAGCCATGCACTGCGGCTTCTCTTCGGCGGTGTCTTCGACCGCTTCCCCGCGCTGAAGGTCATCCTGGGCCACATGGGCGAAGGCTTGCCTTACCTGCGCTGGCGATTCGATAGCCGTTTCGCTGTTTATTCGCACGGTATCCGCCTCGAGCGCGCGCCGTCCGGGTACATCGGAACGAACATCCTGATCACCACATCCGGTGTGTGCTCGGCACCTTCGCTGCTGGGTGCGATTGGCGAGATGGGTCCGGAGGCCGTGATGTTCTCGGTGGACTACCCGTATGAATCGACAGCGATTGCCGCTGATTTCATTGAGCAGGCGCCGCTCGACGATCACGTCAGAGAGCTGGTTTGCCACGGTAACGCAGAGCGCATTTTCAAGCTCTGACGCGGGTCCTGCCAACACAGGCATGAGTACATCACATCAAATGGATCTGGAGTTAGCAATGACGAAGCAATATCGAATTGGTCAGATCGTGCCGAGTTCGAACACGACGATGGAGACGGAGATTCCGGCCATGCTGCTCGCACGCCAGACGATCCGTCCCGAGCGTTTCACGTTTCATTCCAGCCGCATGCGCATGAAGAAGGTGATCAAGGAAGAACTGGCCGCGATGGATGCGGAGTCGGACCGCTGCGCGCTTGAGTTGAGCGATGCTCGCGTGGACGTGCTGGGCTACGCGTGCCTGGTCGCAATCATGGCGATGGGGCATGGGTACCACCGCGTGTCGCAGGAGCGGCTGCGCTCACGCACGGTTGAGAATGGCGGGGCGGCACCGGTCATCACCAGCGCCGGCGCACTGGTGGATGCGCTGAAGGTGACCGGTGCAAAGCGCATCGTGGTGGTGGCGCCCTACATGAAGCCGCTCACGGAACTGGTGGTCGACTATATTCGCAACGAGGGATACGAGGTGCTCGATTACCGTGCCCTCGAGATTCCCGACAATCTCGAAGTGGGCCGTCACGACCCGGGCCTGTTGCCGGGCATCGTGGCGCAGATGGATACATCGAACGCCGACGCGATCGTGCTCTCGGCGTGCGTGCAGATGCCCTCGCTGGCGGCGGTAGCGAAGGTCGAAGCCATGACGCGCAAGCCGGTCATCACCGCGTCGATTGCAACGACCTACGCCATGCTCAAGGCGCTCGGACTGGAGACTGTGGTGCCGGGTGCAGGCGCGCTGTTATCGGGGGCTTACTGACGTGCTTGCGTTTGATAAAACCGGAATTGGCATGAGCAGAGCATCCACTTTCCTACAAGGCGGCAACGTCCACGCGAACGGGGTCCGGCAGCACTACCTGCGCTTCGGCGGCGACACCGGCGAGCGTGCCGGGCGCGACGCCGTGATCATCGTGCCGGGTATCACCAGTCCAGCCGTCACGTGGGGTTTCGTCGGCGAGCGCTTCGGTACAAGCTTCGACACCTACGTGCTCGATGTCCGCGGCCGGGGCCTGTCCTCGGCGTCGGATACGCTCGACTACAGCCTCGATGCGCAGGCTGCGGACCTGATCGCGTTCGCTCGGGCAATCGGGCTCGAGCGCTATAGTGTGGTGGGCCATTCGATGGGCGCGCGCATTGGCGTGCGCGCCGCCCGCGTGCAGCGGCCCGGTCTGGCGCGGGTGGTGATGATCGACCCGCCGGTGTCGGGTCCGGGGCGCCGTCCGTATCCTTCGCAGTTGCCTTGGTACGTCGATTCCATGCGCCTCGCGCGTGAGGGAACGGATGCGGAAGGTATGCGCGCGTTCTGTCCCACCTGGACACATGAGCAGAGGCAGCTGCGTGCCGAGTGGTTGCATACCTGCGACGAGCGCGCAGTGATCGCAAGCTTCGAGGGCTTTCATTCCGACGATATCCATCTGGACCTGCCGCATATCGGCGTGCCCGTCATGCTGATGACCGCCGGGCGCGGCGACGTGGTACGCCCGGAAGATGTCGACGAGATCCGTACGCTTGTGCCCCAGCTCGCGCATTCGCATGTTCCCGAAGCCGGCCACATGATTCCGTGGGATGACGAGGAAGGTTTCTATCGCGGGTTCGGTGACTTCCTGGGCGCACCGTTGCCGGTTGGTGTCGACGCCCGGGCCTGATGCCCATTTCTCGAGGAGACCACAATGCCAGTCAGCGACTACCAGATGATCGAAGCGTGGAGGCAGGTGTTGACGCTCTCGCGGCTGGAGGCGGGTCAGACCGTCACCATTCTCACGAGCGCGGCGACTCATCCGCAGACACTCTCGACGGCACTAATCGCCACGCAGTCGATGGGCGCTATCGTCAACCGGCTGGATTTGCCACCCGTGAACGGCGAGAAGGCGCTCAGCCGCGATTCGCTCGCGTACCTCGGCACGACGCCGCTCACGGGTAACCCCGCAGCCATCGCTGCACTCAAGGCGAGCGACCTTGTGCTGGACCTGATGACGCTCCTGTTCTCGCCCGAGCAGCTCGAGATCCTCAAGACCGGGACCAGGATCCTGCTTGCGGTCGAGCCGCCCGAGGTGCTCACGCGGCTGGTGCCCAGCCTTGCCGATCGCGAGCGGGTATTGGCCGCGCAGGCCCGTATCGACCGGGCCCGCGAAATGCACATTGTCTCGGCCGCGGGGACAGATTTTCACTGCCCCATAGGCGAATTCGAGGCGATTGCGGAATACGGTTTCGTCGACGAACCGGGGCGGTGGGATCACTGGCCAAGCGGCTTTGCGCTGACGTTCCCGGATGAAGGCCGTGCCTATGGGCGCATCGTGATCGACAGGGGAGACATCCTGCTGCCGCAGAAGAGCTATGTCCAGGACCGTATCGAACTGACGATCGAGAATGGTTTTGCCGCCCGCATAGAGGGCGGCATGGACGCGGACCTGCTAAAGGAATACATGGGCACCTTCAGGGATCCCGAGGCTTACGCCATCTCGCACATCGGTTGGGGGCTGCAGCCGCGCGCGCACTGGTCGACACTGGGCTTATACGATCGCGAGGCGACTATAGGCATGGATGCGCGTGCGTTCGAAGGCAACTTCCTGTTTTCCCTTGGACCCAACAACGAAGCGGGCGGCAAACGCACGACGGCCTGTCATATCGATATCCCGCTGCGTCACTGCGACGTGTTCCTTGATGATGAAGCCGTGGTGCGCGACGGCCGCGTGCTGGATAAGTGAGGAATCGGCATGTCCAATGAACTTGATACCTATCAGCGCCAGAGTTTCGGTTCGGCGCTGGAGCCGAAGGCACCAGTGGGGCTGCTCATCGTTGACTTCGTGAACGGCTTCGCGGACCCCGAGGTATTTGGCGGGGGCAACATCGCGCCGGCCATCGAGCGCACCGTCGCGCTGCTGGCGCACGCGCGTGAACGTGGTTGGCCCGTCGCCCACACGCGCATTGTGTTCTCTGACGATGATGCGGACGAAAATATCTTCACGCTGAAGGTGCCGGGTTTGCTCGCGCTCAAGGAACATGCGCACAACAGTGCAATCGTGCCGCAACTCACGCCGCGTGATGGTGAACTGGTGGTGCGCAAGACCGTGCCCTCGGCGTTCTTCGGTACGTCACTGGCCGCGTGGCTTGCGCTGCGTGGCGTGCAGACGCTGGTGGTTGCCGGGGCGGTGACGAGCGGCTGCGTGCGCTCGAGCGTGGTGGACGCCATGCAGTATGGCTTTCGTCCGTTCGTGCTCTCCGACTGTGTTGGTGACCGTGCCATTGCGCCTCACGACGCCAACCTGTTCGACATGGCACAGAAGTACGCCGCCGTCATGACCCGCGACGAAGCATTGGAAGTACTCGGAGATCTGTAGCAAGCGTCGAGCCAGTCAATAAGCATGACTGAATTAAATCGTGATGATAACCGAGCCGCCAGGAGTGAGTATGGACATCTCGACGTCAGAACCATCGCGGCGCACGGTCACGCGCCACGAATTGACGCTTATTGTCGCTTCATCGTTCGGGGCGTTGCTCGAATGGTACGATTTTTATATCTATGCGGCGCTGGCTGGAACATTCAGCACGCTTTTCTTCCCCAGTGGTAACGACACCACAGCGCTGCTCGCCAGTCTTGCCACCTTCGGCGCCGGGTTCCTGGTACGGCCGCTCGGCGCGTTGTTCTTCGGCCGTCTGGGCGACAGGATCGGCCGGAAATATACCTTCATGGCGACCATCGTGCTGATGGGTGTCGCTACGGTTGGTGTCGGGCTGCTGCCGTCGTTCGCCAGGATCGGCATGCTGGCGCCGCTGTTGCTTGTATGCCTGCGGTTATTGCAGGGTTTTGCACTGGGCGGCGAAACGGGCGGAGCGGCTACGTACCTCGCGGAGCCTTCTCCCGCAGGCCGCCGTGGTTTATACACAAGCTCGCTGCAAACAACCGCGACGCTTGGTTTGCTCTCGTCCATTGCGGTGGTCAGCGCGAGCCGAAGCGCAATGGACAGCGCATCATTCCAGGATTGGGGCTGGCGCCTGCCGTTCCTAATTTCTATCGCATTACTGATTATATCCATCTACCTGAGAACGAAGCTGTCGGAGTCTCCGACCTTTCAAGGGATGAAACAGGCGGGAAAACTGTCCAAAGCTCCGATCAACGAGGGCTTCGGCAAGTGGGAAAATCTCAAGTACGTGCTTATCATGCTGTTCAGCACAGCGTCCGGTGTGGGCGTTGTGTTCGGTACCGGCCACTTCTATTCGATGGTGTTCCTGCAGAACACGTTAAAGGTTGCACCCGACACAGTGAACCTTTACCTGGCTATTGCGCTGGTATGCGTCTTTCCGTTCTACCTGATATTCGGCTGGCTTTCGGATCGCATCGGGCGCAAGTGGATCATGATGAGCGCCTGCCTTTTGCTTGCCCTGACCACCCAGCCCATCTTTCACGCGCTGACGCATTACGCGAACCCACGACTGGAGATATTCCAGAAAACCTCGCCGGTGACCGTTCATGCGGACGACTGTCACTTTTCCCTGTTCGCCGCGCCAAAGACCGAATGCGACCGCATCCGCTCGTTCCTGAGTGCGTCGGGAGTCTCGTACAAGAAGGTGCCGTTGCAGGCAGGGGAGTCGATAACAACGACCATTGGCGACGTGACCGTGCACGGCAGCGATCGGGAGAATCTGGAGCATGCACTGCTGGCCGCGGGCTGGATGCGGCACGCGGACCCGTCGCAGATCAACGCGCCTGCGGTAGTCTTTCTGATGTGGTTGCTGATTGTCTATCTCGCCATGATCTACGGCCCGATGGCGGCATTCATGGTCGAGCTCTTTCCCGCGCGAATTCGCTACACCTCACTGTCGCTGCCGTTCCATCTCGGATCGGGCTGGTTCGGCTGGATGTTGCCATTTGTGGTTTCCGCCATGGCCGTCGAAAGCGGGAACGTCTATTTCGGCCTGTGGTACCCGATCGTGATTGCAGGGGTGTCGCTAATCGTCGGCGTGCTCTTCGTTCCCGAAACATTTCGCCGGGATATCTCGCAGTGAAGCAGGTTCAGCCGTGAAACCACGCCGGCTCTTCAGTCAAAATGCTTGAGCAACGTGCGGCCGTACTGATTGTTGCCTTCGACCAGTTGCATCATCATGCGGACGAATTCAATGCGCTCTTCGGGGGCCAGCGGCGCCAGGAACCGGACCTGCGCGTCGCGCATGCTCTCGTACATTTCGTTCATCACACGTCGGCCCTTGACGCTGATGTTTGCAATTTTCTGGCGTCCGTCATCAGGACTGGGTTCGCGCTTGACCAGCCCGCGCTCTTCGAGGCGCCGGAGAACGTCCGCCATGGTAGTGCGGTCGACGCCGACTTCCGCACACAGCGACGTCTGGTCGAGCCCGGGACGCTCGCTCAGCGTCGTCAGCAAGCCATATTGAACCGGAGTGATTGCAAAGTCCTTGCAGCTTTCGAAGAACAGCGCGACGTGGATCTGATTGAGACGCCGGATCAGGAAGCCCGGGCGCTGCCATAAGTGACCGGTCTCGATCGTTGGATTCGAGACGGCAGCTTTCTTCTCCGTAACTGTGCCCATATTCATCCTTTCCAATAAATCCTGTCGTTCAGGTCAAGTGTAACTCGCACTTGCATGATGCCGTGAAGCTCCGAGCGAGTGAGATTGTTTCGTTACCTTCTGGTCCGTGCAAGCTTTAGGGGAACCCCTGTTGCAATTGGTTTTTTTTCCGGATAAAAAGTTATCTGTCAGTGCGCTGATGATTTTACAGCCAAGTTGCCGGACCGTCGTCGAAGACAGGTTTTCCCCTCAGCTTAAGAGTTAACTTAAGAAGCGTCACGCAAGGATATCGACCAGCGTGCTCGTCAGCGACTGAACCCATGTCCATATCGTCAGTATGCTGATAAGTTCTCGGACGACAGATTTGCCAGGCGTGAACTTTCACTTTGAAGTTTCACTTGTTTGGAGCCAACAATGAGTACTACACCTGCCAGATCGAATGAGGCGGCCCTGGGGCAGCGGTCAATGTCCTGGAGCGATATCAAGACGCTGGGTCTCGCCTCGCTGGGCGGGGCACTTGAGTACTACGATTTCATCGTCGCCGTATTTTTTACCAAGTTGCTGGCCACCGTGTTTTTTCCCCCGCACACACCGGAGTGGCTTGCTCAGCTCGAGGTGTTCTGTATCTTCGCCGCGGGCTATCTTGTTCGTCCGATCGGGGGGATCTTTTTCGCTCACTTCGGCGACAAGATCGGCCGCAAGAAGATGTTCGCGCTCAGCCTGTTCCTGATGGCGTTTCCTACGCTGCTGATCGGTCTGCTGCCCAGTTACGCAATGCTCGGAATGGTCGCGCCGCTGCTGTTCCTGCTATGTCGGATTCTTCAGGGTCTTTCAGTGGGCGGCGAAGTGCCAGGCGCGTGGATCTTCTGCTCGGAACATGTCCGGCGTGACCGCGTGGGTCTTGCGTGTGGCCTCCTGATGTCGGGGCTTTGCACCGGCATCCTGCTCGGCGCGTTGAGTGCAAAGTACTTGATGGGTAATCTCGACGCCGAGAGCCTGAAGAGCTGGGGCTGGCGCATGCCGTTTATTGCCGGCGGGGTCTTTGGGCTGATCTCCGTGTACCTGCGCCGCTATCTGCACGAAACGCCTGTCTTCGAGGCCTTGCGCGCCAAGCGCGCCGCCGACCCGCGTTTGCCGCTGTCCGTCGTCCTCAGGCATCACCGCGGTGCGATTGCGGTATCGCTGCTGGCCACGTGGGTCTTCTCCGGGATCTTCGTACTCTATTTCCTGTACACGCCGACCTTCCTGCAATCGCAGTTTCACTACGAGGCGAAAGCCGTCTTCACGAACAACTCGTGGTCCATCTTCGGGTTGATCATGGGCAGCACGGTCGCAGGCTGGGCTGCAGACAAGATTGGCGGTGGCCGCGCGTACGCACTGGGCAGCGTGGCGATGCTGGCGGTGACGGGCGCCTTCTACTTCGCACTGGGTTCCGGAAGCAGTGCTGTGTGGCCCCTCTATATTGCAGGGGGATTCCTGATCGGCACCATCACGCTCGGACCGTACATCATTGTCAAGAGCTTCCCGCCGGAAGTGCGCTTCACGGGCTTTGCGCTGTCGTACAACACCGCTTACGCGATCTTCGGCGGCACCGCGCCTGCTGTTGCTTCGTATATGGTGGGGCGTCAGGGAATCGTCATGGCGCCGGCCTGGTATATCGCCGGACTGTGCGTGCTTGGTGTCGTCATCGGTCTCTGCTGGCGCGCTCCGGTGCATGCGGATGTTGCCGCATCGCGTTGAATAGCATTGGACCTTGATGTGCCGAGAAGCCGCGCGCCGTGGATGAACGCTGCGCTCGGCTTGTCACCGTGGTCCAGACGTAAGGATCTAGCCGGCTGCGGCCTGAAATAACGTGTGACAAGAGGATGGTCGCGGCACATTGGCCTACGCCGTTCCGGCGAGCGAGCTACTCAAAGCATTTGACAACGGTCCAGCCCGACATGGCCGGCGTTGCCACGGTGTGAAAAGAGGATCCGTAAGCAGGTCCTCGATCCTATCCCCTTATATGCCTCCGCCCGATTCTCGGGTTCAGGAACGACTGGTCAATCAGCAGTCTGTTGCTTGCCGCACATAGTGCGGCAAGCCCAAGGTTCCTCAGTGCAAACAACTGGTGCTAGAGAGCCGTTGGTTTTTCCGGCAAGGCCGCGCCAAGAGCGTAAGGGCATTATTCGAGCGCTCTACGTACGCCAGCCTACGTTGATTAATTAAAAAGCTCATTAGCATTCGGGGCACGTAAAGACATTCGTTCTCCAAAGGACCCGGCGACGTACCTCGCAGCTAATGATCTGACGTATCGATCGACACCGTTGCCCGATCCCCTGACTGTTCAAGAAACCAACGATGGCGGCAAATAAAGATGTCGATGCGACGATTCTCGATAAACATGCCAGACGTCACCAGCCTGGTGAGCATAGGCCTTGTTCTCAACCTGTTCTTGATGCGTCCGACAGCGCTCGGGGAGACCTACACACCCCTGGGCATGGCGCTGGCGCTGCCTCTTGTCGGCCTGCACCTGCTGCACAACTTCAAGAAAACGCGCTACTCCAATTCGGCCATTCGCTGGGATATTGCGACTCTGCTCAGCTTGCTGGGCCTTTACTGGCTGTACATCTGTCCAATCTCGATCTTCTTCGAGAAGTCGCAACTCGACTGGGTGCTCAAGGAGTTCATTACCAGCGGGATAATCGTGCTGGCTTACGGCGCGTTTCTCATGGACGTGGACGCTAATCGCAAGTTTTTCAGGACCTTGTGCACGGTCATCGCGCTACTTGGACTTTCCAGCGTTATCACCGTCGCGCTGTCGGCCATACTCGGTGGCAAGGAATCGTTGTTCCTGTTCTCGATCGACGTCAAGGGCTATACCGAAGCCACGCTGCATCAACAGACCTCGACCGGCGCCGTCTACTTCCCGTTTTCCATGCTGTACGGCGACTATGTTTCGGGCGCCGTGAAGCTCGACCGTTATTGCGCATTCTTCCGGGAAGCCGGGATTTATCAAGGGGTGGCCTGCTTTTGCCTGGCCTATGAGGCTTTTACGCGGCGCTCGAAAGTCGTCATGTTCGGTCTTGCAGGCGGAACGATCTGCGCGTTCTCGTCACTGGGTGTCGCCTTGCTTGCGATGACCATTGGCTCCATTTTCCTGTTCTCGGGCACGCGGGTTCGGGCCTGGCGTGTCGTGCTGACGGCGGCGATGATTGCCCTCGTTTATCCCGTCTCCATGTACACACCTTATATTGGCCTGGAAGACAAGGCGGTCACACACGGTTCCTCGCTGTCCGACCGCTCCATGTCGATTGAACGGGGTCTTGAAGATGTGCGCCGTAATCCGCTTGGCAATGGCCTCTACTCCAGCCTTGGCAGGAATGACGGCATTTGCCTGCTTGCGGAACTCGGGATGATCGGGCTGTTCGGGTTCATCTGCAAGGTGCTCCTGCTTTCCGGTTTCAGGCTGGGACCCGGCAGGGACTGGAAGAAGATCGCAGCATGCGCACCGTTATTGATTACCGCGCTGGTCTCGCAACCCATTGCAGGCGCACCGATGATGTATGTGATCGGCATGGTGTTCGTGCCACGGATGATTCGCCGCAGATTCGAGGCGCACGACCCTATGATCGGACAACGCGGTTTCCACGAATCGGGTAATGCATTCGTGCCGCACGCCATAACGAATCGCCCGGTGGAGTGCCCACTGCCAGGGCCGCGGATCGGCAACGCCTGAGCCGGTTCGTTGCCGGCGCCGGGTGGTTGACGTCGAGTCGCTATTCGCGCGGGTCTACTGAGGTGTACCCGGAACATCGTATTGCACGACGATCACCACACGACGATTGGCTGCGCGTGCATAGGCGTCGTCCCCTATCACAGCGGGGATATTGTCCGCGCGGCCGATAGCCGCGAGGCGGTGTGGCTCAATGCCCCGATCGACCAGGAACCGGACGAGCGAGCCGGCTCTCGCGGACGAAAGCTCCCAATTGGACTCGTATTTCGCCGTGGATATGGGTACGGAATCCGTGTGTCCTTCCACCAGGATCTGCTGTGCCGAATGCTCCTTGAGCGCCGTCGCCACCTGATCCAGCACCGCGTTTGAATCCTGCATCAAATGGGCTTCACCCGAGCGAAAAAGTATCTTCGCATTGATTTCGATTTCGACACCGCGCGCGGTTTCGTGAACGAGGATTTCCTGCTTGTCGCGCAGGACCTTTAAAGCTGCGATCAATTCTCTCCTGGACGCCTGGACCTGTTTCAGCGCTGCAGTTTGGGATGCTTGAGCATGGGCGTCGCTTGCGCCTTGCTTCTCGACCGGTGTAAGCGTGAGACTTTTACTTTCGGTTTCCCGATGCTGAGCCAGCTGCATTGCGTATAGCGCGATGAACAGCACCATCAGGGTGGTCACGAGATCCGAGTACGATATCAACCATCGCTCGGCGAGTATCTCGGCGTCGTCGTCGAACTTGGGATTAGGCTTGGTCGTGACTGAGGACATGATCTTCAGATAGAAAGTGGCGTGGGTTAAGCGACCTGGCTCACATGTGCCGCTAAGTAATATCCGCCACCAGCCGGGCTTCGATCAACTGCGGAGACTCCTTGCGGGAGATCGCAAGCAAGCCGTCAAAGTACAATTTCTTGAATCGCAATTCGCTATCTATTCTTGCCTTGATTTTTCCGTAGATGGGCAGCAACAGGATATTGGCAAGAGCCAGTCCGTACAGCGTCGTGATAAAAGCGACCGCGACACCCTGGCCAAGCAGAGCAGGTTCCAGAAGGTGCCCCGTTACCTGAACCAGGCCCAGCACCGCGCCCAGGATGCCGAAGGTAGGGGCATAACCACCGGCCTGCAGCCATATCCGCGCGGCGGCCATCTGGTTGCGCTCATACGCGTCGAGTTCTCTTTGCAACGCATCCTCGATCACGGCAGTCGGCACGCCGTTGGCGATCAGCTCGAGTCCTCTCTTGGCGAAGGGGCTGATGCCTTCGGGATCGATGGTTTCGAATGCGAGCATCCCTTCCACTTTCGCTTTATGACCCCATTCGAGCAGGATGGTCAGGTTTTCGCGGTCTATCGGCTTGGCCTTGGTGAAGACCATGCCGAGTTGCTTCACCCCTGCCGAGAATTTGGCCCACGTGTTCTGGACCATCACGGCGCCGATCGTGCCGCCCAGCACAATGACAATGGCTTCTACCTGAAATAGAGTCAGGAAATGGCCGCCTTCCAGGGTGAATCCGGCCACGATGGCGACGATACCGACCAGCGCTCCGCACAGCGTTAGGATGTCCATTCGATCTCTCGTTTATCTTTTTGACGACGGTGACTGTGTTCGATGAGTCAGGTTCCGACCGAACGCTGTTCGGCGGAGTCGGCTGCGGGCCCGGCTTTTATCGACTTGACCAGTTGAATGAAGCGTTCTTCAATGTCCTGTATCTCGAGAGGATTGGTCACGAGTTCACGACGCATGATCCACGCCGTCTCGCTCTGCCGTGCCTTTGTCATGACTGAAAGCAGCCGCTCGGAAACCGTATGGTCCGTCGTCGAGGCGAGCAGTTTCGCGAGATCGTAGGTATCGAACGCGCTGACGGCATCGAACAGCGTCCGGTCGTCAATGAGATCGAGGTCCGTAAGCGATTCGAGTTCGGTGACCGGTCGTGCCTTCTTCTTGGAGAAGTAAGCTACGCCGTTCTTTTCGATGTACGTCAGTACC
This sequence comes from Caballeronia udeis, assembly GCF_044909315.1. GTDB lineage: Bacteria > Pseudomonadota > Gammaproteobacteria > Burkholderiales > Burkholderiaceae > Caballeronia > Caballeronia udeis_A. The sequence continues at coordinate 56,468 of NZ_JBIYEB010000011.1, forward strand.
TTGGTTCGCCGGAAAGCGAAGATGTCATCGGCAATTTCCGCGCGCGAGAGCTTGTCGAGTATCACCTGTCTCTCGACGCCGATCAGCGCTTCGAGATCTGACAGTTCTATCAGCTCCAGTTCGCTGGCGATCGAAATATCAAGATCGTGGTCACCCACTCGTTGAGCACGTTCAATGATCCGCACGGGGTCGAAGGTGACAACCTGGCGGCTGATGGTGTCGTCCGCGGCGGGAGCCGGTGCGTTGCCGAGAAAGTCAGGGCGGCCCGACTCGAGTATGACGAGGTTGAGTTTCTCCATGCGTTTGAGCATGGCCATGACATGCACGCGAGGATGGCCTGCAACTGCCTGGCACCGCTTGCAGACTTCGGTAAGTGCGATTGACACGTCATCGGATTGCAGCCGGCGGCCGCGAGCTTCCCGATTTACACCGCCTGCCATCAAGCTGAGCACGTGAGCGTAGGAGACTATGCCGGGCAGGAAGTCAGCGTTCGTGTAGGTCGCGAGAAGCTCGTCCTTTCTTTTGTTCCGGCGGATCAGCGTGCGCATCAAGTGGCGAAGGAGCGGCGAGACGCGCTCGAGTTCTTCTTCCACGATCTTTGCTTCGACCACGCTCAGCCGGCAGAAGCTAAGCGCCTTCGCCGTCGACCCGCGTGGCTCGGACGGCAACAATGCCGACTCTCCGAAGCACTCCCCCTTGCCAAGGGTCGCGAGGACAACACGCCTGTCGTCGCATTTCGCCGAGATCTCGACTTTTCCTTCGGCAATGACATAGATAGCCGAAGTTCCGATATAGCCTTCCGAGTAGATGACTTCGCCCGGGGCGACCGTCCGCAGTCTGGATAACGATTCCTGATTCAATGTAGCCCCCCGAATTCTATTTCTCAGGCGCGCAAGCGCTTCGCCAATATTTATGTGTTACAGATGCAATATCGACTTCTTTTTCAAACTCTTTAGCGATGCTTGCGCAACAAAAAAATCGATTCGGGAGGGGGTAGCGGGTCTGTGCCGAGACGTGCCAGAACAATCATTTTCTGCAAACAGGCAAACGTTAAACCAGGCCAGAAGAGGCCGATCAGCATTAGGATTGCATCGGAAGACCGAATGCGCCGGCGGGTGCGGTCAGCGGGTTGCGGCCACGCTCGGCGCCGGCACGTATTCCGGAACGATCAAGGCCAAACAGGCGGAAGACGCGATTACATTTTCCGTGCGGGGAGCCTCGTTTCCTGATCGGGAGGGCGCGTATCGGACACGACATTGATCGGCGTACCCGAATCAAAAGCGTTCAGGTTTTCCGCGATGCCCTTGTTCAGTCGTTGTGCGCCGTTCGTTGCGGCCCAACTGATATGCGGCGTCACGATCAGGTTTCGATGGAAGCGATCAAGCACAAGGTCCATGACGTCCGGAGGTTCCTGGGGCAGCACGTCCAGCGCCGCCCCTCCAAGGCGGCCGCTCGCGAGGGCATCCAGCAGTGCCGGGGTATCCACAAGCCCGCCACGCGCGCTATTGACGAGCATTGCGCCGGGCTTCAGCAAAGCTATCCCGTCCCGGCCAATGAGGTTCCGCGTCTGGTCGGTGAGCGGGCAGTGCAATGACAGGACGTCGGCGCGTTTCATGACTTCGTCGAAAGGAAGAAAACCCGCACGCGCTTCAGCACGCCCCCGGTGCTCTGCGTAAATCACGTTCATTCCGATCGCTCCGGCAAGGCGCGCGGTTGCTTGTCCGATCGCTCCTCGTCCAACAATGCCAAGCGTTGTCCCGGCTATGTCTAGAATAGGCGCTCCATGCACGCAAAATGATGGAGAGGATGCCCACTTCTCCAGGGCAAGCGCGTGGTACTCAAGCAAGTTGCGACGTAAAGCGAAAATGGAAGCGATAACCCACTCGGAGACGCTTTGCGCCGAATATCCGGGAACGTTCGACACAACGATCCCCTGTTCGCGGCATGCGTCAATATCGATGCAATCGTAGCCTGTAGCAGCGAGGCAAATGAAGCGCAAGCGGGGCAGGCGCTGCAGGTCTGCACGCTGGATCGGAACCTTGTTGGTTATCGCTATGGTTGCATCGCTTAAAACATTGACCACCTGACCGGGTTGCGTCGATGAATGTTCGACCCAGCCTGTTGCCCATGCGGGACGAGTAACCGGGACCGGGAGCGTGCCGGCGTCGAGAATGACAACGTTCATTGCGGTCCGGTCTCAAGAGTCGTTGTCATCCCATCAGTTCCGATATCTCGATCAGGTTCAGGTCGGGGTCGCGAACATAGACGGAGAGGATTTTTTGGGTTGCGCCGGTTCGCTCGACCGGGCCTTCCAGAATCGGCCACTCGCATTGCTTCAGGTGCGCGACCACGTCGTCAAGCGGTACCCCTGCAATGAAGCACAGGTCGAGCGCGCCGGGGACGGGCAAGTGGGCTTTTGGCTCGAACTCGTGGCCGCGCTCGTGCAGATTGATCTTCTGATTGCCGAAGCGCAACGCGTAGCGGCCTTCACCAAAAGTCTGCAACTGCATTTGCATCACATGGGTGTAAAAACGTTTTGTCGCTTCAATATCGATGCAAGTCAGGACGAGATGATCCAGATGGTCGATGAACGGCATGTCAGCTACCTTCCTTTGCAAACGCGTGTTGTTCGGGCACAGTCTCGGCGGGGGGCATGGGGTGAAGGTCAAGGCGCCGTCCTGCCTTCAGCAACTGGCTCGGGACATCGTGGCCGATCAGCCCGGGCAGTTGCGCCGATGCCACCAGCACACGATCAAGGTCGATGCTCGTGTCGTAGCCGTCCAGTTCGAGCATATGCACGAGCTCTTCAGTGCAAACGTTGCCGGTTGCACCCGGCGCATAAGGACAACCGCCAAGACCGCCCAGCGATGAATCGAAACGGTCGATGCCCGCGTCGAGGGCGGCGAGCGTATTCGCGAGCGCCATGCTCCGCGTGTTGTGAAAGTGCAGCGTCAGCTCGAGCGCACTGAACGAGTCGCGCGCGCTGCGGCACAAGTCGCCCACCTGCGATGGAAACGCCATGCCGGTCGTGTCGCAGAGGGTGATGCCATGCACGCCGAGGTCGGCGAAGCGGTGCATCCAGCCGAGCACTTCTTCTTTCGCAATGTCTCCTTCCATCGGGCAACCCATTGCAGTCGAAAGCGACACATTGATTGCTACAGGGGTAGCCTTGACGACGTTGATCACGTCACGCAACTGCGCAAATGACTGCTCGCGGCTCATGCGAAGGTTCGCGCGGTTATGGCTTTCGCTGACCGACATCACGAGGTTGACTTCGTCGACTCCGCTGGAGAGCGCACGCTCCGCACCACGCACATTGGGCACGAGAACGGTATAGACAATTCCGGGTTTGCGCGCGATGCCGTGCATGACGGCTTCAGCGTCGCGCAACGCGGGGATCGCTTTCGGCGAGGTGAACGACGTCACTTCGATCTTTGCATAACCGCATTCGCTCAACGCGTCGATCAGTGCAATCTTCGCATCGGTATCAACAAACTGCTTTTCGTTCTGGAAGCCATCCCGCGTGGCGACTTCCTGGATATACAAACGTTTTCTCTGAGACATGATGGAGTCCTTTCTAAATGATGCCACGTTCGCGCCAGGCGTCACGAGTGGGGGTGTCAATGCCGACGGTTGCCAGGATCTCGTCGGTATGCTGCCCCAGCTCGGGTGCGCGGCGTTCGACTGTTCCGGGTGTCTCGCTCAGCTTCGGCACGATTCCCGGCAGTTTGACGGGTGTGCCGTCGGGCAGTTCGGAGTCCAGGATCATGTCGCGTGCGTGATAGTGCGGGTCGCCGGCAATATCCGCGATGTCGTAGATCTTGCCCGCGGGTATGCGGGCTTCGTTCAAGGCCGCGAGGACCTCGTCGAGGCTGTGCATCGAGGTCCATTCACCAATAGCGGCATCCAGCCGCTCGACGTTCTTTACCCGGCCATCGTTTTGCGCGAGCACCGGGTCAGCGGCGAGATCGGGGCGTTCAATCAGTTCCATCAGCCGGCGGAAAATGCTGTCGCCATTGCCCGCAATGAGCGCGTATTTGCCGTCGCGGCACTTGTAGGCGTTGGTTGGCGCGATGCCCGGCAGGCTGCTTCCCGCCGCTTGCCGAACGACGCCGAACGTCGAGAACTCAGGGAGCAGGCTCTCCATCATGTTGAAGACCGACTCATACAAGGCGACGTCGATCATCTGGCCATCGCCGCCGTTCTGGTCGCGGTGCCGAAGAGCAAGCAGGATGCCGATCACACCATGTAACGCCGACAACGAGTCGCCAATCGATATCCCGACCCTGACCGGCGTACGACCGGGTTCGCCGCTAAGGTGCCGCAAACCGCCCATGGCCTCGGCTACCACGCCGAAGCCCGGGCGATCACGGTAGGGCCCCGTCTGGCCATATCCCGACACGCGCAGCATGATCAGGCCCGGATTCAACGCGTGCAGCGCGTCCCATCCGAGCCCCCAGGCTTCGAGCGTTCCGGGTCGGAAATTTTCGATAAGAACATCGGATTGCGCGACCAGGCGCCGTATTACGTCCTGTCCTTCCGGCGAACGCAGGTCAAGCGTGACCGATTCCTTGTTACGCGATTGAGCGGCCCACCAGACCGAGGTGCCTTCATGAAGCAGGCGCCATTTGCGCAGGGGGTCCCCCGTGACCGGCGGCTCGATCTTGATCACATGAGCGCCGAATTCGGCAAGCATCTTGCCCGCGAACGGCCCTGCGATCAGCTGGCCCATTTCAAGCACGCGGACTCCGTCGAGAGGCTTCTTCATTACGCTGTCTCCATACTGAACGATTTATGCACTCATCTTGCGACAAAGCGTGCGAGATGAAAATCAATGGATTTTCAAGAACCCTTTCCCATGCAGAAAGCCTGTCGCAACCGGTTAGGGGTTACTTATGAGGATAAGGGGAGGGGCAGTCGGCTCAGACCGGGTTGATGTCGTCCTGGCTGCGGCGTGTGGTCAAAGGACCGAGCGCCCGCACGGTAACCGCAACGATGAACAATGCCGTAGCAATAATGCCGAACATTGCCCCCGCGCCCTGCTGGTTCAGTACTGGAAGCAATATGAAAGGCAATACTCCGCTGACGATCCGCGACAACGAATAGGTACTGCCAATAGCCGTTGAGCGCACGCTCGCCGGGAAGATCTCGGATTGATACACATGGTACGCATTGCTGAACACATTCGAGGCGCACGTCGTCAAAAATCCGAAAAATACGATCAATGCGGAGTTTCTCGAATAAGCAAAACCCAACCCAAAGACAGCGATGGTCAATATGGCTGTGATCACCAGCGTACGGCGTTCGATCCAGTTGAGCAGAGGGATGGAAAGCAAGGATCCGAATGGATAACCAAGGAACGAAATGGCCATGAAAAGTGTTCCGTCGGTTACGTCATAACCTCGGCTTTTGACCACCGTGCTGGCTAGTGTGCCGAAACCATAATAGCCAAATCCCTGGAGCAGATGAAAAATGGTGAGCATTACATAGCGCTTGTTGTAAGGAGGGCAGCAGAGCAACGCCATGCGCTCGCGTAATGTCATCGGCTTCCGGTTGGTCGTTGTTTCGGGGGAAATTGAAGAGATGGTTACGCCGGCACTTTCCGCGAATCTGCGGAGCATCGCGTGGGCTTCCTGCACCCGGCCCTGCGAAAGGAGCCAGCGTGGGCTTTCAGGCAGCTTATGCTGGACCAGCAAGACGAGGACAGCGCCCAGGCTGCCAATGACCAGAATGACACGCCATCCAGCCACTACGCCTATGTGCAGCGGATTCAGCCACACCGCCAGGAATCCGACCAATGGCACCGCAACATACGACGTGGTATATGCCCACGCGGCCAGTCGTCCCCTTCGTTCCTTAGGCAGGATCTCGGATAAGAAGCTGTCGGCAACGGGATAGATTGCGCCGACGCCAATGCCGGTCAGGACGCGGCAGATTACGAGCATCCCGGCATTCACGGAGAACGCGCCGATCAGGGAAAACGCGCTATACCAGATCAGGTTGAACAAGAACGTCTTGCGCCGGCCAATGCGGTCAGCCATGGTGCCCAGGCACAATGAACCAAGGAACATTCCAATAAAGGCTGAGGCGAGCAGCAGCTTGAAGCCGATACTATGTTTGTCGATACCGTATTCGCCTTGCAGCGCCGCGCCGATCGAGCTGACGAGGAAGATTTCATACATGTCGAAGAACAGGCCGATGCCGATAACGCCTGCCACAAACCGATGCAGTGAGCCCACCGGCAGATTGTCCATCCAGTCTCCCAATGTAAGCGTCGCGTTTGCGCCGGTGGTGGCGTGAGCGCTGGGCAAAGGAATTGCGGAATGGACGGGTGCGCCATCGCTAAGGTCTATATTGTTGCTGCTCATGCCGTCTCCTCAGGTATTTGAACAGCGATCTCCCCGGTTCGCAAAGACCGGTTAGAGAGCGCGCATTGGGTGGTAACTCGTCATCTGCGTGGCGGGGAGCACGAGGGGTAAGCAATAATCTCAAGCTGGTAATTTCGTGATACTGAATGATATTAAAATTGATAAAACATCATTGATTCACGCGTTTATTTCGGGTGCGGGGCGCTCGGTCGGGCCAACTATCCCCATTGACCTGGATACAACGCCCGGTAGCGGTTTTCCCGCGGCGGATGGCTTGATCTTGATCGTATGAGCGCCGAACTCGGCAAGGATCCTGCCGCGGCCGGTTGGCTCAGCGCGAGGACACGGACGCTATCGAGGGGCGATTCCACTGTGCTGTCTCCGGATTGAACGTTTTATGCGTTCATCCTGGGACAAATCGAGCAAGTTGAGAATCAATTGATTTTCAAGGACCCTTTCCGGTTAGGAAAGCCTCGCGGAAATGCGCTCAGGCGCTTGTTGTCATGAAGTCGAAGAATCGCCTGGCCTCGGGTGAGAGCAGGTCGCGGGATTTGGCGCCTATGAAAAGGGTTCTCCTGGACCAGGCGTCGGTCAGGTACACCGCCCTCAAACCCGCTTCGAGGATTTCGGCTCGTACCGCGCCCTCGGGCAGGATACCAATGCCAAGACCCTGCTCGATCATGCGGCAGATTGCGTCGAAGCTCCTGACCTGGATACGGAGGTTCAGGACGCGATCGTACGCGAACGCGGCGTTGGTTAGCCGGGCGAGCAGCGAGCTTCCGTCGCTCAAGCCCACGTATTCGTAATCAAGCGTTTCGACGAACGATACCTCGGTGGACGCTGCGAGCGGGTGACCCACTGGCACCAGCAATACAAGCCGGTCCTGCCGGTAAACTTCCTTGTCGATACCCGGTGCGGGTACGTTGTCCGCAAAAATCCCGATGTCGGCAGTACCTTCGCCGACGGCTTTGATAATCTCTCCGCTCAGTTTTTCTTCAATCGAAATCTTGACGGCGCTCGTGTTCGACAGGAACGCGTGCATGTCTTGCGGAATGAACTGGATAATGGCCGACGTATTCGCCCAAACGCGTACATGTCCCCGTACACCCACAGCAAAGTCGTTCATGTCGTGGACCATGCGACTGACGCGATCGAGCACCTGACGCGCGTGAACAACCAGACCGCGGCCGGCCGCGGTCAATTCGATTCCACGCGGCATGCGCGTCAGCAACTGGCAGTCGATCCTCTTCTCCAGGTCCGAAATGCGCTTGCTGACAGCGGATAGCGTGAGGGATGTCTGGTCGGCCGCCTTGGTCAGGCTGCCTGTCTCTGCCACGACGAGGAACAGCCTAAGGGAATGCAGATCGTGATCTAAAGAAACTGGCATGGCTTTTCACACGCTCCCGGGCTCGATTGGCGTTCACCGTCTCAGTGGTTGAGCACTTGAGACGGCGCCGGACAGCTTGTCCAGCATGCCAAAGGCCTATTGTAGTTCGCCGCTGCGGCCTGGGGCGGACATTGCGCCCACCCGGGAGCTTCGCCAGGTTCCGCAGCGGTGGAGCGTGGGGGAGCCTCGGGTTATGCGAAATCCACGATGACTTTCATCGCTTTGGAGCGGTCGTTCGCGGTTTCAAAAGCCTTGAGCGAATCGCGATAAGAGAAGACATCGGATATCAGCGGCTTGGTATCGATCAACTGTTTGTTGAGCAGTTCAACGGCGACGGCAAACTCCTCATGAAACCGGAATGCGCCGCGCAAGTCGAATTCCTTGGCCACGATCACATTCATTGGCAGCGGCACATCGCCCCCGAGACCTACCTGGACGATGATGCCACGCGGCCGGATTGCATCGAATGCGCCACGCAATGCCGACGCGTTGCCGCTGGCTTCGAACAGCACGTCGAACGTGCCTTTGCCTGCGGCGAAGGGCAGGAGCGCATCGGGTGTCTGCAAGATGTTGAACGTCTGGTCGGCGCCGACCGCACGCGCGCTTTCAAGAGGCAATTCATTGACGTCGGTCGCCACGATATGCGCGGCGCCGGCGCGTCGCGCTGCCGCGACAATCAACCCGCCGATCGGACCGCATCCTGTGACCAGTACACGCTTGCCAAGCAATGGTCCCGCGCGGCGTACCGCATGAAGCGCAACCGACAGTGGTTCGGCCATGGCGGCTTCGGCATCGCTCAGCGCATCCGACACAACGTGTGCCTGCGATCTATTAATCACAATCTCCTGGCGAAACGCACCCTGGACGTGCGGCGTACGCATTGCGCTGCCGTAGTAGCGCATGTCGAGGCAGTGGTTCTGCAGACCTTGCTGGCAATACTCGCACTGTCCGCAAGGCTGGCTGGGACTGATCGCCACGCGCGTGCCGACGGGCATGTCGGTGACCTCTGCGCCTGCGCGGGAGACCACGCCTGATACCTCGTGCCCGAGCACCATCGGTTCCTTGATGCGAATGGTCCCGAAGCCGCCGTGATTGAAATAATGGAGATCAGAACCGCAGATGCCGCCGGCGCGGATGCGAATCAGCAGTTGATGCGCTTCCGGTTCGGGAGTGGGAACATCTTCGATTCGCAAATCCAGCGGCGCGTGAATCACGAGTGCATGCATGGAGAAAACCCCTTGTTGAGCGGTGCGTAGAGTGTGCACCACTCTACGGCCGGGTCTTCAGCTTGAACAAGATCGATTCGATCTGGACCGATAGGCTCGCCTTATGATTGGATGCGCACGGCTTCAGCCGCGCGCATTGACAGCAAGCCAATCAGTCGATCAGAACTTGTGGCGCAGGCCGATCGTCGCTTCGAACAGCGAGTTATGGCCGAAGAAGGGTTGGTTCGAACCTGCGCTGCCTGCCAGCGTGGTCCACGCGCCGGTCAGGTGGTTGTAGTCCGCGCCAACATAAACATCGGTTCGCTTGCTGAAGAGGTAGTCAAGCGTCGGGCCGGTCGTGATCCGCGTTCCGCTGGTATTCGCGTGATGCAGGAAGTCGATATAAAACGGCAGCATCACCTGCAGCGAGGGCGTGATGAAGTAGCTTGCCGCAACAGAGAACGAATCATTCCTGTAGTCAGCCGGATACACGTGGCTATAGATGTAGGAGCCGTAGAGCTTGGCGTTGCCGAGCGTATAGGTCGCGCCCGCGGTAAATACCTTCTGCGAACTGTCAGGGATCGTGATGCCGAAATACGTGCTGCCATAAGCCGTGGTCGACGGCGTCAGGCCGCCGATATCGTTGATGACCTGATAAGCGGCGCCCACGCTGAGCGGTCCGCGATCATAAGACAGGCTGACCGCAGGAGAAGAGTTTTGATGGACGTTGCCCGCGGTCTGGCCAAACGTGTAGGCGCTGCGCAGCGTAAACCCGGCCCAGGTCGGCGAGGTATAGCGCGCCGTATTGTCGAGGCGCCCACCGCCGGTTTCCCCCGCACCCTGGAAGCCCGTGGTCCCGGTGTAGTTCGAGAACGCATAGATGTCGTGCGTGTAACCCATCTCATGCACGAGCGTGTACTGGCGGCCAAGCGTGACAGTGCCGAAGGGCGACACCAGCCCAACCATTGCTGTGCGGCCAAAAAGCCGGACGGCGCCTGACGGGGTCGACTGCTGCGTCACCCCGGTGTTGGGCGTGAAACCGTTTTCAAGCTGGAAGATCGCCTTCAGGCCACCGCCCAGGTCTTCCGTCCCTTGCAGGCCCCAGCGGCTGCCCGAGAGTTCGCCGCCGCTTCCCATGGTGAAAAGCTTTCCGCCGGACGTGGTCTGGTGGTTATCGAAGCGAATGGCTTCGTCGATAATCCCGTAAAGGGTGACCGACGACTGCGCATGGGCGATGTTCATGGCACATGCCGTACTTAGTATACCGAAGCAAAGCTTTTTCATTTGTTTCCCCTGTTGTCGAAAGTCCAAACCCTCTATTTCCTGGCACGCTTTTGTGTATTACCGGCGCACTCGATCAGCGTTCTCTGCGCGGCATTTCCTGGCACGAACACGTCGCACCACACTTCCGGAAGATGCCGCTGCGAGACATACGTTGATCCGAAGCCCGGCACGGCGAAGCAGTGAAGATGCTTCGGCATGGCCGTATCGCACGATCGGTAACCACTGGCTTTTGTTGATGCGCAACGTTAAGCGGGTGAAAAAGTTAGCGCCAAGACGTCTTTGCGCTGGCGCAATAACATCCACTTATGGATAACGAACTTGAGGGTCGAACCCGCGCGACTGGGGTTTTTGACGGGTGTCGGCTGGGCGGACCTTGCCCTATCATCTGGAAATCGAATGACTTTTCAGGCGACGAACGTGAATTTGCGGCGACTCAGATACTTTGTGAAGATTGTGGATATAGGCAGCCTCACGCAGGCAGCCGAGGTCCTGCACATTGCCCAGCCGGCGCTCAGCCAGCAACTGATCACGCTTGAAAGCGAGTTCCAGCAGCAACTCCTGGTCCGGACCAAGCGTGGTGTAACGGCGACAGAGGCGGGCGCGACGCTCTACAGGCATGCACAACTGATCCTGCGGCAATACGAGCAAGCCCAGGCCGATGTGAAGAGCGCGGGCCAGACCCTGTCCGGGTCCGTGTCGGTCGGGCTCGCGCCGGGGACCGGTGCTTCCGCGTTGTCGCTGCCGTTGCTGACGTCCGTGCGGGCGCGTCATCCGGACATTCTTCTGTACATCAACGAGAACTTCGGTACGACGCTCAGCGAACTCATCATGAATGGGCGCATGGACATGGCCGTGCTGTACGGCGACAAGCCGGTCCATGGCCTCTCATTTCAGCTGTTGCTGAATGAGGAGCTCTTTCTCGTGGCGCCGCGCAGCATGGGCATCAGCCCCGGCCAGATTGCTGTCACCGACTTGCGCGACGTCCCGTTGCTGCTGCCCAGACCTTACAATTACCTTCGAAAATACGTCGACGAAGGGTTTGCTCGCGTCCAGATGGTGCCCAAGGTGGTCGCCGAGATCGAGTCGGCCACCACGCTGGCTGCGGCCGTGAGCGCCGGCATTGGCGCCACGATCCTGCCGGATTCGACCGCGCGCGTGGTGGCGGGGACCGGCGATGTCGTTCAATGCCGGATTGTTTCGCCCGTCATCAAGATCCCGCTTTCGGTGTGTTTGTCCGACCATCTTCCGCTCTCGGAGCCGGCTGCGGCGGTCAAGGACATCCTGCTCGAACTGGCTGCGGACCTTGCGCTGGGTGTCGCTCCAGCTGTCAGCGCCGAACCATAAGCGCGCCTTATTGCTACAAAGCCAAACCGTCTTGGCGCGAATGTTATGCGCCGGATACATTGAGTTCATCGTTATTCGCCAGTGAGCGTGGCTCGCGGGCGTCGCGGTTTGCCGCACAGCTTTCAAGCGTCGGCGCATGAATAACCGGGCTGGACTCAATGATGGATCTACAAAGAATCAAGGCCTTGATCGACCTGCTCGCGCAGTCGCCGCTGGCGGAAATCGAGTTGATAGAAGGTGACGACAAGGTTCGGCTCGTCAAGACACCGGGCGGCCGCGCAGGTTCGGCCGGCATTACAACTGCATCGACACCGCTCGCTGGACCGCAAGCAGAGTCTCTTGCACCTGTTCCCGTTGCATCGTCCGGTCCTGCTGAAAGCGACACCCATGTGATCGAGGCGCCGATGTTCGGCGTCGTGCATCTCACGCCGGCGCCGGGAGAAGCGCCGTTCGTGCGCGTTGGTGACACCGTGGCGCAGGGCCAGGTCCTCTGCACGATCGAAGCGATGAAGATGTTCAATTCGATCGAGTCCGAGGTCGCTGGCACGGTCCTGGCCATTCTTGTCAATGCAGGCGATGAAGTCGAGTCAGCCCAGCCGTTGTTCCGGATCGGACGCTGATCATGTTCAACAGGGTCTTGATTGCGAATCGCGGAGAGATCGCGCTGCGAATCCAGCGCGCTTGCCGCGAGCTGGGACTGGAAACCGTCGCGGTTTACTCCGAAGCCGACGCGGATGCCCGCCATGTACGTCTCGCCGACCAGGCGATCTGTATTGGTCCCGCGGCGCCGGGGCAAAGCTATTTGAATGCCGCGGCGATCGTGTTCGCCGCGCATGTCAGCGGCGCCGAGGCCGTGCATCCGGGTTATGGATTTCTATCGGAGAACGCGGACTTCGCCGAACAGGTCGAGGCGGCGGGCATGGCTTTCATTGGTCCGGAACCTCGCTCCATACGCACCATGGGCGACAAGGTGGCCGCCAAGCGTGCGATGCGCGCTGCAGGTGTGCCGTGCGTTCCCGGACCCGAAGGCGGCTTGCCTGAGGACGCTGAGGCTATCCTGAGGGCCGCTGAGGAGATTGGTTATCCGGTAATCGTTAAGGCGGCCGGAGGCGGAGGAGGCCGCGGTATGCGCGTCGTGCCTGAGGCCGCACAACTGCTTGACGCCGTGGCCGTGACACGCGAGGAAGCTCGTCGCGCGTTCGGGAAACCCGAGCTCTATGTCGAGAAGTTCCTCGAGCATCCGCGCCATGTCGAAATCCAGGTCCTGTGCGACACCCACGGCAACGCGCTCTGGCTGGGCTCGCGTGACTGCTCCATGCAGCGGCGGCACCAGAAGGTGCTGGAAGAGGCGCCGGCGCCCGGCATAGATGCAGAGCGGATTCGTCAGGTCGGCGAGCGCTGCGTGGAAGCATGCAGGCAGAACGGGTACCGGGGCGTGGGGACGTTCGAGTTCCTCTACGAGAACGGCGAGTTTTACTTCATCGAAATGAACACGCGGTTGCAGGTCGAACATCCGGTGACCGAGATGACCTCAGGTATTGATGTGGTTCGCGAGCAGATTCGCGTCGCGCAAGGTCACGCGCTCTCCATCACTCAGGAGGATGTGCTGACGCACGGCCACGCGCTCGAGTGCCGTATCAACGCGGAGGACCCGTCGACCTTCATGCCTTGCCCCGGCCGCCTCTCGCATTGGGAACTGCCGGGCGGAAACGGTGTGCGCGTCGACTCCCACATGAGCGCGGGGCTCACGGTGCCGCCCTATTACGACTCCCTGATTGCCAAGGTCATCACTCACGGGGCAACTCGCGGGGAAGCGCTCGCGCGCATGCGGATTGCGTTGTCGGAAATGCGCATTGAAGGCATTCGAACGAATGTGCCGCTGCATCGCGCGGTACTCGACGATCAAGACTTCTGCGCGGGCGGTGTTGACATCCATTATCTGGAACGCTGGCTGGCAAGGAGAACGAATTGAGTCCGATCCTTGAGCTCGCGCCCGACGCAACGACTGCGGGCGCGATGACTTCCGACGGTCCTCCACGACATGTGCAAGGAAAAGTGCGCTCGATGACCCCGATCGACCCCGATCAAAGACCGCGAATCAGCCTGCTTGGGACGAGCGCGATGTTGTTTGAAGCACCCGGTGAACTCGATCTGCAGACGCAGCGCCGCATCTGGGCGCTCGGGCGCCGCGCCGCCGCCTGGGAGGGTATCCGGGAGGCTGTTCCCGGCATGTCGAACCTCATGCTCACGTTCGACCGGCCGCCGCGCCAGCCAGCCTCGCTGGCCGCCGCGCTGCACGACGCCTGGGCAGAAGCCGAGGAGATGTCGCTCGAAGGCAAGACCGTTGTGCTGCCGGTTCAGTACGGCGGCAATTTCGGGCCGCATTTGAGCGACGTGGTCGCGCATACCGGCCTGCAGGTGGATGAGATTGTCGCGTTGCATAGCGAGCCGCTTTACACGGTCTATGCGTTGGGCAGTCACCCTGGATATTGCTATCTCGGCGGCATGGACCCGCGCATTGCCGCGCCGCGCCGCAAGGTGCCGGTGCTTGGGTTGCCGGGCGGAGCGGTATCAATAGGCGGAGTACAGACCGGCGTTTCGGCGTCGGCGGGGCCGAGCGGCTGGAACACGATCGGTCACACGGACATGTCGTTCTTCGACCCGTCCCGCACGAATCCGGCCATGCTGGCGCCCGGCGACATGATCCGCTTCAGCGTCGAAAGGATTGTCCGATGATCGAGGTACTTTCCAACGCCGCCCTGGCGACGATCCAGGATCAGGGCCGCCAGGGTTATCTGCGATACGGCGTGGGCACGTCGGGTGCGATGGACCGCGTAGCGCTTGCCGTGGGTAACCTGATGCTGGGCAACCCGGACGATGCCGCCGGCATCGAAATCCCGCTGTTCCCGTTTCGCGTCCGCTTTACGGAAGACACCGCGTTTGCGTTGACCGGAGCCGACTGCCCGGCGCGTCTTGGCGAGCGTCCGGTATTGCCGTGGTGGACCTTGCAGGCAAAGAAGGACGACGTGCTGACTATCGGCGTGCCGGCGAGCGGCGCGCGGTGTTACCTCCTCCTCAAGGGCGGCGTCGACGTGCCGGTCGTGCTCGGATCGCGCAGTACGCAACTGCGCGGCGAGTTCGGCGGCTTCCTCGGACGTCAACTCAAGAAGGGCGATGTCGTTCAGGCAGCGGCAGTTGAACCGGCGCACGGCGAGAAGGCCGGGAGCTCAGCCGGGTTCGGCGTGATGCCCCCTTCGTGGACGCTTGGCAGGCTTGAAACGAGTCCGGTGAGCGATTCCACCGACACCGTGGTGCGCGTGTTGCCAGCCGCCGAGTACGAGGCCTACGAGCAGGATTCCATTGAAGCGTTCTGGCGGAAAAGCTGGAAGGTTACGCCGCAAAGCGATCGCTATGGGTATCGGCTTGGCGGCCCGGTGCTGAATTCAAAACGTCCGGTGGAGATGCGCTCGCACGGCATTGTGCCGGGTGTGATCCAGGTGCCCCCCAGTGGCCAGCCGATTATCCAGTTGCGCGACGCCCAGCCGTCGGGCGGTTACCCGAAGATCGGCACGGTCATCGAGGCGGACCTTTGGCGGCTGGCACAGGCGCGCATTGGCACGAATCTGCGCTTCGTGCAGACCAGCTACGCAGAGGCCGTCGACGCGCTGGATGAACTCGATCGCTATATGACAAAGTTGCGCAGCCTCGTCGGGCTGCATCGCGGTGACAGGCCGTAGCGCGATGACACAGGGAAAAGAATTGCAGATCAGCGAGCTTCGACAGATCACCGGATGGCTCGAAACGGCGGGCATCGGGTTTATCGAAATTGGCGGCAAAGGGACTTTGGTTCGGCTGACGCTCGAAAGTGAGGGCGAGCGCGACGGCGAGGGCGGTGTTGCGGCGAATCCGCAACCCGCGCCAAGCGTGAGGCAGGTACAGGTCATCGCTTCGTCCCCGGGTGTCTTGCTGACATGCCATCCGATGCGGTCAACGCCGTTCGTAGAACCGGGTGCGCAAGTCAGGCAAGGCGATGTGCTTGGCTTGCTGCGTATTGCAGAGCTTTGCCTGCCGGTGGCCGCACCGTGCGACGGGGTTGTCGTGACGTGGCTGGTCGACCCGGGCGCGACCGTGGGATACGGGACCGCACTGATGAACCTGGCGCCGGCCGGCAATATTTAAATGGAGAGACAGCGTGGAAATCGATCTTAACGCGGACCTGGGCGAAGGCTTCGGTCCCTACAGGATGGGCGAAGACGAAGCGATGATGGAGATCGTCTCGTCGGCGAACGTGGCATGCGGCTATCACGCGGGCGATCCGGTAATCATGGACCGGACCGTGCGTTTGACGCTCGGGCGGGATATCGACCTTGGCGCGCATGTCGGCTTTCCCGATCTCATGGGCTTCGGGCGCAGGCCCATTCAAGCTGATCCGCTTGAGCTTGCCAAGTACGTGCTTTACCAGATGGGCGCGCTCGCGGGCATTGCGAAAGCCGCCGGCGCACACCTCACGCACATGAGTTTTCATGGCGCGCTCGGCAACATGGCGGCGGCATCGTACGAACTGGCCGAGCCGCTCGTGCGCGCCGTGGCCGAGTTCGATAACCGCATCATTGTCAGCGTCTCGACGAACACGCAGATTGAACGTGCCGCCGATAAAATCGGCATGCGGGTCGCGAATACTTTTCTTGCCGATCGTGCCTACGACAACGAAGGCAACCTCGTCTCGCGCAAGCTCGAAGGAGCCGTGATCAAGGATCGTGCAGAGGTGCTTGCCCGCGTCACGCAACTGCTGCAGGACGGCACGGTCACGACCATCACCGGCGAGCGTCTGAAGATAGCCGTGCAGTCGATCCTGCTCCACGGGGACACGCCCGGGGCAGTCGAACTCGCGCGCACGGTGCGGGGCGCGATCGAATCCTCCGGCGGCCGGATCGTGCCGCTATCGAGGCTTATCAAGTAAGCGCCAATTTTTAGTGAATCAGGAACAGGGGTAATTCATGCCGTTTTCAGACTACAAGACCGCGTTGGTCACTGGCGCTTCAACCGGAATGGGTGCTGCGATTGTCGAGCGTTTCTGCCGCGAAGGGCTCGAAGTGCATGCGCTCGCACGCAATGCGGAGCGACTGAACGAACTGGCGGAGCGCACCGGATGTATCCCGCACGCTATTGACGTTTGCGATCTCGACGCGGTGACCAGGCTGACCGGGCAGGTGCAATTCGATATTGTCGTGAACAATGCGGGCGTATCGCGCAAGGGCTCGATCCTCGATGCGAGCGTTGAAGATATCGACGTGCAGGTTGAAGTCAATCTTCAGGCGGTGCTGCACATTGTCAGGTTGACCATGCCCGGCATGGTGGCGCGTGACCGCGGCCATATTGTGAACATCAGCTCGATCGCGGCCATTTACAACTTCGGCGGCAACTCGATCTATCACGCGACCAAGGCGGGCATTCACGCGCTGTCGCGCCAGTTGCGCGTCGATGCGACCGGCAAGCGTGTGCGCGTGACCGAGATCTGCCCCGGCCGCGTGGCCACCGATATTTTCGGGCACGTGCATGGCGACATCGAGGCGGCGCGCAAGCAATTCATTGACGGCTTCGAACTGCCTTTGCCCTCGGATATTGCCGACGCCATTGCATTCGCGATTGCGGCCCCGCTCGCGGTCAACATTAGCAACATGGAAATTCTGCCGACCCTGCAGGTGCCGGGCGGCTTGACGACGATCAAGCGCGATTGAGCTGCTTAAAGCAGATTTAAGCGGTTCCAAGCCACTTTAAGCCGCTCCCATGTACGCGGCGCCGTAGCAAACGCGCGCCGCGCCGGCCGCCTCGGATCGCGACGAATGCCCGGCGCTTATGTCCATGCCGGCGCATTCGCGCATCTGATTCGCAACTCTTATTGAATCATCCGGAGATCACCCTATGCGCTTTTCCGTTCTCGTCACGCGGGCATCGTTTCCCGATATCGTCGAAAAACTGAGCGAGCATTTCGACGTGACCGATAACCCGTCGGACACTTTGTGGACCCAGCAGGAATTGATCGCTCGTCTGCAAGGCAAGCGCGGAGCAGTGACGGCGGGAAGCGACCGGATCGATGCAACCTTGCTCGACGCGTGTCCGGAACTCAAGGCCGTGTGCAACATTGGCGTGGGTTACAACAACGTCGATGTCGACGCGTGCACTGCGCGCGGCGTGCTCGTCACCAACACGCCCGACGTGCTGACACAGACCACGGCGGATTTCGGCTTTGCCCTCATGATGGCCGCCGCTCGTCGAATGACCGAGTCCGAGCGTTTCCTGCGAGCCGGCGAATGGGTCACGACGGGTCGCTTCGACATGTTCGTGGGCGGTGACGTGTACGGCGCCAAACTCGGCATCCTGGGGATGGGCCGCATTGGACAGGAGATTGCAAAACGTGCGTCGCGCGGTTTCGGCATGGACGTGATCTACCACAACCGCACGCCGCTGGCGCCGGAGATAGAGGCCGAGTGCGGTGCGCGTTATGTCGAGAAGGAAGTGCTG
Organism: Caballeronia udeis; assembly: GCF_044909315.1. Classification (GTDB taxonomy): domain Bacteria; phylum Pseudomonadota; class Gammaproteobacteria; order Burkholderiales; family Burkholderiaceae; genus Caballeronia; species Caballeronia udeis_A. Next base: position 74,578 of record NZ_JBIYEB010000011.1, read on the forward strand.
CTTCGCGAGTCCGACCATCTGATTCTGGTCGTGCCGTATTCCGCCAGTTCGCATCACGCGATCGGCCGCGCGGAGCTCAGGCAAATGAAGTCATCAGCCACGCTGACGAACATCGCGCGAGGCGGCGTAGTTGACGATCTCGCGCTCGCCGAGGCATTGACCGAAGGCGCCATTGCGGCCGCGGGCCTCGACGTATTCGAGGGCGAACCTCAGGTCAATCCCGCGTTGCTGGCTTGCAAGAACGTGGTACTGACGCCGCACATTGGCAGCGCATCCATCAGGACACGGCGTGCCATGGCGTCACTTTGCGTCGATAACCTGATCGCCGCGATCAACGGCGGCCAGGTGCTCACCGCAGTGAATCCGCAAGTTTTGCCGCAGGCCTGCGCGCCGGCTTGAGCGACTCGGAAAAATGGCTTTCAGGGAAGGCTGAAAAACTGGCGTACGTCCTTTCCTGGCCTGGCTTTCGCGCATTGTCACGGAGACCATTCCGCAAACTTATAGCACCAGATGAAAGGCGTCTGCATGGTCAATTTTTTGCGAGCTAGTATGAATTCATGGCGAACGTCGACAGGATCTTCGGGCAGTCAAACGAGGATCTCGTCGACCCACCCGGGCACCTGGATCGGGGTGTTCTAAACCCTTTGGACGCGTGACATGAGACTTCATTTCGACCTGGCAACGGTGCTGCAAGGCGACTACGGCGCCTTGTTCCTGCATGGCGTGGAGCTCACGCTCGCGATGGCCGGACTGGCGTGGTGCCTGTCGCTCGTGGTGGGCATTCTCCTGACGCTGATCCGGCTGACCAACCGGCGGCCGGCCACCCTGTTCGTGGCGACCTTCGTGGCGTATCACCGTAACGTCCCCACGCTCGTGCAGATCCTGTTCTGGTACTTCGGCATCTCGACCCTGCTGCCCATGCCCGTGCAAGACTGGCTGAACCAGTACAACGGCCAGTTCATCTTCGCGGTTGTCGCGATCGGGCTTTGCAGCGGCGCTTACTTGTCCGAGGACATTCGAAGCGGGTTGCGGGCCATCTCCTACGGACAGTACGAAGCGTCGCGCGCGCTGGGGCTGAACTTCGTCAGCGGCATGCGTTACGTGATTCTTCCCCAGGCGTTGCGCAACTCGATTCCGCCGATGGTGAACCACGCGGTCGTGCTGTTCAAGAACACCAGCCTCGCGATGGCGATCGGCGCAGCGGAACTGACGTACGTCACGCGCAAGGTCGAGAACGAGACGTTCCTGTCGTTTGAATCCTATCTGGTCGCGACCGTGCTCTATCTCGCCCTCTCGCTGGTCATCATGCTGGCGGGCGCCAGGATCGCGGCGCACTACCGAATTCCGGGAGTCAGGTGATCATGTTCGATGTCTTGCGCGACAACTGGACGTTGCTGCTGATCGGGCAGTATCCGCATGGTCCCATTGGCGGTATCGTCGTGACAATCCTGCTGTCTTTATCGGCGCTTGTCATTGCCATTCCGTTGGGCATCCTCGTGGCACTGGCTCGCATCAGTCACTTCAAGGTATTGCGTGCACCGGCAACGGCACTGGTCTATACGGTCCGCGGCGTGCCGCTGCTCATGGTTATTTTCTGGGTCTATTTCCTTGTTCCGGTACTGACGGGATATCCCGTGACCGGATTCGTGACCATGCTGTGCGCTCTGGTGATCTACGACTCGGCGTATCTCGGCGAGATCATTCGTGCAGGCATCGAGGCTTTGCCGAAGGGGCAGACCGAGGCGTCGAGAGCGCTGGGCATGAGCTACCTGAAGACCATGCGCGCGGTGATCCTGCCGCAGGCGCTCTATAACGTGGTCCCGAGCATGGTTACGCAGTTTGTCTCGACTATCAAGGAGACATCGCTGGGTTACATCATCAATGTCCAGGAAATTTCCTTCGCAGCCGACCAGATCAACAACCGGTTGATGACCAAGCCATTCCCGGTCTATCTGATTCTTGCGTTGAGTTACTTCATTCTTTGCTACGCGCTCACCCAACTGGCCCATTACCTTGAAAGGCGCGTGACCAGCAAGCGGGCAGGAAAGCGCAACAAGACGCGTCCCGGTGCCGAGCAACCGCTCCTTGAAACCGCAGTGAGCGAGCACTGAGCGCTTAATCGTTCAAAGGATCCGACATGATCAAATTTTCCGGCGTGAACAAGTGGTATGGCGAATATCACGCGCTCGTCGACGTCAACGCCGAGGTCCGCAAGGGCGAGGTCGTGGTGGTATGCGGACCCTCCGGATCGGGCAAATCCACCCTGATTCGCACGGTCAACCGTCTTGAAGAAATCGACCAGGGCAATATCTCGTTCGACAACCAGAATATCCACGAAAAGAGAATCGGCCTGAATGCGTTTCGAAGCAAGATCGGGTTCGTGTTTCAGCAGTTCAACCTGTTCCCGCATCTCTCCGTGCTCGACAACATCACGCTGTCGCCCATGCGCGTACGCGGCATGAAGCGCGCCGCAGCCGAACGCAAGGCGGCAGACCTGTTGTCGCGCGTGGGACTGGCCAACAAGGCCCTGGCGTTCCCGGGTCAATTGTCGGGCGGCCAGCAGCAACGCGTGGCAATTGCGCGTGCGCTTGCAATGGACCCGCCGGCCATGCTCTTCGATGAACCCACCAGCGCGCTGGACCCCGAGATGGTGGGTGAAGTGCTCAGCGTCATGAAGAGCCTCGCGCAGGACGGCATGACGATGATGTGCGTGACCCATGAAATGGGCTTCGCCCGCGAAGTGGCGGATCGTGTGTGGTTCATGGACGCAGGAAGGATCATAGAGACCGCTGAGCCGGAAGCGTTTTTCCTGCATCCGCAGCATGAGCGGGCCCAGAGATTCTTGTCGGACTTGCGCACGCACTGACACCCGTTGGCCAGTGCGCTCCCAGTATGGTTTCAAAGCCAGGTTTTTCTCAACTCAATCCAGGTCAGGAGTTTTTCGATGCGTTCAAAAGCAGGATTAGCGGGCATGCTGGCGTTTACGGGGTGGGTCGCGTGCGTCGCGTCTGCCCAGGCGGACCAATTGTCCGATATCGAGGCGCACGGTACCTTGAGTTGCGGTGTGTATTCCAATGTGGAACCGTTCTCGTATCCGAACGCGCAGACGCGTCAGCTCGAAGGCATGGATGTGGATATCTGCACCGCCATCGCAAAGCAGCTTGGCGTCAAGGTAAGTCTGGAACCGCTGGCCGTTGAAGCGCGCATTCCGCAACTGAAACTCGGTCGCGTGGACATGGTGGTGGCGAACCTGGCCTACACCAAGACCCGCGCTACGCAGGTGTCGTTCAGCGACGCATACTATTCGACCAAGGAAGTGCTGGTCGTCAAGAAGGCCGATGCCGGGAAAAAGCTCGCCGATTTCTCCGGACAAAAAATCAGCGCGGCCGATGGCTCGACGTCAGCACAATCGATCCCGCTCTCCATCAAGGATGGCCAGGCGGTGACCTTCCATGACACGAGTTCCGCGTTCCTGGCGCTGCAGCAAGGCAAGGTGAAGGGCTTCGTCACCAACCAGATGACCGCGATCAAGATCGCAAAGCAGGTCGAAGGGTCTGATGGCGCCGTCGCTATTGCTGCCGAACCCATGTTGATCGAACCGATTGCGGTTGGCTTGCGCCAGAACGAACCCGCCATGCTTGGCGCGGTGAACAAAGCGCTGATGTCGCTTGAAACGAGCGGCGAAATGAACGCGATCTTCAACAAGTGGCTCGGGCCGAAAACGCCCTACGGTCTTTCGCGTACCGACAAGGTGACGCCCATTGACCAGCTCAAGTTCACGCCAGTGTCCTGAGCGTGCCGTGCGAAGTGCATGACATGAAGCATAAAATTGTTGTGATGGGCGTATCAGGTTCGGGGAAATCGACCCTCGGACAAGCCCTCGCGCGCGTGCTTGGTGTTCGTTTCATCGAGGGAGACGAGCATCATCCGGCGAGCAGCCGCGAGAAAATGCGCAACGGCATTGGACTTGACGATGCCGACCGTGAACCCTGGCTCGAACTGCTTGGCGGTAAAATGGCGGACGAGAAGGACTCGGCCGTCCTTTCCTGTTCCGCATTGAAACGGAGTTACCGCGAGAGCTTGCGGCGGCGTGTCGAGAACCTCAAGTTTGTCTTTCTCGATGTGGCTCCAGGCATTGCGATGCAACGCGTGATTGCCCGGACGGCACATGAATTTCCGCCCGCGTTAGTTGCCGACCAGTTCAAGGCGCTTGAGTCGCCCGAGGGCGAATCGAACGTCCTGACGCTCCTCGCATCCGATGCGACGGAACTGCAACTAGGCAAGATATCGGCATGGCTCGGCGCTATCGGGCACGGCAAAAATGCCGGGACTCGCGCTCGTGCACACACGTGACTCTACGTGAGCATGCGTCAACATACGAATAGCCAGGAGATATTTTGAATCAGATGCTCAAGATGTTTGATTTGTCGGGTAAGCGGGCGCTCGTCACCGGGTCGAGTACGGGAATTGGCTTTGCGCTCGCGCGCGGACTTGCCGGCGCCGGCGCGCAGGTTATCTTGAATGGCCGCAATGAAGCGCGCCTTGCCGAAGCGGTGGAGCGTTTGCGCGGTGAAGGTTTGACCGCCGATGCATTGAGTTTCGACGTGACGTCCCCGTCGGAGGTATCGGCGGCGATCGAGAGGATTGAACGCGAGCACGGACCCATCGACATTCTTGTCAATAACGCGGGGATGCAGCGTCGCGCGCCTCTGGATCAGTTTTCGCACGAGCAGTGGCAAGAGTTGATGAAGACGAACGTGGACAGTGTGTTCCTGGTCGGGCAGGCGGTCGCGCGCTTCATGATCACGCGTGGCGCGGGCAAGATCGTCAATATCTGCTCGGTTCAAAGCGAACTGGGACGCCCGGATATTGCCGCCTATACCGCGACAAAAGGCGCGGTGAAAATGTTGACCAAGGGCATGGCGATCGACTGGGGCAAACATGGCATTCAGGTGAACGGGCTTGGACCGGGCTACTTCAAGACCGAGTTGACCGAGGCGCTCGTGAACAACGAGACGTTTAGCGCGTGGCTCATCGGACGCACGCCTTCGCGGCGCTGGGGGGATGTCGAGGATCTGGTGGGGGCGGCAATATTCCTTACCAGTGCGGCCTCGAGCTTCGTCAACGGGCACATTCTTTATGTCGATGGCGGCGTGACGGCAACGCTTTAACGAAGCGGCTTTATCGAATCTTTACTGAATAAAAAAGCGCGTTGTGGTCACAGGGTCCACAACGCGCTTTTTGTCTTTGTTGAGATTGCTTAGTTGTTGCACCGTTCCTCTAGCGCATCGATAAACGCGCGGTCCCACTTGCCCTCCCTCATGGCTTGCATGGTGCGCGCTTCTGCTGCCAGCACCGCGTGCGCCTTCTCGATCACGGTTGCCGCGTCTTCCTGGGGAATTGCCAGCACGCCGTCCTGATCGCCGACCACGATATCGCCCGGATTCACCACCATGCCGCCGACCGAGACCGGTACATTGATCTCACCCGGACCATCCTTGTAGGGACCACGGTGCGTAACGCCCCGCGCATAGACGGGAAACTCGCGGCTGCGGATTTCGGCTACATCGCGGATCGCGCCGTCGATCACGATACCCGCCAGGCCAATGCTTGCCGCATAGAACGTGAGAATGCCGCCGATGACCGCGTTGTTGAGGTCGCCGCCCGCGTCAATGACCAGCACGTCGCCTGCGCGGCAAAACTCGAGGGCCCGCAAATATGTCAGGTTGTCGCCTCCACGGGAGCGCACGGTGACGGCTGTTCCGGCCATGGTCGGAGCGACCGGCCGATGGTAGGGCGAAAGACCCACCGTGCCGATATTGCGATGCATGTTGTCGCTCAATGCCGACACGGGGATGTCGTGCAATGACGCGAGGATCGCAGCATCGGCCCGAGATGCGGAGGGATTCTTGCGAATGGCTTTATAGGTGGACATGGATCGACCAGAACGATTAATGGTTGCGGGAGCGTCGCTTAAACCAGTGCCTTGACCGCCGTGGCAATACGGCGGCAGCCTTCCTCGAGGACATCGAGCGACGTTGCGATTGAAAGGCGGAAGTAGGGCGACAGGCCGTAAGCCACGCCTGCGACGACAGCTACGCCGGCACTGTCGAGCAGATACATCACCACGTCAGTGTCATTGGCAATCACCTTGCCGTCAGGGGTGCTCTTGCCGAGCAACCCTGCACAATTGATGTAGAGATAGAAAGCGCCATCGGGCTGACGGCAGCGCAAGCCCGGAATGGCGTTGATCATTTCGAGCGTCACGTCACGCCGTTTTTTATAGATCGCCGTGCTTTCGGTAACGAAGCTTTGATCGCCATTGAGCGCGGCGGTCGCAGCCGCCTGGCTGATCGAGCAGCAGTTACCCGAGGACTGGGACAGCAGCGTGTCGAGTGCGACGATCAGGTCGCGCGGGCCTGCCACGTAACCAATCCGCCAGCCTGTCATGGCATAAGTCTTCGACACACCGTTGATCGCGAGCGTACGGTCGCGCAGTTCTGGTGCGGCCTGCAGGAAGTGGGGCGTGCTTTGGCCGTCGTAGCGGAGGTGCTCATAGATATCGTCCGTCATGACGAGTACATGAGGATGAGCAGCAAGCACATCGGCTAACTCGCGGTATTCGGCCAGTGTGTAGCTGGCCCCGGTCGGGTTGCTCGGCGAGTTGATCAACAGCCAGCGGGTGCGCGGCGTGATCGCAGCCTCGAGTTGTGACGGGGTGATCTTGAAGCCGTTTTCTTCCGGGCACGCGACTGTCACCGGCGTCCCGTCGCAGGCAAGCACCATGTCCGGGTACGACACCCAGTAGGGCGCCGGCACGATGACTTCATTGCCCGGTTCGAGCGTGATGGAAAACGCGCTATAGATCGCGCTTTTCGCGCCATTCGTGACAATGATCTCGTTCGACGCGTAAGACAGTCCGTTTTCGCGGGCCAGCTTCGCCACGATAGCCTCGCGAAGTTCAACCTTGCCGGCCATCAGCGTGTATCGGGTGTCGCCACGGTCCATGGCGGCAGCGGCGGCCTCGCGGATATGTTTCGGGGTATCGAAATCGGGTTCACCAACCACGAGATTGACGATCGACTTGCCCTGGCGACGCAATTCGTTGGCGCGGTCTGCCGCGGACGTGCTCGGAGACGGTTTGATGCGTCGCACGCGAGCGGCGATTCGGGAAGTACTCACGGAATTCCTTGCATCGGCTGTGGGATTACCCATAACAGTAGAAGCGAAGGAAACTTTAAGCCAAGACGGTTTTAGTCTCGCGTGAGAAGAAACGCTTATGGTGCCGTCGGGTCACCTGCCGTGTGCGACCGGCTGAAAGCCCGCGCACCACAAGCTCGAACGTACCCTCCTGTCCCCGTATCCGACCATCGTCACGGATCACCTTCTTGACGGATTGTATGATCGACATATAATAAGTTCAAAACCTGTATCCAAAAAACAGGCTGCTCCCGCAGGAAAATCCAGGAGACACATGTCGATGCTAGCCGTAGCAGGTATTGGGTATCGTCTCGACCGGTTGCCGCTCTCGCGCTTTCGTCGGCGGCTGCTCGGCCTCGTTGCGGCTGGCATGTTCTTTGATTCATTCGACATTTGCATTGCCGGCTCGGTGCTTGCCGCGCTGATTCACGACACGAGCCCAGCCAGCACACTCGAATAGTCGCCACGCAGACGCCATTCCCAAGCAACCCGCAAAAAGGAATCCCCGTTCATGCCAACTCCCGAAAACTATCGCATCTTCGCAGTGAAGTATGCGCACCACGCGCGCCGTTCCACCGAGAACTTCATTGGCGGCGATTCGCACGATGTCCCCATGCCGCTCGATTATTTCGTGTGGGCGGTCGTCGGCGAGTCGCGCGCATTCATCGTGGATACGGGGTTCGACAACAGCATGGCGCAACAGCGCGGACGCACCGTCACCCACCCGGTCGAAGCCGGTCTGAAGCAGATCGGCATCCGGCCGGAGTCAGTGGATGACGTCATCCTGACGCATATGCATTACGACCACGCGGGTAACCGCTCGCTCTTTCCGAAGGCGCGGTATCACGTGCAGGACAAGGAGATGGCCTATTGCACAGGCCGCTGCATGTGTCACCACGCGCTGAGCCACCCCTTCGAGTCGGAAGACGTCAAGGCTATGGTCGGCCGGGTGTTCGAGGGTCGCGTGCAGTTCCACGACGGCGATTCGCAACTCACGCCCGGCTTGAGCGTGCATTGGGTCGGCGGCCATTCGAACGGATTGCAGGTCGTGCGCGTTCACACGGAGCGCGGCTGGGTCGTGCTCGCCTCCGACGCCTCTCACTTCTACGCAAACATACGCGAGAACCGGCCGTACCCGATCGTCTACAACGTCGGCGACATGCTGGAGGGCTTCAGGACCGTCATGCACCTCGCGGACTCTCCCGATCATGTCGTGCCGGGTCACGACCCCGAAGTTCTCAAGGTCTATGCGCCTCACGACCACGAAACGGAAGGCTGGATCGCGCGCCTGGATGTGGCGCCGCGTTGATCGTCCCTTATTGATTCTTACCTGACGGAGAGCAACACCATGATTGTAGAGATGCGCGTTTATCACTGCCTGCCGGGCCGTCTGCCCGCCCTTCAGGAACGCTTCAGCACCACGACCCTGGGCTTTTTCGAAAAATATGGCATTGAACAGATCGGTTTCTGGACCACGCTGATCGGCCCCAGCAATCACGCGCTTACCTACCTGTTGAAGTGGGAGAGCCTCGCCGAACGCGAGACCAAGTGGAACGCGTTCCAGGCCGATGCCGACTGGATCGCCAAGCGCGCGGCGAGTGAGGCGGAGAAGATGATTGTCGAGCGGATCGAGAACGTGTTCCTTACGCCGACAGCTTTCTCGGCGCTGAAGTAAGGGCCGGGAAAACCCGTATTAGTTGTCTATCGACTGATTGTCATACAATCGTATAGACTTATCTCATGAGTGCGGCGAGGAATCGCCGCCTCTCAATGTTGAGCTCCATCACGAAGGCAGGACAGATGACGCGACCGCAACGCATTGGTTTTATCGGGCTGGGAATGATGGGCACGCCCATGGTGCAGTGCCTGGCGAAGGCTGGTTTTGAACTCTTTCTCGACGATGCCGATGTGTCCCGTGCGGATGCGCTGGCGAAGAAAGTCGATGCCACGCGGCTCGCTGCGGACAACGCGGCGTCGCTCGATGTACTGATCACCATGTTGCCGAATTCGGCGATTGTGGAGAGCGTGCTGCTCGATGGTGACGCGAAGGCGTGGGCGCGTTTGTTGCGCAAGGGTGCGGTTGTGATCGACATGAGTTCATCGGAGCCGGAACGCTCGCGCAAGCTCGGTGCGACGCTCGAGAAGATGGAACTCGACTATCTCGATGCACCCGTTTCGGGCGGGGTGAAAAAGGCCAAGGAGGGCACGCTCGCCATCCTCGCCGGTGGCGACGCCGCCGTGCTGGCTATCTGCAAGCCCGTGCTCGACGCCATGGGAAAGAGTGTCCTGCATATTGGCACGGCGGGGTCGGGGCACGCGGCGAAGGCGCTGAACAATTACGTCTCGGCGGCAGGCCTGATGGCAACGGTGGAAGCGCTGCATATTGCGGAGCGTTTCGGGATTGACCCGGCCTCCATGACGGACGTGCTGAATGCATCGACGGGACGCAGCAATACCTCGGAGAACAAGGTCAGGCAGTTCATGCTGTCGGGCACGTATGCATCCGGTTTTGCACTGCAGTTGATGAACAAGGACCTGAAGATCGCGCGCGCGTTGTCGGAAGCAGTGGGTTATCCCATGAAGCTTGGCATGACATGTACCGCGGTCTGGGACGAGGTGTCGCAACGCTCGACGCCCACCACGGATCACACCGAGATGTACCGGCTGCTCGCGAACGACGAATGAGCGACGAATAAGCGACGAATAGACAACGAATAAACCGCAAACGGAGAGGATGCACATGTCTCGCGCGGCACAGTTTTATATCGATGGACAATGGACCGATCCGGTCTCGCCGGCCTGGTTCGACCTGATCGATCCGGCAACCGAAAGCACGATCGATCGGCTGGCGTTGGGCAACGCGGCCGATGTCGATCGCGCGGTGGCCGCGGCTCGCAAAGCATTTGCCGCTTACTCGGCGACTTCGGTGCAAGAGCGCATCGACTTGCTCCGCAGGATTGTGCGGGTCTACGAGCGGCGCTACGATGAATTCGCCGAAGCAATGCGCATCGAGATGGGTGCGCCGATCGCGTTTGCACGCAAAGCGCAGGCGGCGCGCGGTCCGGCACACCTGAATGCGTTGATCGGCGTGCTCGAGAATTTCGAGTTCGAGGAACAGCGCGGCACCACGCGCGTGCGTCTCGAACCCGTGGGTGTTTGCGGACTCATCACGCCGTGGAACTGGCCAATCAACCAGATCGTAGTGAAGATTGTGCCGGCACTGGCTGCGGGTTGCACGATGGTGCTCAAGCCGAGCGAGTACTCGTCGCTGAGCGCGCTGTTGTTTGCCGAGGTAGCGCATGAAGCCGGGGTGCCTCCGGGCGTTTTGAACGTCGTGAACGGCGACGGGCCGGGCGTGGGCGCGGCGATCGCGTCGCATCCGGATATCGACATGGTGTCGTTCACCGGCTCGACACGTGCGGGCATTCTGGTCGCACAGATGGCGGCGGAAACGGTCAAGCGCGTGGCGCAGGAACTGGGCGGCAAGTCCGCGAACATCCTGCTCGACGACGTGAACCTGGACGACGCCGTCACGCGCGGTGTGGCCGCGTGCTTCACCAATTCCGGACAATCCTGTTCCATCCCCACCCGCATGCTCGTGCCGCGCCACATGATGAACGACGCTGCACAGATCGCAAAAGCGGCGGCGTTGGGCTACGTCGTAGGGGCAACGGACAGCGAGACCACGCACCTCGGGCCGCTGGTCAATCGCAACCAGTTCGAGCGGGTGCAGGTACTGATCCAGAAGGGTATTGATGAAGGCGCGCGGCTCGTTACCGGAGGAACGGGGCGGCCGGACGGGTTATCGAAGGGTTACTACGTCAAGCCCACAATCTTTGCGGACGTCACGCCCGGCATGACCATCGCGCGCGAAGAAATCTTTGGACCGGTGCTGTCCATCATGGGCTACGACACCGAAGACGAAGCTATCAGGATTGCTAACGGAACAGACTACGGTCTGGCGGCATACGTGCAGTCCGCCGATATTGAGCGTGCCCGGACCATCGGCCGTCAGCTCCGTGCGGGCGGTGTCCACCTGAACTATCCGGCACCCGATTTCAACGCGCCTTTCGGCGGCTGCAAGCGCTCGGGAAATGGCCGTGAATGGGGCGAAGCGGGCCTGCGCGAATACCTCGAAATCAAGGCCATGGTCGGCTACGGTCACGACTGACGTTCACGGAAATTACGTAACACGAGAGGACCACAAGCAATGGAAGACAACGCACGTTTTGACAAGGGCTTCGAGAACCGCAAGGAAGTGCTCGGCGCGTCGCACGTCGAGAAGTCCTGGGCGAATGCCGACGACTTCAACCGCCCGATGCAGAAGCTTGTCACTGAATACGCATGGGGCGAGATCTGGGGTGATCCGACCTTGACGTTCAAGACGCGAAGCATGCTCAACATTGGCATGCTGACCGCCATGAGCCAGCATCACGAGCTGTCCGTGCACGTCAAGGGCGCACTTAAAAACGGCGTCACGAAGGAGGAGATCCGCGCAGTGCTGATGCAGGCTGCCGTGTATTGCGGCGCGCCGCTGGCGCTCGCGGCCTTCCGGGTGGCGACCGACGCAATCAGGGCTTACGAGGCCGACACCGCCAAGGGCTGAGGTCCTGCATTCCCGGGGCCTGAATTCAACAATGCATCCGCTAGCGATGCAATACCAGATCAATGGAGACGAGCATGGAAGCAGTCACGACACACGGCGCCGCAAGAGCGGCAACCGGGCAGTCCGTCGATGAGAAACGCCGGAACGCGATCAAGGGCGCGTTTTTCTCCGAATTCATCGACATGTTCGACATTTACCTGCCGGTCGTCGTGCTTGCTCCGGTGCTGTTCTTCTTCCAGCCGCCGCATCTCGCGGCCGGCACGGAGGCGATCCTCGCGTCCCTCGTTTTCATCACTACCTTGCTGGGCCGGCCGATCGGCGCGCTGCTCTTCGGCATGGTCGCGGACCGGGTAGGGCGTCGCCGGGCGTCGATTCTTTCAGTCTCCGGGTTTGGCGTCGTCACGCTGCTGATTGCGCTGCTGCCCGGCTACGAAACGCTGGGCATCGGCGCCTACTGGCTACTCGTGATACTACGATTTATAGATGGCATTTTTCTCGGCGGCGGCTACACCGGCGCCATGCCGCTTGCCATCGAATATTCGAAGAAGGAGCAGCGCGGCTTTGTCGGCGGACTGATCATTGCGGGTTTCCCGGCTGCTTATGTGACGATCAACCTGGTCGCCATGCTGATGTTCGCCGTGTTTCCGCTCAACGGCCTGCATTCGCCGTACGTGCAGTGGGGCTGGCGTATTCCGTTTGTCATTGGCGCGGTATTGGCGGGTGTTCTCGCGCTGTACTACGTTCATAAAGTCTCCGAGTCGGAGATCTGGGAGAGCGAAACCGGCGAAAAGAAGCCGGAGAAGCTGCCGCTTTCCGACCTGCTGCGCGGCAAGAGCGGACGCAACCTGCTGCAGGTCCTGCTGATGATGTCAGGCTTCTGGCTCACGCAGAACATCATCACGATCTTCATGCCGACGGGCCTGCTCGTGCACACGCTGCACCTGTCGGGTTTCCAGATGTCGCTTACTTTGCTGCTGTCCTATTTCGTGCTGTTCTTCAGCTATATCGGCTCGGGGATGCTCGGGCAGAAAATCGGCCGACGGACTTTCTTCGTGGTGGCGGGTCCGTTGATCGCGACGGTCGGCGCCGTCATTCTCTATGTGCTTTCCAACGTGGACGGCCTGTCGCTGCCCGTCATCATTCTGCTGGTCATGATGCTCTCGGTGCTGGTCACCTCGCCGTGGGGCGTGATCGTGACTTACATCAACGAGAGGTTCGTGACGGATGTTCGCGCCACCGGTTTTGGCGTTGGCTTCAGCCTCTCGGTGATCATCCCTTCGTTCTATGCGTTTTATATGAACTGGCTGGGTGCGTTCATGCCGTTGCGGCTCACGCCGGTGGTCCTGCTGTGCATCGGCGGCGTGATCGGTACGATCGGCGCGCTGATGGGACCGGAAACCAGGCATGTCGACTTTTGAACCTACGGTAGACACTCATGAACACGCAACGCATTGGCTTCATCGGTTTGGGCAACATGGGCGGGCGTATGACACGGCGCCTGGTCGAGGCGGGCATTGAAGTGCTGGGCTTCGATGCCGAGCCCGAACGCGCTTTGGCAGCCGGCGCGCGAGCTGCGGCGTCGATCGCGGAGGTGACCCGGTTAGCGGATGTCGTGCTGCTGTCGCTGCCGGACAGCAAGGTGGTCGAGGCGGTGGTGGAGGGCACGGACGGCATTATTGCCTCGTGCCGGGAAGGACAGACGGTGATCGATCTAAGCACGGCCGCGGCGAGTTCCACTATCCGCCTCAACGCGTTGTTCAAGCAGCGCGGCGTGCAGTACATCGACTCCGGCATTTCCGGCGGTGTGGCCGCGGCGGAAAAGGGCACGCTCACGCTGATGGTTGGCGGTGACGCCGCTGCCATCGACGCAATCCAGTGGGTCTTCAAGCCGATCGCGACGAAGGTCATCACCATGGGCGAGAGCGGCGCGGGCCATACGACCAAGTTGCTCAACAACTTCCTGAACGCGGTAAGTCTGTCTGCCACCGCCGAGGTGATGGTCGCGGGCAAGAAGGCCGGGCTCGATCTGCACCGGCTGCTCGACGTGCTCAACAGCAGCAGCGGCGTGAACTTCGCCACGCAGAACCGCTTTCCGAAGATTGTCGATGGCGACTACCTGGAGGGCGGCCTGACGAGCAAGTTGATGACGAAGGACGTCGTGCTTTATATCGACCGCGTGCGCGAACTGGGCGTGTCTTCGCTGAATTCATCCGGGCCTCTCGCGAGTTTCGGGCTGGCAACGGCGCTGGGTTACGGCGATGTGATCAGCAACCGCGTGGTCGATGCAATCGGTGACGTGTCGGGCGGTGTACGCCTCAAGGACACCAGGAACTCTTCAACAGGAGAACAGTAATGAAAGTGTTTCGCGGCAGGGCTGAAGGTGCGGTTTCCGAGCAGCGCTCGGCTACGTTCAGCGGCGTGGTGTGGGCAGATTCGATCATGCCGACGACCGACAAGGTCACCATCGCGAACGTATTCTTCTCTCCGGGTGCGCGTACCTTCTGGCATACCCATGAGCAGGGGCAGATACTGCAGGTGACGTCGGGCAGCGGTTTCGTATGCGTCGATGGCGGTGAACCGCAGGCGATCCGCACCGGAGACGTGGTGTGGATTCCCGCCAATGAGCGTCATTGGCACGGAGCCGGACGTGACAGTTATATGGTTCATACAGCGACCTCGCTCGGAAAGACCATGTGGGAAGAAGAGGTCGCGGAAGCGGTATACCGGAACGCGGTGGGCTAGGGCCATGACTGTTTTCCTGACGCAGCGGCAGCAGCAGGCGAAGGACGCCTTCATGCGCGTGCACGGCACATGGAGCGATGGCTGGGAGAGCCTGCTGCGTCTCGACGCCAGCTTCTTCGAGGCGTATCTGGCGTTCTCGGCGGTGCCGTCGAAGAAGAATCATCTCGACGACAAGGTGGAAGCGTTTGTCGCAATCACTGCCTGCGCGGCTGCGACTCACCTCTATGCGCCGGGTGTGGCGCAGCACATCAATGCTGCACTTCGCGCGGGTGCCACGCGTGCGGAACTGGTCGAAGTGATCCAGCTTGCGAGCACCGTGGGCATTCATGCTGCGAACGTTGGCGTGCCCGTGCTGATCGAGGTGCTCGAAGAAGAGGGCAAACGCCAGGGTCCGGCACCGCTCGATTCCCGCCGTGCCGCGCTGAAGGAGAGTTTCATCGAGAACCGGGGGTACTGGCATTCGTCGTGGGAAGGTTTCCTTGAACTCGATCCCGACCTGTTCGAAACCTACGTGGCGTTTTCCTCCGTGCCGTGGCGCGAGGGCGTACTGGAACCCAAGGTCAAGGAGTTCATGTACTGCGCCTTCGATGCCGCCGCAACCCACCTCTACGTGCCGGGCCTGAAACTGCACATGCGCAATGCCCTTCGTTATGGCGCGACGGCCGGGGAGATCATGGAAGTGCTGGAGATTGTAAGCACCATCGGGATACACGGCGCCGTACTCGCCGCGCCGATCCTGTTGGCTGCGCTGGACGAGTTCGAACCTGGAATGCCGGGGTAACTCCCGGCCGCGGAGAGCCTTGCGCAATGGCGGTTTCAGCCGGAACTTCGAGTATCATGGGTCACTGATAAATCGTCCGACGGGAATACAATCATGGCATCCGATATGGATTTGATACGACCGGAAACATTACGGCATCAGGTCGAGACTGTCCTTCGCCAGGCCATCATGTCCGGGCGTTTCGCACCGGGAGCACGGCTGGTGGAACGCGAGTTGTGCGAGACACTGGGTGTGAGCCGCACATCGATTCGGGAAGCATTACGCCGGCTCGAAGCCGAGAAACTGGTCTCCAGCGTGCCGCACAAAGGACCTATCGTCGCGGTCATTTCGAAGAGCGAGGCGTCGGAGTTGTACGCCATACGCGGTCTGCTGGAGGGATTTGCAGCGGGCGAGTTTGCGCGGGTAGCGAGTGACGCCGCCATTGTGCAGTTCGGCGAAGCCGCGAAGGCGCTGAAGGCGAAGGCCGCGACGGGCGACCAGGCTGGCGTGCTGGCCGCGAAGACGGATCTGTATGACGTGTTGCTCGACAATTGCGGGAACGCTCTGGTGAAAGAGATCCTGACCAGTCTGTATTCGCGGGTGAATCTGCTTCGCGCGACCTCGCTGATGCATCCCGACCGGTTGCCGTCGAGTCTCAAGGAAATCGACAAGCTGTTCAAGGCGCTGAAGGCGCGCGATGCGCCGGCCGCCGAGGCTGCCGCGCGCCTGCATGTGGCGAATGCAGAAAAGGCGGCCATGCGGATGCTGGAGGAGACCGCGGGCGAATAGGCATGGCTCGGGCGTTCGCGCCCGGGTTGTCGTCGCTAATCTCAGACTGGCATTTTCTCATTTCATTAGGATTACTTTTCATGAAAGGAAAGTCTGCCCTGGTTACCGGGTCGTCAAACGGATTGGGATTGGCGATGGTTGAAGGTCTTGCCCGCTTGGGTTGCAACGTCGTGCTGCACTGGCTCGCTGGCTGAACGCATCGTGATACGGAGGAGACGTTCATGAAAGACATCACGCGTACGCTGGCCGCGTTCGTCGCGCAGACGCAGTGGGAAGACATTCCGCCGAAGGTCCGCCATGAAGCGAAGCGTGCGCTGGTGAATTACTTTGCCGTAGCGCTTGCGGGTTGTTCGGACCCGGGCATCAGTAAAGCCGTGAGCGTGTACGGCCGCTTCAGTTCGGGGCGTGAAGCGGGGCTCGTCGGACGGGGGGAGAAGACCGACATCCTGAACGCGGCCGCGCTGAACGCAATGAGCGCGAACGTCTTTGATTTCGACGATACGCATTTGCCCACCATCATTCACCCGACCGCGCCGGTCGCGGCGCCGTTGTTCGCGCTTGCGGAGAAGTCACCGTTGAGCGGCAAGCAGTGGCTGCTTGCGTTTGTACTCGGCGTGGAAATCGAATGCCGGTTGGGCAACGCGTTGTCGCCCGGGCACTATCAGCGCGGCTGGCACATCACCTCAACCTGCGGCGTGTTCGGCGCGGCGGCGGCCATTTCGAAGGCCCTGAGTCTTGACGCCGCACACATCGCCTGGGCGTTCGGCAATGCATCGGCGCAATCGTCCGGGCTGGTCGAAACGCTGGGCAGCATGTCGAAGAGCATCAGCGTGGGCAATGCGGCCCGTAACGGGCTGCTCTCGGCGTTGCTCGCGCAAGAAGGTTTTGCAGGACCTGAACGGCCCATTGAAGGCGAGCGCGGCTTCCTGCGCGTGATGAGCGAAGCCACCGACGCCGATGTCGACGCAGCGTTCACCACGCCAGGCAAAGAATGGGCACTGTTATCGAATACCTTCAAGCCTTACCCGTGCGGCGTTGTACTCAATCCGGTGATCGAGGCGTGCCTGGAGTTGTCGGCGACTCCAGGGTTTTCCTTCGCCGATGTCGAACGAGTCACGCTCAGGGGGCACCCTCTGCTGCGCGCACGAACGGACCGGCCGAACATCACGCTTGGGCGCGAAGCGCAGGTCAGTGCGCAACACAGCGTCGCGGTTGCGCTTGCCAGAGGCCGCGCGGGCCTCGCCGAATTCACCGATGCAGAGGTGTCTGATCCACTCTTGCGGGCCTTTGCCAGGCGGCTTGGTTTCGTCGATGACGCGGCGTATTCCGTCGAAGCTGCGCGGGTGACGATCGTGTTGCGCTCGGGCGAGACCATGTCGCGCCGTATCGACGCAGCCCGCGGCAGCCTGCAAGCGCCGCTCGCGGACACTGACCTGGAGAATAAGCTCAGGGAACTGGCCGAATACGGCGGGTCCTCGTGCAGGCCTGGCCCATTGATCGACGCGCTGTGGGCGCTGGAAAGCGCTCCTGATGCGTCCATGCCCATGCGTCTCGCCTGTCCATGAGTCCATAAGCGAACACATGCAGCAGGTACACCATTCAACACTGTCGAGGAAGCATCATGTCGGAACAAATGAAGTTGGGTTTTGTGGGTGTCGGTGTCATGGGGCGTCCCATGGCACGCCGCCTGATCGAGCACGGTCATTCCCTGGTGATCTACGATCACAACGAGGAGGCGCTTGCGGAGTTATCGGCGATCGGCGCACAGGTGGCGGGCAGTGCGCGTCAAGTGGCGGATAGCGCGCAGGTTGTCTTCACGAGCCTTCCTACACCCGCTATTTTCAAGGATGTTGCATTGGGTGCGGACGGATTGGTATTCGGCAAGACGATCAGGATCCTGGTCGACCTGTCCACCGTAGGCTCGCGCACGGAACAGGAAGTGGCGGCCGGACTGCTGGAAAAAGGCATCGAAACCGTTGATGCCCCTATCAGCGGTGGGGCGGCAGGCGCGCAAAAAGGCACGCTCGCCGTCATGGCCGCGGGTAAACCGGAAGCCATTGATCAGGTACGCGAACTATTCGATATCTTCGGGAAGGTGTTCATCGTAGGGGAGAAGGCAGGGCAGGCGCAATTGCTCAAGCTGCTGAACAACATGCTTTCGTCAACGGCGTTTGCGATCACCTCGGAAGCGTTCGTGGCAGGAGTGAAGGGCGGGCTCGACCCGGAAGTGATGATGTCGGTGTTCAACGCGGGCAGCGGCAAGAACGGTGCGACGCTCGATAAATTCCCGAAGCAGGTGTTGCCGGGCACGTTCGATTTCGGCTTCCCGATCGGCAGCGTATGCAAGGACATCGGACTCGCCGTGGAAGAGTGCCAGGCGCTTGGCGTGCCAATGTGGTTAGGCAACACCGCACGTCAGGTATGGAACTACGCGGCAATGCAGGACGGCAAGTCTCGCGACATGACTGAACTCGTCAAGTATGTCGAGAGCTGGTCGGATGGCAAGGGTGTTGCCCGGTAGCGAAGGCGCGTTGAAGGCGCCGCAGATCGCGTGGCGTATGGCCAATGGAGCGGTCCTTCGATCCTTGCCGCTGGTGGCGCCAGACCATTGAGCATGGGTGAACTGACAGGGCCCCGCCGGTTGGCAGGACCGACCGCGATTGATGTTCAGGTCACGGAAGTCGTGTGCGGCACGCTAACAGCGCCTTGCGGACCACCTCCACCGCCACCACCATGTCCACCGGGACCGCCCCAACCACCACCGCCCGGTGGCGGTCCCCACCAGCAGCCGCCAAGTAACGATGTCGCGGCCGCGAGGGCCACCATAGCTGCAATCTTCTTCATACTTCTCCTTCGGTTCCAGTGAGGTGCACTCGTTCACACACTTGATACGTCGCATGAACAGCGTGACTGTTCCGAACTTATCAGCTTCGGCCAACGCCACTTGCTACAGCGAGTAACCAAACGATAACGACAGCTTGTGCTGCAAGATCCGTCCGGACCCTTGCCGCAGACGTCAAGCTAAAGCGGCGTGGACTTCTACGTAGGGCGTCGCGCAGCCGGCGAACTAACCGGACGATACAAAATGCAATATGGGGTAAGCCCTTTGCGAGGGTTCGTAAGCAGCTTTGCCTGCGGGATGGTAGGGTGAATCGCACACGGCCCCGGTTCCCATGCGCCTGAATTGACACTGGAAAGCGTGGCGGCCAAACCATTTGGTGAGCAGAATACGGAGTGTGGCGGCGCGGTTGAAGCCGTACATCGAGGAGACAGGACATGGAAGTGAACGTTGCAGTCAGCGCCTTGCGGGAAGCGCTGGGCGCTCAGGTCGTAGCGCTGCCGGATGAGTTTGGCGATCGCCGCGTCAACGACTGGAGCGGACTGCCGAGCGCGGTGCCGCTGGCGCTCATCAGGCCACGCGACACCGGCGAGGTCGCGGCAGCGCTCGAGATTTGCACTCGCCACTCCCAGCCGGTCGTCACCCAAGGTGGCCTGACAGGGCTCGTGGGCGGCGCCAATCTGCGCGGGGACGAGGTGGCCCTGAGCCTTGATCGCATGAACCGGATTGTGGAGATCGACGCGGTGTCGGGCACCATGACGGTTCAGGCCGGCACGCCGCTGCAGGTGGTGCAGGAGGCGGCCGGCGCGGCCGGTTTCTATTTTCCGCTGGACCTGGGCGCGCGTGGCAGTTGCTCTATTGGCGGCAATCTGGCCACCAACGCGGGCGGCAACCGGGTCATCAAGTACGGCATGATGCGCGACCAGGTGCTGGGCATCGAGGCCGTGCTGGCGAGCGGCGCGATTGTGGGCGGCCTCAACAAGATGATCAAGGACAACAGCGGCTACGATCTGCGCAACCTGCTGATCGGCAGCGAAGGGACGCTCGCGGTCATCACCCGCGCGGTGCTGCGTCTGCGACCGAAGCCCACGGCAACGGCCACGGCGTGGTGTGGATTACCGAGCTTCGACGCCGTCACCACGCTGCTGCGGCGCGCTCAGGCAGGGCTTGCTCCAGGAGTCTCGGCATTCGAGGTCATGTGGGCGGGTTATTACGATACCGTGCTTGCCAACCTGGATAATCTGCGTGCTCCGCTTGGTTCACCGCACCCGTTCCATGTCCTGCTGGAAAGCGTTGGAACAGACCCCGTCCGGCACGGCGACGCGTTCGAAGAGTTCCTGGGTGCGATGCTGGATGAGGGCGTAGTAACCGACGCCGCGCTGGCTTCGACCGAGGCGCATGCGCAGGCGTTCTGGGCCATCCGCGATGCACCCGGCGAATATCCGCGGTTCATCCCCAATCACGCGGCTTACGACGTGAGCTTTTCCATCGCTCAAGTGGGCGACGCCGCGTCACGCTGCGAGGCACAACTGCGTGCCCGATGGCCCGACGCCACGATCATGGTCTATGGCCATCTTGGCGATGGAAATATCCACATCGTGGTGGATGTACCGGGCCTGCCGAAGAGCGGTCACGACGCAATTGACCAGGTCATCTATGACGTGACGCGAGAGTTCCGGGGATCCATTTCCGCGGAGCACGGGATCGGCACCAAGAAGAAACACTTCTTGCACCTGACGCGTTCGGAGGCGGATATAGCGTCAATGCGCGCAATCAAGGAAGCGCTGGACCCTGCGCGCATTCTGAACCCCGGCAAGATTTTCTAGCGTGCCGGCGTGGTTTTACTTACAGCGTAAAACCGTCGAGCGGTACCGCCGGGCGGCGTCTTGCGATCAGGTCGGCAATCGACCGGCCGCTTGCGAGCGCGAGTGTAAATCCCAATGCGCCTTGCCCAAGGTTGAGCCAGAGATTCTCGTAGCATGTTGAATCGATAATGGGTGTGCTGTGCGGCGTTGCCGGACGCAGGCCGCACCAGACCGTCGCTTCATCGAAATTGCCGGCGTCGGGAAACGCCGCAACCGATTCGGCGCGCAGCGTGGCGACGCGGGACGGATCGACATCGGCGCGGCGACCGGTGACGTCGGCCATGCCGGCGACCCTCAGCCGGTCACCGAGACGGGCATAGACTATTTTGCGTTCGAAGTCCGTGATACTGATGTGCGGTGCGTGGCCGTGCGGGTCGACCTGGGTGGTCAGGCTATAACCCTTCAACGGATAAAGCGGCGCCCGCAGGCCTAGCGGCTTGAGCAGCGCCGCACTGGCGGCGCCGGCTGCGAGCACGATCTGATCGGCATCGATCGCGCGGTTGTCAGCCAATGCTTCGACGCGCCGGTCGCTGCTCTGCACGCGACGCAGGGCAGTAACCTTCGTGCCTAGCCGGAATTCCACGCCGCGTGCCTGTAGCAGGCGGCTCATCCCGACACAAAACTGGTAGCAGTCGCCGCTGTCTTCGCCAGGCGTGAAGATACCGCCCTGCAACTGCCCGGCGAGATGCGCCAGCGCGGGTTCCTTCTCCACACACTCACGGGTGTCGAGGGCTTGCTGTTCGCAACCGAGCGAGCGCTGGTAATCGAGCAGGCGCAACGCGGCGTCGAACGAGGCGCGTTTGCGATGCACCACCAGCTTGCCGGCATTCGAGTGGCTGAAGTGCAAGCCTGGCTCACTGGTTTGCAGTTGCTGCATCAAGTCACGGCTCAGGAACGAGAGGGCTAACAGGCGCCGGGTGGACAACTCGCTTTGGCGCTGCGTGCACGCGCCGACAAATTGCGCGAGCCAACGCCACTGGTCGGGATCGAGACGCGGTCGAAAGCGGATCGGGGAGTCACCGCGTAACAGCCAGGACGGCAGCTTTGACAGTATTCCCGGCCCGGCGAGCGGGGCGACATAACTGTAGGAAAGCTGTCCGCCGTTGGCAAAGCTGGATTCGAGTGCAACGTCCTCATTGCGTTCTACGACGGTGACGGTGTGGCCGTCCTCCCGCAGATACCAGGCGGTCGCCAGCCCGGTGACTCCGGCTCCGAGTACGAGCACATGCATGGGATAGGTCGATGGTTGGTTGAGCTGGAGGACATTGTTCTGCAGCTCGCCAACGGCGTCCAATATCGACCAGCGCTCGCGCTATAGCCATCGGTTATAGAGGCCAAGGGGGCCGTCCCTAAGACCGCGATGACTCACGTCGATGCCCCCGGCGCATCGTCACGCAGGAACTGGATGAGCCGCTCCGCTGTTTGCGGTGGTGGTCTCGAGTGCTCGGTCACCGCATAAACCTGCAGGGTCTCATCGATCGCAATCGGCCGGATCTGGATGTCCGGATGATCCTCAGGATAATTCGCCGTGAACGAATCGACTATCGCAATACCGATGCGCTGTTGCACCAGCGACTTGCCCAGCGAATAAGTCTGCACCGACAGATTGCTGACGGGCGGCTCGGCAGCATCAGCGAGCCACGTGGAGATGATGGCCCCAAGGTAGTCATCCGGATCGATGGTGATCAGCGGCTGACCCGCCAGATCGTCTGCCGTCAGTGGCTGGTCAAGCAGGGCGTCAGGCCACCAGCCGGCCGGCGCAATGGCGCACAGCGCGCTTTCGCATACCGGCGTGGCGACGAGATTGGGATGGGAGACGGGCCGCATGGTCAGTCCGAGCTCGATCTCGTCAAGCAGCAGCGCGTGTTCGATCTCGCGCGTGTGCGCGACGCTCAGCTCGCACTTGGATTGCGGAAACGCGCGGCACCAGCGCGCCATGACCTGCGGCAGCGCGTGGTGCGCAAGCGCCGGCGTAGCGGCGACCCGCAATGGGCGGACAGCGCCGTGCGCAAGGCTCGTGACAAGGCGCCGGATCCGCTTCAGCTGTTCATCGAACGGACCGAGTTCCTCGCGCAAGCGCAATGCCTCGGGGGTGGGAACCAGCTTGCCCTTGCTGCGCAGGAACAGCGCGAAGCCGGCGGATTGCTCGGCATGCTGCAGCATCTTGCTGACGGCCGGTTGCGAGATGTGCAGGAGCTTGGCCGCGCCGTTGGTCGAGCCGGTGAGCATGATCGCGCTGAAGATTTCTATGTGTCGCAAACGCACCTGAGTCTCCTGGATTGACATCGCCATGCAGCTTACGACAGGCCTTGATCGTTTGGAACACGGCTCTTGGCCTGAACTGCCCAGACTCCCATGGGTCTCCTATAACACAGGGTTATATTTTGGAATTTTATTTTCATTAGACGCATCCTGGACGCGCCCTCATATTCGGTCTGCTGGCCGGTCCCGCGCGCCGAGCGGCCGCCGGGGTATCGAGTGCGTCGTAGCGCTAACGTGAAGTGGAGGGTTTATGGAGTCTGCGGGGTACGTGTTTTCCCGGTCGCAAAAGATGACGTGTCTGTCGGGGCTGTTCCTCGCGTGGGCAGTCGGCTACGCGGACCGGATCCTGATGGGCACCGCGATCATTCCGATCAGTCATGAATTCGCGCTCGATACCCGGCAAGCAGGCATGTTGCTAAGTGCGTTCTACCTAAGTTATGCATTCATGCAGCTCGCGGGTGGCTGGCTCTCCGACCGCTTCGGCTCGCGGATTATCGTGGTGCTATGTATCGTCATGTGGTCGGTGTTCACCGGCGCGACGAGCCTGGCGTGGTCGTTCGGTTCGCTTCTTGCTATCCGCTTCATGTTCGGCATGGGCGAGGGCAGCTTCTCGCCGGCGAGTTCGGTGACGGTCGCCGAGGTATTTCCAAAGCCCGAGCGGGCACGTGCCAAGTCGTTCCTGATTTCAACCACGTTCCTGGGCAATGCCGCCGGATCAGGCTTGATTGCGCTTACCGTTGTGCATCTCGGCTGGCGCGGGGCATTTCATATCCTTGCCGGTGCGGGCTTACTCGTCGCGATGATCCTGTGGCTCTCGCTGCGTGGCGGCGTCGCACAGCAGAGGGCGCGCGTCGCGAACCGGCCGCGGCATTTGTGGCGCTCGCTGCTGCGCATCCGGATGGCGTGGAAGCTGACCGCCATCTGGTTCTTCACTAGCATGTTGTATGTCGGCGTACAGTCGTGGATGCCGTCGTACTTGATGAAGACCTACCACATCGACCTGCTTCACATCAGTCTGGCGGTGACTGTGCCGAACCTGATCGCATTTGCCGGCACGAATGTAGTGGGCGCGTTGCTGGACAAATACGGCAAGAGCAAGGAACGTTTGTTCCTTGTGATGGGGGCCTCGATGAGCGCGGTATTTCTTGCATTGATGATCACGACCACCGTGATTTCGTTGCTGCTGATCTACTGGACGCTATTCTCGCTGGCGTTCAATTTCGTCTATGCGACGGTTTTTTCGGCACCGCTGCGGCACTTCCCCGAACATCTGGTCGGCAGCGCCACGGGCCTGATGAATTTTGGCGGACAGATTGCCGGCTCGATTGCACCGTTGGCAATGGGCACGCTGATCGCTGCATTCAACGGTTCGTTTTTTGCTGCGTTCTGGCTGCTGCTGGTTTCCGCAATCCTGGCGGTGCTGGTGGCGTCGACATGGAGTCCGGCCAACGAGCCGCCTCTGCCTAGCCTGCAAACCTGAACAGGAAAGGAGACCCAATGCGTGTGTTTACCGGCAGCCTCGCGACGGAAACCAACACCTTCGCGCCAATCCCCACCGGCCTGGGCGCGTTCCATGATCGTGGTTATTTCCGGGCCGGGCAGCATCCCGACGAAATGACCTTCTTCGGCGGTCCCTTGTGGGCGGCACGTCAACGCGCCGCGACCTATGGCTGGACGCTCAGTGAAGGGCTCGTCGCGTCGGCGAATCCTGGCGGCGTGGTCACGCGCCTGGCGTATGAGACCTTGCGAGACGAACTGCTGGCCGATCTGCGCGCGGCCTTGCCTCTCGACATCGTGTTGCTCGGCCTGCATGGCGCAATGGTGGCCGACGGTTACGACGATTGCGAGGGGGACCTGTTGCGCGAGGTCCGGCAGATAGTGGGTCCTGACGCGGTGATCGGTGCGGAGCTGGACCCGCATGCGCACTTGAGTGAAGCGATGGTCGGCCATGCCAACGTGCTCATCACGTTCAAGGAGTACCCGCATACCGATGTGCTGGAGCGGGCGCTTGAACTGGCCGATCTCTGTCACCGCATTGCGCTGGGCGAAATCGATCCGGTGGCGGCGGTGGTGGACTGCGGCATGGTCGTGCCGATTCATACCACGCGCGAACCCGGCCGCTCGCTGATGGATCGCGCCCAGGCGCTGGAGGGGCACGACGGCGTGTTATCGATCTCGATCGTGCAGGGCTTCGCGACCGGGGACGTCAGGGACATGGGCACCAAGGTCCTGGTCTATGCGGATGGCGACGCGCCCATGGCGCAAACCATTGCAAGGAGGTTCGCCGATGAGGTCATCACCCTGCGTGATGCGTTGCTCGTGCGTTACCTCGACATGGACACAGCGCTGGACCGCGCGCTGGCATCTTCCGGCGGCACAGTCGTGTTGGCGGACCGCTCCGACAATCCGGGCAGCGGCGCAGCCGGCGACTCGACCTTCATCCTTCAACGCATGCTGGCGCGCCGAATTGGCAATGCCGCGCTCGGACCGTTGTGGGATCCGGTTGCGGCCGGCATCGCTTTGGATGCCGGCGTTGGCGCTACGCTCGACCTGCGGATCGGTGGCAAGATCGGGCCGCTCTCGGGCACGCCGGTCGACGGGCGGTGTCTGGTGCGCGCCGTGTTCCCGGACATGACAATGACCGGTCAGGCAGGCACGCCATCGCCGCTTGGCGACTGTGCGCTGGTCGAATTGCAAGGCATTGAGATCGTGCTGTGCACGCGCCGAGCGCAGGCGCTCAACATCGACCTGTTCACGCAGCTTGGCTGCGATCTGGCCAGCAAGAAGATGGTGGTGGTGAAGTCGGCGCAGCATTTTCACGCGTCGTTTTCCACCATTGCTCACGAGATCATCTACGTTGGTGCGCCCGGTTCCGCGAGTCCCGACTGGTCTGCGTTGCCGTATAAAAAGATCAAGCTGCCCAAGTGGCCCATTCACAACCGGCCACATGCCAAATGACTACGAAATGGACTATCTTTCATGATTAATCAGGATACCGATTTATTTGATCTCATCATTCGCGGCGGTACGGTGATCGACGGCACGCGTCGTCCGCGCTTTGACGCTGACGTGGGTATCCGCAACGGCCGTATCGCGGAGATCGGTGACCTGCGTGCGCGTACAGCGGCGAAGATTATCGATGCAACCGGCAAGATCGTCGCGCCGGGGTTCATCGATTCGCATACTCACGACGACGCTGCCGTTCTCCTTGATCCGCAGATGATCTGCAAGATCTCCCAAGGCGTAACCACGGTCGTGACCGGCAACTGCGGCATCAGCCTCGCGCCGCTGAGCCCGGATGCGCCGCGCCCGATGCCGTTGAGCTTGTTGACGGGCGACGAACATGCGCCGCGCGCTGCATTTTCGCGTTTTTCCGACTATCTCGACGCGGTTCGCCGCTCGCCATCGTCCGTCAACGTGGCCGCGATGGTCGGTCACACCACCCTGCGCGTGATGACAATGGACTCGCTCGACCGGGCAGCCGGTGACGGAGAGATCGAAGCGATGCAGGGCTTGCTGACGGAAGCGCTGGAAGCCGGTGCAATTGGCATTTCCACGGGCACGTACTACCCGCCCGCCGCCGCTGCGCCAATGGAGGAAGTGATCGAAGTATGCCGCCCGTTGACAGGCACCGGCGCGGTCTATGCGACGCACATGCGCAACGAAGCGGACGGCTGCATCGACTCGCTCAACGAGACGTTCGAGATCGGCCGAGCGCTCGACGTGCCGGTCGTGATTTCACATCACAAGCTGCAACGCGAGGCGAACTTCGGCAAGTCGGCGCTGACCTTGCCGCTGATCCGTGCGGCAATGCAATGCCAGTGCGTGGCGCTCGATTGTTACCCCTACGACGCCAGTTCGACCATGCTGCACACCGATGAAACGAAACTCCAGGGACGGGTGCGCATTGCGACGAGCGAACCCCATCCCGAACTGGAGGGGCGTGATCTGGGGGAGATTGCGCAAGAGTGGGGTGTTAGCCGCACCGAGGCGTCGAGACGCTTGCAACCGGCGAGCGCGATCTACTTCAGCATGGACGAGAACGACGTGCGGCGCATCCTGGCATTCGACGACACCATGATCGGATCGGACGGGCTGGCGTTGGGCGAGAAGCCGCATCCGCGTTTGTGGGGTACGTTTCCACGCGTGCTAGGACACTACGGTCGCGACATCGGACTGTTTCCATTGGAAACCGCGGTATGGAAGATGAGCGGCCTCACGGCTAGGAACTTCGGCTTGACGGGACGCGGCACGCTCGAGACCGGTAATCACGCCGATGTCGTCATATTCGACGCCGCCGCCATCAAGGACCGGGCAACCTACGACACGCCGACCGAAGCCGCCGCCGGTGTGGAAGCCGTCGTGGTGAACGGGGAGTTGACATGGTGGCAAGGCTCGCATTGCGGTGCGCGTGCAGGGAAAGTGATCGCCCGATCCCGGTTGAGTTGAGCGTCAGGGACGGGGTTATCGTGTCGAAGGAAATTTGAAAGATTTTCCTGGCGATCGGTTTGCCACTCTTGGAAACTGGAGCTCTGCACGCGGGTGTTGACCGGATCCATGCATGCCGGAGTCAGCGCGATAGCCAAAAACACATGAATCGTGCAAAGTCGGGGAAATAGGGGGCCCGGCCGGGGCGTATGACAACTCGAACAACGAACTCTTACAGAGAGCAATCGAGAAAAGATGAACGTAAAAAAACTGCTTACCCGAAGCACTCGATGTGGTGCTGTTGCCTTGGTTGTCGTATGGCTCGCCGGTTGCGCTTCGACCGTCAAAGATTATGGGCTCGACGACTATTTTTCCGGCGGGGAAGCGTCCGCCGGCTCAACCGGGACGTCGGAGCAGTGTGCCGGCACCCCGAATGCGGTATGGGTCGAAGGCCCGTCGTATCACGAGTGCATCCGCTACTTCGCGTCCAAAGACTTTGACAGCGGCGCTGTCAACCGCGCGATCGTGTTCATGGAAGGTGATGTTCTCTCGACCAAAGGTGCCGGGGCCGACTACTCGAAGTGGTCGCCGCGTCGTGAGATCGAGATGGCGCAGCTGGAGCAGAAGCGTGGCGGGACGCCTTACCTGACGCTCGCCCGGCCTGGTACAGACGGCAGCAGCGGTAACCAGAACCGGCGGCGCACGCAGTACGAGACCCTCGCCATGAATGCAGCGCTTGACAAGATCAAGGCCCGCCACGGCATCAAGGAATTCGGGCTGGTCGGGCAATCAGGCGGAGGCGGCCTGGTTGCAGCCCTGATCGCTGAGCGGCAGGACGTTCTCTGCGCGGTGTCGTCGTCGGGGGTCACTGCGGTCAGGTACCGTGCCATCGAGGCGGGACGGTCGAACGACTATACGGGTACGTCACTCTCTGACGTGTGGGACCCGTTGGACCAACTGCCGCGTGTTCACCCCATGCCGGGATTCCGCATGTTCGTGACCAGCGATGCGTCTGATACAGACGTGGATTTCGGCTCCCAGGACCACTATGTACAGGCTGCCACGAAGGCGGGCCTGCCGATCCATCAGATCATGGTTCACGGTGCCGGGCGAAGCCACCACCAGACATACCGTATCGGCAACCGGGTTGTTGAGGACTGTATGCTGGGATTACCGACCGATCATATTGTCAGCACGTACATGGAGATGTCGAACGCCAACCCGCTCATGAGTGTTCTTGCCGCCCGGGAGCGTGCGCTGGCGACGGGGTCGCAAGCAGAGGCAGGCAGCAACGAAGCCAAGGACGAAGACAGCAACGTAGCACGATGACCGCGCCAGTTTGGAGACAGGGAAAAACATGAAGCGTGTCTTGTTTGCCATTGCAATTGCGCTGCTGGCTGCCAGTTCCCGGGCCAGCGAACCCGCAGGGCCGGCGGCCGAACTGGTGAGTTCGCCGAGCCGCGATGGCGTCACCCAAGGTATCTATGTCGAAACCGGGACCGGTAGTCCGCCGTGGGTCATCGTTCTGTTCGGCGGCAACGAAGGCGCCCTGCATTTGAGCGCCGATGGCGCGACCACGCTCAAGGGTAATTTCCTTATCCGTACCGCTCGATATTGGGTCATGCAAGGCGACGCCGCCGTGCTGGTCGACACGCCGTCGGACTATGCCAACGGGATTGACGACAGCTTTCGTCTTGGTAAGGATTCCTTGAGGGACACGGAAGCGGTTGTAAAGGCACTGCGGCAGCGCTTCCCGTCGTCAAAGGTCGCACTGGTCGGTACAAGCCGGGGAACCAGTTCGGTTGGCAATGCCATCGAGCGTGATCCAAGCCTCGCCGATGCGTTCGTGCTGACCTCGCCGGTGTCTATCGCTCAACGCGGCAACGCCGGTGTTTCCGGCCTTGATGCAGACGGCACGAAGATTCGGGTGCTGGTCGTATCGAACCAGCACGACGCCTGCCCGGTAGCGTTGTTCTACGGTGCCAAGGGGCTCGCCGAGCGGAACCACTTCGACTTTATCTCCGTCGATTCAACGGAGGGCGGAGGCAACAGGGCGGCTGATTGTGGCGGGCATTCGCCGCATGGTTTCCTTGGAATCGAGGCGCAGGTACTAGATGCGATCAACGGCTGGCTCAACGGTCAGCCCGCTGCCACGCAGACGCAAACGCAACAAACGCAATAAGGCCGGTAATGAACGCGCGGTCCCTGGTGGATAAAAAAAATCGAGCAACGGGGAATGACGAGCGACACCATCAAGCCCTTGTAAAGGCGCCGGTTGCATCGGGTAATAAACCAGAAAGGCAGTTTCCATCTCTATCGCGAGGCGTGAATGACGGGCAACTTCACCAGGTCTTTATCGGGCGTGTGCGGTTCAATCGCGATTGCATTGATGCTTGGCGCGTGCGCGCCGGGTCAGCCGCCGGCATCGGCTGCTGCTCCTACCGCTGCTCCCGCTCCGGGCGGCCAGGGTGCGCAGTCGCCGTTTCCCGGAGTCGAATGGACTCGCGTCGACCCTGCAACAGCGGGCTTCTCGCAGCAAGGACTTGACCAGGCCGTAGCCTACGCAAAACGGCAGGGCTCGACATCCGGCATGATCATTCAGCATGGTCTGGTCGTTGCTGAGTGGGGCGATGTTTCAAGGAGGTCGAATCTCTATTCGGCGAGGAAGAGCTTCATGAGCGCCCTGATTGGAATTGCGGTCGAACGAGGCCAGATACATCCGGACGAGACGCTGGAACAACTCGGTATAGACGATAACGAGCCGTCCCTGACGCCGACCGAGAAGCAGGCAAGCGTGCGCATGATGCTCGAGGCCCGCTCGGGTGTCTATCACCCCACGGTCTATGAAACGTCAGGAATGGTGGCGTCGAAACCGCCGCGCGGCAGTCATTCGCCGGGTACGTTCTGGTATTACAACAACTGGGATTTCAACACGCTCGGCACAATCTACGAGAAGGCAACGAATCAGCGAATCTTCGACGCACTGAAGACTGAAATCGCAGATCCGATCGGCATGCAGGACTATCGTCCTTCTGATGGGAGGTATGAGTCGGGCGGACTGGCTACACGATATCCGGCCTATCCAATTGACATGAGTGCCCGCGATCTGGCTCGCTTCGCGCTGCTGTACCTGAACAATGGCCGCTGGCGCGACCAGCAGATTGTTCCTGCAAGCTGGGTCGAGGAATCAACTCGTTCGTACTCCAATACGTCGACCGGCGGCTACGGATACATGTGGTGGACGAGCACGCCCGCGAGTGGGCCGCGTGGTCCGAAGGTGGCCCTGCAGCGGGCAACCTATTGGGCCGATGGCAACCACGGGCAATATGCGGTCGTTGTGCCGTCGCTCGATCTGGTCGTCGTCAATCGGGTCGATGTCCGGCTTACGTCGAAGAGCATGCACCAGTCGAACATGGAGAAGCTGGTGTGGCTGGCCGAGTCAGCAGGAGGTGCGACGGAGATCGGCCCGGAGCCCTGAGCGTTGGGTCTTTAGCCCGCGCATGAACCGCAGAGTGCGAGCGACTGAGCTGTGCAAGGCCGTTAGTGATCCACGGCGGCCGATTGTCTCAGCCGGATAGCGGCACGTCGCAACGCGCCGCACAGGCCGTGATTCTTTCCGGCACGCCTTCGCTCGAGGCGGGCGAGATTACCGACAAGGGTTACGTCAACCAGCGCGCCGTGCTGACCTTGCGCGCAGACGACACGCAGCGGCTTTTTTCCCAAGGCTGACTCGGTGATCGTCATCGAGTCACGGAACCGAAGCACGCAAACAACAAGGTCAAGAAGCCGGTCGCATCCATCGCGATAGCCGGAGCCATGCCGGTGTATCGGAAGCTCAAGCATCGCACCGGCATCAAACACAACACTCCATCTGTCCTGCTCAAACACCTTGTGCGGCGCTAGTGCCGCCGTGGCATGGCGGTTGCTGACCCACTGGTAGCCCGCGACAAAGCCGCCGCCGGAATCGACGGCCGGCACGGGAATAGCCCTTGCGATGCCAATTCGCAATGGGCGCGTTGCCCGGGACCACCGACAAGGAGAAGCGATGCAGGAAACCGTTAACCGCGTGCCGCAAGCACTCGATGCCTGTCTCGCCGAACTGCGCTTTGATCCCGACGATCCACGCTCGCTAGGCGAGGCCTTCGCCGCGTTGGTCGATAGCGGTTTCGATCGTCTGCCGCTGCCGGGCAGCGGCGCCACGCTCGAACGATGGCGCTCGCTCGCTGCTGTCGCGGCGTGCGATCTGGGTCTCGTCAAACTGTTCGAGGGACATACGGATGCGCTTGCGATTCTCGCCGGACTGCACGGCCCGGCGCCGCGCCGGGGTAGCCGCTGGGCCGTATGGGCCGCTCAGGCACCCGATGCGCGCGTGACAGCAGTACGTGTCGAAAACCGGATTGTTCAGCTTTCCGGCATGCAGTCGTGGTGCTCCGGCGCGCACGCCGTAACCGACGCACTCGTCATCGCGTGGCTCGACGGCGAGCCGATACTCGCAGCCGTTCCCATAGGCGGTCCGCAGACGGCAGTGAGCACCGGGCGTTGGCATGCGGTGGGCATGCGGGCCACCGCGAGCGGCGATGTTCGATTCGAGAATGCACCGGCCGTGCTGATTGGCGCGCCTCATGATTACGTCCACCGCCCCGGGTTCTGGCAGGGCGGCGCGGGCATTGCTGCTTGCTGGTTCGGCGCCGCAGCCGGACTTGCGCGGCGCTTGCGCGAGGCGACGGCGGCGCGCCCCGATCCTTATCGGCTCGCCCATCTTGGCACGGCCGATGTCGCCCTGGCAGGCGCAGCAGCGCTCTTGCGCGAGACCGCACGGCTTATCGATGCCAACCCGAACGACGGTCTGCAGGAAGCTGCGTTGCGAGTCCGGCTCGGCGTGGAGGCCGCGGTCGATATCGTGCTCGCAGCGGTAGGGCGCGCGCTCGGAGCGGCGCCGTATTGCCGGGATGCGGCGTTCGCACGCGCGCTTGCCGACCTGCCCGTGTTCATCAGGCAAAGTCATGCCGAGCGCGATCTGGCGGCGCTCGGCGAGGCCGTGGCACAGGGGACGGCATCAACGGCTGGGGGTGAACGATGGAAGCTTTGACTGGTCGCACTGGCGCGCTGCCGCCTCTTGTCGACACACCGGACTGGCATGAACAACAGCCTTATTTCGACGCTCTCTACGCCCATGGCGACGATCCCTGGCGCTTGCGTGAGCGCTGGTACGAGCGGCGCAAGCGTGCATTGACGGCTGCGATGCTGCCACGTGAACGCTATCGCAACGTGTTCGAGCCCGGCTGCGCGAACGGCGAGTTGAGCGCTGTGCTCGCACCGCGCTGCGACGCCTTGCTCGCGGTCGACCTGCATGAGAGCGCGGTCCGGGCAGCGCGTACGCGGGTTGCGCCATGGCCTCACGCGCGTGTCGAGCGGTGCACGCTGCCTCGGGAATGGCCGCGGGGCGACGCGCCGTTCGACCTGATCGTCGTCAGCGAGTTTGCGTACTACCTCGGCTCGGACGATCTGCAACGGCTCGCCGGGTGCATCGGAGATTCGCTGGCCGACGACGGCTGCCTTTTCGCCTGCGACTGGCGGCATGCATTTGCCGAGCGGCAGGCCTCGGCCGAGGCGGTGCACGACTGCTTCGCTTCGCACTGCGGTGTTTTGCCGGTGGCGCACTATCTGGACGCGGATGTGCTGATCGACGTCTGGACCCGCGACGGACGTTCCGTTGCACAAAGGGAGTCGCTTGTATGATCGGCGTCGTCATTCCCGCACACAACGAAGAGGCGCTGCTGGGCTGCTGTCTTGCCGCGCTTGCGGTCGCCGCCGGACATGCCGCGCTTGCCGGCGAGACCGTGCGCATTGTCGTGGTTCTTGATTCCTGTACGGATCGCAGTGAAGCGATCGCGTACGCGGCTGGCGTGGAAATCCTGACCGTGACGGCGCGCAATGTCGGCATCGCGCGGGCGGCCGGAGCGGCGCTCCTGCTCGCGGCCGGCGCGCGCTGGCTGGCTTTTACCGACGCCGACAGCCGCGTTTCGCCGGACTGGCTCGCGGTGCAGCTTTCGCTCGGTGTGGAGGCGGTATGCGGTTCGATCTGCGTCGACGATTGGGACGCGCATCCACCCGCGGTGAGGGAGGTCTTCGGCCGTCTCTATCGCGACAGGGACGGTCACCGTCATGTACACGGCGCGAATCTCGGCGTGTGCGCGTCGGCGTACCGGCGAGCCGGAGGTTTCCCGCCGCTCGCATGCCGGGAAGATGTGGTGCTCGTCGAACGGTTGATTGCGATTGGCGCCAACATTGCGTGGAGCGCCGCGCCGCGCGTTGTCACCAGCGCCCGCGTCGCGGCGCGCGTGCAGGGCGGTTTCGGCGATACGCTCGCGGGCTGGGCGGCGCAGGCGCTTTGATCGCGCGGGAAAGGGTGAATGAGTAAAGCACTAAGCAGCGGTCGCCGGTTGCTCAAGGAAGCTGACAACGTCGTCTGCCGGGATTGGCCTGGAATAGAGATATCCCTGAACCGTCAGGTCTCCGAGTGTTTTGAGAATAGCTAATTCGGCTATCGTCTCCACGCCTTCAACAATGCAATCAAGGCCCATATCCCGACTGAGCGCGAGCAGAGACTTGACGATCTTATAGCTCGCGGGATTCTTGTTCAGACCCGTTACAAAACTGCGATCGACCTTGATCTTGGTGAGCGGGAGCGCATGGAGGTGCGTCAGGCTCGAAAAGCCTGTACCAAAGTCGTCCAGGGAAATGCCGCATCCCAGCGATCGCAAAGTTTCCGTGGCACTACGAACTTGCGAAAAATCACGGATAAAGGCGGTTTCAGTTATTTCTAGATCGACCCGGGCGGGATTGAATCCGCTCCTCTCGATCTGCCTGATGATGTCGTGGACGCTCTCGGGCGAGCTAAGATCGTGGGCGGACAGGTTAAACGAAAGACGGATGTGACCAGGCCAAAGCAAGGCGTGCGCAAGCGCCTTTTTCAATAGCGTCTGGGTGATCGTCAAGATCATCCCTGTTCGTTCAGCAACAGGAATGAACTGCGCCGGCGTGACGGAACCCAATGTCGGACTGGACCAACGAGCAAGTGCCTCGAATGCAATTGTCGATCGACTCGAAACATCGATGATCGGTTGGAACATGACAGTCAGTTCATCTTCGAGGTTCGCATGATGTAGCGCCTGTTCAATTTTTGCGTCGGATCGAATTTTGGCGTCATGATCAACTGAAAAAAGTGTCACCCTGCCACGACCTGTGCGCTTGCCGTGATAGAGCGCGTAGTCGGCATTCGCAAACAGTTGCACTGTGTCACTCGCCATATCTGGATAGACGGCGAATCCTATTGATCCTCCTATTCGCAGTGTCGTATCTCCCAGCGGCGCAGCGGTTCGTATCGCAGAACAGATGAGTTCTCCGGTTGCCACGAGTTCGCTCGTATCGCCGAAATTTGAGGCCACAATCGAAAACTCATCCCCACCGAGCCTTGCGACATAGTAGTTTTCCGGACATACCTTTCCCAGGCGCATCCCGATTGTCTGAAGCAGTTTATCGCCGGTCGCATGACCATAAATGTCATTGACGGGTTTGAAACCATCCAGGTCGATAATGCCGACGGCGAGGCGGGTTCCATCGGATCTGGCCTTCGCATACGCGTTGTCAAGGTAGGAAAAAAATGCACGACGGTTGGCCAGACCCGTCAGGCTATCAACGTTTGCAAGCCGGAAATTTTCCACGCGTGCACTCACCATGCCGGTAAAGTCACGATAGTGGACCAGCAGTATGGCAAGCATGGCCGCGGAGACAAGGGCCGTGTTGATGGCGATTGCGACAAAGACCAGGTTCCCTGACAGGGAGAAGAAAATGACAAACGAGCCGTTGACGATGAAAGCAACCGTGAAAGCGGCCGAGCGCAAGTGCATCAGGCAGAAAATCACACCTATGACGGTGATCGCCATATAAAAGGCAACATGAGCCTTTTCGTAGGCGCCGCCGTAGGGAAATAGCATGAATGCCCACAGCGTGAAAGCGAGGGCAATAATGCCCGAGAGTCGCTGGGTGCGGGACAGCGCCTTTAACGCAATATCACGGGTCGCATCCTGCTTCGAACGACGCAGCCAGCCGATCACTCGCACGGCCGAGATCACGGTCATGACAACCGGTATGTAGATTGTCATCCACCACGGCGCCATGTGCATGTGGGTCGCCGCCAAACCCCATGTGTTGATCATCAAGATCACATACATGAGGGGCATCTGAAACGTGAAAGCTCTATACTGAGCGATCAGTAGATCGGAATCGTTTTTGGGAATAGCCGCTATTTCCTTGGCGGCTTTCAGGTATTTCATGAACTCCATCATCACGCATCCTTGAGATCTATCGCTAACGAGTCCAATCCGCGACATCTGGCTATAAGATTCGAATCTCGCTTTCTCTTACGGCACTCCCAACGGTCTTGCGAGACTTTGCAAAGCCAAAGGAGAGGGCCAATAGCCATGGCCGTTGTACCGGTATACGGCGATGCACCTCGATCTCTGTAGTGCTACCGGGGTAGGGATTTGCTGAAATTGTTATGGGACTACGCTTTCTGACTAAATGTAATGAGGTCAAAACCATAGCGGAGAAAGGTCACGACGCTAAGTCAGGACGTCCGGTGAATTGTTGAAATATAAATGTAATTATTATGTATTTAAAACGAAATGGACGGGGCGTCGAGTGCGGCGTGCCACCCACCCGTGTGCTAACAGGTCCTCTAATGTGCATCAAGTTGAACCAGGTATTCGCCGGAGGAGATAGCGTATGAAAGGCTCGCGAACCACGCTGACCCTGTCGATCGTTTGCGCGTGCTTACTGGCAGGCTGCGGCTCGACGGGGCGGGAGATCAAACCTGAGGATATATCGGACTTCCGGCCCGGGGTGACGACGCAGCAGCAGGTGGTTGCCAGACTGGGCACGCCATCGCAGACGTCTGCTTTACCAGATGGATCGACTTATCTGGTTTATGCGTTCACAAAACCACAGTCACTCGCGGTGACATGGATTCCGATCATTGGTACGTTTGGTGGTGGCACGGACGGCCGTGGCACCACGATCAGCTTTCAGTTCGGACCGAACGGCATATTGAATGCTTCGAATACAGCTTCTTCTTCGCGGTCTGGGCCGTAGATACCTCGACAGCCGTAAGCACACGGGTGCAGAGCATGGATCGATAAGTCATCCTGATAATATCTCTTTTGCTCGTTCCGATTGCCCTATCGCGACAAAATCCGAACGAGTGCTGCGGTACTTATGCTCCGGGCATCGAAACATTTTCGATGCCGCAAGCCTATTCGAAACGCCGGCGAAAACTGCTCCTCGCGGGTTAACGCGGGAGCTTTCCCGGCGTCCCTCTGGCGATATCGATCGCCACATTGAAATCAGATCAAAGCAACACAGCCTGTTGTAAAAGCTCCAGGGCTTTCAATTCGTCCAACCGACCTGTACGCGCCTTGCCGGCGAGTGTCTTGATAAGTGCCTCCGCTATGGGGCCGATACCATGCAGACCGCTCAGACTGGTCGCCGAAGTTTGATCCTGCGGCTCTGTGACGACCTGCGTTGAGGGAGCGGGCGTCGACCGCTGATGATTGGCGAAGTACGGAACATCGTTATCGGCAGATTGCCGAATCGCAGGTTCGGCGACGAGCGGTAGCGCCTGATCTTGCTGTCCCGCGACCGCGCTCGTTTTGAAGGCGGCGGCACTCATATCGCCGGTGTCTGGGGGAGAAGCGTGCTGAGGGTTCGCAGTTTTCACGCTCGTGACGGCATGCTTCTTCGCGGCTGTCGCTTTCGGCTCAACCGCCGGCGGCAGTTCGTGCTGAGCGGCCGTATGACGACGCGACGCGGGAACAAGCAACGCCGAAACCGGCCCGGGGATATCGGCTACCGAACGTGGAACGTCCAACCAGCCGTCCGGCAAACCGAGGCGTTCCGTGAACCGGTTTGCCTCGGGATCGTCAATACGTTTCTGTCCATAAAAACGATTGGCCATGTTGGAGTCACTGATTTCCATCACCTCGGCGAGCCGTACCTTCGATCCTTTGAGGGAGGTCAGGACATGCAGGTTGGCGCGACGAATGTTTTCCGCTGTTGCAACGTCATTCAACGCCAGGGATTGCTGAGACTCTGACTTCGAGGCCGCTTTGACTTTCGCCGGGGCTGATTGCGGCCGGGTTGCCGGAGCAGGCTTCGCGGCTGTCGTAGTCTTGCTGTTTGCGGCAGCCCTTGGCGATCCGCCACTTGTTTTCTTCGGCATTTCTGGTTCCCTGGGCAAATGATCAGTGGGGGTGGGGTGGTGATTGAACTGGATGACGGACGTTGGCCTGGATGCTTCCTCGTAGGCAGCTTCCGGTTCAACGTGCGTGTCAATGAAGTCCAGTGGTGACCTCAAGCGCGCAATAATTTCAGGCGTGAGGACCGGATTGGGTTCATCGAAGAAACCATCGGGTAGCCCAAGCGTTGTTTCAATGTGAAAGGCTGTCTCGGGCGTGAACCGCTCGCCGTTTATCAATTCGGCTACGCGTGTCAGGTTGGAGTCGAGTCCGAGCGCAATGTTCTCCGCCCCTGCTGCATCGACCAGCAATTTGAACGAACGTGTTTTGAAAATGGATGCTGTCTGAACCGGGTCCCGGGTCGGTTGAGTTTTTGCAAAAGGCTTGTTCTGCCGATGGGATGTCGCTTTTGAAGGTTGACGTGGCTGATGCTGGCCCTTGTCGCGAGATCCCGAGTAACGCCCGCGTGGTTGACTCATAAAGTAGGGCTCCTGCCTTGAAATCACTGTCAGTCTTGCCATTATAGGCGAGCGTGAACGGGTGCCTCCATTGCCGCGAAGTCAGGAGCGTTTGGCTTCAGCCTAGCGCGGTCCGTTTCGACACGATACGCAGGATCCGGTGTCAGGTTTGCTGCAGGAACGACGTGATTTGCGCGGTGATGGTATCGGGTGCATCTTCGAGACTGTAGTGGCCAACACCGGCCAACCTGCAGCACGGTCTCTCAAGCGATTGCGCCATCTGTTTTCACTTCAATGTCACGCCGCAGGCCAAACGGCTCTGATGCAAATAGCGGAAATGGTCGAAGACGTTAATTTAGACAGGATGACTTACGTCTCTCTTGCGATTCTTCTCATGCTCTACCAATGTGCGGGTATATGAAACCGGGCTTGCCTGCCGGATTTCTCCACCGCCGCGATCAATTCGCGCGCGGCGGCAGATGTACTGTTCGCGAACGCGTAGAACTGCACATTGGGCAGGGTTGGCATGCAATCGGACAGATCCAGTACACGCAGCCCTTCGCGCAACTGACTGCGCGCGACAGGCGTCACCGCGAAGCCCGCCTGCGCGGCCGACAAACAGCCGGCCATGCTGCTGCTCTCGAACACCAGGCGCCATGGTCTCGCGGCGTGGGTCAGCGCCGCGATAGCAGCTTCGCGATAGACGCAGGGTTCCGGAAATACCGCAACGGGCACTTCGTTATCGGAGTCGAAGACGCTGTCCGCGTCATATGCCCAGACCAGTTCCTCCTCCCACAGCAGCGTGCCGTTTCCCGGCACGCGTGCACACTGCTTGCCAAACACGACATCGAAGTCGCCGCGCTGCAGATCGTCCACGAGATTGGCTGTCACGCCCACTTTCAGTTCGACGGAGGCCCCTGGATGGGTGCGCCGGAACGCCTGCAGGACACGCGGCAGCCATGCACCCGTAAAGTCTTCCGAGGCGCCGATCCGCATGCACTCGGCAGTCGGCGCCTGGCGCAGGCGGGCGCGCACCTCACGCTCCAGATTGACGATGTTGCGTGCGTAGACATAGAGCATTTCGCCCGCCGGCGTCAGCTGGAAGCTGCGGGTGGTGCGCGAAAGCAAACGCGTTCCTGCAGCCGGTTCCAGGCGTTTGATATGGCCGCTCACCGCGGGCGCAGTCAAGGCCAGTTGTTCCGCTGCGAGCGCGAAACCGCCTGTATCGACAACCTCGATAAAGGTTCTCAACAGGACAATGTCGAGCGCGGCGGCGTTTGATTCCATGTTCACGGTCGCACCACCATTCATTTTAAAACGTTAACAATATCACCTAATTCTTCACCAATTGGCATGGTGAAATACCTTACTGTGGACTCTTCGATACTGAGCTTCGACACCGGTCGAGGGAGAGCGCGATGATGGAATACTCGTTTGTCAGCACGCGGTTGCTGGATGTGGCCTACCTGGAATAGAACCCGTCCGGAGAGCGTACCGCCGTACTCGTCCACGGCTGGCCGGACTGCCCGGAAGGATGGCAGCAGGTTGCCGGGCATCTGGCGGGTGCCGGCTATCGAGTGCTGTGTCCTGCTTTGCGCGGGTTCGGCCCCACGCGCTTTCGCAGCGCAGAGACCCCGCGCAGCAGTCAGCTTGCGGCGCTTGGGCGCGACCTGCTGGAATTTCTCGACGCGCTGGATATCCATCGGCCGGCCCTGATCGGGCATGACTGGGGAGCGCGTGCTGTCGCCAATGCATGCGGCTTACGCGATCGCGCAGGCTCCCATTTGGTGATGCTCTCGGTTGGCTATGGCACGAACGATCCGCAACAGACGCTCACCTACGTACAGGCGCGCAACTACTGGTACCACTGGTTCATGGCCACGCCGCGAGGGCAGCATGCCGTCGAGCAGGATCGGCGAGGTTTTACCCGCATGATGTGGGACACGTGGGCGCCCGCCAACTGGTACACCGAACAGGACTACGATCAGGCAGCAACTGCGTTCGACAACCCCGACTGGGCCAGCGTTGTATTGCACTCCTATCGACATCGATGGGGCTTTGCGCCCGGCGACCCCGCGTACGCGGCGGACGAAGCCAGCCTGAATCCGGCGCCGGTCTTGTCGGTTCCCACACTGGTGCTGCATGGAGCGGCTG
This sequence comes from Caballeronia udeis, assembly GCF_044909315.1. Taxonomy (GTDB): domain Bacteria; phylum Pseudomonadota; class Gammaproteobacteria; order Burkholderiales; family Burkholderiaceae; genus Caballeronia; species Caballeronia udeis_A. The sequence goes on from NZ_JBIYEB010000011.1 coordinate 114,976, forward strand.
ATACCTGCAATCATCCGGACAGCTCGACCGGCAAGGAACGCTTTTTCTCCGGGCCGTATGAGCGCGTTGTACTCGAGCGTGTCGGGCATTTTCCGCAAAGAGAGGCGCCGGAGAATATGGCGGGCGCCATCCTGCGGTTCTGTGAGCAAGCCTCGTGAAATAGCCGCGCTGATCTGGTCGGGCAAATCTGGGCGCGTGACCTGTGAGCGCTCAGGGCAAAGTGACATCCGGGAGTTTGAATGGTCGAGTGAGGACTGCTGGCGTGGATATGCTGCCGCGATAGTCCAGATGGAAAATGGTGAGTATTGCTAGTTTATTAATTTGGCAATCAAGGAGACGTAGGAATTAAATCCTCTGAGCGGCTACCCGGGGCTGCGATATGGTCCTCGCGGGGTGTGGTCTCAGGCATGAACATGGCAAAAAATATAAGTGCGACTCCACCGATGGCAGACAACGTGAGAAATCCTGCCGTGAAGCCGAATTTCTCGACGACGTACCCTCCCGTGACATTACTTAGCGCCGCGCCCACTCCTACGGCCAACGCCATCAATCCTTGAGCAAGATTGAAGCGGCCCGTCCCCCGCATTAAATCCGACGCAATGACGACGGCGATGACGCCAAAGATGCCGGCGGCTACGCCATCGAGCAGTTGAATTGCTACAACTGCATAAGGGCTGCTGGTCATCGAGAAGAGGATGCCTCTGACAGGCAGCACCGCGAGCGCGACCAGGAAAATCTTCTTTCGCCCAATGCCCTTGCGCATCGCACGCCCGACCACCGCAGCAACCACGACCATCACCAACTGTGCAGCGATCACGCACGCGCTCAATGCAATGACATCCATGCCCGGGTGAACCTTCGCGATGACTTGCCCGGCAAGAGGCAGCATCGCCGCATTTCCGAAGTGGAAAAGGACCACGGAGAGGATGAAAACCTTGAGGTCCCGAATTTTCCAAAGCTCCGGGAAAGCTATGGGGCGGTGCGGGGCATCGCCTCCCGGGTTTTCCGAGCCTCGTGCAAGGTCGTGATCAATTTCCCTGGACTTGATGAATAGCACCACAACGGCACTCGCCACTGCAAATCCGCAGATAAGGTAGAACAACCAGATGACCCCGACATACTGACCCAGTGCGCCGGCCAATATCGCTGCTGTAAAGTTGCCTGCGTGATTGAAGCCCTCGTTGCGGCTTATCCGGGCGGGCAGTAAGCGATGCCCTACGATGCCCAGGCTCAGTGCGGCAAGGCAGGGAGGAATGATGGCCGACGCAGCGCCCAGCGTGATTTGCGCCGCGAGCACCGTGGGCAGTTTCGGGAAGAACGCGATGAGCAGGCACCCCGCGGCAACCAGTAGCCCTGAAATCGCAATGAGCAGGCGTTTTGCGCGAACCGCATCAACCAGCAAGCCTGCGGGGATTTGACATAGGGCCGCCACGATGCCACTTGCCGCCATGACAAGGCCGATGTCGCCTGAGCCCCAATGTTGAGTGCCCTTGAGATAGACCGACAGAAACGGCCCTAAGCCATCACGCACATCGGCCATCAGGAAATTCAGGCCATCCAGGCCCCGCAGGCTTCGACCGGAAGGTGACTTCGCCGGTTCGTCGCCGGCCGGCGGTGCGCCTGGGCGAGCGCTCACGACTTTCTCCCGTTGCGATCGTGCCATCTCGCTCTCCATGGGAAAAGGGCGGTTGGGGTACGTCGGGGTTACCGGACCTCGGCGCTGTCCGCATCGACCCATTGAGCGATGTCATCGACCTCGATGGTGTGGCCATACTTGTTCTTCACACCGTGACCCCAGACCTGGATATGTGCGCCGGGTTCGAGGTAGCTGACAAGTTCGGCCGCGGCATGAGGCGGCATGCGAATGGATGTTCCGTCGGTGAGAAGTGCACCGCGCAGTTCGCCTTTCGGACCGTACAGGGCGAGCCTGACCTCACCTGTGATCTCTATCGGACGTTTTTCCACATGAGGCTTCTCGTGCTTCTCACCATCGTAATGTGGGCCTGCGTCAAGAATCGCGACACCAGAGCCCGATGTCAGCAGGACGGCCGCCACCATGTTCGCTGAACGAGGCTTCACACCGCGCACTTTTACCTGTTCGCCAATACGGACGTGTTTGGCGACCTGCTTCGACATATGCGGTGGAAAATGCACCTGTTTGTTCTTGCCGAGAACGAAGCCGTCGAGTTCTCCATGCGGGTTCAGCAGAAATTGAGTCACGGTGCCGCGTGTTTCTTGCAAACAGTCAGGGTCAATCCAATGCATGGTCTTACTCCAAAAAGTGGAAAATTAGTTGGGGAGGTCGTTGTATAGCTGCGTGATGTTGTCCGGCGTGCCGAACGCAGTTGCTTGCAACGCTTCCCCATACTGATTGCGTGTGCCATAGCCGCGGGCAGCGACGACAGCGTCGGGACGCAAGAGGTTCGTGAACTGCTGAGCGACGGGTGGTGGCATCTTGATGGTGGTCCCGTCCTTGAGAATCACGCCATCGGGTTCGCCTCGCGGCGCAGTGGTGACCCGCATGACGGTCCCGTTGACGCTGAGCTTGACGAGGCCTGCACCACGCAGTGCCGGCGGTACGCGTGACACATCCGCGGGCGGTGGCTGGTCGCTGAGTTGTTGCCCGGTCCGGTCGTTGGTAATCTGCTGCGCGTTGAAATTGCCCGTGCCATCTCGCGAGCCGGCGATTCGAACGAAGTCATCCCGACGTACCAACGCGACCAGCTGCGAACTCATGTGTGGCGGGAAGCGAACGAGTGTCCCGTCGGCGAGGATGAAGCCGTCGACATCGCCTTCGGGATTGGTGACGAACCGGCTTATCTTCCCGCTTATGCTTCCGATTGAGACAGGCGATTGTCGTTGCACCATAAAGGACACCGGCGCATGCGGTGGGGCGGGGGGTGTCATGCTCGGGGTACTCCCCACGGGCGCCGCAGCGGCAGGCGGCGGTGCAGGCAGGTTTCCGGGTGGCGGCGCAGGCGCTGTTTGCGCGGCGCATGCGGTGGCGGCCACAACACTGGAAACCGCCGCGGCGCGCGCGAGCCCGCATAGGTTCGCGGTGCGAAATATTGACTTCGAGGGCATGGTTCTCTCCGTTGAACGACACGAAGACAATTGCAAGCCCTATGCCAAGCACTCGAAGTACGGCCCGTAAGGGTTCTCAGCCGCACGGGTTATGCGAGTGTCAAGCAACCCGACACTCCGGTGTCAGCATTCCGGACACCTTATTCAATGCCCAGGCTGGCCAGCTTTGTGTAGAGCGTTTGCCGGCTGATGCCGAGTCGGCGTGCGGCATCGGCACGGTTGTTCCCGGCGAGTGTCAGGGCGTTGCGTATCAACGTGCGTTCGATCGTTTCCACGGCTTCCGGAAGAGCCATATCGAGCAACCGGGACGGCAGGAACGAGACCGTCTCGTCCGGCTTCTGGATAAGAAACGCCAGGTCGTCCGCGGTAATCACCGGCCCAGGCGCGAGAGCGCCTGGGCGCTCAATTGCGTTCTTGAGCTCCCGGACGTTTCCCGGCCATCGATAAGTGACCAATAGCCGCTGAGCCGGCCCCGAGAGCCGCATTGGGCGCCCCCTAGCAGATGCGGCGTCAGCAAGAAAGTATTCGGCCAGCGGCAGGATGTCCGCCAGGCGTTCCCGCAACGGAGGCAGGTGAATCGGAATGACGCTCAAGCGATAGAGCAGATCCTCACGAAACTCGCCCGATTCGACCATTGCCTTTAAATCGCGGTGAGTCGCCGCGACGAGCCGTATGTCCACCGGAACCTGACGAAGGGTGCCTAGGGGCGTGACATAGCGCTCCTGGATGACCCGCAGCAGCTTGGCTTGCATGGACGATGGCATGTCGCCGATTTCATCCAGCAGCAACGTCCCGCCGTCGGCTGCGGCGATACATCCAACCCGGTCATTGGCTGCGCCGGTGAATGCGCCTTTGACGTGTCCGAACAGTTCGCTTTCAAGCAGGTCGGCAGGCACCGCCGCACAGTTCACGGCGACGAAAGGCTTGCCGCGGCGCTTCGATACGTCATGAAGAACCCGGGCGGCGACTTCCTTGCCGGTACCTGTTTCCCCGGTGATGAGAACGGTGGCGTCCGATGAAGCTGCACGTCCAATTTGCTTCTGTACTTCGCGCAGAGTTTCGCTGACCCCGAGCAGGCGAGGTTTCTTGCTGGCGGTCTCGGACGTGAAGGAGGGCGCTGGCTCATCAACCGCCTCTGAACACGCTTCGGACGAGACAATGCGTTCGAGCAGCGACTGAATTGCCAGCCTGCCGACAGGCTTGGTCAGATGATCGAACGCACCCAGCGTCATGGCTCCAATGGTGTTGTCGCTGGTCGCGAAGCCAGTGAGCATCACGACCGGGAGCAGTTGCCACCGGGGCTCGGCTCGAATGGCCTCCAGTACCGCGAGGCCATCCATGCCGGGAAGCCGGAAGTCGAGAAAGACGCAGGTGAACGCCCGCGCAGCTTGAAGCAGTTCGAGCGCTTGCTCGCCTGAGTTCGCTTCGTCGACATGGTGTCCGAGGTCGACCAGGGTCTCAACGAGACCTTCGCGGAAACCTTCGTCGTCGTCGACTACGAGTATGTGTGCCATGGGATATCGATGACAAAACAGGTGCCGTGTTCCGAGTCCGCCACATACGCCCGGCCGCCATGTGCGGTAGCAACTTCCCGGGCCACGGCCAGACCGAGTCCCGAGCCGTCAGGCCTGCCGGTGACGAAGGGCTCGAAGATGCGTTCCCGGTCAGCAGCGGGAACTCCCGGGCCGTTGTCGATAACGGCCAATCGCAAACTCGCGCCCTCGGGCGTGACGATCCTGCGTGCTTCTACGACGACCTTGCCATCGCGCGGTGCATGCCTGATGGCATTCAAAACCAGGTTGTCGACGGCGCGAGCCATTTGCGCGGGGTCGATATTAGCGCAGCAACTCCCGGGTTCTTGTATGTCCGATTGCAACGCCTCCAGGTCAACGCTTAGATCGATGTTTTTCGAGGCTGCCTGCTCATCATGCGCGCTGACGGTTTTCTCCAGCCAATCGCCCACGTCCGTCGCTTTCCTCGAGACAGTCACCGGTCGCGTCAATGCGAGAAGGCTGGATACCTGAGTTTCGATGCGTTCAACCTGGACGAGGACTGACATGAGCGAGTCACGCTGCCGGCTACCATCGCTGGCGATAGCGTTTTCAATCTTGAGCCTGACGGCGCCAAGAGGGTTTCGGATTTCATGGGCTACCTGCGCCGCCAGTCTCCCGAGGGAGGCGAAACGCTCGGCCTGCATGAGTTGGTCTCCCAGGGCGACAGCGCGCTGTTGGAGCGACTCGGAATGCGCTACGTAGGTGTTAAACGCGTGGGCGATCTTGTCGAGGTCAGGCTCACCGGGCAACGGTAATCGTATTGTGGACGAGGTGTCCGGTTGCGGAGCGAGTCCGCGTTCAAGCTGCAAAAGGTTGTTTTTCCACCGGCGTAGCGCCAAACCCAGAACGACGGCAACCACAAGAATGCCGCCAAGGACGACCGCCAGAGATGAAATCAGGATTTGTCCGTAAGGCCCAAGGGGCGCCTGAGCGCGCGTCAGCGTCCAGGCGTACAAACCCGTGACGCCGCTCACCGCGCATGCAGAGACCACCGTTGCGCCTTGCCCCGCGCGCACCGAGTCGGATACCGGCGCGTGCGCGGCCGAGGCGCGCCCCAAAGCGCGAAGTATCAATGGTGTTTCTGCCTCTGGAATGTCGCGTTTGACACCACTGCCCTGATACGTGGGAAATGAGTATGCAAGGAAACCGTTCGGGTTGGTTGCGCTCGCTGAGGCGAAGCCGTTGTGGTCAGTTGAACTAGCCGCTCCCGGCACCGAGCCGGACCGGACCGCTGCCCGTGAATTCCAGAATCCGCCTTCAACGGTGGGTACCTGAACCAGGACGGCGTCGAGCACTGCATGCATCAAATCGACGTTGTTCGGGTCTGTATTCAACTGCGCGGAAAGGGAATAGCGAGACGCGACGTGCTCGCAGGCGCTCGCCGACTGCTGGCTCGCCAATGAAACTTGCCGGCTTTGGTCTGACTGGATCAGAAGCCAGATCACCCCGGCGAGCACGGAACAGACCACCGCAACCAGCAGCCAAAGAAGCACCAATTGAGTGGCAAAAGATAGTCGCTTCATTGATGGGAAGGTCCCTGGCGAGATTGGCCTTTATGGTGTGAAAGCCGTGTCGAAAATGCGGTTGGATGAAGGCGTTTAACGGTTGCAGCACGTTTGGTGCCTAAACGTAAAGATAACGGCCGGGGCGCTGTGCGACCACGAGCTGAGAGGCGAGGAGGGCTGCCGTTCGCGTCGGGCGTGATTGGGGCACGCCATGCACGAGGCTTCCCGCCTTGTGCCGGATGGACACGAATTCCTAACGGATTACCCGCTGGACAATCTGTTTCGCAAAGGCGTCCGTCAAAGGATCGCGGGAGAACCAGCGGCGATAAAAGAGCGGGCCCGTGAGCGCCGCGATCAGCATGGCCACATCTGTGTCGTCCGGCAGTTCGCCTCGCGTAATCGCCCGCAGGATGACTGTCTCAAAGGGCGCCGAATAGCCGTGTTGCAGCTTGCTGTACATGTCGGCGATGTCAGGGTCCCGCTCAGCGGCGTCGATGATCGAGGGCAGCACCGAGGTCCATCTGGCAGTCCGAAGCAGTTGGGCGAGGTCTGTCATCAGGGCGGTCATGTCTGTCTGGAAGCTGCCGGTGTCCGGCACTTTCTGGGGCGTGCCTATGGTCGAGCAGGCGTCGCGCAGAAGGTCGACGCGAGTCGGCCAGTGCCTGTAGATCGTGGTCTTGGCGACGCCCGAGCGACGTGAGATTTCATCGACGCTTGCGCCGGCAAAACCCCGCTCGAAGAGTAGCTCTGCCGTGGCAGCGAGCACGGTCATCCGTGACCGGCGGACCTTTTCGTTGACCGGCACACCGGTACTGCCGGCAATAGCCGGAGCGCCTGATTCGGTCGATATGAGTTTTTTTTGCATTGGCACAGACGAAATGGACATTATCGCCACGATACCGTATCGTAGCGTAAATCGAGGACTAAACCATCCTTGGTATGAAATTCATACGGCGCACACAAAGGAGATTCTTATGAAGTTCGCTTCCACGCGCCTGATCGCGGCCGACATCAAGGCCATGGTTTCTTTCTACGAAATAGTAACGGGGCTATCCGCCGAATGGCTTGCTCCAGTCTTCGCCGAGATCGTCACGCCGGCTGCCACGCTTGCCATCGGCAGCGTTGAAACGGTCGCTCTTTGGAAGGAAGGCAGCGCCGAACCCGGCGCCAATCGCACCGCTCACATCGAATTTCAGGTTGAGGACATCGACGCGGACTACGAGCGCTTGAAGGACAAGGTCCCGCTTGTGCACGAGCTGAAGATGATGCCTTGGGGCAACAAGACGTTCCAGTTCCGTGATCCCGAAGGCACAGCTGTCTCTCTGTACATGCCGGCCACCGGTGAAGCCAAAAAGCGCTTTGGCTCGCGTTAGAGCGGCCCGGGACGGATCATTGCGGGGTCGAAATTGTACGCGGCACGGCAACTGCTTCATTCATGGTCAAGCAGGCGATGACGTCTGCGTCTATTTCCAGTCCAATCAAGGAGGGACGGATCATGAACAAGGCATCCAGCATGTTAATCGCGGCTGTCGCCGCACTCACACTGTCGGGCGGCGCTTATGCACAGGCGGGTGGCGGCACCAGCGGCGGCAGTTCGTCGGGCAGCACGGCTAGCCCGGCAAACCAGATGAACCCGGTGAACAGTGCAACGGGCGGCTACGGCACGCCAGGCACCACCAACTCGGACAGCGGCATGGGCGCCAAGTCGCCGAACTCGGGTCTGCCGAGTAGCACGAACAGCTCGACGTCTGGCACCAGTGCTCCCACGAGCAACAACACGCTGGCGACTCCGAGCGTGAAATCGCCGGCCACCGGCCAGTAACAGAAACATCGACAGGTCTGGCTTGTGTCGTAGGAAGACCGCTGCCCTCACACACAGCGGTCTCCCGTTTCTCCCTGACTCAATTCGACGACTTACCTTGATAACGATCAGGATGACGAAGAGAATTCGGCTAGTGGGAAATGATGTTCGACCGGTGCGGAGAGCGTGGCAGGGTCGAGCCACCAACCTCGTTCAATGCCGCATCAGGGACCACGTCAGCAGTGCCAACAACAATACCGCGACCAACTGCCAGAACAGCACCGGATCGCTCTCGAGCAGGGGTCTGCGCCGAACCGGCGCCATCGCGTCTCGACCGCTCGAAAAACGTTCAAGATCGGCGCAGACTTCAAGCACGTCCTGATACCTGCGTGTCGGATCGGGCTGCAGCGCTTTCTCCAGCACGAGGTCGAGCCATTCCGGCGCGTCGGGTCGGTACTGATAGAGCGGCACGCGGCCATTAAAGCCGTAGGGCAGCTTGCCGCCGCTGAACAGGCGGTACAGGGTCACGCCATACGCGAACACCTCGGAGCGTGCATCGCCTTGCGCGCCCTTCATCAACTCAGGCGCCATGTAAGCGGGTGAGCCCGGCGCCGCGTCGGGGCCCGGCACGTCCATGCCCGGCATATAAGCGAAACCGAGATCAAGCAGGCGTGTGTTGTCGCCCTGGATCACCAGCACGTTCTCGGGCTTGATATCGCGATGGATGATATTGCGGCGATTCAGCGCGGCGATCGAACGGCCCAGACGCCGCGCGATTTCGAGCGCACGCGGCAACGCCATGGGTTGCGGCGCCGTCAGCAATTTTTCGAGCGTGACGCCTGCACCGAGTGGCATCACCACATAGAGCCGGGTTTGCCGGTCGGCATCGACCGGCATCGGTGCGAGCACGCCTTCGTCACCAATTTTGCCTGCCAGCCAGCGCTCGCGCACGATCGACTGGCGCACGTTCTCGTCCTGCGAGACACGCGGCTTGGGAAACTTGAGCGCCAGCGGCGTGTTCGGATCGGCCAGATCGTAACCGGCGAAAATCCGCGAATAGAAGCCATCGCTCAACACGCTCTTGAGCAGATATCCATCGACAACATTACCGGCATCGGGCACCGCCGGAATCGGCAAGGCGCCGACCACACGCTCCAGGTAACCGACATCGAGCAAAGGCAGGGTGCCCACATCGAGCACCGCGCTCGTCACGTCGTCCTGCGAGCCGCGTGTCACCGCCAGCGCGTCGAGCCGGCGTGCAGTGTCGAGCGCATTGTCGCGCGCCGCCAGCACCGTCTGCAGCTCGCGCATCGGCACGCGGCGATACAGCCCGTCGGAACACATCAGCAAGCGATCGCCCTCGTGCAGCTCAAGGGTTTCGATGCGAGTCGCGAGCGTCGGGTGCATGCCGACCGCTTGTGCCACATAAGAACCGAAGGCGACCGGCATCACGTCGTCGTCGCCGAGCTGGGTCAGTTGGCCATCGCGCAGCAGATAGAGCCGCACGTCGCCGGCCGCCACCAGATACGCGGTAGCGCGGCGCACGATCAGCGCCGCAAAGGATGCGGCCATGTGGTTCAGTGCGGGGTCGACGCGGCCGATCTGATGCAGCCAGCCGTGTATTGCCTCGAGCGCGCACGCAGCGGCCAAGCCGGGCTGCAAAGTGTCGGGAAGCCCGTAGTAGGCGTCGATAAAGGTCCGCACCGAGAGCTCGGCCGCGACCCGGCCGCCCTTGCTGCCGCTCACGCCGTCGGCCAGGGCGATCACGCTGCCACGTGCGGCGCGCTCGGCCAGGTTGCCGAGCATCACGCCAACGTAGTCTTCGTTGATGTGATCATGCCCGCGGGTGCGGGCAGGGCTGGAGACACAACCAATCTCGAGCACGGCGCACTCGCCGCGCTCCGGCCGCAGTTGCAAGCTGATTTCTTCGCTGCCCATTGCCATTGCGCGACGGGCAGCAGGTCTTCCCTCTGGATCGCCTGGCATCCGGGTGGTGTCCGGTGCGGGCAAGCTATCCAGGGAGAAGGGTTCAGTCATTTACTTTTTGCCGTGGGTCATCACGTCGCTTGTTTCCAGATCGTGCTCGATCTTCTCCAGCACTTGCGGCGAGCGCTTCTTGAGCATCAACAGCCAGATTGCGCCAACCAGCATATACGCGACGAACAGATACGGCAGGATGTTATACGGATAATCGGGCACCGGATACACGCTGCCGATCACCGCGCCAACCATTGCCAGCGCGCCGAGCACGCCCCACACGACGTTGCTCGTCTTGAGCTCGCCCTGCTTCTTCAGATAAACCGGTGCTGCGATTGCGACCAGGAAATACACGACCAGGAAGCCAAAGGTCGCAAACGTGCTGGTATAGCCGAAGGTGTTGAGCGGACCCGTGCCGAGCATCGCGATACACACCACGAAGGTCACGATGGAGGAGAACGCAACGGCCAGGTACGGCGTCTGGTGCGTGCGGTGCACCATGCCCATCGAGCGGTGCACAAACTGATAACGGCCCATCGAATACAACAGGCGGCTGGACGAGTTGATGCACGCAAGAACGCACGAGAACGCGCTGATCGAGGCAATCAGATAAAAAACCGGACCGAGCGGTGAGGCGCCGACGCTCGTGAGCAAGGTGCTGAGCACGGCTGAATCGCCGCCGAGCTTGGCTACGTCGTCGTGGTAGGCGATCGTCATCGAATAGGCCACGAACATGAAGAACAGGCCCGACAGGATCACGCACCAGACCACCGCACGCGGAATGACGCGCAGCGGGTTCCTGGTCTCCTGGCCGAGCGAGGCCGCACTCTCAAAACCCACGTACGAGAAGATGCCGAGCACCATGCCCTGTGCCATGCCCTTGCCGCTCACGCCCTGCAACCCCAGCTGCGTATGGTCGATGATATGGTCCGGATGCAGTGCGAGCACATAGATCAGCACACCGCCCACGATCACCACCGAAGCGGCTTCGATTGCCAGCGACAGGCGCGAGGAAAGCTTCACGTCACGTGCCGAGAAGAACCAGGCCAGGCCGATAAAGATCGTGTAGACCGCCCACGACGGGATATTGATGCCCCACGCCGTAAAAGCGTTCTGCACGAACACCACGCCTGCGGCGCCCACCCCCATTGCAGTGCCCACGTAAGCCGCGATCAGCCCCCAGCCGGCAATGCCACCCGCCATTGGCCCAAGCGCGCGCGCGATATAGATAAAGAACGAACCCGCCGAGGCGATCCGGCTCGAGAGCGCGATGATGCTCATGCTCACCAGCAACAGCCCGAGCGTCGAAAGACCATAAATCAACCAGGTCCCCGCGCCGGCCAGGGCTGCGATCGCGGTCACGTTGATCGACGGCGTGAAAGTGGGTGAAAGATTCGCGATGGATTGGCCGATGACCTCGGAAAACCCCAAAGTGCCGGCACGTAGACCGCCGGATTGTGCCGGCGCCGCTGGCGTGCTGCTTTGAGTGCTGCTTTGCGGGGTGCTCATGTTGCGCTCCTGATAGATTGGTAAATCAAAGTCGAATGCACCGCGATCAACTTCCTTGCGGTACAAATATCGAAACGCATTGCCCTTACTCTGTACTGGCAAAGTGGCGGATCTGCCCAGGTCCGCATCGTTGGGCTTCATCACCACTTCTTTGGCACAACATGGATCGCGCGTTCAGGACATCAGGTGCCGCAGACCCCAGCTATTCGACGGCCCCAGGAGGCCGGCTTTCGAGATGCTGTGAGGCACGTCGTCAGCAGGGGCATCACACTTCGTCGCAGACAACGGATATTCCAGGAGGAAACATCTGGAGCACACCAACGCCGTTCGCTTTCCAGTTGGTCTGCCAATCTTTGTTTTCAATGAGCAAAACGCGGACGGTCACACGCATCCGCTCGAGCATTACCCGGGCGCGACCGTTCGCGAGTACACCGTCTACCATAGCTCGCCTATTGCCAAGTTATCCTAATCACATGGCATCGTCCGCAGCTTGCGTTATAAGGTTTTTAACTTCAAGATCGAGACCTTACCCAATGTAAGCCGACCTCGATTAGCCGGCGGTTCTGGTCTGCCAGCAGTTCCGTCTCGATCCCCCACGGAGACAAATGCAATGACTGTGCCAAGTTTATTCAAATGAATCAAAACTTCCTGTTACTAAACTCCAAACGGGCTGCGGTATTCGATATCAGCCAGATTCATTCGCTTCGTGCGCTAACGGCGGTGCATCGTCTACTGAATCTGGTGCGGTACTGCACCGAAAGGTGCCGCCATGCTTCTGCAAGTTATTAGCGCGCCTTATGCTGTGACTCTTCCAGAGTGGCATGGCTGTAACGATATTGTCAGAATCCTGGGTAATAACTCGCTCGGCGAAAATACTGTTGCCTGGTTAATCCAGCGACCCAACTCATTGGGTTGTCCGTTTCGTGTTCGTCAAACGGCTGCACGGTGTTGGTGTCCCAAATCCAGATGTTGGTCCGTGAGCGTGTTCAGACGCGGCGTTGTCGGCGTGCGCAGCGGGGGTAGGGAGAACCGGTCGGCAACTTTCATTGCCATAGGCGAACGACGATCGTCGCTCTTATTGGCGAGACCGACCCTGTCCGCGCGAGGAGTTGTGGGTTGTGTCCGGGACAGATGTTAAAAATGCATCACATCTTCAAGCGGGGTATCCAGGAAGGCGCGTTGATCGGGCGCACAGTCTGCTAGAACCTACCTAAGGTCTGAGAGCTGCTTCTCAAAGTACATGATTAATGGAGACCTTATGTTGAAGATCTCCAAAGGCCACCGTCGTTTCCTACAACCGGGAACGGGCCTTTGCGGCATTCTCACGATCTTCCCGCCAGTGCGACCGAGGCGCCGACCTCTGCTTCCACCTCAAGGCTCTCCCCGGCGCGCCGCAGCGTTCTGTTCAAGGACGCTTACGTCATGAATGCGGGCGATCTCCACAGCGCTTGCGACCTCCTGGTTACGTCTATACCGAACTGGCGATGCGCAACGCTTGGCGTGACCCACTGGCTGACAATCAAGCGACGCCATACGGCGCTAAAACGGGCGGTGATTCGAAAATTTCTACCAGGCTTACCGGCCGTCCAACATTCACTGAATGAACGCATGCAAGCGCGATCGCCAACGCGGCGCGTGCATCCTCCCCGTTTGGCCCGCTGACCACACCGGATCTCACCGCGTCCATGAAGGAAGAAAGCTGGGCAGTGTAGCCGTCGTGGAAGAGGTCCGTGTTCAGCCGCGTGGTGGCATTGCAAACGCCATCCGCCCCGAACCGGGTCATGTTCGAGCTTCGGACGTCGCCCATCGTGACCATCCCGCCAGAACCGAAAACTTCGCCGCGAACGTCGTAGCCGTACACCGCATGGAAATTCGCTTCCGCGGTGGCCATCGCTCCATTGTCGAACCTCATGCTGACGAGCGCGGTGTCCCGCAGGCCGCGCTCCTTGAAATCCGGCCGAACGAGCGCGTCCGCGATGGCATAAACCTCCGTGACTTCAGAGCCTGGATTCAGAAACCGCAAGGTGTCGAAATCGTGAATCAGCGTTTCGAAGAAAATCGCCCAGACCGGAACGCGCGCCGGATCGGCAAGACTCGGATCCCGGGTCAGCGAGCGCAGCAATTGCGGGGTTCCCAGTCCACCCGAGACAATGGCGTCGCGAGCGCCAGCCCACGCCGTGTCGTAGCGCCGGTTAAAGCCGACCTGCAGCGGGACGCCCGCCGCACGTGTGGCCTCGATCGCCATGTCGGCTTCGTCAAGCGTCAACGCCATCGGTTTTTCACAGAACACCGCTTTCCCCGCTCGTGCGGCCGACACGACGAGGCTGGCATGAAAGCGAGCCGGCGCGGCGATGACGACCGCATCAATATCCGGATTCGCGATGATCTCTTCGGCCTGCGTCACCGCGACGGGGCAATCGAGTCGCTCCGCAAGCCGCTGCGCGGCACCGGGGGAAGGGTCGGCAATTGCCGCAAGCTGCGCGTTGTGCAGTCGGCGAGCAATGCTCTCGCCATGAAATGAACCGATGGCGCCAGCCCCGATAAGACCTACGCGAACAGGTTTTTGAGAATTCATATGTATTCCTATGTTTATGAAGATTGCGTCGGCCGATGGTCGAACTGTCAATTCAGGCAGTCACGCTCGCGGGCACCGAAAAGGCGTCCCGGAATCGCTGCAGGGCCTGTTCGTCGTTTCCGCTCGCCCAGGCCTCCATGGCGACCATGCCTCGGTAACCGGCGTCCGCCAGCGCGCGGGCAATCGCCGGGTAATTGATCTCGCCGGTGCCAGGCTCGCAGCGTCCGGGAACATCGGCAACCTGGATTTCGCCAACGAACGGGAGTGCGCGGCGAACCAGTTCGATCAGGTTGCCTTCGCCGATTTGCGCGTGATAAAGATCCAGATTCAAGCGTAGATTCGGACTACCAACTGATTTGACCAGCGCCAGCGTATCGGCAGCGCGTGCAAACGGCACGCCGGGATGGTCTACCGCGGTGTTCAGGTTCTCAAGGCAGAAGGTGACACCAGCACGCTGCCCGAGGTCGGCTACCTTTGCGAGCGTACTGCGCGCTGCAAGCCACATCGCGCCCGATACCACCGGCACCGGTTTCACAGGCATGCCGGTCCCGTCCAGTCCGGTACCGTGCAGGTTCAGGCGCGGGCAACGCAGCCGCTGCGCTACTTCGATAGACGCCTCGGCGGTGCGCAGGAGCGCCTGTGCACCCTCTGCCGTGATCAGATCGCCTTCGATATAACCCGTCATCGACGAAAACGTCGCGCCCGTATCGACCAACGCGTCAATGTCCTTCTTGGTCCAGTCCCAGATCTCGACCTGGAAGCCCATCGCTGCAATCTTTTTGACCCGCTCGACAAATGGCAGGTCACGAAAAACCATTTCTGCACATACTGCCAGTTGAAACATACGTGATCCTCCTGATCATCCACTACCGGGATTCATGTCGCCGCGCGACCCCGCGTGATCCTCATTGCGGCGCAATGCTCGTTCATCGATACTGCCCCGCATACTTTTCGACCGTCCGGACGTTGTCGCGCGTGACGAAACCCGGCCCGGTATCCACGCCGGCGGTCTGGAAGTGCGGTGTCAGGCCGTAGGTCGCCAAATGCCCCTTGAACTTCGGATCGGCTGCCAGCGTCGCGCATGCGCGGCTGACGTCCCGGGTGTTGTCCCGCTTCATGATCGCCAGCAACGCGATCGGGATATAGCCTTGCAGGTATGGCTGCTGATCGATTGCGAACGCGACCGTTCCGGCCTCGATCGCCTGGTCGACTTCGGGTGTCAGGTCGAACGTCGCGAAATAGATCTTCCCTGTCAGCCCGAGCTTCTGGACCGCGCGCAGCGCGGGCACGGCAGACGTTGGACCGAGGGCCAGTACAGCCTGTGTCTCAGGCCGTTCGTGCAGCGCGGCGAAGACCTTGTTTTCGACTACGGTCGGGTCGTTTCCGGAATCGAGCGTCGCCTTCTTGAAGTCCACGCCTATGGCCTCGGCAAAGCCTCTGCAACGCTCGAAAGACTGCGGGTTGGTCACGTTGTTGTTGACGCACAGGAAGCTCTTGACGCCTGCCGCCTTCGCCCGTAGGCCCGCTTCCTTGCCGGCCTCGTACTCGGGCTGGCCGACGTGCAATAACGCACCGAGCGATTCGCTTTGCCTGGCCGTACCGGAATTGAAGGTGATGACTGGCACGCCTCTGGCCACGATTGCCTTCACCGGACGCCCGACGACGTCAAGGTCGGCGATCGTCGTCGCTACGCCGTCGTAATTGCGTGCACCGGCCTGTTCAAGCAGGCGGCTCATGTCGGCGAGATCGCCGCTGGGAGGATTGCGATAGTCGACCGACGCGCCAAAATCCTTCTCGGCATCTCGAACGCCGCTCTTGACCACATTCCAGAACGGATCGGCATCGGGTGCGTGCGTCACCACAACGAATCGTGCATCCGCTGCTGCATGCAGGCTGAATGCCAGTACGGCCAATGCCGCTATCAGGCGTGCCACTCGTCTCATACGTCGTCTCCTGTTTTTTTTTTCCGCGTGCGCCTCATGGGACGCCGCGTGGTTGCATCCTATGGCGGAGTCATCGCAGGGAGGGTGCGCAGAAATGTCCATTCTGGTTATTTTCAATAAAATCAATGGATAGGAGATGCTATGCTGCTCCGCGATAAAACCTTCGAGGCGGTTATGGGAGTTCCTGTCCATGTATGCACGTGATTGCCGCGCCGCAATAGCCGTCATCGACAAGCTATCGGAGGTACTGCGCCACGAACTTGGCGACGACGCTCACGCCATGTGGCCGGTGCTTGGCGCGCTGCTGCAGAACCACCTGAGCGACAAGTACACAACGATCACCGCGCTCGCCGACCTGTCTGGCCTGCCTCGCACAAGTGCGCGACGCGTGGTGTTTGCACTGAAGGCCCGGGGCTGGCTTCAATTTCGTCCACTTTCCGGCACAGGGAACCGCGCTACGGTGATCCCGTCCCCGGCGCTGCTCGAGCGCCTGGACAGCATCACCGAGCAGACGATCGGGTTGATAGTGGGGGCTAACCACACGCATTCGGTCGATCGCTTCGCCGCAGCCAGCCTCGCACCTGCGCCGGATATTGCATGGCCACGCGCGGCGCTCCAGGGTTTCAACGATGCGATCGAACTGACGCTGATCGCCTATGAGGACCCGGTCTTCGACATCGTCAAGCACAACCGCGCCGATATTGAACGTTTCCTGGGCGTCCGCCTTCGGGTGCTGACCTATCCGCAGGATGCGTACCGGCAGGTGCTCGACGAGGCCCTCGCGGGCGAGCCTCGCGTCGAAGAAACGACTCCGCTGCTCGTCGCCATTCCCTTCCCGTGGCTGGCCGAATCATCGCGTCATGGACACCTGCTCGAACTGCAGGCGCTGCACGCCGGCGGGCGTTTTTCCGGGGCGGATTTCTACGATGCAGTCTGGCGATCAGGGTGGAGCAACGGACATCTGTACGCGATCCCGCTGCAGCCAACCCTCGATTTCCTCTGGTACCGCCAGGATCTGTTCGAGGCCGAAGGTCTCAGCCCGCCCCTTACCTTCGAGGACGTCGTTCACTGCGCGCGCCGCCTGCAGCGGCCAAGCCAGGAGCGTGCCGGTATCACCTGGAGCGCAGCGCCGGGGCTGCCTCTTGCAGAATCATTCCTGCAGATTCTCGGCGCGCAAGGGGCGCTTTCTGTCGACGAAAATGTCCTCCATATCGATAGTGAAGCCGGCAGGCGCGTCATCGAATATCTTCGGGAGCTGATTCCCTATTCACCCGTTGAACTGCGCAGCTTGCATTGGGCGCGCAACGCGCAGATCTTCGGCTCCGGACGGGCGGCCATGTGTTATCACTGGTCTAATCGGTATGGCATGCTCGACAGCCACGCGCTGTTGCAGAAAGGCGGTCGCATCGGACTGCAATTGCATCCGACGTTCGCACCCGGCATGAAGCCGGTCTCGCCGCTTGGCGGTGCGCTGCTGGCAATCCCGTCGAGAAACGCTGAACGCGCCGCGAAGTCGGCATGGAACGCGGTCGAAACGCTGACATCGCCTGAATTGATGAAGTATTTTGTTTTACATGGAGCCGCGGGCAATGCGCGCCATTCGGTTGCCGAAGACCGCTACGTGCTGCAGCGCAATCGAGTCATTGCGGTGATGGATCGGTTAGCGAAGGCCGGTGGTATCCAGGCGTTTCCTTGTCCGGCCACGCCGCGATACCACGATCTAACGCGGATCTTGAGCGATCATCTGCAAGCTTTGTTGTTTGATGGCGCCAGCGACATACGCCAGGGACTCGGCAAACTGCAAGACGCGCTCACCACTATCTGCTAGGAACGCGTATCAAGGCCGATCACCAGCCTCACCGGTCTTGCTTGGGAACAGCGCGGCGTGGTCCGATCATTCATGAATCAATTAGGTAGATATCCTGAGAATGTGATTCTCCACTAACGGCCCGTATGAAGCAGGTTCGGCATACGCCGTGTTCACCTCGGTGCTTGCACTTGTTCTCAAGATTGCGGAAGTAGAGCACTTCCACCTCACGAAGGACATTTACCCATTGCCCCACTCGACAATGCGCTTATCTCCGTAACGTGCCTGCATGCTGGAGAATCACTCACTGCGACCCCATCTGCTGCATGGCTCGGAGGCATGATACGCACTTTTTCCGATGATGTGACGAAACTCGTGGAAAGACGGATGCACGATATAGTGAATGGCATCGCAACGAGCTTTGGTTGCACGGCGAGGATCGAGTTGACCAAGGATTACCCTCCGCTCGTGAACAATGCGGTGCAGACGAAGATCTGTGTGAGCGTCCTGGAGGACCTGGTTGGAGCCGATGCCGTGGAGGCGAACGTGCGGCCAACCATGAGCGCGGAGGATTTCGCGCACATGCTTCAGGTGATGCCCGGCTGCCATGTCTTCATCGGAAATGGCAGCGGTGTTCACCGGCATCCAGGACGTGCGCTCGGCCCATGTTCACTGCACAACGGAAGTTATGATTTTAACGACGAGCTGCCCCCGGTCGGCGCAACGTACCGGGTCAGACTTGCGGAAAATATTCTCGCCTCACGATGATCAATAGTCGTCAGTATTCCTCTATGAAAAACACAACAACCCGAGTTGTCTAAAAAAGATGGCACCACCGGGCCGGCACGGTCGAGGTGCCTCGTTGCCAAACAAGGGATTAGTGACGAAGCGTGTCTCGCGACCGGCTGATGTCGTGCCGTTTCATAAACAAGTCAAAACGTTCTTCCTCTCCCGGAAGCGGTGAAGTGAATGCTCTGAAAACAACAAAGCCGACGAACAGCAGAATACAGATAACCGATGGAATCTCGAACAGGACGTGATTCATGGAGCCTCCCGCCGCGCTTCAGTAAACGCAAATAGCCTTAGGAGGTTATATGGTAGGCCCGGCGCCTTGCCTTGCGAAACGATGAAGTTTCACATGTATGTGAGAAATATTCGCTTCGCGCGGTAGCCTTGCTGTATTCGTTGGCTCGCGTATATACATTCGTTTCAGTCGCCGATACGCGACGCCGGCTTGAAAGCCGATTCGCCTCAGGATCCGCCGAATATGGCTGATCTAGGAAGGATCGACCTCGTCCGGAGAATGAGCAAGCAGCTTGGTCAGGATTCTCGAGAGCGTTGCCCGCTCCGCCTGGCTGAGAGGAGCGAATGAGGCCGTCAACACCTCTTGCATGACTTCCTGGCCCTTCGCAAGCATCACTTTTCCGCTTTGCGTCAGCTGATGGGTGTTCGCGCGTCCGTGGCCGGGCTGGCGTTCGATGAAGCCCAGCCGAAGCAGTCTGGTGGTAAGCGTGCCGAAGGCCTGATCGGAGTTGAAGGTCAATTCCGCCAGCCGGTGGGCCGTGCTGCCGGGGTTGCGATCAATCTCGCGCAGGGCGTTCCACTGGACCAGGCTGACGCCGAGACGCAGCAATTGAGCATCCAGCGCTCGATGATGACGCGACTGGACTTTCTTGAGGTTCAGTCCAAGTTCTTCCAATGTTCTTGACATGTAAATATGTTTATATAACTATGTTTATACACGAACATGAGGATAACACCATGGCGAACGCCGATCAAACTGTGAATCTCTTTGCGGAAGCATTACCCGTTGCCATCTGCGATCAAGGCAGTGGGAGAACATTTCTTATTTTGCACGGAGGCGCTGGCCCAGCCTCTGTCTCCGGCCTGGCCGACGCACTCTCCGAGAGCGGGCGGGCGATCGTTCCCACGCATCCCGGGTTTGCGGGTCAGCCGCAACCGGAGTGGTTCCACCGCGTCGACGAGCTTGCTCTTGCCTATCTTGCCCTGCTGGAGCGCGTAGATGCCAAGGACGTGGTTCTGGTGGGCAATTCGTTCGGTGGCTGGATCGCGGCCGAAATGGCGCTGCGCCATTCGCCGCGCGTAGCCGGACTCGTTCTGCTCAGCGCAGCGGGGATCGATACCGGGCCGGGTGGCCGGCCGATCGTGAATCCGGTGACGCTGCCACCAGCCGACAGAGCGGCCTTCGCGTTCCACGATCCGAGGCAGTTTGCAGCGGTGCCACCCACCGAGGAGGGCCTGGCGATGGTGGCCGCGAATCAGAGAGCCATGCTGTCCTACTCGGGTGAGGCTTTCATGCATGATCCGGCGTTGCGGGCGCGTCTGGCAGGGATTGAAATACCTTCGCTGGTGATCTGGGGCGAGAGCGACCGGATTGTGGATGTCGAATATGGGCGCCGCTACGCGGACAGCATACCGGGCGCTCGCTTTGAGGTGATCGCGGAAGCCGGGCACTTCCCGCATATCGAGAAGCTGGAGCGGGTGTTGAGCTTGATTGGCGAGTGGCAGAAACGGGTCTAACCGGGCCACGCACGTCAGGCAGAACGTGGCCACGATTCCTGTGCACGCCGTTGTAAGCGCTGCGCTAACAGAAGGTTCAAGCCGCGAGCATGCGCATTGATCCGTAGTCGATCAACGGGCTTACGGTCAGCTAGTCGTGTATCGAGAGCGCCTAAGACGGTGCGTCGATTGCGCTTTGCGCGCCGCGTTGCCGCCAGTCGCGCGGCGAGCAGCCAAAATGTTCGCGGAACGCTCGGCTGAAATGAGCTGCGTCGCTAAATCCCCGCAGGTACCCAATCTCTCCAATTGGTTTGGCGGCGAACTTTGCGTCAAGCAAGTCGCGGCTGCAGGCCTCAAGCCGCCTTAGCCAGATATATTGACTGGGCCGCACGGATTCGTTTTGAAATAGTCGATGAATATGCGTGGTCGACAATGTCAGCTTCGCCGCAATGCTGTTAACGGACAGTTGAGGGTCACCCAAATCCGTGTCTATCAGCGCCTTGATGCGAGCCAGATGATAGTTGGCCAGGCTACTCAATGGCGGCGGGTCGAATGGCGATATGGTCTGCAGCCCCGCGACCAACACGCTGACAACACCGTTTGCAATGGCGAGCGCAGACGTCGGCTGAAGCGACTTGGAGTCCTCCCAAAGCGTCTTGATCATGTTGATCAGCAGATGACCCGCGCCTTCCCTCCCGGAGACGGCCGTTGCCGTCAGCCTTTGCGTCTCGCGTAACGCGTGGCGGAGTTGCATCCCCGGCAGTTTCAGCACGATCTGTTCGAAGTCGTCCGGAAAGTACAGTTCGTAAGGGCGCGTGCTGTCGTACAACGCAAAGTCACCCGGCGACAGCATCGCCTCCCGGCCGTCTTGCCGAACCACGCCCACGCCGAGACTCTGGATGCTGACCAGGAAGAAATCGTTGGATTCCTTGGCGATGTGCCCCTGCGTTCGCAGCACACTTTGTGTGTTCGACGCGACTACGGACAGATTAAGACTCGCAACTTCGCGCGTTCGGATCGACCCGTCGAACTCACCGTCGCCGGTTCGCGAGCAACTCAGATTGACGTAGGAGTCGCAAATCAGATCGGTCCAGTATTCAAGCCGCCGATCGCGCGGCACGGTGTTGGTCGTTAAGAACTTGTCCATGATTATTCCTGCTTGCTGACCAGACCTATTTGTAAAACGACAAAAATAATATCGATAGCTGCCACGGCGGCAGGTGAGTCTGGAACAAAAACCGGGTGTTTTTGAGGCAACGCGGTCGATTTTGCGATCTATATCATCGGGGCGTCGATGAGAACAGGCCAAGCGCGGGCCTACGAGCCGCTTCGCAACGGCGGCGTTTCGTATATCGGCGACCCGGTTTGTCACGTCCGACCGAGCCGCCAAGCACCTTGAGAGGCAAACATGGAATCAGCAATTCCCGGGCATCTGACCTGTCCGCGTTCGCGAGAGCGTCGTATTGACGACGATTTTGTCCCGCCATTTCCCGCCTGGGTAGCTCGCGCCGACGCGTCGCTAAAAGATGTCGTCATGGGCTATTTCGGGGTCCAGTCAAAGGGACCCGCCGCGCTCCCCAAAGCTCGCGCGGCCCTGCAGCATATTGTCAGGGGATTCTCCCTGGTGGACGGACCCGGTCGTCACGACCTTGCGCATTATGTCGATGAAGCAGGGTATGACAACCTGATTGCGATTGCCTACTGGGACAATCAGCCAGGCTTTGCGCGCTGGCAAGCGTCTCCGGCGATCGATGGGTGGTGGAGCGACGAAGCCCGGCTTGGCGACGGCCTTGGTTATTTCCGGGAAATCCTGTCGCCGGGCACCGAGCGCTTCGAAACCCTGTTCAGCACGGCGGACAGAAAGGAAGGCGTGGGCGCATTGATGGGCGGGACCAGCGCGGAGATCCAGGAGCACGGGTACTGGGGTTCGATGCGGGACCGTCTGCCGATCGCGCAAACAGACTCCATCGAACCGTCCGGCGCACTCTCGGTGCGTGATCTCGCACCGGGGCCTGGCCGTCGCACCAAAATCAACGGTCATCAGAACCTGGCGGTGATTCGCTCGGGGCAGGAGTGGACCGAGACGGAGGGGAAAGAGCGGGATCTGTATCTTGGGGAGATGGAGCCGATCCTGCACGCGGGGATGGATTTTCTACGAGATGAAGGCCAATCGATCGGCTGCTACGCGAACCGATACATGCGCCACGTCGAGGGTTCCGGGCAAGTACTTGAAAAAAGCTTTGGCCTGAGCTACTGGCGTTCGCTGGCGGACATGGAGCGATGGTCGGAATCGCATCCGACGCATTTGGCAATATTCGGCACGTTCATGAGGATCGTGCAGGAGTTGAACTTTCAACTGAAATTGCGCTTGTACCACGAGGTAACGGTACTGGAGAGCGGCCAGCAGGATTTTGAGTATGTCAACTGCCATTCCAAAACCGGTTTGATGCGCGGCGTGTAACCCGCTGTTCGATCCACGCTTGTTTGACAGGTGTTATCACAATATTTCGGATACCAAATCAATCATGAATCGCAAAAGCGCAGCATTGTGTTCAATCATCAAGTTGTGTGTTTCAACCTTAGTCTTGCTAAGTTATGGGGAAACAATGGCGTTGGAGACCGCCCCCGGAGACTACGAACCCTTGCCGCCGAATGGCAACGCGCTCTTGCTCTACGGCCAGTATGCTCAGAGCACTGATTTTTACGCAAGTGGCAACAAGGTTTCGAGCAATTTCCGGTTCCAGTCGGAAATCGGACTCCTTCGCTACATTCACGCATTCGCGCTGGGGCCCAACGCCGTCATCGAACCGCAGGCCATCCTGCCGTTCGGTCATCTGGCCGCCGGCGGCGACGCAAGTTTCCTTGGGAGCAATTCGGGCGTCGGTGATCTTATCCTGGGCGCGCCGGTGAAAGTCGTCATCAATCAGGCACGCGATGTCTTGTCCCTCGGTCCGTATGTGTATTTTCCGACCGGGACTTACAACCAGGACAAGTCTCTTAACCTCGGCGCAAATCGCTGGCAATTTCTTCTTCAACTGGCGTACATCAAGCACTTCGCGCGCGACTGGGCTTGGGACAACATCGCGGATGTGGACTTCAGCACTAACAATAATCAGGCGAACTCGCTCGGGCAGTCGAGCAGCAAGCGGCCGCGATACGAATTTCAGGAGTATCTGCGCTACAACGTGACGCCTGCCACGACAATCGGAGGCGGGTTCGGATACGTGCTGGGAGGCAGGGATTCGCTTGCCGGCCAGTTGCAACCCGATATGCAGCACGAGTTATATACGCGCGTTTCGCTCACGCAGTTCGTGGGCAAGAGCTGGCAGATTCAGGGCGAATTGGGTCGGGACATTTCGGCATCGCAGGGATTCAAGGAGGACTTGCGAATCAATCTTCGGTTAGCCAAGCTTTTTTAGCCGGGGCGGTCGGCGCTTGACTTGCATAAGCTCTTCCTGGAGCTTGTGAACAGAGATCCTTTTATTTTTATGAGGTTGGTAATGGCACTAAAGCATCCGGCATACAAAGTAGCCGCAGTACAAGCCGCACCCGTCTACCTGGACCTCGATGCCACGATCGACAAGACGATCGCCTACATTCACGAAGCGGCTGCTGCGGGAGCGAGGCTGATCGCTTTCCCCGAAACCTGGCTGCCCGGATACCCGTGGTACATCTGGCTCGGCACGCCGGCATGGGCGATTGGCAAGGGGTTTGTGCAGCGTTATTTCGATAACTCCCTCGCTTACGACAGCTCACAAGCGGAGCGGATACGCGACGCGGCCAGACAGAGCGGCATTACGGTTGTGCTGGGCCTGTCCGAACGAAGCGGCGGCAGTCTTTATATCGCGCAATGGCTGATTGGACCCGACGGCAAGACCATCGCGAAGCGGCGCAAACTCAAACCGACTCATGTTGAAAGGACCGTTTTCGGCGAGGGCGACGGAAGTGACCTTGCCGTGCATGATCTCGAACTCGGCAGGCTTGGCGCGTTATGTTGCTGGGAACATATTCAGCCGCTGACCAAGTACGCAATGTACTCACAAAACGAACAGGTTCATGTCGCAGCATGGCCAAGTTTTTCCATGTACGAATTCGCGTACTCGCTAGGTCCTGAGGTCAATAACGCTGCAAGTCAGATCTATGCGGTTGAGGGCTCGTGTTTTGTCGTCGCCCCTTGCGCAGTCGTTTCGCCTGCAATGATCGAGACGTTATGCGACACGCCGGACAAGCTTGAACTTATTCGAGCGGGCGGTGGGCACACTGTCATCTATGGACCCAATGGCATGCCCTTGAGCGGGAAGCTGGCCGAGAGCGAAGAGGGGCTCGTGTTCGCGGATATTGACCTGAGCTTGATTTCCGTCGCGAAGTCCGTTGCCGATCCCACCGGCCACTATGCGCGGCCGGACGTGACCCGCCTCCTGTTCAACTCAAGCAGGTCAAGAGCGGTCGAACATTTCTCTTCCACAGAACATGTGCCTGAATCGCCGGTTGCGAGCGCTGATTTCACGGAAGATGACGTTCCGCCGATATGTGAGGAACGGGAGTGAACGCCTGACCAGCGCCATCCAAACTGTATAAGCCGCCGGGTCTTCTGCCGACCTCCCAACTACTGGATGCCCGTGCTGCTTTGCAGAAGGCTGCTGAGTGTTCCACCGGACTCGAAGGTCGTCTGCTGAAGCTGGCATCCAATAAGATAGCCGAGCTTGCGGTAGCTTTCGAATTGCGCTTCGTCGAACCATTGGTCGAGTGTCGTCTGCTGAGGGAATGCGGGTTTCGATAGCGCATAGTTGATGAGGTCGGACGCGTTCGCGATCTCTTTCGTCAGCGTCGGCTTGACCAAAATCAGCGTACCCTCGAATGCCTCCGAGTTTCCGTCCACGCCCGTCGTCTTCGGGTAGCGGATGATCCCCTCCACGACATGAGCGTGGCTGTGCGGCGGTTGTTTGTCGCCAGCCACATGCCGCAACTTATCCACGTCGACAATAATGTCCACGCCGAAATCGGACGAGCATTTACGGATCGTATCGGCGAGATCGTCGAACTGCAGCGGCGGATCCTCGCCGCAATCGCAGACAACGGCTATCCGAACGCGCCGGCGGACCAGTTCGTAGAGGCCGAGATTGTCGAAGTGGCCACCGTCGGACAAATAGACGTACTTCGATTGGCTGCTGGCGTTCCCGAACAGTTCATTGATATAGAGCCCGCCGCCCAGCGCAGGCGTCGACGGCACTGGACGCCGCACCGGGTTAGGGCACCAGCGTCCGAGTCGCACGTTGAACAGCGTGAGCAGGAAAGCCACGCCGGGATCAGTATGAAACCCCGAGTTCGGGCTTGCCGCAGCGCCTGAGATTGCGACGGTGCCGCCAAGCATTGGCCCCACGTCGCGCGCGGTCCCGATGCCGCGTGTACGCATGTAGTCGCGGGTCCCCACAAACTGTCCCGCTTGTCCGTTCTCGGTATAGGCGAGCGGCAGCAGGAATCCGCAAAAGAGGGGAGAAAAGAAGAAGGACGCGGCTTTGCGCTGCTGCCACGCCAGATTCTCGCCAGAAGTAATGTTGAGCGTCGTATTGAGGAGGTGATACGGGCGCTGGGCGAATGTCCCGTTCGGGCCGGCTGGCTTCACGCGTGCGGCAAGCTGGTCGAGCGGGATATCGTCGGCCATGTCGAAGCCTGTGAAAGGATGCGGCTTGCGTTCCCCTAGCGCAACACGAGGCGCGCCCAGGTAGCAGCGGGTCAGGCGATTCCGGTAGAAGTTGTTCAGCGAAAAGAGATTGACGTCCACTCGCCACGCCAGCAAGCCGCACGCGAGCAGCAATCCGAGGAAAAGAGCGCAGGTCTCGTACGCCCAGGGCGCTGCGATCGAAAGTGTGTGGCCGGTCTGACTTGCCATTTCACATAGCACAGCGGCGGTGCCGGTTTTCGCCGGGCACGCACGGGATGTCTCCTGGTCATACGGTAAGAAGTGGTATATGCCGTACGAAAGCGTGATCACCAGACCGACGATGAATATATACGGCACAACGACAAGCGCACGTTCGGTCCACGAGGCGCGCTCGCCACTCGTCTTGGAAGACGCACCCTTGACCACGCCCCAAAGCGAAGTCGCGAGCCAGGCAACGCCGCCTGCGTGCACCAGCCGGCCTTTGCCGTACTCCACCAACGCGGCGCCATAGACGCCGGCCGCAAACGTCCCGCCGACGAATACGGTCAGCGCTATCAGCCAGCCACCGTAGCGGGCCCACCATTCCTGCACTTCGTACTCGAAAATGCGACCCACGAGTCCGAGGTGCAGCACGATGATGAGCGAGAGTGCGCCGAGGATCAGGAATGGCGCGATCGAGACGGCGAACCATAACGCAGCGTCGTGCGACATGGCCTGTGTAGCGGCTTGCACTTGCCATAACAATGCACCGCCAATCCCGCCGGCGATCATGCCCGCACCGATGATGGCGGCACGCTTGATAACGCGCGTCCCGCCGGGCTCTGTACCTGCGCTTGCAGCATTGCCAGGCAGCGGCGCACCGACGGGAGGTCCATAGGGCTCCTTCGAGATATGCGCCGGCATCATCGCCGCCACGCCGCCGAACAGGATTCCCGAGACGGCGATCCATCGAACGATGCTTGTAATGCCGAGCGGACCATCGGCCTGTGCTAACCCGATAGCCAGCACAAGCGCCGCGATGACCGCAGGCAAAATGATGCCAGGAAGTACAAAGCGCGTTTTCGCGAACCAACTATCCTTCTCCACCTTGAGGTTGCACATGATGGAGAAGGCGCTGACAAACAACAGCACGACCGTGGCGATCAGAAACGACCATCCTGACCAACATGTGCTGGCCTGCTGCGCACCAAGGAACAGGAGCCTTGGAAGGAACAGCACCAGGACAAGCATCAGAATCAGGATCGACTGGATCAGCACGAGATTTCGCAGATACGCCGCGATCGCCGCCAGCGTATCGGTGCTGAGCAGGCCAAGCTTGGGAGTCAGGTAGTTGCTGTATTCGCGAAGGAAGCCGATAGAGCGGTCCTCCGGTCCTTTGGGAGGACCGTCGCGCGTCTCGTTGGGACTGAGACGGTCCTCAATTTCCAGCGGCGTACCCGAGGGACAGCGGTGATAGATCTGTGCCGACAACCAGCCGCCGATATATCCGCCGCCGGAAACGGTCGAGAGGTAGTCGAACTGGCGCAGGAGCCGGCCCTCGCACAGCGACTGAATCACGCCAAGACAGAAAGTCGCGCTTCTTATGCCACCTCCCGAAAGTGCGAGGCCGGTGAGCTTCATACTATCGGCTTGCTGCCAGACGGTTCCATTGGTCGGAGGTTGAGGCGGTACCGGACGATCGGCTGGTTGTCCGCTCAAGTGCCGAGTGATCCTGATCTGCTCGATCTCCTTCTCAATGACCCCGGCAAGAGCAGCGTTCGCGGAGTCCATCGCGTTTTTTTGATTGTTGTTCGCGGCCATCGCCGGGTGCCTCAAGATTTTTTTAAGGAGTTTTCAGTCGAAGGTCCTGACAAGGTAGACCAGACAGTCTAACGAGCGGTAAGGAACGATTTCATCTCACTTAATATGGCGTAAAAATCAAGGCGAAATCAGCCAATACGCAGCAGCGGTCTGCCACTCAAGCATGAGAACCCGAAGAAATTCCAACGATCTCTCAGGCCTAGCCGCGCGCTGTTCCGGTCGATGCCTTTCTCGAAGTAGCGGCACGCGGCAGCCTTGGCCTGGATTTACTCCTGCACCCTTAGCGCGACACAAGCATCTGGCCCGGTCAGTTCCCAGCCTGTGACCGGAGCGAGATGATGCGCAGTCGGGTCACATGCGCGCTACGTCGATCACGGCACCGGCAAAGGCTTTCGGCGCTTCTTGCGGCAAATTGTGACCAATGCCGCCATCGATATTCCGGTGCTCATACTTGCCGGTGAATTTTTTGGCGTACGCAGCAGGATCAGGATGCGGCGCGCCGTTCGCATCGCCTTCCATCGTGATCGTCGGGACCGTGATGACGGGCGCCGTTGCCAGACGCCTTTCCAAAGCATCGTATTGTGACTCGCCTTTCACGAGACCCAGCCGCCAACGATAGTTGTGGATCACGACTGCAACATGATCGGGATTCCTGAAGGCTTCTGCGGACCGGTCATAAGTTGCATCGTCGAAGCTCCATTTCGGCGACGCAAGCTGCCAGATGAGCTTCGAAAAATCATGCCGGTTGGCCTCGTAGCCAAGCCGTCCGCGCTCCGTGGCGAAGTAAAACTGATACCACCACGCGAATTCAGCCTTCGGCGGCAACGGCGCCTTGTTGGCTTGCGGGCTGCCAATCAGATAGCCACTGACGGAAACCTGCCCCGCACAACGGTCGGGCCACAGCGCCGCGATGATGTTCGCGGTCCGCGCGCCCCAGTCGAAAGCGCCAAACACCGCCTTCTGGATCTTCAACGCATCCATCAACGCGATGATGTCGACCGCGACCACGGCCTGCTGGCCATTGCGCATCGTTTTGCTCGACAGGAAACGCGTCGAGCCGTAGCCGCGAAGATACGGAACGATGACCCGATAACCCGCCGCGGCAAGAATCGGCGCGACCTCGACGAAGCTATGGATGTCGTAGGGCCAGCCGTGCAACAGGATGACGACCGGACCGTTCTCCGGCCCGGCTTCCGCATAGCCCACGTTGAGCGTGCCCGCGTTGATCTGCTTGATCTGCCCGAACGACGCATCCGACGTCGTGCCATTCGTCGCAGCTACGCCTTGCGCAGGCTGATTCGACTGGGCGCGAACAAGCCCGCTCAGGCTGAATTCCATCGCGCCGATACCGAGCGCCGTGGTCCGCAGAAAACGGCGCCGGGAGTTGATCTGATCTGACATGTGAATTCTCCACTCAGGTTGATTTCATTCATGAGTGCGCGAGCTTGAATCGCGCTGGTATGCACGCAAAGTTCGCGTGGCCGGGTGTGTCGTCATGCGGTGGCTGAGCGAATCTCGTCGAGGGAAGGCTCCTTCGGACGCACCCGGATGTGCGGATCAAGCCGCTGCCACGGCAGATCGGCCGGGTCCGCAGCCATCGGTCCGGGCGCCTTCGCGACGAGAATAGTCTCTGCGATAGCCTGAAAATCCGCACGAAAACCGGCTGATCCGCATGGCTTCGATAACGGCATCGTCCGGTGTCAGGAACGGCACTCCCCATGACGATTCCTCCGCGAGCATTCTCGCGTACAGCGTGTCGATCGCCTTCGTGAGCGCGTCACCGTAGCCCAGGAAGAAGATGCTCGCGCCGACGCCGTAAGCGGCATCGGAGAATCCGAGTTGGCTTTGCATCTGAAGTTTGGCAAACCCGACATTCACGCGGTCGAGATACGCGAACATGTAGCAGGCGACGAGAAACGGCAACAGCCGCCAGTTGAGCTTGCTGTAGAGAGACGAAACGGCATCTTCGGCTCTCAAGGTCTGAATCGCTGACATGTGCGTCTCCGTTTTCCCTGTGTTTGCCCGGCTCGTTGGGTAGGAGCATCGTGTCGTGGAACAGATCTGCTAGCAAGAGCAACTATGTTCACGTATCGTTGCTCTGTGAGCAACACAAGGAATCGGAGCCTTTCAATGCGCGAAATCAACCAGACACGGCTGCGCTATTTCCACGAAGTGCTGGTCCGCGGCACGATTCGGGGCGCCGCGGACAACCTCAACACGTCGCCGTCAGTCATCACGCGGCAGATCAAGCTGCTGGAAGACGAACTGGGCGCGATGCTCTTCGAGCGCGAGGCGCGCGGTGTCAGGCCGACCGAGGCGGCAGCGCATCTGCTGGAGTTCTGGCGCGGGTACCGGTCGCAACAGGAAAAGTTCGAAGACCAGTTGCATGCACTGAAAGGCCTTCAGCAAGGGCATATTCAGCTGGCCGTCAGCGAAGGTTATGTCGACACGCTGGTTGACGACGTGCTGGCGCCATTCTGTACGCAGTATCCGAAGCTGGACGTCGGCGTGGAGATGCTGCCCGTCGACGATGTATTGAATGAAGTCGCGGAAAGCCGCGCGCATATCGGGCTCGCGTACAACCCGCCGCCGCATCCGCGGATCGAATATCGCGCGAGTTCGGCACAACCCGTTGTGCTGCTCGTTCGCCGCGATCATCCGCTGGCGACACGCGGCGGCCCGGCGAATGTGGACGATCTGCTCGCCTGGCCGCTCGCACTGATGCCCGCGACGTTCGGCATCGGCCATGTCGTCAAGATGCTGGAATTCGCCGAGAACATCAAAATCAGCCCGGCAGTGACCACGAACTCACTGGCCGCGCTGAAGCGCTTTGTTTCAGCCGGGCATTTCGTGACGCTGATTGGCGAATTCGCCGCGTATCGCGAGATCGCGGCCGGTGACCTGTGTATTGTGCCGATCGCGCACCCTCTGTTTCAGGGCACGAAAGCGCGATTGCTCGTCAAGTCCGGGCGGCCGCTTGCGGCAGGCGCTCAGGAACTGCTCGAATGGATCCTGAGGCGGATGCCGATGTTCGGCAACGAAAGTTGAACTCGGCACTGGATCGACATACCGTCCGGGACTTCGCTGTATTGCGCGTCGATCCAGAAAATAGCGGACGCCCGCGCGCTGGCACGCCGCACGAAACGCCGGTTCCAGAATGACTGGCCAACACCATGGTCAGGACGGGTAGTGTGCCCCGCGTCAGCGATTCAATAATTTCCATGCCATCGCCACCCGCCACATGCGGCCCGTCCACGCTTCTCTGTGTAAACAATTCAAACCCGAGGTGGTCTTGCTCGATATCGGCCCGCCTGAAATGGATGGCTACGAGGTCGCACGTCGCATACGTTCCATGCCGGAGCGGCACGACACCTTGCTGATTGCCCATAGCGGGTACGGCGAGGAGGAGCATCTTCAGCGGGCCACCCAGGCGGG
Organism: Caballeronia udeis; assembly: GCF_044909315.1. Lineage (GTDB taxonomy): Bacteria > Pseudomonadota > Gammaproteobacteria > Burkholderiales > Burkholderiaceae > Caballeronia > Caballeronia udeis_A. The sequence goes on from NZ_JBIYEB010000011.1 coordinate 146,147, forward strand.
GTTCGACCACCCCCTGATCAAGCCGGCCGACCGCAGCCAGTTGAACGCCCTGGCCGCGTTGTGCCGCGAAAGACGCATTCGCTGACTAGCGGGCGCTTTTCGGCCATACCTGTGCCAAGGCTGTTCAAAGGAGCAACATTTACCTGCTCACTGATTGAAATGGCAGAGCACGGAGAATTTCCCTCAATTTCTACAATGCAACTCGGGTATCGATCAATATATTTGTTCTGACGGCAAACGTTTGCGTCTTGTTGCGGCTTTGGCGCGGCGACCATACTCTCTTCATGTACTTGATTACCCCAATACGCTTAGCTGTCGCACCGAACCGCCGTCGCGGATGCGCGTGAATTCTTGCGCAAAAAGGAATGAACGATGATTCGCGACGTCCGGAAGTTGTTTTACGTGTCCCGTAGCAATACGGTGCCTTCGCGCGCGCGGTTTGAAGCCGAACATTGGGATATCGAAATAGTCATGCCCCAGCTCGCCGAAAAAAGGATGCCTCGCTCGTCGCCTGCATCAGCGGGAGTCGTGGATTTTTCGACCTGCCAGTTGCCCGAGGATATCGGCTCTCTATCCGGTCTCCTGTCGCGCTCACAGATTGCCTGGGTCGCCATTGTCAGTCCCGGCCAGATTGAAGATGAGGCGGTGAGGCAACTCATCCGAGATTACTGCTTCGACTTCATCACGCTGCCCATCCAGAGTGACCGGATCGTCGGTGCCGTCCACCACGCTTATGGCATGGATTCCCTGCACGAAACGGGATCGTACGAGCCCGGTCCTGAACGCGACATGCTCGGCTCATGCGACGCCATGCTTGCACTCGTTATCTCTATCGGCAAGGTGGCAATGACCGATGCCCCGGTGTTCATTTCGGGCGAATCCGGTACAGGCAAGGAGCTGACCGCAGTGGCGATCCATGAGCGCTCTGCCCGACGCAATCAGCCGTTTATCGCGATCAACTGTGGTGCCATTCCAGCATATCTGTTGCAGTCCGAACTATTCGGCTACGAGCGGGGCGCTTTTACGGGCGCCGATCAACGCAAGATCGGCCGTGTGGAAGCCGCGAACGGGGGCACTCTGTTCCTCGATGAAATTGGCGACTTGCCGCTGGAAAGCCAGGCAAGCCTGCTGCGTTTTTTGCAGGAACACAAGATTGAACGCCTGGGCGGTACCGCTTCGACCCTGGTCGATGTGCGCATTATTTGCGCGACGCATATCGACATGGAGGCGGCAATGATCGATGGCCGGTTCCGGGCTGACCTGTATCACCGCCTGTGCGTGTTGCGGATCGATGAACCGCCGCTGCGTGAGCGCGGACCCGACATCGAGCTGCTCGCGAAACATATGTTCAACCGCTTCAAGAACGACGCGGCCGGACGTGTCCGCGGCTTTGCTCCCGATGCGATCGTGGCAATCTACAACTACGGCTGGCCCGGTAACGTTCGGGAGCTCATCAACCGCGTGCGGCGCGCGATCGTGATGTCGGATGCGCGGCAGATCAGTGCGTCTGATCTCGAGCTTGGCCAGTACGCGGAGATCGCGTCGATGTCACTGGCGCAGGCACGCGAAGTGGGCGAGCGCAGGGCCATAGAACTCGCGCTGTTACGCAACCGGGGCCGTCTCGCCGACGCCGCGCAGCAGCTCGGGATCTCCCGGGTCACGCTGTATAGGCTATTGAGCCTGTACGGCATGCGAGTGCCGCCGGCCGGCTCGCGAGACGCCGTCACGGACCTCCTGGCGGGCTAGTGGCGAGTGTATTGAAGTGGTGGGGTAGTGGGACGGAGCGACAATGGACCTGTCCGGGTTCAGGTAACGGCCAGGCGGCGAAAGAGCACAAGCTTTGCGCTATCCAGAACCAGGGCCAGCACGACAACGGCGCCCAGGATGCCTGCGATGAGTTGCAGCGGCAACGCAGTCATAAGCAGTCCGCTGGACGCAAGCACCGTAATGATCGCCACGTCTGCGATCGAGGACACGACCAGCCATCGTCCGGGCGCAGAGCTCCACATACGCTGCCGTTCTCGCGCAACGTAAAACACGGTCTGTCCGCTGAACACCAACGTGACGACGGCGACGGTCCGCAGGCTGTTTGTATCGAGACCGAGCACGAACTTGCCGGTCGCGAGGATTCCTATGCAGAAGAGCAGATCGATCATGCCCATTGCAATGCCCGCCAGCGTCAGGTTGCGTATATGCCAGATGTTCGGTCGCGGCGAGGGCCGCACATTATCCGTGGATGACGACATGGCGAGAAAGTCTCCCGTCACCATCATGAGCACCATGAGTGCGGGCGTCAGTATCGCGTGACCGGTCATGAGCAGGCCGGCCGCGAGAAACAGAACCTGGACGATCTTGTGGATGATCGAGCGCAACGTATAGGTCAGGATGCGCTGGAAGGTGATGCGGCCTTCCTCGACCAGGGCGACGATGCCGCCCAGGCCCGCTTCGGTCAGCACAACGCCTGCGGCCGACTTCGCCACGTCGGTGGCGCTCAACACCGCAATTCCCATTTGCGCCTGCCGGAGCGCCGGCGCGTCGTTCGCTCCGTCGCCGCACATCCCGACAATATGGCCGTGCTTCTGCAGCACCTTGACGAGCTGGTATTTGTCCTCGGGCAGGACACCTGCGTAGATCGAATAGGACTGTGCGTCGATGTCCGCGGGCAAGGGCGTGGCGGCCCAGGTTCTCCCGGTAATGCCGACCAGGGCCGCGACGGTTTCGGCGGTCTTGCGAGCGTCGCCCGTTACCATGACTGTTCTTACACCGAGCCCGGCGAGCTGAGTGATCAACGCCGCAGAGTCCTCGCGGGGCGGGTCGCTGAGCCCGATCACACCCGCCATGACGAGGGCGCCGGGTGGGCCTGAGGCCACGGCCAACACCCTCAATCCCTTCGCCTCGAGTTTCTCCGCTTCCGATGCAGCGGCCGCACAGGGCGGTGTCAACGAAGAGACCGTCTCAAAGGCCCCCTTTACAACGTGCACCGGCGCGCCGTTCGCTGCGCGCAGCGTGGCCTCGGAGCGCTTCAAGGCCGGATCGAACGGCACGAACTTGACCAACGCGGGCGGGTCCGGGATCGGCTTGCCGGAGGAGGCGCCGCGAATGGCCGCGTCGACAGCATCCTGGCCGCCGTCCGAACTCGCGAGCGCAGCCAGCGCCAGCAGGTGAGCTTCGTTGAAGGGAGGCATCGGGCTGACCGACATGACCGCAAGTTCGTTGCGCGTCAGGGTACCGGTTTTATCGGAGCAGAGAACGTCGATACCGGCTGCTTCGTCGACTGCCGAAAGACGCGTCGACAGAACGCCCTGGCTAGCGAGAGACCGGGCGCCCACGGCCGCGGCCAAGGTGAACATCGAAGGCAGCGCCACTGGAATTGAAGACAGGATCGCAACCAGAAGCAGAGGCACCATCTCACCGATCGGCATGGAGACCGAGAACGAATACACACCAAGCAGAACGGTCACGGCGCCGTTGAACAGCACAAGATTACGCACGACTCGCAATACGGTTTTCTGTTGCGAGCTCTCCGCCGCGGCGGTGCGAACGAGTTCCGCTGTCCGTCCGAACTTGGTGCGCTCGCCCGTTGCGACCACCTTGGCCAGGGCTTCGCCACGTCGCACGAGTGCGCCCGCGAACGCGTGAGCACCCGCGCCCGATTCGGTTGCCACCGACTCGCCGGTCAGCATCGACTGGTCCAGCAGCACGGAACCGTCGATCAAATCGACATCGGCCGGGACGACCGTCCCAAGGGAGAGCTTGACGATATCGTTCGTCACCAGGCCGGCAGCGGGCAGAGTCTGCCATTTGCCGTCGCGACGGACGGCGGCCAGCAACGCAAGACGCGACCGGAGCGCATCAACCGTCGCCTGAGCCTGGCTCTCCTGGAAGAGACCGAGCCCCGCGTTGAAGAGCAAGAGCAGCAGGACGATGCTGGCTCCGACGTAGTCTTTCAGCGCCAGCTGCAGAATAATGGCGACTTCAAGCATCCAGGGCACAGGCGCCCATAATTTCCTGGCAGCCATCCAAAGAGGACGCTGGCGAACATCTGCAATCGCATTCGCGCCTTCGGTCTTTAGACGGCGCCCGGCCTCATCGGTCGTGAGACCAGGCAGCGCTGCGGTGGCTGAATGGTCCTGGCGATCGGCTGGCGGGACCGGGCGGTGGTTGTCGACCAGCGCGCTCGAGTCATGTCCCGCTGAAGGACCGGAATTGTCGCCGGCTTGCGATTTGGTCGACGATGGAATCATTAGAGGCTCCATGGGTCCGCAGAGCGACTGCGTACCCTGCAGGTTAGGACGTTGGCAAGCGAACCGACGCTCGATCCGGCAAGAATGCGACGTGGTCGAAGCGGGATTTCGTGCGCGAACGAGCACTTCAGATCAAGGGCAAGCGCTTCATGCCGCACCGTCGCAATTGCGCCAGACACAGCATCAACATCGCGATAGCGATGAAAAGCTGCAGTCAAGAAAGTCATTGATCAAGTTTTTGAATGCTCTATCTGGTTGCTCGTGCCAAGGTCACGCCAGGAACTGCAAGCTCAAGCTTGCCGATGCCAGCGATCCTTCGATGGTATCTGCGAATATCGATTGATAGAAGGTTCGGAAACTACTCAGGCGTGGAGATTGCACCGGCAATCTCGCGAAGGCTTTGCGAAGTTCCGTTGGCCCCGAAACCTCTGGCAAGAGACTGCGTCAAGCGCTGATGTCGCGGAAGACCGTTCGTCTGCGGCCGCACGTTGGACCGGCCTCATACTGCGTTGAACGGCCACCTGCTCGCCAATAAACGGACAGAGAAAATGCGCCGCGCTTGACGATCTCTCAAAAGGGCTCGTCTTATAGATCTGCGGTAACTCTGGAGATTTCCCCAACGGGTCGCCATCGCCAGATTCCAGCGCAAATCAAAAGTGTATAGTCCGAAGACCAGGTAAACATGTTGCCGGTAGGAGCCCGCCCTAGAAGCGGCGCCCAATAAGTGGTTAGGCCCTGTGGGCATAAGGCGAAGAGCCAGTAGGAGACGACAATGTTTGCCAAAGAGCAATATCAGCGGTTATCCAATCCCCAAAATAATCTCAAGATCATGGCCGCCTGGGAGGGGTTTCTAAGCGGGAATGCGCCACAGGCCAATGCGTTGCGTTGCATGATCGATGATTCCTGGCGGCGCTGTCTGGACGTGCAAGTGGATCCCGCACGCCAGCAGGCATTGCCTCCGGTCAATGAGGCAACGCTTAATTCCCTGCAGCACAAACATCGCGAATTGTTGACCGCCGGCAAACAGATCATGGCGATGGCCAGGGATTTCCTGGCGGAAACCGAGACGATCATGATTCTGAGCGACCCCAACGGAATGATCTTGGGTGTCGAAGGCGATCCTCGTGCGTTGGGAGCCGCAGAGGACATTCACCTTATTGCGGGAAGCAGCTGGAGCGAGCTGATCTGCGGCACCAATGCAATCGGCACGGCCTTGTCAATTGGCCTACCGGTACAGATCCACGCAGCCGAGCATTTTTGCGCGGGAATCAAACAGTGGACGTGTTCGGCGACTGTCATCCGCGATCCGTATGACGGCAAGATCGTCGGTGCAATCGATGTCTCGGGCCTGGGCAAGACGTTTAGCCCTCATAGCCTCGCCTTGGCCGTTACTACCGCTAGCCGGATCGAAAGCCAACTGGCGAAACGGGAGATGGGCATCCGATATCAATTGCTGGAACGGAGCATGGCAAAAATGTTCAGTGCGACGGACGGCGTGATCATTTGCGATCGTCGCGGATATCCCATCAAGGCAAACGAACGGGCGGCTGCGGTACTGCTCGCGCGTGGCATTGAATGTGACCTTAAGATTACCGCCCGGATCCCGAGCCTGAGCGTGGGCACGTTCGCCGACGCCATGAGCGCCTTGGCTCCTGAATGGCTCTGCGAGGATTGGCTTGAGCCGATTGTCGACGAGGGGGACCGGATCGGGACGTTATTGACGATCCCCGGACCGCGGCAGGCCGGCGGCTCTTCAAACGTTGCCAGGAAGGAACGAATAGAGAAAGCTGCGACAGGCGCGGAAGTAATGGGTTTCGCGGGTATCGTGGGCGGCAGTCACACACTCGCCCAGGCGGTGCAAAAGGCGAAGCTGCTTGCCAAAACACCTGTACCGGTCCTGCTCCTCGGCGAGACAGGGGTGGGCAAGGAAAACTTCGCGCAAGGAATCCATCGAGCCGGACAGCCAATTGAACGTCCGTTCGTGGTGCTCAATTGCGGCGGGTTGTCCAAGGATCTGCTGGCAAGCGAGCTCTTCGGCCATTGCGAGGGCGCCTTCACCGGCGCACGTCGCGGTGGCATGGTTGGCAAGGTCGAGGCGGCGAACGGCGGCACGCTGTTTCTCGATGAGATCGGCGAAATGCCACTGGAGTTGCAGCCGCACTTCTTGCGAGTTCTGGAGGCGGGGGAGATTTATCGAATCGGTGAAACTACACCGCGAAAGATCTCCTTCAAGCTGATCGCTGCTACCAACAGGGATCTCCGGCACGAGGTTGTCGAGGGGCGATTTCGCATGGATCTCTTTTATCGGGTATCGGTGACCAGCATCCGTATCCCTCCGCTGCGAGAGCGTAGAGAAGATATCGGGCCACTGGTAGCGCATTTTCTCCGTAAGTTTTCCGATCAGTACGCTGCTGACGCGAAGCAGATTTCGCCGGAAGTCATTGCTACGCTGGAAAGCCACGCGTGGCCGGGAAACGTACGCGAGTTGCGCAACGTGGTCGAAAGCATGCTCTTGACGAGTAGCGCGGATTCGCTTGGCATGGATGATCTGCCACCTGAAATTGAACGACTGCCGGTTCACGGTAACGGGCAAACGGAAGCGAACTGTCACGCAGCCATCGGAAAGCTGGAAGGCGTGGAACGGGCGTTCATCCGCGACACGCTCGAAGCGGACCGAGGCAACCTTACCCTGGTGGCCAAGCATCTCGGGATTGCGAAGAGCACGCTGTACGTCAAGCTCAAGAAATACGGTCTGAATCAGGTTCTCGATGGTGTCAGAGGTTTAGCTGACTAGGCCTTTCAATGATGGCGCAACGTTGGGAACGCCGGGCCCATAGTGCCGTCGCCATCTTCGCGTCATTGCGCGTTTCAATCACGTCTGCTGCCCGTTCACCTGGTAGCGATGTTCGAAGTCGATACCAAAAGTTGATTGCAGTCTTGTCCCGTCCAGACTGTCGTACAGTCCATGTGGATTGCTTTGGCATGCGGGTTCTTACCTACGCAAGAATGATTCATCATGTCGCCGCCGAGAGGCGTGTGATTCTCGGTCGCATTCGGGATGACCGTCCGAAAAGCGAACGGTGTCGTGAGTTGCCGCCTTATGGCGATCGATCGAATTATCCAGTTTCTTGCGGGGGCAGGCGACATGGCTAACACCGCTGCGAGGACGCTATCGACAGGCTTATATGTCGGTTTCGATGTGCCAACCCAAGTATCAGAATCGCCTCCGGCAAGTACAATCAAACACGCCTGTGGCAGTTGGGACGGGACGCCGGGCGATTTGAACGTACCTCATGCATCGCGCCGGTCGAGCTGAAGATGCGTGATGTACGGCTGGCCATTTGACTCTTCTTATCACCAAAAAATCGAGTCATGTTCAATGATCTATTTGATTCGTATAACGTACTAATTTAACGCTAAACATAAAATTGGCATGCTCCTTGCACTATCCGGTGTGCGGTCACTCTTGTTATTTTCGCTACAAGATGCGCGGCTACCCACTGTCGAGTTGACGGCAGGTGACTGCATTTGAGAAACCAGTTATTCATCGAGGAGACAAACATGCAAGTTCAACAGTCACGAGTACAGGTGATGGGCATCGATGCCGGCGGCACGATGACTGACACCTTCTTCGTCAGGGAGGATGGGTCATTCGTCGTTGGCAAAGCACAGAGTAATCCGGGGGATGAGTCGCAAGCAATCTACGAGTCGTCTGTCGATGCCCTCGCCGAATGGCAGCGTAATGTCGATGATGTTTTTCCGGAGCTTTTGACCTGCGTCTATTCAGGTACTGCCATGCTGAACCGGGTGGTGCAGCGCAAGGGGCTCGACGTGGGTTTGATGTGCAATCGCGGCTTCGAGGATATTCATTCGATGGGGCGTGCAGTTCAGAGCTACCTTGGATATGCGCTCGAAGAACGCATCCATTTGAACTGTCATCGCTACGACGAACCATTGGTACCGCTTTCCCGCACACGCGGAGTCACCGAGCGTACCGACGTCCAGGGGCAGGTCGTGATTCCGCTGCGCGAAGAGGAAGTTCGGGTGGCGACTCGTGAGTTGGTGGCGCGTGGTTCAAAAGCGATCGTTATCAGCCTGTTGCAATCGCACAAGAACGAAAAGAGCGAGCAACGTGCACGCGATATCTGCCGCGAAGAACTGAAGAAGATTGGCGCGGATATCCCGGTGTTCGCTACCGTCGACTACTATCCGTCGCGCAAGGAAAGTCACCGCACTAACACGACCATTCTTGAAGCCTACGCAGCCGAGCCTTCACGCGAAACGCTGAAAAAGGTGAGCGACCGCTTCAAGAAGCATGGCGCGAAGTTCGATCTCCGCGTGATGGCCACCCATGGCGGCACCATCGGCTGGAAAGCCAAGGAGCTTGCCCGTACTATTGTTTCCGGTCCCATCGGCGGCGTGATCGGCTCAAAGTTCCTGGGCGAGAAACTGGGGTACGAGAATATCGCGTGCAGCGATATCGGCGGCACCAGCTTCGACATGGCGATCATCACCAAGGGCAACTTTGCGATCCAGTCCGACCCGGACATGGCGCGGCTGGTACTTTCGTTGCCATTGGTCGCAATGGATTCGGTCGGTGCCGGTGCAGGCAGTTTTATCCGCATTGATCCGTACAGCAAAGCGATAAAACTTGGTCCGGACAGCGCGGGTTATCGCGTTGGCATGTGCTGGGCGGACAGCGGCCTGGACACAGTGTCGGTTTCGGATTGCCACGTCGTGCTGGGTTACCTCAACCCTGACAATTTCCTCGGCGGTGCGATCAAGCTCGACGTCAATCGTGCCCGCAAGTATCTGAAGGAGCAAATTGCCGATCCGCTTAACTTGACGGTCGAAGATGCCGCCGCCGGGGTGATCGAACTGCTGGACTTGAACTTGCGCGAATACATGCGCTCCGTCATCAGCGCCAAGGGGTACAACCCGGCTGACTTCGTTTGCTTTTCGTATGGAGGCGCGGGTCCCGTTCATACCTACGGGTATACGGAGGGTCTCGGTTTCAAGGACGTGGTTGTGCCCGCATGGGCTGCCGGCTTCTCCGCCTTCGGCTGTGCCTGCGCGGAATACGAATATCGGTACGACAAGAGCGTCGACATTGGCGTTGGTCCGAAAGCCACGGACGCAGAGAAGGTCCAGGCATGCGCGACGCTGACCGAAGCATGGGCGGAGTTGAGCGAAAAGGTCATCGAAGAATTCATCATCAACGGCTTCAAGCCGGAAGATGTGTTGCTGCGTCCGGGCTATCGCATGCAATTCATGGGGCAATTGAATGATCTCGAGATCAATTCACCCGTAACCAATGCATCCACGCTGGCGGATTGGGAGAGGATGGCGCATGCCTTCGACGAGACATATGCACGCGTATATGCCAGTTCAGCGAGTTCGCCCGAGTTGGGTTTTGGCGTGACCGGCGCAATCATGCGCGGCAGTGTGGTGTCGTCCAAGCCGGAACTTCCTGAAGAACCGGATGCAGGTCCCGTCCCGCCGAAGGAAGCGCATATCGGTAGCCGTCCTTTCTATCGCCATAAGAAATGGCAGGATGCACAAATATGGTCAATGGAAGCGCTGAAGGCGGGCAACCGGGTGGTGGGTCCGGCAATTGTGGAGTCGCCTTCGACCACCTTCATCGTGCCTTTTGGATTCGAAACCTACTGTGACACGCATCGCTTATTCCATCTCAAAGAAGTCAAGTAAGGAGACTGATCATGACGGAAATGTCCAGAAGAGAAATGGGTTTGGCCGATCTGCTCGGCAATGGAAAGACCCTCAAGGAGCATCGCGACGAGGTTCTCGAACGCACGAAGACAACTGGCTTTTATAACGGTCTCGAAAAGCTCGAATTCAAGGAAGCCGATCCGATTACCTACGAAAAGCTATTTTCGAGGATTCGTGGGGGCTTGGTGCATGCCCGCGAGACTGCGAAGAAAATTGCTGCCTCTCCTATCGTCGAACAAGAAGGCGAATTGTGCTTCACGCTGTATAACGCAGCAGGAGACTGCATACTGACGTCCACGGGGATCATCATCCACGTGGGCACCATGGGTGCGGCGATCAAGTACATGATTGAAAATGCCTGGGAGATCAATCCAGGCATCAACCCCGGCGATATGTTCACCAACAACGATTGCTCGATCGGCAATGTGCACCCCTGCGATATTGCGACGATCGTGCCAATCTTTTGGGAAGGGAATCTGATCGGCTGGGTAGGGGGGGGTAACCCACGTCATCGATCTCGGTGCAATGACACCAGGTTCCATGTCGACAGGCCAGGTCTCGCGTTTCGGCGATGGCCTGCAGGTGACATGCCGCAAGACCGGCATTAACGACACCCCCCTGCGCGACTGGCTCCACGAAAGCCAGCGCAATGTACGTACGACCAAATACTGGATCCTGGACGAATGTACCCGCATTGCCGGTTGCCATATGATTCGTGCGCTCGTGGAGGAAGTCCTTGCAGCAGAAGGGATCGAGAACTACACGAAATTTGCGCACGAGATCATTGAAGAAGGGCGCCGCGGCCTGCAGGCTCGGATCAAGGCGATGACCGTTCCAGGTGTGTACCGCAGGGTCGCGTTTGTCGACATTCCTTATGATCATGAGGACATGAGCCTTGCTTCAGAGTTTGGCAAGATGAATAGCATCATGCATGCACCGTGTGAAATGACGATTCGCCCGGACGCGACCTGGAGACTCAATTTCGAGGGGGCCAGTCGATGGGGATGGCACAGCTTCAATGCCAACCAGGTGGCCTTCACAAGCGGCATCTGGGTCATGCTGACACAGACTCTGGTTCCGACTGCGCGTATCAACGACGGTGCCTACTACGCGACCGAATTCAAACTGCCGAAGGGCACGTGGATGAATCCGGACGACCGTCGTACTGCGCATGCATACGCATGGCACTTTCTGGTTTCGGGATGGAGCGGTATCTGGCGCGGCATGAGCCAATCCTACTTCGCGCGTGGCTATCTCGAGGAAGTCAACGCTGGGAATGCCAACACCTCCAATTGGCTACAGGGTGGAGGGATCAATCAGGATGGCGAAGCGCATGCAGTGAACAGTTTTGAACCTGCCGCATGCGGGACCGGCGCATGCGCGATCAAGGATGGCCTGAACCACGCCGCTGCCGTGTGGAATCCTGAGGGCGACATGGGTGACATCGAAATTTGGGAAATGGCGGAGCCGTTGCTGTATCTGGGCCGCAACGTCAAGACCAACTCTGGTGGCTACGGCAAGTTCCGTGGCGGCTGTGGTTTCGAGACCTTGCGCATGGTATGGAAAGCGCAAGACTGGAGCATGTATTTCATGGGCAATGGCTACATGAACAGCGACTGGGGCTTGATGGGTGGTTACCCCTCGGCGACCGGCTATCGTTTCGAAGCCCATAAAACCGATCTCCAGAACCGTATCCGCGAGGGCTTGTCGCTGCCACTGGGCGCCGATCGTAATCCGGAGAATACGGAGTACGAGCGTCACATCAGTGCCACCGCTCGTGTAAAGCGTGATCAGCAATGTACAACGACTGAAGCAATTTTCGAAAACCATGACCTGTATTTGAACTACATGCGAGGTGGTCCAGGCTTTGGTGATCCGTTGGATCGTGATTGTGCTGCGCTGGAACACGATCTCAACAATCGTTTCGTGTTGCCCGAGTTCGCTGAAAAGGTCTACGGCGTGGTGATCGCGCAAGACAGCAATCAGGTATGGGAAGTCGACGTTGAAAAGACAGCTGTCCGCCGCAAGCAGGTCAGAAAGGAACGTATTGCAAGAGCCGTTCCGACACGCGAGTGGATGAAGGAAGAGCGCGCGCGCATCCTGACCAAACATGCGTCGATTCAGGTGCGTCATATGTTCGCAACCAGCTTTGACCTTAGCGTCAAGTTCAAGAACGAGTTCAAGGCGTTCTGGGACCTGCCGGACGCGTGGGATCTGCCGGAGTCTGAGTTAGGCGTTCCTTCATTCGGTTCCAAATATCGGATGGACCTGTCGAAGCTGCCGGATGTCCGCACCGTCACGCTGGTCGAGGAGTGATTTGATGCCGGGGCGTGGCCCCGGTCGACGCAAAAATTATCGGAGATATCAAATGTCTGTTTATACGCAAGAGCAAGTGAACTATCTGGTGGAGGGCAAGCTGGACTGGGAGACCACCATGCGGATGCTTTCCATGCCCAAGGACGACGACCGTTTCCGCATGTATTTGAATGCGCTTCAGTCCAAGGTGCCATGGGATGACAAGATTATTCTGCCGATCAGCTTGCATCTTTATGTCGCCCAAAATAAGGCGACCAAGAATTGGGTCACCAAATGCAGCTGCGGTCACGAGTTTGGTGACTATCGCAAGAACTGGAAACTGGAAGCCCTGGTCTACGTTCGTGACACGCCCGAAGCAATGCACGAGGTATATCCGACACTCATGGCGCCGGATACGAACTGGCAGGTATACCGCGAATATTATTGCCCTGAGTGCGGAACCATGCATGACGTCGAGGCGCCCACTCCCTGGTATCCGGTGATTCACGAATTCGAACCGGATATTGAAGCGTTCTACAACGATTGGGTCCACCTGCCATTGCCCGAAAAAACCAACTGAGTCACGCGAGGGGCTGGAACCTTCCCCAGCTCCTTGCAATCAGGACACGCAACTGGTTTGCGTCGATGTGATCGGAGCTGGCTTCTTAAACTCAAGCCTCGCATGCGCATCTATGCGAAAACGCCACGCATACCATTTCACTAAACGGCTTTCCGTTTATCTCCAACTCTGATGAGAGGACGCCATGTCTGACCAGAACTTGCAGCCCCTATTTCAGATACAACGTGTGTATCTCAAGGGCTTGTCGCTTGAGCAACCGAACTCGCCCGCAATTTTTCTTGAACAAGCATCCCCGGATATTGAAGTTGCTGTTTCCACGATTGCCGAGAAACACGACGAACATATCTATGAGAGCATGGTCACCATCACGATCACGGCGAAGATCGACGGCAAGGTGGCCTTTCTCATTGAAGCAAAACAAGCCGGGATTTTTGAAGTGCGGAATATACCTTCCACGCAGCTTGATTCTCTTCTCGGTGTTGGCTGCCCCAACATCGTGTATCCGTACCTTCGCGCGAATATCGCGGACGTCATTACCCGCGCGGGTTTTCCGCCGGTGCACTTGTCCGGGATAAATTTCGAGGTCTTTTATCGGCAGAACCAGAGGCCGACAGGAGAGCAGCAGGCGCGAAACGATACCGACGTTGCAATGCGGGATCGCGTGGCCGTAGTGCATTGAGGTCTGCATTGACGAAGCAAAGTGCAATCGAGCATTTGCATGGAAGAAATTCCCGCTCTTCCATAGATCCCACGCCGCGCTGGAACGCGTGTCGGCATGTTCTTAACGGTGAGGCCCAGCCACAATAAATCATGCAAACCTTCCTCGTTTCAACCAGTGTGGTGGGCCTTGCCGAAATCGGGGATAAGACGCAACTCTTGTCCTTGGTGCTCGCCGCGCGATATCGCAAGCCAGTTCCCATTGTTCTGGGAGCCTTCGTTGCGACGCTCGCCAATCACGCGGGTTCCGGGGCACTGGGAGTCTTGCTGGCAAGGGTATTGTCACCGTCCATCCTGACGTGGGCGGTTGTTGCTTCGTTTGTGATGATGGCGGGTTGGATCCTCGTTCCCGACAAACTGAGTGACGCGGACGTGGTGTCGACCAAGCTTCCGTTGGGCATTTTCGGTACAACGGCGCTTACGTTCTTTCTTGCTGAAATGGGCGATAAGACCCAGATCGTCACGATCGCACTGGCGGCGCGCTTTCACGAATTTTATTGGGTTGTCGCAGGAACAACACTGGGCATGATGCTGGCAAACGTCCCTGTTATTTACCTCGGTCACACGTTAGCCAACCGTATGCCGACCAGAGCCGTTCATATTCTCGCCTCTACCTTGTTTGTCGTGCTTGGCGGACTTGCTTTGAGAGCGGCACTCTACCCGGTGGAGTACCCGATGTTCTAACCGAAGCTTGGTGAGTCGTCGGAAGGAGCGTGAGCGACAACCCGCGCTCCTGCGTAAAACGTTCAATAACGGCGTCGCTTTCACATGATGTGCGAAGCACGCACCGAACTTATTGCAACGGAGTCGGACAGTTTCGTCCCTACGTGACTTTCTTCGAGGCGTAACTGACGCTAACCCCGAGCTCGAACAACAGTTCTTCGATATCACGCAGGCTTTGCGGAAACCTGAAATACCAGCGCACTCAGCAACCTGTTCTGGTATGTGCAAGAGGGGTGACGCGTTAGCCCAGAGCCGGGCAAAAAAACGTTTTTCCATGCGCTGTTGTTGCAGGCGCTACTGCGGATTTCAGACCAGTATGCCTGCCCGTGTCCTCAATCCAGGGTGCCCACAATCTACGCAGTTTTACGACGGCTGCGCGTGCTGGCCGCGCTTTGCGTTTTGTAGGTGACACCGTGCTCTTCAAGGTAGTCACGGATCAGTTGACGGACCACTTGCGACGGTGTCAGATCCTGAGACGAGCACAGTTTTTCAAACGCTTCCTTTTTCACCGGGTCGATCAGAATTGTGAGTCGAGCGCTTTTCGTTTCCATGGCAGCAAGCAACAGTAGATATGATAATCAAATTATAATGCATCGCGGCGTGCAATGCACTTTCAATCATCCTGTGCATACGGGTTGACGTTCGCCCTGTCACAGCCCCGCTTCTTTATTCGCTTACGTCAATCAGGAAAGGGCTCGACGCAACGCGTGCGTACGCAGGAATTGTTGACCTGCAGCGGTGATCGACATGATACGGCGGCCCTGCACTGGATTGTTCACGAATCCGGCTCTCGTGAGTTCTTGCGTTACCGACCAGCTCAACGCAGGATGCGTACGCCCATATCGTGGCCTGGACAAAACTTCAAGTGCCCACGTTGCGGAGTGACTGAGAGTGATTGGCTTGGTGGGGATGCGGTCGTACATGGTAGTTCCTTGTGGTTGCTTTTCAGGTCGTTCACAACCGGCGCGCTCGGAGCGGGCTAGCGACCTTCCTGGTAACGAGACCAGTCGAAACGCTTTCCTCTCTCGATGCGGGTTGCCGTAGCGTGCATGTTTACTGTGTGACAGGAATCGAGAACCGTCGCTCTGCTAAGCATCTCTTCGTAGGACGGAACAGGGGTATCATTTTTCCATGCGAATGCGGTGATGTTGTTCGGACTGCCCTCTGATGGAGCCAGGACAACAGTCTCACCAAACACCTGTTTCAGCGTCCGCAAATTTCGATGGAAGTTGGGCTCGTCGGTTACCAGATTCGCCACGAATATGCCGTCGTCGCTCATTCGAGCTCTGCAATCCGAGTAAAAGGCCGTGCTGGCCAATTCAGGCGGTAAACCATCGGCAGTAAATCCGTCTACGAGGATGACGTCCGGTCGATGATCTGATCCTTTGACGTAGTTCGCGCCATTTGCCCATACCACCTCGAGGCGTTCACTGTCGGGCGGCAAATGGAATCGATCACGCAGGTTGATAACATCACGATTGATTTCTACGACAGCCAGTCGCGCGTCCGGTGAATGGCGATGGCAATATTTCGCAAGCGATCCGCCGCCCAACCCGATCATTGAAATGCGACGCGGAGCAGGTTGAAACAGGAAAAAGCCGACCATGGTACGGGTGTAGCCCAACGCAAGTGCATACGGATCGGCGATAAGCATGGAGCTCTGCACACCTCGCGCATCAAAGTACAAGGATACGACAACGTCATTTTCAATGACGATTGGGGCTGCCGTTTTCCGCTTCTTTCGCGGTGCCGACAGTATTTCGGAGTCGACGTCGCCGTGTTGCCGCATTGCATACATGTTTTGTTGCGTCATTTGAGCCAAGCAGTTTCCATCGCAATTAGTGCAGCAGCCGGAACCTTAAGCGCCTCTGTTTCGTCCAGGCCTGTGGCAAGGACCTATGGGTCAATGTAGACAACCGGAGATTACCTGGGCAAGGAAAACGCGCAAAAGCGGATCCCACGATTCTTTACCCAAGGGAATAATCGCCGTATCGATGGGTTCCATCTTGCGATTGAAGTGCACCGCGCGAAGCGATCTATCTTGCGGAGACCCGCGGAAAAACAGGCCTGCATCGTCCAGGAGCAAACAAGGTTTCAAACGAAACCGGGCACCAAACAACGATGTAGTGTCGAAGACATGTCTAGCAGACTCTTTTCGATAGACGAACACGGCGTTCACCCCTTGATTCTCGAGGCGGTCGCAGATATCGGAAAACCGATACAACATCTGAAATCCTCGTTCACCGCCGCGCCCCACACCGACTACGATCAGACCGCGCGAACCCATTACGTCGTCAAGGTACAGACGTTTGTAATCGTGCGACCTCAGGTCCACGTTCGTGTCGATCACGTCCATTCCCCTGCCAGCGTCTGGCGATGCTTGGTTATGCAACAGCAGCGTATTCCGACCGATGGCCGAACTCAGTTAAGATGACCATGCTATTACAATAAAAACATAAGTCAATGATAATGAAATTATCATCTTGCATGGGGTTGATCAAGAGTCATTCTTAGGATCATTGGTGGGCGCCGCCTCGCACCTCACCTCTGAGAGAGCGTCCGGACAATTCTCTCCGAATGGGTGATTTCTGTTCAGAAAGAGCAAGTTTTCGCGGCTCAGCGTGACGGAGATCCGCGTGGTGGTTGGCGAGGGAACGCATCTTTTATGGTAATAGAATTACCATATGCTTGTAACTTGATGCTATGCTTGGACTGGACTTTTTCCGCACCTTCAGCCGCACTCCCAGAGACAAGTTTCCGTGTTCGTTACGTCGGACTCGCGCGCAAGAATTGGTCGCCGTTTCGGGTTGATGTTTCGGGTCAACCTCGGTCGGGGCGCACGGAGGGGCTAGTGCCGGCGCAACGCAAAGGAAAATACATGCCTTTCAAGGAGACCCTGGAAGAGCATCAGATGGCCGGCGCTTCGTTGCGCGGTGGTTTGCACCAGCAGCTTCATCTCATCACGCCCGCGTTTGCCAAGGATCGTGCTTGCATGCTCGGACGATGGATCGATGCTCACGAGAAAACCTGGAGCAGTCTTCCAGCGTTTTTACATCTGCAGGTTGCACACGCCAGTTTTCACACGGCGGCCCTCATTGTTGCCATTGCCGTTGAAGAGGGGCGGCTATCCGATGCCGCGGCGCTGCTTGAGCCAGAATCCTTGTTTGAAAGCGCGACCGAGCTATTGGAAGTCTCCTTGCAACGCTTTCAAGATGAGTCGTCGAGGGCTATCTGTTTGCAAGGGGACGCACTTTCTGCATGTACGCACCAGTAAAAATGGGTGCACGCCAACGTGATTGCGGCTCATCACGATTTAGAAAATTTTATACAGGATATCTAATTGTCAGCCAACTACACGAATATGCGAAAGGTCATTCAGGAGTGGGGGACTTTTCGCCATGAACCAGCTGTATATGAAGAGCAACATATTCGCTCCCTGCAATTCGATCCATTCGCGGTGCAGAGTTCAATGAGGAAGGGTGCACCGTTCGAGCTGGACCTGTCATACACACGCGCCATGATGGCGTTTCAGCTATTTATCAGTGACCCAAAAGACATTCTAATTGTCGGGCTAGGCGGCGGATCACTATCGAAGTACTGCCATGATAAATTTCCGAAGGCCCGCATAACGACGGTCGAGATTGATGAGAGAGTCATCGCGCTTCGCGAAGATTTTTACATTCCGAAGGATTCCGACCTATTTCAGGTCGTACATGCCGATGCCGAGCAGTACATGTTGGACGCGGAGTCCATTGCGGACGTCATTTTATTGGACGGATTTGATACGTTCGGCTTACCCATGAGTCTATCGAATCAGCGTTTCTATGAAAATTGCTACGTCGCGTTGCGTGAGCAGGGCGTAATTGTAGCCAACTTGCTTAACAATGATTTGCTACTGCGGAGCTACCTGCAAAGGATAAGAGCAAGTTGCCGCGGCCAGATGTTTCAAAGCATCGCATGGAGTGGGGGAAACACCATCGCTTTTGGCGTCAAGCAGGACGACATTCCGAAGTGGGAGGATTTCTACGTTCGAGCAAAAGCCATAAAGGCAACCACAGGTTTGAATCTGACTCAACACGTAAGACGGATGCAACAGAATTACAACAAGCAGCCGTCCATTGAGAATCGAAACCGTATTTCAAGCATATTGCAATGAAACCCGTACGGCAAACAAGTGTGGTCCACACCGACGTTAGCGGCTCGATCCAGTCAGGGGCAAGTTGCCCCTTCATTTGGACTCTACCTCGATGTGGGTCACCGAGCACATCAGATTCGCTTTGGCAGCCAGAACGCCATTTACATCGGCGCGCGCGTCAAACTTCCAAACTCCACGCATGTTTCGACCCGCTGTTACTTCAAGAATCAATTGGTCGCCTGGTTCGACGATGCGTTTGAAGCGCGCGTTGTCGATACCTAAAAAGTAGTAGCGTGTGCTCTCTGGCTTGTGGGGCTCTCGTGCGATAGTGAGCAAAGCCGCAGCCTGAGCAAGCGCCTCAAGGATCAGAACGCCAGGCATTACGGGATGTCCTGGGAAATGACCTGTGAAGAACAGTTCGTCTACAGATACATTCTTCAGGGCCTTGATCCGCTTGGCTGGCTCAAGCTCAAGCACGCGATCCACGAGCAAAAATGGATATCGATGAGGCATGAACGCAAGAATGTCGCGAATTTCCAGGGCGGTCGCGGCGGTAGTCATTTTTAGTGCCTGGGGTGTTGTCGATATCATGAGGAAAGCTTGGCAAAATGACATCGCATTGTCATAGTCAGAAGCCGACAAGCCCTGCGAAACGACCGACTGTTGCAGATCAGCAGAACGCCCGTTGCTGCAAACAAGATCTTTAGATGTGAGCTTCCTGTATGCGCCTGAACGACGGCACCGAAAGTATCTAAGGCGAGGCCTTGATCTTTCGGTCTTACAGCTAGCTACTAATTCCCCATCCAATGTGCCGACGGAAGTCGAGTTACATCAGAGGGCCGCTGTGGCCGGCACTTCGTTCGCAGGCGCGGCGCCTTCGTGAAGGTCCAGGCGTGCCGGCGTGTGCGTTTGCAGAATTGCACGGGCGCGCGCCATCTCTTCGGCCGAACCGTTCGCCATGACAATAAATCCATTAGCCTGCAATGCGGTCTCGTAATGGATCACGTGATCCTTTGGAACACCCGCGTTGAAGAGCGCGGCGCTCAGGGCGCCGACCCCGCCGACTACAACCGCCCCTTCGAGCGCGGATACGACGATGGAGGCAAGATAACCCACTACGACAACCGGTCCGATGATCGGCAGCGTCAGGAAGACACCACCGAACAGGGCGCCCCAAAGCGCTCCCCAGAACGCACCGTACTTGCCCCATATCTTCATGCGGTCGCCGGTGTTGTAGAAACCGACCACTTTTTCTTCAGTGTGATAGCCCTTGCCGACCACGCTGAAATGTTTCATATCAAAACCGTTTTCAATGAGCTTTCGGACAGCCGCATCGGCTTCGGTGTGGTCATTGAACGTGGCGATCAGAACGTCGTTGCCAGTCATTTGCTTCTCCTTTTAACGCGTTGAATAGGGCGCAGAAAGGTTCGCGGGTGCAAACCCTTCTGCGCCAGTGTGTTTCGATGGTACCCACATGGCCCGCACGCGCGCAGGCTCGGAAACTACTCAGTGCCTGCCGTGTGTAGTGCGGTGATGAACGCGGCAGCTGGTCCCTACAGGTCGTGCAGGGCCTCGAACGCCTTGAACAGGACGCGCGGATCGAACTTGCCCTTATAGACTGCCGGCGGGGTCTGGGCGATGTCAAGAAGACGATAGACCGCTGCCTGCGCCGATCGAATCGAATACTCCACGGTGAAGACAACGTCGTCCGGCAATTCGCAAAACTGGCCGGTAAAAGCCAGATTCATCGATCCCTGCGGCACGACTTCCGGCCGGTCGCCGTGTTCGCGCGGCATGAACTGGCTGGTAATGAAGGGCATCAGGCATGGGATGCACACGGCGTGGTCGAGAACCGGAGTTGCGTTGTCAGCCCTTAGATGCCACAGTACCTCGGTCATGATCTCGCGGCCCGTACAGTCGACCATCGGTTTCTTCACGAAGTCGCCTGGGCGATCGATATAGAGGCCGTATCCCCAGAACACCTGGACGTCGCTTGGCTGATCGACGAAATGCGGTTGATGCGGCAGGACGATCGACATGAGCCAGTTCGAATCCGCGAAGGTGATGAGGCCACCTTCGCCGGGCACATTGCCGGTGAAATCCCGGACCAGGTTGAAGAACACCGGATCATGCAATGTAGTCGTGAACGACAGCCACTTTGATTCATCGACGTGATCGGCGAATACCGTCGGGTGGCCGAAAGTGGGGCGGTTCAGCGCGATTTTGTTCCAGAGTGCCCAGGAACCGGTGCCTGCACTGTTGTCCCGCACGGCGGCGCGATCCATACCGCCGAGCGTCGAGCCTTCGGTCATTGAACCCAGCGTGACGATCACCGCGTCGCGCGGCCCGACCTCGATGGTTTTGCTGTGTCCCTCGCGCTCGCAGACGATTCCCTCCACGCGCGTTTCGCTGTTGGCTTCGTTGAGCATCAGATCGCTCACACGCGTGCCGAACTGGAACTGGACACCACGGTCGTCGAGCCATTTGCTCAGCGGCCGGACCATCGAGTCGTATTGGTTGTAGACCGTGCGCATGATCCCGTGCAACTGGTTGAATCCCGACACCATGTGCACGAAGCGCAGCAGGTAACGTTTGAATTCGACCGCGCTATGCCATGGCTGGAACGCGAAGGTCGTGCACCACATCAGCCAGAAGTGGGTCTTGAAGAAGTCCGGGTCGAAGTGGTCGGCTATGCGGCTGCGGCCGAGCATGTGCTCCGGTTCGATCGCGAGGCGTTCGAGCGTAAGGATGTCGCTTTCAGTAAGCCCGAACTCGGGTTTGTCGATCCGGTGGCCATCGCGTACCAGACGAGACTTCGATGAAGTCTTCATCGTTTCATTCCAGTCCAGGATTTCCTGCGTGACCGTCTTGTTTTCATCGAGCGTCGGGATCGATGAGAAAAGATCAAACGTACACACGTACTTGCTCTCGAGCATGCGGCCGCCCCGCAGTACATAACCTTCTTGCGCCGAGCCCGCTGCGTCCAGACTTCCGCCTGCCACGCCTAGCGCTTCGAATATCGTGATATTGCGGCCCGGAACATCGGCATCGCGGATCAGGAAGGCGGCCGCGGCCAGCGATGCAATGCCGCCCCCCACCAGATAGAACTTGCTGTCTTCGGAGGAGAACGGCTTGGCCGAGCCGCCCGTGTACGCACGTTGCATGAAATCACCCTCGTCGAAGTTGTGTTGAGCGATGTTGACCGATGGGCATGAAAGCACCGCTTTGAAAGGTAGCGTTCTCACTTAAACCGGGGTTGATACAGATCAACGAGCGGGCCCATGCAGTCCCTATGCTGAAACAGGTCAAACGCCGAAGAACCTTGGCACGCGCGCAGATGCAATATCGCCGGCACACCAGCAGCAGGGAGAAAACGCTTCATGGACCAGACGCATAGCAGTTTGCCGCTGAAGCCCGCTGCCGCGGATGCGGTCGTCGGTCTACCCGCCACTCAACAGGGTAGCCGCAAGCTCAGCTTGCCGCTCCTCACGGGTGTTGTGATCGCGTCGATGATCGGCGGCGGTGCCTTCAATCTGCCGCAGAATATGGCCCAGGGCGCAGGATTGGCGGCAGTCGTGATCGCATGGACGATCACGCTTGTCGGCATGTTCTTCCTGTCGAATACGTTCCGCACGCTGGCCGATAAACGCCCTGATCTGAAGGCCGGTATCTACTCGTATGCGAAAGAAGGCTTCGGCGCGCTCGCGGGCTTCGAGATGGCCTGGGGCTACTGGCTGTCCGCCGCCTTCGGCAATGTCGCGTTCGCCGTGCTGATCATGAAGACGGTCGGCTATTTCTTTCCAGTATTCGCGGCGGGCAACACCTGGCCGTCGATCGTTGGCGCGTCACTGCTGATCTGGGTCATGCATTTTGTCGTTCTGTACGGCGTCAAACGGGCAGCAATCCTGAGCGTCATTTCGAGCGTATTGAATATAGGGACCATCACCGTGGCCCTCTGTGCGATGGCGGTCGCAATCAAGGGCGGAATGTTCTCCTACGACTTCTGGGGTGCCCAGGAGCATTTGGGCAGCCTCCTCGCACAGGTCAAGAGCACGATGCTCGTCACTTTGTGGGTGTTCATCGGCATCGAGGGCGCGGTGGTGGTGTCGGACCGCGCCAGCAAGACCTCGCAGGTGGGCGTCGCGACTTTTCTCGGGCTGACCGTCTGCACGATCCTCTATTTCCTGTTGTCGGCGCTGCCGTTTGGCGTGATGCACCAGGCCCAGCTCGCGGGGCTCGCTTCACCGTCGGCGGCTTATGTGCTGAAGGCCGCGGTGGGCGATTGGGGTGCGGTGTTCATCGTCGTCTCGCTGCTGGTGTCACTGCTGAGTTGCTGGCTTGCCTGGACCATCCTTGTCGCGGAGTTGCCGTTCGAAGGGGCGAAGGACGGTGTATTCCCCAAGTTCCTGGCTAAGGAAAACCGTCACCATGCCGCGGCGCCGTCGCTGTGGATATCAAGCGCAACCATGCAGCTCGTGATCTTCGTGGTGCTGTTCGCCAACGACGCGTGGATGTGGCTGATCTCGATCACCGGGATCATGATCCTGCCGCCGTATCTGGCGAGCACGGTCTTCCTGTGGCGTTTCGCGACACAGTCAAAGTACGCACCGACCACGGGCGAAACCTCGAAAGAATCGATCTGGACCGGCGTGTTGGCGACGGTCTATTCCCTCTGGCTCGTCTATGCCGCCGGACTGCAGTTCCTTTTGATGTCCACCATTCTTTTCGCACTCGGCTTCCCCGTCTTCTGGTGGGCACGGCGTGAACATGCGGCCGGCGAGCGGGTGTTCACGGGACGGGAGGCGTCGGTCGCGGGCTTGCTCGTCGTCGTGGCCGGTGTTGCTGTCGTCCTGTTCAGCCGGGGCCTGGTGAAGATCAGCTGAGATCGCGGACGACCCGTCGCGATTCCCGATACAAGGATCAAGATGCTGTATGACCAGATGTTCGGCTTCCTGTTTTGTTGTGCGTTACCGCTGCCGCCCGCGCTGCCGTCGTCACGCTTTCGGCGCCTCGTCGACGAACTCGAACGGATGGGGTACGCCACCACGGTCACCGTCACGGTGGCAGAAGCGTCCTCCGCCATCCGCAGCGAGGCTGCGGTTGGCTGTGTGATCGTCGAATGGTCGCTGACCGAATCAGAGACCGACGTTGAGGTCTTTGTACGTTTTGTACGAGAGCGGGGGCTCGATGTACCCATCTTCATTCTGGTCGAGCGCCATCTGCTCGCGGAAATTCCGGTTGCGGTGCTGGGGCATGTGACGGGTTATGTGTTCATCGAAGAAGATACGCCCGAGTTCGTGGCGCGCAATCTGGTGAGTCATTTGCGGACGTACGCGGACTCGCTCAAGACGCCGTTTTTCGGCGCGATGGTCGACTACGCGGAACAGGCGAACCAGATGTGGACCTGTCCGGGGCACAACGGCGGTGTGTTTTACCAGAAGAGCCCGGTCGGCCGCGCGTTCGTCAAGCATCTGGGCGAAGCGGTATTCCGCAACGACCTGGATAACTCCGTCGTCGAACTGGGTGACCTGCTGGTTCACGAAGGCCCTGCGCTCGCTGCGCAAAAAGCGGCCGCGCGGATCTTCGGCGCGGAGCGCACTTACTTTGTGCTGAACGGTACGTCCACGTCCAACAAGATTGCATTGACTGCGCTGGTGACGCCGGGTGACCTGGTGCTCTTCGATCGAAATAACCACAAGGCGGCGCATCACGGCGCGCTGCTGCTAGGCGGCGGAATCCCCGTTTATTTACAGACGCAGCGCAATGCGCACGGGCTGATCGGCCCGATCGATTTCGACGCGCTCGACGAGGACCGCATCCGCGACGGCATTCGTTACAACAAGCTCATAACCGATCCCAAGGCGTGGCAGCGCGAGCGGCCATTTCGTGTTGCGGTGATCGAGCAATGCACCTACGACGGCACGATCTACAACGCGCAAATGCTGATCGAGAAGATCGGGCATCTGTGCGAATACATTCTTTTCGATGAAGCCTGGGCCGGGTTCATGAAGTTCCATCCGTTGTTCAAGGGACGTTTCGCGATGGGCATCGAGGGACTGGATGCCAGCGCACCCGGCATCCTTGCCACGCAGTCTACGCACAAGCAGCTCGCTGGCTTCTCGCAGGCGTCGCAGATCCACGTGAGGGATGCTCACCTTGACGGCCAGCGCCGTCAGGTAAGCCACCGGCGCTTCAACGAGACCTTCATGCAGCACTCATCCACGTCGCCGTTCTATCCGCTGTTCGCCTCGCTCGATGTGGGCGCGCAAATGATGAAGGGCCGCGCTGGCGAGGTGCTGTGGGACGACACGATCAAGCTCGGGATCGAGATGCGCAAGAAGATCCGTGCGCTCAAGCAAGACTACGAAGCGACGGAGACGGACCCCGCGCGGCGCTGGTTCTTTGATCCGTTCGTACCGGACAAGGTTGCAGCCACGAGTGGCATGCAACGCTGGGAAGACCTGCCGACGGATGAACTGGCGAACGATCCGCGTTACTGGGAGCTTGCGCCGGACGCGAAATGGCATGGCTTCGGCCACCTTGCTCCCGGCTACGCGATGACGGACCCCAACAAGCTGACGCTCATCACGCCCGGATTCGACCGCAGTACTGGCGACTATGCGGAGCACGGCATTCCGGCGGCGGTGCTTGCCGAGTTCCTGCGCGAGCAGCGGATCGTGCCCGAAAAGAATGACCTCAACAGCATCCTTTTCCTGCTGACACCCGGGCTGGAATCGAGCAAGGCCGGCACACTCCTTTCGGCACTGGTGCGCTTCAAGCAATTGCACGACGAGAACGCGCTTCTCGACGATGTCATGCCGACCTTCGTCGCCGCGCATAGCGAGCGTTACGCGGAAATCGGCCTGCGCGATCTTTGCGCTGAGATGCATGGGTTCTATCGTGAGCGCAACGCAAGCCGCCTGCAACGCGAGCAGTTCCGCGCAGCGCACTTTCCCGAAATGGCGATGACGCCGCAGGCCGCCATGCACGAGCTCGTGCGCAACAACGTGGAGCTGTTGCCGATCGACCAGATCGAGGGACGAATCGCCGCCACACTCGGGCTCGTTTATCCGCCGGGCATCGCGGTGGTCGTATCGGGCGAGCGTTACACCGAGCGGGCGATGCCTACGCTCGATTACTTCCGGATGTTCGAGGAAGGCGGAAACTGTTTCCCTGGTTTCGAGAACGAGATCCAGGGAATTTATAGAAAGAAGGAGACCGACGGCAGCGTGCGGCTCTATACCTACGTCGTCAATTCATGAAGAGCGTGACGACATGAGGGGGAATCACTGATGGCTCTGGGCGTTCATTCGGAAGCGGGCAAGCTGCGCACGGTGATGGTCTGCCGTCCTGGCCTTGCACACCGGCGGCTGACTCCCGCCAACGCGGTAGCCCTTTTGTTCGACGATGTCATCTGGGTCGACAAGGCGATCAAGGACCACGATATTTTCACCGGAGCGATGCGCGAGCGGGGCATCGAAGTACTGGAGTTCCACGATCTGCTCGCAACAATCTGCGGCGACCCGGTCGCGCGCGCCTGGATTCTCGATCGACGAATTGTCGAGGAGGAAGTCGGCACGGGAATGTTGAAAGAGTTGCGCGCGTGGCTCGACCATATGCCGGCCGCACAACTGGCGGAGGTGCTGGTCGGCGGCGTGGCAAAGGCTGAAATGCCCTTTGACGCCCGCGGCCTTTTTGGCGGCTATCTGGAGCAATCGGACTTTGTGATCCAGCCGCTCGTCAACCTGATTTTCCAGCGCGACACCAGCGCGTGGATCTACGGCGGTGTCACGGTTCACCCCATGTATTGGCCGGCGCGCCGCAAGGAAGCATTGCTGGTTGCCGCCGTGTACCGCTTTCATCCGCGCTTCGCCGGCAAGGTGAACACGTGGTGGGGCGACCCGGATCGCAACTTCGGCGTGGAGACAATGGAAGGCGGTGACGTCATGTCCATTGGCAACGGCGTGGTGCTGATCGGCATGGGCGAGCGCTCGAGTCCGCAAGCGGTCACGCAGGTCGCACGGCATCTGTTTGCGGGGGGCGGCGCCAAGCGGGTGATCGCATGCGAGTTCCCGAAGCGGCGCGCCTCGATGCACCTGGACACCGTGTTCTCATTTCTCGATATCGACTTCGTCAGCATCTATCCCGAGGTCGCCGGCGAGATCCGCTGCACCAGCCTGTATCCGGGGGATGCGCCCAACGAGATCCGCTATGAGCGTCATGACGCCAAGTTCCTGACGGTCGTGAGCAATGCCCTCGGGGTGGGTTCGTTGCGCATCCTGACAACGGGAGGCGACGCGTATGAAACCCAGCGTGAACAATGGGACGACGGCAACAACGTACTGGCGCTCGACCGGCGGGTGGTGGTCGCCTATGACCGCAACACCTACACCAATCGGAAGATGCGGCAGGCGGGTGTTGAAGTCATCGAGATCCCGGGCGGTGAACTGGGACGCGGGCGCGGCGGCACGCATTGCCTCAGTTGCCCGGTCGAGCGTGACGCTATCGACGCCTGAAACACTCGACCGCCTTTCACCCATTCTCAATCGGATCTCATCGTGTTCAATGTACATAACCGCAGTTTCCTGACGCTGGTCGAATACACGCCGCGTCAGATTCGCTACCTGCTCGACTTGTCGCGGGATCTTAAACGCGCCAAGTATGCCGGCACGGAAATCGCGCGTCTGGTCGGCAAGAACATTGCGCTGATCTTCGAAAAGACCTCGACGCGCACGCGTTGCGCATTCGAAGTCGCGGCTCACGATCAGGGCGCCCATGTCACGTACATCGATCCGGGCGCATCCCAGATCGGTCATAAGGAGTCGATGAAAGATACCGCCCGCGTGCTTGGCCGCATGTACGACGCGATCGAATACCGGGGCTACGGGCAGGAGATTGTGGATGAACTTGCCAGGTACGCCGGCGTACCCGTATACAACGGACTCACTGATGAGTTTCACCCGACGCAGATGCTCGCCGACGTGCTGACCATGCACGAATTCAGCGACAAGCCGATCCACGAAATCAGCTACTGCTATATAGGCGATGCCCATAACAACACGGGCAATTCGTTGATGATCGTAGGCACGAAGCTCGGCATGGATGTACGTCTGTGCGCACCGCGCCGGTTGTGGCCGCACGATGACCTGATCGCGCAGTGCCGCACGTTCGCGGCGGCTAGCGGAGGGCGGCTGACCCTGACCGAGACACCGGCGGAAGCGGTGAAGGGCGTCGATTTCATCTATACCGACGTGTGGGTATCGATGGGTGAGCCGTTTGAAAAGTGGGGTGAACGGATCGAGGAGTTGCTGCCCTTTCAGGTGAATGCGGCCTTGCTTGCAAGCAGCGGCAATCCGCGCGTGAAGTTCATGCATTGCCTGCCCGCGCTTCACGACACGAAGACGGAGATCGGCAAGCAGATCGGCGACAAATACGGCCTGCTGAATGGTGTGGAAGTAACCGACGACGTATTCGAATCGGATGCGTCGATTGTTTTCGAGCAGGCAGAAAATCGCCTTCATACGATCAAGGCGGTTCTCGTCGCCACGCTGGCCGGGTGAGGAGCATGCAATGCTGATGGTAATCGCATTGGGCGGTAACGCGTTGCTCAGACACGGCGAGGCGGTCAGCGCCGAGGCGCAGCGCAACAACGTGCGGATCGCCGCGGCACAACTCGCGAAAGCAGCGGCCGGCAATGATCTCGTGATCGTCCATGGCAACGGACCGCAGGTTGGCATGCTCGCGCTGCAGGCGGGCGGCTTTCCGCTCGATGTACTCGATGCGGAAACGGAAGGCATGATTGGTTACATGATCGAGCAGGAAATCCGCAACCTGCTGCCGGCAGGACGGGCTTGCGTGACCATGCTGAGCATGGTTGAAGTAAGCGCGTCCGATCCGGCTTTCGAACACCCCGATAAACCGATCGGGTCCAGGTACACGGTCGCCGAAGCGGCGGTGGCATCGCAGGGAAAAGGCTGGACCGTCGCGGCACAGGGCGACAAGTTACAGCGTGTCGTACCTAGTCCGAAGCCGGTCCGCATGCTCGAGATAGAGCCTGTGCGCTGGTTGCTGGAACGCAGTTGCGTGGTGATCTGCGCCGGCGGCGGCGGGATTCCTGTCGTCGCTGACGCGCAAGGGCGGCATCGGGGTGTGGAGGCGGTGGTCGACAAGGATCGCAGCGCAGCCATGCTCGCAGAGGAACTCAAGGCGGATCTGTTCGTGATCGCGACTGACGTGCAAGGGGTCTATCTCGACTGGGGCAAACCGTCGTTGCGGTTGGTCGCGAGGGCAAATCCAGGGGCGCTTGGCGATCTGGCGTTCACCGCTGGATCCATGGCGCCGAAGGTGGAAGCAGCTTGCGACTTTGCTAGCCGCACGGGCCGCCGTGCAGTGATTGGTGCATTGAGCGACATCGAGGCAATGATCGCCGGTAACGCCGGGACATCGATTGATGCCGCGGCGACCGGTATTGAAGAGGCGACAGCTACGCAGCCGTCTTGATGAGCGGCTTGACCTCTGCGCCTGGCAGATCACGCCCGGCGACCGCGAGCGCAAGCGGCGGATTCAGACTGCCGGCCGCGAATACCGGATCAGGCCGGATTATCGATGGATTCCGCTGCAGCAGACGCTGCGGGATTGAGGGTCCGCTGATGGGGCGCAGGAACGAGCAGGACCGGGCACGTCGCCATTCGGACGAAACGCTCCGCAACGCTCCCTAGCAGGAGCCGCTGGAAACCTCGTCGCCCGTGGGTGCCCATCACCACAAGATCGGCCTTCAGCTCGCCCGCTGCAAGCAGCAGGCGTTGTGCAATGCCGTCACCGTACAGGTCGACTTCAGCGATCCGTGCAACGCCTCTGATTTTTTGGAGCTGCATTTTCGCGAGTGCTTCGTTCGTTGCCCGCGTTCCTTCCTTGGTCAACGCGTCGCGCAGGATCGACGGGTCGTAGCCGGGGGCGTCGTAGACCATCAATGGAGCATCGATGATATAGACAGGCTGCACTTCGGCATCGGCTTCCCGAGCGATCTGCAGGGCTGCGTCGAGCGCCAGGACGGACGTCTCGCTTCCATCGATTGCGACCAGGATGCGCTTATACACGGTGTTCTCACTTGGGTAGCACACAATTCACACGATGCTTGCAGTTGCGATGTTCGATGAATGCAGGCGTTGTGTCGATGTTTCCATAGGAGAGGGTAGCGCTTCCATGCGCCGCGGCGCCAGCCTCGGAAACTACTCAGAAGACGTCTCATGAGCGTTTCGCGAGGCGAATGCAGTGGATTGCGGTGAAGTTCTCCTTGTAGGTCCGGAAACGCGACAGCGATTAGATAGGCGAGTACGATGGTTGAATCGAATGCAAGGGCTGTTACCCGGATAACACGCACACAAAGTTCGTAAATAGGCAGTTCCGGGACCGGTTCGTGCGCTGATTAAAGCGTCGCTAAAGAGACGCTCCAGAGAAAACCAGATCAATTATTCCGTTGGCCTCCTTATTCCTTGATCTCCACACCAAAGAATTCATTAACCGCTGCTTACAAGCGAACCCGCTACGGCGGGCTGCTGGGGTGATCGCCGAATTCCCGGGATCCGCCGGGATCTACCAATCGCGCCCGCTGACCGGCTTGCATTTGTAAGCCTGGAAGGCTCGAGGAGGCCCGGCTGTTTCGAAGCAATTCTCTCTGGATACACAAAATGCCTGCAAGTCTCGTTCGTCAGGCTAGCCTCTCTCGACCCAGGTCGAAGCGCAAGCCACTTTCAGAGGTTGATTCTGCTTCTCTGAGCGATGACGTCTTTGTCGTCGGGATCGGCGCATCGGCGGGTGGACTCGACGCATGCCGTAAGCTTGTTGAAGCATTACCGCCGACAACTGCCGCAGCATGGATCCTGGTCCAGCACCTCGATCCGGTTCACGAAAGCTTGTTGGTGAGTTTGCTTACCGGCCATACACGGATGACCGTGGTGCAGGCGGCAGACGGTATGTTGATTGAGCGCGAGCACCTTTACATTATTGCCCCGGGTACGTATTTATCCGTTGGCGACGGCGCGTTACGCAGTTCCATTCCACAAGCGCGCCACGGCGCACGGCTGCCCTTTGACTTCCTGTTGCATTCACTCGCAAAAGAGTACGGCCCGCAGGGCGCGTGCGTCGTCCTGTCCGGAACCGGCGCGGATGGCAGTCTCGGGCTGAAGGCGATCAAGGAGCAAGGCGGAATTGTCATTGCCCAGGATCCGCACGAAGCGGGATCTGATGGAATGCCGCTGAGCGCGATTGCCACAGGCGCAGTGGACCTGGTGCTGCCGCTAGCAAAAATTCCGGAAGCACTCATGGAATACCGGCGGCGGATTTCGAACCGGAATCGTGTTGAAGAGAATGCCGGCCAGGGCACCGGGCCGGTCTGGCTCCCTGCGATCATTGAGCTGTTGCGTACGAGAACCGACCACGATTTCACGCTCTACAAGCGCGGCACGCTGGAGCGTCGAATCGAGCGCCGCCGTGCGATGGCAGCAGTCGAGACGCACGACATGGCTGGCTACATGGAGATTCTTGCTAACGACTCTGCCGAACTGGAACTTCTCGCCAAAGACATCCTGATTAACGTCACCCAATTTTTTCGCGATCCAAAGGTTTTTGATTTGCTGGCGAAAACCGTTGTGCCCGAGCTTGTGCGCCTTCATGCGCCGGGTCAGGATATCCGCATCTGGATCGCGGGGTGCAGCACGGGAGAGGAAACCTATTCGCTTGCCATGCTTTTTCTCGAGGAGATCGCGGCATCGCGGCGCGGCGTCAAGCTGCAGGTCTTTGCCTCGGATGCCGATCCGGACGCGCTTGCCAAGGCTCGTGAGGGTCTGTATCCAGAAACCATTGAAGCAGATGTCTCGCCAGCTCGCCTTGCCAATTTCTTCATCAAGGAAGGGAGCAACTATAGGGTATTGCCCGATCTGCGGTCGATGGTGGTGTTCACGGCCCATGATGTGCTTGTGGACCCGCCATTTTCCCGGCTTGACATGGTGTCGTGCCGCAACCTGCTGATTTATCTGAATCCCGAAGCACAGACAAAGGTCGTGTCGCTGTTCCACTTCGCGTTGCGCGACGGCGGCGTTCTTCTGCTCGGCAGCGCTGAGACTGTCGGAAAACCTGATGGCCGTTTCGAGATTCTTTCAAAGTCAGAGCGTATTTATCGGCATACGGGTCACGGCAGGTCGCACAACGTCGGTTTTTCAATGAACTCGACCAACGGGGGCCGTATCGCCTCCCGGCAAGAGCAGGGACACGCCGTCTCCCGCCAGTCCGCCATGGCGGAGCTATGCCGGAACCTGGTCATACAGTCGCATGCACCGGCCACTGTCCTGATCAGCCGCGATCACGAGTGCGTTTATTCCGTCGGGCCCACCGACCGGTATCTGCATGTCGCGTCGGGCCCGCCGACTCAGGACATCCTGGCAATGGCCTCGCCGGATGTACGCAGCAGGCTCAGACTTGCCATTCAGCGTGCGAAGCAGGGAAATGCGCGGGTCGTGGTGGTGGGGGGCACGACGGTGCAAGACGGCAGCGTGGTGGGCTTCATGCTGGACGTCCAGCCGGTCTGGAACGATGGCGAGGAGATGTTCCTGGTTTCCTTTGTCGACGAGCCGCATTCTGTTCATCAGGACAGGAAGGCCGCTGCCATCACCCCGGAGGACGTGCCTCGGGTTGCCGAACTTGAGAGTGAGCTCGTGGCGACCAAAGCGGAGCTCGCCAGTGCAATTCGAAGCCTCGAGATAATCAGCGAGGACCATAAGGTCGTCAACGAGGAGGCGTTGTCGGTTAACGAAGAATACCAATCAACCAACGAGGAGCTGCTGACATCGAAAGAGGAATTGCAAGCTTTGAACGAGGAGCTGACGGCGCTCAACAGTCAACTGCAAGAGACGCTGGAACGGCAACGGACGACGTCTAACGATCTTCAGAACGTCTTGTATAGCACTGAGGTAGCAACGCTCTTCCTGGATATGCAGCTCAATATCCGCTTCTTTACCCCGGCGACGAGATCGCTGTTTAATGTCCTCCCCGGTGACATAGGCCGGCCGTTGCGGGATCTCAGTTCGTTGGCTGCCGATGACGAGCTTCTTGCTGACACGCGAACCGTACTGGCGACGTCGGTCCCGTCAGAGCGCGAAATACAGGCGCAAACCGGCATCTGGTTTATTCGCCGGATCTTGCCGTACAGAACGGAGGACAACCGGGTGGAGGGCGTTGTCATTACGTTTACGGATATTACCGAGCGCAAGCTGGTAAAGAACTCGTTAAGGGAAGCGAAACGGCTTGCGGATCAGGCCAATAATGCGAAGTCGCGATTCCTGGCTGCGGCGAGTCATGACCTGCGCCAGCCGCTGCAAGCGCTGGTGCTGCTGCAAGGTTCCCTTGCTAACGCAGTGGAAGGCGACGCCGCCAAGAAGATGGTCGAGCGTCTCGAGCATATCCTGAGCTCAATGTCCGGCATGTTGAACGCGTTGCTCGACATCAACCAGATCGAAGCCGGAACCGTTCATGCGGAGCTGGCCAGTTTTCCGATTGGGGAGCTTCTCGGTCAAATGAAGGATGAGTTCAACGATCGTGCGCTTCCGTCGGACCTCATTTTCCGCGTAGCCCGCTGTAGTCTCTTGATAAGAACCGATCCGCGATTACTGATGCAGGTGATTCGCAACCTGCTGTCCAATGCCTTCAAGTACACCAAGCGGGGGCGCGTGTTGTTAGGTTGCCGTCGCAAGGGCGATAGACTGCGCATCGAAATCTGGGACACAGGTATCGGCATTCCGAACGATGAGCTTAAGGCAATCTTCGACGAGTACCATCAACTGGACAACGCGGCGCGTGAACGCAGCCGCGGCCTGGGCCTTGGCCTGTCAATAGCAAATCGTCTGGCCGATCTCCTTGGCGATCGGATAACAGTGCGCTCTCAGCCTGGCAAGGGCTCCGTTTTCTCGATCGAGGTCGCACTTGAACTGTTCGAAACGAGCGAACCCGCGAAGCGGGATGATGAGCGCATTGGCGAAGTTTCAAGGCCCGGGCCGAACGTACACAATGGCTCAATACTGGTTATCGAGGATGACCCTGAGGTACGAGACCTGATTGGATCGATACTCAAGGCAGAGGGTTATAACGCACGGACGGCATCCGACGGTGTCGAGGGATTGGAACTCGTGTTACAGCAGGTCATTCAACCCGACCTCATCCTGGCGGACTACAACCTGCCGGGCGGCATGAATGGGCTCGAGGTCGTTGCCCGCGTCCGAAAAATCGCTCGTTGCGAGGTTCCGGCGATCATCCTGACGGGTGACATATCGCTGGAAACACTGCGCGACATCGCCCAGGGAAAATGCCTCCACCTTAACAAGCCGGTGAAGGTTGCTGATCTCATCAAGGCAGTAGACGCTCTCGCGGACGCGTCGCCGCACTCAGCGCTGCAGTCCGCTTTGGAGCCCGCTGCGCGGCCGGCGGGACAGACGTGGTCGGTTGTGTACATAGTCGATGATGACCCGTTTGTCCGCACGGAAATCCGCCAGACGCTTGAAGACGATGGCCGTACCGTGGAGGATTACGAGTCCTGCGAGGCTTTTCTGGAAGCCTATAAGCCGGGAAGGGAGGCGTGCCTTCTGGTCGACGCCTATTTACCGGGTATGAAAGGAGTGGATCTGCTTAAGCTGCTGCATGGCAGGGGAGACCGCTTGCCCGCGATCGTGATAACGGGGAATAGTGACGTCAGCGTGGCGGTACAGGCCATGAAAGAAGGCGCTTCCGATTTCATCGAAAAGCCGATAGGCACAGCCGAATTACTCGAAAGCGTGGGGCGCGCGTTCGAACAGTCGGTGAATTCGCAAAAACTGTTTGCCTGGCGTGAGGCTGCGGCTAATCACATTTCGGGCCTGACGCCAAGACAACACCAGATAATGGATCTCGTGCTTAAGGGATGCCCCAGTAAAATTATTGCGGCGGACCTTGGCATCAGTCAGCGTACGGTCGAGAACCATCGTGCGTTGATCATGAAGAAAACGGGCTCGAGGTCCTTGCCGGCGTTGACGCGCCTCGCGCTTGCGGCGCAACTGGCGCGGACCAATGGAATAGATGAACCGCCTTCCACAGGTTAGGGTTCACCTTCCAGGCAACGTCAGAGCATAACGGGGAGCTCGGAAAGACGGCGCTAGCGTGCATCGCGAGGCGTTGTTCGGCCGTTCCTGACCGGTCGGGCATGCCGGCGAGCGTCGTCAGGACGAACTTGAAGGCGATGGAGCGTGCGACTTCGCTGTAGCTGTAGCAGCAGGACAACCGGGAAATCTCATGCACCGGTCAGCCGGTTTTATTTAGTGCCGCTGCGCTTGAGTAATACTTTCCGGGGCTCCAGCATTTTTTGCCCACGCAAAAAAAGTGCTGAGAAGAACAGCGCTGTCATGCCACCCAAAACTCCCCAGATTGGTAGTGCCATGACGATTCTCCCAGTTTGATGACTATGCGGCGATGCGTTTGCACCTTGGGGGCAGCGTGCCCGTCGACGAAATGGCCGAGATGTTTCAATGGTGATCGGGTCATTTCTGTCTGCTCAATGTATTCCTAAAAACATTGCCTGGGCAGGATCGGAAACTACTCAGTCAGCCGTGTGCAGGGTGTGACTAAACCAAACACTTGATCCGTGAGTGTTGCGGACCATCAACCTGAGTAGTTTCCGAGTCTGCCCTCGCCGTGCGCCCGGCGCTATTCTTAAGATGGGCACGGAGACGTTCGCGGGTCTTCCAACGCAAATACCTGGTCCGGCTCCTTTTTTTATGCAACGTGAGGATCTCGGGAGACTGTCATGGGAAAGCAAGTTTTTACCGCGGAAGAAATTCGTCAGGAAGTGCTTAGACGCCTGATTCAAGGGGACTCCGTGGCAGGAGGGTACCCGGAATTATCCGTTCCATTGCCGATGCCCCATTCGCCCGATGCTGAGGAGCGGAACTGGGATATGAAGCAGGAAGATCACGGCAAGCACAACGACTACGTTCGTCGGGTCATTGAAGAGGCGCGACGAGACTTTTTGTTGTCGGATTCCGCCGAACGCGACGAGATACTGGGAAACTCCTTTGCTCATGGTTGAAGAAGGGGCGTTACCGGTGTTGTCTATTCGATTGAGGTCGACCGGCGCTCCAGGGTCGCCTGCACAAAATGCAGCGTGCGGCCGACTCAAGCCGGAGTACCGCGCATTCCAGGTTAATTATCAGGATAACGAATATAGGAACAAAATTTCCTCGAAAAATCCAGGGGCCAGAGGCACTTGTCTTTGCGCATAGCCGTCAAACATGGAAGCAGGTCAGGCTTCGCCCGAAGTCATGCAAACGGAGGACTCCATGCACGCAATGATGCTGAACAAGGTCGGCGGCGCGCTTGAATGGACCGAGCTCGCCGACCGGGAACCTGGTCCGAACCAGATTCGGGCGAAGGTGGGCGCTTGCGGTGTTTGCCGCACGGACCTTCATGTTGTCGACGGTGAACTGGCGCATCCGCAAGTGCCCATTATTCCCGGCCACGAGATCGTTGGCCGCATCGATGCTCTCGGGGCGGACGTCGAAGGCCTGCAGCTCGGTGAGCGGGTCGGTATTCCATGGTTGGGTCACACCTGCGGCGTCTGCCCGTTCTGCACCGCGCACCGGGAGAACCTGTGTGATCAGCCGTTATTCACCGGGTACACCCGCGACGGCGGTTTCGCCACCGCGACCATTGCAGACGCACGCTTTGCATTTCCGCTTGGCGAGTCCGGCACGGACGAGTCGATTGCCCCCTTGCTTTGTGCGGGACTCATTGGCTGGCGCTCGTTGACCATCGCGGGCGACGGCAAGAACCTGGGCCTTTACGGCTTCGGGGCGGCCGCGCACATTCTCGCCCAGGTCGCTAAATGGCAGGGCCGGTCGGTCTTTGCCTTCACTCGTCCGGGAGATTTGGCGACGCAAGCCTTCGCCCGTAGCCTTGGTGCAAGCTGGACGGGCGGCTCGGACGAAACGCCGCCACAAGCGCTCGACGCAGCCATCATCTTTGCACCCATAGGCGATCTGGTGCCAAGCGCCCTGAGGGCCGTGCGTAAGGGCGGACGTGTGGTGTGCGCCGGCATTCATATGAGCGACATTCCTGCGTTTCCCTATAGATTGCTTTGGGAAGAGCGGCAGTTGCTGTCGGTTGCCAACCTGACGCGGCAGGACGGCGTCGATTTCCTGCGTCTGGCGCCACAGATCGGCATTGTCACCAGGACGACGCGATATCGCTTGCAAGAGGCTAACCAGGCATTGGCCGATCTACGCGCAGGCCGCTTTGAAGGCGCCGCGGTTCTCGTTCCCTGACCAGAGGGTCTCAAGACATCAGCGCATTAGTCGAATAAATTAACCAAAGATGATCTTGATCTGACGCAAACCAGACGCGCTTGCAAAGGATAGTGTTGTAAACAGGAACTAGCACTAACGTGAAACCAGCGCGGGACCAGGCAGCAGGGCCGCTGCCCGAATGTTAGCGATTACAGGCAGGCCGTCGCAAGCATGAACTGCGGGGTGGAATATCGGAGTGGATATGGACAGGCTTTATGAAAATGACCCTTTTTCGAAAGGGTATTCACCTGAATCGATCGTGGCTGCCCCTGCGCGGATCGCTGCACACAAACGGTCGTCCGGCGATGGTCCAATTTCACTGACGTCGGCCACGTTCGAACAATATGTCGGTGCGTCCGACCTGCCGATCGTCATTCATTTCTGGGCCCGCTGGTGCAGCGTATCGAAGACGATGTTGCCCCATTTTTCCGCCAGCGCACGTGAGCTCGCCGGGCGGGCGTTGTTCGCGAAAGTGGAATCGGACAAGGAAGCGTCGCTCGCCCGACGCTACGGAATCGAATGCGTTCCCACGCTTGTCGTTTTCGGGAATGGGCGGGAGATACAACGCCACTGCGGCGCGATGACCGCGGGGCAGCTCGATCTCTGGCTGCGACCGCATCTCCGGAAGACGGCGTAGTCGACGTGTCCTGCTGGCGCTGAAGTTCCGCAGACACCGTAGATCCGGCGTGTGACTGAGTAGTTTCCGAGCCTATCAGCTGACGTTTGTTGGAGCCTATGCTGCCTGGGCCGGGGTGGACATTTCGCTGATTATTCGTATCGGTCAGAAGATTCGCGATCCATGCGCTTCCATCGGTTTCCATCAGTTCTTCATCGCGATCGCTGCATGTTACGCACGCTGTATCAACCTGGTGCCAGGCTTGTTGCCAGCTCTAAATATGAGGGAGTATCGAACATGTTGAGAAGCATACAAAGTCTTAAAGGTAGCGCGGTCGCTGCACGTGATGGAGTATTGGGTAGCGTCGATGAAGTCTATTTTGACGATGAGGCATGGGGTGTCCGCTATCTTGTCGTTGATACGGGAGGCTGGCTCAATGGGCATCGCGTACTGATTTCGCCGTATTCAGTCAAACATACCGACCCGGGCGCAAGCACCGTTTCTGTGGATTTGACTCAGGAGCAGGTGAAGAACAGCCCGGGTATCAATACGCAACAACCCGTGTCTCGTCAGCATGAGCAGGACTATCTCCGCTACTACGGTTATCCGGAGTATTGGGGCGGGCGCGACTCGTGGGGAATGGGTGGCTTCCCGGTGCTCGGTCCAATGCAGATCGGCCCGGATATCCAGCCGGAGCCATTCGGACCGGATGAACTTGAGGCCGACACCTTATTGACGGATGTGCATCTGCGAAGTAGCGAGGCCGTGACGGGTTACCACATCGAGGCGCGTGACGGAAGCATAGGCCATGTGTCGGGCTTTATCTTCGACGACGAGGCGTGGGTCATTCGTTACCTGACGGTCGACACCCGAAACTGGTGGCCCGGAGGAAAGACCGTGCTTTTGGCGACTGAGTGGGTGGACGCTGTCGACTGGTTCGCATCCAGCATTGTCACCGACCTCACGCGCGAAGCGATCAAGACGTGCCCGGACTACGACGATCTGGTCCCGCTGAGCCGGACCTATGAAACTGCGTTGCACACATTTCACAGCAAGGACGGGTACTGGACGAAAGGCAACAGTGCTTCGCGGTGAGGGGACTTCCTACGGACGACGGCCGAGACTCGGGCTCGCGAAAATGTGGAGCGGTTGTTCGTTTCGGGCAGTGCGCGCGGGTTTGGTGCGGCAAAAGGCGAATGGTTCTGTGAAGTCGCCGGGACCGTTCGCAGTTTGCGTAATCGGGTCCGTATGATTTCCTATCCGGTCGTCACGCTGTCGCCGCGCGATTATGACGCCGTCCTGTTCGGTCTGGATGGGGTGCTGGCGAAGACAGCCAACTTGCACGCTTGTGCCTGGAAGCAAGTGTTGGGAGATTTGCTTGGCGCACAGGAAATCCGTGCGGGTGTGCCGTCCATTCCGTTTGACATTGATGCCGACTACGCGCGCTATCTGGACGGCAAGTCGCAAGACGACGGCATTGCAGGGTTCCTTGCGGCGCACGAGATGCATTTGCCAATAGGCTCACCGGATGACGGTCCCGAAGTCCAAAGCAAACGCTCATTGGGTCTGCTGGAAAGCCGTTACTTCCTTCAGAATTTGAAAGCAGATGGCGTCGAGCTTTACGACGCCTCTATCGAGTTGGTGCGCAAACTGCGCGCGCTGGGTATCAGGACGGCTGCCGTATCCCTTACCGGAAACTGTTCGGCAGTGCTGAAAGAAGCGGGTATTACTCAGCTTTTCGATGTGCAAGTGGATTGCCTGGACGCTGATGGCGGTGGTCCGAATTTCACGCTGGAACCAGATGCCTGGCGATACGCAGTGCGATGCCTCGGCGCAGACATTTCGAGGGCGGCGGTAGTAAGCCAGTGGATTGCAGGAATAGGCGCTGACCGTGCAGCCCGGTTCGGGTGTGTCATCGGCGTTGATCGAGGTGGGCGCACGCAGGAACTGCGCGACGCCGGCGCTGACGTTGTTGTCACTGACTCGTCTCAGGTTCAGGCGACGGTGGAGCCTCCTCCCGAATGGTCATTGGTATTCACGGGCTTCGAGCCCGCTCACGAAGGCGTCAGGGAGACCTTGTGCACCTTGGGAAACGGCTATTTCGCGACGCGGGCGGCTGCGTCATGGAGCATTGCCGACGATGTGCATTATCCCGGGACGTACCTCGCATGCGGGTATAACCGGCTGCACACCGACATTGCCGGAAGAGCAGTTGAAAACGAAGACCTCGTTAATCTTCCCAATTGGCTTGTACTCAAGTTTCGCATTGGCACAGAGGACTGGTTCGACATGCGTGGCGTGACACTCGCGTCCTACCGCCAGGAGCTTGATCTTCGTCACGGCATGCTCTTGAGATCGATGTCATTCGAGGACACCAAGGGGCGCAAGAGCACGCTTGGCGAACGCCGCTTCATCTCGATGCGGGATATGCACCTGGGCGCGCTGGAGCTTACGCTGACTGCCCACGACTGGTCAGCGCCAGTCACGGTGCGCTCGGCTATCGACGCGCGCATTGTCAACAGTGGCGCCAGGCTATATCGCAAGTTCAGCAACAAGCACATTGACCCGCTGGCGGCGGAGGTCGTCGGGAAGGATGGCATCGCGATGACCGTACGCACAAGCCAGTCACATGTGAACGTCACGCAAGCCTCGCGTACCCAGGCGAAGCACCACGGCAAGTTGTTGGACCTGTCGCGACAGATAATCGAAGAGCCCGGGTACATCGGCCAGGAATTTTGCATGGACCTGGCTCCGGACGAGCCGCTCGTCATTAACAAAATTGCCGCGCTCTATTCGTCACGCGACCGGGCTATTTCAGAGTGCGGATTCGAAGCGCGCAAAGCTATTTCGCGAGCAGGATCTTTCGATGAACTCGCAGCCGCTCACGCGTTGACCTGGAAGCACCTGTGGCGGCGTTTCGACGTGCGCATTGAGCCGGCTGACCCAAGCTTCAAGTTGAACGTGTCCATGTTATTGCGCTTGAACATGTTTCACCTGCTGCAGGCGGTGTCGCCGAACTCCATCGGTCTTGACATTGGCGTACCAGCGAGGGGATGGACCGGAGAGGGCTATCAAGGGCATATCTTCTGGGACGAGTTATTCATCTTTCCGTTCTTCAACTATCGCTTGCCGGAAATCACGCGGTCGCTGCTGATGTATCGCTACCGGCGCCTTGGGGAAGCTCGAGCGGCTGCTGCCGCGGCAGGCTACGCGGGGGCCATGTTCCCCTGGCAGAGCGGAAGCGACGGCAGCGAGGAAACCCAGGCGTTCAATCTCAACCCGCGCTCGCAACATTGGGTGCCTGACAACTCATACTTGCAGCGCCACGTGGGCAGTGCAATTGCGTATAACGTCTGGCAATACTTTCAGGTGACGCACGACGTCGAATTCCTGTATGCGTACGGCGCGGAATTGATCCTCGATATCGCCAGGTTCTGGTCGAGCATTGCGACATTCAATCCGGCGCGTGGACGCTTCGAGATCCATGGTGTACTTGGGCCCGATGAGTTCCACGACGGTTATCCCGGGTCCGCAACGCCCGGCATCAATAACAATGCCTACACGAACGTCATGGCGGTCTGGGTGCTGCGCCGAGCCCGCGACGTGCTCGATCTGTTGCCCGAGATTCGGCGTGCCGAGCTGATGATCGACCTTGACTTGACGGCCGGCGAGATAGACCGCTGGGACAACATCAGCCGGAAAATGGTCATTCCGTTT
This sequence comes from Caballeronia udeis, assembly GCF_044909315.1. GTDB lineage: Bacteria > Pseudomonadota > Gammaproteobacteria > Burkholderiales > Burkholderiaceae > Caballeronia > Caballeronia udeis_A. The sequence continues at coordinate 187,263 of NZ_JBIYEB010000011.1, forward strand.
CATGATGAAGGGATCATCAGCCAATTTGAGGGTTATGAAAAATTACGCGAACTTGACTGGGATGCCTACCGTATTCGCTATTCAAATATTCAACGGCTCGACCTGATCCTTGAAGGCGAGGGTGACAGCGCGAATGGCTACAAGCTCTCGAAACAGCCCGATACGCTGATGTTGTTCTACCTGTTCTCCGCAGAAGAGCTCACTGAATTATTCCTCCGCCTCGGCTACCCGTTTCCGGGCACCACTATTCCGAGGAGCGTCAACTACTATACGGACCGGTCATCGGATGGTTCTACGCTGAGCCGGGTCGTCAATGCCTGGGTACTCGCGCGATCGGACCGTCCACGATCCATGCGGTTCTTCGCTCAGGCGCTGCAAAGCGACGTGGTTGACATTCAGGATGGCACGACCGCTGAGGGCGTTCATCTCGGGGCAATGGCTGGAACGGTCGATATCGTGCAACGTGTCTGGACCGGTATCGAGATCAAGGATGACCTCTTGCGGTTCAATCCTCAATTACCGCTTGATATTGAGCACCTCGAGTTGCGCATTCGCTACCGGGCGCACTCGATCGATCTAAGGCTCGATCACGACACATTGACGCTGCATGTCCATACCGGGGTTGCAGCGCCTGTCGCCCTGCTCGTGGGCGGAGAGAAGTACGAACTGCAAAGCGGCACAACACGCGCGTTTCCACTGACCTCAGCGGCAGCGGACTGTACAGCGGCGGAGGTGGCCCAGTGAGACATGTCATTGGTGGTGATTGATTCCGCGCAAAACGCGCGTCCGGCATGGTCACCGCTCCCAGACGGAAAAGCCCGCTCGCAGTTTCTGGCTCACGGTAATTCGGCAGACTAAACTGTGTTCGTTCGCGCATCCAGCCGACGCTTTTCATCACCCGCCAATCCACTTCCTATTCAATTGACAAATATCAGTGGATCGGATTCTGTGGTGCTTATGCTTGACCATGCCTCATTGAGAAGAGCGGTTGGCGAAGTTCGTCAGGTTCGGCGATCCGGCTCACGACCTTGCAAACCTGCCTCAACAAAAATGCAGATAAATCGATTGGTGAACCACCATGAAAATCTCCTTTCCGCCGGAAACGCCTGCCTACTGCGAAGCTGGCCCGGCGCTGGCATTTGCCGCCGTGGTAAACGATATTCGCCTCGAATGTTCGATCACTGCCGAAGCCCTCGAAGATCATTTCGGTGCTGCGTCAATAGGCAAAGAAGACCTTCAACACGCATTCGACGCGCATAACCATACGATCCATGTGGCGACCAGGCGGCTCTTGACCGAGCTTGGCGCGATGCCTGTCGTGCTCCACAGCAGCTATTTCCGGTTTGCTGAATGAAGACTGCACCCGACTACTGGCCCGGATTTCCTCGTCAGTTCCTACAAGCGCGACAAACCGGGACGGTTGACAATTCGGACCTGCTTGCCGTGGGCGTCGACGAGTCCTTGCTTTTGCAACTTCGAGAACATCCGGCTTACCGTTTCCAGTTTGATTCCCAGGTAGCTACCCATTTCTTCCCGCGTCATGCGGAGGTTAAAGTCGACCGCCGAGTACCCGCGCGCCTTCATCCGGTCCGACAGGTCGAGAAGAAACGCTGCCAGGCGCTGTTCCGCAGACATTGTCCCAAGCATCATCATGTGACTGGACTCTCGCACGATTTCACCACTCAGTACGCGGTAGAAGTGGTGCTGGATTGAACTGACCTGGTGACACAATGATGCGAGAAGCGTGAAGCGGATGACCGATACTTCACTGTCTTCGAGTGCGATCGCGTCGCAGTTGTGCCGCTCCGCGCAGAGGCCGTCAAGGCCAAGCGTCTCGCCCATGAACTGAAAACCGGTCACCTGCTCTTTACCGTCGCGATGAGTGATAACAGTCTTGAAGCAACCGGCGCGCACCGTGTAGATACTCTCGAAAGGGTCATGCGTACGGTACAGTGCATAGCCGCGTTTGACCTTGCGAGTCGTGCATATGATCGATTGCAAATAGTTGGGGTCCAGCAGGGCAACGGCTTTGGCTACAGGAGTGGCTGGGGAAGAGGGATCGATGCGGCCCGGCAGGTAGTGCGGAAACGCTGGCGACGGGACACTTCGCTGACCTGACGCTGCGGGATAGGTGGCGGGTTTGAGTTGGACGGAAGGCATGATCGGCTCCTGATCCCCGATGAAACGTTTTTGGTAGGTTCTTATATTATGGAATACGAAATATAGGCTGATGGTATTCCGTGGATCACATCCCGCCGGCGGTTTGTCACAATGAGATGGTCAGGTCGTTCTCCACAGCGGATGCGCCAGGAGCGGACCAGGCGATCGCGACTGCCAGATCCCGGTCATGTGGCGTGCGGACGGTCCCGGTCAGCCTTACTGTCCCGCCATTTGCCGTAACCGTAATGTTGCGGACGTCGGACCATGAACGGTCCAGCGCGTGCATGAGGTCGCCGCGCACCTGCACGACGTTGATGGCGTCCCTGAGCGTAATCTGGTTCGTCACGCCGGTTACGCCGAGTAGCCGTCGGACGTCCTGAACGGCCGCTTCTCTCTGGAAGTGCCAGTCTACTTTCCCGCTAAGCGTTATCCAGCCGTCTTCCACTGAGACCTTAACTGTGTCTCGCGGAACCGAGACATCCCACGCCAGCCGATTCACGATTGCCGCGGCTATGTCGTCGTCGCTGCGCTTTGCATCGAACACAAGCCGGACCTCGATGTTGTCCGCAACCGCCTCGACTCCCTTGACACGCAGGACAGCAGCCTCCGCCGCATGTTTTTCGGCGAATGTTTCGACGTGCCCGGTTAACGTCACGATGCCCGCGATCGCCGTCACACCAATGTGTGCGGCGCTCACGCTGGGTTCCCAGGCAAGCTCGGAAAGAACGGCCTGTTGCAATTCGCTGTCGTTATAAATGACTGCCATGATGTCTCCGGGATAAGCAGAAGAAGTTAATGTATGAGGAGGGAACGCGGCACGCGCATCTGGCCGGTGAATTGACTTTTTCCGGCAGACCCTTTCGCAACGTCAAATGGTTTGACGTTGACGCTTCTGATAATAGGAGGCCGAAAGCGGGTCCGATAGACTCGGAAACTACTCAGCTTGGGCTGCGCGATGATAGCCTGCGTCCGGGGTCGGCTGTCGGCAAGCCAGTTTCTTTCCGTCGCTGATTTTCCGATTAGGATTGATCCACCCTGAGTATTTTCCGAATCTACCTTCATTGGTTTTTACGCTGGATACTAGGTTTTTTTAGACTGGTACGAAGGTGTGCGGGCGCTTGGGATCATCCATGGCTTACGTCATTTCGCCGGCCGCAGCCAGATTCTATGGAGCTTCGATATGCGATCAACTCGATATGTGAGTCGAGATCCCTGTGGCGCTAAAAACGCCCCGAGGGGCGGCACTTGCGTCTTCGGCATGCCTCGAGCATGACCCGTGGCACGCAGCCGATTCCGGCATCACAAGGGGCGCAGACCTTATCGGTGGGAATCTTTGACGTAGACGGGGTCCTCCTCGCCTCGCCTCATGAGCGCGCGTGGCGTGAAGCGCTAGAAGATCCAGCCGACGAAGCTTGCTTCACCACGGCGATGTACCAGTCGCAGGTCGCTGGCAAACCGCGCTTCGCCGGTGCTCTCGCCGCGTTGCAGGCGCTGGGCCGACCTCATGCTGATCAACAGGCTGCGCGCTACGCGGAGCGCAAGCAAAGACGGCTGGAGGAACTGATACGCACTGGGGCAGTGAACGCATTCCCCGACGCGCTGCGCTTCGTTCGGGCTGTCATGGCGTTGGGGTGGCCCATGGCCGTTGCGTCGTCGTCGAAGAACGCTAACGAGATGATGAAACTCGTTCGGCTAGACACGGACCATACCCTCCTCGATGTCTTTGGATCGAATGTCTGCGGCCGGGATTTAAAGCAAGGCAAGCCAAACCCGGAGATATTCCTCCTGGCCGCTGCGGATTTGCTGGCCGCGCCTCGAAACTGCTTTGTGGTGGAGGATGCGCCGGCGGGTATCGAAGCTGCGTGCGCCGGAGGGATGACGGGACTGGGGGTTGCCCGGCTTCATGATGCAGCTTCGCTCCGGGCTGCGGGAGCAAGTCTGGTCGTGACCAGCCTCGATGAAGTTTCCATCAATGATCTTGCGCGAGGGCGGCTTTGCCGGCGCTTGCCATAAACATTGCTGCAGTTCTGGCGGGCGCGTTGACTTCAACGGACGGCCACGGGTGGATCGTCGAGGAAGCCGGGTACGATCCGCTGTAAGAAGGCAGCCGTTTTTTGCAGCCCGTAGATCAGATCCGCACGGCGCAAAATGGGCGGCCGTATTTGCCCCACCGTATCTGCCCCACCGTCCCGCAACAGTCGCTAGATTGTGCCTTCCGAGCTTGTCAGATAGCCAAACACGATCATTTTGAGCGCGAAGCCCGCTGGTGCTTGAGCCAGACAAGGCCGAACAACGCAACGCTGATAGCGGTAAGAATAATGCCCGCGACCATGCAAATGGGAGTGAGCGCGGGGAAGAAGTCTCCGCTCTTGTCACGCATGAAAGCCCACGCACCGGCATCAAGCATCAGCCCGCAGAATCCGGTCGCGACCGCTGGTTCGATGCCGCTAGACCCGGTCGGAAGTTTTCGAGGTAAATCAGGCACCGGCTCGCGTTTAAATGGTGCCGCGTTTTTGTGCGGCTCTTCAGCGGGGTGTTCTGCAGGCATGGCGTAGGCGGCATTGATCAAGCCGCCAGTGTATCGCGGCAGCATTATCTTCGCGCCGCCTGAATGCAACGGGGTCCAGGCAGCTCATGGTCTTCACGCACGCGCAGGCCCTGTCATTGCATATCTAGGCAGGCTGATGGTGAAGACGCATCCTGTGCCGGGAACATTACGTACGGTAAGAGTACCGTCATTGGATTCGACGCCGCGCCGCGCGATCGAAAGCCCTAGCCCAAGTCCGGACTTGTCGACCCCGTCTTGCGTGAACGGCAAGAACATTCTTTCTGCGTCGCCCGCTGGAAGTCCTCCGCAATGATCCTTTACATCGATCAAGATACGATCGGCGACCGCGTAAGCGTCCAACGTCACCTCGGTGCAGCTATGCGTGAATTTGAAAGCGTTTTGCAGCAAATTACCAACTGCTGAATAAAGGAGATCACGATCACCACTGACAGCCAACTCGGCGTCAACAAACGAAACCGTCAAAATACACCCGCGAACCTGAGCTGCGAGGTCTGCGGCATATTTGACTTCCGCAATGAACTCGGCAACTGAAAACATTTGCGATTGGACGGGTCTTCCTGCTGTTACCCGAACCTCCGCCAGTGAACGATCGATCATATCCCGCAGGCCTGTCAAACTGCGTTCCAGTACTGATCCCGTGGCACCGCTTAAATTCAGATTTCCGGTTTTGGCCGCGGCAAACGCAAGCATTGCCGTGCTGAGGAAGTTACGCAATTCGTGCGCAAAGAATCCCTGTTGCTGATTCGTCTCGCGAGCGTACTCGTCTGCGACTGCATCGTCTCGCTGGTAGCTGAACTCTGTCACTGCATCTGCAATTGCATTGTCCAGGCAACGATTGAGCGTCCGGAACTCATCTATCTGAAACGGAGCATCACGTTCGTACGCAAGATCCGTAATCGCCTGGCACAAGTCGCCATAGTCGTGAACCACCTGGTCGACTGAAAAGCCGAGTTTCAGCAGCGCGCGTCCATGCTGGGCCGCCGACGCTCCTATTTCAGACAGCGTCACTCCGCCGCCCGAGGGCCCGGAAATCTTGCGGCTGTCCAATGGCTCATCCGTTTGTTCGATCCGGAGCGTTCGGATGAGCTGCTCCAGGAACAACGGCACGCCATTTTGAAGTTGCTGCGCGGTCGCAGCACGGGCGGGTCTTCGCGCCACTTTCGCTCTACACCGCTCGATCAGATCTTGACGGTTGTTCGCTAAGAACTCGTGCATCATGTGCGGCACTTCCTAATTTTATTGCGTCAATAGGGACGCAGACCGGTATGCCGACAATGGCGTAGCGTTTGCGGCCGAGGCTGGTTGCTTTTCATCAAGGCCGCTTTGTCGTTCAAAGAGACTAAAGACGCACGCACATTATTTTTCAGATGCGTCGTGGGTAATCAAGCGCGAAGGGCGGATCCGAGTTCAATAAATGGGAGATCCGCACGAAGTTTCCAGGCGAACGTTGAATTGATCTTCTCGATCACGGCATGAATCCGGTTGCTCCGGTATTGCCGATCCATCCCCTCAATACCGGCGGCATCGGGGTTTCCGGGTTCGATGAAGCATTCTCTGGAGATGACCAGGAATTGACTCCGCATTTCGCGCCGATTGCAATTTCGCATGGCGGTGTGCCGCCGACTTTTTGAACGCTTCGGGCATCGAACATTCCTGCAGATTCAGAACATACTCCCACGCATTTGTTGTTCCCACTGCTGGGTATCATGAATTGAGGGGACAGTCAGGAGGTTCTTGTAAATCATCCGTGTTTTCGACTCAGGAAAGCTGCTTGGGAGGCGAGAAACACGGGGCCGCTGAGGGGCCGGACATAGAGAATTTGCCGGCCATGGGCCCGTTCGGCTGTGCGAGTTGACCGCCGTTAATGGCAGTTTTGCCTGTTTCGCGTCAGCGTTAGGACATCGCCGCGGCGTAGACTGAATTTGCGTTTAGGTGAATGACATCACAAGGCAAAGCGTTAGGGACCCACGGGTACTCTTCATTCTTGAAAGGACTCCATCATGATTCGAATGACTTTGATTTCGGCGGCCATGAGCGCCATTGTGTTCTCAGCACCAGTCTTTGCACAGGATACGAACAACGTATCGCAGCCGACGGCCCCTACGTTGAACGGCAACTCAAGCGGGGGAGCTGCTGACGGCGGCGTCGGCATGGATATGAACGGGCGGAGCGACGCTGGCGTTTTGATCGGACCGACGCGCGCGGAGGTAAAACAAGATCTGATTCGATCCGAGCGTGATGGCGAAACTGCGAGGTTGGATGCCACCATTTACAGAGGAGGCTGATGAATCCGACGGAGGAGGTAGTTCGCTGCCTGCCGGGCAGCAGGCTTTCTGACAACAAGCTTGGTGTTCACGAGCGTCATGCCTTCCGATGGAAGGCAGTCCTTATCATAGTCCGAGGTACCTGCTGCCGGAGAGCGGAACCGCCTGAGCATCAGTGCGCGCAATCCGGAGACCGGCATAGTACTGGTCACCCTGTCCGCTTACGAATGACAGGTGCTCGGCGAGGAACCTCAGCGAGCAGCCGTGCGCGAGCACGGCCGCTCGATGGTTGTATGACGCACGGTCCGTACAACTGAATCCGTGCACAGCGCCGGGATAGAGGTGAAACGACGCGTTATCGCGGCCCGCGAACGTGTTCTTCAGTCTTCATCCGGCAGGCAACGAATGACTTTCACAAGTCCGCATCAGAACGGTAGATTAATCACTGCGGAGCGAGGAAACGCTCGGCCAGTTTTACCCAATACGTCGCGGCGATCGGCAAACACTCGTCGTTGAAATCGTAGCCCGGATTATGCAGCCCGCAACCGCCGCTGTTGTGGGCGGGGCCAGTCCCGTTGCCCACAATGAAGTAGCTGCCGGGAACGGCCTGAAGCATGAAAGAGAAATCCTCCGCCCCCGCTGTGGGAAGCATGTCGGGGATCAACCCTTCGTCCCCTAACCAGCCGTGTGCAACCCGCCGGGCGAACTCAGTGGCAGCCGGGTCATTGACCACCGCTGGGCATCCCCACTGGTAATCAACCTTTGCCGTACAGCCCAACGTCAGCGCCTGAGATTCGGCGACCTCGATAATGCGGTCGTGCAGGAATTGCTGCACCTCGGGACGCAGCGCCCGGACTGACAGCGTCATCTTCACGACTTCCGGAATGACGTTGGAGACGGTGCCGCCATGAATCTTGCCAATGCTGATCACCGCGGTATCAAGCGGGTCCGTATTGCGTGAGACGATGGTTTGCAGCGCGATCACAATATGCGCTGCGGCAACGACCGGATCCGACGCGAGGTGCGGTCTTGCACCATGACCACCCTTGCCATGGATGCTGATGTACACGGTATCGGACGATGCCATGAAGCATCCCGGCAGGAAGCCGAACTTTCCGACTGCCTCGCCGGGCCGGTTATGCAAGCCGAAGACCATGTCGCAAGGGAATTTCTCGAACAGCCCTTCGTCGACCATGATTTTCGCGCCGCAATACCGTTCTTCGGCGGGTTGAAAGATCACGTTCAACGTCCCGGAAAACTGACGGGTTTCCGACAGGTAGCGCGCAGCCGCAAGCAAGATGGCGGTATGACCGTCGTGACCGCAAGCATGCATCACGCCTTCGCGCTGGCTGGCATAGGGCAGGTCCGTCGATTCCTTGATGGGCAGCGCGTCCATGTCCGCCCGCAAACCGAGGCGACCGGTGCCGGTCCCGACTTTCAGCGTGCCAACCACGCCTGTTTTCGCCAGGCCTCGATGCACTTCGTAACCCCAGGCATGGAGCCGTTCCGCGACGAGATTGCTGGTCTCATGCTCCTCGAGCGATAGTTCCGGATGAGCATGAATGCGGTGACGCAGAGCGACAATCTCTTCGTTCATATCGAGGATACGAGGCAGCACGTCTGTCATGGTTTCTCCCTTGGTATTCGAGGTTGGTCGAGGATATTAATTTTGGATGCCTAAGGTATTTGGCAGAGCCGCGAGAGACTGATGAGATTTCAGCGCGGAATCGGCGTGCTCAATGCGCGTCGCGTGCAGCGGCAACCCACTGGGTAAATTGCGGTCCATTCGCTGCCAGCCATTGATCAGCGAGCCGGGTAAACAATCCTGTGGAGCCAGGCTCCTTGCTGATGGATGCCTCCCAGTCAGCCCAGACCGCGGGCGGAAACTTGATCTGCCGGATCAACGCCCTGATGCCCGGGTTGGCGGAAATGAACGCTCTGTTTGCCACTGCACCTGCGTTCCATGAAGCCATGGCCATATGACACGGATCGGCGTTACCGGCACAGCCGACGACGCCCTTCACGAGGGCCGAGCCGGTGTTGGGCATCTTGGGCGGCAGTGCATCCGCGGGCACGGGAAGCCACACGACGTCCTTGCCGGGTACCAGGCCGCTCGTGACCCATGACGGACTCCACGCATAGAAGAATGCCGGCGAGCCCGATTTGATGCGCGAAATCGCATCTATCATCAGCGCTTCGTACTTGCCGCTCATCACATGAACGGTTTGCGTAAGTCCGAATTTTTTCAACTGATAATTCACTACGTCAGCACAACTCCAGCCCGGGTCGCAACTGATAAGTTCCGCCTTGCCGTCTTCGCCGAAGAGACTGGCGATCTTCGGGTCCTTCATCTGCTCGATGCTTGTGATGTTGTGGGCAAGCGCCGTTTTCCTGTCGATCAGATAGCCGTTCACACCGCCTCCGGAAATAAAACCGGTGCCGATGATCTCAGCCTGCGTCTCGACCGCCCGAAACTCCGGCTCGCGTTGCGGCAGGTTGACATCGGTGGACAAGTCGACGTCTCCCTGTGCGACCGCCGCAAAAAACAGCGTGATATTCATCGTGCTGACCTTGACGTCGTAACCGAGCGACTTCAATGCCCGCGCCACGATCCGGTCCGCGACATAGTTCGCACCGAGGCTATCGGCCTGCACGTAACGCACGGTTTTTCCGGCGCCGGGGAGCGTATCGGCGAACGCCTGTATGTTGACTGCCGTGAAAATGAGTGTCGCTGCAACAACCGCCGCCCCGATGCATCGCTTTAAAGTTTTCATTGCTGCTCGTGCCCTTTGACGCATGGCTACAACCTGTAGGTGTCCGGATCCAGACAGGTTGCATGTTAGTAAGCCCAAAACCTTGCGTCTTCCCTACTTACACGGGGAACGATCGTGGCTACTCTTCTTCGGTTCAAGTGAAGCATCGGGAGACTGAAAGGGGAGCGCGCCTATTTGCAGCCGCAGGAATTTCTGATCGCGAAGGTCGGGTTCAGCCGGATGGTCTCGGTTTCTCCCGTTGCGAAATCGATTCTTCGCTTGAGCAGGGTCGCCGCCATCCGGCCGATCTCGTGGCAGGGCTGAACCATGGCGGTGAGGCGAGGCTCGAATGCATCGGCCCAATCGAAATCATCAAAACCCGCGACTGCGAGATCAGTGGGCACCCGCATGCCGCAATCCTGAGCCGCGAGCATGATGCCGATCGTCGTGAGGTTGTTGCCCCCGATCAGGGCCGTGACAGGCTCGGTCGCGGTGAGAAGGCGCGTGGCGGCCTCCCTGGCCGTTGCCAGGTCGGTATGACCGATGGAAATGCGCGCCTCGTCGACGGGAATCCCGTGGACAAGTAGCCCGTCGCGAAAGCCATCTGCCCGCTCCAGCGCGGTGGTGAAATTGGACTGGCCTGCCAGGAAGCCGATCCGCTCGTGTCCATGGCTCACCATGTGAGTCACCATGGCCGCAAGCGCCCGCCGGTTCTCGACGCCGACACCGTCGAGGGCGACATCGGGAAGACGATCAACCATCACCGAAGGAATACGCTGGTCGCGCAGGTAGGTCAGTGCGCTGTTGTTGAGACCGCAAGAGGGCGCGATGATGATTCCGTCCACGCGTCTTTGGTGAAGGGCCGCGACCATTTCGAATTCACACTCCGGATCGTCCCGGGTATTCGCAAGCAGCACCATCATTCCCAGCTTCGAACATTCTTCCTCGATGGCGTTGATCACGTCGGAGAAGTACCGGTTTTTTGTCGACGATATGGCCAGGCCAATGGTGTTTGTGGTCGAGCGTGCCAACGCCCGCGCTACGGTGTTGGGCGCGTAACCCAGTGCGCGGACCGCCTCCCGGACCGCGCTGGTTGTCTCCGGGCTGACGAACCGCGTGCCATTGAGAACATGGGAAACGGTTGACGTCGCGACCCCCGCGAGCCGTGCGACATCAGCAATGGTTGCCATTTCGTCCCCTCGGTCTGTGGATAAGGAATCGCCGCGATAGTGCGATTCGCGGCCCGATATTAAGCGTTCTCTGAATGGAGCGCCACGAGCTTACCTTTGCAGCGATATATCAGAATATGAGGGTAAACAACGAAAGGCAAGCGCTTGCGCAAGCGCTTGCCTTTGAATAAGCTTGGTTCCGAACTAGAACAAAAGAAGTGCAAATCCATCGACAGGAGAAGAGATGGTCGTGTTCATGCGGCAAACCCGGTCCGACGCGTCATGACCGCGCGCCTCCTCGAATTGCGGGGAATCCAGAAACGCTTCGGCGGCGTGCACGCGCTCAAGGGCGTGGATTTCGATCTTGAGGCCGGCGAGGTGCATGTACTGCTCGGCGAAAACGGCGCGGGGAAATCGACCTTGATGGGGGTGCTTTCCGGGGCGGTCGTGCCTGACGAAGGCGTGATCAGGCTTGACGGCAACCCCGTGCGTTTTGCCAACCCCCGCGACGCCCATGGCGCGGGGATCGCGATGATCCCGCAGGAACTCGACCTCGTTCCGGGCCTCGATATCGCGGCCAATCTGTTTCTCGGCAATGAGATCACCAACAAGGGTGTGCTGGCGGGTGCAGCGATGCGCAGCCAAGCACAGGATCTGCTGGCGCGCGCGGGCGTGTCGCTCGATGCAAGCCTTCCAGTCGCGAGTCTGAGGATGGGCGAGCGCCAGCTCGTGGCCATCGCCAAGGCCTTGTCGGCCAAAGCGCGAATCCTGATCATGGACGAGCCGACCGCGGCTTTGTCAGCCGTCGAGGCGGACCATCTCTTCACGGTTGTGAAAGAGCTTGCCGGGCGCGGCGTCGGGATTGTCTATATCTCTCACCGGCTCGAGGAAGTGACACGGATCGCGGATCGGGTGACGGTGATGCGCGATGGCGCCGTGGTCGGAACGACGTCACCAGATGCACCGCAAGCGACGCTCGTCCAGCTTCTTGTCGGGCGCCCGTTTTCCGATCTGTTTCCGGCGCGCTCCGCGAAGCTTGGGGCGCCTATCCTGCGGCTCGAGCATGCCGCATTCGATCCCGACATCCCACGCGCCGGCTGGCAGGCTCCCCGCGACGTCTCACTGACAGTGCATGTTGGCGAGATCGTGGGTCTTGCAGGGTTGATGGGAGTCGGCCGTACGGAATTGCTGTCGGCGCTATATGGCTTCGGCGCGAACGGACGTTGGCGGGGTCTCGTCGAGATGCACGGCAGACCGGCGGCACTCGGCACGATCCGCGCGGCGCGGCGTGCGGGAATTTCCTATGTAACGGACGACCGGCGCGGCACGGGGCTGATCCTCAATCACACGGTTGGACAGAACGCGGTCATGTCGACGCTCAAGCGCGTCACGCCGTTTGGTCTCGTTTCGCGTGCACTTGAGAGACGCCAGGTGAAGCGCGCCCTGGAAGACTACGACGTGCGTCCGCGGCGTCCCGAAGCCAAGGTCGTGAACCTCTCGGGCGGCAACCAGCAGAAGGTCGTTTTCGCCAAGGAGCTCATGAGCGAACCAGGCTTGCTGCTGCTCGACGAGCCGACGCGTGGGGTCGATGTCGGCGCCAAGGCCGAAATCTACCGGCGCTTGCGCGGACTCGCAGACAAGGGCCTCGGCGTGTTGGTCGCGTCCTCCGAACTGCCGGAACTTATCGGCTTGTGCAACCGGATTATTGTCATGCGCGCCGGCCGCACGATCCACGAATTTGGCCCCGGACCCGACGAAGACGCGGTCCGGCGAATCAGCGAAGCTGAGGATCTGGCAGCATGAGCACAACCCCGACATCAACAGCCACGCCCGCGGTTCGTCCGCGCAACAGCCTGCTGACCTATCTGGTGCGCTTTCAGAGCCTGCTCGGGCTCGTTCTGGTGGTGAGCGCGGGCATCATGTTTTCCCCGCGCCGGCATGGTCATATCCTGTTCCTCGCGCCGGACAACATCGCCAATATCATCCGGTCGATTTCCGAAACCGGCATTCTTTCGCTCGGCATGACCTTTGTGATCATTGCCGCCGGCATCGATCTTTCCGTCGGCGCCGTGCTCGGCCTCTGCTCCGTGTTGACTGCAACCCTGCTGGTCAACGAAGGGTGGGGCCTGTGGAGCACGTTGTCGCTGGTCGTGGCGACAGGCGTGGTATTCGGCGCTATCCAGGGTGTGATCTCCACCAAGTTCCGGATCCAGGCCTTCATCGTCACGCTCGCAGGACTTCAGGTGGCACGCGGCCTGTCATTGATCGCGTCCAACAATTCCTTCATCAACATCAACTACGGCGCAGGGCCGGGAAATGCGCCGCCGGCTTTCGGCGTTCTCGGCGAGCGGATCGGCGGCGTCTTCCCGGTCGCGACCCTGGTGTTCCTCGTGCTTGCGGTGGTGGCAGCCTTTCTGCTCAATAACACGCGTTATGGACGCTACGTTGTTGCCGTCGGCGGAAACGAGAAGGCGGCTCGGCTCTCAGGCATCCCGGTCAGCACGATCAAGATCTCGGTCTACGCACTGACGGGCTTCGTGGCCGCGATCGCCGGCGTTGTTCACGCCGGACAGTTCTCGTTCGGCAGCCCCAATGACGGCGCAGGATATGAACTCACTGCAATAGCGGCTGTGGTGATCGGCGGCACGGACCTGTTCGGAGGAGCCGGCTCCATGATCGGCACGATCGCAGGCGCTGTCATGCTGGGAGCGCTCGCCAATATCCTGCAGCTCAACGACGTGAGTGCCGCCATGCAATTGCTTGCGACGGGCGCGATCATCGTGATCGCCGCAGCACTGCAAACCTATGTCGTCGAGCGCGGAAGCCTGGCTCGGTGAATCGTTGGGCGTGGTTCCCGGCTGTGGAGGCCGGGGTGGGTCAGGCGCATGTCAAAACGCATGTCGAAACTATCGGAGACAAGAACATGAAAGTAGTTCTACGAACCACTTTGCTGGTTGCCGGCGCCGCCCTCGCGTCGGGCGCGTGGGCCGCTGCCGGCAAGCCGCTTGCCAAGGAATGCGGGCCGGACAAGGATTACGTCATCGGCTTCAGCCAGGCGAACTTCAAGGAGCCGTACCGCGAGCACGTGAACCACGAGCTCGAACGCCTCGTGAAGGACTATCCGAAATTCAAGCTCGTCATTGCCGACGGGCAGGCGACCGTGAACACGCAGGTTTCGCAGGTCGAAAATTTCATGACTCAACGCGTCGACCTGTTGATGATTTCACCCTTCGAGGCCGCGCCTCTCACACCCTCCGTATCGGCCGTCTACAAGGCAGGCGTTCCGGTGATCGAACTTGACCGCAAGACGAGTGGAGACAACTACACGGCCTTCGTTGGCGGGGACAACCGGGCGATCGCCAGGGAAGCGGGCGAGTGGGCCGCCAAGACGCTGCTGCCCGAGGGCGGCGAGGCAGCCATTCTCGAAGGCCTGCCAAGTTCGTCGCCTGCCATCGAACGTCTTGAAGGATTCAAGGCAGGCATTGCCAGCAATCCCAAGATCAAGCTTGTGGCTGTGCAGCCTGTCGACTGGATGGAAGACCAGGCGGTGACCGTATTTTCGGCCATGCTGCAGTCCCACCCGGACATCAAGCTCGTCTATACCAGCAATGATCTTGCTGCTGCCGGCGCGTACATCGCGGCCAAGCAGGCAGGGAAAGCGGACCAGGTGAAGATCATCGGCACGGATGGCCTCCCGGGACCGTCCGGCGGCATCCGTGCGGTGGCGGACGGCCAATGGGCCGCAACGTTCACTTACCCGACCGGTGCCGCCCAGGCACTCGAACTCGCCAAGAAAATCCTGATCGACTGCGCGACCGAGGTTCCGCGAAATATCCTGGTGCCCACCCAGCGCATCGATCAGGCCAACGCGAAGTCGTTCTACGGCAAGGAGAAGTTCTAGGAGTCCCATGTGCACATAGGGAGCGTAGTGCGAGGAGGATCCCGTGACCGGATCTCCCGGCGACATTGGCACACAAGGCATCGAGATGAACAAGCCCATTGAGGCAACAATAGAAATGAAACGCCGGACGAGCCTCGGTGTCCGTCTCCTGCGGTCCCGGGAGACGGGCATCATTGGTGCGCTCCTGATCATGGTCCTGGCACTGTCGATCTTCGCGCCCAACTTCGCGAGCGTCGACAATCTGCTCAACGACACACGCAACCTCTCGTTCGTCGGGATTGTTGTCCTGGGCCAGGCTGCGGTCATGATCACCGGTGGTATCGACCTGTCGGTCGGCAGTGTCTGGGGCCTGTCTGCCGTCGCTTCGGCCGCCATGATGCAAGCGGGCCTGGGCGTGGTTCCGGCGTGCGTGCTGACGCTCCTGATCGCAGCATCAGTGGGCCTGTTCAACGGTTTGTGCGTGACCAAGCTGCGCATGCTGCCCTTCGTGCCAACGCTCGCGACCATGAGCATTGCGCGCGCACTTGCCCTCATCATCACCCGAGGCAAGGCCATTGACGGCTTCCGGCCAGATGGCGATGCGTTCTTCGCGCTTGGCGGCGGCGACATCCTGGGCTTGCCCACGCCGTTCGTGATCTTCGTGGTCTTGTCGGTCATTGCCGGCGTTGTGCTCAAACGCAGCGTCTATGGCCGCCAGCTGTACGCAGTCGGCGGCAACGAGCGGGCCGCCATGCTGACCGGCCTCGATGTCGACCGCCTGAAGATCAGCGTCTATGTCATGTCTTCCGTGCTGGCGGGTCTCGCCGGCATTATTGAGGTTAGCTACCTATCCTCGGCCATTTCCAACCAGGGCTTGGGCAAGGAGCTCAGCGTCATTGCGGCGGCCGTCATTGGAGGTACTGCACTCAGCGGCGGCGAGGGCACCGTGATCGGCGTCTTCGTTGGCACCGTGATCCTCGAGGTGCTCCGCAACGGCCTCATCCTGCTTGGAACCGACGCCTACTGGCAAGGGGTATTCGTTGGTTCTGTCATCGTCTTTGCCGTCTTTATTGACCAGCTCAGAAAAGGCGTCTGGCGACGCCGGTGAGTGATTTACCCACAACAATCCTTTGGAGGAAACAATGACACGCATATTGCTTGGCGCAGTGGCCGTCGCTGTATTAGGGCTTGGCATCGCAGGACAGACTCAGGCTGCCGATAAAAAGGTGTTCGCCGTGGTGCCGAAAGCGCTCGGCGTACCGTTCTACGCCGATGCCGAAAAAGGCTGCAAGGAAGAGGCGGCCAAGATCGGTGCCGAATGCCTCTTCACCGGGCCAGCCCAGCTCGACGACGCTGAACAGGCTCGCATTGTGCGTGACCTGATCACGAGGAAAGTCGCGGGGATCGCGATTGCACCGAACAATCCTGATTCGATCAGCGGCGTGATCAGCGCGGCAATGGCCAAGAACATCCCGGTCGTTACCTTCGACTCGGACGCACCGAAGTCCAAGCGTGTCGCATTTATTGGTACCAACAATGAGGCGGGCGGTGTTTCGGCCGGCGAGGCGTTCGCCAAGGCGCTCCCGAGCGGCGGGAACTACGCGGTGATCACAGGAGGGTTGTCGGCGGCGAACCTCAATGACCGGATCAAGGGCTTCAAGTCCAAGCTCGGCGGCAGCTTCAAGGAGGTATCCGGTTCTCCTTTTCCTTGCAATGACGATTCCAGCACGGCTGTGCAACTGATCCAGGACATCCTCGCCAAGAACCCGAATATCGACGGCATTTTCTTCGCCGGAGGCTGGCCGATGTTTGCACCGGAAGCCTATACCCGAGCGCTGAAAAACAAGTCGGCCGATCTCAAGGCGGGTAAGTTCGTGATCGTGTCGTTCGATACCTTGCCGTCGCAGATCAAGCTCCTGAAGGAAGGTTATGCGACCACGCTGGTCGGTCAGCGGCCGACAAGCATGGGCTCGGACTCGGTCGAGCAGCTGGAGAAACTGACCAAGGGTGAAAAGATACCGCCAGTCACAGACACAGGCGTAGACATTGTGGATTCGTCGAACGTCGACAAATTTACAGCCGGCAAGTAATCAACCGCGCGGGACGGCCCTTGACGCCGGCCGTCCCGCCTCTTTCCGCGCTAGTGAGTGCCGACATGACCGTGCTGTTGAGCGTTGAACAAATTTCAAAGAGCTATCCAGGCGTCAAGGCATTGCAGGACGTGTCCTTTACGGTGGAGGCGGGGACCGTGCATGCCGTCATGGGTGAGAACGGCGCGGGCAAGTCGACGCTGATGCAGATCATTGCGGGCGCCCACCCCCCGACTTCCGGGCGATTGGTGTTCGACGGCCAGGAACTGCTTCTTTCCGGCACGAAAGATGCCGCTCGCAAGGGAATTTCGATCGTTTTCCAGGAGCTGATGCTTGCGCCGAACATGACCGTCGCCGAGAACATTTTTCTCGGCGCGGAGCCTCGCATGGCGCGAGTGCTGGTCGACCGAGGCGTGCTCATTGCGCAGGCCAGGGCTGCGATGGAGCGCCTGGGCATCGCACTCGATCCCGACACGCGGCTAGGAGACCTTACGATTGCGCAGCAACAGCTTATCGAGATTTGCAAAGCGCTGATACACGAACCGCGCCTGCTCATCCTGGACGAACCGACATCCAGTCTGTCGGAGGCCGACTCCCTGACGCTGTTCAAGGTGGTGCATGACCTGCGGGCTCGGGGCGTGACGATCCTCTATATCTCGCATCGCATGCGCGAGGTGTTTGACAACTGCGACGCTGTTACCGTATTGCGTGACGGCAAGCATGTCCGCACGACCCGGCTCGCCGACACTTCGCCTGAAGAGGTGGTGCGTCTGATGGTAGGCCGCGATCTCGCTGAAGTTCGGCGTATCCGGCCCGAGAACGCAGAGCAACCGATTGTTCTGTCGGTTCAGGGCCTGGGCGACGGCAGGCGGTACCAGGATGTCACCTTCGCGTTGCGACGCGGCGAGATCGTTGGTCTGGCGGGGCTCGTCGGCGCCGGCCGCTCGGAGGTCGCGATGGGTATCTTTGGTGCGCCGCCACCGACGTCGGGAACCATTGCGATGGAGGGTAAGCCCGTCAATGTCGCGAGGCCGCGCGACGCCATGAAGCTGGGGATCGGACTGGTTCCCGAAGACCGCAAGGACCAGGGTCTCGTACTCGGGATGGGGGTTGGCAGCAACCTGTCCCTCGCGGCCCTGGGTCTCGGCGGGATTTCGAACGCGGGTTTCATCAGGCCTGGTGAGGAATCCCAAATGATAGACGGTTATGTGGAGCGGTTCAAGATCAAGACACCGACGGTCGAGCAACTGGTCGGTCTGCTGAGCGGCGGCAATCAGCAGAAGGTGGTTCTTGCGAAATGGCTTGCCTCGAAGCCGCGCGTGCTGATTGTCGATGAACCAACGCGTGGCGTGGACGTCGGAACGAAGGCCGAGATCTATGCGCTCATGCGCGAGCTTGCCCGCGATGGCCTTGCGATCCTGGTGATATCGAGTGACCTGCCCGAGGTGCTGACGATCTCGGATCGCATTCTCGTCATGCGCGCGGGCCGCCTGGCGGGAGAAATCAGCTTCGATGACGCCACCGAAGAACGCATCATGTCTCTTGCCGCCCTTGAACATGCCGACCCGGCTCATCCGGAGATCAAGCCCACAGGGTTTGTATCGTAGGCTTTTCGGTTCTGTCGCGTGAATGCGGCAGGGTGGAAACATCGCTTCATCGGCCGAAACGGTTGCTCGATGCATAGTCGGCGAACCGCCAGTGTCGAGTGCGAACCAGACCCGGTGTAGCGGAAGAGATGGACGTTAACTAATCTGCGTCCGCTCTGTCGATCATATCGGGGCTCCATCCCCCACCCATCGCCTCATAGAGGGTCACGCGTGCTGTAAGGGCATCGGCTCGAAGCTGGACGACACCGAGTTCCGCCGAAAGCAGGTTGCGCTGCGCGTCGAGCTGATCCAGATAGGTCGCATAGCCTTCGCGATAGCGATTGGTAGCGATCCGCAACTGTTCGGACAGCGAATCGCGCTGGGCGATGGCCATCACCAACTGCTCATCCACGCGCTGAGCGGTGGCCAACGCTTTTTCGACCTCGCTGATCGCGGTGAGCGCGGTCCCCCGATAGGCGAATGCCGCCTGATCGCGCTGCGCACCGGCTTTTTCGGCCAAGGCAGTCAGCTTGCCGCCCTCGAACAGCGGCGCGAGAATGCTTCCGCCCAACGACCAGATGTTGAACGGATATACCTGCTCTGTGCCGAAGGACCGGCCGAGCGAGGCCGCCAGATTGAACTGCGGCAGGAAGTTCTTGCGCGCCGCGGCCAGCGACTTGTCTGCTGCTGCAAGCTGGTATTCCGCTTCGGCGACATCCGGGCGCCGCCGCAACAGCCCGGATGGCAAGGTCTGCGGAATGACCGGCTCGGTCAGCGCATCGAGCACCCCGCCGCGCTGGATACCGCCTGGGATATCGTCGGTGAGTACGCTCAGCGAATCTTCTGCGCGCGTAATCGCCAGCCTCGTTTGAGGGATGAGCTGTGCGGTCGAATCATATTCCGACTGTGCCTGTTGCAGCTCCAACCGGGACGAATAGCCGTTCTCGAATTCCGTTTTAGCCAGGCGCAGCGAATTCGCGCGCGCGGTGAGCGTTGCCTGTGCGATCTTCAACTGTGCATCGAGACTGAGCAGCGTGATGTAGCCGCTGGCTGTCGAACTGGCGACTGACAGCCGGATGGCGTCGCGTGCTGCCGCGCTGGCGAGATATGCATCGCGCGCCGCGGCGCGCTGGTCGGCCAGCCGGCCGAACAGATCCACTTCCCATGCAGCCTCTATGTCCACTTGTCCGCTGCTCAATTCGAGCGGTGTACCAAAGGGGCTGACGATACGGGAGCGCCCGGCATTATCGAAGCCGGCGTTGAGCGTCGGCAGCAACGCCGCACGCGCGATCGCTGCGTCTGCGCGCGCCTCGCGCACGCGGCCGGCTGCTTTGCCGATATCGGTATTGCTGGCAAGCGCCTTTTCCACCAGCGCAGTCAATACGGGATCGCCGAATTGCCGCCACCAGGCCTTGTCCGGCGAGATCGCCTGCCCGGTATCGCGTTGCCACACCGCGGGCTCCACGACGTCGGGCACGGTTGCGACTTTTACTTTCGGCCCCGCGCAAGCAGATAGCAGCAGGGCAACGCCGAGGTTAAGGACGCAGCGGTTCATCGGTCACCGTCGCGAGTATCAACCGCGGTTTCGACCGACATGCCCGGCCGCAGCCGCCGCGCCAATTCCTGTCCCGGATCGACGCTGATCCGTACGGCAATGCGTTGCGCCACCTTGACGAAATTGCCGGTCGCATTGTCGGGCTTGATCGCCGCGAACTCCGATCCCGTTGCGGGGGATATTGTCTCGAGATGGCCATGCAGCTCCGCGTCGCCAAGCGCATCGACCCGGAATGTCACGCGCTGCCCGGCGCGCATGCGATGCGTCTGCGCTTCCTTGTAGTTGGCAACGATCCAGATGGTGTGCGGCACCAGCGACATCAGCTGCGTGCCTGCCGTGACGTAGTCGCCGTTGCGCACGCCGATTTCAGAGAGTTGTCCATCGACAGGCGCGCGAATGACGGTGTTCTCCAGGTCAACCTGCGCGCTGCGCAGCGCCGCTTTGGCGGAATCGATCGCCGCCTGCAATCCCGCCCGCGCGACAACCACGGTGCGCACATCTTCCGTACCGATGGAGCGGCCCGCGACAGCCTGTTGCAGAGAGGCCCGGGCCGCGAGCAGCACGGCACGGGTCTGGTCGTACTCGCGTTTCGAAAGCGATCCGTCTTTGACGAGAGCGTCTGCGCGGCGCATGTCGGCTTCGGCGCGCACCAGTTGTGCACGCGCGGCGGCGATGTTCGCGTCCTGGCTATGCGTCGCCAGTTCGCGCGAGCGCTGCGATTGCGCGGAGTTGGCGAACGCCGCCTGCTGTGCGGCGAGATTGGCCTCGGCTTGCGCGACCCTCGCGGCGTAGATGCGGTCGTCGACGGTCGCGAGAATCTTGCCGGCCTTCACTTCGGCGAAATCGTTGACCGGCACGCTGGTGACATAGCCGCTCACCTGCGAACTGATGGTCGTCACGAGCCCGCGCACATAGGCGTTGTCGGTGTCTTCCGAAGCGCCGGCGAAAGGCGGCAGACGCCAGGCACGCAGGACCACGCCAATCGCGCACAGCGCCAGCAGCACGATGACGATGATCGTCACTGGACTCTTCTTCGGCAACTGCCAGCCATGCGGTTCAGCCGTCGCGGCGGGAGGAGATGCGGTTTGCGTTTGGCTATCGCCCGCGGGCGGATCTTTCCTGGGCTCGTTCATTCCGGGCTCTTCCTGTTGGCTTGTGCCGGCTTTGTTTTCATCGCCTGCTGCTGGAGAAGGATGAGAGGCGAGATTTCACCTCGCCGCCACATCAACCATTGGATTACCACGCCCCAAACAACGGTCAGGCTTGCCAGCACACCCACCAGCAAGAATACGTCGTTATAGGCCAGGACATTCGCTTCGCGCGAAACGCGTTGCGACAGTTGCCAGGCCCCCTCGCGGACCTGCGCGGCGACCACTGGATTACTCATGACCAGCGACTGGACAAGTTCGTTCGAATGAAACCGCTCACGAACCGTCTGAAATGTGCCGAGCAGGGTGCTGCCAACGACCCCCCCGACGCTCTGGCTGATGTTGAACACGACGACGAAGCTCACCAGGTAATTCCCGCCGCCGGCCAGCACCATTCGCGAAGCGCCGAGCACCATGGCCCGTCCCAGGAACAGGAGCGAGGCGAAGCCGATCAGTCCCTGGCTGAGATAGAAATTTGCGGGCCTCGACAGGTTGGTCGCGCCGGCATCCATGAAGGCCCCGATCGCAATCAGCAGGGCCGCCACGGCGATCGGCTTGCCTGGATTGCCGGGATTGAAGGTCAACGCACTGACGACGATCCCGGTGATCGATGCTGCCAGGATGATTGAGTTGAGCGTGATCATCTGGTCGTTGAGCATTCCGAACAATGTCAGCAAGCCGAACGATCCAAAGGTTTGCTCGGAGAGGAGTATGCGGATCGCTGCCGCGATCAGCATGACGCGGAGCACTTCGCGAGTGCCCAGCCAGCGTGTATTGATCAACGGACTGACGCGACAGTGTTCGACGATCAGGCCTGTGCTGATCAGGGCCACGCTGCCGGCGAGGGACCAGCCCAGCCAGGCGCGATCGGTCCACCATTCGATCCGGCCTTCGGAGAATACCGCCACGAATAGCGCAAGCCCTGGCGCCAGCAGGCCCAGGGTCAGAAAGTCGGCCGGCTCGAATACCTTGCGGCGCTCGCTCGGCGGCAAGGGCAGGACCATCACGGCAGCAAGCGTCGCCAGCGCCATCCCCAGTTCGAACCAGCCGAGCCTGTGCCAGTTGCCCGTCTGCAGCAGCCCGGGCGACAAGACACGCGCCAGCGGCGTCGCCAGCTGGGGAACGCTGATGCCAACGATCATGCCGAGCATCCTTTTGGGTGCGGGCATGGCTTGCATCAGATAGTAGATTCCCATCGACGAGAGGCCGGCTGCGGAGATCGCGCTGATGGCTCGTACCGCGACCGCCGACCAGAATCCTTGCACGATCAGATGCAGCAGGGCGATCGCGGTATAGGTGACGAGCATGGAGGTGACGAAGCGTCGCAAACCGAATTGCTGGCGGAATTTCACCAGGATCAGGTTGGCGGACGCATAGACCATGAAATAGGCGGCGGTGAGCCAGGTCGCCTCATCGCTGTAGAGGCCGAGCGTCCCCTGCGCGTAAACCAGGTTGACCGCCACGAGTCCATTGCCCAGGCCTTGCGTGATCCCGATCAGGCATCCGATCGCGAAATAGGCATGGCGCCTTGCCGGCGGATGGTCGGGACTTGCGGGACTGCCCAGTATCAACGGCCGTTCATGCGGCTTTAGCGCGTAATCGCTCTCTTCAAATTGGGTAGACAAGCAACTCCCCCTGATTTACTGAACGCACACTATCGGTGTCTGGCTGCGCACTGGCAGAAAAAACGCAGGGCGCATGGGAAGTACTTCATACGAACAGCTTTCAATACCCATCATGCGGCGGTAGAGGTGCTCAAAACCTGGCTGCATGTCTCCCTCCTGAGCCAGTTACCGGGAACGCCTGGACATTATCCGTTCGCGATGTTGCCGGCCGATGGTGGGAGGATAGCCTTCGCGAACCTGGTTTCCACACGCCTGGCCTGACAACATGAAGCCGGCAGCGATCGAAACGGATTTCACAAAATACACCAACGCTGATGGGTACGGACCCTTCAAGAGGGCGATCGCTGCAAAGTTGCTGCGTGATAACAACGCCGCATAGGGAGGGGCGGCGAAAATCGCTGAAAGTTCGTCACGTCTCGACCTAACAAATTGATTTAAATAAGAAATAGATGGCCGAGCCGGCCTCACGAGTCGATACAACCCGGACCCCATAACAAGCGTCATAAGGGTTCACCATAGTGGCCGTCACGATCCGTATGCCATATGGTATGCGATAAGGAATACGCAAACGTGACACGAGAAACCGGTCGAAAATGGACTCGCAACCTATAGAGGTCTGAATGAAGCTAGCAGTGTTACCCGGTGACGACATCGGGCCAGAAATCATGGACGCTACCCTCATGGTGCTGCGTCGGGCGGACAGCCGGTTCGGATTGGATATCTCGCTCGATATCCACCCCGTGGGGATGGCTGTCTACAAGGAGCGCGGCACCACCTTGCCGGCGGATGCGTTGGAGGCCGCTCGTACAGCCGATGGCGTATTGCTGGGCCCCGGAGGGATGACACTCTATCCGTCAGTCAGCGAAGGGGGCATCAATATTCCCGGTACGATCCGCAAGCAGCTCGACCTGTACGCCAACATTCGCCCGGCACGATCGCGGGCCGGTGTGCCGATGGCCCATCCGGGCCTGGACTGTGTGATCGTGAGGGAGAATACCGAAGGCTTTTACGCCGATCGCAGCCTGTTCCAGGGTTATGGCGAATTCATGCCTACGCCCGACGTGGCGCTGTCGGTACGCCTGATCACCGCCAAGGCGTCACGCCGTATAGCCGAGGTAGCGTTCAAGCTGGCCCGCACGCGGCGCAAACACGTCACGGTCGTGGGCAAGCGGCATGTGTTGCAGGTCACCGACGGTCTCTTCATGCGCGAGGTCGACAAGGTCGCCGAAGAGTTTCCGGACGTCACGCTCAGGGAGATCGACATCGACGCGATAGCCGCGGAACTCTACACGCGGCCGGAGAGGTTCGACGTCATTCTGACTACAAATATGTTCGGCGATATCCTCTCGAATCAGGTCAATGCTCTCGCGGGTGGCCTGGGCATGGCCTCTGCACTCAACGTGGGCGACACGCACGCAGCCGCGAACGCGGGGCATGGGTCCGCGCCCGACATCGCTGGTCAGGGCATTGCCAATCCGACCGGGCTGATTCTCTCCGCTGCATTACTGCTGCGTCATCTTGGCGCCCGCTCCGGTACACAAGCGTATGCACACGCGGCGAGTGCGATCGAAT
Organism: Caballeronia udeis; assembly: GCF_044909315.1. Lineage (GTDB taxonomy): Bacteria > Pseudomonadota > Gammaproteobacteria > Burkholderiales > Burkholderiaceae > Caballeronia > Caballeronia udeis_A. The sequence goes on from NZ_JBIYEB010000011.1 coordinate 211,634, forward strand.
CGGCTGTCGACGCTGCCATGACCGATACGGCGACTCGCACGGGTGATCTGCGTGGAACAACGAACACCAGCGGATTTGCGCGCGCTGTGTGTGATTTGCTCGATCGGGCGAGTGAACCGGCGGCGGAGCTTCGCACATGACATCCTCTCAGAGCGTGACCCGCTTGCCGGATGAAAAGGAGAGCTTTTCCGTGGATGCTTCCGAAGGTCTCGAACAAGCGTCCGCGCCCAGTAACGCAGCCCGTGCGTATAACGAAATCAAACAGCGGATTCTCGATAACGTGTATCCGGTCGGCGCGACCGGATCGGTGCAAGAGCTGGCTGACGCATTGGGGATAAGCCGCACGCCAATTCGCGATGCGCTGATTCGGCTCGAAGAGGAGCGTCTGGTCGCATTGAGCCCCCGGCACGGGTTTCGCGTATTGCCGATCAGCGCCGCGGAAATGATCGAGATCTATCAGATCGTCGGCGCGCTGGAATTGCTCGCTATCGAACTGCTGATCGGGCGGCGGCTGGAGCCGCAGGTATTCACTCCGCTCGAAGCGGCAGTCACCGCCATGGAGGCCGCATTGGACTCGGGCGATCGCGATGCCTGGGCACAGAGCGATGCGCGCTTCCATCAGTTGATCATAGCGTTGTCGGGCAGCACGCGGTTGGCTCAGACAGTCCGGCAGTTTCTCGACCAGACTCGACGCGTGCGCGACCTCACGTTGCATCTGCGGCCTGCCCCGGAGCAGTCCACAAAAAGTCATCGTGCGCTGCTGACGGCGATTGTCGCGGGCGACGCGCCAGCCGCGCGCGAACTGCATCACGCACAGCGGCAACGCAGCGGCACTGAGCTTGCCCATATCCTGCAAAAACTGAATATCCGACACCTGTAGCAGATCGCAGGTGCGGCGTCACGATCGATCCGGGCAGATTGCACGTGCCCGGTAATTGATCGTGACCGTGAGTAACTAAATTAATTAGTAATACAAAATAACAAAAAAATCGGATACATGTGTGCTCTTGAAGAAATCCATGGACAACAGACTACGCAGGAGACATTGGTGAAAAATGACACGGTCGTCATCGATTCAGGGGTGACCATTCCAGGTTCGATCGAGGACAAGGCGTTCAGGAAGGCGATCCTGCGTCTTGTTCCTCTTCTGACAATATCGTTTCTGGTCAACTACATTGATCGCACCAACGTCGGGTTTGCCGCCTTGACGATGAATCATGATATTGGTCTTTCAAACATGGCCTTTGGTTGGGGCGCCGGGGTGTTGTTCTTCAGCTATTGTTTTTTCGAAGTACCGAGCAACGCTGTGTTGTACAGGGTCGGTGCCCGCATCTGGTTGGCGCGCATCATGATCACGTGGGGCATTCTTTCCGCTGCAACAGCGCTCGTGTCCGGACCCAGGAGTTTCTATCTGATGCGCTTCCTGTTGGGAGCTGCCGAGGCAGGCTTTAACCCCGGCGTCATGTTTTTCTTCCTTGCCTGGTTTCCAGTGCGTTATCGAAGTCGAATCCTTGCCTGGTTCCAGATGGCCATCCCGCTATCGGCGGTCGTCAGCGGACCGCTTTCGATAGCAGTATTGCAGGCAAACGGCCTATTAGGACTCGCCGGCTGGCAATGGCTGTTCATTGTGGAAGGCGTGCCGGCGGTCATACTTGGTGTTGCTGTGCTGGTGATGGTCACCGACCAGCCGAAGGACGCGGCATGGCTGACACCCGATGAGCGTCAGGCCATAACGGCAGCCGTCGCCGCGGAAACGCGCGAACGTGCGGTCATCCATTTCCGCGATATCGTCACAGATCCCAGGGTGCTGTTGCTGACGGCCATTCAGTTCGGCTTTACCCTCGGTTCCTACGGGATCGGCATTTGGTTGCCACTCATTCTCAAGGAACACAAGCTGTCGACGCTGTCGATCGGCCTGGTCGCGGCCGTACCCTACATGATCGGCTGTTTCGCAACAATACTCTGGGCGTCGGCGGTAGACCGGAGCGGGCGCCGGATATTTCATCTTGCCTTGACCTGTGGCCTGGCGGCACTGGGCATGCTGATCGCGGTCTCGGTTCCTACGCTTGCAGTATCAATGCTGGGCCTGACGATAGCGATCGTCGGCGTAACTTCGGCTCGCGGGATTTTCTGGTCGATCCCGCCGCGTTTCCTGAGCGGGAAGGGCGCCGCCAGCGGACTCGCGCTGATCAGCTCGGTCGCGACATTGGGCGGCTTTCTCGGCCCCGTCACCATGGGTTGGCTAAGGACGACAACCGGATCTTTCACAACAGGTCTGGTTTGCATGGCTGCGCTGATCGCGATGTCAGGTCTGCTGACCTTGCTATTGCCACGCTTTATGAAAGGCGATTGACGCCAGTGCGCACCTTCCGCGCTAAACGGGTACCGGCATGACGCCGATAGCCGGCACGGACCTGTGCATTTCCAAACGCGCTAAACCCACGCAAGGAACATTTCATGATCAGGTTGTGTGCCCACCTGGGCTATCAATTCAACGAGGTACCGTTTCTCGAGCGCTTCGAGTGTGCTGCCGCGGCTGGGTATCGAGCCGTGGAGTTTCCAGTGCCCTACGCTTACGACAGTGGTGTTCTCGCGGATCGGCTTGCCCGTTTCGACCTGTCGCTCGTGCAGTTTGCAGCCCCGATGGGCGATACGTCACAGGGGGAGAAGGGTTTGGGAGCGCTGAGCGGTCGGGAAACGGCGTTTCGCACCAGCCTTGCGCAAGCAGTGCACTATGCGCAGGCGCTTGGCTGCCGGCATATCCATCCTATGGCGGGTGTCACCAGTGAGACTGCCAGGCTGGACTGGTCGACTTACGTCGCCAATCTGCGATTTGCGGTCGCCTGTTTGGCGGAGCAGGGCATGACGACCTTGGTGGAAGTGATGAGCGAGGGCGAGGTCCCGGGTTACTTCCTGTCCAGTTATGAGCGTGCGCAAGCGTTGTTCGACGCAGTCGCGGACCCGCATCTTACGCTGATCTTCGACACGTACCATGCACAAGCACTGACCGGTGATGTGAAGGGTGAACTCATGCGATGGGCGGGACGGATCGGCCATGTCCAGGTCTCGGACTTTCCCGGGCGTCATGAGCCGGGCACGGGGATGCTTGATTTCGACGCCTTGTTCGCGCAGTTGGAACAATCCGGCTATGACGGTTGGGTGGGGTGCGAGTACCGGCCCGAGACGACGACCCAGGCCGGGCTCAGGTATCTGGGCAAATATCTGACCGATGTTCGCTCAGCATCCTGAGGATGATTTTCTGGTTGCAACCGGCGCGGCGTCAGCGCGGTAGATCGATTGTCAAAAGGAGAAGACATGGTTTCTCGAAGGAACCTCGTAAAAACGATAGCCGTTGGCGGCTTGTCCATGGGTTCCGGTATTGCCTCGAGTTTTACCGCCGGCGACGCGAGCATGCGTGATGTCCGATCGCTTATGCCAGCGCTTTCATGCGATTGCCATTCGCACATCATTGGGCCTTATGACCGGTTTCCAATGCTTGAATCTCGACGCTATACACCTCCGCCTGCATCGGTTGAAGATCTCGAAACTCTGCATCGAAAACTCGGTATTGAAAGATCAGTCCTCGTACAGCCAAGCTTCTACGGGTTCGATAATGCCTGTCTGCTTGCCGCATTACAGGTACTTGGCCCGACAGCGAGAGGTGTGGCAGCCATACCTGATGATCTGGCGGCAAATGAACTTGATCGTTGGCGTATTGCGGGTATCACGGGCATTCGAATCAATCAGGCGGGAGGATGTAAAGACCCTCGAATTTTGACCGGGATGATTGAGAGAGCGGGAAAGCAGGCAGCGGAGCTTGGTTGGCACGTTCAGCTATTTTTGCCCTTGACAGTCATTGCCTCCCTTGCTCGGACGATTGAAGCATCGCCTGCGGTGTTCGTTCTTGACCACTTCGCCGGCGCCAAAGCGACCGGGGTCAGGCAGGAGGGCTTTGACGCTGTTCTCGGTTTGATGAAGGCAGGTAGGGCGTACTCGAAACTTAGTGCACCGTATCATGAAGCCCAGGCGCCCGGCTATGCCGGAATGGGAGAGTTGGCGGCCGCGTTTATCAACGCGAATCCCGGTCAGGTTCTTTGGGGAACGGACTGGCCTCATACCCCGTGGCTACGAGATACTAAAGAGACCAGGGAGAGCATCAGTCCGTTCTATCCAGTCGACAACATGAACCTGATCGAGAAGTTCTTCGAATGGGTTCCGGACAAAACGACCCAAGAGAGAATCCTGGTCAAAAACCCTGCGAAGTTATTTGGATTTTCGTGACGGCGAGGCCGGGGTCTGTGGTGCACATTACGGGCGCGACCGAAAAACGCGGCTTTGCTGCAGCAAGAACCAAGCGGCATGCGGGTTCGGGATGCGCAGTACAAGGGCGCCCGGCAGCTGCGCCCTCGGGAGCGCTACGCTGGCCGGATGTTTTGGTTCACGCGGAAAAGGTTGCCGGGATCCAGGTCCCGCTTGATCGATGACAGCCGCGAGTAGTTGTCCCGGAAGCTGGCCTTCACCCGGTCCTGTCCCTCGTCCATCATGAAGTTCACGTATGCGCCTCCGGCCGAGTAAGGATTCAATGCGCTCTGGTAATCGCGAGCCCAGGTACTGATCCGTTCCACGTTGGCCGGATCGGGGTCCACACCGACAAACACCGCCGCCCAACGGGCATCGCGGTAACTGAACGCGGTCTCGTTGCGACCCACCCGGTGTGCGGCTCCGTCGATCGGATAGAGGTGCATCGTCGAGTGCATCGTCGGCAGCCGGGCGGCGTGTTGCACGTGCAGCGCAATCGCTTCGTCAGACAGTTCGCCGACGAAATCGGCGCGCCAGTACCATTGCAGCCCCGGTGGATAGAGGCCGTCGAACGCGCCTTGCAGCATCGGAAACGGCATCTCCTGAACGCCGTGCAGCGCGGGGGCGGTCGCCCGCACGGGCGCGAAGGCCGCATCGGCCATCGCGGGGTCGCCGGTCCAGCACCAGACCACGGCGCACATTTTTTGCAGGTGCAGCGGCTCCGGAAACGGGGCCACGGGCGGCACGGTCATGAACGCGAAAAAGCCGTTCAGCTCTTCCGGTGCATCAGGCATGAACGAGCGGTACCACTGCATGATTTCCGCCGCACGCTCCATCGGCCAAAGTGTCGGACCGCCAATGATGGTCGATACCGCATGCAGCCGGAACTCGAAGGAAGTGACCACGCCGAAATTGCCACCACCGCCGCGCAAGGCCCAGAAAAGATCGGAGTTGCTCCGCTCGCTCGCGGTAACGAGGCGTCCGTCGGCGAGCACCACGTCGGCTGACAGCAGATTGTCGATCGAGAGCCCGTAGCGGCGTGTCAAATGGCCGATGCCCCCGCCGAGCGTCAGGCCGCCGACGCCAGTCGTGCTGATGATTCCGCTGGGCGCGGCAAGCCCGAACGCGTGCGACGCGTGATCGACATCACGCCACAGACAGCCTCCTTCCGCGCGGACGGTGTGCGCCGCCGGGTCGACGCGGATGCCCCGCATCGCGGAAAGGTCGATCACGAGGCCGTCGTCGCAGATGCCGAGACCGCCGCCGTTATGCCCTCCGCCCCGCACGGCCAGCAGCAGCTGATGCTCGCGCGCGAAGGTCACCGAGGCGATCACGTCCGCGACATCCGCGCATTGCGCGATCAGCTTCGGACGCTTCGAAATCATCGCGTTGAAGACCTTGCGGGCGTCATCATAGGTGGCGTCGGACGGCTGGACGAGGTTGCCGCGAAGGGCGGCACGATAGGCCATCAGGTCGTTGTCCGTGAACATGTCGATCTCCTCGCAGTTTCCATGACATCAAGCATAGGCGCGCGGTTGGCGGCGAACCATCCACAGGATTGATCAAAGTACAACTCAGCGGCCGCCGGGTACATTAGTCAGTTCTGGCTACGATGACGGTGGAACGGACTTGACGCGCCGCAGGGGCATCACTACAACGTAAACAGCGCTTGTCTTGAGCGTCCAGTCTGACCGGAGGAATCGGTGCCGCTATTTCTGATCGAACGCCAGTTCGCTGACGAACTGAAGCTGGACGCTGCCGGTGCCGCAGCGCTCAGGGAAATCAATGACGCGAGCGGCGTCAACTGGCTGTTCTCGTTCCTGTCGGCAGACAGGCGGAAAACCTACTGTCTCTACGAGGCATCCAGTGCCGAAGCGATTCGCGAAGCCGCCAGGCTCGCCGGCCTGCCGGCCGACGTGGTGGTGGAAGTCAGCGAGTTGCGACCCGAGGCGTTCATGTAGGTTTCGGAGGCCGGAAGGATGCAGTGCCCCCTATGCTGCCGGGTCAATCGTCCGGACGCCCGCTTTTGCGACGCCTGCGGTGTGTGCCTCACGGCGCAGGCGGCTGATGAGGCAGCTGTGGCGTTGGTCGTCGGCCGCGAAGCCGAACTCGCCGCGCTCGCTGATTTGGTCGGACGAATGGTCAACGGCCATGGTGCGATCGTCGCGCTGGTCGGCGAGCCTGGCATCGGCAAGTCTCACACCGCAAAGACACTGGCCCGCCGCGCTACCGGCGTGCGCACGCTTTGGGGGCGTTGCAACGAGGAGCCGGGCGCGCCGCCGTATTGGCCATGGTTGCAGATCATGCGAGTCTGGCTCGAGGGCCATGACTACGATGAACTGCAGGCCACGTTGGGCGCTGCGGCCGCGCCCATCGCGGAGATTCTCCCGGAGATCAGGCACCGGTTCAGGGATCTGGCGCCCTTGCTGCCGACGCCCGATCCGCAGCAGCAGCGCTTCCGTCTCTTCGACGCGATGACGGGTTTCTGGAAAGCGGCGGCAGCGACCGAACCGCTGTTGCTGATCATCGATAACCTCCATTGGGCCGACGCGTCGTCGCTGCGAATGCTCGAGTTCTTTGCCTCGGAGATCGCGGACAGCCACATCCTGCTGCTCGCCACCTATCGCGATACCGAATTGGGCCGCCAGCATCCGCTGTCGGTCACGCTTGGCGACCTTGCCCGATACGGCCATTTCCACCGCTTTCGCCTGGCCGGACTCAATCGTCAGGAGAGTGCGACGCTGATCGCGCAAAGCGGCGGTGCGGGTCTCACGCCGCCTCTCCTCGACGGGATCTACAGCCAGACCGAAGGCAACCCGTTGTTCATCGCCGAGACGACCAGGCTGCTGATTCAGGAGGGCGTGCTGGGGCGCCGCGCAGAAGGGCGGACTGCCGCGCCGCGCTTGCTTGCGTCGATCCGCATTCCCGAAGGGGTAAGGGAAGTGATCGGCCGGCGTTTGAACCGGCTGTCGCCGCAGGCAAACCGTGTGCTCGAATGCGCCGCGCTGATTGGCCGGACGTTTGATCTCCAGTTGCTGCGGCGTGTGCTGGACGAAACGCTTGCTCCAAACCTGCAGAACACGATAGAGGAAGCCCTGCAGTCCCATGTACTCGAACCGGCGGAGCAGCCGGGCTGGTTCCAGTTCTCGCACGCATTGATTCGCGAGACCTTGTACGACGAAATTGCGATACCTGCCCGCGGCGGCCTGCATTTGCAAGTCGCGCAGGCTATCGAAGAACGGTACAAGGACGACGCGGATCGTTATCTGCCTGCGCTTGCGCACCATTACACCAGCGCGCTGCCCGGCGCGGACGCCGGGCGGGCGACCGACATCGCGCGGCGCGCCGCCGAACGTGCGACCCGGCTTCTCGCCCATGAGGAAGCGGCCCGCTATTACCGGCTCGCGCTTCAGGCGGCAGGCGCGATGAGTGCCCGCGATCCGGTGTTGACGACCAGGCTGCTCAACGCACTTGGCGAGTCGCTTACGGCCACTGGCGAATACCTGCAGGCGCGAGAAGCGTTCGAACAGGCGATGTCACTTGCCACTGCTTCGAACGCGATCGACCAGATCACACGCGCTGCACTCGGCTTCGAGACAGCTACATGGGCTCCGGGGCTTGCGGGCCAGGCGGCTGCACGGCTGCTGCGCGAAGCGCTCGCCGCTCAGGCCAGCGGCGACAGCATCGCCAAGGCGCAGTTGCTCAGCTCGCTTGCGCGAGCGCTGATTTTCAGCGGCGAAGATGCCCAGGCCGCGATCGTACGGGAACAGGCCGTGGCCATGGCGCGACGCAGTGGCGACACGGGGACGCTGGTTGCGACGCTGGTCGCGACGCTATCCGCGCGCTGGCAGCCCGAGCGTAGCGCGGAGCGGTTGCGGGACATCGATGAAGCGCTTCGTCTGGCCGAAGGCGAGGGCAACGTCCTGGGTGCGCTCGACGCGCAAGCATGGCAGCTGTTCGAGTTGATGGAACTGGGTGAGCTGTCGACCTGGCTTGAGCGGCTAGAGCAATTCGAGTACCGGGCGGCGGAACTGCGCCAGCCGTTCGTGCGCTACGTGGCCGCGACCTCGCGCGCAACTTTCGCATTATTGGAGGGCAGGTTCGACGACGCGGAACGCCAGATAGCGCAGGCATTGCAAATTGGCCGCCGCATGCCGGGGCTGGATGCGCCTGGCGTCTACGGCATGCAGATGTTCACGCTGCGTTGCGAACAGGGCCGTCTGCGCGACCTGGCGCCGCTCGTGCGTGCCTTCGTAAACGCGCCGCCCAGGGCGGGGATGTGGCGCCCCGGTCTGGCGCTGCTTTACGCGGAGATCGATCTGCTCGACGAGGCGCGCAGCGAGTTCGAGGCGCTCGCGGCGGATGATTTTGCGGTGGTCCGCCATGACGCCTTACGCGCGGCGAGTCTGGCGTATCTGGCCCAGGTGTGCTCCCGGCTCGATGACACGAAACGGGCGGAAGTCCTGTATGCGATGCTGCTGCCGTACGACGGCCGTAATCTCCTCATCGGGACGACGGTTGGATGCTTTGGCGCCGCAGCCTCGCTGCTCGGCTTGCTTGCCACGACACAGCGCAAATGGCAAGACGCCCAGCGTCATTTCGAGTCTGCGCTGACGATGAACTTCCGGCAGGGCGCGTCCCCTGCGCTCGCGCATACACGCTTGCGCTATGCCTCGATGCGGCTGGCCCGCAACGCCGATGGTGACCGCGACGGCGCGAGCGTGCTGCTGGAGGACGCGCGGGCTGCGGCGGTGCGCATGGGCATGCGCACGCTGACCGAGCGAATCGACGAGGTACGACGCTCGATCGGGCCTGCGTCCACTCCGGTCTGTCCAGCCGGGTTGAGCGCGCGCGAAGCCCAGGTGCTTCGACTGGTGGCAAGCGGGCTGGAAAATCGCGAAATCGCCAAGCGGCTGTTCCTGAGCCCGAACACGGTCGCCAACCACATTCGGTCGATCCTCGCCAAGACCGGATCCGCCAATCGCACGGAGGCGGCAGCGTTCGCGATCCGTAACGGTTTGGCGGGATGACAACGAACGGGCGACCCGGGTCGCCTGCATACGCGTACGGCCAGAGTTTTGCCAGCGGATAGCCGTCACGGCCTGGGGGTCTTGTCGCCAGGCTCAAGGGACTCGTGACGCGGCGTGTCTCGCGACCGGGTGATGTCGTGTTGTTCCATAAACAAGTCAAAACGCTCTGCCTTTTCCGGAAGCGGTGAGGTGAATGCTCTGAAAACAACGAAGCCGACGAACAACAGAATACAAATAACCGATGAAATCTCAAATAGTGCGTGACTCATGGAACCTCCCACCGTTAGTTTATTCGGCAATTCGGGCTCGCCGTTTTGATAAGGATAACTACTTTGCTCTATAAAGTTTGGTTACCGCCGCCAGCTTGACCATGCCATTTTTCCCTCTCAAGTGTTCATGTACGTCGATGAATCGATGAAGCGGATAGTAGTGTCGAAATCTTAGACGGGAATTAGCGGCTCAGGAAATCGGGATTTCACGATCGCACTGGTCAGCTGGTCCTGCGCTCATTCTGTGCTCATTTTCCGCGCTCATCATGCGTGGAAAGCAAGGGTGGGATCGGATTTCGAGAACGCGCAGGCTCACGGCCGACATGCGCAGCGAGGGCCGCCACATGACTCACGAAAGAGAATAGATCATGACAAATTACAGCGAAACAACCGGGCCGCTCTATGTCGATGCATTACTCGACCAGCTGGGCATACGGTCCGATAGACCCGTACTGCGCTATCTTCATACTGACGTTACCGGCGGCGCGCTGCGTCGCTCGATCTTTCGCTACGCACGTGCGCTCGAGGCACTCGGCATTGGCCGGGGTTCTGTGGTCGCATTGCTCGCACCCAATTGTCCCGATGCGCTCGCCATTCGCTACTCGGCGAATCTTCTCGGCGCCACGACGCTGTTCATGCCCGCGCTCGCGAAGCGCGATCAACACAGCACGCTGCTTGCCAGAATCCAGCCCACGCTCCTGATTGTGTTCGGAGAAACCGTGCACCTCGTCCCGGAAGGCGTGACTGCGCTCGTCGTGCCGGTGGGTTTCGGCGCTGATACCTTACGGCTGGATCGGCTTGCCGCAGAGCGTTCGGATCGGCCCTTGCGCAGCCGTTCCATGCCCGATGACCTCGCCGTGATCGTATCGTCCGGTGGCACGACGGGTGTGCCGAAATGCAGCCGGAGATCGTTCGCAGCGTATTCGGCAATGATCAGAGCAGAGAGGGCGGAAGATAAGCGGCAACTCGTCAACGGGGCGCTCGCATACATTTCACAAGTGCTGGTGGACTCGACCTTGATCGGTGGGGGCACGGTCGTGCTCGACCGCCAATACGAGCCTGCCGCGACGCTCGCGATGATCGAGTCGGAACGCATCACCGACTTGCTGCTCGTCGAGCCACAACTTTTCGAAACGATGGATCATCCGGACGCGCGCTGGCGCGATCTGTCGTCGTTGCGCTCGATTGCACACATCGGCGGCTCGGCGCCTGCGGTTCTGCGACAACGCGCAATCAGCCGTTTCGGCCCGGTGCTCAAGCATATGTACGGAGCGAGCGAGGCGGGTCTGGTGAGCGTGCTTGCGCCGCCGGGGTACGAGGCAACCGTCAACATGGCATCCGGCGCCGGGCGCATTGTGGACGGCGTCGAGGTACGCATTCGCCGCCTGGACGAACGCTTCGCGGGTGTAGGGGAGATCGGCAACATCGAGGTGAGGTCGTGTTGTGTGGCGCAGGGCTACTACAGGCAGCCGGAAGCGGAGTCACGCAAGTTTCGCAACGGCTGGTGCCGCATGGGCGACACCGGTTTCATCGACGAGGACGGCCACCTGCATGTGCTCGGGCGTGCGTCCGATGTGGCTGTGATCGATGGTGTTTATATCAGCCCGACCAGGATTGAGGAGATCCTCTGCTGGCTGCCTGACGTGCGGTATGCCGCGGCATATGCACCAGGAAACGGTTCAGCGGGATATACATGGAACGCGTTGGTTGAGCCATGGCCAGGAAGACACGTGCAGGTTGCGCGGTGCGCAAGCATTCTCGAAGCTGTGTTCGGCATTTCCATTTCGAACCGGGTACGCATTATCGCCGTAGATCGCGTGCCACAAACCGAACAGGGCAAAGTGGACCGTATGGCGATCGAAGCCCTTCTTCAGGATGAGCCGCGCAATAGAACGAGCCGTATCGAATTCGATATGGAGTCGCACCGACAGAGCAACGTGGTCGGCGTTTCCGTGTGATTTGCGTCGTCGAGCGCAAGGAGCGATAGCCCCCGATGGGCTTGCCGGATGTCGCGGTAATGAATCAGGTGCGACAGGGTCAAGATGACTAGTATTCCTGATTTTAAAAAAACGACCAGCGATTGATTCGCTGGGTTCCGGGAGCACAGGTTCTTCACTCACCGCGAAGTAATTCAGCGCTAATTCTTCGACGTCACTATGACATCTGTGTACTCACTGGATATCTAACATCATGAAACGTTTACAACTCGTGTGCGTGGCAACATCTCTATGCTTGATCGCCCTTTCCCTGACCGGGTGCGCCGTCATTCCTCCCACTGGCCCGACCGTGGTCGCATTGCCGCCCACAGGAGAGCCGCTGGGCAAATTCCAGCAGGAAGATTACGCGTGCAGGGATTATGCGTTCCGCTCTGACAATGCCTCGCAACCATCGGCGGCGGCCAACGACGGTCTGCGCACCGGGGCGATCGGCACCGTAGGCGGTGCGGCAGCAGGCGCGCTTTTTGGCGCGGCAGCCGGCGATGCCGGTATCGGCGCGGCGATTGGCGCCGGCGCTGGATTGCTGCTTGGCAGCGCAGTGGGCGCCAACGGCGCTCAGGCCACTTCGGCCAGTCTGCAAGCCCGCTACGACGCCGCTTATTCGCAATGCATGGCGTCCAAGGGGAATCAGATCACACACCCGGCCGTCTATTCGACCGCGCCAATGTACGCACCGCCGCCCGTCCTGGCGCCTGCGCCAGCCGTTGTCTATGGCTATCCGCAAACTTTCGGCTACTGGTAATGCTGATGACCTATCCGGTCGCACCGTCTCGTATGACAGTGAGTTGGTGAGCCGGCAGTTGGAATACAGATGCGAAGTCCGCTATATGCGATCGATGGCACAAGGGTAATTTTCCCCTAACTTACTGCCGATACGATGTATCCAGTCAATGAAGGCGTACCAGCACTTGCTGGTGAACAACGCCTGGCAAGTTCCATTGCGTAGTACGCGTGCCCGATTCGAGAGGGTGCGCACAATCAGCCCGAGCATTCATCCTCGAAGCCGGGAGTATTGATTTATCAACAAGCAGGACTCTATCGCCGAAGGCGGAAAGACCTGCAATACCATCTGGAGAATGTTATGAAGCACCTTGCAATTGCAACCGCCGTGTTGGCCGGTCTATGTGTATCCCCGCTCGCTCTTGCGCAAGCCGCAAAGCCCGTTACGCCCGCACAGATGAGCTGCTCGGATTTCCTCGCGGTGGACGACGCCTACAAGCCGGCGCTCGTCTATTGGGTTTCAGGCGTCGACAAGCTGGGCGTAAGCGAGACCGTGACGACAGTCGTCGATGTTGCAACGCCGGTAGCCGCAATCGTTGGCGAGTGCAAGCAGACGCCGCAGGCACCGTTGGCGAGTAAAGTCCGCGACCTGTACAAGAGTGGCCGAATCGCGCTGTTCGAGCACAGCTGAGCGTCCCCACACTACTTTTCCGGTTATATTTTATTGAACGATTTCCGTCAGGATGATAGACCATGAAGATCAGCTATCCTCATCAAGTAGAATTGATTAACGCATCAAAATTCGGCATCGAACATGTTGAAATGACGATCGAAAAATTGAAGGCGGAATGTCCCGATGCGTTCCATACGGACAGCACGCTGGTAAAGCGTAGATTCCATCATAGGCCGGCATCAGACACGCCTTGTCGTGGCTTCGTCGCCGATCGGGATTCGTAAATGTGCGGGATAGCTAGTTGCTCGCAGCTAGCTATCCGGCCGCACGGGAACTCAATATCCCGGCGTTCGAACGTCGCATTTCTGGAATGCAGTGGTTTATCTCAGATCAGCGAGGCAACGTGCTTACGAGCAGTCACCGTACTTACGGTTTTCGCTGCGTGCATGTGGCCTGACCTTAACATTCCCATCACCACGCCTGATGCGGTCGCCCGGAATACCGGATTAGCCGCCCATCAGGACCCGCCAGGTCGGAAGCCTGATAACGCATAGCCTCCTGCGTGCCCGGTTTTACATCTGCAGCATGACTGCCGCGGCAGCTCGACCTGAATCACCTGGCCCGTGCGATCGAAGGAAACCGTTTCCACATGGATCACTATGTCTTTTCTGCCATTGTGCTTGCTCTCATTCTTTTGAGTGCAGCGCTGGGGTCGCGTGTGCGCGCAAGCCTGGCAGATCACCATTTCTCTGAAGACTCACTCGCCGCAATGCGTATTGCCGTTGGTCTGGTGGCGACGCTGTCGGCGTTGGTGCTTAGCCTGCTGATTTCGTCCGGAAATTCGTCGCTCGACCTGGTCAACACCGCGCTCCAGCACAATAGCGTCGCAATGATCCAGCTGGACCGAAATTTGTCCGAGTTTGGCCCATCGGCCGAAGGTCTGCGCGTCGACATCAAGAACGACTATGCCCAATGGATCTCCTTCCTGTTTTCCAACGAAAGGGGAACGACCGCAGAGGCAGAATCGCGAGAGATCCTCGCGAGTACCTATGACATCCAGGGACGCATTTTCGCTCTGCAGACCCTCGGCCCTTCGCAGGAAAAACTCCGTGACCGGGCGATGGAACTTTGGGACAACGTATTTGCAGGTCGATGGCTTGCACTCGAACACAGGAGGGGCTCGATTCCGACCCCTCTCATTGCGATCCTGGTTGGATGGCTGGTTGTCATATTCGGCATATTCGGCTTCAGTGCACCCAGAAACTGGAGCATGTGCGTTGTATTTTTGCTTTGCGCCTTATCGGCGACGACTGCCGTGTTTGTTGTCCTTGATCTCGACACGCCATTTCAGGGAATGGTCAATGTGTCGAAGACGCCGATGATGGACGCACTCAAGTTCATAGGACGATAACTTGAACTTGAAGCACATCACCGGCCGGCAGCCGAGTTGCTGAAGCGGGCGGTGATCGCTCAGGCTAGCGAGCGGTTGCGACTCAGCGCCTGCAACCCGATTGTCTTGAACTTCCCGGGCAGGTGTCTCTTCAATCACTGGATGCGGCGCATGGCCCGCATCGCAATTTAAAATGACATCTTGCCGTTTCCAAAGAGATCTGTCTGCAGCATGTGGGCGAGTAGGTGGCCGGCGGCTGTCAGGCGAGCGGGATGCGTCTGAAGTCATTGCGCCGGAAGTTGCCACGCGTCGCGCAGCAGTCTCAGGAAGTCGGCCTCCCGATCGCAGTAGCTATGGTCCGCCATGACGGCTTCGTTGCATAGATCGATGATGTCGCGACGGAGTTGCCGGTCGTGCACATCAGCCGCCAGGCAAGCGAGTGTCGCAGGGTCAACCTGACACACGTCGCTCCAGCTCAGGTACCCGCAGCGCGTCAGGTCTTCGTACAGCGTTTGCACGATGGAGAGCAAACGGCTTCGATTTAATGACAGCCGCCTTTCCATGCCGCAGCGATCGAGCGCTTCAAGTTCCGTGAGGCCAAGGTGTCCGTCGGAAAGCAGACAGGCGGCCAGGATGCGGCCCGCTGCCTCGGGACTGTTGCAATGATAGTGACGCATTCTCTACTCCTTGTTATCTCGGCAAGAATGGCCCGGTGAAAGGGACTCTGAAATGATTCAGGTGAGTCACCGTGGTAGTTCAATTCACCACATTCATCCTCTAACTGAGGATAACGAACGTATAGATGTGTCCTGCCGAGGATTGGGGTTCATCGTTAAATAAATCCTGGTGACCGCCTTGTCGCCTGTCAGAGGCGAATGCCGCGATCGATGCCGGCACCCGGGTTAGCGGGCGTCAGCGGCCGGCGCACCGGTCCAGCGTGTAGCGCCACGGCGCGTCGAGCCGCCGATGACTTTGGCGGAGACGGTCTGAATCGGCGTGTTCGTATGGCGCCGTACTTCCGAGGCGACGTCTTCGCTCATCCAGCGCCACCAGCCCGATTTCCGCGCGCCGAGAAGAATCAGGTCGGCACCCGACGAGTCGGCGGCGGAGGCGATCGCTTGACCCACCGACTGCCCCGATATTGGCAGCGTGACCATGCGGGTTTCGGTGGGACCCGAATGATCGTCAAGCACATCGGACATTCGGGTAACGATTTCGCGTCCATGTGCTTCCAGCGCCTGGACGATGAGTCCGAAGTCGTAGTCGAGTGGCCCCATCCAGCAGGGTGTGGGGTCGACCACGTGCAGCGCAAAAATGTGCGCATCGTACTTTTGGGAAATTTCGATGGCCGATTCCAATACCGTATCGGCCGAGCTTGCACTAACCGCAACTAGAATCCTTGTGAACATTCCGGGTGCCTCTTTGTAGTGGGACAGTGGAACGCGGCGGCCCATGCCGTTCGTGATCCATAGCGTTATCATGAGGCGGCAGAATGAGAGGAAAATTAGCGCGTCATACCTTGCAAACAGCGGGCGTTGACCGCTTGTTGCGAACGACGTCGCGGAAACGTCGGATCGGCGTGTGCTCACTTTGCGCTAACAAACGATCGCTATGCTGACGTGCATCGAGTCAAGAGGAGTCAGCATGACATTTACGTATCGGCCGGCGGCGACCAGCGGTTTGCTGCCGCGCCGGAAACGCAGTAGCTGTCGCCTGATTGCGCAGTTGCTGGTCTGCTCCGGGTTGCTCGTCCCGCAGATGCTGCCGGTCGCTTATGCCGGAACGGTCGCCTGGCAGGATGACATGCAATGTGGGTCAGACACGTTCCGTCAAGATCGCGAAGCAGGACCGAAAGAGCAGGTACTCGAGACGCCGAACGGATCGATCGGGTATTACCGGTTTGGTCACGGCAGTCCGATCGTGCTGATTGCCGGTTATCGCGCGAGCATGGCCGAATGGAATGCGTACTTTCTCTCCAATCTCGCGAAGCATCATGAGGTTGTCGTCTTCGACAATCGCGGAATAGGGCAGTCGCAGATGCGTGGCGCGAGTTACAGTGTGCGCGATCTGGCAGGCGATACCGCTGCGCTGATCCGGGGCCTGCATTTGAAGAACGCGACGGTATTGGGCTGGTCGATGGGCGGCATCATCGCGCAGCAACTCGCGATTGACGAGCCTTCGCTGATCTCGAAGCTCATTCTGCTTTCGTCAATGCCTCCCGGGCCGCGCGCTGCGCTGCCGCCAACTGACGTTGACCAGGCCTTGTCGGGAAGCGGCAGCGAGCACTTCGACCGCGTGATGGAAGTCCTGTTTCCCGCATCTGCACTACCGAGTGCTAAAGCATGTTTCGTCCATGACATGTTCGCGCCTGAGGGCTATGCCGAACCGCACATCACAGGCGCAGTGACGCACGCGCAGGACCTCATTCTGCAGCGGTGGAAGCAGGACGATCAGGCGCTCCGGGGTCTCGATCGCGTCACGGTGCCGGCGCTGATCCTCGCTGGCACAAGCGACGAGGTGCTGCGACCGCGCAATTCCGTTGTGCTCGGTCACATCCTGCCCAATGCCACGCTGGTGGAAGTCACGGCCGGCGGCCACGCGATGATGTATCAGTACCCTCGTCAGTTGGCTGACCGCATTGTCAGGTTCATTGCGACACACTAGTCGGCAGGAACGGGCAGTCCGTCGGTACGCCGTGCGATTTCGGCCACAAAACCATTGTGCTGAACATCTCCTGGACCAGCCCCTTGAGCAAGATGTTGATACTCGAAGGGCCTGACAATGACGCGGCCGCGTTTCGCGCGAAATCAAAAATGCCGGTCACGCGACGTGCTATCGGAATACAAGGTGATCGGCTGGTGGTTCATTTCGAAGGCGTGTATGCGACGTTCGAGATCGACGAAGTCGACTGACTTCCCCAGATAGGACTCGCGTTTCTGTTCTTCGGTGAGGAAGAAAAACTCATTCAGCGTTTTGGCAAATTTCGCAAACATGATGCACTCCAGTCAGTGATTGGATTCAAGGCGGACCAATGGTCTGCCGCGTCACGACGATTGCAGCAGGCAATTGGAATTAGCCGTAAATCAAGGCGCCGCTCGTCGATGGAGTGCATCGTAGGCCTGAAGAGTGAGCGGAAAATGAGCAACGCGTGCTCTTGATAACCGTCGGCCAGGATGGCCGTGTCTCGCGAGTGTTCCTGATTTTCTGATCAGCTCGCCTCGTCAATATGCAGTCGTCGATGCCGCCACTGGACAGATGATCCAAAGACGAGGAGAAGATGGCATGAGGCGTTCTCTCGTTGGCAGCTCGATGCGCAAACGACGCCTCAACGATGCTCGGAAACGAATTTCGTATTCAGATACGCTTCCAGCGCCTCGCTGCCGCCTTCCGATCCGTATCCAGAATCCTTGATCCCCCCAAACGGTGTTTCAGGTATTCCAAGTCCGTGGTGATTGATCGAGATCATGCCGCTCTCGATATCGTCGCCCAGCGACGCCATCGTGGCCGCTGAGCATGTGTATGCATACGCGGCAAGACCGAAGGGCAAGCGGTTGGCTTCGCCGATGGCCTCATCGTAAGTGCTGAAAGTCGAGACGGCCGCGATCGGGCCGAAGGGCTCTTCGTTCATGATGCGCGCGGATGGCGGTACATCGATCAGCAAGGTGGGTTCAAAGAAGTAGCCTTCGCGCTCCCGCCGTTTGCCTCCCGTGGCTATCGTCGCGCCTTGCGCGACCGCATCTGCTACAAGTTGCTCCATTGCATGCAGACGCCGGGCGTTGGCAAGCGCGCCCATCTGTACACCGTCGTGCAGGCCGTTGCCCACGTGGATGGTTTGCGCCGCGACGACGAAGTGCTCCATGAACTCGTCGCATACGGAGTGTTCGACGATGAAGCGCGTAGGCGAGATGCACACCTGACCCGCATTACGATATTTCGCGGCGGCGAGCAGTCGAGCGGCGCGTGGTACATCGCTGTCGGCGAAGACGAGTGCGGGCGCATGGCCGCCGAGTTCCATCGTTGCACGCTTCATGTGCTCACCCGCTTTGGCCGCAAGCAGTTTGCCGACCGCCGTCGAACCCGTGAACGATATCTTCCGGATGGTGGGGTGGGCGATCAGGTGGTTCGATATCTCGGCGGGTACGCCGAACACGAGGTTCAGCACGCCGGCAGGCAAGCCGGCATCCGAAAAGGCGCGAACGAGCGCGGCGCAACTTGCGGGTGTTTCCTCGGGGCCTTTCAGCACGACGGAGCATCCCGCCGCAAGGGCGGCAGCAATCTTGCGCACTGCCTGGTTGATCGGGAAATTCCACGGCGTGAATGCGGCGACAGGGCCGACGGGTTCGAGCATGACGATCTGCCGGACGATGTTGACACGTGACGGAATCACGCGGCCATAGGTGCGGCGCGCTTCCTCGGCGAACCATTCAATGACGTCCGCGGAAGCCAGCGTTTCAGCGCGCGACTCCGCAAGCGGCTTGCCCTGTTCCAGGGTCATGGTGACGGCGATATCTTCGGCACGTTCGCGCATCAGTTGCGCGGCGTGGCGCATGAGTGCGCCGCGCTCAAAAGCCGGGACCCTGCGCCAGGTTTTGAAGCCACGTAAAGAGGCTGCGGCTGCTTCGTCGAGGTCGGCCGTGTCCGCCATTGACACACGGCCGATCTCGATCTCCGTTGCGGGGTTGGCCACGGGCAGCGTGCGCGACGTGGCGCGCCAGGTGTTGTCGATGAAGAGTTGGGTATTGGAATAAGAAGGCGTGGTGCTCATTGAATGTCCATGCAAGTAGAGAGAACGAGGGTGGTGTGCAGTCCGGTTATCCGGCGGCCGCGATCTCGCGGCGCAGTGATGCAATGTCAGGCGTGATGCCGATGCCCGGCGCTTCGCCAAGATGCACGCGGCCACCGGCAGGCGTCTCGATCGGACCCGATAACCGCGAACGAAGCGGGTTGGGATTGGCATCGACTTCGAGCAGACCGCGTCCGCCGCTGTCGCCTGCTGCAGCGAGCAGATGCGCCGACGCAAGCAGGCCCACGCCTGCGCCGAGGTAATGCGGGCAATACGTGAGCCCCGCCGCCTGCACTGCCTGGGTCACAGGCCAGTTGCCGGAAATGCCGCCCCACTTGGCGGCATCGGGCTGAATCACGCTGAGTGCGCCGCTGGCGATGCCTTCCTTGAACGCGGCGTGATTCGCAAAGTTTTCGCCCGCCGCGAGCGGGATGGCGGTCCGGGCGCTCAACATCTGCCACTCCATGATGGGGCGATCGCAGCGCAGCGGCTCTTCGAGCCATAGGGGACGATACTCGTCGAGCACCTCGGCCATGGATAACGCGGTGTCGAGATTCCACGCCTGATTGGCGTCGACCATCAGGCGGCGTTCCGGACCAATGATCTCGCGAACCCTCTTCAGGTTCGCGGCATCGCGCTCGCGTCCGAACCCGAGTTTCAGCTTGAAGGCGTCGAAGCCGCGCGCGAGGTGCTCGGCCACGATCAACTCCGCTCCGGTCGGATTCAGGCCGCTCGCATAGACGCCGATTTCGTCGGACTTACCGCCAAGCAGCCGCCAGAGCGGCAGACCGGCACGCCGCGCCTGCAGGTCCCATAACGCGAGGTCGATGCCCGCAATGACCTGCGCGATGGGGCCAGGCTCGCCCGACTGCAGTGCGAGCACGGCGGTACGCCGCGTCAGATGCTCGAACATGGCTGCGGGATGCGCGACGCGCTGTCCTTCCATGAGCGGTGCGAACACGCTCTGCACCAGCGCCGCGCGATGCTCGGCTCCGCAAGCGGGGAAGTTGCACCACACTTCACCCCAGCCGGATGCGCCGTCGTGATCAATGACCTCGATGAACAGCGCAGGGCGGTCGCGCATGATGCCGAACGACGTCTGAACAGGCGTTGCGATCGGGCAGCGCAACACGTAGGTCTCGACGCGCCTGATCGCGACGGGCGACAGGTTTGGGTGGCCGTGCTGAGGGTAGGTCATGACTATGTGTCCCACGGATCGTCCGACTGGTCGATAAACGTTCCAGTCGACGCAAGTTATTAAAGTATGGGTTATAGTACTTTATAAGTTCGATCCACTTCAACATCAAATGCAAATCGGGCGACATCGGGTACCGGCGTAAGATTCGGTCTCGTTCGTTCATTGCGCGCTCATCATGCGGCCATCCACATCCAGTCCGATCCCGCTTTACCTGCAAATTGCCGATGTCATGCGAGACCGTATTGCGCGTGTCGTGTGGCGCGACGGCGAACTGATTCCCACCCTCGAACAGCTTGCTGCGGAATTCGGCGTAGCGCGCGTGACGGCGCGCCAGGCAGTGCAACTGTTGACGAAGGAGGGCGCGTTGACGCCCATGCGAGGCCGTGGCACGTTCGTCAGCGCGCCGGCTGCGTCGCTCAAACCAGTGCATGTGGTGACGAGCCTCGATGCGCTGGCCGATACCTATCGCGTGACCAGGGCCGACTTGCTGACAATCGACGAAAACAGCCGGCAGCCGCCCATACGCGAGGGCGACGGCACGCTCGCTCGCGCGTACACCTACATGAAGCGCGTGCATTCGACGGGCAGCGAACCGTATTGTGTCATCGGGCTATATCTGGACGAGCAGATCTTTGCGCGGGCGCGCGCGCGTTTTCGCAAGGAAACGGTCATCCCGATCCTGATGGAGATGAAACCCAGGCCGATGAGCCGGGCTCATCAAACACTGACGATCGGCGCCGCCGACGCCGATACAGCGCATCTCTTGCGTGTCGCGGTCGACTCGCCTGTCGCGCGCGTGCAGCGCGTGTTCAAAGACGCGAACGGCGTCGTCGTCTACTATGCAGATGTGATTTATCGCGGCGATGTGGTCAAACTGGAGATGGACATGGACGTATGAACCGCGAACGTCCGTATTGAAACTTCGTGTGAGAGGAACCCGCATCATGCAGACGTTCACATGTGTATCGCCCGCTGCCGCCGCGCTCGGCGAATGTCCGCGCTGGGATGAGCGCCGCGCGAAGCTCTGGTGGGTCGATATTCAGGCACCCGCGCTACATTGTTTCGATCCTGCGACCGGGCAGGACACCGCAATTCCGACACCCGAAAATATTGGGTGCTTCTCGCTGACCGAAGACGGCGGTTTTATCGCCGGAATGCGTACGGGTATTTTTCTGCTCGATGAAAAAGGGCAGATGGTGCGCAAGCTCTGCGCGAATCCGGAGAATCCTGCAACCAGCCGCTTCAACGACGGCCGCTGTGACGCGCGGGGCCGCTTCTGGCTCGGTACGCTCGATGAGCCGAAGGCCGCCAATGCAGCGTCGCTGTATCGCTACGCAGGCGGCGCGCTGACAAGGATCGACGCGGGTCTGCTCACCTCGAACGGCATGGCGTTCAGTCCCGACTACCGGTGGTGTTATCACGCGGATACGCCGCGCTTCACGATCTACCGGCATTCGTACGACATTGAAACCGGCGAGGCCGGGCCGCGAGAGGACTGGGTCAAGTTCGAGCCGACGCCAACGGATCGCGGGCGTCCCGATGGCGCGTCGGTGGATAGCGAAGGGCACTACTGGTCCGCGTTGTATGAAGGCGGCCGCGTTGTTCGCATCTCGCCGGAGGGCAAGGTCGTCGAGGAGTTTCAATTGCCCGCGCGCTGCCCGACCATGTGCGCATTCGGTGGCGACGACCTGCGCACGCTCTATGTGACCACCGCGCGCCAGGGCCGTCCCGCCAGCGAGCTCGAACAGTATCCGCAATCGGGCGGCGTGTTTGCGATGCGCGTGCCTGTGCCCGGGCTGGTCGAGAAACGCAGTGCGCCTGAGCCATCCGAATGAGCCATCCGAACGAACATTACGAGCATTACGCGCTTTCGCGCTGGACTATTTCATAAGACAGCAGTGTGTCGCGCTCGATCGTATCGGTTGGCATGTCCTCTTCGAGCGCGCGTAGCAATTCGATCACGCGCAACGCAGCAATCTTGCCCATTTCATAACGCGGCGGCCGCACGGTCGTCAACGACGGCACCAGCTTGTCGGCGATGGACAGGTCGCCAAAGCCCATCACGGCGCACGTCTGCGGGATCTCGATCTTTTGTCGCAGACCATGGAGCAGCGCACCAGCGGCAAGGTTGTCGTTGGGAAAGATGATGGCTTCGGCCGGCTTGCGGCCACTCGTGAGCGTCTGGAACGCTTCCATGCCGGCGTCCAGCAGGACCTCGGATTTCGGGCGGAACGTGACGGGCGTCAGATCCAGTTCACGCATCGCCGCTTCGTAGCCGCTTGCACGGTCGTTTGCGCCTACGTCGTCGGGGCGTTGCGGATGAACGAAGACGATGCGGCGATAACCGCGCTCGTAAAGATAGCGCGTGCTGTCGCGGCCCACTGCCGGATTCGAGAACCCCACCTGAATATGCTGAGGCCTGGCCTTGTGCGCCCATGTCTCGACGACCGGGATGTGGGCGTTCGCGAGCAGTTCCGTGGTTTTGCGCGAACGCTTCTGCCCGGTGAGGATAATCGCGGCGGGCGCCCAGCCGATGAACGCACGCACGGCGGCTTCTTCTTCTTCCGTCGAATAGTTGCTCGACGCAAGCAGCAACTGGTACCCGAACGGACGCAACGTGTCCGTCACGGCCTGAATCGTCTCCGCGTATACGCCTCCGGAAATGTGCGGAATCACCATGCCGATCGAGCGGCCGCGCGCGGAGGCGAGCGAGCCCGCGAATACGTTGCGAACGTAGCCCGTCTGTTCAATGGCGGCCCTGATGCGCTCTTGCATGTCGGATCCGACGCTGTCCTTGTTGTTGAAGTATCGCGAGACCGTCATTGCCGAGACGCTCGCCAGTTCGGCGACGTCGTGCAATGTGGTGCGACCGGAACCGCGTCGTTTGCGGACTGACTGACTCATGACGAGGGAAATCCCCTAAAGAAGTTCGGTTGACTTGAGAATAGCGCTAACAAATAATAACGCAAAGTAGCGCTAACATAACTTTATCCAAAAGACTCGGCAGTTTTCGCCGGGTCTGTTCAATCGAAGCAGGTCACAAGTGAAGAAAGAGCGAAAGCTTTTGGACGATCTCCGCAGCCGGCGATGGCTTGCGCCCGACAACACGCGTTCGTTCGCTCACCGGCAGCGGTTGCAGCAGATGGGCTTGCGGCGCGAGGAATTCATGTCGCGCCCGCTGATTGCAATCGTCAATACGTGGAGCGATCTCTCGCCGTGCCACGCGCATTTGCGCGAACGCGCGGAAGCGGTCAAGCGCGGCATCCTCCAGGCGGGCGGCATGCCGTTCGAGTTGCCGGCCTTGTCGCTCGGCGAGGTGCTCGTCAAGCCGACGACGATGCTCTACCGCAATCTGCTCTCGATGGAGGTCGAGGAACTGCTGCGCTCGCTGCCTGTCGACGGCGCCGTGTTGCTGGGTGGCTGCGACAAGACGGTGCCCGGTCTGCTGATGGGCGCGCTGAGCGCTGACCTGCCGTGCATCTTCGTGCCGGCAGGGCCGATGCTCAACGACAGGTACCGTGGCGAGAAAGTCGGCGCGGGAACGCACACACGCAAGTTCTGGGACGAACGGCAGTCGGGACATCTGAGCGGGCGCGAATGGATCGCACTGGAATCGCACATGTCGCGCACCCCTGGCACCTGCAACACGATGGGCACTGCGAGCACGATGACGCTGATCGCCGAAGCAATGGGCTTCACTTTACCTAACGCGGCAAGCATCCCCGCAATGGACTCGGCGCATACGCGCATGGCGTCGGAAAGCGGCGCGCGCATCGTCGACATGGTGTGGGAAGACCTGAAGCCCTCGACGTTCTTCAACGAAAAGACGGTAGCCAATGGAATCGCCACTTATATGGCGATTGGCGGATCGACGAACGCGGCGATTCACCTGATCGCGATTGCGGGCCGGGGCAATGTGCCACTTTCGCTCGATGATATCCAGCGGCTGGGCGAGGGCGTGCCGGTGCTGGCCAATGTGCTGCCGTCCGGCTCGAACCTGATGGAAGATTTCTACTATGCGGGCGGCCTTCTGGCACTCCTGCAACGTATTCACGACAAGCTCGCACTTGACTGCATGACGGTGAACGGCCACACGCTCGGCGATAACCTCGAAGGCGCGCAGTGCGAGGACAACGAGGTCGTTCGCCCGCGCTCGCAGCCCGTGAGCGCAGCGCGGGCGCTCGCTGTGCTGCGCGGCAATCTCGCTCCGTCAGGCGCGGTGATCAAGCCGAGCGCCGCGAGCGAACACTTCCTCAAGCACAGTGGCCGCGCGCTGGTATTCGATTCCATGGCGGACCTGAACGCGCGCATCGACGATCCCGAGCTCGATGTCGACGCGAACACGATACTCGTGCTGCGCAACGGCGGTCCGCTTGGCGCGCCGGGCATGCCGGAATGGGGCAATCTGCCGATTCCGAAAAAGCTGCTGGAGAAAGGTGTGCGCGACATGGTGCGCATTTCGGATTCGCGCATGAGCGGCACGCACTACGGCACCTGCGTGCTGCATGTGGCACCCGAGGCTGCTGCCGGCGGTCCGCTTGCATTGATCCGCACGGGCGACGTGATCGACCTGGACGTGGCTGCGGGGCGCCTGGACGTGCGTCTGTCCGACGAAGAGCTGGCGCAGCGGCGCGCTCAGTGGAGGCCGGTCGTGAACATGCCGCCGCGCGGTTATACGAAGCTCTTTCTCGACCATGTCACCCAGGCAAACGAAGGGTGCGATTTCGATTTTCTGGCGGGCTGGCACGAGCCAGTCGAGCCGTCGATCTACTGACAAGCAGAGGTTTCACGATGAGCAAGCATCAACCCGAAGTGAACGCGTTTCTTGCGTTGTTGGACCAATCCACGCCACCGCTCGGTACCTGGTTGATGGCGGGCACGGCGAGCAATGCAGAGGCGCTCGGCCATGCCGGATTCGACTGGCTGCTGATCGATATGGAGCACGGACCAATCGATTTTCGCGACGCATGGCAGATGCTGCAGGCCGTCGATTGCACGCCGGCCACGCCCATCGTACGCGTGGCGGGCAGCGACGATCCCGTGCTCGTGAAGCGGGCACTCGATCTCGGCGCGCGCACGTTGATGTTTCCGTACGTGCAGAGCGCCGAGCAGGCGCGCCGGATCGTCGCATCGGCGAAGTATCCGCCGCTGGGACAGCGGGGCTTTGCGGGCGTGCATCGCGCAAGCCGCTATGGCACGTTCAGCGACTACAGCAGGCTCGCAAACGGACTGACTACGTGCATCGTGCAACTCGAAACGCCTGAGGCTATAGAACGCCTCGAAGAAATTGCCGCGGTCGAAGGTGTCGATGCGCTGTTCATCGGCCCGGGTGATCTGTCGGCGGCATTGGGCAGCATCGGCAACCTGCAGGGCGAACGCGTGCGGGCGCTGATGCGATCGGCTGCGCAGCGCGCTCGCGCGGTCGGCATACCCATCGGGACCCTCGGCCCCACGCCTGAGATGGTCAAGGATTTTGTCGATATGGGTTACGACTATGTGGCCGTCGGCTCCGATCTCGTGTTCATGATGCAGCAGGCGAAGTCGGTGCTCGCACGCATGAAGGGACACACTGACCACGCACCGATGACGGTGGCCTACTGATGAGCGCGATCTATTCCTCGCTTGCGAACACGGTCGTGTTCGTGTCGGGCGGTGGGTCGGGAATCGGGGCGACGCTTGTCGATGCGTTTGTCGCGCAGCGGGCGCGAGTCGCGTTCTGCGATCTCGATGAAACCGCCGGTCTGGCCTTGTGCGAGCGGTATCCGGCGGCGTCGCGTCCGTGGTTCGCGCGCTGCGACATTCGCGACGTAGAGGCGTACAGGCAGACACTTGATGCGGCCGCCGATGCGCTTGGACCGATCCGCGTACTGGTCAACAACGCGGGTCGCGATGACCGGTGCGCGCTGCAGGATCTGACGCCCGAACGTTGGGACGACATGATCCGCACGAATCTCACGCATCACGTATTCGCGGCGCAGCGCGTAGCGCCAGCGATGGCGCGTGAAGGCGGCGGCTCGATCATCAACATGGGTTCGATCTCGTGGTTGCGCGGGCGTCCCAATCTCATCGCATACACGGCAGCGAAGGCGGCTATCAGCGGTATCTCACGCACGCTCGCGCGGGAGTTGGGCGGCGACAACATTCGTGTCAACGCGGTGTTGCCAGGCCCTGTGCTGACCGAGCGGCAACAGGCGCTGTGGTTCGATTCCGCCGATGCAAAGCGCTTCGTCGAATTGCAGTGCCTGAAGTTTCCGGTCCAGACGCAGCATATCGCTGACATGGTGCTGTTTCTCGCGTCGGACCAGTCGGCAGCCGTCACAGGTCAGAACATGATTGTCGACGCCGGCTTGGCGCAGGTGTCGGTGGTCGGATAGCGAACAAGCTGTGGGAATGGATCACAAGGTCCCGCCTGGCTTGTGCTTGCTTCTTTCAGGAGGATATTTTCGGGCGTGGATGGCGCCTGATCTGAACAGAAAACCGCAGCGGCGAAGCTACCGAACGCAGTATTCTCTGCACAAGGTAGGCACGCAACGTGTTGCTGCAGCACATGTAATGGGCGATGAGCCCACCTAAAAAAAACCATGATCGAGACAACAGATGGAAATTGAGACGCTAGGCTATTTTCCGGCGAGGTCGCGCAATCGCGCGCGCCTTGCCTATCTATTCGGCGCCCTTGGCGGCATCCTCTTTGGCTATGACAGCGGCGTGATCGCGGGAGCGTTGTTGTTTATCCGTAAGGACATGTCGCTCAACGCACATCTGCAGGGCATGGTGGTGGGCGGACTGCTGCTCGGCGCCATGATTGGCGCTTTCGGCACAGCGCGGCTTGCGGATCGCTTCGGTCCACGCAAGATGCTGATTGGCGCGGGTGCGATGTTCATTGTCACGTCGGTTCTGTCCGCATTTGCACCCGATCCGATGACGCTGATCGTTGCTCGCGTGCTGATTGGTATCACGATCGGCGTATCGACCACGCAGGTGCCCCTGTATCTGTCTGAAATTGCGCCGAAACACATCCGGGGCGGACTTGCGTCGATGAATCAGTTGGCGATTGCGACAGGCATTCTGATTTCGTATGTGGTGTGCTATCTGCTGGCAGCGCATGGGCAATGGCGCTGGATGCTGGGTCTCGCGGCTGTGCCGTCTGTCTTTCTGACAATCGGCATGTTCTTTCAGCCGGACTCGCCGCGTTGGCTCGTGCGTCAAGGCCGCGTTAGCGAAGCGCGCCGTGTGCTGGAAATTACCAACACGCCGGGCGATGCAGCCGAATCATTGCGCGAGATTCAACAGGCCAACGAGACTTCGATTACGGTACGTCTGATCGACCTGCTGAAATCGAAGGCACTTCGTCCGACCCTGATCAGTGTGTTTGGACTGGCCATGCTTCAGCAGGCATTGGGCATCAACACAATCGTCTACTACGCGCCGACGATTCTGCGCGCGGCGGGCTTCGGTGAATCGGCGGCGTTGCTCAACAGCGTGGGGCTCGGGGTGTTGTCGATCATCATGACAATCTTTGCGGCACGTGTGGTCGATCGTGTCGGGCGCCGGCCACTTCTGATCGGTGGTGCGCTCGTGATGGCGTCGAGCATGGCAACGCTTGGCTGCGTATTCCATTTCGGCGGTCCTGCTACTGCAGCGGGCAGTATTGTCGCCGTGGGCGCGCTCGCCTTTTTCAAGGCAGCCTTTTCGTTCAGTTGGGGTCCGCTCGTCTGGGTGATGATGCCCGAGCTGCTGCCGATGCGGATTCGCGCGCGCACCATGTCTGCCGCCGCGCTCGCCATGTTCCTGGTGAATTTTATCGTCGCATCGACCTTTCCCGCGTTGCTGGAGACGGGGGCTGCCTCGGCATTTGCGGTGTTCACGGTCTGTTGCCTGGTGGCGTTCCTGTTCGCGATCTATCGCATAAGGGAAACCGCGGGTCTGAGTCTCGAAGAGATTGAGAGGACCGTGTGCTGACATGGAAAGCTCGCAACCGAGCGCAGGCTCATAAGTTGAATTTATTTTTAACTCGATTTGTTAGCGCTACCTTTGGCGGAGCAAATGCAGATCGAATTTGCGGTATTGAGTGCGGTGGCCAACCGGCTCATTCAACAAGTACTGAGGAGACCGTTGTGAAAACAAGGAAGGGGCTGTTCGTCGGCTTATCGGTAGTTTGCGCCACTGCGGTGCCGGGCATCACACATGCACAAAGCAGCGTCACGCTCTATGGCGTGATCGACAATGGCATCGCCTACTCGAACAGCCAGACAACACTTGGCTCCACGCACGGAGGCGCGCACAACATACAGCTCTCGCCTGGCATCTGGGAGGGCAGCAAGTTCGGTATGACTGGAAGCGAGGACCTGGGCGGCGGCCTGTCCGCCATCTTCAACCTCATGTCGCGTTTCAGTTCCGCAAATGGCAACGCGCAGTTTGCGGGTGCGATGTTTGCTCAACAGGCGTGGGTGGGGTTGAAGGACCAGACTTACGGCAGCTTGACGCTGGGCCGCCAATATTTGTCCTACTACTGGATGATTGCGCCGTATTCGCCGACCAACTGGCTGACGGGCTTCTCCGGCGCCCACCCCGGCGATCTCGACAATTTCGATACGGACTACAAGACGAACAACACCGCCTTGTATACGACGCCAACTGTCCACGGATTCACGGCCAGCGCTTCATACGCACTCGGCGGTACGCCAGGAAGCCTCAATACGGGTTCAAGCTGGAGTGCCGGTGCGAAATATAAAATGGGTCCGTTCGGAATCGGCGCCGGGTTTGAACGCTTCAACAATGCTACGCCGGGCGGGGGAGCATGGGGCGCGAATTCCACTGCCACAAACAATGGCCAACAGGGAGTCTCGGCTGTCACAAACGGATACCAGACTGCCGCGGCACAAGACCGGTTCGCGGTGACTGGGGGATATGCCTTTACGCCCGACGTCGATCTTTCATTGTCCTATTCGAACGTCCAGTACGTTCCGGGGATTGGATCGGCATTCAAGTCGCAAGCAGTATGGAATACGTTTGGCGCAGTGATGCACTACCGCGTGGCAACGGTATGGGATTTCTCTGCCGGATACAGTTACACGCGCGCAAGCAAGGCAAATGGAATCACGAACGGCGCGCAGTATCAGCAAGGCTCGCTAGCGGAATTCTATAGCCTCTCCAAGCGGACGGGTCTGTACATGGTGCAGGCGTATCAGCGAGCGAATGGACAGACTCTTGGTTCCAATGGCGTTTCCATCATTGCCGCGACTGCCTCCATTGGTGACGGATTCAATTCATCGCCGTCGTCGTCACGCAGCATGGTGACAGTAGCGGCTGGTGTAGTTCACCATTTCTAATTGCGACTGGTCAGCACAGCCACCCATGTCGACACACTGTGTCTGCTCCGGTGCGCTGTGCACTACGTTTCACTGCTCCTTGTCATTTGAGGAATAAGCGCGTCATGTCCTGCACGGTCGCCGTGGGCTTCATGGTGGTGTCTGCCGCTTTGCTCAGCAAACGGCCCTTCGATTGCCGAAGGTGAACGCTGCTTCCCCGGCCGGAATTGTCATCCGGCGATATGCCTGACAATATTTGCCAGACCGCCGCTGACAACCGCTAAAACGGTCTTGAGCTGACGAATCTTCCGGGCGAAATGGACGTAGCTGCCCCTTCCGATAGGGCAGATCAAAGCGTTCACCGGATTGCCTCCTTATCATCTGATGATTTGGGTCATGAAACTTGGCCTGTTTCCTAGCCTGCTCACGTCCAGAAATCCCCATAAATTTTACATTGGAAAGATGTTGACGGAACCGCTGCTTGCTGGCATCATCTTTCCACTGTAAAAATTTGTCTCGCACTGCACGTCGCCGAACAGACGCGGACGCAAGGTCTGCGGGTAGAAGCAGTCGCCGCGGTCGGCGGCCGCATTGCTTCAATGTCTGATCAGGAACCGTCCGCATTCTCTTGTGGATCGCAATGATGCTCGGGAACCGGGACTCGCCCTAACCGCTGTGGCAAGAGGAAGCAACGGCGCCGGTTGAATGGCGTTGTTTTCACTTGACCAAGAAAGCGGACGTGAATTGAGCGTCCGATGCATCACCCTGAAGAATTCTCGGCGCTGGTTAGCGCGTCGCATTGGCGACGATTGGTCCAGAAAAGATCGCGGTCTGGTCCAGACGAAGGCATCGAAAGAATAAACAAAAGCTCCATCGGTAATAAACAACTTAGGAATGCGATTCGATGTCGAATTGAATGTCGACGGAATCATGTCGCGTGTACGTACATCAACACACTTTTTAGTTTTTGACAGGACATCTCATGCCGGCATCCAGATTCTTTTTCGCCAGAACCCACATCGCTCCGTTTCCAATGCGAGCGTGCACGGTGTCAATACTCCAGTCGTTCGCGGTCCTCTCGATCGCCGGCGTGACGGCAAGCTTGTTTGCGGTCCCCGCCTTCGCGCAGGGGCAATCCGTCAGGTCGACGTCGGGTTGCAGCCCAGCCAGCGGCACGCCAAACCAGCTGATCCTTTGCGGCACTAGCGGAGGCGTTGGTCAAACCGGACAGTCGCCTTCCCCTATCGCTGTATTGGTGACTTCACCACAGACTTTGGCTGCGACGCTCACCTGGAGCGCAATGCAACTGGAGACGTATGGCGGAGCGGGAGGCTCAGCCAACACAGACGGCAGCGACGGCGGTGCAGGCGCGGCGGGAAGCGGTATCACTGCGGCCGTAGGTGCAGGCGTCAACGCGTCCGGGGCGAACCCGGGCGGCATTCTGCAATTCGTCTCTCAGGGCGGCGCCGGTGGCGGCGGGCAAGGCGCCAAGATTGGGACGGTTGGGAAGGGCGGCACGGGAGGTGACGGTGGGCAGATTCAGGTGACGATGAACGGTTCTGTTTCTTCCACGGACGCTTCTTCGCCAGGGTTGACCGTGCTCTCTCAAGGCGGATCGACGCTGTACGGCGACGACGGCAGCCTTGGCTACTATCCGTCGAAATCCGGAAACGCTGGAGGTAGCGGGCCGGTGAGCGTCGCGATTGGCGGGGCGATATCGACGGTCGCGACAGGTGCGCTCGTTGAAGCCTTCGGTGGCACCGGCGTGAAGGGCGCGGACGATAACGCAGGACTCGTGTCGGCGGCGGGCAGCAATGGGGGCGACGGCGGCGCGTCCAGTTCGCCCGTAGAGGCGAGCGTGACGGGCACCATTCAGTCATCGGCCGGGGACGGCATTGACGTCCTTGCGCAAGGTGGCACCGGCGGCCAGGGAGGTTTGGGTCAATATTCGTCGGGAGCAGGTGGCGGGGCCGGCGGGGGCGGCGGGTCGGCTCCGCAGAGCACCCTGACGATATCGGGCACCGTCAGCGCAGCAACACTTCTCTACCAGGGTGTCGTACCGTCAAACGGCGCGCTGGTGCGAAGTGCTGGCGGCCAGGGAGGCGACGGAAATACCGGAAACGGGGGGCAGAGTGGTACCGGCGGTAACGGTGGCAACGGCGGTAACGGCGGTAACGCTACGTTGACGCTTCAGTCCGGAGGATCCGTTACCGGCGGAATAAACGTTCTCAGCGCAGTTTCGAGTGGCGGAGACGGTGGCGCGGGCGGCGATGCATCGGGCAGCACGACAACCGGCGGCAATGGAGGCGTGGGTGGCGTCGGCGGCAATGCAATTGTCGATGTCGGGCAAACGCCCACGGGCGTCACGGGCGCCACGACGTCCGTGACCAGCGCGCCGCATCAAGCGACGGTTGCTGTCTCCGCCATCAGCTATGGCGGTGCAGGGGGTGCGGGTGCGGTCGCGGCGGGCGGCTATTATGCGGGAGGTGGCACGGGCGCTATCGGGGGGCAAGCGGGATCGGCATCGGTAACCATCGAAAGCAACGGCGTTGTCATCACTCAGGGAGACGACACGCCTACCACTTCATCTTCCGTGGCTCCAGCGGTGCTGGTTCGCTCGAATGGCGGCGTAGGCGGTGCGGGCGGCAAAGGCGCGGCAATCGGTACCAATGCCGGTGACGCGGGCCAAGGCGGCGCGGGCAATACCGCGACAGCGGTCATTGACGGCACAGTGACCACGAGCGGCAGTTTCGCGCATGGCGTGCTGGCGCAAAGCGTGGGTGGCATGGGCGGCAAGGGTGGCGACGCGAGCGGCATTTTCTATTCACGCGGCGGCGCAGCCAGCAACGGCGGTGCTGGCGGCCAAGTCTATGTATCGGGCAGCGGCGGTAGCATCACCACGACTGGTACGGGCGCTGACGGCATTCTTGCGCAGAGCGTGGGTGGCGGTGGCGGAAGCGGCGGGAACGCCGTCTCAACCGGCAACCTGGCAATCGGTGGCAATGGAGGTGCCGGCGGCGACGCACAAGCCGTCACGGTCGGCCTCTTAGGCAGTGACTCCAGTTCGGCAGTCCTTAACGACACCATCATCACCCGGGGCGACTCCGCGAACGCCATTGTTGCGCAAAGCATCGGCGATGCTGGCGGTAACGGCGGCAATGCTTTCGCGGTAGGCACCGTCTTGCCTACGCTCGCCATCGGCGGGGATGCCAAGGGCGGCGGTAGCGGTTCTACCGTCACGGTGCAGAACGATGGCCTTGTCACGACCTTCGGTCAGCAGTCAGGCGGCATCGAGGCACAGAGCATCGGCGGCGGCGGCGGCAACGGCGGCTCTGCCGTTGCGCTCAACGCCGGCGTTCAGGTCTCCACGTCTTTCGCGCTAGGCGGCTCCGCAGGCTCCGGGCAATCCGGCGGCGCGGTGACGCTGACGAACAACAACCAGGTCTCGACATACGGCGCCGATGCGTACGGCATCAAGGCCCAGAGCATCGGTGGCGGGGGCGGTCAAGGCGGTTCAGCGCTTGCAACCGCCGTCGCTTTGAGTGGCGATCCTGAATTTCCGACGACCTCGGTCAGCGTCGCCATTGGCGGCGGCGCGGGCGCAGGCGGAGACCAGACCAAAAGCCCGGTCACAGTCAATAACACGGGCCTCGTCACGACCGCCGGAGATGGCGCGATCGGCATCATCGCGCAGAACATTGCCGGCGGCGGTGGCAACGGCGGCGACTCGACTGCATCGTCGTATGCCAAGGCGGGAAGCGACGGCACCAATATTTCGGTCAGTTCGAGCGTAGGTGGAAAGGGTGGCGCGGGCGGCAGTGGCGGCGCGGTCACCATCAACGGCAACGGTGGCCTGGTTGCGACGATGGGCGCTGACGCGTACGGCGTTCTTGCACAGAGCGTGGGCGGTGGCGGTGGCGTGGGCGGCACCGGCGACTCGGCGGCGTCCAGTGGCACCGGGGCTCAGAGCTTCACGGGTTCGATTACGGTCGGGGGCTCAGGCGGCACGGGCGGCAGCGGAGGTTCTGTCAATGTCAATAACAACGGCAACGGCACGGGCACCAACATCGTTACTGCGGGCGATGGTGCAAACGCCATCCTGGCGCAAAGTATCGGCGGAGGAGGTGGCGCGTCTGGCGGCGGCACGGCCAAGGCAAATGGCGGCAACGATGGTCTAAAACTGTCCGTAACCGTGGGCGGAAACGCCGGCAAGGGCGGCACCGGTGGGCAGGTGACGGTCGACAATACCGCAGCCTTGCTGACGAAGGGCGCGGATGCCGATGCCATCATGGCGCAAAGCATCGGCGGCGGCGGCGGCAAAGCGGGCAAGGGCGCCTCCACGACTGGCGGCGCGCAAAGCCCCGAAACGGCGGTCAACAACATGACGAATGCGCTCGCCAACGGGCTCGGCTCCGGCGCAGGCGGCGCGACCAAGGTTGCGGACGGCGTGTACCAGATCAGCAATGACGTACTAAAAGGCATTAAAGGCATCCAGCAGTTGAACACGGCGATCACCGGCGGTGGTTCGGGCGGCGTTCAAGCTGTGGGTGATAGCGACAGCGATGATGATGACGATTCTGGCTCCGCCGGCAGTCTCGCGCTGCAGGCGACGATTGGTGGAAAGGGTGGCACCGGCGGCATAGGCGGGAGTGTCAGCGTCGCCAATACGAACGCCATCGAGACGGACGGCGTCAAGTCCGATGCCATCTTTGCACAGAGCATTGGCGGCGGCGGTGGCGTGGGCGGCGCGACGAGCTTTTCCGGCAGCGCTAACAGTGGAGACACCGGCGACAGCAGCAACACAAATGCGGGACTCACGCTTGGCGGAAACGGCGTAAGCGGTGGCGACGGTAATTCGGTCACCGTCGCCAACAGCGGCACCATCGCGACGAACGGTGTTTCATCGTATGCGATCGATGCGCAAAGCGTCGGTGGTGGCGGTGGCAAGGGGGCCGTCACCGGCTCTCAAGACGGCGCGCTGAAGAATTTCAACGTGACCGTCGGCGGGTCGGGCGGCGCGGGAGGCAACGGCGGCACCGTGACGGTGAACAATGATGGAGCGGTCGCCACCTCCGCGAACGAATCGTTCGGCATGCTTGCTCAGAGCGTTGGCGGCGGCGGCGGGACGGCCCAGGTGCTGTCCAGCGACGTGGGTGCATCGGATAGTGGAAACAACCCGAAAATCAGTGTGACACTCGGCGGAAGCGGCGGTGCCGGCGGAGCAGGCAACACGGTGCAAGTCACCATGGGCCAGAGTGCGCCTGGCAGCGTCACCACGAGCGGCGCGGATGCGATTGGCATCGTGGCACAGAGCATTGGTGGAGGCGGCGGCACGCTCACGACCACCAGCGCGACCAACTCGACCACTGGCGGCGTCCAGCAGACAACAATCGTACCGCTTCAAATCGGCGACAAAGATGGCGCGAGCGGCAACGGCGGTGAGGTTGACGTGACGCTCGGCGCGGCGGCGCATTCGAGCGACTCGTATGTGCTGACAACGGGAGCCGGTGCGTACGGCATTCTGGCGCAAAGCGTGGGTGGAGGCGGAGGTCTGTTCGTTGGCGCGACGCCGGGTACCTCTCTCTCCACGCTGTTCGGTGGTACGAAGCAATCTGGTGACGGTGGCGCCGTCAACGTCAACCTGAACAACACGTCCTGGATCTCGACAAGCGGTGCGGGCGCCGTCGGTGTTTTCGCGCAAAGCGTGGGCGGTGGCGGCGGCGTGATCGGCAGCATGCAAAACGTCAATCTGGCTTCGGGCCTGCAGTCGACGCCGACCACCGAGAGCGGCCAGGGTGGCAATGTTTCGGTCAATATCGGAAGCAACAGCAGCATCGTCACGGGCGGGGACGATGCCCACGCGATCTTCGCACAAGCGGTGGGCGGAGGCGGTGGCGTTATCGCAGGCGCGAATAACTCAGGCTATGCGTTCGCAGGAGCGAGCCCTGCCAAGTGCAGTAGTTCGCAGCCCTGTACGGGGAACGTCAGCGTCGCGCTGAGCGGGGGCTCCATCGTTCGGACTTCAGGCCAGGGCGCGTATGGCATCTATGTACAAAGTCGCGGAAACGGCTCAAACAATACGTCGATCAACATTGGAAGTGGCAGCTCTGTCGAGTCGTGGGCCAACTCGGCGGGCGGTATCTTCGTTGATGGCGCGGGGACGAACACGATCGACAACTACGGCACGATCGACAACGGCACGCTCACGAACAAGAACACGCCGAGCGTCAACGGAATCGTCGTGGCATCGGCATCGACGACACCGGTTGCGATTACCAACGAGGCCGGATCCAGCTTTTACGGCAATACCACGCTTGCCGATGGCAGCACGATCAACGGAAAGCCTTCCTCGACGCTGAGCGCGACGTCGCTCGACCTCGGTGGATCCCATAGCACGTTGACCAACGGTGGCACACTGGAAGTGGGCGGATCGGCGATTTCGTCCTTGCAGATCAACGGCAACGTCGTGCAGCAGCAAAGCGGGCAAATCATGATCGACAGCGATCATGTGGCGGGAACGAGTGACCGTGTGACCATCACAGGCAACGCGACCCTCGCCGGCGAGGTGGTCATGCGCCCGACGCGCCTGACCGACAGCACGCTCGACGTGATGGACGTACACGGCGTGCTCGACGCGTCGCAACTGCAGGCGAGCAATCCGTATCTCGTCAACTACACGCTGGCGGCTGGCAGCACGCCCAATGCGCAGGGCGCCGGCGAATCGCTGTATGTCACGCCGCACGCGAACTTCGCCGCGAGCGCGGCGGGTCTGAGCGCGAGTGCGCAGTCGTTGGCGAACCACCTGCAAGCGAACTTCGATTCGGGCGCAAGCGCCAATGCGCTGGGCACCGTGTTCGCGCAGTTGGCGAACGGCATTCAGGACCACGCCGCTTATAACGCCGCGCTCAACAGGCTGGGCAATGAAACTCAGCAGGCGGTAGGAAATGCAGGTCTCGCGGCAAGCCATGCGTTTGTCGAGCGCATGTATAGCTGCCCGACCTTTGATGGGACCACCGATACGATGATGCACGAGCACGACTGCGGATGGGGGCGGGTCATTGATAACCGCACGAGCGCGGATGGCTCGGACGGGCTTGGCTACAACGCCAGCACCTATGCCATGCAGTTCGGCGGCCAGCACGGCTTGGGCGACGGCTGGTTCATAGGCGGCAGCGTGGCATACGGCACGACGACGCTGGACGGCTCGGACGGCGTGGGCGACGTCAACGCACACGGTCCGCAACTGGGTATCGTCCTGAAGAAGGAAATCGGCCGCTGGACGATCTCCGGCGGTGCCGATGCAGCCTACGGTTGGGATAACTCCACGCGCAACGTCGCGTTACCGGGCTCTGCAACCCAGGCGAATGGTGACTTCAATACCTACGAGGCTGGACTGCACTCGCGCATCGCCTATACGATTCCAATGAATGACTGGTACATGAAGCCGTATCTGGACATTCATCTCGTGCATTTCCATACGGGCAGCTACACCGAACAGGGTGCGGGCGCGCTGGATCTCGCCGTCAACAGTTCGAGCGGCACGACGCTTTCGGCCTCGCCGATGTTCGAACTGGGCGGACGGTGGGCCTTTGCCAATGGCATGGTGCTGCGCCCGGACGTGGCGGCGGGCGCGGTTTTCCACGACCGGAACCATTGGGAAACAGACGCGCAGTTCGTCGGCAGTGCGCAGGGCGTCGCGCCTTTCACCGCTGTCTCATCGGCTCCGTCGGCGCTGGCGAAGGTGAAGCTGGACATGAACCTCAGCGTTTCGAAAAACACCGAGATCAAGCTGGAATACGGCGGCCAGTTTGGAAGCGGGTATCGCTCGAACGAAGGCATTTTGCGCGTCAATCACCTGTTCTGACGGGGCTCCGCGACTACGGCGGGCGCGAATATCGCGCACTCGTCATCAAGGCGCGGCGGATATACACGATCAGTCGCTTCGTCATGCGTAGCAATCAGGCAGCGTCAGGTCCTGACCTGCGTGCGGCCAAATCTGCCCATCGGAAAGATTTTGACGTAGCGGCATCGCCAACCATCGCTCAACAAGTTGATCAAAATGCACGAGTTACACACACTATTTCAGAGGTCGCCGGAGGTCGCGCTTTTCCTCTCACTTGCCATCGGATATTACATTGGCCGCATCAATTTCGGCTCCTTCCAGTTGGGCGGGGTGGGAGGAACCCTGCTCGCGGCCGTGCTCATCAGCCAAGCCGGTGTCACCATCGACAACGGGGTAAAGGCGCTGATGCTGAGCGTATTCATCTACGCGGTTGGGTATTCATCCGGTCCGCAGTTTTTTGCGTCGTTCAATCGCAAGACGCTCCGCGAGTTCGCGCTAGCCGCTTTCCTTGCATTGTCAGCACTCTTTACCGTGGTCGCCTGCGCGAGGCTATTCCACCTTAATAAAGGCCTCGCAGCAGGTCTGGCGGCCGGTGCGTTGACACAGTCAGCTATTGTCGGCACGGCCGGAGACGCGATCGCGAGGCTTGGGCTACCTCCGACAGAAGTAAAGTTTCTGCAATCGGAAGTGGCGATCGCCTTTGCTGTGACCTATGTGCCCGGCTTGCTAAGCGCGATACTTGTCTGTGTGAATATCGTGCCGCGATTCACGCGTGAAGGTCTGCATGACGCTGCGATCAAAGTCGAGAAGGCAGCTGACGGCGGCATGCGGCTGCGGCCCGGCCGAAGCGCATCAATGCCGGGACTCATCGGCCGGGCGTACCGTGCCGGGCCGGCTGCAGGCCGCACGATCGCGGAAATCGAAGTAAGCCAAAAAGATTTGATCACCGTCGAGCGCATTCGTCGAGAGGACAGACTGATCGATCCGGCAGCGGACGTGGTGCTGGAGAAGGATGACATCGTTCTGATCGTGGGCCTGCGCAAGTGGGTGGTGGTTGCTGCGGCCCAGCTTGGGGAAGAGGTCGCGGAAGCTGAAGGCATCAGTGTCGAGATGGAGAGCCGGCAAGCGGTCTTTGCCAGAAAAGGCATGAACCGTGTGACGATCTCGAAGGCCCGCAATTCACTTGATCGGGCGCTGCGTCGTGGCGTGTTTATCCTCGGCATAACGCGGGCTGAGAGGCCACTGCCTCTCCTTTGGGAAACGGAGTTGCAGCATGGTGACGTCATTACGTTCTATGGATCTCCTGAAAACACCAAACGAGCGGTCGAGGTAGCGGGTTATGACTTGCCCTGTTCGGATAAGACCGACTTCGTTTATCTCGGACTAGGTCTGGTTTCTGGTCTGCTGCTAGGGCTTGTCGTAGCCTATGTCGGTGGTTTCGCGTTAACGCTCGGCGCAGGCGGGGGCTGCCTTCTGATGGGGCTGGCATTTGGTTGGTTGCGAGGCAAATATCCCAAGTATGGGGCAATGCCTTCGGCGGCCTCGCAACTGTTAAAGGATTTCGGGTTATCTGCATTTGTTGCTACGGTCGGTCTCAATTCCGGGATGCAGGCGCTCCTGACGATCCGGCAAAGCGGGATAACCATCTTGTTACTCGGTATATTCGTCGCGCTCTTTCCGCTACTGCTTACCATGTTGTTCGGACGCTACGTATTGCGCTACAACAACTCAGCTTTGCTCGCCGGTGCATTGGCCGGCTCACGTGCAGCAAATCCGGCATTCGGTCAGGTGCTGGAAAAGTCTGAAAGTGCGGTGCCTACCGTGCCCTTTGCTGTCACGTATGCAATCGCAAGTGTGCTGTTGGCGTTACTGGGACCTCTGCTCGTTGAGCTCGTTTGAGTGTGACTCCATTTCGACAATCCATGAGATGACGCGCTCTGTCGTCGTATGGGCCAGCAGGTCCCGACTTCGAACTGACAGTCCGGCAGGACGCGATCGGATCTTTGAAGATACAATTGCCCACTGGAAAGATGTTGACTGGAAGACTGGTCTCATCTAATATTTCCACTGGAAAGATATCCAGCTGGCATGACTCTGCACACCCATTTGGCCCCCAGGCGGGGCGTCAAGATCATGGTTGTCTTATCGGGCAGGACGAGGCGATCTCGCACAGCGATGCAAGGAATTCTAAAAACATATAGATGGTTTTACAAATGAAGCGGGGGTTACCAATCCTGACGGCGTTCAGAACCAGATAAAGGGGACGCTCAGGGCAACAACATCGAGAGAAAGATGCGAGTACTACTGGCTGAAAATGACCTGCATACTGGTCAAAGTCTTTTTTGTGTTTTGAGAGATGCGGAATATACCGTCGACTGGGTGCGGGACGGCCGTGCTGCCAGCCTTGCGATCGCAGCAAGCTATTACGCGGTCGTGCTCCTCAATTTGAGTCTTCCGGGCATTGGCGGCATAGCGTTGTTGAAGGCATCGCGTGCTGCGGGCAACAAGGTCCCCGTGGTGCTCCTTAGCGCACACGATGATCCCGAAACGCATGCGCGCGGTCTCGATACCGGCGCTGACGATTGTGTACTCAAACCATTCGTGCCCCGTGAGTTACTTGCCCGCATGCGCGCGGTCCTGCGGCGAACGACTGGCTATGCGACTTCGAGAATCGGCGACGAATTTCTTGGTCTCGATCTCGAGAGGCGCACCATTCTTCTGAATGGTCTCGAGTCGTCGCTCTCGGCGCGTGAATTCACGCTGATGCATGCCTTGCTTGAACGTCGTGGCGCGGTACTTTCGCGCAGCCAACTTGAAGAACGACTGTACGGCTGGGGCAGAGAGGTTGAGAGCAACGCGGTCGATGTATTAATCCATGCAATCCGAAAGAAATACGGACAATCCTTGATCCGGAACATCCGGGGTCTTGGCTGGTCGGTGAGGTCGGAGAATGGGTTATCGACATGCGCGACATCAGTCCATTAGTCTGCCTGGCTGTTCGCTCATTCTTTCCTCATTGTCAGCGAGCAGAATGCACCTCAACCGATGCAATCAATGCGCTGCACCGAAGTTCAAGGAGAAAAGCATGAAAGGGATTCGCCAGGTGGCAGTCGCCGCCGTATTAAGCGCCGGCCTCGTGAGTGTTGCCGAGGCTCATGTGTTCGTCGGCGTTGGTGTCGGTATCGGCGTGCCAGTGATGCCAATGGTGGCCGCAGTGCCCGTCGCGCCCGTGCCAGTCTATGCGCCGCCGCCTCCACCCGTGTATTACGCGCCGCCGCCTGTGTATGCGCCGCCCGTGGTGGTTGGTTATTACGGACGCCCGCGCGGGTGGTACGGGCACTACGGATATGGATACGGCTACTGGCGCTAATGCAGGCACCCGAGCCAGGCGCCGAGTCAATCGCCACGGGCAGGCGACATGCCCGGGCACCGGACGGTCATCACCTCGATGGAGCACGCATCATGAGCTAAATGGTGGGCGCGCAGCAAAGGCTGCGCGCCTTTGCCGTCGTTCTACGCGAGAGAGCGCCGGGGCGCGGGAGTAGAATCGCTTTACAAAAAAAGTCTGCCTCACCCGTCTCTCGCGTTGCGCCGAGTGCCCCGGCATCCACGCATCACCCGTGGGCGAAACACTTTTTCTGCGTCCTATGATCAAGTCTCTAAGAAACCAGCTTGTCTTCGCGCTTTGCGTGCTGGTCAGCATCGTCGGCGTGGTGCAGGGCGTCAGTTCATATCAGCTGTCGAAAGCGGGCATGAGCGCGTTGCTCGACCTTCGGCTTGAACAGGTCGCCAGCCGCATGCGCGGCGGTTTCGCGGATTCGCTGCCTGCCATTCCGGCGCGCGGCTCGCAACCGGAACGCGACATTGTCATTACGGTCTGGAAGGACGATCAGGCCACGCCTTACCGGTCGACCGAACCGTCCCTGGCGCTGCCGCGCGAGGCGCCGGCGGGTTTCGTGACGACAGCCGTTAGCGGCGAGGAATGGCGCATCTACACGCTGCGTGAGCCGTCCATGGTGATTCAGGTCGCGCAACGCTCGGCGGTGCGGCACGAGCTTGCGGAAGAAAGTGCGGTCAATACGCTTTGGCCGATGATCGTACTCGTGCCGCTGGTGTGGATTGCCGTGCTGCTGGTCGTGCGCCGCTC
Source organism: Caballeronia udeis (assembly GCF_044909315.1). Lineage (GTDB taxonomy): Bacteria > Pseudomonadota > Gammaproteobacteria > Burkholderiales > Burkholderiaceae > Caballeronia > Caballeronia udeis_A. The sequence goes on from NZ_JBIYEB010000011.1 coordinate 253,291, forward strand.
GTTGCGCAAGTTGAATCGTTTGGGCGCGCAAGTGCAGGGGATCGACGTCAGTAATTTCCACCAATTGTCGACGTCAGGCGTGCCGATCGAAATACGGCCCTTTATCGACTCGATCAATCTGATGATCGATCGGCTTGCACAATCTATCGAGTCGGAACGAAAGTTTATTTCCGATGCCGCGCACGAACTGCGCACGCCGCTCACCGCGCTTCAATTGCAGGCGGACAATCTGCAGCCGCATATCGCGCCCGGCAACCAGGAGCGCTTTTGCGAATTGCGCGGCGGCATCACACGCAGTGGCAATCTGATCGCGCAATTGCTAAGGCTTGCGCGTGCCGATGCGGCTCTGCAGGCTGATACGTTGACGCGTGTCGACGTGTCCGCCGTAGTCGTCGACGCGGTGGCCGAGGTATTGCCTATCGCGATGAAGCGTGGCATCGATATCGGCGCCGACGAAATGGCCAGCGCGTTTGTCCGCGCGGTCGAGGCAGATGTCGGCATTGCCGTGCGCAACCTGGTCAGCAACGCGATCCGCTACACGCCGGACGGCGGCAAGGTCGATCTGAGCGTACAGATACGCGACGGCATGGTATGGATCGACGTGACCGACACAGGGCCCGGCATTGCTGAAGAACTGCTGCCACGCGTGTTCGACCGTTTCTTTCGAGCCAATACGCAAATCGAGGGCAGTGGTCTCGGCCTGTCGATCGTCGAGGCGATCGCGAGTAAATGTGGCGGCGCGGTGAATCTTCGCAATCGTCGTGACGGTCAGTCCGGGATCGTCGCGTCGATCGGATTTCCGTCCGCGTCTCAGGCCCCTTGAACGAACCCGGCCGATTGCACGTACCACCGCGGCCGGGTATTGATGCATCAAGCGTGTCCTGCTCGCTCAACCAGCAGAAGATACTTATTCACGCGGACTACATTAAAGATAACGACGGTGCTCATGATGAATGGAAACGTATTGATTTCCGGTGCAGGCGTCACTCGGGTCAAGGCACGAGCCTCGGGCTCGTCGGTGCTTTCGTGCTGGTTCGCGAACTGGTTTCGATGGAGCAGTCTTACGGCGTCTGTCCCTCGCGGGCATCGTTAAGCATCACGGTCCACCCGAGCCCGCGTACATTGCGAATCACGTTCTGGCCGAATTTCTTGCGCACCGAATGAATCAGCACGTCCACCGCGTTGCTTTCCACTTCTTTACCCCAGCCGTATAAGCGGTCTTCCAGTTGCTCGCGCGAGAGGATCGTGCCGGGCCGCTCGAGGAACGCCAGCATCAGTGCGAATTCGCGCGCGGACAGCACGGTTGTCGCACCGTTGCAGGTCAGTGTGCGTTTGTCGAGATCGAGGCATAGGGACTCGTCACCCAGGCGCGAGGACGCGTAACCGGCTTTGCGGCGGATCACCGCGCGGATGCGCGCAAGCAATTCGGGCACGTCGAAGGGCTTGAGAAGGTAGTCGTCGGCGCCGACGTCGAGGCCTTGAACGCGCGAGTCGAGATCATCCCGGGCAGTCAGTATCAGCACCGGCACGGCGTTACCCGATGTGCGCGCCGTCTTCAGGAGGTCGATGCCGTCCATGCCGGGCAAGCCCAGATCGAGCAATACGACGGTGTACTCCGTACCGGCGAGAGCCGTGCGTCCGGCGATACCGTCTCTCACCCAGTCGACGCTGAAGTCGGCGTCCTTGAGCGCGCGCAACAGGCTTTGACCAATCTGCAGATCATCTTCGATCAACAGAACTCTCATGCTTGTCTCCTTGGCTTCAGAGCGAATCGCTCATCTCCGCTTTGGGTTTCTTTGCCTGTCGATTCGTGGCGGCCTGCCCGGCCTTGAGCTTGAGACCGGCCTCATGAATGAGCTGTACGTGCTCAATCGCGGCATCCACGAGTTCTTCGGTATTACGTATACCTTCCGCGGACGCGGCCAACGCTTTCAGGCGACCGTCGATGAGCAGCGACGCAAGGCCGTGGACATAGGCCCAAGCCGCAGTCATCGCAATAGCCTGTGGGGCATCCAACCGGCCGAACGTCGTGGATTTGCCCGGCGTGGGCTTGAGCGGCTCGTCGAAGGCACCCACTAGCGCGCGTGCGGATAGCTGTCTTGCCTCGACGAGCGATACCCGCGTGTGGTCGAGCATCTCGCTGCGAAACATCAGGCGAAGCAGGTCGGGGTTATCTACCGCGAAGCTGACGTAGGCGCGTGCAATGGCCTTTCGGCTGGCCGGCCCTGGTGGGAGGCCTTCCGCTTTGGCTACCATGGACGCGGTCAGCCGCCGGTGGCCGCTGGCGGCAAGTTCGCTGAGCACGCCAGCCAAGTCGCCGAAATGGTGCTGGGGCGCCGTATGCGAGACGCCCGCCTCACGGGCAATGGAGCGCAACGTCAGGCTGGCTATACCGTCGCGACGCAAGACGGCTTCGGCCGCCTCCAGCAGCGCGTGCGGAAGCGACCCATGGTGATAGGGCTTGTCTTGCACGGGCTGGGCGATAGTTTTCTTAGTCTTTGTCTTTGGCAGCACAGGCGTCTTGTGATCTGTAGACGGTCCATTTTTCATGGCAGGAATTCGAGCCGGTGAATTTTAATCATCAGGAGATCTTGGTCAGATCGAGAAGGACACGCTTCAGACGTTCATCCGTAGGCACGGCCGTGCGTGCTGGAGCGGTCAGGGTCATGGCGCAAGAAGTGCCGGTCGAGTTAACGAATCTTATGTTTCCACAGGAAAGATTGTGGTTAATAATTCAGCATTGGTCAAGTGAAGAACGATCGAAATTAGCCGCGATCATTGTTGCAGATGATCGATCGCATTGTCGAACACCTGCTTGAGGATCAGGTGCACGGTACCCGGTGTCATCGTCCGGTGGCTGGCACGGATCGGCAACAGCAGCGGCGTCGTCTCAGCGCCATAGGGGAGGCCCTAAGGGCAACGCGCCTCTTCAGGCGCGTATTGGCGGCCCGTCTCGCGGCCCTGGATGCAAGTGGCCAACAGGCTGTTCGACGGTATTCGCAGCAAGGTCGGCTTTGACGTCGCTTTGTGCCATGACGTGCATGGACGGCTGAAACCGGTCGAAGCAATCAGGTTCGCATGGTGATCTGGAACAGTACGACCTGTTCTTTCTCGAAGACTCGATCGCGTTGGAAGAAGGCCAATGGATTCGTCAGTTGCGCTCGAAAACCACGACGCCTTTGGCCCAGGACGAGCTGTTCAACACTCCTTCCGAGTGGCGATTCCTGATCACCGGGCGATTGATCGGCTACTTTCGGGTTCACCTCGGGACGACTGATGCGGGAGCCACGCGTTTGCCATGTCCGGTGCAGCTCATGCCTTCAGATGCGGCCCAAGGAGCGACAGGTCGGCAATGCCGAGGCGGTCGCTCGCGGTCTGCACCTGGTGCCAGTATGGGTAAAGCAGAGGAGGTGCGCTGACCTTGTCCAGCCGCGCGCGCTGATCTGCGCTCAGGGCGAGGTTCGCCGCGCCGAGGTTGTCCCGCAACTGCGCCTCGTTGCGTCCGCCGATAATGACCGACGCGACGGCGGGGCGCCCCAGCGTCCACGCCAGCGCGACCTGTGCTGCGGATACCTTATGCTCGTCAGCAACTTCAACGAGCGTGTCGACGATCGACCACAGGCGTTCTTCGTCGCGAATCGGCGGCTCGGTCCAGCCGGCGAGCTGGCGTGTACCTTCCGGTGAGGCATTGCGGCGATGCTTGCCGGACAGCAAGCCGCCTGCAAGCGGGCTCCAGACCAGGATGCCGAGCCCTTGGTCGAGCGCGATTGGCGCGAGTTCGTATTCGGCTTCGCGCGCTTCGAGCGTGTAGTGAATCTGCTGGCTGACGAAACGCGGCAGACGGTCACGTTCGCTCACGTGCAGCGCCTTCATCAAGTGCCAGCCCGAGTAGTTCGAGCAGCCGACATACCGTACTTTGCCGTG
>NZ_JBIYEB010000012.1:0-250460 GCF_044909315.1 Caballeronia udeis
GAAGACGTCGGTGGTGGACCCGGGTACATCGAATTCTTAGAAGCTATAACCGACCCGTCTCATGAAGACCATGAGCAACTGCTCGAATGGTGTGGTGGCAGCTTCGATCCCGATGCTTTTGACCTCGCTGCCGTCAACGAACGACTATCGGAATTTGAGTTCTGAACGGTCGGCGCGGCCTCTGCATGACGCTTACGACTAGACAACTTGCACCCCGTCTTTTTCGCATGCCGAAACCCCTGAATGTCGGTGCTACCGTATGAGCGGGCACGGCCTGGCACGTAAGACTGATTCGGGTTGAGGCTATGTGCAAACGCAAGTCGATCGCTCCAGTCGAAAAACGCACCCCTTCAGATCGCCCTGATGCGGCCGGCAAGCGTCATTCGCTTGTCTGGTCAATGCGACGGTTAGACGCCGGTTCGCCTCTGGAAGCGGTCGTTGCGGTGTCGCGAATCCGAAAGGCGGTTCCGGGGCGACTTCCGCCCGACGCGGACCGATCAATGACGACCCCTGCGCAAGCTCATTGTCGGACCGGGTCCGGCCAACAAGAGTCGGTGACGAACTGGCGTCGAGCGTCGGAAATCAGTTCGATACCGGCCGCTCGGCGACGGGTGCGGAAGATGTGGTGCGCAGCCGCTTTCGCATGCAGGACGCCGTCGACGGACACAGCGCCACGAATTGTCTGCATAACTGCACTTCGGCCGGGACGTCTTCGCGGGTCACCCGCTCGTAGCCGGCTCGCTCGAAAAATCGCTCGGCCGTCGTTGTCAGTAGCCAAACATCTTGTCGCCCGCAGGAGCGTGCGTTGTCTTCGAGACGTGCTACCAGTGCACGTGCGATTCCTGTTCCACCCGCCTCCCGCGCGACAGCAAGCGATCTCAACAGCACGCTAGCGCCGAGTTGTTCAAGTCCGCCAATGCCGATAACCGATCCGCTTGCACTTTCTGCAATGAGAAATCCTGCGATGAGCCCGCTCGAAACATCTTCTACAGGTAAGTCATTCGCGCGTAAGAGGCTCAGGATCTTACACAGGTCGGTCTCTTCGGCTGTTCGTATCTGCATGGCGGCAAACTCACTCGAAATTGACTTGACGCTCTCCGAACTTTTCTCCGGAGGCGAGACGTGTCGCCAGGATGAACGCAACCGCTGAAACCAGAGACACCAGCAACACGGTCCAAACGACCGGGAGATAGTTTCCGCCGACCATCCAGATCGCAGCGGCAGAAATCGGCGCAATGCCCTTGGCAATATTCGAGGGCATCGAGAGCAGTCCGCTCACGGCTCCATAGCCCTCTGTCCACATCAGATCTTGCACGATCGTCCCGCGCAGGATCGTCATCATGCCGTTGGCGCCGCCGTAGACGATCGCAAACAGGATAAGTAACGCCGGCGACGTCCCGGCGCACATTAGAACGATGACCGAAGCCGGGAAGGCGATCGTGATCACGATACCCACGATCGACGGCCGTAGGTTGCGGCCTATCGTGAACCACAGCACGCGCGCCAGAACCTGTGCCGGGCCGATAACGGCCATCGTCGTCAGGATCAGTGCTGGCGATACGCGCCGTTCCATCATCAGTGGTACGAGATGGAACGTGAGCGCAGCGAATGTCGCGTAGTAGGCTGTGAAGCACACTGCGAGCGCCCAAAATGTTGGCGTGCGAAGTGCGCGCTGCGTAGCCGTCGCATTGACAGCTTTCTGCGTCGCCCTGTAAGTTGATTCGTCATCGCGCGGTGCGTCTCGGTCGATGGCGAAAATGTGCAGCGGCAAGCAGATCGCCAGATTGAACGCGGCCAGCACGAGCAATGCGCCCCGCCAACCGCACCATTCGATGAGACCTTGGGTTAGCGGGATGAAAACCGTACTGGCAAAACCGGCTACCAAAGTGATCAGCGTGATCTTGGTGCGAAAGCTCTCAGGGAAATCGCGGGTGACCACCGCGAAGACCGGATCGTAGAGCGTGGCAGCCATCGCCACACCAAGACCGGCCCAGACGACGAACAGTATCGCGAGGTTATGAGCCTGCGACCATAGCGCCAACATCGCTGCAGCGAGGATAGACCCGCAGACCATGACGCGGCGGCCGTGACCTTGATCGATCCAAGTGCCGATGGGATAGGCCGCGAGTCCCGAGATCAGCAGACCGATCGAGAGCGCTGCGTTTGTGGCGGTCCGGCTCCAGCCCAGCGCACTTTCCATCGGCACGACAAACAGGGAGAACGCGTAATAGATCGAACCCCATGACACGAGTTGCGCGGCTGCGAGCGCCCATGTCGCGATAGCGCCGCGAGCGCCGTCACTTCGTTTTGCTGTCATCGGAACGATCCTGTGTCATTCGCGGACCCTGCGTTCTTCGCTATCGATGACCTTTTCGCCGTCCTCTTTGGCAAAAGCACCTTTTTGCGCTGCGGGCAGGATGTCGAGAACGACCTCAGAGGGCCTGCACAGGCGTACGCCAAGCGGTGTGACGACAAGCGGGCGATTGATGAGGATCGGATGTTCCAGCATCGCATCGAGCAATTGCTCATCGCCTAGTGATGGGTCGCCTAGACCTAGATCGGCGTAAGGCGTCCCCTTTTCGCGCAACGTGGCGCGCACCGTCAGGCCAGCGCCTGTGATGAGATTTTTGAGCACGTCCCGGCTCGGCGGAGTTTTCAGATATTCGATGATGACTGGCTCGATGCCGGCATTACGGATCATAGCCAGCGTGTTGCGCGACGTGCCGCAATCCGGATTGTGATAGATCGCGACGCTCATACCCGTTGTCCCTTGATGCTGTGGTTTGCTTCATACCAATGCTGCGATCGATTGACGACACCGACAACCAGCAGCATCACCGGCACCTCGATCAGCACGCCGACCACGGCGGCTAGCGCAGCGCCTGAATGGAAGCCGAACAGGCTGATTGCCGTGGCCACCGCCAGCTCGAAGAAATTGCTCGCGCCGATCAGACTGAACGGTCCCGCGACGCAATGCGCGACACCGAGGCGCCGATTCAACAAGTAGGCGAGGCCGGAATTGAGGAACACTTGAATGAGGATCGGTATCGCCAGCATTGCGATAACCAGCGGTTCCTTGATGATCGCCTGCCCTTGGAAGGCGAAGAGCAGCACCAACGTCGTGAGCAGCGCGCAGATCGAATAGGGTCCGAGGTGCGCAACGGTCTTCCGAAAATGAGCCTCACCCTTCGTCATCAGCATCCGGCGCAGCAGTTGAGCGAGGATGACCGGGATGATGATGTAGAGACCGACCGAAATAATCAGCGTATCCCACGGCACCGTGATGGCCGACAAACCGAGCAACAAAGCGACGAGCGGCGCGAAGGCCACGATCATGATGGAGTCGTTCAGCGCCACCTGCGATAACGTGAAATACGGATCGCCCTTACAGAGCTGCGACCAGACGAATACCATTGCCGTGCAGGGGGCTGCAGCCAGCAGGATCAAGCCGGCGATGTAGCTGTCGAGCTGATCGGCGGGAAGCCACGGCGCGAACACGTGGCGGATGAAGATCCAGCCGAGTAACGCCATCGAGAACGGTTTGACGAACCAGTTCACAAACAGCGTGACGCCTATTCCACGCCACTGACTCTTGACCTGCGTCATCGCGGCAAAATCAATCTTGACCAGCATCGGAATGATCATCACCCAGATGAGCATGCCGACCGGTAGATTAACCTGTGCCACCTCCATGCGGCCGATGGCCTGAAAGAACTGCGGAAGCACCTGCCCGAGCAGAATGCCGCCCACGATGCAAAGGGCGACCCAGACTGTCAGGTAGCGCTCGAAAAATCCGATCGCCGGCCGTGCGCCGACGACCGCCGTATCAGTGCTGCTCATTTGATTCCTCTGCAGGTCTTTCACCGATGGCGCGCATTTCGCGCTGAATCGCGTTGCTATCAAGCACATGGAGGGGTAGGTTCACGAACTGGCTCACCCGGCTCATGATTTGTCGATATACCTTGGTGAACACCTTGCGCTTGTCTTCATCGCTGCCCTCGAACGCGGCTGGATCTTCAAAGCCCCAATGCGCCGTCATCGGTTTGCCCGGCCAAATCGGGCAGACTTCGCTCTCCGCTTGATCGCAGACCGTGATCACAAAATCCATGTGGGGAGCATCAGGCGTTGCGAACTCATCCCAACTCTTGCTACGCAGCTCCGACGTGTCGTAGCCGAGCGCTTCACATCGTTCAATGGCAAACGGATTGACCGCACCAGAGGGATGGCTACCAGCGCTGTGCGCCCGGAACTTTCCTTTGCCCAAGACGTTGAACAGCGCCTCGGCCATGATGCTGCGCGAGCTATTGCCAGTGCAGAGGATGAGAATTGAGTAAGGTTTATCGCTCACGCGCGGCTCCGCATCTTCACAATGGATTCGGCAGGCGAACAGCATGCGGCCGTTGATCGGGCTTGTGCTTGCGTTCGATCGTGAGACTCACCGTAGACCGGTGCGGCTTCGAGGGTTCTGAACGTCTCCCAAGCGACGCCCTGCGGGTCGACTGTCCACGCCTTGTCCGACTTGGCGTAGCAGCAGGTTGTCTCCGTCTGTTCCTGTACCGGCAGCTTTGCGGCAGTGAAGCGGGCATTCATCTCCTCCAACTCCGCGTCGGTTTCAACCTGGATGCCGATGTGATCGACGCCCGGTTTCGCGCCGCGCTGCGAAATCGCGAAATTGACGGCCAGATCGGTCAGTTCCCATTTGCAGTAATCGCTCTTGAGAACTGTGGGTTGCTTGTTGCCGAACATGGCGCCGTAGAACCGAATGCTATCGTTGAGGTCTTCGACCGCGACATGGATGTGCATGCGCTTCATGGTGTATCTCCGCAGCAGTTGGGAAGATCGCTCGCGGCACAGGTCGCGCCCGCGCAGCAGTTCTCCGTCAGGAAGCCGATCAGGCCCGTCATCGCGTCAAAGTTCGCGGTGTAGATGATGAAGCGGCTTTCTTGACGAGGCTTCACCAGGTCTGCATGTGACAGATCCTTGAGGTGAAATGACAGGCTTGAAGGGGATAGGCCGAGTTGCTTCGCGATTTCACCGGCAGCCATGCCGTTCGGCCCGGCGACGACCAGCATGCGGAAAATCGCGAGACGCGATTCATGGGCGAGCGCGCTCAGCGCGCGTACAACGAGATTGGAGTCCATGGACGGAACGATAGAGCGTTCAATTCGATATTTCAAGTATTGTCGAAATTATGTCGTTGCGCAGGCCTGTGCAGAGCGGTGAGACGGGAGATCAGATTGTTTGAGCGACTGTAGTCACACGGAAGGAGAGCGTCATGGAAACGACCGCGATCAACACACCGGGGCGTGTCCCATGGAACAAAGGCAAGTTCACAGGACAGAAGCCGTCGTTAAAACTGAAAGAGATCTGGGCCATCCGGATTCGCCTGCAACTTTCCGCGCTGACACGTGATCTCGCGATTTTCAACTTGGCCATCGATAGCAGTTGAGAGCATGCGATCTGACCAAGCTACAAGTGCGTGATATTTGCCACGGCCAACATGTCATATCCCGGGCAACGGTCTTGCAGCAGAAAACACAGCGTCCGGTCCAGTTCGAGCTTATCGGGCAGACCCGCGATAGCGCGGAAGCGTGGATCAGGACCGCCGGACTGTCGCAGTCGGACTTTTTGTTCCCGAGCCGGGTCCACCGGTCGCCGCACCTTTCAACGCGTCAATACGCTCGCCTCGTGCATCGCTGGATCGCATCAATTGGTCTCGACGACACGGCGTACGGAACCCATACCATGCGTCGGACAAAGGCTTCGCTGATCTACCTGCGCACAAAAAACCTGAGGGCGGTCCAGTTGCTACTTGGCCGTTCCAAACTTGAAAGCACAGGCCGATACCTCGGCATTGAGGTAGACGATGCACTTGAGATGGCCGAACAGACTGAGGTCTGAACCAAGGCATGCCGGACGGCGGTCGGTCGCTGTCCAGCCAGGAAGAGACGGTCGACGACGGGGCCCACATCGTCGACAATCCGAGAGTTATCAAAGTAAACTTCTCAGGCGCGAGGGCTCCGGGATGCCAGCTTCAACCCACGAGCGTAGCGCGCAGCTTTGGAGGCGCACGCTGTCCGATCGTCTCCTGCGGTCTGTTGCGCTACCGGTCGGTTTACGCCACATACAGTCTGGAGACATATCGGCGCTGGGGCTGCTTCTGTTCGCAGCGTTTCAAGGAACGATCGACGACACCGGGCAGACGGAAACTCAATACGCATTGAAGGCAAAGGCGATCCTTGGAGGACGATATGGCGAATGGATCTCTGAGGCGTCGTGGGCGGTTGAACAGACGAGTGGGCTCCAATCGGCGTGCCTTGTTTGCGACTACAAGCCCTATGGTTGTCATAGCCGTCGTAGCCACCGCGCCTACAAGTAAGCGGTCAGGCAGCGCCGGGACGTTGCTCGACGCCGCATTGGCTACATTAACCGCGCTTGGTCACTCGGAATGCTGTGCGATGGTTACCAAGGGAAATGTTGCCTCCGAGCGGTTATTTGAAAGTCGTGGATTCTCGCTGCACGTCGATGTTCACGGTTCGTAGGTCAGCGTCCATTCCGTCTCGGCCAGTTACCGCTGTTCGCCTTGAGCACTGAAATCGGTAACATTAGAGGCGAGGGCAGCCACGGCGATCAAGACGACCTACTGTACAACGAACGGAGCAATACGCGATGACCGCAAGAAGCATCCGCAGAGCAACAGCAGATGACGTGCCGGTTGTTACACAGATCCGCAACGACGCGCATGCGAAAAAGGTGGCTCATGGCGATTATGCAGGGGCAAGGAAGGGGACGGATTTTCCGAAGGATGGGTGCTAAACAGTCTCTCGCGAAGAGCGGTGTATGTTGTCGAGCAGGACGGCACGGCCGTGGGGACGTTTTCTCTGGATTGGGATGATGAAGTGTACTGGGGGCCTCAAGAACCAATCGCAGGTTACGCCCATGGACTTTCTGTGAGAAAGGGCTTTGACGGTCGTGGACTGGGCAGGTTCGTGATCGACTGGTGCGCTAACCAAGTCAGCATTCTGAACCGACGTTTTGTGCGGCTTGGCTGCGACGTGAGAAACACCAAGCTATGCGGCTACTATGAGTCGCTTGGCTTTGTCCGGATAGGAGTCAAGCCAATGCCCGAACATGGCGACTATATCGATTCGCTGTACGAGAAATCGGTGAATCCCATGCGGCGGCGACCTTCGGCCAGGCTTCTGATCACCACTCCAAAGCGGCGCGTGTTGTTATTCCGTTTCGTGCATAGGTCTGGGGCGCTCGCTGGAAAGACCCACTGGGCAACGCCGGGCGGTGGTGTCGAGCATGGCGAGACGTTTGCGGATGCCGCAATGCGAGAGCTCCGTGAAGAAACGGGCAATCACACGGCGCAGATAGCTGGACCGGTTGGAGTGCGTGAAGTGCAGCTACAGCTGCCAGACGGCGAGTGGGTCCTCGCCGTCGAACAATATTTTGTCGCGCACACACGCTCGGAATTCATTTCACGCGACAGCTGGACGGCGCAAGAGCGCGAAGTAATGGCGGAGCACCGATGGTGGAGCCTGGATGATTTGCGCTCTACCACCGAGACGGTCTATCCGGAAAATCTGATCGAAATGCTGAGCGAGCCGGGAGTTTTCTGCACATGACCGGCCGTTTTGGAACAAACCAAGTGATCGGAGGGGTCAACTTCTGCCGATAGCTGACGGGCAACAGCCGGCCCACTATGAGACAGTTGGCGACCATGTCAGAATTGTTGAGAATAGACCAGTAACCAACAAGGGTCAAAAAACCGGAGCATGCATGCGACGTATCCTGGCTATCGGCGGTGGTGGCTTTATGATGGAGAACTCGCCCACTCCAGTCGACGAGCTTATCCGAGACCTTACAAAAAAGGCGCATCCGAGCGTTTGCTATCTGGCTACCCCAAGCGGGGACCTTCCGGCACATATCGATAGGTTTCACCAGACATACGGCGACATCGGTTGCGAAACGTCTCATCTTGCATTTTTCCGGCAGCCGAACTCCAGGTCGATTCTGCTGTCCGACTTTCGGACTCGCATATTGCAGCAAGACGCGATTTTTGTCGGTGGCGGAAACACAAAGTCCACGCTTGCTGTGTGGCGCGAATGGGGACTCGACCAAGTCCTACGAGAAGCATGGGAAAGCGGCATATTGCTTTCAGGCATGAGCGCTGGAGCAATGTGCTGGTTCGAGGCAGGAATCACTGATTCATTTTGGGGCGGAGTCTATCGCCCACTCAAAGGCTTGGGATTTTTACCCGGCGGTTGTGCCGTTCACTACGGCAGCGATCCCAAGAGGCGCGAAACACTCCATGCGGCACAGCAGGCTCGGGCGATTCCGCCGTCAATCGCTATAGATGATTTCGCAGCAGTGCTGTATGCGAACACGTCCGTCGATCGAGTGTTTTCATGGAAAGCGGGCGCGACAGCATATCAAGTCGATATCGATGACACTACGGTATTTGAGACCGCGTTGGTCTCCGATCGGAACCTGACGGTGTAGCGCGCAAGGCGCAGTCACTGTTCGCCCCAGACCGGCCGGTCGGCGTTGCCTTGTAGATCCTCAACAGTCAACAGGCGAGCAATAGCCCGTTACACTTCGCGCCAACATTCGAGTCAACGGGCCCACGCCCTCTGGCGTTCCTAGACATACATATAGCTGGCTTTGTCAAACGCCTAGCAGCCTATCGACAAGGCTGAAAATGGAGATTCCAGGTGTATCGATCACGCCGTGTCGCATGCTCTCTGTTGGTGTTTCTAAGTGCGGTATCGGCGTCAATTGCCTCAGCCGAAACTCAGGATATCAAGTCTATTTCTCCCGATTCAGGCATCAGGGTCATGCCAGAGCGTGAGCTTGTAAATACGCCCGTACCTGTAGTGCAGAAAGGACGACTGGACATTGAGACCCGGTCGGGCGACTTTGAATTACCGATTGCGGTGTCGCGGGATTGGACCAAGCCACAAGACGATGTTACCCGTGCCGTCATCGTGATCCCTGGCTGGCCGCGGCGGATCTTCGCTCGGGAGAGCACGCGGCGGAAGTGGCGGGAGCCGCAGCGCGCGCAACTGTCATAGTCACGCCTCAGTTTTTGACGGCGCGAGATGTCGCCGCGCACAATTTAGCGGACAACATTCTCAGATGGGGTGAAGATGACTGGAAGGTAGGAAAGCCATCTCAGGGCTCGGCGGCAATCAGTTCATTTCAAGTCGTCGATGAGATTTTTCACCGGTTGGCGAATCGCGCGATATTCCCGAGCCTCAAAACTATTGTGCTTGCCGGGCATTCGGCAGGGAGACAATTTGTTCAGGACTATGCAGTTCTTGGAAGAGGTGAGGCTAATCTTGGGGACGCTCCGGTCCACGTCCGGTATGTAGTAGCAAATCCTGCGACGTACCTTTATCTGACAGACGAGCGTCCCGATTCCAACGGGGACTTTGCGCCTTTCAACGCAGCCTCGTGTCGCGCGTTCAATCGATGGAATTACGGTCTGCAAGCTGACATCCCTGCCTATTCGCCTCGGCCGGGTTCGATCGATGAACTCAAGACACGTTACCTCCGACGCGACATCATCTATCTCCTTGGGACCGCAGACAACGCCCCAGACGGGGACGGCCAGGATCAGTCATGCGCTGCCGAGGCGCAAGGTGCGACCCGTTATGCACGTGGAGAAGCCTTTGATGCCTACGTGCATACACTTGATCCTCACACAACTCAGCGAGTTTACGAGGCTCGTGGGATTGGGCATTCCAGCTACCGAATGTTCTCGTCGGTGTGCGGGCAGGCGGCATTGTTCGACAAGCCGGGTTGCGACTCGGCATCGGAATGACCACTTCGGAGAAATCGCGGCTGCTCCTTGTGGGTCGGTTGATGCCCTTCCCATACCTGCTGCAATCAGCGATCGATAGAGGTCTGCGTCGGACCGGGTTCGGCCACGAACGGTCATTCGACACAGACCACCATATCGGTAACAATCTCCGGGCAGGCTTTTTCTCGGCGCACAGTCACGGCGACCAAACTAATAGTCATTGGCCGTAGAGCAAGTATGAACGGCTCATTGCTGAAGCCGCCGTTTGACCGAGGCGCTAGACGTTGCCAATTGCGCAACCCCAATGCCCCGGGCTTTTGGTGCTTGGCATGTATTAAACCCAGGAAACTTCCGCGACATGACTTCCGCCGACGTTATGCACATCTTCGAGGCGCTTATCGCCCTAGCGCTCATCGGCTTGGGAGGCTGCGGCCTTATGCAAAACAAAATTTCTGCCAAGCTGGAGAAAAACTACCCGACAGAAAGTGCGCGCCTCAGTGATGCTGCTGTCGGTGTAGGGGGTAGGTTCAACTACGCTTCGATTATCTGGCTCGTCACCGGTGACTATAGGTCGCTGAACGATCCACAAATTGATAGCTGGGCGCGGGTAGCAAGAGCGGCACTATTTGTTGGTGCTTTAGCTGCTGTGGTGTTCTTCATGCTGCTCGCGTATGGGCAATATCGCGTTCACTCAATGTGAGTGAATACTCGTCGCCACGCTGACCGTCCGCTAGGGTCGACGAGCGCCGGACTACGATCGATGAATGGTAGGGTTGAATTACTATGCGGATATTTGCCGGCGTTCGGCCACAACCGGCCGTTCGATATGCTCGGCCACATGGTTGACAATCAGCTACTCTGCTTAGGTGCTGTACATCTCATAGGCGATGACTACAGGCATGCCTCCATTTACCTTTACAGTTCGTGCTGCTTCGCCGCGAGACGCAGCCGGGTGGTCCTCGTTGCGGAGTTTGCTTTGGCAACACGTGAGCGAGGACGACCACATTAGCGAAACCCAGCGATTGCTTGCCGACCCGCATCGGTATGCGAGCTTCATCGCTTTTTCTTGTGAAAACTCGCCGATTGGCTTCGCAGAAGCCGCACTGCGCCACGACTACGTAAATGGTTGCAAGACCTCGCCCGTGCTCTTTTTGGAAGGCATATACGTCGTTCCGGCGGCGCGCCGAGTTGGCGTTGCGAGGGCGTTATGCAGCGCCGCCGGTCAGTGGAGCTCAGCGCACGGCTGCACGGAATTCGCGTCCGACTCTCAGGCCGACAATGTGTGCGCGCACTCGCTGCATCACGCCCTCGGTTTTGATGAAACCGAGCGTGTCATATTTTTCCGAAAGCGACTCGGCTGATTGAAATGATAGATCGGACCTGACTATGGCGCGAAATCTGGATTTTATGCTCTGCCTTCGTGAAGCACTGGCCGCCTCGTGGGACAAACGGACCGCATATTTTGAGGTGGAGCAGGCGGGAAACCCTGCCTTGGGCCAGTGCTACCCTACCTCCAGAGTGGTACAGCACTATTATCCCGAAACCGAAATCATAAAAGGAACGGTCTGGACAGGAGAAACGACAGAGATTCATTTCTGGAATGGGCTTCGTGTTGGCAACGACTGGTCCCACATTGACCTAAGCTGGCAGCAGTTCCCCGCAGGTTCAACTATTGAGGGATTCGTAATCATCGGACGTCGAGAATTGAATGATGGTGAAGCGACGATGCAACGCTGCGCGTTGCTGTTGAAACGGGTCGGCGAGTATCTAACAGCGCTCCAAGACCGTCCCACATTTCCATCAGCTTGACGGGATAGCCAATGTTCGAGGCTCGTGTCGAATGGCCTCTGTGGAACGAGGCCGTTGCCCGAAACGAGTCGACCAGGGCTAATCGCCGTCGTCCCGAGTCGGCCAGAAGCGGTCGTTGGCCGATGTTTCGATATGCACGTTCAAGGGTCTGTTCAAGCCGGGGAAGCGGCCATTGACATGGTCGCGGTTCCGACGATTGCTGAGGTTTGGGTGCTGTCAATTGCACTCACGCTACGATCGGCAAGATTCGGACATTGGACTATGGGTCTTCTTGACCGTCTGAATGCATCCGGCGTACAGATATCAGTCGCTCTCCCGGCTGCCCGGAACCTGACCTCATTAAATGTGCAGCCTCTCGTATCATGTTCCAGGGATCCAATCGAGTGCGTTGGTAGTTTCTACCGCGCCTCGGCGACAACGTCCTGCGTACGATCTGGCGAATCGGCCGAACGGAAGCGGCTGCGATAGTCAGCCGGATTAATTTTCAGTCGCCTTTGAAACGTGCGTCGCAGTGCGTCCGTACCATCGAACCCGCACTGTCGGGCAATGTGGCGCAGCGGAAGATCCGTGCTTTCCAGATAACGCCTTGCGGCATCGATACGCGCGTTGTTCAGGAATGCAGTCGGACTCAGGCCGCATTCCTTCGTGAACAGACGCGTCATGTTGCGCGGGCTCATATGCGCCCGCTCCGCCAACGAAGCAAGCGTGTGCTCGGCGGCAAGGTGGTCCAGCATATATTGCTGGATCGCCACCATTTGCGAATCAGGCGCGGCCTGCGATTCGAGCAACGGGCTGAACTGCGATTGTCCACCTGCTCTTCGCAGATACACGATCAGATACTTGGCGACGTCCAGCGCCATTTTCCTGCCAAAATCTTCCTCGATCATCACCAAGGAAAGATCGATCCCTGCCGTCACGCCCGCCGTGGTGTAGATGCTGCCGTCCTTCACGTAGATGTGATCCGGCTCGATCCGTGCGCGCGGAAACGTGGCAGCCAGACGCGGCACATCCATCCAGTGCGTGGTCACCGTGCGCTCGTTCAGCAATCCTGCAGATCCGAGCGCGAACAGGCCGTTGCAAATGGCGGACACGCGCCGGGCATGTTTGAATTGTTCCTTGAGCCAATCACTGAGAGCCGGGTCGTCAAAGGTTTCGAAAATGCCCAGGCCGCCGGGCACCAGCACAGTATCGAAGTGCGGGCACAGGTCGAAGATCGTACGATCCGGTACGACAGTCAGCCCACTTGAGGACTGCACACTGCCGCGCGTAGTGCCCACGGTGAGCATTTCATATTGGCATTCGCCGCCGCTCAATACCTTGACTTCTGCAAACGCGTCTTTAGGCCCGGCAACATCCAGCAACTGGAAGCCCGGAAAGACAATCATGCCTATTTTGATCTGCTTCATCGAGTTCACGCACTCAGGTCGTCAAGCTCACGGAGATCCAACGGCATTATTGCGGCTGGTTTGCGCCCGGATCAGGCCGAGGCGGTTTCACGATCGTACCCCTTCATTTTATAAAGCAGCGCAGACGCCAGCCAGCCGATCACGAACACCGCGACAATGCCGTATCCTAGCAAGCCGAAATTGTCGTTGAGACGACCAATGGCCTGCCAGAACGGCCCAGTCAGGCTCAACCGGTCGCCCAGCAGTCCAAGCGCCTCGATGCTGCCGATCATCAGCGCAACGACCGTGGAAATCAGTGTAATCGTCAGATTGTAGTAAAGCTTGCGCATCGGCTTGACGAATGCCCAGCCATAGGCGCCCAGCATCAGGATGCCGTCGGTGGTGTCGATGGTTACCATGCCGGCTGCGAACAGACATGGAAACACCAGGATAGTCCAGATCGAGAAGCCGGCCGAAGCCTGTGCGGCCGAAGTGCCGAACAATGCCATTTCGGTGGCCGTTTCGAAGCCGAGCCCGAACAGGATACCCAGCGGCAGCATCAGCCAGCTCGAACCGACAAGACGAAAGAGCGGCTTGAACAGACGCGCCAGCAGATTGCCTTCGAAGTGCGTCATGCGAAGGTCGCCGTCATGACGCTGGCCGCGACGCATGCGTCCGAACGCGCGGAACAGACCTGACAGCAGCACGATATTCATGGCGCCGATCATGATCAGAAAAGCCGCAGATACAACGGTGCCGAGCACCTCACCCGTCTCTTTGAATGAATCAAAATGATGTGCCAGAGCTTTGGTTGTAAACGCAACCGCAACCGCGCCGACTACCACGGTCAGCGAATGGCCAAACGCGAAGAAAAAGCCGACCGTCACGGGGCGTTTTCCGTCGTTCATCAATTTGCGCGTCACGTTGTCGATAGCGGCGATATGGTCTGCGTCCATTGCGTGGCGCAAGCCGAAACTGTAGGCGATAAAGGCGGTACCGATCAGCGACGGTGAAGCCCTCAATACGATCCACGCCCATGCCCATGCAAGAACGTTGATGAGTGCAAGCGCGACATACATCGCGCCAATCTTCTGACGTGCAGGTGATTTGAAGCACGTCATCACGGCGTTAAGCGTTTCCATGCCCTTCTCCTGGTTTGATAAAGACTCAAGTTCAATGGTTTTTCGAGTGCAGAGGTCTGGCGGCCGTGTGCGTCGCTGTGGCTGGGCGTCTGGCGACCATTACGTGCGCGAGCTCGTCACGCGAAAGGACGCCCCTCGACCCGACCACATCCAGCAGTGCCTCGAGAAAATGCTCGTAGTAATCCCAGCGCGGCTGACCTTCGCACGGCGCGGATTCCCAGCGCGCGATTGCCGTAATCAGGCATTGGCGAAAGTCTTCCCACTCGAAGTAACCTGCTTTTGAAAGCGACAGCGCGAGGCCGAACACATCTCTTTCCCAGCGATTGGAAAAGAACAGCTTGCCGTCCAGCCGGGGCGGAGAATCATCGGCGCCGAGCATCGACGCTGCCGCATATTCTTCGAAGCGCGTAAACATGGTTGACCTTACGCGGCAGCGGGAGACGCGACCAGCGCGACACCCATCATCGACTCAGGCGTCACAAGCGCAGCCAGTTCCTGCTCGCTCAGGCGGTCGGTGTTCGCGGGACGTTCAGGCACAACGAACCAGCGGATCTGCGCACTGCTATCCCACACCTTGACCGCGGTTTCCGCCGGTACCTCGACGCCAAATTCGCGTAGCACCGCTCGCGGCTCGCGCGCACCCCGTGCTCGAAATACCGGATCCTTGTACCAGTAAGGCGGCAAGCCAAGCACCGGCCACGGATAGCATGAGCACAACGTGCAGATGATCAGGTTGTGTACGCCGTCCCCGTTTGCAACGGCTGCCATATGCTCACCCTCCGCACCGGCCATGCCGGCTGACAGGTCCAGCTCGGCGATTGCCTTCGGCGTATCCTCAACCAGGCGCTGTTTGAACGCAGGGTCTACCCATGCCCGGGCGACAATCTTTGCGCCGTTGAACGGACCAGCGACGGTTTCGAAATGCTGCAGCACTGCATCGACCGAGTCACTGCCGATCACACCTTTTTCGATCAACAATGCTTCGAGTGCGCGCACTTTAGCCGCGCTCGAAACCTCGCGGTCATCTTCATACTGAAACAGTTGAGTCATGACGATTCCTTCTTGCGCTGGTTAGAGGCTGGCCTGAAGATAGGCTTCGTACAGGTCTGCGTAGATCGTGGTGTGGGGCTCGCTCTTGCCCTCGCCCCAAATGTCGGCGGCGTCGAATGCGACCCGGTACACCACCATCGGCTCACCGATTCCGTCTACACCGGTTGAAACGAAGTACGAGAACGTACCGGGATAGACCTCCACCACCTTGCCGGTCTTGCAACGCAGATAACCCGGCAGACGGGTGTGATCGACCGCTTCAGGATCGGCGACCCGTATTGTTTGTCCGTTCGAGAAGCGCGCCTCGGTACGCCGTTCGCGATAACCGGAATCTCCTTTCTCGAGATACGCATCGATCTGCTCCTTGATCGGAGCACTGGGGCTATCGGGCATAGGAGCCTGGGGATCTGCCCGATACAGTGAAGCGCGTTCGGCCAGCTCATCGGCGGTGATGTACCCCTGATCCACGAAGAACTGCGAGATGCCCATCAGCCATTTCTCGTAGTAGCGGTACTTGAAGTACTCGAAGGGCTGCATGTCTTCAGCGCCGGTGCGCAAAGACGCCCATGTCCACGTGCTTTTGAAAGCAGTCGGCAGTTCCTTGATTGGGTAAGCCGGTAATGCATCGCCGAGGTGATTGCTCTCGGCCATCATCGCTGTGTGAATGCCAAAGATACGACGCTCCCACGGCTCCACAAAGACACGCGTTTCGACACTGACGGGGCCCAGATTCTCGACGCCCCCGAGGTGGTGCTGTAGTTTCACGGCTTACTCCAGAAAGTTAGCGATTATTGGAAGCCAGGCGGCGTATGCCTTATCCCAGTTTGTGCTCACGCTTGAATGCAAGCGCGTCGCCCAGCACTTCTGACACGAACCCGAATGCGGCACCCGTCACGAGCGCTGCGGCGGCAACGAGGCCAGGATTGCTCAGCCCCCATGTAGTGATGGGCTTACCTGTCGCCACCGTTGTTCCCACCGTCGAGGCGAAGCCCCAGACGATGGCTGGCAGCACATCCAGCAGCTTGATCTTCGACGCCTGTACCATCGCAGCACTGCCGATACCGACCAGAACCGCAACCGCTAGTGCGCTGCCGCTGGTTGTTGCGATGCCTAGCAGGGTGAGCGAGCTGATCACGGCGCCGGCCAGATTCGACGCCACGCTTTTGACGAAACCGGCGTGCCCCGCGCCTAACACGAAGAACGACGCCCAGGCGATAAACGTGACCCACACGGGCACGGGAAAGACGGTCGCGGTGAGCCATGTATCGACCACTGCGAGCACACCAATGCTGACGGTGTAGGCTTCTGACTTTTTCATCTTCGTACTCCTGAGGTGGGTAAAAGGGGGGAGAAAGATGGGGCACTCAGGTCATGCAACCGAGCAAGCCCTCGCGCATGGCCGGCATGTCGAGATCGCGCCCAATCATCACGAACTTGCCGTCGCGCGGTTCATCTTGCGCCCACGCTTTTCCGAAGCTCGAGTCGAGCAACATATGAACACTATGGAAATGCAGGCGGCGACGCTCTTCGTGCAGGTTCAGGACGCCCTTCATGCGCAGGAGTTGTTGTCCGTGGGTTTGCACAAGCTGATTGGCCCAGCGATTAAAGCGCATGGCGTCCAATGGCCGCGGAATGATGAACGAATGCGACGCAATGGAGTTGTCGTGTTCATGGTCATGCGCGTCTTCGTCGAGCAGATCGGGCTCGACCGAGAGCAACGTATCCAGCGAGAAGTGCCTGATGCCGAAGACTGCTTTAACGTCAACCGCGCCATGACGCGCAATGTCGATAGCTGCGGTGGGATTGAGTGTGCGGATACGTGCGATGAGCCCCGTCACCTCCTCAGCACTAACGAGATCCATCTTGTTGATGATGATGTGGTCCGCGAACACGACCTGCTCACGGGCAATCTCATCGTGGAGTTGCTCATGGAAATGATGCGCGTCCACAACGACGACCACCGACTCCAACTCAACGCGTTCCCGCACATCCGGGTCGGCAAGAAATGTCTGCAGTACGGGAGCTGGGTCGGCCAGCCCCGAGGTTTCAACGACCAGCCGCTCTAGCGGTTCGCCCGCGCGTGCCAGTAGTTCAGACACGCTCTTAACAAGGTCTTTACGGACGGTACAGCATACGCAGCCGTTATTGATCTCCACCAGCGCGTCTTCATCGGCGACGATCAGGTCGCCGTCAATGCCGACTTCGCCGAATTCGTTGACGACAATGCCCACGCGTGCTGGTCGCGCATGTTCGAGAAGATGATTGACCAGCGTAGTCTTGCCGGCACCGAGAAAGCCGGTGACCACTGTGGTCGGAATTTTGTTCAGCCGCATCTCTACTCTCCTCATGTTCGCCGGCACAAATGCCAGAAGACGAGGCAGGTAGAGCGACTTCCGGACCGAGAAAACTCGGGTGTCCCGATGCGCGATGCATTTGGCGTGAATCGCCGGGCAGCGTGACCAGTTTTGTCGAAACCGTAAGTTCCGGCCAAACGACGAGATGCGGCGCGCTTTGATGAGCCCGCAATAATCCCCTGCTAACGGACCCGCGTCGGTGCACGTTTCCCCGAAGTTGTGCCCAGAGCACAACGAGATGCCTCGCCACAGGGCGACTCAAACCTGCCACGCGTCGAACGCGAATATCCGACAGACGAGAGGTGTGGTAAAGCCGTGCGCACTAACCCAGTGTTCTCGGGTCGAGTTCGATTTTTTTCTATGGTCCGCCTAACAGTGTTCGGAAAGTCCTCCCGTAAGCGGCAGTCGACCCGCACGAGCGAATGTCCGCTGGACCCCGGAAACCCCCGTTGCTCTCACGGTGGCGCGAATGACGGCAGTGGGTCGAACTGAGCCGACCGCGTCAGACAGAAACCGGCCAAGAGTAGTCATTCGACGTTATCAATCGAATCGTCAACAACGTGAGACGATGCTGTCTGAGAACATCCCTTTAGGCAAAGTTTCAAAGCGAACTAACGATATTGTCGACCAGCCAACTTCAAAAACGTTAAGCCGGCGCCGCAAGCAGGAGTAAGAAACCTGCCAACCGTTGCTATCCCCTTGAGCCAACTCACTGGCGCTTCGTCGGGCGGATCGGTAAGCCAATGGAATAAATTAGAAAAGCCAGTGGTTAAACGATCTTTCGGCGCGGCGGTCATGCCGCAAACAAGATCTGCATAAGGAAATGGCCTGGATCAGCCCCATTAGTATAAAAAAGCCCGGTTCCTGTTGGAACCCGGGCTTGAATGTTATGAATTGTTATAGGACGCCCAGCACACATACCCGAAGGTGGCCAGTTGCAATCAATTGCAAAAGATCAAGATTTTGGATTCGCTGCAATGAAAGATGCCAACGTCGACTGCCAACCATAAGCCGTGCCGCTGTTGTTATAGAGGCCATAACCATCGGTGAAGTCGTACAACTCGTACCAGTTGAATCCAACGACCTGACTTTGCGCGACAAACTGTGGCATGGCCTGATTAATGTAACCTTCCGCCGTACCGGTCGAGGTTGAGCTTGAGGCCTGACCCAAACCACATTCCGAGAAATACAGCGGCTTTGTGCTGATCGCGGCAATCGACGTGAAGATATTGTACGTGCCGCTCAGACCGTTTACCGACTCCATGTTGCCACCGGTGTAGTAGTAGTGCCACGCAATCATGTCGAACGTCGCAGCTGCCGTAGGCATAGCCGAACCGTTCGGCTCGATGTTGTTCACAATCATGTCGAGGAAACCGAAGTGAATGTAGGCTATGCCACCGAGCATCACTTTGGTTTTTCCAGTCGTATCAACGCTGCGGAACCCGTTGCACAGTCCAGCTTGATAGGCAACATATAGCGGCGCGCTGGAGCTAAAGTTAGAAGGGATGGTGCCATCCACGTTGTTATTAATACAAGCCTCATCGAACTCGTTGCCCATCTCGATGACTGGCACTATTCCCGCAAAGATATTCGCCGCAGACACACCCATGTTGTAACCCTGAGTATAAGCGTTCGATACCGAGGTGCCTGTCGGAACAGAGGTGATCACCGGCAGGACTGTAATACCCGTCATACCCGGAATCACTGTGTTGGCCAACGCTTGCATATTGGCTGTATTCCAGCAGTCCTGACGACACGCCGTCATGCCGTTGGCAGACATAAGGGAAACCTGCGTGGCCAGCGAGGTAGTGTACAGACCGCCTTGGTTATAATGGCAATTGACGCCGTAGTACGGAAGCGATCCATAAATGGTGTACGTTACGTTAACTGAGGTCGAAGTGCCGCCCGATTGCCCAGCAGGTACGCTAAACGCCGTCGCCGTGAGCACCTGCGAACCCGTCACTGCGCCCATGTTGATTGTTGTACTCCATGCCCCACCACTCGGCGTTACGTCCGCTCCGACCTTGGTACCCGCGCTGTTGTAGACAGCCACGTTGACCCATTCGGTTCCCGCCGTACCGCTCATCGTGAACGTTGGAGGTTCGGTTGAACCATTGGTAGGTGACGTGACCGCAAAGCCCGTTGTAACGTTATTCACTATTACGGGCACGCTAGCGGTATTAGTGCCATCACTAACGGTGAGAGTCTGGCTACCATTAGCCAAAGCAGTTGTGTCGACACTGATGCTATAAGACTGGGCTGCTACAGTGACTGCCCCAAGAACTGTAGAGCCATGCGTTGCAGTGACGGTAGCGCCGTCAGTACCAGTGACGTTAATAGTTCCGCTAACTGTCGCGCCCGAAGCAGGAGAAGTAATAGTAATGGCCACTTTTCGCTTCCTTTCAGAATTGTCGATACCGAGAATATCGGCGGGATCGGATGACCCGCCTCCACAAGCAGACAACAAAAATGCACCTACACTTACCAAAAAAGCCTAGCCATCATGGCTAGACACATAGCAAGACAGGCGAGGACCATCGTTCTGGAAGGAAGAGCAAATTACTTTCATTTTCATGCTCTTAGCAGACGTGGTTACGGTGCAATTAATCGCACGATTTAGGACATTATCGAAAGCACTGTTACAAAAAAATGGGCAGAGCCAGTGCTGTTTCTGGGCGCAAAAACAGCGACAAATTCCTCGAATTATTCCACTGGATTGTGACCGTTAAAAGCGGGGCGTCGGGCTATTCCACGATAGAGGCAGGAAGTCCTCGTTAAATACGGTGGCTCATCGGTCCAGTAGCGTGTAACCGATCGCCGCAGATACAACCATGCGACCCACAAAGGCACGTTTCGAACGTGATCGGCTATTGTCGTTGGCACGTCGGAAAAGAAAAGCTCGAACGCTTCAGGATTTTCTCAATCGAAGATAACTGAAAGGCAGAAAATAGCTGCGGTTAGAGTGCCAATGATTTTTCCGAGACCATCAGTTTCGATGTTCGCGACGTCGCTATTTTCGGCGATTTATACGTCTTTCAGATGCGCAGAACATAATCAGCGTTACTGGGACGGGCGCAGAGGCATTAAAAAATTGAAAAGGCTGCCGGCTCGAAAGACTTTAGCATCCGAGGGCAGCTAGACTTGAGAGCAGAAACGCCAGAGCCGAATCTTCCAGCCGTGCGCGAAGCCCTGGCATGGGTTGAGCGACGACGCTACCCCAAGCGGCTTTGTGCCTGATTGCGGAACTGGCGGGAAACTTTAGCCGTCGAGCACAAATGCGGGGCACCTCGGAAGGATCTCTTTCGAATTCCAAGGCAATGCGCGGCCTGTACAGAATTGATGGCTCTTGGTAACGGTCTCGACCGTCCGCTTATGGCGAAGCTGAAGGGCTCTTGTGGGTCGACTTCGGCCTGACGCGGACCGATCAATGGCGGCCCACTCCGCCAGTTCAATGTCGGACCGGGTTCGGCCAATTACGGTCATTCGGCGCTGGTGTCCAGATCGCTGACATTCGACATGCCGCCCTCAGGTATCAAGGCGGGCACAGGGCTTACTTTCTCAGGCTGACGGAGTGGAGATCCTGCGAAACCAAGCGTTGGCTGGTCCCACGAATAGCAATAGCGTCGCTGCTACATTCGCAAAATCCAGAGGGCCGAACGTCACAAACGTCGTCCACATCCCAGTGTTTATCGAAGCGTCGATGGTCATCATCAGCCCAAAAACGGTCAGCAACAGTTCGACATACCTTGCCCAGTTTTGCCTGAACGCGAGACAGACTGTGAGACCTGCCTTTAGCACGAGCCAGCCACCGAAAATAACCACGAGGGTTGTCGCCCCTAATCGTTGCACTGGAGAGACGATTAGGTTGTGCTGAATCGCAAACCACGCCATGTGTGCAAAAAAAAGCACTTCGACAACCCACACGAATATTAACAATATGACCGCAATTTGAATCGTTTTCGGGGTTTCTTTGTGTAGGATCGGAACGGTTTCTCTGAACGCTGCCTTCATGCCAACTCCCAATTCAATCTGAGCGGATTAGTTAATGCTCGACTTTTTTTGTCGTGCCCTGGAGCAAAAGATGCGCCAACCGGACTAGCAGATTGACATGGGGCACTAAAAGGCAAGATTTGCCGGAGGAGGGGCGAACGTTTCTTCGTGATCCTGACCGGAGCGAAGCTATCGCCCCGTAGTCAATATGATGACTTCCGGTGAGGGTCAGTCATTTGATGACTTCCGGTGAGGGTCAGTCATTGATTGGCAGTCCGGTTAGGGACAATTGTTAGGCATCCCGCGAGCAACACGCACGAGAGTCCGAGAACGCAGGCCAGACTTTTGTTCTTCATGAGGGTGGCATGGGTTGAACGGTCCATCTTGAACCTCTGCCTGTATTAACGGCCGACAACACGCTTTCTTTAGTTTGATAGTCCGTCGGCTTACCGGAAGGGCCGCTTTGGATGCGGTCGAAAGACCGCTGAGGGTCGACATGCGCCCGACGCGTCGGGCAGCACGCGGCCACTTTCGGACGTTCGACATCGTTGGGTAGATCGTGGACAATCCGCGTATTCAAGAATGCTGCTACGCACTTGCAACCGACTACGGGGCGAATATGGGCGTACGGAGATTGCTGCTGAAAGGCATGATTGTCAGTGTTGTCGTCGTAATTGGTGCCCTTTTTGTTCTGCACAAAGACAGCAGCGCGGATGCTGACGTTCTTATCAATCGGCCGCCTTCCGATGTCTGGAAGGTCGTATCGAATAGCGCTGCATATCGTATTTGGAATCCGTTCATTACTCGGGTTGACGGTGACTTCAGGGAAGGAACAACAATCCGCATTACGCTAGGCAATGGACCGGATTCGATGGTATTCAAGCCGACTGTTCTGCTCGTTCATCCGGAACAAGACCTCTGCTGGCGTGGCAGTGTATGGATTCGCGGTATCTTCGACGGTACGCATTGCATCCACCTCACGGCAGTGGCCGACGGAACGCGTCTTGAGCAAACAGAGTCTTTCTCCGGATTGCTCGTCGGCCGGTTGACGGAAGACATAATCGAGGAAACGCAGCGGAACTTTAAGGCGATGAATAACGCGGTTAAGCAGCGCGCGGAAGCGAAAGCACCCTGACTACGGTTTATCTGGATAGACATGCAAATTGAAAAGTACCTAGCTCGGCTTGATTTTCACGCAGCTCTTGGGCTCGATGTGGAAACGCTTAAGAATCTGCAACTTGCGCACATGCTGACGATCCCCTTCGAAAATCTGGACATCCATCTCGGTCGAAAAATCGTGCTTGAGGAAGATGTCCTGTTTAAGAAGATCGTGGAACGCCAACGCGGCGGAATCTGCTATGAACTGAATGGACTGTTCGCACGGTTGCTGGCTGATATCGGCTTCGAAGTGAGCATGGTTGCGGCCGAGGTGTTCAGGGAGGACGGTACAACGGGTCCGCTATTCGATCACATGGCTCTGCTGGTCCGTATCGGTGACGACCAGTACCTCACCGATGTCGGATTTGGCGATTCGTTTATCGCCCCGTTGCTGCTGTCCAATACTACCGATCAAACGCAAGGCCATCGCATATATCGCCTCCAGAGAGATGCGAGCGCGTACACGGTAATGGCCGGGAGTAGCGCCAGAACCGATTCGATCAAGCCATCATTCAAGTTCTCGACGAAACCGCGCCACCTCTCAGATTTCGATGAAATGTGCACATATCACCAGACCTCGGATCAGTCTCATTTCACTAGTAAGGAAGTTTGCTCGCGCGCAACATCATCCGGGCGGATCACACTGAGCGGCACGCAGTTGATCGAGACCGACAATGAGTCGAGGGATGTAGTGGAACTTACGTCCAGCGAAGAGAGACAGCACGCACTGATCAAACATTTTGGAATCTTTCTGTGAAAGTAAGCGCGCCCGGAAGCAGTTTGCGGCCAGAATGAGCCGTTCGGCTTCTACTCCTAGATCGTCAACAATCGGTTGCGACGACGGAACACATGCTGCCTCTGTTGAGGGGACGCTCGATCGTCGAACTGCGCCATCCACGATCCAAGTATTGCCTATAGGCGGATTCGAGACTTACGATCGAGCACAGTCAGCTAGCGAAAGGCCTCAGTAACTGAGGCGACGCGCATTAGCAGTTGAGACTTTTTCGTCCCATATTGATTGGGAGACTGGTAATCGTGAGCGGTCTGGTACGCGAGTATCAGCGTTTGCTTCGCTTCAATCGCATCACTTGCAGCGCGAAATGCGGCGGCTAACAAGAGCAAGCCGACAATCCGTGTATCGTTTTGTCTCTCGGGCAGAGCCATAAGCGAGACCTTGATACTGTGCGAGAGACGTAGACTTTCTTCGTGCAATTCGGCATTCGCCATTGCCTCCGCCAAAACACCTTCCTGGTCGATAGATGAGTGACGTTGCTCGAAAGGTATAGCTTCAACGATACTCAATGCCCTTCGAAAGTCCAACTGAGACGCCTTGGAGTCGCCGTTTAGCCATTCCGCCCTAGCGATGATGGTCCACAACTCGATCCGCATTCCAGTCATTTGAGGATCAACCTGATCGACGAAGAATTTGGCTGTCGAGAAGTCACCACGGTTCGATGCCTCGCGAATTATGCTGCGTAACGTCTCACCACGGTGATCAACGTAGAGCGTAGGTCCCTGCAGTTTTGCAAGGTAGTAAAGCGCAGTGTCTTCGTGCCCACTACGCGCCTCAAAAAGCGCATTCGCGTCAGTTATTAGCAGTGCAGGAATTCGTTGCCTAGCAAACTCGACCTGATTCGAGTCAAGTGCCAGCCTCCCAACCATTGACCGGATTCCTTGAGCTTGGCCATAGCTGGCAATCACGGCGCATGCGTCCAAAGCTCTCTCCATAAGATCGATTTCGGCTTCGGGCTGCCTCTGTTTAAACCGTATCCGGGCCAAATCCAGGTATGCCAGCGCCGCGTCGTCCGATGGCGGCCATCGGCCAATAGCTTTCACGAGGGATAAGATCATCCAATCCGGTACGCTTTCGGGAGCCGCTTTGGCTAGTTCAAAAGCGATATAGTGAAAACCGGGCCCTGATGCCGGGTCGGTAACAGCCGAGGCTATCGCTTCGTCGAATACTGAGTGAGCTTGCGCGCCAAAGCCCCACATTGAATACAGCAACGCAATTGCGGTGAACGTTCCCGAGCGGAAAACGGGTTGCTGCGAACCACCGCGTAAGTTTGCAAGTGCTTCATTGAGAACGCGTTCTTTCTCGTCGACGGACATGGCGGTGGACGCGGAAACCACGTCGACAAGTGCAGCCGGCTGGCAAGCTCGACATAGCATCCGCGCGCTGTTG
This sequence comes from Caballeronia udeis, assembly GCF_044909315.1. Lineage (GTDB taxonomy): Bacteria > Pseudomonadota > Gammaproteobacteria > Burkholderiales > Burkholderiaceae > Caballeronia > Caballeronia udeis_A. The sequence continues at coordinate 24,882 of NZ_JBIYEB010000012.1, forward strand.
ATGGCATCCGATGTGAAGCCGTCTAACGCGAGCTGCTTTGGAAGAAAAGGTTCGTTCCGGATATCGTCCCTTGCCTCCAACAAGATCGCATGAGTCGCTACGTGCCATCTTGCGGCCTCCAGGGCCGGTAGCGGGTCGGGCGTCACCTCTGCCATTACTGTTGCATTCATCCCAAGCAGTAACAACGAGGCGATCAGTTTCTTTATTTGAAAGGCGATGATCATGGCGTCCACGTGAGGTGAAGTTCGCGGATGCCGACGGATACGTTACGCGAGCCTGTTGCCTAAAGGTAATACACCGGCTTATCGACATTATCGGCAAAAACTTTAATTTGCCTTTTTCGCGCGTGAAGAAAAGTTCGTCATATTGAGACTAGTATTCTTGTCGACGTCGATGACGGAATGAAGATTAATGACGAGGACTTCAATAGCAAGACTACGAGTTGCTATGTAGGATGGGTACGTTTTCTTCCGCTGGTCGTGGTCTTGCTGTGAGCCCAGACGGAAAAACGTTAGCGCAAGGTAATGGCAACTCTGTTTATGTGCTAACTTTGGAAAACTCGGAATGATGCGGATTCTAGGCATCTGAGTTTCCTCAGTGAATGGCTCCTATTGAGACAGGCGATGGTCGCTTGTGGGTCGTCAAGAGCTATTCACTTGCACAGAATGATGCTTAAGCGGCCGCATCGGCGGGTAGGCGCTCCGCCCGCAGCCGTTCACGCCGCGGCGATTCGCGGAATCGTACGATCGAATATCGTGGCGACAAACAGGCAGGCGCTCAACACACCCATAACGATGGCCAAGCTGTGCAGGCCGTGATCGCTCGCAGTTTTGCCATATAAGGCCCCAAGGAGGCTGGTCGCCGCGATTGCACCTAGATATCCAGCGGTGCGCTGGAGTCCCGCTGCAGTGCCGATCTCGTCGGCCGGCGCCTGCAGATAGACGGCGGTCTGGGTGGCTGTGGAAAACATGCCTTGCGGCACACCGAAGCACACAACCGCGGCAGCGATGATCCATGCGGACTTGCTGCTGTCGATAAAAAACAGGCAGATGCATCCGGCCAGCGCTGCGCCAATGCTGACGATAAACGGCCCTCGAATGCCTTTTGTGCGCCCGCCTGTCACAGAGGAGACGGCGGCGAGCAGCGACATCGGCATGGTGATGAGGCCCGCTTGGCTAGTGGAGAAGCCGGCGCCGCTTTCGAGCCACTGAGCGAATCCGTAGAGGATGCAATATACGATCATCAGGACCGCCCCTGCGCGCAGATAGGTTACCGTCAACGGTCGGTTGCGGCCCAACATCCGCACATCGATAAACGGCTGCTTGCGTCGCGCCGAGTGAAGCACGAGCGCTATACCGAGAACGGCGGCGACAGGCAGCATGCTCCAGATTGGGCGGTCGAGATTCATCAGGAAAATCATCAGGCCGAGCAAAAAGCCGGTGAACAGCAGGATGCCCACCACGTCGAGCTCTGCCATCAGACGCGCAAAGCTGCCTTCGCGCGGCTGATCCTTTGGCACCCACAAAAAAACCAGCAGTGCAGCGAGCAGCGCGAGCGGCGCGTTCACGGCAAAGATCGAGTGCCAGCCGAAAGCGCCTGTCAGTACGCCACCCAGCAAGGGGCCGATGGCCAGGGTGGAGACCCCCGCCAGCGAGAGAACGCTCATGGCGACGCGTGGCGGCGCCGCACCGAGCCGATCTGCCTGGACGCGGAAGATGCGCATGGCCGACGGATAGGCGCCGGCCGTGCCGATTCCTAATGCCACCCGAACCGCGATCAAGACGCCGAGCGTGGGAGCAAACCGGCCGATCAGCGCGGATATCGCGACGATGAAGAGAGAGATCAGGTAAATCCGGCGTGGGCCGAATAGATCCGCCAGTCGCCCCATGGTCGGCTGGGCCACGGCGCTTGCCAGGTAGAGCCCGGCAATCAGCCATCCAGCCTCCGCGACGCTTGCATGGAAGTCGGTCGCAATTGGCACCAGCGCGGTAGAGATCATGGTCGAATTGATCGGATTCAGCACGGCGCCGAGCGCTAGCGGCGCGACGAAACGGAAGCCGAAGCCCGCATGTTGTTCGTTCGGGCGATCGGAATCGCCGCCGGTTGTCGCCGGATTGCTGTGCATCTTGCGTGGCTCAGTTCTTCAGATCGATGTCATCGGACTTCACCACGCGTGCGAGTAGCGGAAAGATGTTGTCGACTGCAAACGCGTGCATGTCATGAGACAGCCCCGTCGTCGCATCTTCAGCGATCACGACGTCGTAACCATGCTCGTAGGCCTGGCGCGCGGTGGATTCGACGCCCATATTGGTGGCGATGCCGGCGAGCACCACCGTTTTGACGTTCCGGCGCCGCAACTGCACATCGAGATCGGTGCCGTAGAACGCGCCCCATTGATGTTTCGTCACGAGAATGTCGGACGGGTGAGCGAGTTTTTCGACGAGCTGGCTGAAGTTCGCTGGAAAGCCCCCTTCCGGACGCGAAAAAGGACGGTCCACTGGCTGTTTCAACACATCACCGAAGTCCGCCGTGAAGGCGACGTTGACCAGTACGACCGGTGCCCCGGCAGTCCGGAAACGCGCTGCTAGCCGGCCACCGGTTACTGCCACCTGAGCGCCGGGGCGAGGTGCCAGAGCGGGCATCGACACGATGCCTTGCTGGAGATCGACGAGAATGAGTGCTGTTGTTGTCGCGGGAAGAGTGAGCATGATGGGAGCCTTGCGGTGGATTCGAGGAGGTAACTGACGCCCAAGCATAACTCTATTTGAGTATTTGCTCAAATAGAGTTATGTGGTCGATGGCCGCCGTAACTGGCAAACTGACGGCATGTCTTCGACTCCCGCCAAAACTAAAGCTCTATCCGCTGCTCCGCGGCCCAATCGTGAACGGCCGGCGCTTGCGCCGCAGCGTGGTGTCGGCCGTGAGCGCGTGGCCACGTTGATGGCCGCTGCATCAAAGGTGATTCAGGAGCGCGGCTTTGATGCGGCAACCATGGCCGAGATAGCGGCGCGCGCCGACACCAAAATCGGTTCGCTCTATCGTTTCTTTCCGAACAAAGAGGTATTGGCCGACGCGCTGATGCAGCGCTTCAGCGAGTTGCGTGATGCCCAATGCGACGAAATCGATGCCCGCGCCTGCGTGGTGTCAACCGACGAGCTGGCCGATTTGCTGATCGACTCCCTTGCGGAGATCCATGACGAGGCCAAAGCGCTCGTCGCCTTGCTGGATGCCCGTTCGGAATGGTCGGGCAAGCGACTCGAGTATCGCGAGAAGGCGCTCAAGCGAATTGTTGGCACGCTGCGGCTCAGGGCGCCGACATTGCCGGGAGAGACCGCCAAAGACATGGCGGTGGTATTGCTCAACAACATGAAGACGATGGTGGCGATGACGCTCGACAAGTCGGCTCCGACCAGCCCGGGCGGCCCCGCCGAGTTGCGTCTAATGAACCGCCTGTATCTCGCCAGCAAGCTCGCTGGGCACGAACTGCCCGTGGCTCAGGCCGCGGCGCCACCATCAGGTGGTGCTTCCGAGTAGCATGCGCAAGACCGCGTGGCGACGCTATAAAGCGGTCTTGATCTAACCGCGTGTCGGCGCAATATCTCCTTTACCGGTTGGGCGATAAAGCGTTAAGCGCTTGAGGATGATGTTATCGCCCGGGTGTGCCGGATCAGCTTTCGCCTTGTTTCACCCGTTCAAAAAGACGGCCCGCCAGGCTTTTGCCCGGCGGGCCGTTGTCATTTGCGGTCTTCGTTTTGAGGCCACCTGGCGATCCGTGCGGTCCGCACACCAACCACTCACGCCGCGCCGCAAGCGTTTCGCGGCGCGATGTGTCGTCCCGTCGCAAGCCGCTCGCGACGCGAGAGGCGAACGCCGACCATGAGCGTCATCGAAATCTCCTCCCTACGGATAAGGACGATCATCATGTTCATCGGCATTCTTCAGAACACACCGCACTGGGTCTGGTGGCTGCTCGCGGCCGTGATTTCCGTCGGCGTCTCGCAAACGCAACCACGGCACAGGACACTGCGCGCCGCAACGGCAATTCCCATCGTCATGGCCGCACTCTCTTTTTATGGCGTTGTGTCACTCTTCGCCGCGCAGTCCATCGCGCTGGTGGCGTGGGCGGCGGCCGTGCTTGCGGCTCTCAGGATGTCCCAAGCTGCGGGCGTTGGCAGCAAGGTTCGCTGGCTTGCGGCAGAGCAGCGTCTGCTCGTGCCGGGAAGCTGGGTTCCGCTCATGCTGATCCTCGGCCTGTTCATCATCAAGTTCGGTGCCAACGTCATGCTGGCGATGCATCCCGATCTGAACGTCGACAAGCTGTTCGCGGTATCGGTGGGTTTTGCGTACGGCGCTTTCAGCGGCATCTTCCTCGCACGTGGTCTCGCAATGTGGCGCGTCGCCCGGCAAGCCCAGTCATCCAGCATGGCTTATTAAGCGGTTGATCGAGCGACGCAAGCGCACCGTATGCCGCATGCCGGCTTCTTCGCACAACGCACGAGCCGGCAGCCACGACATCACCGGGAGCACAGACGATCCGCCGTGCCGCCATGGGCTGATCACCCGCTACAACCCGCTACGCGTAGAATCCGCGCAATGGGTCGATCTACCGGGTGATCTGGCCGGCGCGTGCAGTGTGTCCGCGATCCTCGGATACTTGTTTAAGCCTCCCGGCCGGGCGCCAAGCGACGAAGGCAATACCACTGCCGACCTGCGAGCGTGGACTACCGGACAACCAAGCGGCGCGAACCGCGCCTGAACCACCGCACACCAAGCCCACTGAATGCCTCACGCTCACCACACCCTGCACTGGCTATGGCGCGAACTGCGGATCTTTATCGCGATATCGGTGGCGACCACCGTGTTCTTCTACGTGATGAATCGCGATTCGTTCGCCGACAACCTGATCTATTCGCTTTGCAGCACGCTGTTCATCCAGGGGTTAATCGAGATAGGCCGCTATAGCCTGGCCTCGCTGATACGCAAGCGTTCCCCCGATAACCTGGAGGCCCAGCGAAACTGGCCCGGCTGGGGATTGATGGCCCCGTGGGTCGTTGTGTCGGGCGTAGTGGGTTACATCGCCGCGCACATGCTCGGCGATCTGCTGACCGGCGTGCAGCACGCACCGGCCACGATCATGGACAACCCCCGGGCAGTGCTGGTGAGCATCACCGGCGTGTTTGTGTTGTCGCTGGGCATCACGTATTTCTTTTATGCCCGAGGCCGCATGGCCGCGATGGAAACGCGCACCGAGGCCGCGCTGCGAAGCGCCGCCGAGAGCCAGCTCAAGCTGCTGGAGTCGCAGCTTGAACCGCACATGCTGTTCAACACGCTGGCCAACCTGCGAGTGCTGATTGCGCAAGACCCGCCGCGCGCCCAGGCCATGCTCGACCGTCTGATTGCGTTTTTGCGCGCCACGCTTGACGCCTCGCGCTCGGGATCGGGATCACATTCGTTGTCCGCTGAGTTTGCGCGTATTGGCGATTATCTCGAGTTGATGCAGACCCGCATGGGAAACCGCCTGAGCACGCGGCTTGATTTGCCCGATGACCTCGCGGGGTTGCCGGTGCCGCCGCTGCTGCTGCAACCTCTGGTCGAAAACGCCATCAAGCATGGACTTGAACCCACGGTTGCAGGCGGCTGGATCAGGGTGAGCGCGCAGCGTGAAGGAGCCACGCTCGTGCTGAGCGTCCGCGATACGGGGGCGGGTATCAGTATCGGCGGGACGGGTCCTGGTGCATTGCCATCCGGCGACAGCCGTTTCGGCATCCAGCAGGTTCGTGAACGGCTTGCCGCGTTGTACGGCAAAACCGCGTCGCTTGAACTCATAGCCGCAAGCGACGACGAGGGCGGCACCCTGGCTATCGTGCGCCTTTCTGTATCTTGATTCCGACCACTGAGTTGATTCCGACCACCGACCATTCCGTGCCCATCATGAAAGCCACCGTACTGATTGCTGAAGACGAAGCTTTGCTGGCGGCAGACTTGCAGGCCCAGTTGACCCGGTTATGGCCTGACCTGCGTTGCGTCGCGAGTGTGGCCGACGGCGAGACCGCGGTGAAACAAAGCCTCGCGCTGCAGCCCGACGTGCTTTTCCTCGACATTCGCATGCCCGGCATGACGGGGCTGGAGGCCGCGCAGGCGCTTGCCGAAGACTGGCCGGATCTCGCCAAACCGTTTCCGTTGCTGGTGTTCGTGACCGCCTACGATCAATACGCACTGCACGCATTCGAACACGCGGCGGTCGACTATGTGCTGAAGCCCGTGCAACCGGATCGCCTGGAAAAAACCTGCGCGCGTCTGCAAGCCGCGTTACGGCAGAGGACGCAATCGCAGGCGGCTGATCCGTCGTTGGACGCTGCTATTCACACGTTGCGCGAGCTCTTGCATGCCGACGCCGCAGGGCCGCAGGCTAAACTACCGGCAGCAAGCCCGCCGCTGCGGCTGATCCAGGCGAGTGCCGGCAATACCATCACCATGGTGCCCATAGCGGACGTGCTGTACTTCGAGGCCGCCGACAAATACGTACGCATGGTCACGGCTGAACGCGAGCACCTGATCAGGATCTCGCTGCGTGAACTGCAATTGCAACTTGATCCGGAGTGTTTCTGGCAGGTTCATCGAAGCACGATCGTACGGTGTGATGCCATCGCCACCGCATTACGCGATGACAGCGGCAAACTCACGCTGACGTTGCGCGGCCACACCGACAAGCTGAGCGTGAGCCGCCTTTACGCCGACAGGTTCAAGGGCCTTTAGCCGAGCGGGCAGCGCGTACGCGGGAACGGCGGCTTCGATACTCCTTCGCCACCTCGCATCGCTTAACCCCGCACCCGGCGAAATTCGCCCAGCCACTCCGACAACACCGCCACGGCTTCGGGCGTCACCGCGTTGTATAGCGAAGCCCGCAGGCCGCCTATTGACCGATGTCCTTCCAGGCCATGCAATCCGTCGCGGCGGGCGTCATGGATGAACTGCGCTTCCGTGGCTGCATCGGGCAGACGGAAGGCTACGTTCATGGTCGAGCGGCAAGCGCGCTCGCCATGCACGCGATAGAAATCCGGCTCGGCATCGAGCGCGCGATACAGCTGGTCCGATTTCTCTCGGTTGATCGCCGCCATGTTTTCCACGCCGCCTATTTCGTCGCGCAGCCAGCGCGTCACGAGCATCAACACATAGATGGCGAACACAGGCGGCGTGTTGTACACCGAACGCGCTTGAATATGGGTCCGATAATCAAGCAGGGTCGGCAACGCATGCGTGGCCCGTTGAGCGAATTCATCGCGCAGGATCACCACGGTGACACCGGCTGGTCCGAGGTTCTTCTGCGCATGCGCATAGATCATTGCGTAACGGTCGATATCGAGCGGCGCAGCCAGCAGATTCGACGACATGTCGCAGATCAGCGGCACCTCATGCAGGCCCGGAATATCCGCAAATTCCAGCCCCTCAACCGTCTCGTTGGACACGTAATGCAGGTAGGCGGCGTCCGGCGCGAGGCTCAGCTCCTCAGGCGCAGGCAAACGGCGATACCCCTGCGCGCGGCCGTCCCACACCACATGCGTTGTTCCCTCGTGCCGCGCTTCGACCGGCGCCTTGGCGCTCCAGTAACCCGACACGATGTACTCGGCATGCTTGCCGCTGCCGCGCAGGAAGTTCATCGGCAGCATGGAGAACTGAAGGCTGCTGCCGCCCTGCATGAACAGCACATGGTAGTTGCCGGGGATATCGAGCAAAACGCGCAGGTTGCGCTCGGCTTCATCGAGCACGCCGCGGAACCAGTCGGATCGATGGCTCATTCCCAGCACCGACAAACCCGTCTCGGGCAACGCATCGATTGCAATGCTCGTTTCGCGCAGCACCGAGGCCGGTAATGCACCCGGTCCGCCGGAGAAGTTCATGGTCTTGTTCATTCAGCCCGCCGTCCTGTGCGCCAGCATGTGCTCGAACGCATCGACGATATGTTGCACATGCTGGTTCTTGTGGGCGAGCACGCCGCTGCCGCGCTCGTAGTGCGCGAGCATGGTCGCGTTGGCTTCGAACACGAACACCTGACCGTCAGGCAGAAGCGTGAAGTCGATGCCGCCGTAGTCCAGATCGAGCCGCCGGCCAATAGCCGTAATGGCGTTCATCGCGCGCTCGCCGAGGGCCGCACGCGGGTCTTGCAGGAAGCGCCGTTCCTCGTCGAGTTTCCATGCGTGGCTTTCCATATCAGCGGAAAAATAATGCGCGATCCAGTGCGGCGAGATCACGAGATGATAAGGAAGCGGCTGCCGGTCGACGTAGATCATGCGGTACTTGCGGTAGAAGCCATCGGCCGACTGGCAATCGCGAAACGCGGTGAGGTACTGGGCGCCTGCTTGCGTCGATAACCGGCTTTCAAGTGCTTCGATGCTGTCGCACAGAACCAGGCCGTCGCCACCGTGAGCCGCAACGGGCCGGGCCAGCAGCGGAAACGTAACGGCGTGATTGGCGAGCAGCGAAGCGAGTGCTCCAATGCCCTGTTCTTCGCTTGCTCCTTCGTACCTCACGCACGGCGCGGTCTCTACGCCATCCAGGCCGTCAAGCAGCGCGGGCAGCCTATGCCGCGAGGTCGGGGCGATTGCCGAGTTCGGATTGAGCAACGGGCGCGAACACTGCGCCTCAAAACGCGCGAGTCTGTCTCCAAGCGGCGCTGCAATATCCGGATCGCCGATCGCGTTGAATACGAGATCGAAGGAGGGAAGCTGAGCGTCTTCGTCGTCGGTGGCGTAGTCGATTGCGTACTTGATACGACGGTTCCTTGCGCCGGGCAACAACGCCTCGAACGGCACGTTGCCGGTGCTTTTACCCGCGCACAGGATCAGGACGGAGCGAGTCCAGCCCGCCGTCTCTTCGACAAAAACCCGCTGGATTCCATAAGCGCGCTCGCGATAACCCTCGGCAAGCGCAGTGTTTCCCTCGCCCGCATGAATGGCGGCCAGGTTCTGGCATGCAACAGCGACATTCGGATCGAGCGTCAGCACGAGCTCGTACCAGCGCGCGGCGGCTGCGTGATCACCCTTCATGAAATAACCCGTGGCGACGTCGCACAGGCCGCTCGTGTGGGCGTCCGGCGAGTCGGTGGCGTACGCGTCGAGGGTATGGGCTGCGATCAGATGAGCCAGCGCGCCGAGTTCATCGCCGGCGTGGCGGCATGCCTTGGCGAGCGTGCGGTGAACCCGCGGATCGGGCGACGCGATTGTGCTCAAACGATCAACGGGCGCAGACGAATGCTTGGGGGTGTCGTCGGATTCTCGGGTCATCATGGCCTGGCCGTGCGCATCGGGACGCTTCATCAATGCGAGTTTTGCAGCATAACGGCCTCGCCCGACATTCCGGTTACAGGCACGCATGCCGCCATTACGAAAATTTACGCGCCGGTCGAACCCGTTCGGTCACCGGTCACGGCTGCGCCGCCTTGACGATGATCTGCGCATCCGTGTCCCGTTCGATGCGCTTCAGCACCGGCTGCATGGCGATGAAGTCAGCAGGCGTGCAAACCTGCTTGCCGAAGTTCGCCTTCAGATGACGCTCCGCCTGAATCAGGTTCGTCGCGGGGTCGAAGACATAGCGTGACGAATAATCGAAAAACGCGTTCGTGAAACTGGCATCGGTCGGGACATCGGTGACTTGAACCGTCTTCGGCAATTCGACTTGTGCGACTTCATCGAATGCGCCTCCCGTGCACATGAATGGCTGGGTCCGCACGCGCTCGGCGAGCAGGTTCTCAACCTGCGTGGCGATCCCGCCCGACAGGCTCGTCAGCGCCGGGAGGGCGGTCGTTCCGGTGGGCCACACGACATTGTCCAGCGTGCCGTTGATCGTGGTGGTCAGCGGGCCGTTGCTTGCGTTCAGGTCGTTGGCGCTCAGCGTCGCCACACCGCGCAGGCCGCTCGCCCGGAGGCGGGCATCGGCGATCTGCTTGCGGCGTTCGGTGGTCGCATGCAGCAGGTTCGCACGCTCGGGACCCGTACTCCATCCGGCGTCTTCCACCTGGTCGGCGAACGAGGCCGAGCCGTCGGGCGCCACCTCGATCTGCAGGCGCGCTGCACGTGACAACGCTTGGGTAGCGGGCGTTCGTGACAGCGTGCCGTCGCTGACCAGCAGCGTTGGACGGTCCATGTCCGCAAGCGGCAGATAACCGAACTCGATACTGAGCGCCGTGGAGTCTGCATACAGCGCGAGCCCCGGCAGCCATGTAATGACGTGATTGATCGCGCTGCCGCCATAGCCCGGTACCGACGGCAGCGTATAGACCGAGCCGAGGCTGATCAAGGCGGGTTCGTTCTCGATCCCCACCGCTGCCAGCAACGCGCCGTAGAGCGCGACGTAGTCCTTGCAGTCGCCATAGCGGTTGGCGAGGATATCGGCGGCGCGGTGGGGGATGGCGGGACTCTGCCCCAGGAACAGCGACACATAGCGGATGTTGTGGCGGACCCAGTCGTAGAGTGTGGCCGCTTTCGCGCGAGCGTCGGTCTCGTTGCGCGTGAGCGATTGGGCGAGGGCGCGCACGGCCGGGTCATTCCCGCTCGGGTCGACGGTGCCGTCCCGATAGCTCGCGGCAAAGCTCCTGTAGTCCGGAAACGTCGACACCATCAGCCGGTCGCCATACTGCGCATAGCCGACCGAGCCCGCTTCCACGCGATCGTAGTGAGCCCGGCTGTAGTCGAATTCGTAGCGCGTGCGGCCACCCTGCGTCACCGGCAGCACGGCGATATAACCGCGTGCATCGGCATAAAGCGGTTTGTTGGCAGGCAGGTCGAAGATCAGCCGCTGCTCTTCCACGGGGCCGCGCCCGGGCTCGACGAAATAATCGAACTGCCCCGCGATGACCGGCTTCGACTGGGTCTTGTGAAACCGCAGATGCACGATCGATCCCGTACTCACGCCCGGAAACACCACGGCTTTCAGGCGCGAGTCCTCGAATGTGGGGGCGCCTGCCGAACGCGGTTCCTGGATCTCGCGAATCTGGTCCGGCGCCACGATATGTTTAATGCCGTCAGCGCCGAGCGAGTAGGCGTCGCTTATGTCGACGGTCGACGTCGATTTGTCGAACCAGATGTAGCGTTGCGCGATTTCTCCAACACCCGCCGGCGTGTTCGAGCGCAAGGTGGTTTCATCATCTTCCGTCAGGGAGCCGTCTTCCGCTACGACGAAGGTATGAATGTCGCTGACCAGCGTGGACGGCTGCTCGGTTTCAATGGTGTCCATGCCGAATGCCGGCGATCCCAGGCACGCCAGCGAAGCGGCCAGCAGCACACGGCGTTTGACATCCATCGATCTTGAGCTCATGGAGGCGTTTTTACCTGCGGGTTCAACGGCTTATCGCCGCTCAGGCGGTATCGGGCCCGGTTTGCCTGCGCGCCACGCTGCACGGGCCTGTTCTTTGCTGTCACCGGACATATATTGCGGCCGATCGCGGCGAGACCCAAGCTTGGCCGCATTCCTTGCGAGACGTTACGCCTATTGAACCCTATTTCTACCATGAGAACTCAACCTCAGCCGTCTCTCCCCGCAGCACGCATGTCGACGGGCATTACCGGGCTGGACAACATCCTGGGCGGCGGAGTGACGCCGAACCGCGTGTACCTGATCGAAGGGTCGCCGGGGGCGGGAAAAACCACTCTCGCTCTGCAATTTTTACTGAAGGGCGCAGAGTTGGGCGAAGGGGGGTTGTACATCACGCTATCCGAGACGCGCTCGGAGCTGCTAGCTGTAGCCGATGCCCACGGCTGGAACGTCGATGCGTTGTCGATCGTTGAACTGCTCTCCGACGAAGGGCTGGATCCCGAGTACGAGCAGTCCATCCTGCATCCGGCGGAAGTGGAGCTAGGCGAGACGGTCGAAAACGTGATCCGCCAGGTTGAAACGCTCAAGCCTGTCCGGATCGTGCTGGACAGCTTGTCGGAGCTGCGGTTGCTGTCGCAGAATCCGCTGCGGTACCGGCGCCAGATCCTCGCGCTCAAGCGCTATTTCGCGACGCGCGAGTGCACCGTCTACCTGCTCGACGACAACACCTCTGACCCCGGTGACCTGCAGCTCCATAGCATTGCGCATGGGGTGATCAGCCTCGACCAGCTTGTCCACGATTACGGCGGCGCGCGTCGCCGCGTGCGCGTGGCAAAAATGCGCGGCATCAAGTTTCGCGAAGGCTTCCACGACTTCACGCTGGAGACGGGTGGTATTGATGTCTACCCGCGCTTGATCGCGGCCGAGCATCATGCGGAGTTTTCCAGCACGCCGGTGTCGACCGGGTCGGAGGGCCTCGACGCCATGCTCGGCGGCGGCCTGATTCCCGGCACGAATGCACTGCTGATTGGGCCGTCCGGCGTGGGCAAGACCACGACCGTGGTGTGCTGCCTGATGGCGGCGCTCAAGCGCGGCGAGCGCTGCATCTACTATCTCTTCGACGAAACGCTCGGTACGCTGTTGGCACGGTCGAAGTCGCTCGGCATGGACCTGTCGGCCCATCTCGGCAACGGCCTGCTGACCCTGCGCCAGATCGATCCTGCCGAAATGTCGCCCGGCCAGTTCACCAGCGACGTGCGCGAGGCGGTGGAGGAGGAAGGCGCGACGTATGTTGCTATCGACAGCCTGAACGCGTATTTGCAGGCGATGCCCGGCGAGCGCTACTTGCTGCTGCAAATGCACGAGCTGCTCGGCTATCTCAACCAGCGCGGCATTGTGACCATGCTCGTGCTCGGGCAGCACGGCATTGTGGGCGAGGTGCAGACGGATATCGACATCAGCTATCTCAGCGACGTGATGGTCCTGTTCCGCTACTTCGAGCATCAGGGAGAAGTGCTGACGGCGCTCGCCGCCGTCAAGAGCCGCAGCAGCGCGCACGAGCGCACGATCCGCCAGTTCAGGCTGACACAGGGCGGCCTGGAGCTGAGCGAAGCACTGCGCGATTTCGACGGCGTGCTCGCCGGGCTGCCCGCGTATCGGGGCGGCTCGGCCATGCTGGGAAGCCCTGAAGCGAGGGGCCGCTAAGCCGTGGAAAACCGCGTCCTGATCCTCGCCCCTCGCGGCCGCGACGCGGACGTGGTGGCTGAAGTGCTGAGCAAGGATGGCCGCAACTGCCTCGCCTGCATGACTGCTGCGATGCTGAACACCGAGTTGCGCGGCGGTGCGGGCACGGCGCTGATCGCGGAAGAAGCCCTGGCCGACAGCGACATGCCGCAGCTTTTCCAGTGGCTTGGCCAGCAGCCTACATGGTCTGATTTTCCGCTGATCCTGCTTGCGACCAAACGCGTCGAGCGACGTCCGAAACACGCGCTCGACCGGCTCGAGATGCTGGGCAATGTCGTGGTGCTGGAGCGTCCGCTCAATGCAGAAACGCTGCGCCGGGCGGTGTCGTCAGCATTGCGCGCGCGCTTGCGGCAATACGAGGCGCGGCGTCAGCTTGCCGAGCGCGTGGAGGCGCAGGAGCGGTTGCACCTGGCGCTCGCGGCGGGGCAACTGGGATCATGGGAGCTCGATGTGGAGACTGGCTTGCTGCGCTCCACCGAAGCGTTCCGCAAGATCTACGGGCACAAGGGGCCGACGCTGGACTATGCGCAGATCGTCCAGCTCGTGCACCCCGACGACCGCGAGATGCGCCAGCGGGCGCTGGATCATTGCATCGATAACAATACCAACCTGACGGTCGAATATCGTGTGATTTGGGCGGACGGCACCGTCCACTGGGTGCAGTCGCGCGGCCATCCCATGCGTGCGCCGGGCAGCGTTCCGGGAACGAGTACGACGCGGATCATCGGGGTGTCGCTGGATGTCACCGACCGTCACGAAGTCAACGAGAAGATTCTCGCGAGCCAGCTTGTGGTCGAGCGTTTGAACGACACGCTGGAAAGCCGGATTGCGGAACGGACTCACGAACTGGCGTCGGCGAACGACCGGCTGATGAAAGAGATCCACGAGCGTGCGAAGGTCCAGGCGGTGCTCGTGCAGGCGCAAAAGATGGAAGCGCTTGGGCAACTGACCGGCGGCATTGCCCACGACTTCAACAACCTGCTGAACGTGATCATGGGCAACGCCGAACTGATCACACGCGTGAGCCGCGATGAGCGTGTGCAGACCATGGCGCAGACGGTCAAGCGGGCAACCGAACGCGGCGCGAAGCTGACCGGGCAGCTACTCACGTTTTCACGCAGCAGCAATCTGGACCTGAAGGCCATCGACGTCATTTCGATGCTGCATGGCATGCGCGACATGCTGACGTTGTCGCTGGGAACGGGCATTCATTTCGGCACCCGGTTCGACGTGAAGGAAGCCTGGACCGACGCCGACGCCAACCAGCTCGAACTCGCCGTGCTGAACCTGGCCATCAATGCCCGCGATGCAATGCCCGACGGCGGCCTCCTGACCATTCGCGTGAGCCAGTGCACCGCGCCGGATGAAGCGGTGCCGCCGGGACAGTATGTGGTGATCGGCGTGAGCGATACGGGTACCGGCATCGCGCCGGAGTTGCTGTCGCGCGTTTTCGATCCGTTCTTCACCACCAAGCCGGTTGGCAAGGGCACGGGTCTCGGCTTGAGCCAGGTCTACGGCATTGCGCGCCAGGCCGGAGGAACGGCGCGGATTCATAGTGAACCAGGCGAGGGCACGACCGTCGAGCTGTGGCTGCCTTTACGCGAGCGCGTGGTGGCCGAGGCGCAGGTCGCGGAGCAGGGCGAAGAGACCGCGGGCGCGCACGAGCGGATTCTCGTGATTGAAGACGACGTGGACGTGCGGACCTTTCTCGTCGATTGCCTGAAGATGCTCGGCTACACCGTCACCGAGGCATCGCATGGCCGCGCGGGGCTGGATCGCCTGCACACTGACGATCCGGACTTGCTGGTGGTCGACTTTGCGATGCCCGGCATGAACGGCCTGGAAGTGATTGCCGAAGCGAAGCGCTCGCGTCCGCAACTGCCTGCGATCCTGGCGACGGGGTATGCGGACGTGGATGTATCGAAGGACCGCGTAGACGGATACGCGGTGCTCAGGA
Source organism: Caballeronia udeis (assembly GCF_044909315.1). Classification (GTDB taxonomy): domain Bacteria; phylum Pseudomonadota; class Gammaproteobacteria; order Burkholderiales; family Burkholderiaceae; genus Caballeronia; species Caballeronia udeis_A. The sequence goes on from NZ_JBIYEB010000012.1 coordinate 39,889, forward strand.
AGCCGTTTCAGATAGGAGATCTTGCGCGCACGGTGAAGGCCGCGCTGACACGCACACACGTGTGAGGCAGCGAGCCTGCTTTGCTGCTTTACCAAGGTTCAACGCACATCGCTCAACGCCGTTGCGAAGTCACGTCCCAGTTGATATCGACGCACAGGACCTGCAGGCCGCGCGGCGTTTGCGCCGCGATGGACGCCGTCACGCACAGGTGCGCCTCATTGATCGACAGATACGGCGCGGTCAGGTGGACCCGGTCCGGCGTGCGCAACGCTTCAATGAAATAAGGCCGGCGCTCCCAGCTAGCGCCTTCCGAATGCAACAGGGGCCTGAAACGCTTGGCCCGTTGCGACGCCCGCGCGACGGGCAAGACGTTGTCGCCGATCTGCCGGCCGGATGCATCGAGCAGGAAACAGCGCGCTGTTTCGTGAAGTTGCAATAGCGTGCGGGTTGCACTGGCGAGCGTTTCGCCTTCGATCAGACGCGCCGCCGCCGTTTCCAGCGCACCCACATAGGGTGCCAGCCGTGCCGACTGCGTGCGTTCACGCGCGGCCACGCGTTCGCGGGAGGCCGCGGACAACGCGTCCAGCACGCCTTGCGCGGCTTGCGGTTTCACAGCTTCCACGCTGGGTCCGGCGAAATACGCGCCCTGCACGAAATCGACATTGCATTCGAGCGCGATCAGCGCATCGCGTTCGGTGCTCAGGCCACCCATCAACACCAGTTGACCCGACTCATGCAGCAGGGAAACGAGGCCCGGCAACACGCGCTCGATATGCGAATGTTCGCTCGCCTGCTGCAGGATGCAGCGGTCGAGCGTCACAATATCGGGCCGCAGATGCCACACGCGGTCGATGTTCGAATGCTTCACGCCGAAGCCGTCCAGCGCGATCAGGAAGCCTGACTTGCGCAACGAATCGATGATTTCAGCGAAGCGCGTGGTCTCGCCGCCTGCTTGCTCGGGCACCTCCAGCACCACGCGCTGCGGCGGCAGCCCGACGTTTTTCAGCGATGCCAGCAGCGCATCGCCGTAGCTCGTGTCCATCAATGCGGCCGGATGGAGGCTGAGGAACAGCCATTCGTCGTCGCTATCGAAAGAAAAGAAGTTGCCCAGATGCAGCGATTCGGCCAGCCGGCCGAGTTCGAGCAGATCGCCGCGCCGTGCTGCCTGCGTAAAGACCTCATGCGAGGGGACTTGCCGGCCGGAATCGTCGCGAGCCCGCAGCGACGCGTGATAGCCGATCGCGCGGCGATGAGACACGGAGAACACCGGCTGGAACACGCTGAACACCGTGTATTCGCCGTACAGGACAGTGCGCCGCGAGCCGTCGTCGCCCGCGACGGGGCGAGGAGGCTGAAAGCGGGGAGGGTCGAGATCAACCATGCTCATGGTGGTTTTGGCAGGCGTTCGAACGCGGCTCGAGTGGGAGTAAACATCGGGAACGAGCTAGTTTACAGGATAGGGCCACTCCGAGAAGAGCAAGAAATATGCGCATTTGCCGCACAATTGAGATATTCCCGCCGAAAGCTGCTCCGGCGGGGGCAGGGCTGTGGCCCCGGTTTTCATCGTGGCCCGGGGGCGAAGCCGCGTGCACCCTCGTAGTGCAGCACGCACAGCGCGATGGCGCGTTGTTGGCAACGCTCCCTGAGCACTGCGTGACCAGCAGTGAGCCAGTGCGAGCGAAAAACCAACGTTCAGTGCGCTTCCGACGGATCGGCTTGCTTGGTCTTCACGGCGCGGATCTCCGGCGCGAGCTGCGCAAAGATCCACGCTGACGCGGCCGTAATAACGCCGACGCAGAGGAAAGTCGCGTGAAAGGCGGGCAGCGAATTTGTCGCGGTGACCTTCGGCAGGATGCCGGTGAAAGTCGCGAGCACCGCGCCCGCGATCGTGACGCCAAGACTCATGGACAGCATCTGCACGAGCGAGAACAAGCTGTTGCCGCTGCTGGCGCCGCCGGTCCCAAGGTCTTTCAGCGTCAGCGTGTTCATCGCGGTGAACTGGATCGAGTTGACGCCGCCGAAGAACGCCAGTTGCACGAGCCTCACCCAAAGAGGCTGCTCGGCGCTGGTGAGCGAGAAACTTGCCATGGTGAGGCCGACGAGAACCGTGTTGACGATCAGCACCTTCCGATACCCACGCTTCATGATCAGGCTCGTCACGATGCGCTTTGACACCATCCCCGCAGCGGCCACGGGTAGCATCATGAGACCGGCTTCAAACGCCGAATAACCGAGACTGATTTGCAGCAGCAGTGGCAGCAGATACGGCATCGCGCCGCTGCCGATCCGCGCGAACAGGTTGCCGAGCAAGCCGACGCTGAACGTATGGATCTTGAACAGATCGAGCGAGAAGATGGGTTGCGGCACGCGCGTGGCATGCAGCCCGTAGGCCACGAAACACCCGAAGCTCAGCACGAGCAACACCAGCACGATGGCGTGCTGGAGGCCCAGATCGGCGAGGCCATCGAGTGAAATCGTCAGCGCGACCATGCCGACCGCGAGCAGAAGGTAACCAGCGAGATCGAAAGGGGCGGTAGCGGGGTTGCGGCTATCGGTCATGAAAAGCCGCGTGGCAATGCAGCCAATCACGCCTACCGGCACATTGATCAGGAAGATCCAGTGCCACGACGCGATCTGCACGATCCAGCCACCGAGCGTCGGTCCGATCAGCGGCCCGATCAACCCCGGAATGGCCACAAATGACATGGCGCTGAGGTAACGTTCGGCAGGCACCACGCGCAGCAGCGAGAGGCGACCGACGGGCAGCAGCATGGCGCCCCCCACCCCTTGCACCACGCGATAAATCACGAGTTGCATGAGCGTATGAGCATTCGCGCAAAGCAATGAGCCGATGGTGAAGATCAGGATCGCGCTGAAGAAGACATGACGCGTGCCGAGCTTGTCGGCCAGCCAGCCGGAGAACGGAATGACCGTCGCCATGGTCAGCGAATACGCAATGACCACGCCCTGCATGCGAAGGGGCGCTTCACCGAGGCTTTTCGCCATGGCGGGCAGGGCGGTGTTGACGATGGTTGAATCGAGCGTCTGCATGAAAAAGCCGGTGGCGACGAGCCACAGCATGATCGTGAGCGCTTTTGGGGAGGGAGTGGACGCAACGTTCGAGCGGATTGTGTCGGGCATGAAGGAAGCCGGCGGGAAGGGTGGGGTGATTTTACGTGGATGTACGCACGGATTGCGTGCCGATCTTCGCAACGACTGGCGCACCGGTTGGACATGACCGGAAACTGATTGGAGCGCCAGCTGTCCATACCATCGAGGGTGAACCCGGAGACCCCGGGTGCACCAGACGACATTGAGAAGGAGCATGAGGATGAAAGCTGTCGAAGAACTCTGGCGTCTGGTGCAGGGAGACCCCGAAGCGCTGAACCACCTCACGGTTAGCGGCGATGAACGGCAACTGCCGTCGGTGTATCGGGTGAGTGACCTGGCCACGGCGAGCGTGGGAGCGTCGGCGTTGGCGGCGGCAGAATGCTTCAGGCATCGCACGGGGCGGCAGCAAGACGTGCACATCTACACGCGCCGTGCGGCAATCGCGTTCCGCAGTGAGCGCTACTTGCGCATCGGAACCGATAAACCGCCGGAGCTGCGCGATCCGCTGATGGGTTTCTACGAGACCGGCGACGGCCGTTGGATCCAGCTCCATACGAACTTCAAGCATCATCGGGACGGCGTGGTCAGGCTGCTCGGCTGCTCGAACGATCACGCCGGTGTCACTCAGGCCATCCGCGGCTGGAACGGCGCAATCCTCGACGAGGCGCTCGCCGATGCAGGCCTGTGCGCCGCGCTGATCCGCACGCCGGAGGAATGGGCGCTGTTGCCGCAAGCCCGGGCGATCGCGGAAATACCGTTGCTGGAGATCGTCAAACTCGACGATGCCCCGCCGGAGCCGATTGGCGAGAGCACCGAGGGCGGGCCGCAACGGCCTTTGTCAGGCGTGCGCGTGCTGGACCTGAGCCGCATCATCGCGGGTCCGGTGGCGGGGCGCACGCTCGCCGAGCATGGCGCTGATGTCCTGCTCATCAACGGTCCGCATCTGCCGAACATTCCACCGCTGGTGATCGACAACGGCCGCGGCAAGCGGTCGGCTACGCTCGATCTTCGCGAAGAAGACGGCCGCGAATCGCTGCGCGCGTTATTGAACAATGCCGATGTATTCTTGCAAGGCTATCGCCCCGGCGCGCTTGCAGCACACGGTTTCGGCCCGGAAAAGGTTGCGCGCCTGCGCCCTGGCATTGTGTACGTGACGATATCGGCGTATGGGCACAAAGGCCCCTGGTCGCAGCGGCGCGGTTTCGACAGCCTCGTGCAGTCGGCGAGCGGCATTGCGTGGGCGGAAGCGCAGGCGGCCGGGAGCGCGCAACCGCGTCATCTGCCGTGTCAGGCGCTCGATCACGCCACCGGTTATCTCGCGGCGCTCGGCGCGATGATCGCGTTGCAACGACGCGCCACGCAAGGCGGAAGCTGGCATGTGCGGGTGGCGCTGGCGCGGACCGGGCGCTGGCTGCAATCCATGGGTCTGGTCGACGATGGCCAGAACGTGCCCGATCCCCAACTCGACGATGTCCGCGACATGCTGCAAACCATCGAATCGCCGTTCGGACCGCTGACCTGCACGCAGCCGCCTGAGCGCATGTCCTTGACGCCGCCTTACTGGGGTTTGCCACCGGTGCCTATTGGGACCGATCAGCCGCACTGGTGGTGACTGCTTGTGCTTCGGTGTGACTACTTGCGCAACTCCGCGACGAAATCGTAGTAGTCGTTGCGGCAGTAGGTATCGGTGAGTTCGATCGGCCGCTGGTCCGCCGTATAACCCACGCGCGTGATCAGCAGCAGCGCGTCGTGGGGCGCAATGCCCATTTGCGTGGCGATCTCGTCGCTCGCGTTCACCGCGCGGAAATGCTGCAGGGCTCGCACGATCGACAGGTTGCGCTGTTCCAGGAAGCTATAAAGCGAATCGCCAACGGCCAGCGGATCCGGAATCAATGCGGCCGGAAAGGTGGAATTCTCAACGGCCATCACAATGCCGTCGGCTGTGCGCAAGCGCCGCAAGCGTGTCACGGCCGCCGCCGGCGACAAGCCGAGCTGGATCACTTCATCGCGATTCGCGGGCTCAATCACGCGTGAGAGCCACTTCGAGCCGGGCGTAAAACCGCGTCGACGCAGCATTTCACTGAAGCTCGACAGCCGCGACAGCGGATCTTCATAGCGCGGCGTGATGAACGAACCAGCGCCCTGCGTGCGGCGAATCAGTCCTTGTTCGACCAGCAATGCGATCGCTTTACGCGACGTGATCCGCGATACCCCGAGGGCTTCCGACAACACGCGTTCGGAGGGCAGCGCTTCGCCCGCGTTCCAGCGATTGTCGTGAATTGCATTGCCGAGCTTGCGGGCGAGCTGAAGATAAAGCGGGGTGTCACTGTCCGGGTCCGGGCGCAAGTCGCGCCAGCGGTCTTCCGATGTCGAGTTCATAGAGCGCAGGAAGTGGGGACCAAGGGTGGATTTTAAGACAAGCAGCGCGGTGGCGGTTCGGATTCGTTCGCGACGGCAAACAGCGGCCGGCGGTTTATCCCCAGACAGCCGCTTCGCTCAGGCCCATTTCAGCAAGGTCGGCGGCGCGCAGGCCGGCATCCATATCGCAGAAAAACTCATCGAGCTGCGGCGCCGCGACCGACGTTCCGGCAAGCATGGCATGCACTTGCCCGCGATGATGGATCTGATGCTGGAACACATGCCCGAGCAGCCGCGTGCGTGTTTCCTGCTGTTTTACGCGTGGACGCAGGAGGGTGACCTGGCGCTCGAGGGTGTCGTCACTCAGTTGAGCGCAGTAGTCGATGAGCCGCCCGTCCGCCAGCCGTTGCTCGCGTTGCAGGTCGGCGCAGGCATTGAAGGGTTCTTCCGGATCGAAGAAAGACATGATCTGCGGATGGGGCGGGTCGTCGCGCTGCTCGCGCTCGAGCGCATCGATGTAAAACCAGTCCACAGTGAGGTTGTGATTGAGCGTTGCCTTGATCGACGGGAAGAAGCTTGTTCGATGCGCGACGAAATCCGCCTGGCTCAGTAAAGCGCAAGCCTTCAACAGGCGATGATTCGACCATGCATTGTTGTAGGCCATGCTGAGGAAGTGGCGCGAAAGCAGGTTGGACATGGTCGGCGGGCTCATGAGACAGGAAGAATGCTATCGCGGGATAGCAGCCGGAAATTATGGCATGAGGAACGGTGAGCGCTGTCTTGGGGTCCTCCCTCTGCCATTCGGACCCGCCAAACAAAACGTCCGCCGAAGCGGACGTTTGTCATTGGTTGAGCAACCCGGTCTCTCAGGCGGTAGCTGCGCCACCGAGCCCGCGCCCGGTCCGCATATACAGCGCGACAGTCAGCGCCACGCCCGCCGCCGACGCGACCGCGGCGAACAGATACACGGAGCTGAAGCCAAATTCCCCCGCGACATACCCGGCCAGCGGCCCGGTCACACCGAGCGACAGATCCAAAAACACCGAATACGCCGACAACGCCGCGCCGCGGCTGGCCGGCGGCACGAGTCCGACGGCTTCCACGCCGAGCGCGGGGAAGATCAACGCGAAGCCGAACCCGGTCAGCGCGGCGCCCGCGAGTGCGAAGGCGGGATCGGCGGCGAGCCAGAGCATCAGCAAGCCGACGCATTCGAACGCAAACGACACAATCGCCACGCGAAAGCCGCCGAAGACCTTGATGGTGTTGGCGAACAAGAGCCGCGAGCCGACGAACATCGTGCCGAAGACCGTCAGCGAAAGTGCGGCGTCGGGCCAGTTGTGCGCGGCATAAAAGAGCGTGATGAACGTGGCGATAGACCCAAACCCAGCGGACCCCAGCGCGAGACCCATGCCGTGGGGCAGCACACGAAAGAACACGCTGCGATACGACATGCGCTCGCCATGCACGATCGGAACAGCCTCCATGCGCGTCGCGAGCCAGTAGCCGAGGCCGCCGAGCGCGATCACGAACGCGCCCAGCGACGCAAAGCCGATCGAGCGTTCCATCGCCACACCAAGCGGCGCGCCGATAGCGAGTGCGCCATACGTGGCAATGCCGTTCCACGAGATCACGCGTCCGCTGCTGCCGGTTCCAACCCGTCCGATACCCCACGTGATCGCGCCGGTTCCGACCCAACTTTCACCGAAGCCAAGCACAAGGCGGCCGGCGATGAGCAGTCCCAGGCTCACCGAATGCCATTGCGACGCGAGCGCCGCGCTGAACAGCAGCACGCCGCTGATCGCGCAGGCGGTCAGGCCGTACAACACGGTCTGTTTCGGTCCAATGGTGTCCGCCGTGCGCCCGGCGAGCGGCCGCGAGGCGAGCGTCGCGAAGTACTGGACGCTGATTGCCACGCCAGCCATGACCGATCCGTAGCCTAGATCCGTGTGCACGAAACCCGGCAGCACCGCGAGCGGGATACCGATGGTCAGGTAGCAAATGAACGTGAACGTGACAACCGCGACGATTCGCCCGGTAATGGCTAGATCGGCGCGTCGGGACAACGGGGCTTCGGTGGACATTGGGGTAAGTGCGGGGTTGATATCGCTGAAGAAGCGTGATTCTCCCATAGGTTTAAGGCGGCCGTGGCTCGCCGGACGCTTTTTCAGAAGCTGCAGAATAGCCCGGAGGCTTGTGGGGAAAGGGTTCGCGGGATTTTGCGCTGCGGCAGAAGAATTTGCGTCTGGCCAGCGTCGGGCCAGCATCAGGTCACGCGGCGAGAAATTCTTACCGCTTTTTCGCGTCTGCGGGTTGCCCGGTCAATTCCCTGGAGACATCGGCCATCAGCGTCTGCAGCCAAGCCAGGTCAGTGGGACGGCTGACCTCGGGCAAGGACATCAAATAACTCTCGATCGGCGGAAACTCGATTGGCGATTCCATCACGACAAGTGGCAGGAGCTCCGCGTAGTGCAGCGCGAAACGTCGCGTGGCGGTGAAGATCAGGTCCGATTGCAGCAGCACTTGCGGCACGAGCCCGAAGTACGGAATGGTCGTCACGATGCGTCGCCGAATGCCCGCGCCCGCCAGGCCGATATCGACCGGATGACGCTTCGCGCCGCTATACGTGGTGGGCGCGAGATGCGCGGCGTTAGCGTAACGCACCGCTGTCAGCGGTTCGCGTGCGAGCGGATGCCCGCGGCGCATGAGGCACACGAAGCTGTCGGTGAAGAGGTCGCGGCGCGCAAAACGCGGCTCCGGATTCTCCCAGTTGCCGACGACGAGATCGAGATCGCCTTCATCGAGCGCGCGTTCGTGATCGAGCGTGGGTGTCAGCGACTCGATCTCCAGCCGTGCGTTCGGCGCCGCCACGCGGAAAGCGCGAATCAGCGTCGGCATGAAAAAGTCGTTCAGGTAGTCAGGCGCGGCGACCCGGAACGTGCGCCGCGACGTGGCCGGATCGAAGGCGCCATGCGGCGTGGCGACAAATTCGACCTCGCGTAACGCGCGCTGCACAGCCGGCAGCAGCGACGCGCCGTACTCGGTCGGCACCATGCCCTGCTTGCCGCGCACGAGAATGGGGTCGCGCAGGAGATCGCGCAGGCGCCGCAGCGCGGTGCTGATGGCGGGCTGCGTCTGGCCCAGGCGCAGCGCGGCTTGCGTGACGCTGCGCTCGGTCAGCAGCGTTTGCAGCACGCGGATCAGCCAGATGTCCAGGGAGTCAGTGGCGGAGCCGGCGTCGTAATCGGCGGGGTCGATGGAATCGTTCATAGAGCACGGTCTTCGCGCGGACCTTTGGCGTGGTGTTGCGTAGCGATTCGTGGCGGGACGGCCAGGCGGGATGCGCGCCCGACCGGGAATGCACTACGTTAAGCCTGAGCGCACGCTCACGCCATAGCGTGCGCGCTATGCACGGCATAGGGCGCGATCCATCGAACCTGCCTAATGTGCCGAACCTTCTATTCTTCAGGCCCTCACCGCTTACACGGCCGGTGCGGTCCGGGGCAGATTGCTGATTCGCTGCACTTCCGCGCCGTCCAGCCAGTTCGGCGAACGGGCAACGTAGAGCACCATCGGCAGCGTGTCCTCGCCCCAGAACAATTGACCGTTCACCACGAAGGTGGGCACGCCGAACACGCCGAGCGCCACGGCCCGCTCGACATTTGCCTTCAGTGTCGCCGTGACGTCCTCGAGCTCGATCATCTTCGCGCCCTCGGGCAGGCCCACGTGGTGGCAGAGATCGTCGAAACCCTGTTCGGTCGACGGATCGCGGCCCTGTTTCCAGATGAACCGGAAGATCTCGCGGATGCAGCCAATTTCCCCACCCGCGGCCACGGCCAGACGCAGCGCCTTGCTGGAATCGAAGGGATGCGACGGCGGCATTCTGAACGGAATACCGAGCTGTTCGGCGCGAAAGAGCGCGTATCGGTACATAAACACGCGTTTTGACGGGATATTGCCCGGCATCGGCTGGCCCCAGTGCTTGAGGAGCTTCAGATAGTCGATGGGCAGGATTTCGAACGGCATGTTCGGCCACTTTTCGTGCTGTTCGAGCAGCAGGTACGAAAAGGGCGAGTTGAAATCGAAAAAAAAGTATGGCTGATGCGGATCGATGGAAGGCGAGGCGCTCATTTGAATCTCCCTGGTGCGGTGCTCGTCGCGGCGCCCGTTGATTCGGCTACCGTCGTTTCTTCTTTCGATATTACGTGGTGTGCTGAACGCTGTCTGCCTGAGCATCGAGTGCGGCGGCCTGCGCGATGGTCAGCCGCTGCCGGACAAAGCCGATATGCTCACGCAGCACGTAGAACTGGTCGGCGTAGGCAAGCGGCATCTTCATCTGGTTGACCGTGTTCTCGATACCGTCCACCCGCTCGATCAGCGCCTCGCGCTGGGCCGGTTCGGGATCGGTCATGGCTTCCCGTTCAATGCCGATCAGCGCGCCGTAGATCTTGTAGATCCGCGACCTCACTCGCCACCGGTACAGCCCCGGTACCAGCCGCAGACCCGGAATCAGCACCACGATGATCGGCACCAGCAGCACGATCACACGATCCGCGAGGCTTGCGATCCAGAACGGCAACGTCCGGTACAGGAAGCTTTTACCCGATTTGTAGTAACGCTCGGCGTCGTCGCTGATATGGAACTCGTGCTGGAGCGGCGCAGGGAATTCGCCGGCTGCCTGTAGCAGGTTCGCGTGCCCGTGCACCTCTTTCGCGGCTTCGATCAGCAGGTCAGAGAGTGCCGGATGCAGGCCGTCGCGGGCGATCAGCTCGGCGGTCGGTGCAATCAGGTGAATGGGATGCGGCGGCACGTTCTTCGCGAGATCGAGGACGCCCATCGGCAAGGCGATCACCTTCAGGTAGGGGAAGCGGCGCGCGTAGGCGTCGGCCTGGGTGAAGTCGAAGAAATGGATGCCGGGCGTGCGAAACAGCTTGCCCATGGTCGGCGGCTGCGCGGAATCGCCGGTGAGAAACGCGGCGTCGATACTCCCGTCCGTCAGCGCGCTGGCCGCGGCGTCGCCGCTTAGCGGCAGCAATTCGGTGTCGCCGCCCGGCTCGATGCCGTTCGCCTTCAGTACCGCCAGCGCGAGCGCACGCGTGCCGCTGCCTTCGGTGCTGATGGCGAGCCGCTTATCTTTCAATTCCGAAAGTCGCGTCAGCAGCGATCCGCGGTAGAACACCGCCAGTGGCACATACGCTACGCTGCCGAGCGAGACCAGGTCCTCGTGCTTGTCCGGCGTGCCGGGCGCCGACATGCCGCCCTGCACGAAACCGACATCCACGTTCACCTTCGGATCTTCGAGCTTTTGCAGGTTATCGAGCGAACCCTGCGACTCCAGCACGTTTAGCGTGACGCCGTTGCGCGCCAGGATCTTCTTGTACTGCTGCGCGTCGTTCCAGAACGAACTGCCCTTGGTTCCCGCCGAGATGTTCAGCGTACTGGGCGGCGCGGGCTGGATCAGTCGCACGGCAAGGTAGATTGCAGCCGCGCTGATCAGCAGGATGGGCCCGAACGACACCGCGAGGTCGCGCCACGAGATCGCGACGAAACGCGCCATTGTTGGAGCGATGCGACGGGTGCGGGGTTTCTTCGGGATTTTCTGGGCGGGAGGTTCTTGGCCGGGAGTTTGAGTCATTGTCGGGTTCGGTGGGGCGGGGACCTGCGTTGACGCAAAACCTTGAAAGCAGTGGATTTTATAAACGTGAAAGGAGAAAGGGAAAACCCTCGCATCCACTCATTCACAAAACAACCCGCGCTGTTTAAAAAACCCTCCGGTCCCACGCGTTAAGCCTTTTACTCAGTCGCGGTAATGAAACACGCCTGTGCTAATACGTTGAAACGTCTGCCTTCACATTCACTGTTCACGTTCTGTTGCAATTTTCGCCGATGGTACATGATCGGCCGTGCCGTCGGATCAAGGGCAGGCCCTAAGCGGGTATGACAATACGGATAAGTACGGGCGAGTGCGTGCTTCATCGTGTTAAATGCTTTGCGCTTCTCGCAAGGCTGGATTAAATTGACGTTCGCCGCCGTAGAACCAGCATCCGCGCCGCCTAACCGGCATTCGGGGAAATGCTCCGAGCAGAACCGGCAGCGTCGCATGATGTGCAGCACCTTATGTCCTTGAGCCAACGGTAATGACACCCGTAGAAAACGGCCAGGCCATTTGTTTTTTCGCCAGTCTCTCGCAACACCGTGTCGCCAGCATCGCCGGTCTGTTTGTATCGTACGTGCGTCATTCGTCAGGTCGCCGTTTTTACAGTCAGCCCGCAAGATGTCGTAGCCAAGCCGCTGGGTTGATGCGGTCCAAAAGAAGCACAAGAGCAACACTTTGCGAAGTCCAAAGCGAAACAAAAGGAGAAGTCATGAAAGTAGTCGATATGTTGAAGGCGCTTAGCGTCGTGGTGTGCGTCGCAGTGGCGTCGAGCGCTTATGCTCAATCAAGTGATGCCATGGCCGCGTCGGGCGCAGCACCGTCGGCCAAGACCGTCAAGAAGGTCAATCGTAAGCTCGGCCTCGATGTGCGGCGTGCCTTGAGCAAGGCACAGGGCATCGACGTGTCGAACATCTTCGTGCGTGCACGGGGCGGTGCAGTCGTGCTGACGGGTACGGTGCCGGACGGCGCGCAGATTCCGAAGGCCGAGGAAGTGGCGAAGGGCGTGGCTGGCGTGACGTCGGTATCGAACAAGATTACGCTGGCTGCACCGAACGGTGGTGGAGGCTAATGCTTTCCTGAGCCTTGGACCGCAGCGTGTCGTTGCAGCGGTTGTGCAGCGTGCGAGGCGATTTCGTCCAGTGGTTTAAATAACGGGTTCCGGTGCTTCGCACCGGAACCCGTTATGCGTTATTGGTTCAAGCTTTAGGTTCAAGCTTCCTGGTTGAGAGCAGGAGCGCATTGGCGACGTGCATCGAAAGACGTACGCCGAATAAATACAACATGGTGGAGAGCGACGATGAAACGATTTCCCGGAGCCACGGCGCTTGCCCTGGCATTGGCGGCGTTCGGCCTTGCGGCCTGTCACGGCAACGATGACGGCAACGGCAACGGCAACGGTTCGCAAACCAACGTGCTGCCGAACTTCATCTCCGGCAGTGTGCGTACGCAAACCTATGACGGCACGACCGACGACCTGCTGACAGCGGGGCTGGGCAAGGACGGACTGGCATCGGCAACGCCGCCGGCCATTGCCAACCCGGCAGCGCCGAGCGCGGCTGACTTGCGTCGTCTTGCGATCTATTCGAATTATCGAGCGCTCGTCGATATGTCCGCCAATGGCGGCTACGGGCGTTTCTGGGGCCCGAATGTCGACCTGAACGGCAACGACACGCTCGGCGAGGGGATGATCGCCGGCAAGGAATACCTGGCTTTCGCCGACGACGGCAGCGGCACGCTCAACGTGAGTTTGCTCGTGCAGATCCCGGCGAGTTTCAACCCCGGCCAGCCGTGCATTGTCACGGCCACTTCGTCGGGGTCACGCGGGGTGTATGGGGCGATATCGGCGGCGGGAGAATGGGGTTTGAAGCGCGGCTGCGCGGTCGCCTATACCGATAAAGGTAGCGGCAACGGCGCGCACGAACTGGCGACCAACACCGTTACGCTCATCGACGGTACGTTGTTCAACGCCGCCGCTGCCAGCAAGACGAGCGTGTTCACGGCGAACCTCGGGAGCACCAGTCTTGCCGCGTTCAACGCGCAATTCCCGAACCGCTATGCGTTCAAGCACGCCCACTCGCAGCAGAACCCGGAGAAAAGCTGGGGCACCAATACGCTGCAGGCGATCCAGTTTGCGTACTGGGCGCTCAACGACACCTACGGCTCCCTCGACGGCACCACGCGCAAGATCCGCTATAACCGCGGCGATGTGACGACCATCGCGGCGTCGGTGAGCAATGGCGGCGGTGCGTCGCTCGCGGCCGCCGAGCAGGACACGCAGGGATGGATCACGGCGGTGGTCGTGGGTGAGCCGCAGATCAACCTGAACGTGCCGTCACAGGTTTCGGTGAGACAGGGCGGCGCGCCGGTGGCGTCGTTCGGCCGGCCGCTCGCCGACTACATGACACTCGCCAACCTGCTGCAGCCGTGCGCGGCGCTGGCGCCGGCCGCAGCCGGCGCGCCGTATCTCTCGGCGTTGCCTGCCGCCACGACCGCGTCGATCCGGGCGGCGCGCTGCGCGTCGCTCGCGGCGAACGGCGTGATTGCCGGGGGCGATGTGACCAGCGAGGCCACCAATGCCCTTGCCCAACTGCATCAGGCCGGGTATCAGACGGACTCCGACTTTCTGCAGGCGCCGATGTGGGATTCGCAGGCCGTGCCCGCGGTTGCCGTGACGTATGCCAATGCGTACACGCGCTCAAGCGTCGCCGATAACCTCTGCAACTTCAGTTTCGGCACGACCAATGCGGTGACGGGGGCGGCCGGAGTCAGCCCGCTGGTTTCCCCGATGCTTACCGTGTTCGGCAACGGCAATGGGGTGCCGCCGACCAACGGTATCAATCTCGTCTACAACGCGGGGAATTCGGGCGCGGCGGATCATCGCTTCGCTACCGCCGACGCCAGTTTCGCCGGCGCGTTTTGTCTGCGCGGTTTGTGGAGCAACGGCGACGCGCGGATGACGGCGAGTGTCAATGCGATTCGCGTGAATGCGAACCTGCGCGGGAAGCCGGCGATTATCGTGCAGGGCCGCTCCGATACGCTCGTGCCGATCAACCACGCGTCGCGTCCGTACGCCGCGATGAACAAGCTGGCCGAGGGTAATTCAAGCAATTTGTCGTTTTACGAGATAACGAACGGGCAGCATTTCGACGCGTTCCTGAGCGTCGCGGGCTTCGATACGCGCTTCGTGCCGCTGCAGTACTACAACCTTCAGGCGCTGAACCTGATGTGGGCGCATTTGAAGAACGGGGCGCCTTTGCCGCCGTCGCAGGTCGTGCATACGGTGCCGCGGGGCGGTACGGCGGGGGCGGCGCCGGCTTTGTCGCTGACCAATTTACCGTCGATTTCCGCCTCGCCCGGGGCGAACGCGATCACGTTCGGCGGTGGCGGGGTGAATGTACCGAATTGACGGAGCGATACACGGCTTTCCGGCGAGCGCGCGCAGTCAGTGACAGGCTGAACGTTTCCATCCGATCGGTCATGGCGAGGCCGCTGACGTAGCGGCCACTGGCGCGTAACTCGCCGCAGGTTGAGCGCAACTACGTTCGGGTGCCTAAGGCGTGGCCGCCGACGCCGCCACCGGCGCGGATGCCGATGAGGTAGCCGCGGTCGCCGCCGTGGTGCTGGCGGCTGAAACAGCACTTGCCGCTGGTGCAGGACTCGCCGCTGGCGCAACATTCGCCGCTGGGGCAACATTCACTACGGGGACAACATTCGCCGCACTGGCGGCCACGGCCGCTCGAGCGGCCGAACTCGCGGCCGGCGTCTGCACGACGATAGGTGTCGGCGTGAGGTCCGGCGAATTCAGGATCAGCGATGGCGCAAGCGTCTGGCTGCTGACGTTCTCGCCGGGAATGGGTGAACTGCGCGGCACGGTTTTCAAATAGTGCCCGACCAGACTAAAAAAACGATCGTAGAACTTGCCTGCCGGCACGGTTTCGCTGGAAATCTTGACCATCGAGTCGCTGTTTGAGCGGATCGGCAGCGAGAGCGAGCCGAGTACGCTCAATCCCACGCTTGCCGAGGTATCGCTTTTCTTCAGCGTATAACCGTCCTGCACCGCGTTCACATACGCGATGCTCGTATTGCTCGCATTCTCGCCCGGCGTGCAGACCACATGGAACGACACCACCACGTGTGTATCCGCCGCGGGCTGGAAGTTCTTGGTGGCATCGACGGTATCGGGCTGCGGCATGGTCGTCACGTAACCCTGGCTCAGCAGCGCGCGACGCGAGGCCTCGCAGGTTTCCTGGCTGGTGGCGTCGTAGTTGTGGGCGAATGGACTCGCGCCCGTCGAGAACATTTCGGCCTGGTAACTGGGCGTGGGCGCGGCCCTGCTGCCACAAGCGGCGAGGGCGAGCAGGGGCAGGGCGAGTGAAAGACGGACAAACGGGTTTTGCATGACAGTCGGCTGATCGAAACGAAGGACTTCGGCGGGCTAGATTGTAGTGCGCCGCGCGGGCGGACGTAAAAAGGCAAGAAATGAGGGGGCTGCATGGATGTGGAAGTGTCCCTGACAATCGATTCCATAGGGTGAAGCGGGTCAGGTTAAATACTTGACATATGTCAGCATATGCATAAAATTAGATGCATATTTTTTGCTTCAGGAGGCTCTCATGCGCACTGTGTCTATTTTTAAGAACAACGCAAACCAGGCGGTCCGTATTCCGAAGGACATGCAGTTCGAAGGGGTGACCGAACTTGAAATCCAGCGCGAAGGAGACACCATACTGCTTCGCCCGGTGCGGCCAAACTGGACTTCGTTCGTGGGCGAGCCGGTCGCCGATGCAGATTTTCTCGCGGAGCGCCCGGCGATTATTCAGAGCGGACGCTTTGATCTTTCGGGCCCCGATGACGACGCAGGGGAATCGGGCCAGTGACGCAACTCTATATGCTCGACACAAACATCTGTTCGTTCATCATGCGCGAGCGCCCAACTGAAATCCTGGCGAAACTGCAAGCCTGCGTCGATGCTCAGCGGCGGATTGTCATTTCAGCCATTACCTACGCGGAAATGCGTTTTGGCTCCATTGGCAAAAAAGCATCTCCCAAGCATGCTGGACTCGTCTCGACCTTTGTCGCGCGACTGGACGGGATCCTGCCCTGGGACACTGCGGCCGTCGACGAGACAACACGCGTGCGAATCGCGCTGGCAAGCTGCGGGACGCCCATCGGCGATAACGATGCCGCTATCGCCGGCCACGCTCTGGCCGCCGGCACGGTGCTGGTGACGAACAACGTTCGCGAGTTTGAACGGGTCCCCGGCTTACGTATCGAAGACTGGGCCACGCCCGCGAACTGACAGTCCCGGTTACGCTAAACCCAGGCACACGAGCATCGCGCGATTCACTGCGACCATGATTTCGTCTTCGAGGTGGCCGATGATGCGGCCGACTTTCTCGCGGCGCACGATGAACGTCTTGTCGACGGCGACCTGCGACGGCGCGCGCAAGCCATTCTGTTCAGACGGGTTTACGTTGATGCGGATCAACGGCGCGTCGACGATCTCACTTGACATCAGTAGCAGGGTCACGCTTGGATGTTCGGTGAACAGGTCCGATTGCACGATTAGCGCTGGCCGAGCCTTGCCGACATTACCCTGGATAGCGACGGCGACGATGTTGCCCCGCCTCATCGCAGGTCCTCGAGATCGGCGATCTGTTCGACGAAGTCGAGCAGATCCGCTTCAGGGTGACTTTCGCGGATAACGCGCGACTGGCGCGCGCACTCCTCGGCGAAACCGGGACGACGCGTGTCAGGTACCCAGATCTGGATCTGGCCGCAGACCGGCTGCGCGAAGGTTCCGGCGGTGGGCGCGAACGCGCTCAGACAATGAGGCTGCCATTATGTACTCCCGTTACATGTAACAAGGTATGCGGTGTTTCATGTCACACTTCAACCCTGTCGCTCGTTGCACGGTTGGATGTGCCTTTATCAGGTCGCCCGTTGGTCGTCGGTCTCAATTGATACGCACATAAGGGGGCTGCAGCGGGCGCCTGATCCGCTGGGCTCGAGCCGGGACGAGAAAATCGAGATCCCGCTCCGCGAGCCGCGAGAACTGTTCCTGCACGGCCCCGAGTTTGATCAAACACTGGGCCTGCCAGTTCATCCCCACCACCAGCCAGCTCGTCTGGCCGTTCCATTCGCTCAGAAGAATGGCTGCGGTACTGGCATATTCCTCGGCGAACTTTTCGATTCGGCGCTCAATGGTTCGTACATCGTCGCGCGGCATCGTTCCCGAGATGCGTAGTGAGACAGTTTGCGCCACCTCATCATGCGTAAGGTGCACCGTTGCGATGCCGCCCAGATGCCGAGATACACGATCGAGTTGCTTAGCGTCCATGTCGTCTTGTACAGGCAGCGCGCCCGACAGGACGTAAGTCCTTGGTTCCATGATGAACCTCCACTGACTCTCTTTCTCCAACCGCCAGGTCGCGTGCCATGGGCCTCACCACGACTTTGGCGGGCCGGACACTGCCTTACTCATCCTGTGTCCGGAACCTATCCAGAAGCCATGCCTGGCGTTGCAGAAATACTTCCAATTGCAGGTGCAGATCGCTCACTTCAGCCAGCAGATCAACGTGGCGGGCGAGGCCGAACGGGACGAACGACGGTTCCCCGTATCGCAGGCGTCTGAAGATGGCACCGGCGCTTGCCCATTTCTGGGAAAATTGCTCCAGCGCGTCTTCGACCGATTCCAGTTCGTCGTCCGAGAGTACGCCGCGAATGCGAATCGCAAGGGAATGGGTGACGGCGTCAGTTGCGAAGTAGACGTCGGCAGGGTTCGCGAGACCTTCGGCAAATTGCTGCGCGTGACCGTGTCGGAATTCCTCTCGAACCGGCATAGCGCCGCGGATTTCGTATGTGGCTGCCATGGGATCTCCTGCATCAAGGAACTGCTGTCTTTTGAGGGTACAAGCACTGCATCCTGCCGGTGGCGCGAGACCATCAGCGGTCATCGTCCAGCAGGTTCTAACCTGTTCGAATTCGACAAAAAAGCTGATTACCCAGAGCGTCTTGGGATCACAGCCTCTTCACGTCGCATAACATCGCGACGACGGTCTTCATCAATGACCAGACATCGGATGGCATCGGGAGCAGATTTCCACGCGATGCCGCTATACAAAACAATGACACTGCCTCGTTAGCTGCAGCGGCCACATTGGTGGCTCTCTCCAGGCGACTACGAATTTCGCTGGACTCAACGATTGCGGTGCTGACTACGCATGGATTCACAAGGCTCACGGACATTTCACGGGCGCGCAGCTTTGTATCGGCGGTTGAGGTTGGGCGCTACTTCGCGCGCGATTTGTAACCCCGCAACCTCCCTCAAACCAGCTTCGGCGCGAACTCTGGAGCTTAGTGGCTTGCTGAAGCCGTTTATTGGCATTGTAGACCTAAAATGTGGAGATTGAAAATACGGAGACCCAAAACGGTTTGGACTGAAGAGTCCTTTTCGCGCAAGCTTATGCGCGCCATGGTCAAAAAAAGCGAACCCGTCCTTTCTCAAATTGCGCGCCGAGTCCAAGAACTTCGTAGTGGCAGGGGCCTCTCGCAGGACCAATTCGCACGGCTCGTCGGTTGCCATCGGAGTCAGGTCAGCCAAGTGGAGCGCGGCGTCAAGAATCTATCGGTTGATACCATTGACCGCTTTGCGAAAGCGCTGGGTGTGGATGCTGTGTCGCTACTGCAGACCGGCCCCGTGGTCGCACGCGACCCTCGCAAAGCGCTTTCGCTGCGCGAGCGCGTATCGCGAAACGTTCTTGCGCTCAGGAGTGCGCGGGGGGTGGCCCAAGACGCACTGTCCGAGAGCGCGGGTCTGTCGCGTAACTACGTGTCAAGCCTTGAGGTTCAGAAAAAGAATGTAGCCCTGAGTCATCTCGAGATGCTCGCGCTTGCTTTGGGCGTTCCATTGAGCGAGCTGCTCGCATCTCCCGAGTCCGATGCCGCTGTCGGGCATCACTGACTGTAGTTCTTGCCGAGCGGCTACGTCTCAAGGCGGACTCGCGAACGCACCAATGGTCGGTGAAATAAAGTCGAGAATTTAGCCCATACCGCAGCCTGCTCTCCAGGATCGCAATGGCCGAGCGACAAGTTGGTCGCGAATATTGCTTGGATCGGTCGCTTTTTCGGCCTCATGCGAAGCTTTCCATAAGGCCGAGAACATGTTGTTCGCAGGTTCCTCACGAGGTGCCCGCGCAGCCGCAACGATGTATCCACTCATCGGGACGGCTCGCCTTAACGGTATCGAACCCTATGCTTGGATCAAGCGAACGCTTGAGCAATTGCCGTCGTACCCCGCAATCGCGTGCACGAAGTCTTGCCGCTAGCCTGTTAAAACACCTTTAAACATGGACATTCTCGACTCGCTTCGGCAGGCGCCTAGCGCCGAGCTATATCGCCTCTACCTCGCTATCGGCAAAATGCTTGACGACCCTCGACGTATTCTTGAAATACGTCAACGCCTGCATCTGGGGATGGCCGTCAACTACATCGGTGATAACCCGCTCGGGCCGCCGGCACAAGGCACCATAGTCGAACTCCGGCAGACCCAGGCGGTGGTTCAAGACAGTGCAACTCGACGCCGTTGGGGCGTGCTCTATGCGGCGATCATCCCGGAAACTTCGACTGCTCAGCCCGACGTTGAACCGACACCGCCGCCGAGAACGCAGCGTGAAGAGTTCTTCATCGGCGACACAGTTAGCTTCACCGACAAGCACCTGAGCGAGCGCGTCGGAGTCGTCGTGAGGCTGAATGCCAAAACAGCATCTATTGCCGTCAATGACACCGATGGTCATTGGCGTGTTTCCTACGCCTTACTGCGAAAAGTCGTCGACATCTAGCCGTGGCAAACGCTCCGGTGGGTTCTGCTGACAGATACGGTAAAAGAGATATGCGGCGATCTCGATGGCGATGAAAGGATTCAAGCGGGTAATGGGGACGTCGCAGTTACCAAAGTAGGCGCCCAATAGACATCTCGGTGACACTGAGCAAACATCGCTTGCGGGACCCCTGCAAATGGCTGCTTTGTGGGAAATCTATAGTGGGTCGATCGGCGACAGTCGCGAACGGGCCGAGTCCTCACGAGCAGGGCGGCCGACGAGGATTTTTTCACCAATTGTTAAGTTCAATGCTGGGCTGGCAAAGGACAGGAAAGAGTGGAAGGCCAGCGCAACTGATCCGCCTCAAGCGTGCCAGGGGCAACCATCTGTTCGATTACATGGACGCGATGAGCTGGAAGTAGCACTTTGGCCGCTGACCGATAGAGGTAAACCCTATCTTATGTGGTGTCCAGCCATCTTCCGATGCCGCGAAGCCTGCTGCTTCAAATCGCTCAGCTTTTCTGCGTGCCGACATATTTCTCGTCGCTCACCGATATCCCTTCTTGAAATTACCGATCGGTGTGCCATATACTTGGCACTCGTCGCACGAGAGTGCTAACAGTTTTCCGGCCGGTGGCTCTGTGGGTCGCCGGACGGGTTTCCCGCGTTTTTATAGTCTCAGTTAAGAGAGGAGTGTGTATGAACCTTCGTCCTTTGCACGATCGCGTCATCGTCAAGCGTCTGGATCAGGAAACCAAGACTGCCTCGGGCCTTATCATCCCCGACGCTGCAGCTGAAAAGCCGGATCAAGGCGAAATCCTGGCCGTCGGCCCGGGCAAGCGCGATGACAAGGGTACGCAAAACGCCCTCGACGTCAAAGTGGGTGACCGCGTGCTGTTCGGTAAATACGCTGGTCAGACCGTCAAGGTCGACGGCAATGAACTGCTCGTGATGCGCGAAGAAGACATCATGGCCGTCCTGGTCAAGTAAATCCCTTCAAGTCCATTCGGCTTTCCCGGCCGGACGATCGAACCGCTCAAGCGAATCTCGACCGGCCTCGGGCCAAGCCAGAAAACTGAAACGAATCAAGGAGTTTGAATATGGCAGCTAAAGAAGTCGTATTTGGCGATATCGCCCGTGCAAAGATGGTTGAAGGCGTGAACATCCTGGCCAACGCGGTCAAGGTCACGCTGGGCCCGAAGGGTCGTAACGTGGTTCTGGAACGCAGCTTCGGCGGCCCGACGGTCACGAAGGACGGTGTTTCGGTCGCTAAAGAAATCGAACTGAAAGACAAGCTCCAGAACATGGGCGCGCAAATGGTGAAGGAAGTTGCTTCCCGCACCAGCGACAACGCAGGCGACGGCACGACGACGGCTACGGTTCTGGCTCAGTCGATCGTCCGCGAAGGCATGAAGTACGTTGCATCGGGCATGAACCCGATGGACCTGAAGCGCGGCATCGACAAGGCAGTGACCGCTGCTATTGAAGAACTGCGCAAGATCAGCAAACCTTGCACGACGAACAAGGAAATCGCTCAAGTTGGCGCGATTTCGGCTAACAGCGATTCGTCGATTGGTGACCGTATTGCTGAAGCAATGGACAAGGTCGGCAAGGAAGGCGTGATCACGGTCGAAGACGGCAAGTCGCTGGAAGACGAGCTGGACGTGGTTGAAGGCATGCAATTCGATCGCGGCTACCTGTCGCCGTATTTCATCAACACGCCGGAAAAGCAAACCGCGATCCTCGAAAACCCGTTCGTGCTGCTGCACGACAAGAAGGTATCGAACATTCGTGACCTGCTGCCGATCCTGGAACAAGTTGCAAAGGCTGGCCGTCCGCTGCTGATCATCGCTGAAGATGTGGAAGGCGAAGCACTGGCAACGCTGGTTGTGAACAACATCCGCGGCATTCTGAAGACCGTTGCTGTGAAGGCTCCGGGCTTTGGCGATCGTCGTAAGGCCATGCTGGAAGACATCGCGATCCTGACCGGCGGTCAAGTTATTGCGGAAGAAACCGGCCTGACGCTGGAAAAGGCTACGTTGGCTGAGCTGGGTTCGGCGAAGCGCATCGAAGTGGCGAAGGAAAACACCACGATCATCGACGGCGCTGGCGAAGCTTCGAACATCGAAGCGCGTGTGAAGCAAGTTCGCACGCAAATCGAAGAAGCAACGTCGGACTACGACCGTGAAAAGCTGCAAGAACGTGTCGCCAAGCTGGCTGGCGGCGTGGCAGTGATCAAGGTTGGCGCTGCGACCGAAGTCGAAATGAAAGAAAAGAAGGCACGTGTTGAAGACGCACTGCACGCAACGCGCGCAGCTGTGGAAGAAGGCATCGTGGCTGGCGGCGGCGTTGCGCTGATCCGCGCTCGTCTGGCACTGAAGGACCTGAAGGGCGACAACGCCGATCAGGACGCCGGCATCAAGATCGTGCTGCGCGCGATGGAAGAGCCGCTTCGCCAGATCGTCACGAACGGTGGCGAAGAAGCCAGCGTCGTGGTGGCAGCCGTTGCAGCCGGTAAGGGCAACTTCGGCTACAACGCGCAAACGGGCGAGTACGTCGACCTGGTCGAAGCCGGTGTTGTGGACCCGACCAAGGTGACGCGCACGGCACTGCAAAACGCGGCATCGGTGGCAGGTCTGCTGCTGACGACCGACTGCGCTGTGTCGGAACTGCCGAAGGACGATGCTCCGATGGGCGGCGGTATGCCCGGCGGCATGGGCGGTATGGGCATGGACATGTAATTTCGGGCCTGGCCTGAATTACAGGGCAGCGCGGGCTTCTTCGGTAGCCCGGCGCTTGCCAAAGAAAAAACCCGCATCGGCAACGATGCGGGTTTTTTTGTGCGCTTGATTTTGTGGGCTTAAGAAACGCCCGGCTACTTGTCGTTCTGTGCTCGCATCTGTTCGGCGACCACCTTGTAGTCGTAGGTCGGATAGAACTCGGTCCGGTAGCCTCCCCACGCGGTATTTTCAATCGCGCGGTTCACTTCGCGCAATTTATCGGCGGGAACGCGCAGCGTGACCACCTGGCCAATACCCATCATCACGTACCACGAAACCACCTGAACACCCGGTGGCGGAAACGCCTTGAAGAAGCCTTGCTCCTTCAATTGTTCGTTGATCTTCGGCAGTGTCTTCGACTGATCATGCTTCAGGAAAATGGTCAGCAGAAAGGTCCCGTCGCCGACGGGTGTAGCGTTCGAATTCGTGTTTTCAGCAGGAGCGGTAGCGGGGGCGGGAGTTGCAACCGGAGCCGTCTGGGCGAACGCTGCAGCAGAACTGACGGTCACCAGTGCACCTGCAATACGCCCCACACCCAGCCATTTTCTGCGCTCAAGCATCGGCGTTCTCCCTGACGGCAGCGCGTTTCGGACGCGCGTTCAATGCCCTGCGGCTTTTCACGCGCAGCGCGTTGAACTGAGCATGGCCGGCGGCGGTGTTGTCGAAGATGCACCATACTTCGTGCGCTTTTTTTGCCCGGTCATGCAGCGTGAGCGCGAGGGCATCGAGGTAGGGGTATTCGTACGACGACTGGTACATCTCCGGCGAGCCGTGCAGGCGGAAATACACCAGCGACGTATCCGCCCGATGCGCGATGAAGCAATCATCGGGTTGCGGATCGGCATCGACGTAAGCGATCTTTTTCGATTTGAGCAACGTGGCCGCGTTTTTCGCGAACCAGCTCCCGTGCCGTGCTTCGAGCGCGATCGGAATGTCGGTGCGTTCACGCATCGATGTAAAAAACGACTGGGCCGCGTCCGGATCGAATACCAGGCTGGGCGGCAGTTGCACGAGCCAGCAGCCGAGCGTGCTACCCAGTTCAGTCGCGGATTCGAGGAAGGCGTCGAGCAGCGGCTCGCAATTGACGAGGCGTGCGTCGTGCGTAATGGCTTTTGGGATCTTCACGGAAAAGCGAAACGTGCTGGGCACGCTGTCACGCCAGCGGGCATACGTTTCCGCCCGATGCGGCCGGTAAAAGCTGGAGTTGATTTCGACGCAGGTCAGCACCTGCGAATAACGGGCGAGGTGGCTACCGTCACCGGGGAAGTGTTCCGCGACCGCGTCCGTGATACCCCAGCCAGCGCAGCCGATCCGTATGGGGGCCGGGTTGTGCTTGAGTGGGTGGAGCGATGTTTTGCGCAGCGGCATGGGTCAGTCTCGCTCCAGAAAAGTATCAGTGGTGGGCTTCGCCCGGCGTAACGGATGGTGTATCGACCACCACGGGCGGTGTCTCGTCGTCATCGTTCGAACGCGCCCAAAAAAATCGATCCGGCAAATAAGCGCCCATGCCCGGCCTGAAGGCAGCGCGGGTCGCCTGGAACACATATTCCTGTGCTTCTCGCGCGGCTTCCGCAGGTTCCTGCCCGTTGGCGAGCAACGCAGCGATGGCGGACCCGAGCGTGTCGGTAATGCCCATCATGCGGTGCTCGGTACGATCCCACGTGTCCTGCCGGATCTGACCTTCCTCGCCGTAAAGCGTGTTCACATGCCGATGCGTACCTGTTTCCGTCGCCAGGATGTACTCGCATCCTTGCGACAGCAAATGCGAGATCGCGGCATCGAGCGTGGGCGCTTCGGCGTCGCCGTCGGGCTGCGCGAGCTGCAGGAGCGTGGCGTGATCTGCGACAAGCATGGTGGTTTGCGGCACCAGCAAATCCGCCATCGATTCGCGCAATTCGTCCGCCGCCAGCACGTGTTCGTCATCGAGCGTGAAGTCGGGCGCGAGGATCAGCGGCACGTCGTCGTAATCGGCGACCACCTCCGCAATGGCGCTGACCACTTCCGCACGCGTCGCCGCGCCAATCTTGAAGGCCGCTACCGGCATATCTTCCAGCAACATGCGGGCCTGAGTGCCAACGGTGTCGGGGTCGAGCCCGGTGACTTCGTCGCAGGTCGCCGAGTCGCGCACGGTGTAACCGGTCAGGACAGTCAGCCCGTGGCAGCCCATGCTGGCGAGCGTCAGCAGGTCTGCCTGCAGGCCGGAGCCGCCCGTGGGGTCGGACAGACCAAAAGTTAGAACAATAGGAGGGGTGTCGCTGGGCATCGGAATATTCGTGGGTTCAATCTATCGGCTATTCAAGCGGC
Source organism: Caballeronia udeis (assembly GCF_044909315.1). Taxonomy (GTDB): domain Bacteria; phylum Pseudomonadota; class Gammaproteobacteria; order Burkholderiales; family Burkholderiaceae; genus Caballeronia; species Caballeronia udeis_A. The sequence goes on from NZ_JBIYEB010000012.1 coordinate 64,914, forward strand.
CGGACCAGGAGTCGGCTCAAACTGCACGATTATGCGGCCTAAAGTCGCGCAGGCACATGAGATGGCCTTTTTTTCGCACCAAAGCGGGTTGATCGATCCTGCAAAATCGGCGCCGCGAAGGACCGATACTTGCTGGAAGGGCGTCGCGAGCCATGTAGCGCTTGAAAGAGCTATGCCGCCGAAGGAACCGGCAATGCTCGAAAGCTGTCCGAATCCCGGCCGATCGGCCAGTGCTGCTGCATTGCTAGGCATCGCGCCGCCAAACCGGTACCATCATGCACTCATTTAACCGATTGCCCGACGCGACATAAGTATGGAATACAGAAGCTGGATGTGCCTGATTTGTGGCTGGATTTATGACGAAGAAGCGGGACTGCCCGAGGAAGGAATTGCGCCGGGCACTCGCTGGGAAGACGTTCCAATCAACTGGACGTGTCCCGAATGCGGCGCACGCAAGGAAGACTTCGAAATGGTCCAGATCTGAGTAAAGGCTCGGACGTCGTGAAGGAATAACCGCGCCGCATGGATGGGATACCTTCATGCGGCGCGCCTTGTTTACATGTGGCAAATAAATAAGCCGTGCGGTTCGCGCGGCGCAATGTTTAGTGGTTCGCGGCGCGCATGATGGTCAGTTAGACCACGGTTAGACCAGTGAGCAGGAACGCTTGGTCAGCGAGTTGGCTCGACCCGACTCGACTCTTCCGGCGTGTGTCCGGGTTTTATCGCCAGAGGGGATGCGGCGGCATGCATCGGCGAAAATGCGCCCGGGTTCGATCAAGATCCATCCGATGTAGGGCGTTGCGCCGTGCATCGGCTCGTGAGCGTTCCATGACAACACAATCCGGCTTGAGCAACACGTTCCAGGCATTGCCCAATCCGCGCGGGGGCGCCGTGCGGATTGCGGAGATGGCGCTGACTGACGCCCTGCACGCATTCATGCGCGAAGGCGACACGCTCGGTGTCCTGCGCCGCGGGATTGGCGCGTTGCAGTCGGCCGGCTGGCTGCCGGCGCAGCGGTTCGGCGAGACCCTGGTGCTGGTGTCGCCGCTTGCCGGGCTCAGCGACAAAAGTCGGAACCAGTTCGCCGAGGCGCTGCGTGATTTCAGCGCGGCCGTGGAGCGCCGCAATCTGCGTGAGCTGGCCTGCTCCACGCTCCTCTTCGAGCATTATCGCGCGCTGCATGCGCTGATGGCCGCGCATACCCGGGCCGTGCCCGTTTCCTTCGATGACCTCGCGCTCGCCGGCCGCGCCATTCCTCCGGCTACGCTGCGTTCCGTTTCCCCCGAGCGCCTTGCCCGCGTGCGGGCGCACTACGAACGTGCACTGCTGATGCTGCTGCGCTCGAAGGCGGGCGAGTTGAAGGGGCAGGCGGAAATCGTTTCCATCCTGGACGCCTGTCTCGCCGATCTCGCCGGTCCCGATCCCTACGATTTCTGGCGTCTGGCGGGCGCGGTTGTCGGAGCATTGCGTTTGCAGCCCGATGACGACAACGCTGCCGACGCGCGCCGTCTGTACGCTCGCTTCAATCTGGTCCTGGCCGACCAGGCGCACGGTTTGTCGCACGCGCCCAAGTCGCTGGTGCGCGCCACGCTGGCGCTGTTGTGGCGTGATTACGCGTTATATGGCGCGTCTGCAGAGGATTCGGTTCAGGTCGATGTGTTGCGCGACTACGGCCTGACCGTGGACTGGCACGTTGCGGCAACGCAGGCGTCCGAGGAAGCGTGGGAGCGCAATGCGGAGCAGGCGCGCGATGCTTCCACGCGCGATCTGGGCGTATTGCGCGTGAACGCGGTTGCGTACGAAGATTTTCTGACGAGCGCCGAGCCGGCGATTGGCGCGTTGATCGAGCACGGCATGTCGGCGCGGGAGGCTGGACGCATTGACGTGTCGGCGGCGCTCAAGGCCGCCGACGCGGCGTATTGGCTGGGTGCTGCGGCGTGTGCGATAGGACTGGGCCATGTCGCGTTGCTGGCCGACACGCTTGGACTCGCGTGGCGGCGGATTGCGTACGAGGCGCAGATAACGCCGGACGGTTCACCGCTCGATGCCGCGATTCCCGAGAAGGCCGCTCAGGCGCTGGGTGCAATGTTGCATCAGGCTGCGGCGGGGATTGCACCTTCAGAGGGCGGGGCGTCGGTGGCGGCGCTGACCGCGATGATCGAAAGAGGCATTGCTGTCGCGCGATAGGTTTTTCGCTCGCGCTTAGCGGAAGAATTTGTGCATAAACGTAAGCGCCGGGTTAACTGCGCTACTTGACCGCGGCATACCGCGCGAGCGTGATTTTGCGCGCGGTATCGTGATCGACGACCGGCATCGGATAGTCAGCGCCCAGCGAAATGTTCGCCGCCTTCAACGCATCCGGTTTTGCTTTCCACGGCGCATGGATGTCTTTATCCGGCAGCGCCGCGAGTTCCGGCACGTAGTGACGGATGAACTTGCCCCGGGTATCGAATTTCTCCGACTGCGAGACCGGATTGAAAATGCGGAAATACGGCTGTGCGTCGCAACCGCTCGAGGACGCCCACTGCCACCCGCCATTATTCGATGACAGCTCGAAGTCGTTCAGCAGTGCCTCGAAATATTGCTCCCCGCGCCGCCAGTCAAGTCCCAGATCCTTGGTGAGAAAACTCGCCACAACCATCCGCAAGCGGTTATGCATGTAACCCGACTGATTGATCTGGCGCATTGCAGCATCGACTAGCGGGTAACCCGTCCGGCCTTCGCACCAGGCGGCGAAATTGGCATCCGGGGCATCTCCCGTTTCCCACTGTATACGGTCGTGCTCGGGCCTGAACGCCTTGTGGTCGCCCGGCATGCCGACATACGGGAAATGGTGCAGCACCGAAAAATAGAAGTCGCGCCAGATCAATTCGGACAGCCACGTTTCGGCACCCCGGTTGCCGTGGCGCTGAGCGTCGTGAGCAGTGCGAGCGAGTGCGCGAATGGAGATCGTGCCGTGCCGCAGATGCACGCTCAGATAGCTCGGACCCTTGACGGAAGGAAAGTCGCGCGCGCGGTCGTAATCGGCCATGCGGTCGCGGAAGTCATCGAATAGCTGGTACGCGCCGCTCGATCCGGCCGGCAACGCGGGTGCGTGCGCGGCACTGAATCCAAGCGATTCCAGCGACGGAATGGCGTGCTTCACGCCGGCCGGCGGGCGTGCCAGACCGCCAAGATTTTCTTCCGATGCATACGGCTTCAACGCATCCGGCGTCAGCGAGGCGAGCCAGTTGCGCTTATAGGGCGTGAACACGGTGTAGGGCTTGCCCGCGCCCGTCAGCACGTCGTCCTGATGAAAAATGACCTGGTCCTTGAACGTGAAAAACGGCACGTCCGCACTGGCCAGTTTTTTCCCGATATCCTCGTCCCGTGCCTTCGCCGACGGCTCGTAGTCGCGATTCGTGAATACCGCGTCGACGCCGCATGCGCGGGCCAGCGCCGGGATCTCGTGCGACGGCGCGCCGTGCCGCACCATCAGGCTGCCGCCCGCGTCGCGCAGGGTTTTATCGAGTTCAATCAGGCTGGCATGAATAAACGGGACACGGCGATCGTTTTGAGGAAGAGGCGAGAGAATTTCGCTGTCGAAAACGAAGGCGCACAGCACCCGGCGACAGCGTGTTAGTGCGTGATAGAGTGCAGCATGGTCTGCTACGCGCAGATCTCGTCGAAACCAGACTAGCCCCAGATCAAAGTCGGCCATCAAGCAGTGCCTTTGCTAAAATTCGAATTATGTCCAAGACTTCCGATCGCATCAATTTGACGAACCAGTTCCTGATCGCCATGCCCAGCATGGCCGATCCCACGTTCTCGGGAACCGTAGTCTACCTTTGCGATCACAGCGAGCGCGGTGCGCTTGGCCTGGTGATCAACCGGCCGACCGACATCGACCTCCAATCGCTTTTCAATCGCATCGACCTGAAACTCGAGATCGAGCCGCTCGTGCATTTGCCTGTCTATTTCGGCGGCCCGGTGCAGACGGAACGCGGCTTCGTGCTGCACGATCCGGCGGACGGCGACGTCTACACCTCGTCCATGAGCGTTCCCGGCGGCCTCGCCATGACCACGTCGAAAGACGTGCTCGAAGCGGTTGCGAGCGGCAAGGGGCCTGCACGGTTCCTGCTCACGCTCGGCCATGCCGGCTGGGGTGCGGGGCAACTGGAAGAGGAAATTGCCAAGAACGGCTGGCTGACCGTGGAAGCGGATCCGCGCATCGTCTTCGACGTACCCGCCGAGGACAAGCTGCAGGCGGCGTTGTCGCTGCTCGGCGTGTCGCTTTCCATGCTCTCGGGCGAAGCGGGCCACGCATGACGGGTGACGCCCGCACAGAAGCCACACTGCTTGCCTTCGATTACGGCGAGAAACGCATTGGCGTCGCGGTCGGCAATACGTTGACCCGGCACGCGCGGGCGCTGACGGTGCTCGAAAACCGTAGCCGTGAATATCGTTTCGAAGTAGTCGGTCAGTTAATTGCCGAATGGAAACCCATGACGGTGATCGTCGGCCTGCCCATGCACCCCGACGGTACCCCGCATGAAATGACTCAACTGGCCACGCGTTTCGGCAATCAGTTGAACGGCCGTTTCAGCGTGCCGGTGAGCTGGGTGGACGAACGGTATTCATCGGTGGAAGCGAAGGCCGAAATGAAGCGCAACGGCGTGAAGATGAATGCAAAAGGCCGCTACGACGATATCGACGCCGAAGCCGCCCGTGTCATCCTCCAACAGTATCTAGACGGACTTGACGACAATCATGAGTTCCATTGACGCCGAGGCGCTGTATCGCGAGCTGCTTGGTCAGATCCGCGCGGCTTATGGCGAGTCGCTGACGCGAGCGGGCGCGCCGGTGCTCGCCGGTATTTATAGCGGCGGCGTGTGGCTGGCCGAACGGCTGGCCAAAGACCTGAACGTGGCCGAATTCGGCGTGGTGAACGTGTCGTTGCATCGCGACGATTACGCAAAAAAGGGCCTGCACAGCCAGGCCAGCCCCACCTCGCTGCCCTTCGAAGTCGACAATCGAAATATTCTGCTGATCGACGACGTGCTCTCGACGGGCCGGACCGTGCGCGCAGCCGTCAACGAGCTTTATGATTTCGGCCGTCCGGCTTCTGTGGAACTGGCCGTGCTCGCCGATCGCGGTGGCCGCGAGTTGCCCATGGCGGCGCGTTTCACCGGCGGTGTGGTCGACGTACCCGCGAACGCCAATCTCGTGCTCACGCGGCGCGACGACGGCACGTTGGCGTTCACGACTGAAGCGCGCACGGATTAAAAACCCGCGCCTGCATGAATCGCATCGAATAGCAGCGAAGCGCCTCTCCGCTTTTCCCCGACAAAATACAACGTACCAAACAACGCACCACCAGGATCGACATGAACACGGCCACCCAGGGTTCTGCCGAAAGCAGCGTGCCGGACAGAAAACCGGCGTCTTCGCGCTACGGTTTTCTCAAAGGCAATCCGCAGCTCACGAAGAATGGCGAACTCAAGCATCTGCTCACCATAGAAGGACTTCCCCGCGCGATCGTCACGCATATTCTCGATACCGCCGAACAGTTCGTCAGCGTGACGGATCGCGAGATCAAGAAAGTGCCGTTGCTGCGCGGCAAGTCAGTCTTCAACCTGTTCTTCGAGAACTCCACGCGCACCCGGACCACGTTCGAGATCGCCGCGAAGCGGCTCTCGGCGGACGTGCTGAACCTGAATATCAATGCGTCGTCCACGAGCAAGGGCGAGTCGCTGCTCGACACCATCAACAACCTCTCGGCCATGCACGCGGACATGTTCGTCGTGCGTCATGCATCGAGCGGCGCGCCGTACCTGATCGCCGAGCATTGCGCGCCGCATGTGCACGTGATCAATGCCGGCGACGGGCGTCATGCACACCCCACGCAGGGTCTGCTCGACATGTACACCATCCGCCATTACAAGCGCGATTTCACGAATCTGCGCGTGGCTATAGTCGGCGACATCCTGCATTCGCGCGTAGCCCGTTCGGACATTCACGCGCTGACCACGCTCGGCGTGCCGGAAGTGCGCGCAATTGGTCCGCGCACCTTGCTGCCCGGCAATCTCAACGAGATGGGCGTGCACGTGTATCACAACCTCGACGAAGGCTTGAAGGGTGTCGACGTGATCATCATGCTGCGCTTGCAGAATGAACGCATGAGCGGCGCGTTGCTGCCCTCGGCGCAAGAGTATTTCAAGTCCTGGGGACTCACGCCCGAGCGTCTCGCGCTGGCGGCTCCTGACGCTATCGTGATGCATCCCGGACCGATGAACCGCGGCGTGGAAATCGATTCGCAAGTGGCCGACGGCCCGCAATCGGTGATCCTTAACCAGGTCACATTCGGAATTGCCGTGCGAATGGCGGTAATGGGCATCGTTGCCGGAAATAACGACTAAACCATGAAGATCCATATTCAGGGCGGCACGCTCATTGACCCGGCTGCGGGCACCGAAACCCAGGCCGATGTGTTTATCGAAGCAGGGAAGATCGTAGCCATTGGCGATGCCCCCGCCGATTTCGACGCGGCGCGGGTGGTCGATGCCAAAGGGTTGGCCCTTGCACCGGGTTTCGTCGACTTGTGCGCGCGGCTGCGCGAGCCGGGTTTTGAACACAAGGCCACGCTCGCGTCAGAAATGGCGGCCGCGGCTGCAGGCGGCGTGACCAGTCTCGTGTGTCCGCCCGACACCGATCCCGTTCTCGATGAACCGGGTCTTGTCGAAATGCTCAGGTTCCGCGCGCAGAAGCTGCATCAGGCGCATGTGTATCCGCTCGGCGCGTTGACCGTGGGGCTCAAGGGTCAGGTGATCACCGAGATGGTCGAGCTGACCGAGTCGGGCTGTATCGGCTTTTCGCAGGCGGATACGCCGATTGTCGATACCCGCACGCTACTGCGCGCGCTGCAATACGCGACCACGTACGGGTATGCCGTGTGGCTGCGTCCGCAGGACTCGTATATGGCGAGCGGCGGCGTGGCGGCGAGTGGCGCGGTAGCGTCGCGCCTCGGCCTGTCGGGCGTGCCGGTGTCGGCGGAAACTATCGCGTTGCATACTATTTTCGAGTTGGTCCGGGTGTCGGGGGCGCGCGTGCATCTGTCGCATTTGTCGTCGGCGGCGGGTGTTGCGCTGGTGCGCCAGGCGAAGGCCGAGGGCTTGCCCGTGACCTGCGACGTGACCATCAACCACGTGCATCTGACCGATATGGACATCGGCTATTTCAACTCGCAATTCCGCCTGGATCCCCCGTTGCGCTCGCAGCGTGACCGCGATGCGATTCGCGCGGGGCTGGCGGATGGCACCATCGACGCAATCTGTTCCGATCACACACCGCTGGACGACGACGAAAAGCTGCTGCCTTTCGCCGAGGCCACGCCGGGCGCGACCGGGCTGGAACTGCTGCTGTCGCTGACGGTGAAATGGGCGCGTGAGGCGCGCGTGCCGCTGGCGAAGGCGCTCACGCGCATCACGACTGCGCCGGCCGGTGTGCTCAAGCTGAACGCGGGGCGTATAGCGGTCGGCGAGTCGGCCGATCTCTGTCTCTTCGACCCCGCCGCCGAATGGCTTGTTGAACCCGCGAAGCTGAAGAGCCAGGGGCACAACTCACCGTTCCTCGGTTATGAGCTGCCGGCGCGCGTCCTCATGACGCTTGTCTCCGGGCATATTGCGTATGAAGCGCGCTAACCGGTCCTGATCATGTTCGCTTTCCGCAAAGCACGGATTTTTGGGCATCTGCTGCACGGGATGTGGACTGTCGCCACGCGTTTTCCCAACGCGACGCCGCAGGTGCGCATGGAGTTGAATCGGCGCTGGTCGATTGAAATGTTGCGTCGATGCGGGATGAAGCTTGTGGTGCACAACGATCAGGCGCGGCTCGACAGCGGCGCGCTGGTGGTCGGCAACCACGTGTCCTGGATCGATATCTACGTGATCAACGCATGGCGCCCGACGCCGTTCGTCTCGAAGGCTGAAGTGCGCCAATGGCCGCTGGTCGGCTGGCTCGCGCAGCAACTCGACACGATCTTCCTGCAACGCGAAAAACGCAGCGACGCCAAGCGCATCATGCATGAGCTGTCGGAACGGCTCTTGCGCGGCGAACTCATGTGCGTATTTCCGGAAGGGACGACGTCGCTTGGTACTGACTTGCTGCCGTTTCACTCCAACCTGTTCCAGGCGGCTGTGTCGGCGTCCTGTCCGGTGCAGCCGATCTGCCTGATGTACGAAGGCGCGAACGGGCGGCAGTCGGAAGCACCGGCTTATATCGATGACCTGACGCTCGCGTTCACGTTGAACGCCATGCTTCGCGATACGCCGCTGACGGCCCATCTTTACGTCTGCGATGCGATCGCACCGGGTGTGGACAGGCGCGTGTTGGCGAAGGAAGCGCAGGCGGCGGTGGAGGCTGCGTTGCGGCGGATGCAGCAGGGATTGGGGGCGCTGGGGGCGGTTGTTGATGATGACGCGGGCGCGGTTGCCGAGTTCGAAGCGGTGACGCCACGGCAGTGAACGATGCGTGCGTCATCCGGGCACCTATCGGCTTAGAGGGCTTTTATGATTCTGGTAACGGGGGGCGCTGGATTTATCGGCGCTAATTTCGTGCTCGACTGGCTGACTGCAGCAAGCGAAGCCGTGCTCAACGTAGACAAGCTGACCTACGCCGGGAATCTGGGGACGCTCAAGTCGGTGCAAAGCGATCCTAAGCATATTTTCGCGCGTGCGGATATCTGCGACCGCGCTGCGATAGACGTACTGCTCAGCCAGCATAAACCCCGCGCGATCCTGCATTTCGCCGCTGAAAGTCATGTGGACCGGTCCATTCACGGGCCTGCCGAGTTTGTTCAGACCAATGTTGTCGGCACGTTCACGCTGCTCGAAGCGGCGCTTGCCTATTGGAAAACGCTGCCCGGCGCGGATCAGATGGCGTTTCGTTTTTTGCATGTATCGACGGATGAAGTATTCGGCTCGCTGTCCGCCAACGACGCGCCGTTCTCCGAGACCACGCCTTACGCCCCGAACAGTCCGTATTCCGCGACTAAAGCTGCGTCCGATCATCTGGTGCGGGCATATGGGCACACCTACGGCCTGCCGGTCGTGACGACGAATTGTTCAAACAACTACGGACCGTATCAGTTTCCCGAGAAGCTGATACCGCTGGTCATCGGGAATGCACTGAGCGGCAAACCCTTGCCTGTTTATGGCGATGGTCAAAATATCCGTGACTGGCTTTACGTCGGCGACCATTGCGCGGCGATTCGCGAAGTGCTGGCGCGTGGCCGGCCAGGTGAGACGTATAACGTCGGCGGTTGGAACGAGAAGACGAACCTGGATGTCGTCCATGCCGTCTGCGATCTGCTGGACCGGCTGAAAGCGAAAGCCTCCGGGTCATACCGCGACCAGATCACCTTCGTCGCGGATCGGCCGGGCCATGACCGCCGCTATGCTATCGACGCGCGCAAGCTCGAACGTGAACTCGGGTGGAAGCCTGCGGAAACGTTCGAGACCGGCATCGATAAAACGGTGCGGTGGTATCTCGACAACCCGGCGTGGGTTGATGAAGTGGCGTCCGGCGAATATCGCAAGTGGGTCGAGGCCAACTATGCGCAGCGTGTTTGAACTCCATAAGCCCAACAAGGACTGACGATGGCCCGCAAAGGCATCATTCTCGCCGGTGGTTCGGGTACGCGGCTCTACCCGATCACCCATGTTGTCTCGAAGCAGTTGCTGCCCGTGTACGACAAACCGATGATCTACTACCCGCTCTCCACGCTGATGATCGCGGGAATTCGCGACGTACTGATCATATCGACACCGGAGGATACGCCGCGTTTCGAATCGATATTCGGCGACGGCAGCCAGTGGGGCATGAACTTCCGGTACGCGGTCCAGCCGTCGCCGGACGGACTGGCGCAGGCGTTCATCATTGGCGAGGAGTTCATTGGCGGGGACACCTGCGCGCTGATTCTCGGTGACAATATTTTCTACGGCCACGATCTCGGCAAGCAACTCGAGCATGCCAGTGCGAAGACCGACGGCGCGACGGTTTTTGCTTACCACGTGCAAGACCCTGAGCGTTACGGCGTGGTTGAATTCGATGCGAATTACCGCGCGTTGTCGATCGAAGAAAAGCCGGCGGTACCGCGTTCGAACTATGCGGTGACGGGCCTCTATTTCTACGATAACAACGTCTGCGAGATCGCGGCGGATATCCAGCCGTCGTCGCGTGGGGAGCTCGAAATCACCGATGTGAATTCGTTTTATCTCGCGCAGGGCAAGCTGGACGTGGAGATCATGGGGCGAGGTATTGCGTGGCTTGATACCGGCACGCCCGATTCGTTGATCGATGCTGCGTTGTTCATCGCGACATTGCAGAAACGCCAGGGCCTGATGGTCGCGTGTCCTGAAGAAATTGCGTACCGTCGCGGATGGATCGACGGCGAGCAATTGTTGAAGCTCGTGCACCCGCTGGCAAGAACCGCCTATGGGCAATACCTGCTCAACCTACTTAAGAGCCACGTCGCATGGCCGTCCACTTAACCGCTACCGCGTTGCCGGAAGTCGTGGTCATCGAGCCGGAATTATCCGGTGATGCCCGCGGCTATTTCTACGAAAGTTTCAACAGCCGTGATTTCAGCGAGCACGTGCAGGCGGGCGTTGAATTCGTGCAGGACAATCATTCGTGCTCGTCCCGGGGAGTGCTGCGCGGACTGCATTATCAGATCGCGCATGCGCAGGGCAAGCTCGTGCGTGTGGTGGAAGGCGAGGTCTTCGACGTCGCCGTGGATATCCGCAAGAGCTCTCCGCGGTTTGGACAGTGGAGCGGCGTGACGTTGTCGGCGGAGAATCGTCGGCAGGTGTGGGTGCCACCGGGGTTCGCGCATGGTTTTGTTGTGTTGTCGGAGTCGGCGCAGTGCTTGTACAAGACGACCGATTACTGGTATCCGGAGCATGCACGAAGCATCCTCTGGAATGATCCGGCAATCGGGATTGAGTGGCCGATCGACTTCGAGCCGCTGCTTTCCGAGCAGGACGCGGCGGCCGTGCACCTGGCCGACGCGGAGCATTTCGAGTGAGGGCCCGTAGATGACTACCGGAGACGGGCGGAAACTCGTTTTGCTGACGGGCGCCAACGGCCAGGTCGGCTTCGAACTGGCGCGCAGTCTGCAGGGGTTGGGGCAGGTGGTGGCGCTGAATCGCCGCGGCCTTGATCTTACGGATTCCGAAAAGATTCGGCGAGTCGTACGCGAACTGTCGCCGGCGCTGATTGTCAACGCGGCAGCTTATACGGCTGTGGATTCAGCCGAAAGCGATGTCGCTGCGGCCATGCGCCTCAATGCCGAAGCGCCGGATATTCTGGCGCAGGAGGCGAAGCGTCTTGGCGCGTTGCTGGTTCACTACTCTACGGATTATGTCTTCGATGGCACGAAGGACGGTCCGTACGAAGAAGACGATGCCGCGAATCCGCTGAATGTCTACGGCAAGAGCAAGCTTGCCGGTGAGCAGGCGATTGCGGCGTCGGGTTGCGCGCATCTGATCTTCCGGACGAGCTGGGTGTACGGCGCGCGAGGCAAGAACTTCCTTAGAACGATGCTGCAGCTTGGCATGCACCGCGAGGAGTTGAGCGTGGTGGCTGACCAGATAGGCGCACCGACATGGTCCAGGACCATCGCGACGATAACGTCGGAGGTGTTGTCACAGCTTCTTGCCCAGGACGCGGACGAGTGGCTGCGGTACTCGGGCATTTACCACCTGACGGCTTCCGGCGCGACCTCGTGGTGCGGCTTTGCTCAGGCTATCTTCGACAAATCGACGTTGAAGCAGAAGCCGGTGGTCAAGGCGATCCCTACGGCGGCTTATTCGTCATATCCAACTGCGGCGGCTCGCCCGCGGAACTCCCGGCTGTCGAACCAGAAGTTGTTCACCCTGTTTGGGGTGACGGCGCCTGACTGGCGTGACGCGCTGGAATTCTGCATGGCGGATTTGTTGTAGATCCGTCATGCGCGTGCGGCCTTTAGTCGATTACAGCGCGGCAGTTCGAGCATTCGACCTGGGTCACGGTGCGTTCGGCCGGGTTGCTTGCCAGGCGTACCGCGGTGAGTTCTTCACCCCACACGCAGCCTGAATCCAGGCCGATCACGTTATCGCGGATGATCAGGCCCAGCGCAGCCCAATGGCCGAACACGACTGTGACATCCGATGTTCCGCGCGACGGCACGTCGAACCAGGGCATGAAACCCGGGGGCGCCGAATCCATCCCGCCGCTGGACGAGAAGTCCATGTCGCCTTCGGCGGAGCAAAAGCGCAGGCGTGTCAGCGCGTTGCACACCACGCGCAGCCGGTCGCTGCCCTTGAGCTTGGATTTCCAGCGGGCCGGCTCGTTGCCGTAGAGGCTCGCGAGCGTTTCTTTCCAGTTGGGCGCGCGGAGCGCGCGCTGGAATTCGTCGGCGAGTTCGAGTGTCAGTGCGACATCCCATTGCGGCAGGACGCCTGCATGCACCATCAGCGCGCCGTGATCGAAATGAGCGATCGGGCGATGCCGAACCCAGTCGAGGAGATCGGCGGCGTCGGGGGCGGCCAGGATTTCGTCTATGGTGTCGCCTTTCTTCGACTTTCGGATCCCCGCCGAAACGGACAGCAGATGCAGGTCATGATTACCGAGGACGGCAACGGCACGGTCGCCCAGAGCGATCAGGTCGCGCAGGGTGGCGAGCGATTCGGGGCCTCGGTTGATGACGTCCCCGGCGAACCACAAAGGCGTGGCGTCGCTCGGTGCAGCTTTGGTCAGCAGACGCTGGAATGCTTCGCGGCAACCCTGGATATCGCCGAAAGCGAGGGGAACGGGGCGTTGCGGGAATAAAGATGCCATGTGGGAACGGTGCGAAGAATGAATCTATTGCCGGCACAGGCGCGGCGCGTGAACGGACGTTTTGGCATGCAGATCTATTGAGAGACTTGTCTGCCGGGCCGTTCTGGAGAGGCCGAGGTGCTGTGGCGGGCTTGCATGGGCTTGGGCATTGGCCGCGCAAGCCGGCTAAATCAACGTGACATCATAACCGAGGCTGGTTGAGGCTTGCTGGGGTTTGAAGGTCATCGGTGAACTGCTGGATTTCTGGTTTCGTTGGGCGGGCCGAACCACGTAATTCTATCGGCGCCCCGAGAACTTCGTGTGAAATAGTGTTAACAAGTAACCACACTGTCGCTTGAACATCGATGGGCACTTTTTTAATGAATTTTTGATCGTTTTTTCGCTGCTTACAATTGGGGCGGATTCGGTGGACAGCTTCGAAACAGATTCGCAGCGGCTTCAGGCCGGCCCGCTGCGGCTCCCAGGCTGTTTCTCAAGCCGGTGCCGTTGGAATTTATCTGATTAATTTTACGGCGAGCGTTGTCGTGGCCGATTCAGTTCGGTCATTTTGTTTCTGCTGCTGCAATTTTTTCCGGACCGCGCTTTAACACGTTGGCGATTTGCTTACGAAGTGTTCTCTCGAGCAGACAACGCGTTGCATCGGGCTGCGAAAGCATATGTCTCGGCTGACGACGCGTTTTGTGCGTCGGATATAATCGCACCATTTTTAAGCCATTCTCCATCATTGCGTTGGATTTGCATGATGGTGGGTTTTTCCAAGGGAGATGGAATTGACGAGCGCAGTTGTAACTGGCATTACCGGGCAGGACGGGGCATATCTCACGCAGTTGCTGCTGGAAAAGGGCTATGACGTCCACGGCACTTATCGGCGGACGAGCTCGGTCAACTTTTGGCGGATGGAAGAACTGGGCGTCCTGAACCATCCGAAGCTGCATCTCGTCGAACACGACCTGACCGATCTGGGCGCGTCAATCCGCCTGATCGAAAAGGCGCAGCCGCGTGAGGTTTATAACCTCGCGGCACAAAGCTTTGTGGGCGTGTCGTTTGACCAGCCCGCTACGACCGCTGAGATTACCGGCGTGGGCGCGCTGAACCAGTTGGAAGCCATCCGCATTGTCGACAAATCGATTCGCTTCTATCAGGCATCGACGTCGGAAATGTTCGGCAAGGTGCAGGCCATTCCGCAGAAGGAAGACACGCCGTTCTATCCGCGCAGCCCGTATGGCGTCGCCAAACTGTATGCACACTGGATCACGATCAACTATCGCGAGTCCTACGACATCTTTGGTTCGAGTGGCATCTTGTTCAACCACGAGTCGCCATTGCGCGGCCGTGAGTTCGTCACGCGCAAGATCACGGATTCGGTCGCCAAGCTCTCGTTGGGCAAGCTCGACGTGATCGAGCTGGGCAACCTGGATGCCAAGCGCGACTGGGGTTTCGCGAAGGAATACGTCGAAGGCATGTACCGCATGCTGCAGGCCGACGAACCCGATACTTACGTGCTTGCCACCAACCGTACGGAAACCGTGCGTGATTTCGTGACCATGGCGCTCAAGGGCGTGGGTATCGAAGGCCAATGGCGTGGCGAAGGCGAAAAAGAAGAATGCGTCGATGCGTCCAACGGCAAGGTTATCGTGCGCATCAATCCCAAGTTCCATCGTCCGGCTGAAGTCGAGTTGCTGATCGGCGACCCGACCAAGGCGAAGGAAAAGCTGGGCTGGGAGCCGAAGACCACGCTTGAGCAGTTGTGCAAGATGATGGTTGAGGAAGATCTGCGCCGCAACAAGGCAGGTTTCTCGTTCTGATTTCCGGTCGGGCTGGCTCGGTTCACCGACGCCGGCCTGCTTATCGGTTATGTATTGGCTATGTCGCGCTGAATTGTTTGCGTTGTATTTGCAAGACAGCGCGGCATTTGCATTTGGTTTTGCGGATAGTCTGCTGGGCTCGCGCGGGGAGTTGGTTCGCCGCGTGCCATTTGCGGCGACGTCGATGAAACGCGACGGCGTGCGCACCCTCCGGCGCCCGGCACTATCCCTGTTCTTGGCTGTGCGTGGATCAAGCTTTAGCCTGCTCGCCGGGAACTTCAACGTACAGATGAAAGCACAGCGGAATTTATGGTAACCGACGATTTTTATCGTGCGCTCGAAGACCGGTTTCGGGGCAGTCGCGACCTGATCAAGGCGCGGCAGAGCGTGTACCTGCCAGTCGTCGAAGCATTGCTTCAGCGCGTCCCCAAGAAGATCATCGACATAGGCTGCGGCCGCGCGGAATGGCTTGAATTGCTGGGCGAGCGCGGACTGAGCGCAGAGGGCCTGGATCTCAACGACGAGTTCGTTGCGAGCGGCCAGCATGCGGGACTGTCCGTCATCAAGGGCGATGCAACCGGCTATCTTGGTCAACAGCCCGATCAATCGCACGCACTGGTGAGCGCATTCCACGTAGTCGAGCACCTCGGCTTCGAGAAACTGCTGACGTTCATGAAGGAAGCGCATCGGGTTCTGGACGACGGCGGCGCGATGCTGCTGGAAACGCCCAATCCGGCGAACCTGGTAGTGGGCGCGTGCAATTTCTATCTGGACCCGACTCACGAGCGGCCGATCCCGTCCATCCTCCTGAGCTTTGCTGCGGAGTTCTCCGGGTTCGAGCGTGTTGTCGTGGTGCCGGTGAATCGCGATTTTGTGCAGAACGACCTCGAGTTGATGCCGACAGAATTGTCGGGTGCGAGCGTCGTGAACAAAGTGGTGTCGGCGCTGGATCAAAACTTCATGCAGGCGCCCGATTACGCGATCATCGCGTTCAAGAAAGCGGACAACGAGGCGATCGCGATTGCTGAGACACTCGTTACGCCATCGGCGTTGCCCATCTCGCAAAAGGAGACCGAGGACGTGAACGCATTGTTTGCTCGAGTACTCGAGGCGGAAAAGGAGCGGGTAGCGCTGCAGGGGAAGGCGGAGCGGGCGGCTGCTGAAGCGGCGTATTCCAGACAACGCGCTCTGGAAAGCGAAGCGCGAGCACGCGATATTCAACGAAGCGCGGAAGAGGCGCAGTGGCAAATGCGTGAAATACAGGGGCAACTGGACCTGTCGCGCACGCGTCTGCTCGAGGCTGCAGCGCGGGTGACTGCAGCTGAGCAAGCCGCCCACGCAGCTAATCACCGAGTGGCTGCTATGCTGAACAGCAGTAGTTGGCGTTTGTCGTCACCGGTGCGTGCGATAGGGCTGGCCGGCCGCAAGATCGGGGCGTCGCCGGGAGTAGCCAATCGCACAGTGAAGCTTGGCCTCCAGCATGCCATGGCTTATGTGCAATGCCGTCCTGTGCTCAAGCAGCGTGTCGCGAATGTCCTCGCGCGGTTCCCGCGTGTGCGCGCGCGAATTGTGCGCTACACCGGCCTGCAGGCTGCTCAGGCCGTGGTGTCGGGCGCAGCGCTTCCTGCTGTAGAAACCGTTGAACGGATGACGGCGCGCGGGCGGTCGGTTTATTACGACTTGTTGAGCGCCAGGAACAGCGGCACACAATAAAACTTTCTGGTACTGACATGCGTATTGTTTTGGATCTTCAGGGGTGCCAGTCGGTCAGCCGGCTGCGGGGCATTGGTCGATACAGTCTTGCGCTGGCCAAAGCCATAGTCCGCAATGCGGGCGATCATGAAGTATGGATTGTGTTGAGCGATCTGTTTCCCGACACTATCGAGGACATACGGGCTTCATTCGAAGGCTTGCTGCCGTCCGAGCGAATCGCTACCTTCTCCCTTCCGAAGCTCACGCCGTACCAGGGCGCGCATGATTGGCGCGCTCGGGCCGCCGAGCTCATCCGTGAATACGCTATTGCTGAGCTCGAACCCGATCTCGTGCATATCAGCAGTCTGTTCGAAGGTTACGTGGATACGTCCATGACGTCGGTCAAGGCGTTTGATAAAACCACGTTGGTCGCGGTCACGCTGTACGACTTGATTCCATTCCTGAACCCCGCCAAATATCTGCCCGATGAAGGTCGTAGACAGCACTACTACGCGAAGATAGAAGCGTTGAAGCGTGCCGACGTACTTTTGGCCATTTCCGAATATTGTGGTGAAGAAGCGCGGCGGGAGCTGGGTATTCCGGCTTCGCGCATTGCAAGCATCTCGTCCGCCGTCGCGGATTCATTTGTACGTCTGGAGCAAAACGACGCGGACGTTCGCAAGCTGTACAGCCGCTTTGGGATATCACGGCCGTTCTTGATGACGACCGGCATTGTCGAACCGAGGAAGAACCTCGATGGATTGATCGTCGCGTATTCGAAGCTGCCCAAGGAACTGAGGCAGCGGTATCAGTTGTTTATCGTCTGTCAGCCGACCGATCTAGACCGTACGCGGTTGAATGAACTTGCTCGCAAGCATGACATGAGTGCTGATGAACTCGTGCTCGCAAGCTACGTATCCGATCGGGATCTCATTGCGTTGTACAGCCAGTGTCAGCTCTTTGTCTTCCCTTCCCTGCACGAAGGGTTTGGCTTGCCAGCACTCGAGGCAATGGCGTGTGGCGCGGCAGTGATCGGGTCGGCAACCACAAGCGTTCCAGAGGTGATCGGGCGTGAAGATGCGCTATTCAACCCGCTCGATCTGGATCAGATGGCGGACATGATGCACCGCGCGCTGACAGATGAAGCTTATTGGCAGTCGTTGCGCGATACCGCTCCAGAACGGGTTAGCAAGTTTTCGTGGGACGCTACCGGGCTCCGCGCCCTTGAGGCGTTCGAGAGTGCGTATGCGCAACGCTCGGGCGCCGAGTTGTCGACGGGTTCTTCCGTGATTGCAAGGAAGTCTGCGGAAAGCCGTTACCGAAGTCTGGTCGGTGCTCTTTCCCGCTTGGGTGCATCAGGATCGGATATCGATCTGATCGCCAGTGCAGACGCAATTGCTGCTAATCAGCGCGCTCAGCGCGTGCGGCAGCTTCTGGTAGATGTGTCTGTTCTCAGTGCTTTCGACGCCAAATCGGGTATTCAACGCGTCACGCGCTCGATACTTTTGAGCCTGCTGAACTCGCCGCCAGCGGGCTGGGCTGTGCGACCCGTGCGGCTTGATCGTCAGGAGATGGCGTATCGGTACGCAAACGACTACCTACGCAGTGTGAATGCCGCGGATGCGGAGTTTCAAGACAAGGACGAGTGGGTGGACACGCAACAAGGCGACATTTTCCTTGGCCTTGACCTTATCGCCGATACCGCTCCAGCCGCCGTCGGCTGGTTTACGGCGCAGCGAAATCGAGGCGTGCAGATATATTTTGTCGTGTACGACTTGCTGCCGGTGCTCCGGCCGGAGTGGTTTCACGAAGGTATTGCGTTGTGTTTCCCGTCATGGGTAGAGACGATCGCACGCGTGTCCGATGGCCTCATCGGCATTTCGCGGGCCGTCATCGACGACGTAAAGGGTTGGCTGGAGGGCGCAGCTCCCGTTCGCCTTCGCGATCTGAAGCTTGGATATTTCCACCTTGGCGCGGATATTGAAAACAGCCAGCCGAGTTCCGGTCTCCCCGACAATGCTGACAAGGTCCTCGAAGCGTTACGCTCCAAGCCGACCTTCGTTATGGTCGGCACGGTCGAGCCACGCAAGGGGCACGTTCAGGCATTTGCGGCGTTCGAACTCCTGTGGGCTGATAACGTCGATGTGAATCTGGTGATCGTGGGCAAAGCCGGATGGGGCGTTGAAGGGCTCCCCGAACGGTTGAGTGAGCGCGCGGAACAGGATGACCGCTTTTTCTGGCTGCAGGGCATCAGCGACGAATATCTCGAGCGCGTATATGGCGCGTCATCGTGTTTGCTGGCGGCTTCATTGGGCGAAGGTTTCGGACTGCCTCTGATCGAGGCAGCGCAGAAAGGTCTGCCAATCATCGCGCGGGATATTCCTGTGTTTCGCGAAGTGGCCGGGGATCACGCTTTTTACTTCGAGGGCGATACGCCGCAAGCATTGGCGGACGCGGTTCAAGCGTGGATCGAGCTTGATAGGACGGGCCTGGCGCCTTCGTCAGTGAAGATGCCGTGGTTGACGTGGAAGCAGAGCGCCGAAAAGCTGAATGAGGTAGTGCTGGAAGGGAAGTGGTATCAGACTTGGGGAAAGTTGCAGGGAGATCCTGCCAAGGCATGACTCTGCCTCGCGCAACGTTAGATCCCATTGTGAGGAGTTTCGAATCCACTTGTGACAATTTTTCCCGAGGAGTAGTTAGGCAGTTCTTACATGCAATAATCGACGGTAATATGGATCGCATGCGGGACTGAAAAATGCTCCATACGGGCTTGCCGCCGACTGAATTTAGTCATACTGGAGAGAGGGGCTCTGGCGAGAAGCATTCATTTGAACTGTTTGCGCTGAGAGGTTAGTAATGTTCCAATGGAAACAGCCGAAATCTGCAGACGAATCAAGAAAAATCTATTCGCTGGACTCATTTCCGCTTCGACCAGCATTGCCGTTGCCAGATGGTGTAACAAGAGACGAACTGTTCAATTGGGTAAGAGCAGTGCGGGTTGCAGATGCGCCGGATTCAATTTCTCAGTATTGCGACCAAGACTTCGAGCGATTTGTTCATACGGTTGGATTAGTGCAGCACGCCACCGGGAACTCGGCAGGCCCAAAGATGGGTCTTGAACTCGGAGCTAATCCTTACTTCACCACAATGCTGTTGCGTGAGTTCACCTCAGTAGAATGGCGCCTGGCCAATTACTTTGGTCCGCATTTGCCAACTGGCGAGGTTACTCAGCGGGTATTTCTCGATCAATTTAGACATTCGGAATTGCGAACTCATGTGGACCTCACATTTTCGCACTTCAACATCGAAGAAGACACGTACCCTTTCGAAGCGAGTTCCTTTGATATCGTCCTATTTTGTGAAATCATTGAGCATCTGCTAAATGACCCGTGCAAGGTGCTACGCGAAATTAGACGCGTGCTAAAGGATGATGGCACGCTTGTCCTTACAACTCCGAACGTAAATCGCCTCGAAAATGTGGCACGAATGATCGTGGGTGCAAATATTTACGATCCGTACAGTGGCTATGGGCCATACGGTCGTCACAATCGCGAATACAATAAGCATGAGCTTTACACAATGCTCACGTATCTGGGTTTTACTGTAGACGAGATTTTCACTGCAGACGTGAATCCGAACCTTAGCGCCAATTATCTCGACCCGCAAAAATTCGGGTCTCTTGTTGAATATCGTCAGCACGACCTGGGGCAATACATTTTCGTTCGAGCACGCAAGTCGGGCGCGGATAAAGGGAAGAAGCCGGCCTGGTTGTATCGATCATACAATCCGGAAGAGTTGGAGTAGGTAACTCACCGAGTCATGTTCGTCGGTCTTCTCTGACCTGATTGTGACCGCGCATCAGGAGGTCGAAGCGCACAAGGATTCATGCGCTTCGACCTCCGCAATATGATCAGATATAAGTGTTTGCGGAATTGCATCTAAAGCCGCTTTAGCGGTCTTAAATGCCCCGCTATTCCATTGCAGGCCACACGGTTGCTCCTAGCCATCGGATTCCGAGTGCACCCGCATCGGTTGGGAAATCTTCAACGCAATTCCCTGAGAATGGTTTGCCGTTGATCTCCAGGCTGGTACCTTCACTCGTTACCAAGAAGCGAACGTCCCCAGAAAGCGGAAGGCCGGCTATTGCAGTATCGTCGCGTCGATTCCACGATCGGCCGTCATGAATCCAATGGCTCATTTCGGCTTCGGTTTCGCTTATGCGTTGGATCAATAACGCGTCCATGTCGGCATCGCCACCGTGGCCACGATAGGCGACGATAGCCATATGTGACTCGGCCTCTGGTTGGGCGATCGAAAAGGAGAAGTGAAGGTTCCGATCAGGTCGATTTTTTGTTCGCTGGACCAGCAGACAAAGGTTTCCTGAGTCAGCCACCTGACCGCCGTTCTCGATAGATACAGGGGATCCAAAGACCAACTCGAATGATTTCCACAACGCTTTTGATCGCAAGGCGCGATTCGATGCGCTCAAACGTTCCGTTGCTATTTCCTCTCGCCTATCGCGTTTCAGTAGCGCATCGAGTCCGGCGAAGAGGTGGCCGTGGTGCGCTTCGTCCTTGATATTGAGCAAGCGCACTTCGTGAACTGCACCGTAGGAGCCGAGGCAAAAATAATCAATCGCTTGCCAGGTGTTTCTGTCGACCAGCCATAAACCGCTCATGGAGTGCCGCCGTGACTCCCGCCTCGCTCTCTCACTTTCGCCGATCAGTACGAAATCGGCCGATGCCGCCAAGCCTCGGGTATAGACGGGATTGCCGGAGTCCCAAAGGATCTCCCCACTGACGAGATCAATAACCGATCCTGCCTCGCTATGGCATGAGATTTTCTGACTATCGTCAGTTACCCAGATGTTGTGCAAACCTGTGCGGTTTTTGACATTTTCAAGCGATAGCAGTTCGAGGTCGGGAAAGCTGAATTGAGCCAGTGCCGATCCCTTTCCATGGCGGTGCGCAATCGCGTACAGCATGCCATTTTTCTCGAAGACCGAATTCAGATGATCACCTGGTACGTCGTCGGGAGACAAGCGATCCCACCGAACGTCGGAAACCCTTGCTTCCTGCATCAGGTTGGGTCTGGCCGGGTCGAAGATTGAAATGGCGTTGCGACCAGTGTTCGTGCAAATGATCCGCCCGTCGGATGCGAAGGCAATCTGATGCGGCTGCGATAGAAACGGCTGCGTTGTAAATGCACCTTCCGACAAGACTCCAACTTCTGAAAGGGCGTATGAAGAAACGTCCCGCAACTCATTGTTGTCGAGCATTGAGTGTGACAGGATCAGGTCCGGTCCTTCGGGGCGCCAGGTGATGCCGTAATACTCTGAACGATTCCATTCGAGGGGGGTTATCCGCTTCGACTTCAGTTCAACCAGCAACAACGCACGCACCGTGGCAACGATTGCATACAGGGGATCACTCCCTGAAAGTTTGTCCACTTTCATCCTCAAAATAAAAACACGATCGACGATATAAACGTCGTCGATTTAACGCGATACGACGAATGCCTCACATTTCTCACGTACAAGCTCGGTTAACCGGCGCACTGACTCTTCCACATCCTGCGTGTCAGTATTCAGCAATAAGGCCGGCTCAAGTGGTTCCTCGTACAGAGACGAGAAGCCCGTGAAGTTCGCGATTTCGCCCCGTTTGGCCCTTGCATAGTGGCCTTTAGGATCGCGCTTCTGGCATACGGACAGTGGACAACTGCAGTAGATTTCCAAAAAATCGTCCGGCGGAATTAACTGCTTGATTTGCTCACGAGCTTGGCGAACGGGCGAAACCAGGGCGACGATCACAACGAAGCCCTGGTCGAGAAAGAGCTTTGCGGTTTCCGCAACTCTACGAACATTTTCATTTCGATCAGCATCCGAAAAACCCAGGTCAGCGCATAAGCCGAGGCGGATGTTGTCGCCGTCAAGGGTCACCGTCTGGAAGCCGAGATCGTAAAGGATCCCTTCGGTAGTTTGTGCAATCGTCGATTTACCTGAACCGGGCAAGCCGGTTAGCCAGACGACAGCGCCCCGATGACCGTTCTTCTGCTCACGCTGAAGCCGTGTGACGGCCGTTGGCTGTCTGACGAGGTTGACAGCGGGCGACGCACGCTCGTCGTCGCACGCGCGAGGGGTTGTTTCCATAATTGTTCCTACTTCGGACGCTTTGCGGATTGAGGGTCCAGAGTGCGCAGCGAATCTGTCAATTCCTGACGAAGTACATACAGTCGGCAAATCCAGGTACCCTCGTGGCGTGAAGAAAATTTAATAACTTTGTTGGGGCGTGCTCTACGAATACACAATTACAACATGTAAGAAAACTGATCTAACGAAGCACTATGTAGGAAAGTGCCTAAGAGGTGCCGTAACATTTTGTATCCCCCGATTACTTAGGCCACCGCGCAACCACTTCCTACACCGATCGGAGAGCAAACAATGCGCCACTCTCGGGCATGAGCGACCTAACATGCGAAGCACTGACGAGGATGTTTCCTGAGCCGGGGTTCCGGACGCTACTTTCCTCTGGCAAAACAAAATTGATCTTTGGTTAAATTTCCGTCGTATCAAAAAAATTGTTAATGCGTGAAAAGTTCTGTAAGCAATATTATGTATCTGCTGAATTCGATCTGTTGCAAGAAGATGGTGCCGTGCTATATCACTTCCTGACGTTTTGTAAAGATAGCTGAAATTGCCCACGACTGCAAAATTTTTTTTAAAGATGTATTGATTAAATGTTTCAGATTATTTCGATGACAGAAGTGATCGGAGTAGCTGCTTGTATCGCGTTCTTCCCTCGTAATTAATCCTGAATAAACCGAAGTTTCAGCTCGGGGAACAAATGAGCGCTTTATAGGGTCTGTACTGATCTCAGTACGAGCACTGCGGGAAATACAAGCAAGCAAAGACTACTGCTGCAATGAAAATCGGCTTGATGAGGTAAATTTTCTGAAATCTTGATCATTTCAATCCGACGCACGGTGTGAAGAATAAATGCGGGAGGTAATCCGCTGGCTGAGCCGATTTGCGTTGCAGGGATCTCCAGGTTCAGCCCGTCCGGAGTGAGGGCCGTTACAAGTTGTAGGTAATTGTCAACCAAATGGCTGAGATTTTTATCGATTTCGAGTGTCTGGCGACATCTATCCTTAGGGCCTGACGCAGCGTGTTGATCCGTTGGGCAATCGCGCGCCGCATCAAGTCCTTCATGGAAATTTCGTCTGATGCGCGCAAGATCTGCCGATTTGCGCTGCCCAGGTCGTAGCTAGCCGATCGTGGCTACTGATCGAAGGGTTCGTATTGCGATACCAATGCACAGTTCGTCAACAAAGTAGGTGGACCGCAACCCCGTCCCCGTCTAAAATCGTGGAACTTTTTTCGAGAATTTGCTTTATATGCGCAAGAGCCCCACTGTAAGCGCGTTGTCGGATATCGCGGCAGCGACGCGACGTTATTCGCTGGTCGGAATGCTAGGCTGGCAGGATGTTCGCCAGCGTTATCGGCGCTCCGCCCTTGGGCCACTCTGGCTGACCATCAGCATGGGGGTGATGATCGGCACGATCGGCATCGTGTTCGGCACCATCTTCAAATCCCCGATGACGGAATTCCTGCCGTTCATTGCGATCGGTATTATCTTGTGGGGTTTTATCTCGACGGTTATTACAGAGGGTTGTACTGGTTTCATTGCCGCTGAAGGGATTATCAAGCAGTTGCCCATTCCGTTGTTCGTTCACATCCTTCGAATGATCTGGCGGAATATATTAATTCTTGGGCATAACATTGTCATCTTTCCCATTATCTTGCTGGCAGTCGGGAAGCCTCTGTATTGGACAGCTTTTCTCGCCATTCCGGGTTTTTTGTTATTACTGGTTAATCTGACCTGGATCGCGTTGATTCTCGCTCTCCTTTGCGCACGATATCGCGATCTTGCGCAAATTGTCGGAAGCGTTCTCCAAGTGGTGTTTTATTTGACACCGATTATGTGGATGCCAAAAAATCTACCTAAGGCGGCGGGCCTGTATTTACTCGACTTGAATCCGGTATATCACCTGTTGGAAATTGTTCGTGCCCCGCTGCTGGGCGATTTTCCTACAACGATAAATTGGGTCGTTGCCTGTGCGATGGCTTTGGTGGGTTGGCTAATCGCAATTGCGCTTTACGGGCGTTATAAGCGGCGCATCGCTTACTGGCTGTAACCAAGACGGAAACTATGGCATTTATCGAATTTGAGAACGTGTGCGTTGATTTTGCAATTTACAACGCAAATGGCAGGTCGCTGAAGAAAAGACTGATGCAGGTCGCGACAGGAGGGCAAATCGGGGCAGACAAGGATGGCCGCGTCGTGGTTCGTGCGCTCGAGGGTTTGAGTTTCACCTTGCATGACGGTGACCGTGTAGGCCTGCTCGGTCATAATGGCGCCGGCAAGAGTACATTGTTGCGGCTGCTCGGCGGCGTGTACGAGCCATCATCTGGAAGTGCCCGTATCGAGGGCGAAATCGGTTCGTTGATCGATATTTCACTAGGCACTGATCCCGAAGCGACTGGTCGTGAAAACATTTTCATGCGTGGAGCGTTGTTGGGCATGCCGCGTGCGCACATCAAGAAGCAGATCGACGAGATAATTGATTTCTCCGAGTTAGGAGATTTCGTCGATATGCCGATGCGTACATATTCGACCGGCATGCACTTGCGATTGGCGTTTGCCGTGTCGACCATTGTGCGTCCCGAAATTTTGCTGATGGACGAATGGCTGTCAGTCGGCGACGAGGGTTTCAAGCACAAGGCGGAGCAGCGCATGACGGAATTGGTCAAGGCAACCAACATCCTGGTGATCGCATCGCATTCGCGAGAGCTCATCACGCACACGTGCAATCGCGTGATCTGGCTAGAGCACGGCAAAGTCAAAATGGATGGTGATCCGCAAACTATCCTGGATGCTTACTTTGGCGTGGAGGCGAAAGTAAATGGCTGAAACCCATCGCCCAGCTCAGGTGGGGAAACCGTCCTTGCTGAAACGCATAGGCAGAAGAATTGCTCAAATTGCTTACAGAATGGCTCTTCCGGTTCTTCGACCGCTCGCATTTCGGACCCGGCGTTATTTGATTCAAGGTTTCCAGGACGAGTTAAACCGTTCTCTTGTTTCAACGCAGCGCATACGGGATGACTTTGTTAGCGTGCGGGGTGACCTTGTTAACCTGAAAGACGTGGTTCATAGCGTGCGCGCCGAGCTGTTACACGAGATTCGCCATACGCACGCGCTAGGACTCGAAGTGCTCCAGAAGACGGCAGCGAGCGTGCAAACTGAGGTCCTGAGCAACGCGCACCATTGGCACGTCACCGAGCGACAGGAAGCACAAGTTTCGTTTTCCGATCTACATCAGGCGATTCAATTTGCGCGTGAGTCGGTGCGGGACGATGTGTTACGCACCGCCTTGACCACGGCTGCTGACCTCCGCGAAGCCTTCAACGATAAAACGTCCAAAGAGCAGTTAGAAGCGCATGCCCTTCAATTGAAAGCGCAGGCGCATAAGTTGGAAGCGTATGCCCAGCAATCGGAGGCTCGCGCCCATCAACTGGAAGCTCACGCTCTGCTATCAGAGGCTCGTGTTCATCAGTTGGAAGCGTGCGCTGAGGAATCTGAAGCTCGTGCTCGTCAGTTGGAAACTTACGCTCAGGAATCAGAGGCGCGCGCCCGTCAGTTAGAAGTTTATGAACAGCTAGCGATAGATCACACTCATCAATTGGAAGGGTACGCTCAGCAGCTGGAAGCTCACACAGCAAGTACGTTCATTCGCTTGGACCGTATCGAGCATCTCGGGCATATCGCCGCACGGCGCACAGCGGTGCACGGCGAGAATGGAGTTGTGCTTGTCAAGACAGCGGTAGGCTATGTGCTTTGTGCTGACTCCGACCATGCAGTGCTCGCTTGCCTGTTGGAGACTGGCGAACTTGAGTTCGGAACTCGGGTATTGATTGAGCGCTTTCTGAAGCCTGGCGACGTCTTCGTCGACGTAGGTGCGCATCTGGGCCTTATGTCGCTCGCGGCAGCGCGGGCCTTGCGAGGCGAAGGCCGAATCTTTGCCTTCGAACCGTTCCCGCAGACTCGTAACCTTTTGGAGCGGTCATTCTGGATCAATGGGCTGAACCATATGATTCAGATTGGCTCCGCCGCAGTTTCGAATGTAAGCGGCGAGACCACCCTCTTCCTCGGTGCGAATAGCGGGCACCATTCCATCTTTTCGCTCGACTTGCCCGAAGGTTATTCAGCCAGGCAAATCACCATTCCAACCGTTACGCTGGACGAAGCGCTGCCTCCGGGCCAGAAAGTTTCGCTGATAAAGATTGATGCGGAAGGTGCTGAGTTGCATGTCATTCAAGGTGCCAGAGCGCTTGAAGCGAATAATCCTGATATGGCGTACATCGTCGAATTTGGTCCGTCCCACCTGAAGCGGGTGGGTCATTCAATCGAGCAATGGCTCGCTGCGTTCACTGATCTCGGTTTGACTTATAAGGCGATCGGTCTCGAAACTGGCGAGTTAGAAGATATCTCCATTGATCAATTGGCGGCTGCGGAAAGCGTCAACCTGTTCTTCGCGCGTCCCGGCTCCAGCGCCTGGGCCAGACTGGACTGATCCTATGGAAAAAGGAATCGTTGTAGTAGGGGCGGGTGGGCACGCGAAAGTGTGTATAGAAAGCTTGCGGGCCATGGGTAAGCAAGTGGATTACTGCATAGGGGAAGCGAGCGATTGCGAACTGTGTGTGGGCGTGCCTATTTTGGCTGGTGATGAAAACCTGAAGCGCCTGCGCGATGAAGGTTATGAAATGGCTTTTATCGCAATTGGATCGAACCGGCTGAGAGGGCGGTTGGGGGGGCTCGCGATGGATATGGGATATCAGCTAACCAATGCCATACACCCCAGCGCCGTCGTCTCTCCATCTGTCAGGTTGGGAGCAGGCGTCGCAGTCATGGCAGGAGCGGTCATTAATGCGGAGGCGTCGATCGGCGCTCTTTCGATCGTGAATACCGGTGCGACTGTCGATCACGATTGCGCAATTGGCGAGGGGGTGCATATAGCACCCCAATGCGGATTGGCGGGCAATGTCAAAGTCGGCGATCTGAGTTTCTTGGGAGTAGGGACCCGGGTGATTCCAGGGATTCATATCGGTACTAATGTCACGGTCGGTGCAGGTGCGGTCGTGATATCCGATATAGACCATGGAAGGACCGTTGTCGGTGTTCCAGCTCGATTGATAAAATAGTGCATAAATCGGCCAGGCCGTATCTGTGCGGCCAAGCTAATAGGTTACAAGTTAAAAGTTACGAGGGTGACCATGGATCGGATTTCTGTCGCGCAACCAGTGCTGAATGGCAACGAGCGCAAATATGTGTTGGACTGTCTGGACACGAATTGGATTTCGTCTGTCGGCAAATATATAGGTGCTTTCGAAGAGACGTTTGCCACGTTCTGCGGCGTCAAACACGCAATTGCGACGAACAACGGCACGACTGCGCTTCACCTCGCGCTTGTCGCGCTCGACTTGCAGCCGGGTGATGAGGTGATTATTCCGACCGTTACCTACATTGCTACCGCAAATGCTGTGCGATATTGCGGTGCCACGCCGGTACTAGTCGACGTTCAGGCAGACACAATGAATATCGATCCGGCAGAGATCGAACGTAAAATCACTGCGAAGACCAAGGGTATTATTCCCGTGCACCTTTATGGACATCCGGCAGAGATGGAAGCCATAAACGGGATCGCTCGCAAGCATGGCTTGTGGGTGGTCGAAGACGCGGCGGAAGCGCACGGTGCGGAAGTTTCAGGTCGCAAAGTCGGTTCCATGGGCACGTGTGCGACGTTCAGCTTTTTTGGCAACAAGATTGTCACGACTGGCGAAGGCGGCATGGTGACAACTAACGACGACGCGCTGGCGCAAAAGCTCCGCCTTTTCCGCGGCCAGGGAATGGACCTTGCCCGGCGTTACTGGTTTCCGGTAGTTGGGTACAACTACCGCATGACGAATATCCAGGCGGCCATTGGTCTTGCGCAGATGGAAACGATCGAGAAGTCATTGGCCGATCGTGCGCTGTTGGCGAGTTGGTACGCGGAAGCGTTGGCGGAACTCGCAGATCAGATCATCTTGCCGAAGGGCTCAGCCTGGATCAAGCAGGTCCACTGGATGTACAACATTTTCCTGCGTGAAGGTGATGCTGCGCGCCGCGATGCCGTTATGCGAAACCTCGACCAGGTGGGTATTGAAACGCGCCCGGTCTTTTACCCGATGCACATCCTTCCGCCATATAAAGAGGATAACGTGTATCCGGTCGCCGATTTGTGGGCGGCACGCGGCATTAATTTGCCGACTCATCAGGCTCTGACGAAACAGGACGTAGAACGCGTTGCTGCGAGCCTTAAAAAGGCGCTCCTCGAAGCATGAAAATCGCATTGGTTTCGACGTTTGTACCATTCATCTATGGCGGTGCCAGAAACATCGTTGAATGGTTACAAGCCATGTTGGAAAAGGAAGGGCATCAGGTCGAGCGGATCTATTTGCCGCAAATCGATGTGCCCGATCTGCTTTTTCAGCAAATGGCAGCGTTGCGGTGGGTGGACGTGTCGTCAGCAGATCGCGTGATCTGCTTTCGCCCGCAGGCGCATCTGATTCAACATCCGCACAAGATCCTTTGGTTTATTCATCATATCCGTTCGTTTTACGATCTTTGGGATAACCCGCTCTACCGTGGATGTCCGGATGACGAAAAGCACCGGGGTCTTCGCGCTGCACTGCACGAGGCAGACACTGCGGCCTTGCGCGAAGCAAAGCATATCTTCACGAATTCGCGAGTGGTCACGGAGCGATTGAAGCACTTCAATGGTGTGGACAGCGAAATTCTCTATCCGCCGGTGTTTGAATCGGAGCGATACCACTGCCGCGAATACAACGACGAGATTGTTTGCATCTGCCGGCTGGAGCATCACAAGCGCCAGCACTTGCTGGTTGACGCAATGGAGTTCACGAAGACGCCGGTCCGTTTGCGTTTGTGCGGGTCAAGTTCCAGTGACGGATATCCGAACGAACTGAAGCGCCGCATGGCTGAGCTTGGTGTCGAAGATCGTGTGACTTTGGACTATCGGTGGATTACCGAGGACGAGAAAGTCGAGTATTTTGCTGACTGTCTTGCGACGGCTTATCTGCCGGAGGACGAAGACTCGTATGGCTATCCTAGCGTGGAGGCGAGTCATGCCTCCAAGGCCATCATTACGGTGACCGATTCAGGCGGTGTCCTTGAACTCGTCCAGGACGGCGTCAACGGCTTTATTGCGGAGCCGACAGCACAAAGTCTGGCGATGGCGATGGACAAGCTCTATCTGGATAGGGCACTGGCTGCGACGATGGGCGCCAACGCACTCAAGCGCCTGGACGAAATCCATATTTCCTGGTCCCATGTCTTGAAAAGGCTGCTGGCGTGAAGGTACTCATCGTAAACAATATGGCGCCGTTCGTTTGGGGTGGCGCCGAAGAACTTGCAGCCAATCTGCAAAAGAACCTGATCATCGCCGGGCACGACTCGGAAATTTTGCGGATTCCCTTTCAATGGGAGCCCGCAACACGGATACCGTCTCAGATGATGATGGTCCGTGCTTTCGAACTCTGGAACGTCGATCACGTGATCGCGTTGAAATTTCCTGCCTTTTACATTCGTCATCCTAATAAGACGCTTTGGCTGATACATCAATATCGCCAAGCATATGACCTGTTTGATGCCGGGCACACGAATCTTCCCCCAGGACAAACTGGAGAGGATTTGCGCGCCTTGATTCGCAATGCCGACAACGAGACATTGACTGAAAGCAAGCGCCTGTTTTGCATTTCGGAAGTGACTCGGCAGCGCCTCAAAAAATACAATGGCTTCGATGCCCAAGTGCTGATTCCACCGATCAATGATCCCGCGTTGTTCACGGGCAATGTCACTGATCGCTCGAACGGTGACTACATTTTTGCCGCTGGCCGGGTGAATGGCATGAAGCGCCAGCATTTGCTACTCGAAGCAATGCGTCAAGCCAGTTCGAAAGTGAAACTGCTCATTGCGGGTCCCCCGGATAGTGAAGCTGATGGCGATCGCCTGCGGGAAATGATTGCGCGGATGGGATTGTCCGATCGTGTGAAGCTGGATCTTCGGTTCCTCCCGCGCCAGACCTATGCGGATTACCTGAACAATGCCGCGGCCGTCGCGTACCTGCCGTTTGATGAAGACTCGCTCAGCTATGTAGCAACTGAAGCGGCAACGGCAGGCAAGGCGCTGATCACGACCAACGACAGTGGTGGCGTGCTTGGTGTGGCCAAGCATCGCGAAACGGGGTGGGTGGCAGAGCCGGCCGCGTCGTCGCTGGCGGATGCGTTGAGTGCAGTCTATGCCGACATGGCGGTAACGCGTAAATACGGCGCGGCGGCACGTGAGCTGTGGAACAGCTTCGGCATCAATTGGCCCAATACAGTGGAGACGTTGCTGCGATGAAGGTGCTTATTTTCACTCCGGTCATCAAGGCGTCGGCAATTGGTCGCATGGCATGCCTCGTCACGCAAGCACTTGGCTCACAAGGGCATGACGTTGCCATCGTTCGAACCGAAAGCAGGGTGTTGCGAGAGAACCCTGCCAATACCGCTCTCCGCGATTTTGGAACAGACGTCATTCGTTGGGACGATGAGCAGGGTGTGTTGAATGCCGCGGCTACCGCTGACCTGATCGTTTATCAAGTAGGGGACAACTATCCGTTTCATGAGGGGTGCCTTACGTGGTTGCCGAAACTTCCAGGCGTGGTGTGTCTTCACGATTTTTTCCTAGGTCATATTTTTTACGAATGGGCGCAACGCGATTTGGCGCATGCAGGTGTGTTGCTTCGACAGTTGTATGGCAGTGATGTCGCGAACAGATTTTTCAAGTTCCCGAATAATTCGGCGTTTATTGAGGGAACAAGGGATATAGCGCCCATGAGTGAGTGGATTGCGTCTCAAGCGCTGGGTGTGATTACGCACAGCCGCTGGGGAACGCCTCGTGTGGCCGCCGCTTGCGACGGGCCGGTACGTGTCGTGCCGCTGGCTTACGATGCTCCGGGCATCCCTTTATCGACGGCGAGTCAAGTGACCAAGTACCCCGGGCGCTTGAATCTGCTCACGATTGGCTATATCAATCGCAACAAACGGGCGGATCAGGTGATTCGTGCGATTGCCTCAAGTCCGATGTTGCGCGCGAACGTGGTGTATAGGTTGGTGGGCCATATCAATCCGGAGATGGTGCTGGAGCTGTCTCGCTTGGCGAATTCACTGCGCGTGAACCTGCTTATTTCCGGCGAGGTTGATGATGAGACGCTTGCGCATGCCGTTGCCGCTGCCGACGCGATGAGCTGTTTGCGCTGGCCTAGCCTTGAGGGAGGCTCTGCTTCGGCAATCGAATCCATGTTGTATCGCAAGCCTACGATGGTGACGGATACAGGGTTTTACGCTGAGATCCCGAATGATTGCGTCGTGAAGATCGCGCATGGGGACGAGGTCGCCAATATCCGTTCTGCTCTTGAGCAGCTTTGTTCCGAACCGGAGCGGCGGGAGCAGCTTGGTGAGCGCGCCTATAGTTGGGCGAAGGTGACGTATTCGGCGGACACCTATGCGCGACAGCTTGTGGACATGAGTCGCCTGAGCCAGATGGCTCGACCAGTGGCTAACGCCAAGGCTTACTTCGTTCAACAGATGAAACGTTGGGGAGCGACTGAAGAATTGCTTCGCGATGAGGGGATTGTGTCTTCGTTAGCGGTGATGGGGTAGGGACGCTCGTTTCAACGGAGCTAATATTCGTGGATGTGTGCACTGTGATTATTGTTGTTCGGGGTGTACTCGACGGATTTTGAAGGAAGTTCCTTTTCGCTCCATGCGCTCGGTCTCTACCCTAATAGGAATGAACAAAAATGCACAGCTCCGTGCCAGATAACTGTACTTCGACAACGAGGGTGACAGTAAGCAGGAAAATTCACCCTGGGAAGGCCCATGTCGGCCTGTGGGTTCGCGATTTTTGATCGCGTTATTCTGCGCAGCCTGCGTGGGCCGTACGTGAGTCGGCGTTGGTTCGCTTAGCGTGTCGACCTTGAGCCCCAAGATGGGCGTTTGAAACCCTGAGAAAAAGCTGATCCACCATCACTAATGACAATCGACGTCGATTTCCAGAAAAAAAATAATTCCGTTGTTTTTGAAAATACAACGCTCACTCAGCATCTTTTGTCAGACTGGAAATGGGTTCTCATAGGGGCATTTTTTTCGTTCGAAGCTGCAAGCGTGATTATGCTTGGGTGGCCCGCCGGAATAGTTCCTGACATTCGACTTCCTTACGTTTTTGCGGGAGATGGGCTTTTAATCCAATGGCTGGCTCAACGTGCGATCGAAGGATGGGTGTTTACTAACCCACGAAGTGGCTTCCCTTTTGGATCAAGTTTATATGACTACCCTAACTCGGACTCCGGCAGCTTAGTAATATTAAAGGTTATTGGCGCTTTAACACATTCTGGGTTCTCGTCGGTAGACCTGTACTTGCTTCTCAGTTTTCCTGCTGCGTTTGTCGTGGCTTTTATTGTATTTCGGTCATTCGGAATCAAAAAGAGCTACTCGGCAATGTCCGCCATTTTATTTACTTTTGCGCCATTTCATTTTTCAAGGCTATTTTACGGGCATGATTTTTATACCTGGTATTTTGGGATACCGCTTTTCTTTTTTTATGGGAAAAATCTCTTTTTTCTCGGAAAAACGCACTGGGATTTAAACAAGCCAGGACGATACATCCCGTTTATATGCGTTGCGGCCATACTGAGTTCGTTTGGAGTGTACTACGCTTTTTTTGGCATGATAGTGCTGGTTATATGTGGGCTGATGGCCACTTCCAGGAATCGTAGCTTTCGTCCTCTGATAAACGCAGTTCTCTTTTGCTGTGCAATCGGAGCCGGCGTTCTCATAAATCTTCTCCCCAACATCGGTGACAGATTCGTACACGGGAAGAACCCGGAGGTCGCGACTCGCTATGCTTTCGAGAGCGAAATGTATGCACTTAAAACCATGCATCTGCTATTGCCTCAGCCTGATCATCGTATCGCCGCGCTTGCTTCGTTCACGAAAACGTACGATGGGACTTTCCCCCTATCGAACACCACGTCTTCTTTGGGGATTGTCGGCACGGTAGGTTTTTTTGCGATCATATTGGCCGCAGGTGCAGCTTTATCAGGAAGAAGCGTTAACCCCAAGCTAGGTCTTACGTCTGTCGTAGTGCTTTCCTTGCTACTGATATCGACGGTTGGCGGATTCAACGTTCTCTTTGCGATCTTCGTCACTCCACTAATCCGTGGCTGGGACAGAATCAGCATCTTTATAGAATTTGGCGCGGTACTCGCCTTCGCATTACTAATTAATGGATCGACCCGGGTCAATGGAAATTCAGGAAAATCCACGCTGCGACCGGCCATCGTTGCGGGATGCATCACGATCATTGGCTTGTGGGATCAGACGCCCGCAACGTACCGTCCTATGGTCGATGCCGCATTTCAGGCGGCCTTGATAGACAAAACATTTGTTGAGCAGATCGAAGCTACGATGCCGCCGGGATCGGCAATCTACCAACTTCCTTACATCGCATTCCCTGAGTCTGCCCCGGTGGTCCAACTGGGTGTTTATCAACCGGGCACTGCGTTCTTTAATTCGGAGAAGTTGCGTTGGAGTTTCGGCGGCATGGCGGGTCGCGAAGGTGATCTGTTCTATCGTGCTCTGTCCAAAGAAAGTCCTGAGAAGCAACTGGAGGTCATCGAGAAGCTGGGCTTCTCGGGCATCTACATTGACCGACGAGGCTATAGTGACCGTGGTGAGTCAATCATCGCCAGATTCACGGGTCTGCTGGGATCCGGTCCAGCGCTTGTGAGGTCCGACGGCGTTGTCGTTTTCTTCAAGCTGCCAAACCATGCCGCACTACCTGACGAGGGGATGACTGCGGAGCAGTTAATGTCTAGGGCCGGTTATGCGGTAGATCGATTTGGTATCCGATCGAATGCAACTCTGGCCGACGGGATAGATTTTTCTGCCGCCGCCCAGATCCCGAATTTCGTGGCCGGATTGCAGGGGCTGTCCGTCGCGGAACAGCAAGGGCGATGGTCGGATGCAAATCTTGCACGCTCGGTTGTGATCAGCTTCACGAAGCCACTTCCCGATCACTTTATCCTTGAGTTGTCAGGCGTCCCATTTGGCCCAAACACGGGAAAGAAACTCAAGCTGATTGTTGGCTCCGTCGAAAAGGAAATAGATATGCCTGCTCCGTTTGATGCGCATGTTCCAATCGACTTGAAGGGCGAGAAGGTTACTTCCTTGGAGTTGATTCCGCCAATGCCGACATCGCCCGGAGAACTCGGCATGGGTCCAGACGCTCGTTTGCTAGGCGTCGCGTTAAAGACTTTGAAGATTAAGTGAGAGTAGGGTGAGATGTATGTGTTCAGCCCGAGCCACTTTGGCTATTCGTTCATCGGGCGATTTGCCCTGGATCCGCTCTTCGACTTTGTACGACGCACCGACACGCTGCAGTGCTTCGTTGTTTAGCGCGTCGGCATTTCAAAATGGCAGGCCAGATCGACGCAGCCTCAGGCCAGGAGGTCGCGACCGCCGGTGAATGGCGGTGCATGCGACCGCGCGGTTATGGTTTGGGCGCCAAGTTGATCTGATCGACAAAAAGCGAAAGTCCGTAGAAATCGATCGCGGGGGGAGAGTCAATCTCGATCATATTCCCCCCGGACTTCAGTACGCCCATCGGTATCGTCGCGCGCAGATCACTAGCGCCATTCCATTCCACCGGAATAGCGACGCCGTTCACAGAAATCCCGATCTTCCCCTCGACACCTTCTCGATGTCCTACGGTCTGGATGCCCAGTTCATAGTCCTTGGCGATTGGTCGCAGGTTGAATATCAACGACGACTGCTGAAGGCTGGTCCATGCGGCAGAGGTCTGTCTGAATGGAGTGTAAATCCACTCTGGATTTCTCCAGCCTGCTCCAGGACTCGAGTCGTCGGGGACATCCCACCGGTGACCGAAATCCCAGTGATAGGACGCGGACGGCGTCTTGTTCCCAAACAGATCCAATTGCACGGGCCAGTTACTCGCGTTTAACGTTGCTTCATGGCCGGACAGGGACACATTGTCCAGGTCATGCACATCGATCGGCACTCGAGCGACGATCACATCGGACTTTGAAATCACGATATCGGGATTTTGCTTTGTGAGCGGAACACCGGGCCCCGACACCGGGCTCGCCGACCTGAAGATCCAGCTGTCGGGGGTTTCGATGCAGGTGCCCTGACGGCCCAGGCCATCGCGAACTTCCCAGATGTTTTGCGGCGTAAGGCAAACCATAGCAGTTACGACCGGCTTGCCAGTGAGATACGTGAGCGCGCTGGGCATCAGTTCATCGAGCATCCAGGTACCGTTGAGTCGCTGTGAATCGTCCAGAACGACGACAGTCTTGCCTGGCTGAAACCCTTTGATTTGAGAAACGATCGATCGCAAAACGGTGCGTTGACTTTCGTACAACCGGTTATAAGCATCGAATTGATACAACTGCTGCACGGTCCCCAAGACGAGCAAGATGACGCTCACCGCGGCAGTGACCAGTGACTGAAAACGGTCGATGAGAATCAGGAGCGCGAGAAAGATCAGGACAGCCCCTGGCTCGGCAAACATGAATGTCCGTTGCGTCGTGGAAAGATGTGCAATGGAAACCAGGAAAGGGCTGTAGCCTAGCGCTAGCGCTATCGCGCCAATCGCCAGGGTGCGGACGACCAGGCTGTTCTGTTGCACCTTGAGGGTTCGAGACATCGCGAGAAGGACGATGAACACCACGGCGACGAACGCAATGTATCCCGGATGCGTAACGTCGTGGACGAGAATCCGCAGAGCATCGACCCAACTGCCAAGCAATGCGCGAACAAAGCCGTGTGAGAACAGCATAGGCAGGTTGGACTCGACGGCCGCAAGCGCATGGTGCTCGTCGCCGGTCAACGATTGCTGATAGGTGACTGTCGCAGTCAGCAATACCTTCGCGATGTATGCCAGGCATACGAGACACCCCAAAAGCCATGCGGATGTTACGCCGATTCGGCGGTACATTATCGTGAGAGTGGTCGAGATGCCATGCCGGGCGTAGAGAACCAGGAACGGGAGTGGAGCGAGGACCAGAGTTACCTCATACATCCAAGACCCAACGAAAATACAGAGCGCAGCACCAATAGCCAGTAATACCCGGCGAGAGCGATGCTCAGCAGCATATGCCGCAATCAGCAAAGCGGCTGAAAGCAAAATCAGCCCGACCGAGAGTCCAATATTCAGCGCTCGGAATGCCATCTGCATGGTGTCGGCTGGCCAAACCATGAGCAGCATTCCAGCGACTATCGCCAGTCTTCGAGATCCGGTGAGGTATAGGGCGAGCCACGTCATCGACGCGCCTTTTATCAACAGCGAGAGAGCCAGTTCAACGTGCCAGAACCACCATGAATTCGGGTCCACTGAGAAAGCGATCGCCCATGGTGTCGTCATGAACGGCCGCATCTGATGTGAAGGCATCAAGCTGTCCGCGCCGGCAATGAAGAATGCTCCGTGCTGGACATAAAGCCACAGCAACCCCCACTCCTCGATCAACCCACCCATGTGGAATCCGTAGGGAAACCACAGGAGCAAAATAACCGCCAGGGACGGGAGGAGAATAAACGACACCTTCTTCATTGCGTTGTGCCTCGATAAATTGAGGCGCAAGTGTAAACCACGGATGATTGTAAATCTCCGCGTTCCCGACTCTCCTGAGTGCGTTTCGCGTCGATTGAAGGTCCGTATGGTGTGCACATGTGCGACTGCACGCTTGTATGCGTCGACATCGGCGGTATCGTGCTTAATACCCGGAACG
This sequence comes from Caballeronia udeis, assembly GCF_044909315.1. Taxonomy (GTDB): domain Bacteria; phylum Pseudomonadota; class Gammaproteobacteria; order Burkholderiales; family Burkholderiaceae; genus Caballeronia; species Caballeronia udeis_A. Next base: position 102,233 of record NZ_JBIYEB010000012.1, read on the forward strand.
ACCGGGCGTTCTCATGGAAGGCTTCGGGGTCGTTCGGGTTTAGGGTAGGCACTGAGCGAATCCTCATTCCACTCTGCCTGCGTGTCAACAACCTGTTGATTGAAGAACGCAGTGATACGAAAGATCGAAGGCGGTGTTCCGGTGTCAGGCGCCGCTGTCACGTTGATAGTACCAACGCAAAACATCTCAACCGTTTGGTTATGGCGCCGTTTCAATCCATAGCTGTTCCATGCCGAGCCCTAGTCTACGATCGTCGGAACTCGTCCCCAGGTCCTTCGGCGAGATAGCTTGCGCGGGTGTAATTGTGATCAGATCTGCACCCTTCGGATTGCTAAACGACAGCGCTTGGTCGGTCGGAGCAGCACTTGGCATAAAGGATTGCACCTCGTTTCCCACAGCTACCCGCGTCGGCTTACCAACATTCGGACCAAACCCTTGCGCCCGCAGATGCAAAACGAAATGTGCAGGGAGCGGATCAGTGAATCGCAATCGAACAGAGGGATCAAGGGACGCGTCCGACCAACGTCCCCAAGGTTCGACGCCGGACAAGCCGTCGAGTTGCTTCAGGAAATCTGGAAGACCCGGGCGCGAAAAATTTATCCCGTCCGACAAAGCTGCATGGTACTTCACGCCCGAATTGTCGACGACGAGGTTCGCGTGCTCCATCATCTGATCGGGTGTGATCCCAGCCGGCAGCGCACAGGCTGGGTGCTGACCATCAACGAGATTAAAGAACACCTGCTGCTTTGTTCCACTTACGAGGGCTGCCGGTCTCCCCAAGATCTGCTGCAACTGCGCTTCGACCGCAGCGCCGCCATCGGTATACCCACGTCGATCGAGATACACACCGCTAAAACAAAGCTTGCGGGCAGTGGCGATCTGTTGCTCCATCGGTTCGCTGGCCATTTCGCGGAAGAACAGATCACCTGGGCGCCCCTTCATCGTCCCCCAACTCCACCCTAGCGCTTTTGAGTGGAGATAACCGCTAGCCAGGTCGTACGTCCCAAGGTTGTTGACGGGTGGCACCTCCGGGAATCCGACGTATGGAAGCTGGTAAATCGTGCTGCCCTTGGGGACTTGCTTTTCGATATCTGCTACGAAACGAGCATCGCTGTTGAAATCGGTGCTGGATGACTGCAGACACGACACACAGCTAGGGGTTGTTTGGTCCCAGTAAGCAAATGCACACAGTCCGAGGGCCGTAAGCGTTGTCCAGCGTGCCGCGTTGCGTTTCGCCCAGTCTCGAGCGAGGAGTTGCTCAAGCATCAGTAGTGACGCAGCAATCGACGTAAACGCAATAAAAACACTTACCCTGTTCCACGCCCGAATCATCGGCGTAATCAAGACCGCGAAAAGCGAAGAAAACCCGCCAATCGAACAAAACAACAGCAGCGCCAGGGTTACGGAAGCCAAGAGAAAGATCCTCTCGTCCTGTTGCGCTCGTGGTGCAAAAATACTTAGCAAAAGCGCAACAAAGCCGATACTTCCAATGAATCCGAGCGATGCTGTCATGTTCTCGTTGACCAACGGGAACGTCGCCGAGTATTTCGTCGTCACTTTAGCCAATGGCTCAAAACGATGCCCGATACGGGGGAGAAGAAGTTGGACGGTCTTCAAGCCATAGATTTCGGCTTCGATCGGTGATCTTGCTGCCGTTTCATGATTGGCACCATGCTGAACACGATCAATCAAGTTCGGTGTGACGTTCGCGACAATGCCGAACGCCACAATGACGATGGCTAACACTGCGCCGTAGATGCTCGCTAGTGAACGCATGCGGAGGTATCGCATCATTCCAGCGACGATAAAGGTGAGTACGCCGAAAAATGAGTAATAGACACCAAAGCATGACAGCACCAAAAGCAACAGCGCGTGTTTGATGTGCGCTACCGGCCTGCCTGATTTCTCCGTTCTAAGCGCGTATTCGCCTCGATATATTTTGAATGCATACCAGACAAAAATCGGGGCGGCAAAATACCAGGTGTAAAAAAGATGGCCGACCCGTTCGAAATGGAATGGCAGGATCGTGAAGACAAAGCCGCCCGCGAAACTCAACGCCATTGAGACGCGAAGCTTTCTCAGAACCAAATACGCGCTGAGCGCGTTGATTGGAAAACCGAGAAGGTAGTAGAGATTGAGCGCGACAGCAGGGCTGCCGGACATCAGTCCCAGCCATTTGAGGACGAAAAGACTTCCGGAGTCTGGAATGGGATAGTCGTACAGGTAAGACCCAAACGGGGCTCCCATCAAGTCGGAATGGAAGAGCCACGTCCCGTCCATTACGCGCTTGATCAGAGCGAGGATCAGCATACCGTCGCCGTTGTAGGCCAATGGATCGTTGAGATTGAAGCCTGTGCCTCCAATCAGGAACCATCCCATCAGCGTAGCCAGGACAACCAGTGCGGCCGGCACGCCCCATTTCAATGCGGGGCGGGTGCTTTCCAGTCTGGTCTCTACGAACGGCTTGGCGAAGATGTCTGTCACGAGGTAAACGCTCTTTTATATTCAGGCGGTAGGCGAAATCGAATCTGCGTCAGTCACAGCAGAACGCACTACCGGTGCATCCCCACCCCCCACAATCCTCTCCCTCTCCACTACCAACGGCCTTTTCTGCGCATAAGTCAAAATCGCGCCCACGTACTCTCCAAGCAGCCCGATAAAAAACAACTGGACCGACGAAAAGAAGAACAACCCGATCAGCAGCGGTGCGCTGCCCATGACGAAACTATTCCAGTACAGAAATTTCAGGATCATATAGACCACTGAAACGCACAAACTCACGCCCGACAGGAAGAAACCGGCAATAGTCGCCAACCGCAGCGGCACTTTCGAATGCGATGTAATGCCCAGCATCGCGATGTCGTACAGCGTATAGAAATTATTCTTCGATATCCCGCGCTTGCGCCTCGGCTGCACGTAGGGAATCTGAATCGCATCGAAACCAATCTCGCAGATCAAACCGCGGAAGTAGGGATACGGATCGTCGATTTGCCGGATGATCTCGATCACCTTGCGGTCATACAGCCCGAAGCCCGTGAAGTTCTGAATCAGCTTGACGTTGGCAATGCGCGTGACCATCCGGTAGTACGCGCGGCGAATCGCAAAGAACAACGCAGATTCCTTGGCTTCAGGTTTCACGCCGACAACAATCGGTGCACCTTCCAGCCAGTTGCGGACAAAGTCGCGCATCAACTCGGGCGGGTCCTGGAGATCGGCCACCAGCAGAATCACGGCGTCACCTTTAGCCTGCAGCAAACCATGCACCGGCGACTTGATATGCCCGAAGTTACGAGCATTCACAATCACGCTGACATTCGGATCACTCGCGGCTATACCGCGAAGAATGCTGACCGTCTTATCGTAGGACGCGTTGTCGATGAACAAATGGTCGTACGTGACTTCCGGAATGGTCGCGAAAATCCGCTTCGTCTCGGTGTACACCGCCTCGACATTTTCTTCTTCGTTGAAACAGGGGGTAACGACCGTTATATGCTTCATGGCAGATTGAAAACAAACCGACGATTAAGGATGAAAGCGAGGCCGGCGAGGGGAATCAGCATGATGCCGTTCGCCACGTACACATTCAGGCCAAAGCTCAGTAGCAGCTTCACACCGCCAAGGTTGGTCAGGTAGATCAGGCAATACACGCCTACGAACCGCCAGAAGCGCGAACGCGGCGCGCCACCAAACACGAGGCGCCCGACGCTCTGGAAATTGAACAGCACGCCGCCAATGGTCGCCAGCGCAATGGCGAGCGGGTAGCCCATTCCAAACCACGTGAAGACGGCGAACAGGGCATAACCGAAGACGGTGTTGATCCCGCCAACCACCAGGAAGCGCAGCAACTGATACCACGTATTGACGCGCGGCTCGGGAGCCGCGGCAAGCGCGATGGGATCGTCCGCGACCGGCTGTCCGTTGACCGCCTGTTCAGTCCTGGAGTTGGACACTGGCATTCAATGCCTCCCTGATCTGGCGTTCCACGGCCTCCGACGACAAGCCGTGACTTTCCATCAGGAAAGAATAATTGCCGCAGAGCGAGCTGAACTGATCCTGGATCCCGACGCGCACGAAGGTGCCGAGGTACTGACCCATCAGCGTCTCGGCGACCACGCCGCCCAGGCCGCCATAAATCGAATGCTCCTCGAACGTGACAATCGCTTCGCGTCCTTTCGCCAGTTCGCGCAGCGACTTCGCGGGGAACGGCTTGAGGCAGGGCGCTGAAACAACGTCGGCATTGCCTAATGCATCGGCGGCTTTTTGAGCCATCTTCAAACCCGAGCCAGTGCCGATGAAAAGATACGGCGCGCCGGTGTTCGTCACCGGAATCAGGTCGCCGTGACTCCAGCCTTCGATAGGACCACGATGCACATCGCCAAGATCAGCCTTGCCCATGCGCATGTACGCCGGTCCCGGATTCCGCACGATATGCTCGGCGCACGCCGTCAGTTCGAAGCGGTCGCCAGGGGAGTAGATGGAGATTTGCGGCACACCACGCAGCGCGGCGATGTCTTCGGTACTTTGATGGCTCGTGCCCAGTTGGGCATACACCACGCCGGCGCCGTCGCCAATGAAGGTGACCGGCAGGTTCTCGTAACACACGTCGATCTTGATCTGCTCAAGCACGCGAATGGGCACGAAAGCGGCGAGGCCGTACACGACCGGCTTGAAGCCGGCCTTCGCCAGCCCGGCCGCGACACCCACCATGTTCTGCTCGGCAATGCCGCAATTGATGTACTGGTCCGGGCAGGCCTTCCGGAAAGGATCGAAGAGGGCATAGCCGTGATCCCCCGTCAGCAACAGCACCTTCGGGTCTTTCTTCGCGGCCGCTACCAGCGCGTTTGAAAATGCGTCTCTCATGCGCGCTCTCCCAGTTCCGTAATCGCGGCTTCGTAGCTCTGCGGATTAAGCCGCGTGTAGTGCCAGATATTGTCGTGTTCCATGAACGACACGCCCTTGCCCTTGACCGTCTTCGCGATCAGCGCCTTCGGCTTGCCATTCTTGCTGGCCTTGAAATCCCGATACGCACGATCAATGGCCGCTTCATCATGACCGTCAATGCTTACCGCCTCGAAATCGAACGCCCTGAATTTGGCTTCAATATCGCCGAGGCTGATCACTTCATCGGTCGTGCCCATCGCCTGGAAGCCGTTCACGTCCACGATGACAACCAGGTTATCGAGCTTGAATTGAGCCGCGAACAGCGAGGCTTCCCAGATCGTACCTTCGTTAAGCTCACCGTCGCCCACCAGCGCGTAGCACATCTGCTCCGTCTTGTTCATCTTCGCACCGAGCGCAAGGCCAACGCCGACCGACAGTCCATGGCCAAGCGAGCCCGCCGTGACTTCCACGCCGGGCACATGAGCGTCGGCCAGACCTTTCAGGCGTGTGCCGTTGCCGAAGTAGGTGCTCATCTCTTCGTCGCTCAGCCAGCCGATCTCGTGCAGGCAGGCGTATTGCGCCATCACGCCGTGCCCCTTGCTCAGCACCATGTAGTCGCGGTGCGCCGCATGCGGGTCTTTGGCGTCGAAGTTGAGGTGATTGCGATAAAGCACTGCAAGCAGTTCCACAATCGAAAATGCGCAGCCGATGTGAACTGTCGAGCCGGCGAACGCCATGTCGAGAATGGTCTTGCGAACGCGGACTGCGTCGAATTTTTTCATGCCGTGACCGCTGAGCGGTTCCAGTTGATCGTCTTGGACAAAGCCAGTTCCAAAGGAGTGAATTCGTCGACATCAAGCGCATGCCGCGCCCTCGACGTATCCGGTACGTATCGCGGGGCGGGGCCATTGCCGGCCTGGACGGCCGGTGCCGCGGGCAATGTCGAGCCGCATTGGTCTTCCACCATCCGCGCGAGATCGATGATCGAGATTTCGCGTTCGGAGCCGACGTTATACGCGGCGCCGCTTTCGCCGCGAATCAGCATGCGCAGCAGCCAGACGCACGCGTCCGCCATGTACAGATAGCTGCGCAGCGGGCGCCCGTCGCCATTGATGCCAATTTGCTTTCCCGCCAGCGCATCGCGGATGAAATTGCCCGCGGCGAAGGGACCGTCCAGTGGAATGGCCGGTCCAAGCAACGCATAGATCCGCGCGATGCCCACGTGCATACCGCTGTGCTGCTGCGCGTAAGCCGATGCCAGCCATTCGGCGGCACGCTTGCTTTCGCCATAAGCGCTAGCCATCTTCAATGGGTCGGGTGCGCCCGAGAAGGTCTCAGGCGTACGCGCGAGCGTGGCCGGCTGCACGCCATACACCGCGCCACTCGATGTCAGCAGGAACCGTGACGCGCCATTGACCTGTGCAAAATCCAGCACACGCCGCGTGCCGGTCACGCCGGTATCGAAAACGCGCAACGCGTCTCCCGCACGGGCAAGATCGGCAACGTCGGTTGCAGCATGAATGCAGGCGTCGATAGCCTGGCGTTCTGCCACGAAACTCGCGACATCGCCTTGAATGAGCTTCATGCCGGGCGCAGCAAACAGATGCGGCGCATAACTGATGGCTTTCTGCGGATCGCGGCTCAGCGCAACGGTTTCAATCTTGCTGCCGGCCAAGCGATTGGCATGCTGCACCACCTCAAGCAGCCACGAGCCGATAAAGCCCGTACCGCCGGAGATGAACAGCCGCGCTCCGTGAAGGGCGGACCAGACATCGGCGGTACGCTCGACGACAAAATCCAGGTCGTCCTGAGGCAGCGGCTTACGCATAAATCCCGCTTTAGAAGTTCACGCCGAGGAAGGTCTCGAGCTTCTCGACGACGAAGTCGAGCATTTCCCGGGACAGGCCCGGATACACGCCGACCCAGAACGTCTGGTTCATGATGATGTCGGTGTTCGTCAGTTCGCCACTCACGCGATAGTTACGCCCCATCATGTACGGCTGGCGCGTGAGGTTGCCCGCGAACAGCAGGCGCGTGCCGATCTTGTTCTGATCCAGGTACGCAAGCAGGTCCACACGACGGAAATCAGCTTCAGGCTTGAGCGTGATCGGGAAACCAAACCACGACGGATCCGAATTCGGCGTTGCGTGCGGCAGGATCAAAAATTCCTTGCAGCTTTGAAGCTTGTCATGCAGGTACGCAAAGTTGTCGCGACGCGCTTGCACGAAGCCTTCCACCCGATCCATCTGCGCGAGTCCGCAGGCTGCCTGCATGTCGGTGATCTTCAGGTTGTAGCCGAGGTGCGAGTACGTGTACTTGTGATCGTAGCCTTCGGGCAGGTTGCCAAGCTTCCAGCAGAAACGCTTGCCGCACGTGTTGTCCTTGCCCGGCGCGCAGTAGCAATCGCGGCCCCAGTCACGGAACGATTCTGCAATCAGCTTGAGCTCGGGGTTGTTCGTGAACACCGCGCCGCCTTCGCCCATCGTGATGTGGTGCGCCGGATAGAAACTGATCGTACCGATATCGCCAAAGGTGCCAACCAGCTTGCCGTCGTAAGTTGCGCCCAATGCGTCGCAGCAGTCTTCGATCAGCCACAGGTTGTACTTCTTGCACAATGCAACGATCGTCTCGAGGTTGTACGGATTGCCAAGCGTATGCGCGAGCATGATCGCTTTTGTCTTCGGCGAGATGGCCGCTTCAATCTTGGTCGCGTCGATGTTGTACGTGCCAAGCTCCACATCGACAAAAACCGGAACCGCGCCAAATTGCAGGATCGGGTTAACGGTGGTCGGGAAGCCCGCTGCCACGCCGATCACTTCGTCGCCCGGCTGGATGGCGCGGTCGCCGAGTCGCGGCGAGGTCAGCGTAGAGAACGCGACCAGGTTTGCCGACGAACCCGAGTTCACCGTAATCAGGAAGTTCACGCCAATGAACTTGGCGAGCTTCTTCTCGAATTCGTCGTTGAAACGACCGGTCGTGAGCCATGCATCGAGGGACGCGTGAACCATTGCTTCCATCTCGGGCGCACCAACTACCTTGCCCGCAGGGGGCACCACGGTCTTGCCCGGTTCGAAGGCAACGGGTTGCGAAGCAATCTCGCCGTACTGCCGGACGAGCTGGACGATTTGTTCTCGGATCTGATCTTTAGTTGTCATGGTGGGGTACGTTAAATTTGGGTGTATTGGTCGATCTGGGCGAGCGTAACGGTCTTCAAGTCTTCGCTGCGGGCCGCTGCCTTGTACCAGGCCACGATCGAGTCGAGCGTATGGTTCAGGTCCCAGCGCGGCCGCCAGCCGAGCCTTGCGCGCGCCTTCGAGCAGTCCAGCTTAAGGAACGTCGCTTCGTGCGGATGCTCTCCGCCGTCGAGCTTCCAGCGCGCACCGTCGCCCCACTGGGACGTCAGCCGTTCCACAATGGCTTGCACCGGTTGGGCGTCCGAGTCGTTGGGGCCGAAATTCCATGCATCGGCGAAACGGGGACCATCGGTGTAGAGCCGTTCGGCCAGAATCAGGTAGCCGCTAAGCGGTTCGAGCACGTGCTGCCATGGGCGAATGGCGTGCGGATTGCGGATGTTCACCGTCTCGCCGCGCGAGATGGCACGCATGATGTCCGGAATCAGCCGGTCGGCCGCCCAGTCGCCGCCGCCGATCACGTTGCCCGCTCGCCCGCTTGCCACTGCAACGCCATGTTTGTCGTAAGCCGCGGGATTGAAGAACGAGTTCCGGTAAGCCGAGGTGACGAGTTCAGCGCAGCCCTTGCTGCTGCTGTACGGGTCGTAGCCGCCCATTGCCTCGTTCTCGCGGTATCCCCATTCCCATTCACGATTTTCATAGCACTTGTCCGTCGTGACGATCACGACAGAGCGCACGCCCGGCACCTGCCGGATCGCGTCGAGCACATGCACCGTGCCCATGACGTTCGTTTCGTAAGTTTCCACGGGGGTCACATACGACTCGCGCACGAGCGGTTGCGCCGCCATGTGGATCACGATGTCGGGGCTGGCGGCCTTCATGGATTCGGCCAGCAAGGCGCGGTCCCGGATATCGCCGATGATCGATTCGATACCGTCGCCTACGCGCCCGAGCGTAAAAAGGTTAGGCGTGGTGTCCGGCGCGAGGGCGAAGCCCGTGACGCGGGCGCCAAGCGCCTGTAACCAAAGCGTCAGCCAACTGCCCTTGAAACCCGTATGGCCGGTAAGAAAGACCTTTTTGCCGTGCCAGAACGCTTGATCGACCATTACCACACCTTCCACGGTGCGCGGCCGGCTTGCCAGAGCTCTTCAAGGTGCGTCTTGTCGCGCAGCGTGTCCATGGGTTGCCAGAAACCTTCGTGTTCGAAGGCTGAAAGCTGGCCGCCTTCCGCAAGTTTCTCGAGCGGTTCGCGTTCCCAGATGCAGTCGTCGTCCGAAATCAGGTCGATTACCTTTGGCGACAGCACGAAGAACCCGCCGTTGATCATGCCACCGTCGCCTTTCGGCTTTTCCTTGAACGAGAGTACTTTGTTGTCGTGCAGGTCGAGCGCGCCGAAGCGTCCAGGCGGGAAGGTGGCGGAGAGGGTGGCGAGCGTGCCCTGCTGTTTGTGGAACTCGACGAGCGACGTGATATTGATGTTGCTCACGCCGTCGCCATAGGTGAAGCAGAATGCTTCCTCGTCCTTCACGAAATCCTTGACGCGGCGCAGTCGTCCGCCGGTCATCGTGGACTCGCCCGTGTCCACCAGGGTTACTTTCCAGGGCTCGGCATATTGCTGATGCACCTGCATTTCGTTCGTGCGCATGTCGAACGTAACGTCAGACGTGTGAAGAAAGTAATTGGCGAAATATTCCTTGATCACGTAGCCCTTGTAACCGCAGCAGATCACGAAGTCGTTCACGCCGTAGGCTGAATAGATCTTCATGATGTGCCAGAGAATCGGCTTTCCGCCAATCTCGATCATTGGCTTCGGACGATTGACGGTGTCCTCGGAAATCCGGGTTCCAAGTCCGCCTGCAAGAATTACAGCTTTCATTGAAATCCTGTTCAGTGCAGTGATTAATTGGCAACGATCCGGCCGCCGCCTGTATTGGGAAACCGTCGCGCTCTGGACTTCCATGCGTTGGATTGGAAGCAATAAAACGCGCGTCTGTGCGTTATCTACCGCATAGACAGATTCGGTAAGCTATCGAAAGGAATTTGCGCATTATAGTGTATGGTTTTTGCGGTGACGATAGCCCGGGCAATTTCGCGGGCGTGCGCGGTGCGCGCTCAGCACCGTTAGCGATTGGATGCCGCGGCGCTGGAGTCGACCAGCCGACTGTACAAATCCACATAGGCGTTGACCATCTTGCCGGCCGTGAACTTTGCTTCAAAGCGTTCCCGAGCCTTCTGCCCCAGGTTTGTCGCCAAGACGTCGTCTCGCCACAACTTCCCCATCGCCTCGCGCAAAGCCCCCGGGTCGCTAGGCGGCACCACCAGCCCCGTCTCCCCATCCACGTTCACGTACGACGTCCCGGTGCCGATCTCCGTCGATATCATCGCCTTCCCGAACATCGCTGCTTCCAGCAGCGAGATCCCGAACGCTTCAGACCGCAAATGCGACGGAAACGTCAGTGCATGACAGAGCGTGAGCAGGGCGATCTTGTCGTCGTCACCCACCGGTCCGACAAAGTCCACGTTGTTCAGCTTCAACCGTTCCGCCTGCGCCCGCAGTTCCCGCTCGACTGGCCCCGACCCGACGATCACCACGCGGAAATCCGTCCCCGGCAGCGCATCGAGCAGTATGTGCAGACCCTTGTAATACCGGAGATTGCCGACGAACAGAAAAAACTTCGGCCCGGCGCGCTCACGCCAGTACCGCAATTTTTCGGCCGTGGGCGCCGCATACGACGCCTCGTCCAGTCCGATCGGAATCACCTCGACCTTGTCGCGATACCGCTGCAACACCTCGCTCGTCGCCAGATAGTTTGGCGACGTTGCCACGATCTTGTCCACGCTTGCCAGGAACCTGTCCCGCAGCGGCTTGTAAAACTGCAGCAATACCTTTTGCCGCACGATATCCGAGTGATATGTCACGATCGACGGCTTGCGCACGCGAGAAGCGAAGTGCACGACATCGGCGAACGGCCAGGGGAAGTGGTAGTGGATCAGGTCGGCGTGTTCGGCCAGATCGCGAAAGCGCCGGAATGCTGCGAGGGAGAATGCCGACGACGCAATCTCCACATCGAGCTTCGCGCGATGGTGCAGGTGATCGCCGAAGTCGACCGTGCTCGTGTCTTTGGACACGGTCAGTACCTCGCTCGTCACGCCGCGTTTCGCGGCGCCCGAGCAAATCTGGCCGATCAGTTCTTCGACGCCGCCCATGGAATCAGGCTTGTACGTCTTATAGAAGTGTAAAACGCGCATAGATCCCGCTGAGGGGTGCCGGCAGTGTGTTCAACCTCCAGCCGGCGATAAAGCAAGCAAAGCGCCCGCCGCGCGTTCAACTTTCCGCGGCGGCGGGGCTTAAAGACGCTACAGACAATCAGGCCGGTACGCGCCCGTATACGTCTTCGAAGCGGACGATATCGTCTTCGCCAAGATACTCGCCGCATTGCACTTCAATCAGCACGAGATCCATCACGCCCGGATTGATGAGGCGGTGCTTGTGGCCGGCGGGAATGTAGGTGGACTCGTTAGGCTGCAGCGAGATGATCTGCTCGCCGTTGACAATGTCGGCGCAACCGCTCACCACGATCCAGTGCTCGCTGCGGTGATGGTGCATCTGCAACGAAAGCTGTGCGTTCGGCTTCACCACAATGCGCTTCATCTTGAAGCGATCGCCCTCTTCGAGCACGGTGTAGGTGCCCCACGGACGGTGCACCGTCCGATGGAGCCTGAAGGCATCGTGATTGACCTTCTTGAGCTTCGCGACGATCTGCTTCACGTCCTGAGCCCGGTCACGCGATGCAATCAGCAGCGCGTCAGCGGTATCCACCACGATCAGATCCTGCACGCCCACCGCACCGATCATGCGGCCGTCTTCGCTGCGGATGAAGCAGTTGTCGACTTCGTACAGTTCGGCTTCGCCATGAATGCGGTTGCCGCGTGCGTCGGGTGCGGTGAGTTCGCTGATGGACAGCCATGAGCCAATGTCGCTCCAGCCCATTTCGCACGGCACCACGTTGACGTTGTCCGAGCGTTCCATCACGGCATAGTCAATGGAAATGTCTTCCGCACGGCTGAATTGCGCGGCATCGAGTTCGACGGTGTAACCGTCTTTCGAGGTACTGCGTTTCGCGTCGGTAACTGCGGCAATAGCCGGTTCGAGCACGGTCGGAGCGTACTTCTCGAGCTCGGCGAGCATGGTCTCGGCGGTGAAGCAGAACATGCCGGCGTTCCAGAGATGCCGGCCATCGGCGACGAGTTCCTGAGCCACGGACAATTGCGGCTTCTCGACGAACTGCACGACCTTGTGCACGGCGTCCGCGCCGGGCAGCGGCTTGCTTTCGAATTCGATGTAACCGTAGCCCGTCTCGGGCTTCGTCGGGCGGATACCGAACGTGACAATCCGGCCCTCCTGCGCCGCGCGCGCCGCGTGTTCCACGGCGGCGCCGAATGCGGCTTCGTCTTCCACGAGCTGGTCTGCGGGCATCACGAGCATGATCGCGTCCGCGCCATGCTGCTGGCGCACGACTTCTGCTGCCACGCCGATAGCCGCCGCGGTATTGCGAGCGGACGGTTCCAGGATGAAGCCCAACTGGCTGACGCCCGATTTGGCGTCAACGCACTCGTCTTTTGTCAGGAAGTACGTTTCGCGATTCGTAACGATGACCACTTCACTGACGTTCGCCACATGCGATGCACGCAGAAACGTCTTTTGCAGCAGGCTCTGCCCATCGGCCAGTTTCAGCAGCGGCTTAGGGAAGGCTTCGCGGGACACCGGCCACAGGCGGGTACCTGCGCCCCCACAAATAATGACGGGAATGATGTTCATTGAACGGCTCGAGAATGACTGAATTGGGGCAGGGAAACGGCGATTTTAGCGGATTTCGAGACGCTGGTGCCCTGTTTCAGAACATCTGGTTACCGTTGTTGCAGCAATCGAACTCCCCGCGGCTCGCCGCGAGACAAGTGTTTTGCTATCGTGTGCGGGGGACTTCCATCGCTTGCTGCATAAGCTTGCGCGGGTAAGGAAGCGACAGGATTGTTCTGTCGGCAAGTACCGAAAGCAAGCTGGCGCAAAGGGCCTGTGTGTTAAATTTCGAGGTTGCGTCCGGGGTACGCGAAGCGCGCTGAGCAACATCGGGGACAGGGTCCTCACACGGAAAATCTGTCCAATCGATCAGGAAAACAGGACGGATGCAGCGCGGCACGTTCAAGGTATCAAAACGGGCTTGCAGTCCGTTTTAAAGGCTCATCCGAACGGGTCCCTGCTTAAGCGGCTTCATCCCGGTTGTAAGAGGCTTGAAACTTATTTGCATGCAACGGTCGATGACGGCTAAACCGCCATCGCAGACCCCCTTTTGCTTTTTGTTTGTTTACTACGCCAACTAAACGCTAACGCATGAAACTGCTCTTCGATCTCAACTCACTTCGTCCACCAAGGAGCGGCGTCGGCTATTACACGCAGCATCTGCTGGAAGGACTGCGTGATGAGCCGGATGTGCAGGGGCTGGCGGGCTGGGTGGGCGCAGAGTGTTTCGAAGGCGAGCGTTTGCTCTCGCTGATCAATCAACGCGTAGCGCTGCGCAAGGGTGTGCAGTTCAGCGATGGTATCGCGGCACAGATGCTGCAGAAGGCCCGTAGCCTGCCCGGTTTATATCGCGGAAGGACGGTTGTGCGGGCGATCAAGTCGCGTGAAGTGCGTGACGACTTCGCCCGCCGCGGGTACGTGTATCACGAGACCAATTTCGTGGCGTCCCGATACAAAGGCCCGACGGTCGTGACCATTCACGATCTGTCACATCGGCGGCATCCGGAGTTTCATCCGCGCGTGGCGGTGGAATACCTGGATCGCGAGCTGCCGAAGACGCTGCGGCAAGCGCAGGTCGTGATCGCGGACAGTCACTACACGAAGAACGATATCGTCGAGATCTATGGTGTGCCTGAATCCAAGGTCGTCACCATTCATCTGGGCGTGGAAGCGGCGTTCCAGCCGTATTCGGCGGAGTCATGCGCCGAGGCGCTCACCGAACTCGGCCTGAAGCATCGTGGATTTGTGCTGTCCGTCTGCACGCTGCAGCCGCGCAAGAACCTGCAGCGGCTGGTTGAAGCGTTCGCGCAACTGCCCGCGGAGATGCGCAGCGCCTTTCCACTCGTGCTGATCGGCGCGGATGGCTGGAAGAATTCCGCGCTGATGCGCGTGATCGAACCGCTCGCGCGCGATGGTCAGGTCGTAGTGCCCGGCTACGTGCCGCGGGCAAATTTACTGAAACTGTATGCATCGGCGGCGTTGTTTGCCTATCCGTCGTTATTCGAGGGATTCGGCCTGCCCGTCGCCGAAGCCATGGCGAGCGGCGTGCCCGTGCTGACGTCGAACCTGACTTCGTTGCCGGAAGTGTCGGCCGGGGCGGCGTGGGAGGTGGATCCGTATTCCATCGACGACATCGCGGCCGGCATGGAGCGCCTGCTCGGCGATCCGGCTCTGCGCGACGAACTCGTCGCCAAGGGTTTGCGCCGCGCCGCCGACCTGACGTGGGAGGCAACCGTCGCCCAGACATGCGCGGTATATCGCGGGCTATCGGCATGAAGCTGCGGAGATCGCTGTCATGCGAGTAATCGTCACCGGGGCCAATGGTTTTGTGGGTCGCGCGACCTGCACGGCGCTCTGCGACGCGGGCCACGATGTGACCGCGCTCGTGCGCCGGCCGGGCGGTTGCAAGTCGTTGGACGGTGAGCGCGTGCACGAACAAGTGATCGCCGATGATAACTTCGCAAGCCTTGCCGCCCTGCCTCCCGCTGACGTATTAGTGCATCTTGCCGCGCGCGTCCACGTAATGAAGGACAGCGCCGGCGACCCGCTCGGCGAGTATCGTGCGGTCAATGTGGAGGGCTCGCTGAACGTGGCGCGTGCGGCGTTGAGCGCGGGCGTGAAGCGGCTGGTTTTTATAAGCAGCGTCAAGGCATTGGGTGAGGGCGAACCAGGCCGTCCATGGCGCGAGGATGATCCGCCTGCGCCGGTCGATCCTTACGGCATCACGAAGCTCGAGGCCGAACGGGCGCTGGCGGGCTTTGGCCGCGAGCAGGGCATGGAGGTGGTTGTGCTGCGTCCGCCGCTGGTCTATGGGCCTGGAGTGCGAGCCAATTTCGAACAATTGATGCGAGCCGTGGAGCGCGGTGTTCCGCTGCCGCTCGGTTCAATCGATGCCCGTCGAAGCATGGTCTACGTGGGCAATCTCGCCGATGCCATCCGTTTCGTCGGAACACGTGCCGAACCGACCGACGGTGTATTCCACGTTACCGATGGCGACGATCTCAGCGTCGCGCAGATGATTCGGGCACTGGCCCAAGCCTTCGACAAACCCGCGCGCCTGCTGCCCGTACCCGCTTCGTGGTTGCGCGCGGCGGGTGTATTGACCGGACGCTCGGCCCAGGTCGACCGGCTGACAAGCCCGTTGCGCATGGACAGCTCGCGGCTACGCACGGGCCTTGGCTGGAAACCGCCCACGACGGTGGCCGAAGGCATCGCCCGGACGGTGCGTGCATTCCAGGAGGCGCGCCGATGACATCGCTGGCGCAAATGCCGATGGCTTTGTTCTTCGCGGCAGGCGTCGCGTGCGTGGTGTGCGCGGGTATTTTGCTGCTGCTGCTGCGTACCGGCTGGGCTTGGGACATTGCAGTCGATATCCCGAACCACCGGTCGCTGCACGTGCGTCCCGTGCCGCGTGTGGGTGGCTGGGGGGTCATGCCGGCCATGCTGCTCGCCGTAGCCTTGTGCGCACCGTCCTTCGGCTGGATCGCGCTCGGCGCATTGTTGCTGGCCATAGTGTCCCAGATCGATGACCGACGGGGCTTGCCGGCCCGTGTGCGCTTCGCCGCGCATCTGATTGTGGTGGCTGCGGCCGTCGCGTGGAGCGCGGTGGATATTTCCTGGTGGCTTGCGCTGCCTGCCGTCGTGGCGCTCGTCTGGGTGGTGAATCTTTACAATTTCATGGACGGTTCTGACGGTCTTGCGGGTGGTATGGCCGTGTTCGGTTTCGGTTTTTATGCCGTTGCAGCGTTGGTTTTGCAGCCGACACTTGCGGTCGCTGCGGCGGCGGTGGCCGGCGCGGGAGTGGGCTTCTTGATTTTTAACCATCATCCGGCCAAGATATTCTTGGGCGATGCCGGTTCCATCCCGCTTGGTTTCCTGGCAGGGGCGCTGGGCTTCTGGGGCTGGCAGCACGGCGTTTGGCCGATCTGGTTCCCCGCGATGGTGTTTGCACCTTTCGTCGCCGACGCCACCGTGACCCTGGCGCGCCGTCTCGCGCGGGGCGAGAAAGTGTGGCTGGCGCATCGCGAGCATTATTATCAGCGTCTGGTGAGACTGACTGAAAGCCACGTCCGCGTGGCGATGGCGTATTACTTGCTCATGTTGGGCAGCGGTTGCGCAGCGCTCCTAGCACTTCGCGTGCCGCTTACGGTCCAATGGACCTTGTTCGGGGCGTGGTACGTTGTTCTGGCCTTGGTTGGCTGGCAGATCGACCGCCGTTGGCGGCAATTCATCCTCACTCAAGGTAACGGTAACGATGCGAATTAAGCCTTCGTGGCTCTCAATTGCGGCATTCGGCTTCGACCTCGTAGCGGTTGCCGTGGCGTGGCTCGCCGCGTACGCACTGCGCTTCAATGGCGCGGTTCCTGACGATTTCTGGCACGGCGGCATCAACGCGCTGGTGTGGGTCGTCGTGATCTACGGGCTGATGTTTCGAATCTTCGGGCTGTATCGCGGCATGTGGGTGTTTGCGAGCTTGCCCGACCTGATGCGGATTTCCAAGGCGGTGATCAGCGGCGCGTTGATCGTGATGATCGGTGCGGCCATGCTTCAGCCGTTGCCCATCATTCCTCGTTCCGTGCTGATCGTGTCCCCGTTGCTGCTGTTCATGATAACGGGTGGCTCGCGCGCCCTTTACCGCGCGATCAAGGAGTTCTATCTATATGGCGGGCTGATTGGCAAGGGCAAGCCGGTGATCGTGCTGGGCGCGGGTACCGCGGGCGCGAATCTCGTGCGCGAGCTGGCACGTTCGAGCGAATGGCGTCTCGTGGGTCTGCTCGATGACGACCCCGCCAAACGCGGTCGCGAAATTCTCGGCCACAAGGTGCTTGGATCGATCAGTGAACTGCCGCTGTGGGCGGAACAACTGAAGGCCGATACGGCGATCATCGCGATACCGTCGGCATCTGTGGATTCACAGCGGCGTGTGGCGACCATGTGCGTGCGCGCCGGCGTGAAGGCCATGGTCTTGCCCGCACTCACCGTGCTGACGCAAGGTCAGGCATTCCTCTCCCGGGTTCGCCAGATCGACCTGGAAGACTTGCTTGGCCGCGAACCGGTGAAGATCGACATGCCGCACGTCGAGGCGTTGTTGCATGGGCGCGTGGTGATGGTCACGGGCGCGGGCGGTTCTATCGGTTCGGAATTGTGCAGGCAGATCCTGCGGTTCTCGCCAGCGCAACTGGTGGCCTACGACCTGAGCGAATACGCGATGTATCTGCTCATCGAAGAGTTGCATGAGCGGTTTCCGGATCTGTCGGTGATCCCGGTTATAGGCGATGCGAAGGATTCGCTGCTGCTCGATCAGACCATGTCGCGCTTCGCCCCGCATATTGTGTTTCACGCGGCTGCGTACAAGCACGTGCCGTTGATGGAAGAGCAGAACGCATGGGCAGCAGTGCGCAACAACGTGCTGGGCACGCTGCGCGTGGCGCGCGCGGCGATCCGTCATCAGGTCAGCCATTTCGTGCTGATCTCCACCGATAAAGCCGTCAATCCGACCAACGTGATGGGCGCGAGCAAGCGTCTGGCCGAGATGGCCTGCCAGGCGTTGCAGCAGACCGCGCCGCGCACTCAGTTCGAGACGGTGAGATTTGGTAATGTGCTGGGCAGCGCGGGCAGCGTGATCCCGAAGTTCCAGCAGCAGATTGCGAAGGGCGGCCCGGTGACGGTGACGCATCCGGAAATCACGCGCTTCTTCATGACGATTCCCGAAGCGGCGCAACTGGTGTTGCAGGCGTCGAGCATGGGCCGGGGCGGCGAGATCTTTATCCTGGATATGGGTGAGCCGGTAAGGATCGTGGATCTGGCGCGCGACCTGATCCGGTTATACGGATTCTCCGAGGAGCAGATCCGGATCGTGTTCACGGGCTTGCGGCCGGGTGAAAAGCTGTACGAAGAGTTGCTTGCGGATGACGAAACGACCACCCGCACGCCGCATCCGAAACTGCGGATTGCCCAGGCGCGCGAGGTGCCGAATCACTTCCTCGATGAATTGCTGCCATGGCTGATGCAGCATCGCGTGCTGGCTGACGAGGAAGTGCGGCGTGACTTGCGCCGCTGGGTGCCGGAGTATCAGACGGCCATGCCGCCGGTGTTGCAAAGCGTCCAGTCGATTCGAATCGGCTGAGAGTTGCTCGACAGCCAATGTCTTATGACTGTTTGTTGGGTGGAGTGACTGCAGGATGACTGCCATATCGGAGCTCGCTTCGTAGCGCATGCGGCTTCGCAAGCAGGTTGCCGGTGCAGGACACGCTCCTCTCTCGCATGCACATCCCAAGAGAGACCATTCATCTACGGACGATTTGACGCCGGCTTCAGGTTGGAAGCAGCAAAGATAGTCCGGCAGCGAGGTCTCCCGACGCTTGAGGTTGTGAAGGCGATGGAAGTGTCGCGGACGGAATGAGCTAGAAATCCGCCTGTAAGATCAGATAAGACAAATCAATATAAAAGTGAGCGACAACGCGCAGAGGGAAAATTAAACTCACCCTAGGATTTAACAAACGTCCGGGGGTGGCGAAAAATGGGTCAACGCGAAGATTTTGAGGCTGAGAAATCGCTTGCTGAGCACAGCGAACGGAAGCCGGTAGCATGGCGCTACATGCTCGGCGACGGGAAGTGGCGCTATCAACTCGAGTGGTCTAACGGCGCTGTCATGCATCCAGTCTATGAATTGACACCCGAGGCCGCGGAGGCCCTAAAAAAAGCTCATTTTTGATTTGCGCATACAGAACGGGGCGCTATTGCCGGTTGATCTGGATTAGTGCCATGGGCATCAACACGCATCCACCGGATCATAAGCCCAACAGTTCGCGACAGATAAATTGCGAATTCGACCTCGGCTTGAGGGTGCTTTGTTGGGTCTCCGTCTTCCGAAATTGTGTTTCGCGTGATTTACCTTCGCTATCTCATCGAATGTAAAACAGAACGACCGCGAATTCTCGGAACGTTCCTGCGTTGGACTCTGGAAGAACGAATCCCTTCCCAAGGAAGTGAGCGCATCCAAGCGTAGAAAAGTCCGCTATCGTGCATAGATGGCCGGGTTGCCAAGATTTCGGATTGCAATGTTTAACAGATTGCAGGTGGACTTCGGCGCCGACCGAGGCCTGCTATCCTCAACGGAATCTACTGAAGCGGTTTCCAAGGCGACCGCCATCGGTGCGCTGATCGTAATAATCGGCATCGGTGATCCCGCTAGTCTTCTCCTGTCATTCCCCGCCTTGTGTTCCTCGTGTCGCTGTTCGTACTGTTCAGAGACGTGGATCGCCCGCGCTTTACCTTGCGATCAAGGGGTTTATTTGTACGGCTGCTTGATCGGCAAGGGCACGCCGGCACGCCGATGATCGTGCTCTCCACCGGTGCGGCAGGCGATAATCTCGGGCGTGAGCAGCCGCGTTCGAGCGAATGACGTCTGGTAGGTCTGCTCGATGACGACTCCGTCAAATGTGATTGCGAGATACTGGGCCACAAGGTGCTTGGATTGATCAGCACGCTGCCGCACTGGACGGAACAACCCAAGCTCGATAAGAACTATCAGACGATAGTCCCGCCGAGGCTGCATTTGCCCCGCAGTTGCCATGCTCTTCATAAGGTGACTACCGAATATGCTGCTGACTGATGTCTTCGCATTGACAAACCCCGGCTCGCTGCTCTCGCCGCATGGCGAGATCGTGGCGCCCTACGATCTGGAAGTATCCAATAGCGCTGCCGAGGGTTATCGCGCGCTCGGTCTTTCAAACGGCGTTTGCAATGCCGCCATGGCTGAATTCAACCCGGATTACGCGACTCAAACCCGCGTACACGTAATTAATGGCATGGGTGTGACACTGGGTGATTCCGTTATCGGCCTGACCGCACTTATTGCCATCAAGGCACGGTTCCCCCGCATTTCCTTCACGATTTATCGACCGGCGCATACGCCCGGCTATGTAAAGCGTCTTTACGAACTGGCCGCACCGCTATTGGGTTCCATCGTCGATTTGCCGGTGAAGCTCGACGCCATTCCTTACGCTGAGTTACGCATCGACTTAGGCAATCATTTGTTTTGGCCGAAGTTTGCCTCCCTGCCGATGATCGATTTTTTTCTCGACGCAATGGGGATAAAGGCCGACGAAGTCCCGGAGACAGACAAACGCAATCATTGGCTGCAGCAATTGGCGCTGCCACGGCCCCAGGCGCTCAAGGGCGACTATGTATTGTTGTGCCCGACCGCAAGTACGCCTGTGCGCAGTATTCCTGCGTTGGTGTGCAAAGACTTCGTGGAAGCCCTGTGGCAGCGCTACAGGCTCCCTGTAGCGGGCTTTGGCGCCATAGATCACCCGCTTTACACTGACCTCTCCCCGCACGCGCCTGACACGGCCGATTTCCTTGCGTGGATCAAGCACGCCGCTTACCTGGTGGCTCCGGACACAGCCGCCATTCATATTGCTGCGGGGTTCGATATCCCGACAACAGCATTCTTTACAACCATCGCGCCAGGTTTACGTGCGCGCGACTATCCGCTCTGCAAGCCCGTTTCCTTATCGGTTCCTGAATTGGACGGCATACAAGCCAGTAACCGCGCGCCGGACGTGGAGTTGATAGAGCGCGCTTATCGTGCGTTAAAGATTGACGCCGATTTTTATGGATTTGCTTAACTGCGGCGCTTAATACTTCAACCGATCGATCGGAATAAATTACTTGAAAATGTAAGAATTATTTCTTCTAAGAGTTGCTGAAAATCTACTGCTTTGTCATATTCGGGCAAACCATTAGGGTGGTATGCTTCCTGCAATAATCTTCATACGCAAGTGCCAAGCCGGGTTGTGCGCCGCTTTGGAACCCAATTTGCACCAGCTAGCGGATTTGATGCAGATTACATGCACCATCTTGCAGTTTTTAGCAAACGTTTGCGAACACCCCGAATTTCTTGATTCATCCGTTTTGCGGGCAGAAGGCACGCTCGCTACGCTTGGTTCAACATTCGCAGCTCAGTGCGGCTGCATGGAGCAACGCAATGTTTTTTGACGAACTCAGTAATGAAGAGTGGGCACTGGTTGCCGTCCTCGTGACCGAAGGTGAAGTCCGCGAACACCGGCGCGGCCGTCCGCGTGCGCACCCGCGCACGATCGTGAATGCCGTGCTGTGGATTCTCACCACCGGCGAAACCTGGTCGAAGCTGCCCAGTCACTATCCGACCGTGCCCACCTGCCGCCGGCGTTTCAACGACTGGCAAATGAACGGCACGCTGATCGAAATGGTCACGCGGCTTGCGGCGCGCGGGCGTTCCTTCGCGATCGTGCCGTCCGCGCCAACCGAAGCACCGCCGCGGCCCGCGCAGGCCACCTACGAGTGCGATCGCCTGCGCGGCGTGTTCTGGCAGAACCCGGAGTCATGGGGCGGTCCTGACGGAAACAGCGCAAACGCGGTGGACGCGCTGTTCGCTGCTGTCCCGCGCCGCATCGCGGAAGCCCATGACGTTGCGCGCGCGAATGCGCCAACGCCGTTGTCGCCGGGCAGGGCGGCCTTGACCACGGCTTCGCGTTCGCTGCACCGCGAGCCGTCAGGCGCACGGCCCCATTCGTCCGATCCCTTGCCAATGGCGTTCGAGCCCGACTGCGCCCCCGTGCATGACGGGCACGGTTACGCCATCTACGCCATCGCGCGGCCGGTTGCCGGCAGCATGTTTCGCGGCTGGGCCGAGATCGTGAAGGACGGCCGCCGGGTGGAGCGCTCAGGCCTGATCGGTCCGCGCTACGAGAACCCGCGGGAAGCAGCGGATTACGCGCTCGAGTGGTCCCGCAGATGGATCGCGGCGCAATCCACGCGCATGACCCATCCCGTGCAAACCACCCCGGAAGCACCTCATCGTGTGGCCCCTGTTGCCAACGCGTCCAGCCAAGCCCCGAACAATCCGCAACGTGAACGCGCCGCGGTGGTGCCGGAACGTGTGGAAGTCCGGCGCTACGCGGACGTGCAAGGCTGAATACTCCGCAGGACCGATCAGGTCTCCCTGGTTTGACTCGACATGCTGTGCGGCGCATCCGAATCACGCGCCGCACGGCATTTTTCTATTGTCGGCCGTACTTGTCGTCGAAACGGACAATATCGTCTTCGCCCAGATACGTGCCCGACTGCACCTCGATCATTTCAAGCGGCATCTTGCCCGGGTTCTCGAGCCGATGTTGCACGCCGATCGGAATGTAGGTGGACTCGTTTTCCGCAAGAATGAACGTCTCGGTGCCGCGCGTGACGAGCGCCGTACCTCGGACCACGACCCAGTGTTCCGCGCGGTGATGATGCATCTGCAATGACAAGCGCGCACCCGGTTTCACCACGATCCGCTTGACCTGGAAGCGCTCGCCATTATCGATGGAATCGTAATGACCCCACGGCCGATGCACCTTCCGGTGATCCGCTGCTTCCTTGCCTTGCTCCGCCTTGATCCGCCCGACGATCGCCTTCACGTCCTGCACGCACTCCTTGTTCGCGACCAGAATGGCATCCGCGGTTTCCACGATCACCAGGTTATGCGTGCCCACGCACGCGATCAACCGGCCTTCGGAATGCGCATACGTGGATGACGACCCCTGGAACATCACGCGGCCACGCGCGACGTTTTCTTCGCCGTCCTTTGGCAGGATCTTCCAGATTGCATCCCACGAACCCACGTCCGACCAGCCCGCGTTCAGCGGCACGACAGCACCGGTGCAGACGCTCTGGTCGTTGGCAAGCTGCTCCATGACGGCATAGTCGATAGAGTCCGACGGCGAGGCGGCGAACGCTTGCTTGTCGAGGCGGAAGAACTCGCCGTCGTGCGTGCCGGCGTCGCAGGCGGCGCGGCAGGCAGCGTAGATAGCAGGCTGGAAGTGCTCGATGGCCTTGAGCCACACCGAAGCGCGCACGATGAAAATGCCCGCGTTCCACCAGTACTCGCCGGAGCTCACATACTGGCGCGCGAGTTCCAGATGCGGTTTCTCGACGAACTTCTCGAGTGGCCATGCGCCCGAGCCGAGCATCTGCTGACCCACCTTGATGTAGCCGTAGCCCGTTTCGGCGTGCGTTGGCACGATACACAGGGTCACGATAGCGCCGTCCTGTGCGCACTTCGCGCCTGCACCGATTGTCTTGTGAAATGCTTCGCTATCCGTAACAACATGATCCGCGGGCATCACCACGAGGATGGCATCCTCGCCCGCCGCCATCGCGTGCATGGCAGCCACGGTCAGCGCGGGTGCTGTATTGCGCGCAACCGGTTCAAGCACGAGATGCGCACGCCGGCCGCCGGCTCGCAACTGGTCGGCGGTTGTAAAGCGATGATCTTCGCCGCACACAATGATGGCGTCGTCGATACGCGCGGTGCCGTAGGTCAGGCCGTCGAGTCGTTGTGCGGTGGATTGCAGCAGCGACTGGTCACCGATCAAACCAATCAGTTGCTTGGGGAAGTGCTCGCGCGACATGGGCCACAGCCGTGTGCCTGCGCCGCCGGCCAGGATGACCGGCTGGATCCTGAGCCTGGTTTCAGTTGCCGCAGGTGTGAGTGGAGTGCTGATAATTGTTGTATCGAGAGCGGTCATGACGAGGGAGCTCCTTGAGCTTGATCGGGTATTACAATTTTGAACACGTAGTAAATAGCTGTTAAATCAAAAAACCAAAAAATAATCACTCGATATACTCGGCGCGGTATCTTGGTAATTAAACGTAAGGAAAATGAGCGACTGAATTTTTTTCTTACTTTTCCGGAATTTTTTCTCGAAAATTAATTGCTTAAAATTCGGTCTCCCGCCTTGATCCATAAGGCTGAGACGGATGTGTTACATCCTGAAAAAAATTCATCAGTGCGCGGTATCCGCAGCGCCCGTAGGCCTCCAGAACCACTTCGTGACAAAAATAAATCGGCGAAAAAACGCGAATTAACCTGCGCATTATTTTGCGGTTGCAGCATGAATTTAATTCCCGCCTCATACGGGTATGTACCAAGGCGATCAGTGCTCTTGTTTCTCCGCCTTTGCTTGCGCGTTTGTCCCAGGCGAATGCGTGAAGCTGAAGCGAGGCCCGAGCAGACCGTGTCTTCCACCCGAGGTGTCTTACATGTTGAGCGTGCTTTCGAGAATGATCGACATTGCAATGGTGGCGCTGGGCGCGCTGCTGGCCGCATGGCTGCACGCGGGAAATGCCGTCTGGCTCGACGACATGCAAAGCACGTTGCTCGCGTTCAATTGCGTGCTGGTGATCATGACGTTCCCGTCGTTCGGCATATACCAGTCGTGGCGCGGCAAGCCCGTGTACGACCTGCTGTGGCGCGTGACGCTGGCGTGGCTGATGGTGGAAGGCGCGGGCGTGCTGCTGACCTTCAGCGTGCATCGCGCGGATTTGTTGTCACGTATGTGGCTGCTGTACTGGGGCGCGGCGGCGGCGGCCTTGCTGATGCTCTCGAAGGCCGTTGTGCACGCCACGCTCAAGTCGATCCGTCGTGAAGGTTTCAACCAGAAGGCGGTCGCCATTGTGGGTGCGGCGCCTTACGGGCAGTTCCTGATCGAGCAGATGCGCAGCCGTCCCGAGGCAGGTTTCAGCCCGGTCTATGTGTTCGATGAAACCTTCCCGGAAGGCACGCTTGCGGGCGTACCGGTGAGCCGCGACCTGGGTGATCTCACGCTGCTCGTGCGTGCCCGTGCGATTCGCGAGTTATGGCTGGCCCTGCCGATCTCGCAGGAGCGGACCATCAACAAGCTCGTCACGGAGTTCCGCGACGACTTTGTGAATATCCGCTTCATTCCGGATGTGCGCAGCCTGTCGTTCTTCAACCACGCGGTAGTCGATCTGCTGGGTGTGCCGGCGATCAACCTGGCCGCGTCGCCGATCACGGACCTCAAGGTGTTGCCCAAGCGCGTGTTCGACCGCTTGTTCGCCGCAGGCGTGCTGCTCGCCCTCGCGCCGTTGCTGATCGTGCTCGCGGTGGCCGTGAAGATGTCCTCGCCGGGGCCGGTGTTCTTCAAGCAGAAGCGCAAGGGCATAGACGGTTACGAGTTCGAGATCTACAAGTTTCGCTCCATGAGGGTTCACAAGGAAACAGCCGGTCACGTCACGCAGGCGAAGAAGGGCGACAAGCGGGTGACGCGCGTAGGAGCGTTCCTGCGCCGCACGAGCCTGGACGAGTTGCCGCAGTTCATCAATGTGCTCAGGGGCGAGATGTCGGTGGTCGGTCCACGCCCACACGCGCTCGAACACGACGACATCTACAAGGATCTCGTGAAGGGCTACATGTACCGGTATCGCATCAAACCGGGCATCACCGGCTGGGCGCAAGTGAATGGTTTTCGCGGCGAGACCGATCGCATCGAAAAGATGATGGGGCGCGTGAAACTCGACCTGTACTACATGCAGCACTGGACCTTCGGACTCGACATGAAGATTGTCGCCATGACTTTGTGGAAGGGCTTCGCCGGTGCGAATGCTTATTAAGAATGCTGAGTAACACCCCAGCCAAGAATGCTTTGAATAATTTGCCAACCCTGGAGCGCGTGCTATGAAACTCACCATCATCGGAAGCGGCTATGTAGGCCTCGTGACGGGCGCGTGTCTGGCCGATATCGGTAACGACGTGCTGTGCCTCGATCTCGACGAACGCAAGATCGCGATCCTTAACGGCGGCGGCGTGCCGATCCACGAGCCGGGCCTGCAGGAGGTCATTGCGCGCAATCGCGCGGCAGGACGCCTCAACTTTTCCACCGATGTCCAGGCTGCGGTCGAACACGGCGAAGTGCTGTTCATTGCGGTGGGCACACCCTCCGACGAGGACGGTTCCGCCGACCTGCAATACGTGCTTGCGGCGGCGCGCGACATCGGCCGTTACATGAACAACTTCAAGGTGATCGTCGATAAATCCACGGTGCCGGTCGGCACGGCGCGCCGCGTGAAGGCGGTGATCGATCAGGAACTCGCGACCCGCGGAGTCCAGCACATGTTCTCGGTGGTCTCGAACCCCGAGTTCCTGAAGGAAGGCGCGGCTATCGACGACTTCACGCGGCCCGACCGGATCGTGCTGGGCTGCGACGACGACGTTCCCGGCGAACGCGCCCGTGAACGCATGAAGCGCCTGTATTCGCCGTTCAACCGCAATCACGAACGCACGCTTTACATGGACGTACGTTCGGCGGAATTCACCAAATACGCGGCCAACGCCATGCTCGCCACGCGGATCTCGTTCATGAACGAACTCGCGAATTTCGCGGATCGCGTGGGCGCGGACATTGAGGCGGTGCGTCGCGGTATTGGCTCCGATCCGCGCATTGGCTACGACTTCCTGTACGCAGGTTGCGGCTACGGCGGCTCGTGCTTTCCGAAGGATGTACGTTCGCTGATCCAGACGGCAGGTGAGTACGACGAGCGGATGGAAATCCTGAAGGCGGTGACCTCGGTGAACGAGGCGCAGAAACAGACTCTCGCCAACAAGATCGTGGCGCGCCTGGGCGACGATCTGCGCGGCAAGAAGTTTGCGCTATGGGGCCTCGCCTTCAAGCCGAACACCGACGATATGCGCGACGCTCCCAGCCGTGTGCTGATCGCGGCGCTGCTTGAACGCGGCGCGTCGATCAGCGCCTACGACCCGGTCGCAACCGACGAAGCACGCCGCGTGATCGCGCTCGATCTGCGTGAAACGCCTGCGCTGCTCGCTCGTCTCACATACGCGAACGACCACACCGAAGCACTCGACAACGCCGACGCGCTGATCATTGTGACGGAGTGGAAGGTGTTCAAGAGCCCGGACTTCGACGGCATGAAACGCCGCCTGAAGACCCCGCTGATCTTCGACGGCCGCAATCTCTACGAGCCGGAAACCATGAACGAGATCGGCGTGGAGTATCACGCAATAGGACGCGGTGTACGGCAAGCGGTGAAGTCACCGGTCGCGGTCTGAGCGAGTTTCAAAGTAAAGCAAGGCAAGGCCCGCGACATGGCGGGCCATTGAAAAATATCGACACACCCAGGCGCTGCGAGCGCGGCTTCGGTTGAAGGACCCGATGCCGCGAGCGCGCCGCTTTAACGGATACAACCCATGTTTCGAAGCGTCCTGATTGTCTGTCATGCGAACGTCTGCCGAAGCCCTGCCGCGGAAATGCTGTTCCGCGCATACGCCGGCAAGTTAGCGGAGCAAGACGCAAGACGCCCGATCGAATTTCGCTCCGCTGGTCTTTTTGCCAAAGAAGGCCGCAACATCGATCCAACGATGTACCGCTTGCTGGCAGAGCGTCATGTCGATCCATCGGGACACTCTGCGCGCCGGCTCGACGAGTCCATGGCGCGCGCAGCCGAGTTGATTCTCGTGCCTGAAAGAAAGCAGATTGCCGCGATTGAACAGATGGCGCCGCACACACGCGGCAAGGTGCATCTGCTTGGCAAGTGGGAAGACTCTGAAGTGGCCGATCCGTACGGCGGCCACGAAGTTGCCTATCGCGAGAGCTTCGGGCTTATTGAACGTCTGGTCCAGGGATGGCTGAATAAAATATGGTGAACCGGTCTCTAGCTTTATCTGTTTCCGTGGTCTTTTCGCTGGCGACTTTTTTGTCGGCTTGTGGCGCCTTGCCAGGTTACAACCTGAACACGTCGCGCCTGAACGATAACGACGCCACGCCGACCGCGACCTATCCCGTGCACCTGATCACGGCGGACGTGATCATGCAGCAAAACCGCCCGGGTCCGGCAGCGCAGCTGCCGCCCGCGCGTTTCGCGGACCCGGCGCAATACGTGTATCGCGTGGCGCCGCAGGACGTGCTCGGCATCACGATCTGGGATCACCCGGAACTGACCACGCAGCAGGGGCAGACCTTGTCGGCGGGTGGCAACACCACGCAAACGGTCGCCGGCGCGCTCGCGCAGCCGTACACCACCGCGTTGCCCGGGCAGGCCGATCCGTTCGGACAGACCGTCTCTCCCGACGGCACGATCTACTTCCCGTTCGTCGGCAAGATCCGCGTGGCGGGCAAGACCGCGGGCGAGATTCGCGATCAGCTCGCAGCGGGCTTGTCGCCTTACCTGAAGAAACCGCAAGTCGACGTTCGTGTGCTTGCTTACCGCAGCCAGAAAGTGTCAGTGACGGGCGAAGTGAAGACCCCCGGACCGCTCGCCATGAGCGACGTGCCGCTCACGCTGGTCGATGCAATCACGCGTTCGGGTGGTACGAACGCCGACGCCGACCTGCAGCGCGTGCGTCTCACGCGCAACGGCAAGCTCTACGAACTCGACGCGGACGGCGTGCTCGACCGGGGCGAGATATCGCAGAACGTGATGCTGCAATCGGGCGATATCGTCAACGTGCCGGATCGGACCGACAGCCGGGTGTTCGTGATGGGCGAAGTCAAGACGCCGCTGCCTGTCTCGATGCTGAAGGGCCGCCTGACGATCGCCGATGCACTGACGCAAGCCGGCGGCATCCTGGATACGGACGCGAATGCGCGGCAGATCTATGTGGTGCGCGGCACGCGCGAGAAGCCGGGGTCACCGGACATCTACAGGCTGGACCTGACGCAGCCGGATTCGCTGCTGCTGTCCACGCAATTCCAGCTTCACCCGCTCGACGTGGTGTATGTGGGCACGGCCGGCGCGGTCCAGTTCAACCGGATGGTCAACCAGGTCCTGCCGACCTTGCAGACACTCTTCTACCTGAAGGAACTGACGCGATGAACGCTTTCCAGATCGTCAAATGCTTCAAACCAACCGGGATTGAATCGTGAGCACGCCAGCACATTCCTATCAGGGCAAGACCGAAGAAGAGGACGTCGTCCTTGGGCAACTGCTGCAGGTGGTCCTCGACGACATCTGGTGGCTGATCGGCACCGCGGCGTTCATCGTGCTCGCCGCGGCCGGGTACTGCTACGTTGCGAAGCCGGTCTATTCCGCCGATGCGCACGTGCGCGTCGAGCAGTCCGACAACACGTCGCAAGCGCTCACGCAGACGCAGACAGGCGCCACGATCGGCAATTCGTCGGGCGCGCTGCCGACCGACGCCGAGATCGAGATCATCAAGAGCCGTGGCGTGGTCGCGCCGGTCGTCGCGCAGTGCAAGCTCAACTTCTCGGTGAGCCCGATGACCGTCCCGGTGCTCGGCAGCATCGCTGAGCGGCTCGCGACGTCGGGCAAGCCTGCGAAGCCGTGGCTTGGCATGACGTCGTATGCGTGGGGTGGCGAGCAGGCCACGGTCGACTCAATCGACGTGGTCCAGTCGCTGGAAGGCTTGAAGCTGACCATGACGGCGCTCGGCAACGACCGCTATTCGCTGGCGACGCCTGAAGGCGTGCCGTTGCTCGAAGGCCGTGTGGGTGAGATGGCGAAGGGCAATGGCGTCAGTATCGATGTCACAAGACTGGTGGCGCGTCCCGGTACGCGGTTCGTGGTGATCCGCGCGAATGACCTCGATGCCATCGCCGCGTTTCAGTCGGGCATTACGGTCGTGGAGCAAGGCAAGTCGACGGGTGTGATCCAGATCTCGCTCGAGAACGGTGACCCGGCGCGTGCGGCTGAAATTGCGAATGCGCTGGCCGATTCGTATCTGCACCAGCACATTGAAAGCAAGCAGGCCGACGCGGAAAAAATGCTCGCGTTCCTGAAGAGCGAACAACCGCGGCTGAAGGGTGATCTCGAGCATGCCGAAGCTGCGCTGACGGAATACCAAAGCAAGTCCGGTTCGATCAACGCAAGCGACGAAGCGAAGGTTTATCTTGAAGGCAGCATCACCTACGAAGCGCAGATCTCGTCATTGAAGCTGCAGATCGCCACGTTGAACCAGCGCTTTGAAGCCAACCATCCGGCGCTCATCACCGCGCAGCAGCAGCTTAGCCAACTTGAAGGCGAACGCGCGCGTTTCAGCGAGCGTTTCAAGAATCTTCCGGCATCCGAAGTCAAGGCGGTATCGCTGCAACGTGATGCGAAGGTGGCCGAAGACATCTATGTGCTGCTGCTCAATCGCGTGCAGGAACTGTCCGTGCAGAAGGCCGGGACGGGCGGCAACGTGCATATTGTCGACGCCGCGCTGCGCCCGGGTGCGCCGATCAAGCCGAAGAAATTCCTCATCATGTCGGCGGCCGTGATTCTCGGCCTGATCCTTGGGACCGGCCTCGTGTTCCTGCGCCGCGCCATGTTCAAGGGCATCGTGGACCCGGACAAGGTCGAACGCCTGGCGGGCTTGCCGTTGATCGGCCTCGTGCCCATGAGCACGGAACAGGTGAAGCTGGATGCGGAAGCGAAGCGCACGGAGCGTGATCGCGACCGGGTTGCGCCAATCCTCGCGACCATGCGTCCGAACGATGTCTGCGTGGAAATCATGCGTAGCCTGCGCACATCGCTGCAGTTCACGCTGATGGAAGCACGCAATCACACGGTGATGCTGACGGGCCCGGCATCGGGTGTCGGCAAGAGCTTTCTTGCGGTGAACCTTGCCGTGCTGCTGGCGGCGTCAGGCAAGAAAGTCCTGCTGATCGACGCCGACATGCGCCGCGGCAAGCTGGAACGTTCGTTTGGTCTGGAGCGCGCGAATGGCCTGGCGGAATTGCTTGCCGGCACGATCGGACTCGAGCAGGCCATCCGCACCACGCGCACGCCGTTCCTCAGTTTCATGCCTGCGGGCAAGCGCCCGGAGAATCCTTCGGAGCTGTTGATGTCGCCGCGTCTGCAGCAATATCTCGATGGCCTGGGGCGCGTGTATGACGTCGTCTTCATCGATACCCCGCCGGTGCTCGCCGTCACGGACGCGTCGATTATCGGCAAGCTTGCAGGAACGAACTTCCTCGTGATGCGCTCGGGTGCGCACAACGAAATGGAGATCTCCGATGCAATCCGGCGCTTGCGCTCGGCGGGCATTCCGCTGCACGGGGCAATCATGAACGGCATGCCGGCACGTTCGCGTGGTTATAACCGCGGACACTATGCAGCGGTCGAAGACTACCTGAATGTTTGAACGCCAAGCGGAGCGCCGCATGACCTCGACCTCGACCCTGACAATCTCCGTGATGGTGCCGACGTATCGCCGTCCCGCCGACCTGAAGCGTTGCCTGGACGCGTTGCGCGCACAGGCGCGTCCGGCGGATGAAGTGCTGGTCGTCGCGCGCCCCGAAGACGACGCGACGCATCGCGCGCTTGCAGACGAGCTGGCCGCGAACAATCCGTTTGAGTTGCGCGTGATCGAGACGGGTCTGGGCGGGCAGGTCGCCGCGCTTAATCGCGGGCTTGATGCGGCGCGCAGCGACATCATCGCGATCACCGACGACGACGCCGCGCCGCGTGTCGACTGGCTGGCGCGGATTGACGAAGCCTTCAGCAACGACCAGACGCTGGGTGCGCTCGGCGGCCGTGACTGGGTATTCGAGCGCGGCGCGCTGCTTGACGGCGAGCGTTCGGAAGTCGGCGTGATCCGTCGGACCGGCAAGATCTGCGGCAACCATCATCTGGGTGTGGGTGCACCGCGAACGGTCTCGCTGTTGAAAGGCGCGAACATGATTTACCGGCGCTCGGCGGTGGGCGGATTGCGCTTTGATACGCGTCTGCGCGGCAAGGGCGCGCAGCCTTGCAATGACCTCTCATTTAGCTTGAGCGTTCGTCGCACGGGCTGGAAGATGGTCTACGACCCGCGCGTGGCGGTCGATCATTTCCCCGCCGAACGTTTCGATGACAACGGCCGCGACGCGCAAACGCTAGGCGCGCTTGCCGACACCGCTTACAACCTGCATCTGGTTTTGCGCGAGCATCTTGGGCCGATCGCGCGGCATGTGGCGTGGTACTGGTACGCCGCCATTGGCACCCGCGCAATGCCCGGCTTTGCGCATGCGCTGCTTGCCCTTGCACGTACTCGCGACACGGCCTGCTGGACGCGTTACCGCGCCATGCGCAAAGGTGCACAGGACGCTCGCCGCGACGCACAGCAAATGCCTGCTGCCTATGCACTCGCCATGCGCGGCCGCAACGACGGCGCGAAAGCCGCATGAGCCGCGTAGCGCGGGTCCGGAACTCACAAGATCATGGCGACGTGGAGGTTTCCCGTATGCAAGCGACCAAGGTTCACGTGCATTTGTTCTACGGCACAGACCCGCGGTTTTACCGCAAGGGGGAGAACATCGGCTGCC
Source organism: Caballeronia udeis (assembly GCF_044909315.1). GTDB lineage: Bacteria > Pseudomonadota > Gammaproteobacteria > Burkholderiales > Burkholderiaceae > Caballeronia > Caballeronia udeis_A. The sequence continues at coordinate 134,629 of NZ_JBIYEB010000012.1, forward strand.
TGTACGGTTATCACCATGCAGAGTCCCCGGAGTTGACGCTGACGTATTCGCGCGACGAGCCCGAGAATAAATTGGTGCGGCTCGCGCGGCGTGGACTGAAGGCGGCGCTTGGCTTCGACTTCATCCATACGTGGCGCAACCGCGAGGAAATTCTCGACGCCGATGTCGTCTGGACGCATACCGAGGCCGAGCATTTATCGGCGGCGTTGTTGCTGCTTTTAAAGGGCCGGGCTCGCGGCAATCCCATGTTGCTCGCGCAAAGCGTATGGCTCGTCGACAAGTGGGCGGGTTACGGTGCGCTCAGGAAATGGGTGTACAGGAAGCTGCTCGCCCGTGCCGATGTGCTGACCACGCACGCGAGCGAGAACGCGCAAATGGCGCGGGAATATTTCAAGCGCGATGTGACGCAGGTGTTCTACGGTATCAACCCGCTCGATTTTCCGCTGCAGGAGCCCACCTCCTGGCAACCGCATACGCCGGTGCGAATTGCCGCGATCGGCAACGATCGTGATCGTGACTGGGAGTCGCTCGTGCGGGCGTTCCGGCAGAACCCGGCGCATGAAGTGCGGATCGCGACGCGTCGACGGGTATCGAAAGCGCTGCATGCGAGCAACGTGAAGATCGCGCCGGCAGTCGGTCTGAAAGCGGCGCGTGAGCTGTACGACTGGGCCGACGTGATCGTGGTGCCGCTGCGCCCGAACTCGCACGTCTCGGGCATAACGGTCGTGCTCGAAGCGGTGGCGCTGGGCAAACCGGTGATTGTTTCCGATGTCGGGTCCCTGCGCGATTACTTCGGACCCGAGCATGTGTTCTATGTGCCGCCGCACGACGTGCCCGCGTTGCAGCACGCGCTCGACACGATAGTCTCCAATCCCGCACTTGCACTGCAACGCGCGCAGGCGGCGAGCCGTCACTTCGCCGCGCGTGACTACACGACACGCCAGTTCGCGCTTCAGCATGTGCGCCTCACGCAGGAGTTCATGAGGACGTGGCACATGGACCTACCGGCACGCTCGTCAGAAACCGCGCGGCATGCCGAGCTTGGCAATGTCGCGCCTCAACGCCGGGTGAACTGAGCCATGAGCACACCGGCCGCAGCGCGTACGCCGAAGTATCTGGCTGATCTGATGGAGAACGGCGGCAAGCCCTTGCGCGCGGGTTTTCTCGGCCTGTTCCGCGACGACCCGAAACACTGGGTGCCGCAAACCGGGTTCTGGATATTCACGCTGCTGCTCATCCTCGCGCATCAGGGCACGGCGCTGACATACGGGTTCCCGGCCATGGCCACGGCTGTCGGCCTATGGCTGTACTTCAAGAGTCCCGCGCGTTACATCGGCTTCGTCTGGTGGCAGTGGTTTCTCGGTCCAGAAGTGCGCAGGCTGGCGGATTTTGCCAAGGGCGGTTTCACCGCCACCAGCCTGATCCAGGTCGCGCCCGTGGTCGTGACCATGATCTGCGCGTTGACCGTGGTTCGGCACTATCGTGTGCTGGCTGAGCGGCGCGGCCTGCCGTTCCTCCTGATCTTCTTGGGCCTCGCCTATGCGTACCTGATCGGCGTGATGTCCAACGGCCCGATGGCGGCCACCTATGACCTCGCGGCGTGGCTGTATCCGGTGCTGATCGGCTTTCACATCATGGTCCATGCCCGCGACTATCCGAAGTACCGCCAGGCGATTCTCGACACGTTCATCTGGGGCATGCTGTTCATGGGCGGCTATGGTCTCGTGCAGTTCTTCCTGATGCCGGCCTGGGACGCCATGTGGATGATTGGTTCGCAGATGGCTTCGCAAGGCGACCCGGTCCGGCTCGGCGTGCGCGTGTTCAGCACCATGAATTCATCGGGTCCGTTCGCGCTCGCCATGATGGCGGCGCTCACCTTCACCATGGCCGGCACGCAAAGCGTGCGCTGGGTCGCCGGGGGTGTCGGGTTCATCTCGTTCGGCCTGTGCATGGTGCGCTCGACCTGGGGCGGCTGGGTCATCGCGATGGTGCTGCAGCTCATCAAGGCGAGCAACAAGGTGCGGGTACGGATCCTGGTTGGCGCCGTGGTGCTGGCGGGACTTTCCGTGCCGCTGCTGACCTTCGGACCGATTGCCGACAAGATGGCGACACGCCTGCAGTCCATCACCAATCTCAGCGATGACAACAGCTACGCCGCGCGCAACGAGTTCTATGCGTCGTTCGCGAAAACCGCCTTCACGGACGTCTCCGGCGAGGGATTCGGCGCGACCGGTTCATCGACGAAACTCTCGACCTCCAACGGCGACCTGGGTAAATACGGCAGCTTCGACAGTGGCGTGATGAACGTGCCGTTCGTCCTCGGCTGGCCCGGTTCGCTCATGTACCTGGCCGGGCTGGGGTTGCTGCTCACCCGTGCATTCCGTGCTTCGTTTTCACTGCGCGACGACAAATATGCGCAGGCGTCCTTGAGCGTTGCGTTCGCGATTGTCGGCATGCTCGTGTTCACCAATACCTTCACGTCGATCGGCGGAATGATCCTTTACATGGGCCTTTGCTCGGTCCTCGCGGCGCGCCACCACCAGCAACTCGGGCGCCGCCGCGCGCAGGCGCTCTTCGAACACTCCCTCCCTGAAAAGGCAATCCGATGAGAATCGCCATCGTCACTCATGTCGTGCGTCATAACGACGGACAAGGCCGCGTGAACTACGAGATCGCGCGCGCTGCATTGGCGGAAGGCCATCAGGTCACGCTGCTGGCGTCGCACGTTGCGCCGGAACTTGCTTCCGAAGCACGTTTGCAATGGGTCGCGATCAAGGTCGGGCGCTTCTGGCCGACCAAGCTTTTCAAGCAGCAGGTCTTCGCGCTGAAGACGGCGTTGTGGCTCAGGACGCACAAGAAGGAATACGACGTCCTGCATGTGAACGGATTTATATCGTGGGCCAAAGCCGACGTGAATACCGCCCACTTCGTGCATGGCGGCTGGCTGCGCAGTCCGTACTATCCGTTCAAGCTCACGGGCGGCTTGTGGTCCGCTTACCAGGTGGTGTATAGCCGCGTGAATGCGCGGCTTGAACACTGGGCGTATCAGCGCTCGAAGATCATCGCCGCGGTGTCCGAGAAAGTGGCTGTCGAGATTCGCGCGAACGGTGTGGCGGGCGAACGTATCGAGGTGGTTTATAACGGCGTGGATACCAGCGCGTTCAAAGCGGCCAGGGTGCTGGGGGGCGACAGGAAATCATTCGGACTGCGAGACGATACCTGCCTGCTGCTGTTTGTCGGCGACCTGCGCACGCCGCGCAAGAACCTGGACACGGTACTGAAGGCGTTGGTGCAACTTCCTGCCCATGTTCATCTGGCGGTGGCCGGTTATATCCCGGGCAGTCCTTATCCCGATGAAGCCAAGGCGCTGGGCATTGCGGATCGCGTGCATTTCCTGGGGCTGGTGAAGAACATGCCCACGCTGATGCATTCCGTCGATGCCTTCGTTTTCCCGTCGCGTTACGAAGCAATGAGCCTCTCGCTGCTGGAAGCGCTCGCGGCGGGTCTGCCGGTCATTACGGCAAAGACTGCCGGCGGGGCGGAGATTATCGGCACGGACTGCGGCATTGTGCTCGACGATCCCGACGACGCCACCGCGCTCGCGGGCGCGATCACGAAGCTTGATGAGGCCCCCGAACTGCGTCGCGAGATGGGTGAAGCGGCGCGCCTGCTGGCGGACCAGTTTGGCTGGGCGCGGATGGCGCGGCGGTATCTGGATCTGTATCGCGGTTTTGCGAATCAGGCTGGCGCAGCCGCGTCGGGTGAAGCGCAGGCGGAGGGCGGAGTGACCAAGGTGGCGGCGCTGACGAAGAGCGCGGCGATCGGTGCCCGCCATGCCGTGCTGCCTGGCATGGCGAATGAATCACCCTCATCGCCGGTATGAGCAATTCGACGGTTGTCGTTATCCATCAACAATTTCGATCAGGGTCGTGGACATGAGCACGCAAGCCATCAAGTCGCTGCAAATAGGAATGCACTGGTTCCCCGAGCGCGCGGGCGGTCTGGACCGGATGTATCACACGTTGGTCGGTGCGTTGCCGGGAGCGGGCGTTACCGTGCGCGGCGTGGTCGCGGGATCCGCGCGCGTGGCGGCCGACACGGAAGGGGCCATTCGCGGCTTCGGTCCGGCGGCGCAGTCCTTGCCGCGCCGCCTGATGGCCGCACGCCGCGCGTTGCGGGCGTCGTTGAGCCGTGAGCGGCCCGACGTGGTCTCGTCGCATTTCGCGCTTTACACCTTCCCGGGTCTCGATGTCACCCGCGGCATTCCGCAGGTCTCGCACTTCCAGGGGCCGTGGGCGGATGAGAGCCATGTTGAAGGCGCCGACTCCATTGGTCAGCGGACGAAGCGTTTGCTTGAACAGCGGGTCTATGCGCGTTCGTCGCGGCTGATCGTATTGTCGGAGGCGTTCGGGGAGATCCTGCAGTCGCGTTATGCCATTCCTGCGGACCGGATTCGCGTGGTGCCGGGCTGTGTCGATGTTTCGCAGTTCAATCTGCCGCTGAGCCGTTCCGATGCCCGCCGCCGGCTTCAGTTGCCGCAGGACCGGCCGGTCGTGCTTGCGGTGCGGCGGCTGGTCAGACGGATGGGGCTTGAAGATCTGATCGAAGCGATGAAGCGTGTGAAGGCCCGGCAACCGGACGTGTTGCTGTTGATCGCCGGGAAGGGGCGTCTTGCCGAGGAATTGCAGGCGCGCATTACCGAAGCCGGTCTTGATGACAACGTTCGATTGCTTGGATTTGTGCCTGACCGGCATTTGGCGGCGCTGTATCGTGCCGCGGATGTGAGTATTGTGCCGACCGTTGCGCTGGAGGGTTTTGGGTTGATCACGGTGGAGTCGCTTGCTTCGGGGACGCCGGTGCTGGTCACGCCGGTGGGCGGTTTGCCGGAGGCGGTTGCGCCTTTATCAGCAAATCTTGTCCTGCCGTCGACGGGCGTGGATGCCATTGCCGATGGCTTGATCGCTGCCCTGAATGGTTCGCTGAAATTGCCGACGGAGCAGGAGTGCCGGATCTACGCGCGCGAAAACTTCGATACGCCGGTGATCGCCAAACGCGTGGCCGCGGTTTATAGTGAAGCAATTGATGCCGGCGTCATGCATTAATTTTTTGCGTGTACCCCGGGGCGCTGTCCGGCCCTGACAGCACTCCGGGGCATCTGCTTTGACCGCCAGGTCCGGATCACCAGGAACCTCTTCCAGCGCTGTCCGCAAACGGTCCTCTCAAGCGGAACTCCTCGAAACCGTCGTAATATCCCGTTTTGGGCCCGTAAAAAAGCCGGATACCTGGCATCTGCGGGCCGGAATGGGACCGACTGGCATGGACCGTTTTCTAGCAATGAAAGTCTTTGTGCGCGTGGTCGAGAGCGGCAGTTTTTCCAAGGCCGCCGACGCGCTGCGCTTGCCTGCCGCGAGCGTTTCCCGCACCGTCCAGGCACTCGAAGCACACCTCGGCGCACGCCTCCTGAACCGTACTACCCGCAGCATCAGCATCACGGAAGACGGTGAGATCTACTACGAGCGATGCGTGCGTGTACTCGGCGAAGTGGACGACATGGAGTCCGTCCTGTCGCGCTCCAAGCTGAGCCCGAAAGGCACCGTACGCGTCAGCCTGCCCGCACTCATGGCGAAAAGCACCATCATCTCCGCGCTGCCGGAATTCTTCGAGGCCTACCCGGATATCCGCGTGGAAATGAGCCTGACCGACAAGCAGGTCGACATCATCGAGGCGGGCGTGGATTGTGTGATCCGCGTGGGCGCAGTCGGCGACATCGGTCTCGTGGCAAAGCAGATCGGCCGCTATTCCCAGGTCACGGCGGCGGCACCGTCGTATATCGCGAAATATGGCGAGCCCAGGACGCTCGAGGATCTCGAGCATCACATGTGCGTGGACTATCTGGTGAGCAAGACCGGCCGCGTCAGAAGCTGGGAGTTCGTGGTGGATGGCGAGACCAAGGCCATTCCGCTCAAGGCGATACTGGCCGTCAATGATGCGGATTCGTATGTGGAGTGTGGACTCGCCGGCCTCGGGTTGATCCAGGCGTCGAGCTATACGCTGTCTTCGTATCTGGAAAGCGGTGCGCTGAAGGAAGTCCTGCAGGCGTATCCGTCGTATCCGCGCGTGGTGTCGATCCTGTATGCCGCGAACCGGCATCAGCCACGGCGGGTGAAGGTGTTCATAGAGTGGATCGCGGAGATCTACAGGCGGCAGTCGTCATTGCAGATAGCCGCGGATGATCTGGTTTCCGGTCACGGCCATACCGCGCACGCCGATCACGCGAACCACGTCACGTCCTGACGACAGCGGCGCTCGATACGGCTTCACCCTCGACGTGTGCGGCACGTGCATGCTTGAACATCCACTCGAGCGTGTCGTAGATAGGGGTGACGGGCACGCGGCCAATCGCGCGCCGCAGCTTGACGTTCGACCCGACCAGCTTTGCAATCTCATTGCGCCGCATGAAGCGGGGGTCGACGTAGATATCGATCTTGTATCCCGCTATACGCTGCATCATGGTCAGGATTTCGCCAAGCGAATGGCCGGTGCCGGAGCACGTGTTGAATGCCTCGCCAGCGGGCGCGACTTCCAGCAGGCGTGCGTAGACTTCGACGACATCGCGGACGTCGGAGAAATCGCGGCTCACGGCCAGGTTGCCGAGCGACATGCGCGGTTCATGGCGCGCGTAATGATTGACGATCTTCGGCAACAAGAAGGCGTCGCTCTGGCCAACGCCTGTGTAGTTGAACGGGCGCGTGAAGAAGACGGGCAGGCGGTCGAGCCACAGGCGCGCCATGTTCTCCATGGCGAGCTTGCTGACGGCATAGTCGTTGCCGGGATTCAGCGGCACGTTTTCGTCGATGACTTCCACGTTCGCATTGCCATACACATTCGATGTACTTGCCATCAGCACGGCGCGCGGTTTCTTGTCGATCTGCGACAGCGCGTCGAGCAGATTGCGCGAGCCCATGATGTTCACGAGATAACTTTGCGTGGGCGGGTTGCCCGTGACGTGCGCAAGCCCGGCGAGATGGACGACCACATCCGGCTGGGCGTCGCTGACGCACGCGCGCACTGCGTCGAGATCAAGCAGGTCGAGCGGAACGCCGGTCGTGCCGGGTACGTCGGGCTCGGACGCGGGTGAGGTCGTGCCCCACACGTCGTAACCTTCGTCCAGCAGACGCGCGGCCATATGGCGTCCGGTAAAGCCCGAAAGACCCGTGATGAGAGCGCGACGGCGTTTGCCGCCGTCAGGATGTTTTATGTCGTTCATTGAGCGTGATATATGCGGCGGCCTCTTTCGGCGTTTTGGCAAAGTGTTGCGGCGTATCGGAATGGTTGTGCATGCCTGTCCGGTGACGCCAGATACTTTCCGTTCTCCGACAATGCGGCCGTCGAGCGATGAATTCCATCATGCAACTGCGTTTCGCACGGGAATGTGAATTTCCGCTCTGGCCCGGCGCCACGGGGCTTTCCAGCCATTTTCCGCATTGATTTAATGGCAAATTTTATCACGTAGCCCTTGTTCCAAGGGGGCGGAACACCCGGTGTAACAGGCGCGAGTCGTGAAGTAGCTCCAACTAATTGCCGAGCCGCCACGCGTGCGGTTCGGACCGCGGTTATTCCCGCCTCGAAATCCGGCCGCGGCGAAGAAATCCGCTGGCTGCACGCTGCGCCATGGTTTTAGCCCTGCCGTCGAACATTACGCTTTGCTTATTCTACGAAAGAACAAACCCGAAAATATTCGACGGCGAAGGGTCACATGTTAGAAAGTATTTCCCGTGAGGGCGCTCAGCCTGGCTCAAAGGCGCCGAATTTATTACTTCTCGAAACAATTTTTTGAATGAAATAAGTCAATTTGAAAGTCCATTACGGCTCCGGCAGCCTCGCTGGCAAAGGCTTCGGCCCTTTATGGACTCTTCCGGATCTGCGCGGTGCGTACTTAAAAGCGGCTTCTAACGGTAATTGATTTAATTTTGTGGTTCATTTACCACTGGCGATCCTGCTTCGCGCTCTATTTATTTAAGATTTTTTTGCAATATTTGAACGGTAGTCTTGGCTAACCCGAGTAACGGCCGTGACGCCTCTACTGCACCATCGGCCGATGGGAGCGGGGTGGGCCGCTCTCAGACGGAGAAAACCTCTTGCACCGTTTTTCGCGCTTTTCGCTTCTGGCATTACGTTTTCTGGTTGTGGGCGGGTTCGGTCTGGCGGCGGTGAGCTCAGCGTATCCCGCGTCGCCCACTGTGCTGCAGGCTCGTACATCGTGGATTGGAAACACTTTCGGTTTCGGCGATGGCGCCTGGACGCAGATCAACATTACTGCGATCGCGGTCGCGCCTGACGGCCGGGTGTACACCAATGCGCCTTGGGACGAGAGCGGTGCGGAAGTGAGCGTCTACAAGGACGGCAAGGTGCTTGGCACGGCGGGCGGCACGCATGGCTGGGGCAACTACGGTGGCAACGCGATCGCGCTTAACCGGCGCTATGCGTTTGTGGCAGTCGGGGTGGGTAACGAGCGCGGCAATTTGCAGAAGGCGGGTGTGTGGCCGCCCAAGGGCAAGCAGTGGTTTGGCGTGTCGCGCCGGGACATCCGGGACATGAAGCGCAGTGTGGCATTCCAGGCGAACCTGGCTGCCGACAAGGACGGGCACGCGCAGCTCGCTGCCGCGTTCCTGATGATCAACGAGGCGCCGGAAGACAAGCGCGGCGCTCCGAAGACGGACGACGTGAAGCAGGACGTGGGTGGACTGGCTGCGTCGGATGCGTTGTTGTACGTGGCGAATACCGCGATGAACCGCATCGAGGTGTATGACGCCGAGTCGATGCAGCAAAAGGGCAAGTGGAACGCCACGCAGCCGGGGCGTCTGGCGCTTGCAAGGGACGGCACGTTATGGGCGCTGGTCAATATTCAGGGCGGGCGGGCGCGGCTCGCGCATTACACGCCGGCGGGCGCGACGATAGACGATGCCCCCGCACTAGCTGCGGGTACCGACGCCGTCGATTTGACGCTTGATGCGCAGGGGCGTTTGCTGGTTGCTGACAACGGACCGCGTCAGCAGGTGTTGATTTTTACGCGCGATGGCGGTGCGGACAAGTACCGCGAGTCGTCAGCACTGGGTGAGCGTGGCGGCATTTTTTCGGGTGTTGCGGGGCGGCCTGGTCCGCAGCGTTTCAACGGGTTGACCGGCGTGGGTGTGGATGCGGCGGGGAATGTTTATGTATCGACGAATGGGATAGGTGTGCGGCAGGGCTCGACCGGTGCGGGGTTGGGTGCGACGCTTGAGAGTTATGCGCCTGACGGGCGGCAGTTGTGGCAAGTGCAGGGACTGTTGTTCGTGGATGGTGCGTGGATGGATCCGGCGCGTCCGAACAGCGTTTACACCGGCAACAAGCGCTTTGAACTGGATCTGTCGAAGCCGGCGGGACAGGACTGGAAATATGTGGGGTTCTTGTCGGGGCGGTTCAAGTATCCCGAGGATCCCAGCTTTAGCGTTGATGACTGGCCGGGGCAGCCGATGGCCCGGAGGGTTGATGGTCGAACGTTCCTGTACTTGACGGACATGTATTCCGATCACCTGAAGATTTATCGTTTCGATGCGAAGCGTGATGGAGAGCTGGCGATTCCTTCGGGGTATTTTGCGGGGCGTGAGCGTGGTGCGGAGAACATTCCGAATCATCCGCCGCATGGTGACTGGATCTGGCGCGACACCAACGGCAATGGCCGGTTTGATGCGAATGAGTTCGACGTGAACAACGGAGTGCTACCTAATCCTGGTGGGTGGGGATGGTGGGTTGATACGAAGTGTGATATTTGGCATACGAGTGATACGCGGGGGATCAATCGCTTTCGATACGGTGGTGTGGACCGTGTGGGCAATCCGGTTTATGCGTATGCCAATGCGCAGAACTATGCGATGCCTGCGCCGTTTAGCGTGGTGAAGCGGGCGGTGTATGAGGCGGATACGGACACGATGTATTTGACTGGGTACACGGCGGACGAGCCGTTTGACCGTGGTTACTGGAAGGAAGTGGGGCGACGGTTGGTGCGATATGACCATTGGTCGAAGGTGCCGGAGCAGCGGTATTCGATTGAGTTGCCGTGGGATACGCAGAGTAAGCCGTTGGCAACGACGATTGGTTTGACGGTTGAGGGTAAGTATTTATTCACGGTGGAACCGGTTGGGATGGTGCATGTGTATGAGAAGGATACGGGCCGTGAGGTTGGTGTGATCAAGCCGGGTCCGGAGGTGGGCGGTGCGTCGGGGTGGGTGGATGTGCCGAATGGCATTAGTGCGAGCCGGCAGGCGGATGGCGAGTACCTGGTGTTTGTTGAAGAGGATGCGCGGGGGAAGGTGATGATGTACAGGTGGCGGCCATAGCCGTTGGCTGTTCGTTCGCACTTTTTTGGGTTTTGGGTGACTGGGGTTTTTGGGGCGGTGGTCGGGGGTGATGTCGGGGCGGTAGGTTCCAGGGTTAGCGGTCGGAGTCAATGCCGGGTTGCTGCTTTCGGCGTTAGTGGTCTGCGAGAGTCGGATTTTCTCTTTATCACTATTAGCCACTGTGCGTGGCGGCACGTCATTTCTTTGTCCAAAGCGACAAAGAAACGAAGCAAAGAAAACGCTTTAACCGCTCTACCCTAAGTGTCCACAGCGTGCAGTTTTAATTCATGGGTGCCCCAAAAGCACGGTGCTCGCCAGAGCAAAGGATGTTTGAACCCCTCCTTCTCGCGAATCCTGACATGAACACGCTTCGCCACCAGTGCTCTCGGGCAAGCACCAGCACCCCACGGTCAGCACGGCCCAACACGTATTTTTTTGCCGAATTTCCCGCGGCGTTGGCCGCTTCCCGATCCGCACCATAAAAATGATTTGTAAGGCATGCGAAATATTTAACGTTTTCTAAATTTGTAGAGTCTGGTGAGCCTGCTAAGTCTACTGAGCCGGTTGGTTCTGTTGGATTTGATGGTGGGTGTGGATAGGGCGGTGGAGGTTTTGGGTGGTTGGTTGTTCGCGGATAGCGCGGGGTGAACCTTGGGCAGGTTCAGTCACTGGTGGCGAAGCGTGTGGGTATCTGTGTTCGGAGAAGGAGGGTTTCACACATCCGTCGCTCTGGCGAGCACCGTACTTTTGGGGCACCAATGAATGGGAACTGCACGCTGTGGACACTTAGGGTAGTGCGGTTAAAGCGTTTTTTTTGCTTCGTTTCTTTGTCGCTTTGGACAAAGAAATGACGTGCCGCCACGCACAGTGGCTAATAGCGATAAAGAAAATAGCTCACATATAACGTGCGAAGACCTGGAAAGCAGCAACCCGGCATAGACCCTGACCGCTAACGCAGGAACAGGCAACCCAGCACCGACCGCGACCACCAACCCCAAAACCCCAAACCCCCAGTCACCCAAAACCCCAAAGAACGAGTGCGAACGATGGAAAAATCGATGGTGAAGAACATGGCGATCAACTTCTCGGGACTGGTGCTGCCTACCTTTGTCTCGTTGATCACCGTGCCCGCATACATCCATCTCGTCGGCGTCGAACGCTACGGCGTGATCAGCCTTGTCTGGACGCTTATCGGCTACTTCGGCATTCTCGACCTCGGCATGGGCATGGCCGCTCAACACCAGATCTCAAAGGCCCACGCCGCCAACGACCCCGAAGCCCGCTCGCGCGTGTTCTGGAGCGCCATCTGGCTCAACCTCGGCACCGGCATCATCGGCGGTGTCCTGATCTACTTCGGCGCCTTCGCCTACACCGCCTACGTCGCCCATTCATCCCCCGCCATGCAACGCGAGGTCTACCACGCACTCCCATGGCTCGCCCTCGCCATCCCCATCGCCAACGTGTCATGGGTCTGCGCCGGTGCCATCAACGGCGTCGAACGCTTCGGTATCTACAACACCAATCAAACCATCGGCACCTTCCTGTTCCAGCTGCTACCGCTCGCCGCCGCCTGGAAAATCGCCCCGAACCTGCAAACCGTACTCGCCGCCGCCGTCGTCGCACGAGTCCTCGCCGTCATACTCCTCGCACGAGCGAGCTTCAAGGTGCTCGACATCAAACGCATCGAATGGCCGCAGCTAGGCGTCGCCGGCGGCTTGTTCAAGTTCGGCGGCTGGATGCTGGTTGCAACCATCTCCAGCATGATCACGGACTCCCTCGACCGTATCCTCCTGGGAGCCAATCTGGGTGCGCGCTTCGTCACGTACTACACCGTGCCGCAGAACCTCGTCACCCGCCTGAACATGCTGCCGAACTCACTCGTTCGCACCTTGTTCCCACGCTTGTCCGCCGTCCAACGCGAACACGCCGATGCCATGGTCCAGCAGTCCCTCGAATTCCTCAACGGTGTATTCACGCCCATCGCACTCTTCGTCATGCTCGTGCTCGCGCCCTTCCTGCACCTCTGGGTCGGGCAGGAAATCGCCATTGCCAGTGCACCGGTGGGCCGGATCCTGATCATCGGCGTGTGGCTCGTCGGACAGGCCAGCGTCACGCGCATCATGATCCAGTCACAGATCAATCCCGCCACCGCGGCGCGTATCGGCGTCGTCCAACTGCCGTTCTTCGTGACCGCGCTGTGGTTCGGGATCGCGCACTTCGGACCTATCGGTGCGGCGAGCGTGGTCGTGCTGCGCTCGCTTGCCGACTACGGCCTCCTGCTCTGGATCTCGCGTATCCACGCCCGCCCCATTGCCGCCGACATGCTGATGCATCTCGCGTTCCTCGTCGCGGGCCTGGGCGTGGCGTTTGTCATCGATCCGATCGAGTACCCGTTGCAATCAATCGCAGCAGCGTTAGTCATCTCGGCCCTGAATTGCTGCTGCTCCCTTCTCACGCGGCCCGCGTTGCGCTCCATGGCGCGCAGCTTCGTCCACGAGTTGAATGTGCGCCTGAAACGGCGCGTGAAATCCACGGTTTAAGGTGAGGAGAGACACGTGAGACATGATCTCGATGAAGCGGTCATCGACCCGGTGCGAGCGACGCTCGACGCGGTCGGCCTGCCCCCGCCTGCTGTGCAGGACACACCGGCCCGCCACCGCGCAAGAATCGCAAAACGAGTCCCACGCGTGGCGATCGTGCATGACTGGCTCGTCGCTTTTGCGGGCGCGGAGAAGGTGCTCGAACAGATCGTCCTATGCTTTCCCGATGCGGATCTGTTCAGCGTCGTCGACTTCATGGAAGAGCGGTCATGGATGCGCGGCAAGAAGGTCACCACCTCGTTCATCCAGAAACTGCCGCAGGCGAAAAAGCGCTACCGCTCGTATCTGCCGCTCATGCCGCTGGCGATCGAACAACTCGACGTGTCCGGCTATGACCTCGTCATTTCCAGCAGCCATGCGGTGGCGAAGGGCGTGCTGACCGGCCCGGACCAGGTTCACGTGAGCTACGTGCATTCACCCATCCGCTACGCATGGGACCTGCAACACCAGTACCTGCAGCAATCGAATCTCACGGCCGGCGTGAAGTCGCTGCTCGCGCGCATGGTGCTGCACTACATGCGCAACTGGGACATCCGCACGTCGAACTCGGTGGACCATTTCATCGCGAATTCGGCGTTCATCGCGCGACGGATCAACAAGGTCTATCACCGCGATTCCCATGTGATCTTTCCGCCCGTCGACGTGGAAGCGTTCCAGCTATGCGAGGTGAAAGAGGACTTCTACCTGACGGCGTCGCGGATGGTGCCTTACAAGAAGATCGATCTGATCGTGGAAGCATTTGCGAAGATGCCCGGGCGCAAGCTGGTCGTGATCGGCGACGGCCCCGACATGCGCAAGATCCGCGACAAGGCCACGCCGAACGTCGAGATCATGGGGTATCAACCGTTCTCCGTCCTGCAGGACAAGATGCGCCGCGCGAAGGCGTTCGTGTTCGCGGCCGAAGAGGACTTCGGCATCTCGGTGGTCGAGGCGCAAGCGTGCGGGACGCCGGTGATCGCATATGGCAAGGGCGGCGCGCTGGAGACCGTGCTCGATAGTTCGCACGCGCGCCCAACGGGCCTTTTCTTCGATGAACAGACGACCACCTCCATCATCGACGCGGTGGAGGGGTTCGAACTCGGCGCGGTGAAGATCGATCCGGCCGATTGCCGCGCGAATGCCGAGCGTTTTTCGATCAGGCATTTCCGCGATGGCCTGCGCGCTTACGTGCAAAGCGTCGCGCCTCAGTTCACGCTCGCACCGCCGGCAATGCCGCCGGTGCCAGTCATTGAAACGGTCATCGATCCGCTATCCACAGCAGCGGCTGCGCAGCTGGACCAGGATCACGAAGAGGCCGACGCCATGCGTGTACTGGCCGTCGATCAAAGCGGCGTGCTGGGCGGTGCGGAACTGTCGTTGCTCGAGGTGATGAAGAACATGCGCGGCACCAACGAGACCGTGTTGTTCGACGACGGCCCGTTTCGTATCGCACTCGAAGCAGTCGGTATCAAGGTCGACGTGCTCGACGGCGCCGGGCTCGGCGGCTTGAGCAAGGACGGCGGGATGAAGCGGCCGGGTGCGGGCATGATCGGCGGCGTGATGAGCCTCGTGCGCGGCACGCTGGAAAAGTCGCGCAAGTCGGATGTGATCTACGTGAACACGCAGCGCGCGATGGTGGTCGGTGCGATCGCCGGACTGATCTCGCGGCGCCCGGTGGTCTGGCATCTGCGCGATATCGTCAGCCCGGAGCATTTCGGCAAGACGCAACTCACCATCATCAAGTGGTGCACGAAGCTCATGCTGGAGCGTGTGATCGCGAATTCGACGGCATCGGCCGTAGCGCTCACCGCGCTGACGCGGCTGAAAGAGGAACGGCTGGATGTGGTGTTCAACGGCATTTCCGCCGAGCCGTTCACCGAGCTGGAATCTGTCGCGCAGCACGAGCTGCGGGCGCGCTTCGGCTTGCCGCAGGACGCGTTCCTGGTGGGCTCGTTCAGCCGGCTCGCACGCTGGAAAGGGCAGCACATCCTGCTCGAGGCGCTGCTGGAGGCGCCCGAGATGCACGCCGTACTGGTTGGGTCGGCGCTCTTCGGCGAGGACGCCTACGAGGCGGAATTGCGTGCCTACGTGCTCGAACACGGCCTCGCTGACCGCGTGCATTTCCTCGGCTTCCAGCACGACATTGCAGCATGCATGAAAGCCGTCGATGTCGTTGCGCATACGTCCATCAGCCCGGAGCCGTTCGGCCGCGTGATTATTGAAGGCATGCTGGCGAAGCGGCCGATCGTGGCGGCGCGGGCGGGCGGTGTGACGGACATCGTGGAAGATCGCGAGAACGGCATTCTGTGCACGCCCGGCGATGTCCACGCGCTCGCAGGCGCGCTGGGTGAGTTATCGGCCGATGCGGGTCTGCGCAACCGTCTGGTCGAACAGGGTTATGCGAATGCGATCAACCGCTTCGGGACCGAACGGTACGTGGAGAGCGTTCAAAAGATTCTCTCCGATGTCGCCGGCAAGTCGCGGTCGAAACGAAGCTAGGGTCCGCTCCACAGGTCTGGAAACGAAGAAGCCCCGCGTCAGCGGGGCTTCTTCGTTTTCGTTTCGTTAGAGATCCGACGGTATTCAGGCAGCAGCCGATTGCCGCCGCTTGAGGCTGGCGGACCAGTTCATCGCGGGGCGCTCGACCAGCATGTAGAACACGAAGGCCACCGCGATGGGCACGAGCATGAAGGCGAACGACGCCCAGATGGTCGTTTGCAGCGCCGAGTGAAACAGCACCGACCCGAGCAGGATAAGGATCGGAATATGCACGATATAAAGCGAGAAGCTGAACTCGCCGAGCCACGAAAAGCCCCGTACCGGCAACGAGTTGCGCATGGGTTTATCCAGCGCCTGGAACAGGTACAGCGCGAACGCGAGCGCCCAGAACTGGAATGCCAGGTATTGCCCGAACTTGAACGCACCGCAGCCAATCACCGCCACCACCAAGGCCGCGATCTTCAGCTTCATGGACCCGTTCGGCATCTTTTGTGCGTCGGGCGCGGCCTTCGCCTCGGCAATCCACGCGCCGAGTGTCCATGAGAACCAGTACGACGCGAACAACACAATCTCGTGACGCTCGAAGACCAGTGCGGAAATCACGTTGATGACGCCAACGCTAACCAGCACCGCCTTCATTCCGATCCGCCGGCGCGATGCAATCAGCAACGGATACACAAGATAGAACTGCACTTCGAGCGACAGCGTCCACAACGCACCGTTCGACCCGAACGTACCGCCGGCCACGCCCTGCAGCGAGAGCAGGTTGACGATGAACAAATGCAGGTCCGCTGTGCCAATCTTCGGGCTGACCGGCGTGAAGCCGAGGCTGAACGTATCCAGCACATAGGTCAGCACCAGCGCCGCTAGCAGCACCGGATAGATACGCGCGAAACGGCGCATCAGGAAGTTGCCGGTATCGAAGGGTGCGCCTGGATTGGCGAGCAGCTTGCGTGCCGTTCCACGATGAATGCAGTACCCGCTGATCACGAAGAAGATCGGCACGCCGGCCGAACCCCAGGCAATCGGGAAGGTGAGATAGCTGAAGACCGTGTTGAGGTCGAACCTGGCCCCGCTTCTGTGGAATTGCTGTATGCCGATCCAGGTGATCTGGCGGCAATGAAAATAAGCGACCAGTAATGCCGCAAAACCACGCCACGCGTTGATGGCGACGTCGCGGTCGTCGATGCTGACAGCGGCTGCGCGTTCGAGCGGTAACTGCAGGGAGGAACCGGACGGATCGAGCAGGGACGAATCGCTCATTGAAAACCTCGTGTCCAGGTTGAATAAAGGCCGGAGACGGTTCCCGGCCTTGGCGGCGCCTTGTCTCGTGCACTCATCGCACACTAAGCGCTCTCCAAGCGGCGCACGGTGCTAGACGCCATATTAGTCTGGCAAATAATGGAAAAATATGCGTGGCAAACACCTCATCCTGCACATGATGAGCAAAAACCTCCTTACGGTCTGTTCGAAAGGTAACGAATTTATTCGGCAATTATTTGTCGTTTTTTTTCTGCTAACTTCATTTCAAACCATTCAAAAACAGGGGTACGCCATGGACATGCACGCACTTGCCGGTATTGCTGTTTTGTTGATCCTCGCAGCGGTCTCGGCTTATCGGGACGCGCTACGTAACGATCCCATGTCGAAACTGAACGCGTCGGGCATTCGTTTTCCGCATTCGGACGATCAGGAATAAACGTTTGAGAACGGTCGTGCTGCGGTGCGGCGGATAGTCGAATATTTTTTTTCCGCACCGGCCGGCTTCGGCTGCCACCGGGGCCAGCGCCATCCGGCACTCCGTCTTGCGATGCAGCAGATTATTTTACGTTTTCAAAAGCGGGTTTCGATGAATATTGGCGCCGCAATTGAAAGCTTTGAGTGAACGTGAATTCGATGCGTTGGATACCGCACGAACGAGCGTTCGTGCATTAATTTAAAAGTATTTTAGGGAAGCGCGCGATGCTGAAAGTCACCAAAGCCGTATTTCCTGTCGCGGGACTCGGCACCCGTTTCCTGCCCGCGACAAAAGCGAGCCCGAAGGAAATGCTGCCGGTCGTCGACAAACCGCTGATCCAGTACGCGGTCGAAGAGGCGATAGCGGCAGGAATCACGGAAATGATATTCGTGACGGGCCGCAGCAAGCGGGCGATTGAAGACCACTTCGACAAATCCTACGAGATCGAGGCGGAACTCGAAGCACGCGGCAAGGAGGCGTTGCTCGAGGTCGTGCGCAACATCAAGCCCGCGAACGTGGACTGCTTTTACGTTCGCCAGCCGACCGCACTTGGACTGGGCCATGCCGTGCTATGCGCCGAGAAGCTGATTGGCGAAAACCCGTTCGCCGTGATCCTGGCCGACGACCTCCTTCACAGCAAGGAGCCGGTCATGAAGCAACTGGTCGATGTATTCAATCACTACCATAGCTCGGTCATTGGCGTTGAGCGGATCAGCCGTATCGACAGCGCGTCCTACGGGGTGATTGAAGGGCGCGAGTGGGAAGAGGACATCATCAAGCTGTCCGGCATTGTGGAGAAGCCGCAGCCGGCCCTGGCGCCGTCGAATCTGGGGGTGGTGGGGCGTTATGTGTTCATGCCGGGCATCTTCACGCATCTGCGCAATACGCGGGCCGGCAGTGGCGGCGAGATTCAGTTGACCGACGCGATTGCGTCGTTGCTGGCGGTCGAGCAGGTGCTGGCGTACCGGTATTACGGCACCCGCTTCGATTGCGGCAGCAAGCTCGGTTATTTGAAGGCGACGGTGCAGCTCGCGTTGCAACACCCCGAAGTGCGCGAAGACTTCGAGGCTTATTTGCGTGAGTACCTGCCCGCGTTGTTCCCTGCGGAAGTGGTCGAACAAGCTGAGCTGATCGAGCCTGTCTAAAAGGATGTTGTTCGCTCGCGCCAGCAAGTCGAACCTGACGCGAGCGTTTCGACAAGAATCGGCAAAAGAATCGGCAAAAGAAGCTGGAAATCAGAAATCGAACCAGCGGCACAACCACGGTGAGTACGCCACGAGCATTTGCTGAATCGGTGCGTGATGCCCATAGGCAATGGTCGATACCGCGAGCAGGCCCACCCCAGCGAAGATCGACCCCGGCATCTTGCGCGGCTGTTTGAAAAAGCGCCGCAGGAAAAACAACGCAATACCGCCACCCAGGAACCAGCCCGCCACGACTTCAATCGGGGTATGGGCGTCCTGCACGACCCGGCACAAGCCGATCAGTGCGCCGAGTGCCAACCCGGCCGCTGCGCCCAGCCTGTACCACCTCACGCCCCTGCTGCCGGCAAGCAAACCGAACGTCACGCCCCATACCGCCGATGTCAGCATGGTGTGGCCGCTGATCACGCGGAAGTCGATCGAACGAATCTCGAAACCGCAGCCCGCGTACAGGATCTTGTTCACGCCGACCAGCACCAGCGCGCCCAGCAGCGTACCCAGCCAAATCAACGCTTCGCGTTTGTCAGTCGTGCTGAGCCACAGCGCACATCCGGCCGCCACGGGAATGGTCAAACCCGCATCGCCGAAATTGGTGATCCAACTCAAAACCGTCGTACCCGTCATACGCCCCCCGAAAAGCGCGCGCTTGGGCGGTGACCAGGATCGTCACCGCTGCGCTTGTTGCGCTGTGCCTGCCGCCTGCTTAAACCTTGCTCTTGATGCTCGTTCTTGATGCCCGCGTTCAACTCGTGTTTCCAACGTTGCTGCAACACGTAACGCTTCACTCCTCCGCGGCTTTCCTGCGCCCGGCGAGCCGATACTCGGTCGGCGAAATGGACAGGCGCTTGCGGAATATCTTGGCCAGTCCATCGCCGCTGCCGGCTCCGCATCGACGCGCGATCTTATCGACAGGAAGATCGGTCGCGGCAAGCAGCATGCAGCTCGCATCGAGTCGCGCCCGCAACAAATATTCCGACGGCGTCAACCCGATCTGGGCCTTGAAGCGGCGCAGGAAATTGCGCTCGCTCATGGCCGCCACGCGTGCGGCGTCGGCAATCGAAATCGGCCGGATGTAGTTTTCACGCATCCATCGTGCCGCTGCGTCTATTTTTTGCCGCACGCCGCCCACGTCGGTGTCGTCGAGGACTGCAGACAGCTTCGGCCACGCACCGGGAATGGAGCGCTCCGATACTTCCCGCGCCACCGTTGGACCGTAATCGCGCTTGATGATGGACAGCGCGGCCGCGATCGGACCCTTGGGGTCATCGAGTGTCAACGTCTGCTCGGCGATGAACAGCGAACTCGTCAACGCAGAAGCCGCTGCCGGGTCTTCGAAGTCGGGCGCACGGTTCTGCAGTGAAAGGTTCGCTGCCGCGAGGATCTGCGACCCTTCGCCAATGGCCTTTACAAACGATATCTTCGGTGCGACCCGGCTCAGCCGCCTGAGCAGCTGCGTATCCAGTTTCGCGTGCTGCGCGCCTTCGCCGCCCGCAATGAAGAGGGCGTCGCACTCGCTCATCCAGCGCGTGTCGAGACTCTCGGTCCAGATGCGCATGGAGCAACTGCTCGCAACGCTGCCGCCATCGCTCGACAAGAACAGTAACGCATAATCCGGCGCGGCACCCGACTTGAGCGCGGCGGAATCGGATAACGTGTGAATCTCGTTGGCGAGCGAAAACACCTCCGATATCGAACTGACCTCGACTAGCGAGAAGTCTTCGAAGATCAGTATGCCGATCCGCTTCGGTGCGGCCTTGTCTTCCTGTATCGCTTCGTGCATGGCTTCTTGCATCGCTTCGTTGGCTGTTCCCGGCCCCGGCTCGTGCGCGGCTCCGGATGCGGTTTCGTACCCGGGTTTGTGCCGGTTCGAGCGGGACGCATCGGACACCGTCGCAGAGTCAGCACTCGGCAATCGCACGATTTGCAGCCGGCTCATACCATTGGCGTGTCCCATCAACTTGTCTCCGTTGCCAGTCCGGGCGGTGGGGATTGATCTCGTATGCGTCGCACTATACGCGGCGTGGCAGAAGCGTCAGGGCAGTCGTCTGAAAAGAACGAGATGTTGGCAGATGGTTTCGATATTCAAGTAATAAGCTGACCATCAGTGATGAAAAAACCCGTCACGAGGTTTCTCTTTCGCGTGGCACGAGGCATTGCACGAGGCGTGGCGAGAGACCGCGTTGACCAGAATCCTGGCCCGTTAACGAGCGCCGGACAAAACAAAAGGGGGTCGGACATGCTCAAGGTACGCAAGGCGGTGTTTCCCGTCGCAGGACTTGGTACGCGCTTTCTTCCTGCAACCAAGGCGAGTCCGAAAGAAATGCTGCCCATCGTCGATAAACCGCTGATCCAGCATGCGGTGGAAGAGGCGGTTGCGGCGGGCATCACGGAAATGATCTTCGTCACGGGCCGCGGCAAACGGGCGATAGAAGACCACTTCGATAAGTCATACGAAATTGAAGCCGAACTGGAAGCACGCGGCAAACGCACGTTGCTTGAACTTGTACGCGGCATCAAACCCTCCCACGTCAACTGTGTCTACGTGCGTCAGGCCGAACCGCTCGGACTGGGCCACGCGGTGCTGTGCGCGGAAAAGCTGATCGACAACGAACCGTTCGCCGTCATGCTCGCCGACGACCTGCTCGACGGCGAGCCGCCCGTCATGGCGCAGATGGTCGAGGTCTTCAACCGCTATCACTCGTCGGTGCTGGGCGTGGAGGAGATCGACAGGCGCGAGTCAGGGTCATATGGCGTGATTGAAGGCCGCCAGTGGGATGACGGGCTCTTCAAGATAGCGGGTGTGGTGGAGAAGCCCGAGCCTGCGCGGGCGCCATCCAACCTGGGTGTGGTTGGACGCTATGTGCTGATGCCACGCATCTTTGAACATCTGCGTACGCAGAAGCCGGGCGCGGGCGGCGAGATCCAGTTGACCGACGCGATCCAGGCATTGCTCGCGCATGAACAGGTGCTCGCTTACCGGTACAAGGGCAAGCGCTTCGACTGCGGCAGCAAGCTGGGTTATCTGAAAGCGACCGTGGAGTTTGCGTTACGTCACCCCGAAGTGGCCGAGCCGTTCGAAGCCTACTTGCGCGCGTTTCTTGCGAGCCGCAATCGTGCGCCGGTGATGAACGACGAACCGCTCGACGAGGCGCCGGAGTTGATCGGCTAGGTTCGCGGGCAGCCCGGCAGCCGGCACGGTTCACGAGCCGCCGGTGATGAACCAGGAATCGATGGATACGCCGGACCGGTGTCAGCTGCAGACACGTCCGGCGAACAAGGTGAACAGGATTCGAATTGCAGCATGAACCGCGTTGTAAGTAGCGCTAGCCCCCCGGCGCGCGCTATGGTCTTTGGCCCGCCACGTGCGGGCTTTTTTTCGTGCGCGGCACGTGAAAAAAGCGGCTCGTCAGAGCCGCTTTTCAAGTTACCGCTGGACTACTGACTACTCGCTTTGCTTAGCGGAAATAAGCCTTCGCGTTCGGGTGCACGTCTTCGCGGGCCAGCACTTCCGCAGGCATCAGCCATGCATAGTCGCTGTGCTGATCGAAACGGCCGATCGGCACCGAGCCGCCCAGCATGATCGAATAAGCAAGTGCGACGTAATGCGTGGCAATGTCCGGGACGCCTGCGAAGTTGTCGTCGTAGTAGTGTTCGAAAACGCCGAACAAACGCGACGACGAACGTTGGACGCTGGCTATGCCCAGCTCGTCACGAACCACGCGTGTGAACGCGGCGTCGAGCGTTTCGCCTTTACGGACCCGGCCGCCCGGCACGAACCAGGTGTCTTGCGCGGGACGGTTGCGACGCTGTCCCAGCAGCACACGGCGGTTGCCGTCGGTCACGATCAGGTCGATAGACACCAGCGGCGTCAGGCGAATGGCATTGAGGAAATCCGTGTCGTCGAGGATCACGGGGGAGTCGGACTGCGGCGCTTTCTTGAGCAGATCAGCTTGTTGCGCAGCGGCGGCGACTGATGAGAACGAAGAGAGATCGGTCACGCTCGTGGTACCTCAGTCATGTTCATCGTTATTAAATAAGCGCGCGGCGACGTGGCCCAGGAAAAGGACCACTAGGGCGATCAGCACGCAGACTGCCAACCCACCGCCGAGCATTGCAACGACGATGATCGCCGTCCAGCGCAGGCCGTCCATGATGGTTCCGAGTGTGCTTTCGATCGCTGTGTTGGCGGCCAGACGCGCAATGTTTGCCTGGCTTCGCTCACTGCGTCGGCATTTTATGCAGATGAGTCAGTTTAGCGCGCGGTCATCGCTGCCGTATCGGCTTTGAACTGGCTTAATACGCCGAAAGATCGCGTTTGGAAGCCAATCGGTGGGATCGCCGTTGAGAGGCCTTGGCGATGCGTCATAGGCAGGAAGAAACGGTCGCTTCAGAAGTCAGCGGGCGCTTGGGCCGAGGCTTCAACGTCAGGCGTCATCTGCGCGATGTTGTCATGCGCGGGTTCATCCGGGCGAGCGCTCAGGACGGTCAGGCAGCCGAGAAGGGCGGCGAAAAGGAGGCCGCCCGCGGATGCAGTGGCGTGCCCTTGATCAGGTTGATTCATGGCGATTGCAGCGGCGTTGCCACTGCCCTAAAAACGATGCGCGTAATGTTGCGAATGGCACGAGCGGACCCGCCAGGTCCTGGCGGCGTGTGCGGATCAGATGACTGGAACGGGTCCCGGACAGGCGATGCCTCGTTGTTCCACCGTCATCATGGAAATCGAATGTAAGGCACGCGAGCATCCGGTTCTGTCGGAACTTTCGCAAAAATTCGATGGAGTCCTGAAACGCCGTGGAGAGGGAAAACGTGTCGCCTGAGCGTCGTTTTCGTGCTGCAACGGTAGCCGGCGATACGCGCGAGCGTTGCATGGAGGCGCCCGGCCACATCGTGTCCGGGGCAAGCCGATCGCGGCAAATGAAGACC
This sequence comes from Caballeronia udeis, assembly GCF_044909315.1. Classification (GTDB taxonomy): domain Bacteria; phylum Pseudomonadota; class Gammaproteobacteria; order Burkholderiales; family Burkholderiaceae; genus Caballeronia; species Caballeronia udeis_A. The sequence goes on from NZ_JBIYEB010000012.1 coordinate 157,946, forward strand.
GGATGGTTACTGCGCCACGTACCCCTCGGGCGTGTTGACGTTCGCCTTCATCACGCCGGCATTCTGCGACACCACATACACCGGCGCCTCGGTCAGCGTCAGCGCCACGCGGCCGTTTGCATAGGGCAGCGTGGACGGATTGCCCATCATGTCGAGCACGGTGAGCGTTCCGGAGGTTCCCGCTGCATCCACCTGCAGCGTGTATTTCACGGCATGCGTCTCGCTGAATCCCGATGCCCCCGGCCATACCGCATTCTCGTGCGTCCACAGCGCGGTCACGACCTTGCCTCCGTTCAGCCGCTGGAACGCGTACGCATAGACGCCGGGCGGTGTGTTCTTGACGGGTCCAAGCGTGTTGGTGCCATCGATGATGCGGGTCATTGCCGCCACGCCCATGGCTGCGGGCTTCGGGCTGATCTGCGTCTGGCCGTAGCCGCCTTCGGCGTTGACGAGATCGAAGAAGATGCCGTAACCCACTTCGGTCGGATCGGCTGTGTAGAAGATGTAGCTCATGTCCGCACCCTCGCCAAGCAGGATCAGATGCAGCCGTGAGACGAGCGCGCCCTGCGCATACAGCACGTTGGCCGATGGTGTAGAGGGGCCGTACTTCGTGCCGATGTCATAGCTGATACCCGACTCGGTGATGAACAGTTTCGCGCCGGGTTTAAGCATCTGCGTCATGGCGTGGCGCAGCCCGCGCATCATCACCGGCAGGCTTTGCGCGGCTTTCTCGGGATCGCTGTTACCCGCCATGCGTTCTGGCGGATGTGATGGCGACGTCCCCACGTCGTAGTAACCATGCGCGCTCACGCCGTCGAGATACTTCGCAATCCCCAGCGGCGCGAGCCGGTTCAGCCACTCGGTGTTTTTCCCCAGCGACGACAGCGTCAACCCCATCACGACCGCATGAGGATCGGTGGCGTGGATCGCTTCGTAAGTCGCTTTGTACATGGCGACGAGATTGGCGTCCGTGTCGCGCCAGGGCAGGCCGCCCTCGTAGTCGGGTTCCCAGCTCACCTGATAGTAATTATTCGACTGCTGCGGAAAGACGCTCGAGCGCACGCGGTTCGATTCCTCGCCAACGCGCTTCATATAGGCGCTGTAGTCGGCCAGCGAGGAAGGTCCGTAACTATGCGTGTCCTGGCCTGTGCGATTCGCCCAGCCCGGAATGCCATCGAGCTGGATCAGCCGCAGCAGGTCGCCGGCTTTAAAGAAGGGCGCGAGGTTGTCGGCGGCCGGATTGAAGGTGTTCGGCGCCTTCGGCTCGGTCATGTACCAGTTGCGGTTGTCGTTGACCCACGTCAGGCCCAGGTCCGGGTAGAGCGGTCTGTATCCATCGCCGGAACAGCACGACTGGCCGGGCAGCAGATACGCTGCCCCCTGACCGCCGAAGCGATGCAGATCGGGGTACTTGTACGTGACGGCCGGCAGGATCGCGGCGAGATCGGGCAGCACGCCAAAGGTTGCAATACCCGCCGGCCGCGTGCCGCGCGACGGCAATACGACAGGGGTTGCGTTGGCGGCGTCCAGTTGTGCCGCGATCGAAAAATAGCCGGCGGCCTGGGACGTGCACTTGATAGTCGATGTATGCGCTCCGGGCGTCACGGCGAAATGACCGCTCGCCTTGACCGTATTCCAGGCGTCCTGTATCCGCCATGTCAGCGTGCCGGCCGATTTAGCGCGCGTGGTCAGGGCGAGTTCGAACGGTTTGTGAAGTGGGAACATGCGCGTGCCGTCGCTGCCGGGCGTATCGGCTTCGACAACATCGCCGGAAGCCGGGGCATCGACTGCTGCCTTCATTTCCGCAGCTGCGCTGCATTGCATCGGCAGCGGGGATGAAGGGGGCGGTGCCTCGGCGGCCAGGCGAGCGACAGCGCTGTTCGCCGCAGCTTCGACCCAGCACCGCTTCAATGAACCCGGCGCGGGGTCGTCGAACACGCCGTTATCGCAGCCCGTGCCGCCGGTGAATGTCTTGACTACATGTTTATCAGGCGTGCCGTACAGCACCCTCTTCGTGCCGTCGAAGGAGCAGCGCTCGTATTCCGCCGCACAAGGTGTCCACGAACTGCCGTCAATCTTCACGGTATCGGCGGCCACGGCGGGCGCATCCTGCGCCGACGCGCTTTCGCCCCGGCAAGCGCATATGCACAGTGTGATGGCGAAGGCCAGCGCAACCCTGCTGTATTGAGCCAGCACGCGGCCCGTGCGCGGCGCCGTCATTGCGGTGAGTCTTTCGGCCGATGAATTTTTCATTACACCCCGAGGTCGAGAGCCGGGTGGTTCGAATCCGCGCCGCCGGTGTTCTCCACCGGGGAAAGCGGCACTTTCCACCTTCGTGCTACCTGAATGAAACGTTTTCGGATGCGCTGCGCCGCAGTGCCCGATCGCACGGTAAACGCCTGCAAGTTTCTATCCCGCGCTGCAACATCAGGCACTGTTTGAAGGTGCCGCGAGCAGGCGTATGGTCCTGCAAGCCCCATTTCATGGGGCCTCCAAATGCGCTGAGGATAGGCGAGGCGCATCGAACACGCCAGCCGTTGCGATGGACGTTGTCGGATGCTGACGGCATTGGGCCATCCGGGCTCATACGGGTGGCGGGATAGCGCGACAATCTGGCCGATCCGGCGTTGTTTGGCGCGCCTTGCGCCAACCGACGCATGCGTAACTAATCTGTATCAAAACGCGCGACGGCTTCATGGGGATCCTGCCCGCGGCCGACTGTGGGCGATCTCACACAAGGGCGGGCGCGCAGCTCTGCCGACAACTGGTATGCGAGTGGTTGCAGCGAGTCGTCATCATCCGCCACTTCTGCGGATTTTTTCGCCTGCTCTTGAGGTCCGCCGGGTCTGTTCGATCTTTCGCCGATGACCCGTCAGCACTCGCCTGAACGGGATTTCACCGGTCGCGATATCCGGATCAAGGCATTTAATCAGCCGTTGAAAGCGCTTTTATCAGATGAATTAATTTTGTTTCTCTCATGAAACATCATTTTGATCCATATGAGAAAAGAATCGAAGTATGTGCGACACCGCACGTTGCCGGATTATGTTGTTAATCGCGCCGATGCTTTAAACGCGTGATTTAACCCTTGTATTTCAATTAGAACTGGTTTTTCAAGGAGCTAAACCGAACGTTAAATAGCGTGGTCTTCGTGAAGCGTGTTTTTAATCGAGTTTTCTCATGTTTCACGCACGCAACGTTTACGGCTCCTGACGCTCTTGGCCCATCTCCGCCAGCGCTCGGAACGGTCCGGCGAGCCTTGCCGCGTGGGGCTTTATAAACCGCGCGGAAGGTTGATTTGTATGACGTTCCGGGGTTCAGACACCCCTGTCCGATATGTGCGGTTGAATTGGACTGGCATTCGTCTTGCAATGAGGCATTCGAAATAAAAATTCCGGACATTCAATTTCTTTACGAAATTACCGAACGGACGTATCGAAATTTACCGAATGATAGGCAGCGCACGCAATGAAAGGATTTGAATGGCGACGTCGGAAGTTTTCCGCCAACATCTCGCTACTTTCAGTCACGACAACCTAATCAAACTTGAGGGTGTCTATGATGCACCGCAATGAGAACCCACTATCCAGTCATGTTGGATTCAACAAGTTCGCAGGGGAACGCCATGCCGTACGCCAGTCTTGAACCCGCCGTAATGGGATGGCTACAGCCGGCCCCTCGCAGCACCCAGGCGGAAGTCCGCCGCATCGCGATCCTGCTGTTCGACGGCTTCTCGCTGCTGGGCGCCGGCATTGTCGCGGAGGTCTTCCATGTCGCGAACGAACTGGCGGTCCTGAAGGCACGCAACGACTGGACCTACGACGTGCGTTTCCTCTCCGTCGAAGGCGGTAATGTCGCGTGTTCGTCGTCGGTACGCGTCTGGACCGATGGCCTCGATGCACGCCACTACGGCGGCTTTGACGCATTGTTCGTAGCCGGCGGCAAGGGCGCAGACGGTGCTGCAGGTGACGAACGCATTGTGGAATGGCTGCGCCGCGTGCACTCCAAGACCACGGTGGTCAAGTCGATTGCGGAAGGACGCAAGGTGCTCGATGCCGCCGGCATTGGCCACGCGGCCGAGTCGCAGATCCGCATCGGCCATTCGATGATGCACGCCGTGCGCGAAGAGCAGGCGAGCGAAGCGGGCGATCGCTACGAGTCCATGAAGGGCGCGTTGCTGATGATCAAGCGCGACCTCGGTGTAGACGTGGCGCGCGGGGTCGCGGAACGCCTGATGCCCGGCTCGGCGTCGAAGCTGGTCCCGTTGCTCGGCGACAGCGGCACGGCGTCCGCGGGCGACAAGATCCGCACTGCGGCGCGCTGGCTGCAGGACAACTGCGAGCGGCCGATCTCGGTCGTGGACGCAGCGCAAGTGGCGGCCATGAGCGAACGCAACTTCCTGCGCCGCTTCAAGATCGAGATGGGCATCACGCCTTCGGACTATCTGCTGCAAGCGCGCCTTGCCGTGACGTGCACATTGCTCACCGACTCGGAACTGCCGGTCGACAAGATCGCGCGCCGCAGCGGCATGGGTAACGGCGACCGCCTTGCCAAGATCTTCCGCAAGCGGCTTCTTATTTCACCGACCGAATACCGGATGCAAAGCCGCCGCGATGCCGGCGTCTGATTGAGGTGAGTCCAGTTTTTTTTGACCGTGGTCACGGAGCGTTGAAACGTAAGCGGTTCGGCTGAACCGGGGTCGACGATCGGTGCAAATGGCGCGTGCAGCTCCGCCCGGGGAACGGGTTCAAGAACATAGGAATACTAAAATGGACAGCAAGATCAGGCAGGACATCGAGGAATCCGCTGAGACGATCACCGCTTCGGGACTGACCGCGGATTGCCGGCGTCTCGTGCAGGTGATTCTCGCGGGCGGGTCGGGCACGCGGCTGTGGCCGGTGTCGCGGGAACAATTTCCGAAGCAGTTGATTGGCGTGATCGGCACCGAGTCGTTGTTGCAGGCGACCGTGCTGCGCATGAAAGACTTCCCCGCAGCGTGGGACGTGGCGGCTGAGCCCGTGATCGTGTGCGGTGAAGAGCATCGCTTCGCAACCAGCGAGCAGGTGCGTGACAGCGGCGTGACGGCACGCATCGTGGTTGAGCCCGCACGCCGCGATACCGCTCCCGCCCTGACGCTCGCTGCGCTGACCGCCTGTGCCGATGGCCAGGACGCCATCCTCGTCGCCATGCCGGCCGACCATGCCATTGCGGATCTCGATGCGTTGCATGTGTCCATCGAAACAGCTGCGCGTTTTGCACAGGCCGGCGACATCGCCACGCTTGGCATTCCTCCTACGCGTCCCGACACCGGCTTCGGCTATATCCGCCTGGGCGACGCACTCCAGGACGGCGCGCACCGCATTGACCGCTTTGTCGAAAAGCCGGCTGCGGAACTGGCCACGCAATACGTGGCAGCGGGTAATTATTGGTGGAACAGCGGCATCTTCGTCGTGCGTGCATCGGTATGGCTTGCCGTACTCGAACAACTCCAGCCGGAGATGCACGCGGCATGTGTCTTGTCGTACGAACAACTGAATAAAGCAGACGGATACTTGCGTCCATGCGCTGCGGAGTTCTCGAAGTCACCTTCCGATTCGATCGACTACGCGGTGATGGAGCATCTCGGCAAGCCCGATTCGCCGTTCAAGGGTGTAGTCGTACCGCTCGAAGCCGGCTGGTCCGATCTCGGTTCATGGGACGCAGTGTGGGACGCGATGGAGAAGGATGAATCCGGCAACGCGGCAAGCGGACGGGTCCTGTTCGAAGGATCGACCGCAAGCTACGCGCGCTCCGAAGGCGGCAGGCTCGTGGCGTGTGTGGGCACGACGAACCTGATCGTGGTCGAGACCGACGACGCAGTGCTGGTGGCCGACCGCTCACGCGTACAGGACATCAAGGGGCTCGTGTCGCGCATCAAGCTTGCGAAGTCACCGGAAGCCGATGCGCATAGAAAAGTTCGCCGCCCGTGGGGTTTCTACGACTCCATCGATCACGGCGAGCGGTTCCAGGTGAAGCGCATCGTGGTGAATCCGGGCGCGCGCCTGTCGCTGCAAATGCATCACCACCGTGCGGAGCATTGGGTTGTCGTAAGCGGCACAGCGCTCGTCACTCGCGGTGAAGAAGAGTTTCTGCTGAGTGAAAACGAATCGACCTATATCCCGCTTGGCGTGCGTCACCGCCTTGAGAATCCCGGTCGCGTGCCGCTCGAAATCATTGAAGTGCAGTCTGGGACCTACCTCGGCGAAGACGACATCGTCAGATTCGACGACAAGTATGGCCGGTGCAATTAAACAACCGTCAAGCAAAAAAGTGAGCGGTTCGGGGAGAATAAAAATGCGCGGAATAACAGACCTGCTGGCGCGAGTATTCGACGTCACCATGATCGTGCTGAGTGCGTTCGTGGCGTCGCAGATTCGTTTCGACGACGTCTCGCAGCGTAGCTTCTATCTGGCGTTCGTGGCATTCGCAGCGGCGTTTTCGCTGGCTGTGTTTCCCGCGTTCGGTGTGTATGCGTCATGGCGTGGCCGCTCGAAGGGCGCGCTCGCGGGCCAGGTCGCGCTGAGCTGGCTCGTCGTGCAGGTCTGCGCGATGGTGTTGATGTTCTCCCTGCATCGTATCGACTTCGTGTCGCGTCTCTGGTTCGTCTACTGGACCGGCCTGGCGGGCGCCGCGATGATCGCCGGCCGCCTGGTCACGCACAGCGTGCTGGGACGCGTGCGTCACGCGGGCCTGAATTTGCAGCAGGTCGCTGTCGCGGGATGCGGTGAACATTGCGACGAGATTGTTCGCAAGATCGACACGGCGCCTGCAGCAGGTTTCCGTGCAACGGCTGCCTACAACGTACAGGCCGGCACCAAGATGAACACGCGTGTGCCGGTGTTCGAAGAGCACGAAGCATTCGCTAACTATGTACGCACGCAGCACGTGGGCGAAGTCTGGCTCGCGCTGCCGCTGACTGAAGAACGCACGATCCTCAAGCTCGTGGACGAGTTTCGCAACGACCTGATCAACATCCGTTTCATGCCCGACGTGCGCACCCTTGCGCTCTTCGAAGGCAGCGTGACGAACCTGCTCGGCGTGCCGACGATCAACCTGGCGGCGTCGCCGTTGCCGCCGAACGCGATGATGCAGAAGGAGATCTTCGATCGCTTCTTCGCGCTGGGCGCCTTGCTCGCGGTCTCGCCGGTGCTGCTCGCCTGCGCAATCGCGGTGAAGTTGAGTTCACGTGGCCCGGTGTTCTTCAAACAACGCCGCAAAGGCGCGGATGGCCGCGTCTTCACCATCTACAAGTTCCGCACCATGCGCCTGCATGCGCAGAAAGCGGGCGTACTCGAACAGGCAAAACGCGGCGACCCGCGGATCACGCGTGTAGGGGGTTTCCTGCGCCGCACGAGCCTGGATGAACTGCCGCAGTTCTTCAACGTACTGCGCGGCGACATGTCGGTAGTCGGACCGCGTCCACATGCGCTCGAACACGACGATCTGTACCAGAAGGTCGTATCGGGTTACATCCACCGCTACCGGATCAAACCCGGTATCACCGGATGGGCGCAGGTGAACGGTTTTCGCGGCGAGACCGATCGCATCGAAAAAATGGAGGGACGCGTAGCACACGATTTGTACTACCTCGGAAACTGGTCGTTCGGACTGGATATGAAAATTATCTTCGCGACGATCTTCAAGGGTTTGCGCCACACCAACGCTTATTGAAGCAGGGGACGACAACATGAACAGCCAACAACTATCCGGTGCCGCGGTGCCGAACAAAAACAGCCATGCCGTGCCTGGAACGCGTGTGGCCCTTTCCCTGGCGATTGCCGCCGTGCTTTCTGCGTGTACGCTCGTACCGGGCCAACACATGATCACGCCGGCTGCGTTGCCGGTCACGACCTCCGATAACGGCGACGTGACGAGCGACATGCAGATTCCGATCAAGCAGATCGACCTGACGCTGATCCGCCAGATCCGCGCGGATCAGAAGAGCAACGCCACGGCGCAGGCGCAGCTCAACCTGTTTGCCAAGCCATCGGGCTACAAGCTCGGCTCGGGCGACGTGCTGCAGATCGTTGTCTGGGATCACCCGGAACTCGCCGCAGCACTTGGCCAGCCGGCGCAGAACACCAAGCCCAGCGACGCCGCACCGGGTTTCGTGGTCGACAGCGACGGCAATATCCAGTTTCCGTATGTCACGCACCCGATCCACGCCGCGGGCAAGACCGCGGAGCAGATCCAGCGCGAGATCTATTCGGACCTGAGCAAGGTGTTCGTGAAGCCGCAAGTGACGGTTCGCGTGGCCTCGTTCCGTGCGTCGCAAGTCTATGTGGACGGTGACGTGCGTGCGCCGGGTGCGCAGACGATCAACGACATCCCGATGACGTTGACTGAAGCTATCAGCCGTTCGGGCGGCTTTGCGCCGACCGCCGATCAAAGCCGCGTGACGATCACGCGCAACGGCGTGGCGTATCCCGTGAACGTCGCGCAGATGATGAAGCAGGGCAAGAACCCCGCCGAGATCATGCTGCAGCCGGGCGACATGCTGCATGTCGACTCCCGCGACGACAACACGGTCTACGTGATGGGCGAAGTGACCAAGCCCACAGCCGTGTCGCCGCTGCGCGACGGCACGCTCACGCTGGGCGAAGCGCTCGTGCAGGCGGGCCAGATCAACCAGGACACCTCCAATGCGTCGCAGCTGTTCGTGGTGCGCCAGGCAACCGGCGACTCGCCGATCATCTATCGCCTCGATGCACGCTCGCCGGTGTCCATGTTGCTTGCGAACCAGTTTCCACTGGAATCGAAGGATGTTGTCTATGTCGACAACAGTGGTCTTGTCCGCGCCAACCGCGTGTTGAACCTGTTGTTGCCGGCGATCAATGCGGGCCTGACCGCCGCGATCGTAACCAAGTAGTCCTGGAGCTGCGTCCGGTTCCTGACGTCATGAGGACATCAGGCACCGGCCCGTTTCGATTGTTCGTTTGAGTGAGCGACAAAAAATGGCCATCAATTTTGAAAACCGCTATGCGGATGTGGTGTCGACGGGGGACGAGTTACGCTTGTCCGACTACCTGGCGGCCATCTTGGGAAGCTGGCGAATCATCGCCATAGTGACCCTGGCCGTAGTCGCGCTCGGCACGGCGTACGCATTCATTGCGTCGCCGGTGTATCGCGCCGACGCCATGATCCAGGTGACCGAGAGCAATCCGGCGAACAACGCCAATAACAACAATGCCAACGCGGTGCAGACCGTGTCGCAGATGTTCGACGCGAAGTCGACGACCGCGGCTGAAATCGAGTTGCTGCGTTCAAGGCTGGTGGTCGAGGACACGGTCAACAAGCTGCATCTGGATATCGCGGCTCGCCCGCGCTACTTCCCGATCGTGGGCGGCGTCATCAGCGACATCCTGGGCACGCGCAACGGCCAGGCGCCGGTGAGCTGGCTCTCGGGCTTCGCCTGGGGCAATGAAAGCATTTCGGTGCCGAAGTTCGACACACCGAAGGAAGCCTACGAAAAGACCTACATCCTGACCGCTGGTGAAAACGGCAGCTACGTGCTGAGCGATCCGGACGGCATTGCGATCCTGAACGGCAAGGTCGGCCAGGAAGCAAGCGGCACGAGCACGCTCGGACCGGTCACGCTGCTGGTCGAAAACATGGTCGGTGAGCCGGGCGCCAAGTACGAGCTGACGCGCTTCTCCACACTCGGTACCGTGGATGCGCTGCAAAAGCGCCTGTCGGTGGCTGAAACCACGCTGCAGTCCGGCATCATCGCGTTGAGCCTTGAAGGCCATGACAGCAAGCTGACGTCGCAGATCGTGAATAACATCGCGCGCCGCTTCATCCAGCAGGATCTCGACACGCGTTCGGCGGAAGCCGGCAAGACGCTCGCGTTCCTCGAGCAGCAGTTGCCGGAAGTACGCGCGCAACTCGACCAGGCCGAGCAGAAGTACAACAACTTCCGTAACAAGCAAGGCACGGTCGACCTGAGCGAAGAAAGCCGCCTGTTGCTGCAGCAAGTCGTCGACAACAAGTCGAAGCTGATGGACCTGCAACAGCAACGCGCCGAACTCTCGCAGCGTTTCACCGCAAACCACCCGTCGGTGGCAGCGCTCGACGCACAGATCGCGGCCCTGCAGTCCGCTCAAGGTTCGCTGACCAAGAACGTTTCCGTGCTGCCCGATACCGAACAGACCGCGCTGCGCCTGTTGCGCGACGTGCGGGTGGATACCGAGCTCTATACGAACCTGCTTAACAGCGCGCAGCAGCTGCGCGTGGCGAAGGCCGGGCAAGTAGGCAACGTGCGGGTGGTCGACTTCGCTGAACCGGCTGACGACCCTGTGCGTCCGAAGCGCCTGCTCGTGATCCTGATCAGCCTGGCCGGCGGCCTGGTTCTCGGCATCCTCGTGGCGTTCATCCGCAAGGCGCTGTATGGCGGCGTGGAACGTCCGGAAGAAATCGAAAACCGCCTGGGCGTGCGTGTGTTCGCCATCGTGCCGCGCAGCAGCCAGCAATTGCGCTTGCAGCAGAAGGTTGGTTCGCGTAGCCAGGGTCTTCACGTCCTCGCCGCGACCTCGCCGGAAGACGCGGCAGTGGAAGGGATTCGCGGCCTGCGCACGTCACTGCAACTGCAGATGGCCGATGCACGCAACAACGTGGTGATGCTGACGGGCTCGCGTCCGGACGCCGGCAAGTCGTTCCTCTCGGTCAACCTCGCGACCCTGGTTGCATCGACGAGAAAGCGCGTGCTGCTGATCGACGGCGACATGCGCCGCGGCGACGTCCACTCGCACTTCGGCGTGCGTCATATGCCGGGCTTGTCGGACGTGCTGATGGGCTCGGATATCGAGTCTGCGGTGCTGCATGACGTGCTGCCGGGCGTCGACCTGCTGACCAAGGGCTCGCTGCCGTCGCATCCGTCGGAACTGCTGATGAGCGACCGCATGCATGAGGTGCTGGAAGTGCTCAAGCACCAGTACGACCTCGTGATCATCGATACCCCGCCGGTACTCGCGGTCACCGACGCAACCGTGATCGGCAAGCATGCCGGCACGAGCCTGCTGGTGGTGCGCCATGGCCGCAACCAGGTGGAAGAGATCGGCGAAACGATGAAGCGCCTGCATCACGGCGGCGTGAACATGAAGGGCGTGCTGCTGACCGACGTACCGCAGTCGAAGCTGATGTCGGGCAGCTCATACACGAATTACTACGGCTACGAGAGCATCGCTGAGTAATGCCTGGGGAAAACAACGTTGCGGCGCGGCGCGCTTGATGGCGCGCCGCATCCAATCCGAGACACGAGAGGCACACGATGAAACGCAAGGTTGCTTTGATCACCGGCATCACCGGGCAAGACGGCTCTTACCTGGCCGAGCTGCTGCTTGCAAAAGGCTACGAGGTACACGGCATCAAGCGCCGTAGTTCACTGTTCAATACGGACCGCATCGACCACCTGTATAGCGATCCGCATGAGTCGGATCGCAAGTTCGTCCTGCATCACGGCGACCTGACCGATACGTCGAGCATCATGCGCATCGTTCAGCGCACGGAGCCCGACGAGATCTATAACCTCGGGGCGCAGAGCCACGTGCAGGTGTCGTTCGAGGAGCCGGAATACACGGCGAACGCCGACGGTCTCGGCGCGCTGCGCATGCTCGAGGCGATCCGCATTCTCGGCATGGAGAAGAAGGCGCGTTTCTACCAGGCATCGACGTCCGAACTCTACGGTCTCGTGCAGGAGTCGCCGCAGAAGGAAACCACGCCGTTCTATCCGCGCAGCCCGTATGCGGCCGCCAAGCTGTACGCGTACTGGATGACGGTGAACTATCGCGAAGCGTATGGCATGTACGCGTGCAACGGCATCCTGTTCAACCACGAGTCTCCCGTGCGCGGCGAGACCTTTGTCACGCGCAAGATCACGCGGGCGCTTGCGCGTATCGCGGTCGGCATGCAGGACGAGATGTACCTCGGCAACCTGTCCGCCATGCGCGACTGGGGCCATGCGCGCGACTACGTCGAGATGCAGTGGCTGATGTTGCAGCAGGACCAGCCGGAAGACTTCGTGATTGCCACGGGCGAGCAGCACAGCGTGCGTGAATTCGTGATCCAGGCGGCGGCGGAGCTCGGCGTCCACATGCGCTTCGAAGGTGAAGGCGTGGACGAAGTGGGCATTGTGGACCGGGTCGAGGGGCGCGAAACGAAGATGACGAAGGGCGATGTGATCGTGCGCGTGGACCCGCGCTATTTCCGTCCGACGGAAGTGGAAACGCTGCTCGGCGATCCGTCTAAGGCACACGCAAAACTGGGCTGGCGCCCGACGACGACCTTCTCCTCGCTCGTGAAGGAAATGGTTCGTTCCGATTTTCAGATGGCACGGCGCGACGCCCTCGTCACGCTCGCCGGATTCAAAGCGCTTGAACACCACGAGTGAACATCATGGATAAAAACGCACGCATTTTCGTAGCGGGTCACCGCGGCATGGTCGGCTCGGCGCTGGTCCGGCGCCTGACCAGCGAGGGTTATCGCAACATCATCACGCGGACCAAGTCGCAACTCGACCTGACTGACCAGGTCGGGGTCAACATGTTCTTCGAGAAGGAAAGCATTGACGTGGTGTTGCTCGCGGCGGCGAAGGTCGGCGGCATTCTCGCGAATTCGACGCTGCCGGCGTCGTTCATTTACGAGAACCTCACGATCGAAACCAACGTGATTCATGCGGCCTGCCGCTGGAATGTGTCGAAGCTGGTGTTCTTCGGCTCGTCCTGCATCTATCCGAAGGCCTGTCCGCAGCCGATCAAGGAAGAGTACCTGCTGAGCTCGCCGCTCGAGCCGACCAACGAGGCGTACGCCATCGCGAAGATCGCCGGACTGAAGCTCTGCGAAGCTTATAACCGTCAATACGGTTGCAAGTTCATCTCGCTGATGCCGACGAATCTCTACGGTCCGAACGACAACTATGACCTGAAGAGCAGCCACGTGCTGCCGGCGCTGATCCGCAAGGCGCACGAAGCGAAGCTGAACGGCGAAAGCGCGCTGACCGTATGGGGATCGGGCACGCCGCGCCGCGAGTTCATGCACGTGGACGATCTGGCCGGGGCCGCCGTGTTCCTGATGGAAAGCGGACGCACCGAAGGCCTGTTCAACGTGGGCGTGGGCGAGGACCTGTCCATTCGCGATCTGGCGGAGACGATCTGCCGCGTGGTCGGTTTCCAGGGCCAGCTCGTGTTCGACGCGAGCAAGCCGGACGGCACCATGAGAAAGCTGCTGGATGTGTCGAAGCTGGCCGAGATGGGCTGGGTGGCATCGACGGGGCTTGAGCAGGGCATCCGGGCGACCTACCAGGATTTCCTGCAGCGCTATGAGGCGCTGAGCCAGCAACCGGCACACGCATGAGCCTGAAGTTGATGAAACGCCTCGCACATGCGCGCTACCAACCAGGGATAACTACAAAATGAACGCTACGGTCACTATTTTTCATAACGTCGTCTGGTCGCGGCACAAAGGTGCGGTGCTGTCCGCGCTGCACAACATCTCCGGGTCCGGTTCGATCAAGTATTCGATGGTCCAGATTGCCGATACCGAGCATGACCGCATCGGCTTTTCCGACGTGGACTATTCGTTCCACAGCTATCCCATGCGCAAGCTCTACAACGGCTGCTATGAAGACGTGCCGACCTGGCGCATGACGGCGCGGCTTACGTGGGAAGTGCTGAAGGCGAAGACGGACCTGGTGGTGCTGCCGGGTTATCACCGCCCTGAGTACTGGGCGATGATGGCCGCGTGCATCCTGACGGGCAAGCGTCGTGCCGTGTTCGTCGATTCGACCGGACGCGACCGGCCGCGCAGGATGATGACGTCCATTCCGAAGCGCGTGTTTTTCTCGCTATGCGACGGTTATTTCGGGTTCGGCGAACGCAGCCGCGAGTATTTGATGTCGCTTGGTGCGAAGCAGGAAAAGATCTTCATCCCGTGCCAGGCTGCCGCATTGCCGCGCTCGTTTTCGCCGGAGCGCGCGCTGCCGGACCGGCTGCATTACCGCGCCGGCAACAAGCCCATTTTCCTGTATGTCGGCCGGCTGTCGCCGGAGAAGGGCATTGGTACGCTGATCGACGCATTCCGCGGTTTGAAGGAGCGCATTCCCGATGCAGCGCTGCGCATTGTCGGCACCGGCCCCATGGGCGACGAACTCAAGGCGAAGGTGGCTTCAATGGGCCTGTCCGGTTCCATTACGTTCCTGGGCAGCCTGCAGGACGAACCGTTGTCGGTCGAATACTTCAGCGCTACCTGCATGGTGTTGCCGAGCATGAGCGAACCTTGGGGACTGGTGGTCAACGAGGCGCTTAGCCACGGCTGTCCTTCGGTGGTGAGCGAGAGTTGCGGCTGCGTACCGGAACTGGTGATCGACGGGGTGTCGGGTTATGCGTTTCCGGCGGGCGACGTGCCGGCCATGCAACGTACGATGCTCAAGTCGATCGAGGCTTTCGCCGACACGGCAGGCGCGGCGAAGCAATGCATGGACGTGATCCAGCGATTCGATCCGCCGTCTGCCGCAGCGAACATTGCGCGGGGCTGCGCGATGATGCTCAGCGACTGACCGTGGATCCTTGCGACGGCCGATTAATTACAGAACCCAGAGAGGCACGCATGATCACCGAAGCGCGATTGCGCGGGCGTGCTCCCGCGGCTGATGTTTCGCAAAAGTCCTTTCCGGCGGCGCATATTCGTCCGGCGGAAGCGGAGGCACGATGAGAATCCTTATCTACGGGCTCAACTACGCGCCCGAGTTAACTGGGACAGGCAAATACACCGCCGAGATGGCGGAGGCTTTGCAGCAGCAGGGGCACGACGTTCATGTCGTGTGCGCGCCTCCGTATTATCCGGAATGGAAGATCGCGAAAGGTTATTCGGGCTCGCGCGGTTCGCGCGAAACACGCAACCAGGTGCGCGTCTGGCGTTCGCCGCTGTGGGTTCCGGCCCGTCCGAGCGGTCTCAAACGCATGGTCCATCTCGCTTCATTCGCGGTGGCCTCGCTGCCTGCGCTGATCATGCAGGCGTGGTGGCGGCCCGACGTCGTGATGTCGATTGCGCCGACCATGCTGAACGCGCCGGCCGCGCTCGTGCTGGCGCGTTTGATGGGCGCTAATTCGTGGCTGCATATTCAGGATTTCGAAGTAGATGCGGCGTTCGACCTCGGCTTGCTCAAGAGTGCGCGTGCAGGACGCTTTGCGCGTGCGGTCGAGAGCGCACTTCTGCGCCGGTTCAACGTTGTCTCCACGATTTCCGACAAGATGGTCGAGCGCGCGATTGCGAAGGGCGTTGCCCCTTCCAGCGTGTTCCGCCTGCCGAACTGGGTGGATATCAGCACCATCTATCCGCTCGATCGGGTGAACAAGTTTCGCGATGAACTGAACATAGCCGAGAACGCGAAGGTCGTGCTTTACTCCGGCAACATGGGGGCGAAGCAGGGCATTGAGGTGCTGGCGGGTGCGGCTGCTGCGCTGGCTGCACGCCAGGACATCGTGTTCGTGTTCTGCGGCAATGGCGCGACCAAGGCGGAGCTGGAGAAGTGCTGCGAGCATTTGTCCAATTGCCGGTTCATGGCGCTGCAACCGGTCGAACGCCTGAACGAATTGCTCAATCTCGCCGATATCCACGTGCTCCCGCAACGCGGCGATGCGTCCGATCTCGTGATGCCGTCCAAGCTCACGGGCATGTTCGCGAGCGGTCGCGTGGTGGTGGCAATGGCGCGTCCCGGGACGGAGCTTTATAACGTCGTGACGCCGCGCGGTGTGGTCGTGCCGCCAGAAAATGTGCAGGCTTTATCCGATGCTATCGAGACGCTCGTGGCGGATCCGGAGCGGCGTGCGATTCTCGGCGCTGAAGGCCGTGCATTTGCGGAGCTGAATTTATCGCCGGTCTGGGTGCTCGGGCGGCTGGATGAAAAGCTGCGTGTATTAAGGGGCGAAGGTGCCGCGGCACGCCTGAACGAACGCAAGGAAGCGAAGGCCGCGAGCACGGCAAGCGCTCCGTCCACGGCAACTTCCGCAGTGACGCTGGTGGAGATCGAGAAGATCGATTGATTATTGACTTGCGGCAACCGGCGGCGACGTCCGGTACGGCGCGCTCAAGCCGGTGAAGCTGGCCGGGTTGCCTGCTTCACTGCCTGTTTCACTGCGCATGTGACAGGCGTTATTCGAAGCAGGCCCAAACACGACAACACTCAATACGGAGATCGATAGATCTCCGTTGTTTTTTTGCCAGCCGGCTTGAGGCCGGTCGTGCCGTACACGGACCGTGCCGCGTCTTCGGGCGTGCCGGTTGCGTCCTTTACTTGTACGCGCGCACCACGCTTCATGGCTACCGAGCCGGGCGTGACGAACGACGCGTTGGTCTGGGTCGGGTCCGCGTTGTTGGTCATCATCTTTTCAGCGGACGTGGCGGCCCCGCCGGCCTTTGCGCGGTTGGCGCCGTTAGCCCCGTTGGCGCCGGGTGCCTGGCCATAGGGATCGGCATAGCCGGCTCCATAGGTGTCAGGGCCGCCCAGCAGCTTCTCTTCGGACGTGAAGTCGCGCGTGCCTGCGTCGGCGGCTCCCGCTGCATGGGCGGCAGGCAATGCCGAGCACGCGGCGCTCGCAAGCAGCAGGGCGAGTACGCGATGAAGCGAAGGTTTGCGATTGATTGATTTCATGATGCGCTCCGAAGAATCGGCGAGTATGAAGATTGATTGTTATCCCAAAGACGGCGCGGTGTCGAGCGGTTGCCACCCCTTGTTTCAAGGTAGCAAATCTTTGCGCGCACGCTCATGCAGATACCGCCAAAAGTCTTTCCCTTGCGGCCATTAGTGGGTTGCCGCACGAGAGCGGTAAGACGTATCGCAGATAATCCTTTCATGCGGCGCTGTGATCCAGTTTGGTTTAGCAATACGTGCAATGCGCCGCTATGGGCTCGGGGGCCGGTAATCATGCTCAATACAATCGACGAACCTTGCGTTGAGGACCAGGTGGCTAAAGACAAGACCACCCCCAATCAACGCGAACATCACGCTGGCCAGGCGTCGACCGAAGGCACAGCGCGCTTCAATGGCGCAAGCACGGCCAGCGGCAAGGTCATCGACCTCAGTATGGCGGGCAAGGGCAACTACGTGGCCCGGCGTGGCGTGCTGACGGAGATCGTGTGGTTCTTTCTCGAAGCCGCGGTCATCAATAACAAGTTCATACCGGTATCGGCTGTACGCGTCTGGCTGTTGCGCCGCTTTGGCGCGCGTATTGGTTCAGGTTGCCGGATGCCTCATCCGATTCGCGTGAAGGCGCCGTGGAATCTCGAGGTGGGCGACAACTGTTGGTTCGGTGTAAACGCGTGGATCTACAACCAGGCGCTGATCCGGATCGGCTCGAACGTATGCATCTCGCAGGAAGCATTCCTCACCACCGGCTCACACGATCTGGAAAGCAACATGGATTTGCGCGTCGCGCCCATTGTGATAGAGGACGGCGTGTGGATTACATCGAGGTGTGTCGTACAAATGGGCGTGACCATCGGCCGCTCGACAGTGGTGACGCCGCTGTCGGTGGTGCATCGGTCGCTGGATGCAGAAGGTGTATATGGCGGGAATCCGGTGCGATTTATCAGAAAGCGGTTCAACGTATAGCACCAGAAAAGGGCGCCGCCGGGAAATAAATTTGCACTGTATGCGAGGCGCGTCGACCAGCGCGCTTTTGGCTGTCTGTGCCTTTATCTTGGCGGGTGACGAAGCAAGAGTCCGACGATTATTACACGCAGGTAAGGCTTGGCAAGGCTTCCTGGCTGCAAGTAATTTCGACCGAGACTCGTAGTGCTTCGTGGATGAATTGGGGACCGACACCTGTCGGATGCCGGCGGCATGATGGCCGCGCGGAACAGCACCGGCAGCGAAGCGTTTCAACAACGGGTGACGACAGCGGAGAACGAACACAACAAGTGTGCGAACCGCTGCACACGAGAGGGAGCACGGGGAATGTTCATTGACAGCCGGAATGTTGAGCAGCGCGCGGTAATTGAGACCACAGTCTGCATCATCGGGGCCGGGGTTGCCGGGATCACACTGGCGCTCGAAATGGATAAGCACGGCATAGACACTGTTCTGCTGGAGAGCGGTGGCTACAAGCCGGACGATGCCACGCGCGATCTGTATCGCGGCGAGAACGTCGGGATTCCTTACACATACGCGGATGGCAGCCGCAGCCGTTTCCTGGGCGGCAGCAGCAATTGCTGGGGCGGCTGGTGCCGTCCGCTCGATTCATGGGACTTCGAAAAGCGCGACTGGGTGAACGATAGCGGCTGGCCTTTCGGGCTCGACGAATTGCGTCCCTACTATGCCCGCACGCATGGCTTGCTCAAGCTCGGCGAAAACAATTTCGATCCGGCCTACTGGGAAGCCGCCATTGGCCGCGATGACGTCAGGCGTCATCCGCTGCCAAGCGGCACCGTCCGCGACACGATTTCGCAGTTCAGCCCGCCGGTGCGTTTCGGCAAGGTGTACAAGGCCGTGCTCGAGCGCTCGTCGCATGTGCGCGTGCTTCTCAACGCCAACGCCATGAACATTGATACCGACACCGAAGCGCGGCATGTCACGCGTATCGAGGTCGGCACGCTGAGCGGCCGGCGTTTCACCGTGGCGGCGAAGATCTTCGTGCTGGCGACCGGCGGCATTGAAAACGCACGGTTGCTGCTTGCATCGAACAAGGTGCAGGCCGAGGGCCTGGGCAATGGCAACGACCTGGTGGGCCGCTATTTCATGGACCACCCGCGCACCATGCAGGGCAGCATCAAGTTCAAGAAGCCGTGGGCGCGCAACAAGCTCTACGACATCAAGTATCACTATCAGAATGCATCGGTCTCCGCGCACGGGCAGTTCATCTCGTCGCAATTCGCGCTGACGCAGAAGGTGCTCGAACGCGAGCGCCTGCTCAATGCCCGCGTGTGGTTCTATTCGGTGTTTCGCGGTGAAAACACGGAAGGCGCCGAAGCGCTGGTGCGCTGCAAGCAGGCAGTGCTGCAGAAGGATCAGCCGGACTGGAACTTCTCGCAGGACCTGCTGACCATGGCGAGGCATCCCGTGGACACGGCCTGCTTCGGTCTCGCGCGCCTGTTGCAACCGCGTCCGCTGATCACCGACGTCAAGTTCCAGACCATCGTGGAAGCGGAGCCTAATCGCGACAGCCGCGTGACGCTGTCGTTGCAAAAAGATGCGCTCGGCATGAACCGCGTGAAGGTGGACTGGCAACTGACCGAGCTGGCCAAGCGCACCTTCGATCGCACCGTCACCCTGCTGGCGGAAGAAATGCAGCGAACTGGCGTGGCCGACGTGCAACTCGACGAGCCGCTTGAAGGCAAGCCGTGGCCGGCGCAGCTGGAGGGCACGTGGCATCACATGGGCACGACCCGCATGCACGATTCGGCCAAGCAAGGCGTGGTCGATCGCAATTGCCAAGTGCACGGCATGAGCAATCTGTATGTGGCTGGCAGCTCTGTATTTCCGACGGTCGGTGCGAATTTTCCGACCATCACGATCGCGGCAATGACGTTGCGGCTTTCCGAGCATGTGCTGAAGGCGCTGCGGGGCGAGATTTCGCCACTTGCGTCAGTGACGTCGATTGGCGCGGGCGCGGAGCGCCGGGCGTCCGAAGACTCCAGCATGCCGTTCGCCGCATCGACGTTGCGCTCGCCTTCGGATCTGGCCTTCATGGCGAAGAAGTAGGGCGGTTCGGGTATCGGGCAGATCTGGTTGGCTGCCCGATATTCATAGCCGATAAAAGACCCGCCGGTGGATGACTCCACGGGCGGGTTTCTTTTTTGCCGAACGCTAAGAGGAAACGCGCTTTACACGGTCAATGGGCGCTTCCCCACCGCGCCGCCGCTGTCTCTGGCGCCGGCCTGCAACACCCGCAGCAGATCTTTCGACATGGCTTCGACCGTGAAGCGCCGATGGAAAGTCTGCATCGCCTGGGTGCGCATGGCAGCCGCGAGCGACGGCTCCAGTTCAAGCCAGTGCCTGAGGCTCGATACCGTCCCGGCGACCGTATCCGATGCCACAAAACCCGCGCCGTCCGCTTCCACTTCGCGCCAGATATTCACCTTGTCCGAGATCAGCGCCGGCAGTCCGCAGCCCAGTGCTTCAGCCACTGCAATGCCGAAGTTCTCCTGATGCGACGGCAGGATGAATGCATCGCTTGCCTGGAACGCTCCCCACTTCATATCGCCGAGCAGCATGCCGGTCCACGTGATGCGATCGGCAATACCCAGTTCGGCGGCGAGCTTTTGCAGCGCGGGTGTCCATTCGCCACTGTCGGGACCGGCCATCACCAGATGCGCGGAAGGATCGATATTCCGGACCTCGGCGAATGCCTTGACCAGCAGATCGCAGCCTTTCTTTTCGTGAAGGCGGCCGAGAAACAGCAGCAGGCGCTTGCCCGCGAGTTCAGGATACGCCGCGAGAAAGGCATCGCGCACTGGTGCGGAAAATGCCGGTGGCGGGGTGGTGCCGAAGGCCACGACTTCCTCGTTTGCCCGATACAGCCGGAACGATTGCCGAGCGAGCACGCGCTCTTCTTCGGCGGTGAACAACACGCGCCTCGCATCACGCAGCACGCGATATTCCGCCCACGGCCAGTACAGGGATTTCTTCAGGTGCTTAAGCGGATAGGTCCGCTTGAACCACGGATCGAGCATGCCATGCGGGAACACGTAGTAAGGCACGTCCAGCTCGCGCAGGGCCTTCCACGCACCATAGCTGTGGTATTGCCACAGGCCATTGATGATCACGGCATCGAACCGCGCGGCGTGGCTTTTGAGCCAGGGCACGAGATGCGGCGTCAGGCCATAGTTGCCACGCGACGGACCGAGCGCATGCACGCTCAGCGGGAACGCGGCGAGCCAGGGCGCGGCGGGGTCGTCGAGCGTGACGACTTCCACTTCATGGCCGAGCGCCGTCATGTCGACGCCGCTTTGCCGGACGCCTTCGGTCGGACCGCCCGCACGCGGGTCGATGGTCGATAACAAATGCAGGATCTTCATTGCGGGGCGTCGCTTCGGTGATTGATCGGTGGATCGATGCGGGTCAATATGGATCGATATGGATCGTTAGCCGGCCACCCGGGCCGGCTCGATCTTCATGCCGATGTAAACCTCGACATCGTGCCCGTGGGGTCGCGGCCTTCGTTCAGCGCGGGTGCATGCGCCGAGACGGGCGTCGGCATGGCGACGGGAGTGACAGGCGTGACAGGGGTAACGGGTGTGACGCTGGGAGCCGGCGCGGGTGTCCCGGGCCGGCGTTTCTTCGGGACTCCTTGTTGCGCGCGGCGCTTGGCGTCTCGTTCTTGCATGGCATACGAGAGGCGCGTATAAGTGGCGACCAGCAGACCGAGCGCGACGCCGAACACGAGACCGGAGTAACGCGGACCGAGCGGATTGCCGCCGATCGACATCGCCGGCAAGCCTGCGAGCAGCAGCAGCGAACGTCCCATCACGGGCAGGTATAGCAGGTCCGGCGCGCGCCGCCGCCACACGCGATACGCGATCCCGCCAAGGCCCAGTGCAAGCAGTATCGCAAGCGGCATCCAGAGACCGAACAGCAGGCCGCCGGCGAAGAACTGGTACACCCAGAAGTTGTGGCCTGCGGCAAATTCGCGGATTGCGTAGAAGTCCTTCTTGGAAATCTGGCCGGCGAGGTCGGGCAGATAGTCGGGCGAATAGTGATAGACCGCGCCATAGCCCTTGCCGGCGATCAGCGCTGACGGCGTGGACGTGACCTGATCGTACTGATCCTTCATCTCCGCAAGACGCGTGATGGTGGTCGGGTCCATGCCTGAAGTCGTCTCTTTCGACGCGTAGATCCGTTGCGCCCAGTGATCGGCGACATCGGGGAAAAACATGGCCGCGCCGGCCGTCATCGCGGCGAGCAGCAAGCCGGTCAAGACGGCACGCATGCCCGCCTTGGCCAGGTGCCGCGCCGACGGCGCCGAGAGCCACGTAGCGAAGACAAACAGCAGGACGGTGCCCACCAGCAGGCTTCGGGTCACGCTCAGCAGCTCGATCAGGATCGTGCCGAGGAAGAGGGCGAGGTTGATCATGGTGAAGCGTTTGGCGATCACGAACTGATGCAGGAGGACGCCCTGCAAGCCGAGGAAGGTCGCCGATATGATCCGGTAGCGCACGTCGTCGAGCGGGCCGCCGCTGGTCGCCATGCCGTAGGCGAAGCTGAAGACGAGCGAGAGGGCCATCGACCAGAACAACGCCTTCTCGAACTGCTCGAGCCGGTCGCCTCGCCACGGCCGGCATGCGGCCAGGTAGCCAAGCAGGAACAGCCCGAAAGGCAGCAGGGTGCGCAGGTAGTTGCCGAAGTCATTGTCTTGCATGAGCTGGGCCACGATGCTGCCGGCCACGGTCGCGACGGTTCCGGCCGTAATGATCGAACGGAAGCGCGAGCGCTGCGTGAAGCTTGGCGCGATCAGCCACAGGATGAGCCCGGCGCCGAGCACCGGCAGGGTCATGATGATCTGCATTGCGTGGCTGCCGTCGTCCAGTCCCGCCTTGTAGTCGAAAGCGAGAGGGCATATCAGCAGCCAGATCCATAAAGTCGTGAATTTATTGCGCATGGCTTGTCTCTCTTCTCAACTCTCAGTTTTGAGGTTTCGCTGCGGACACTTCGACGTTCGGCGGCGCGTGGGACCTGGCCCGGATGCCGGCAATATCTGCCTGACTGTTTTCCTGAGCATGCCTTGCGGAAAGCATTCCTTCCGTTGCATGCATCGCATAACGTGTTCGGTACCCTTTTTCAGCACCCATTCTCAGGGTCGGCGGGCCGGGGCGGATTCAAACGGCTGCTTACTTCCGATGTGAAGGAGCGGCGGGTCGAAACTGGATGAATCGACCCGCATGAATCGTTCCGCGCGTTCGCCGCACGGCGAGCCAGATGCGCCGTCCATAGTCGTTCACCCCCGCTTTTTCCGAGGCGGCTGGCTGGTTGCTCGGAATATAGCAGTGGCCGAATCGGCTGCATCCGGGGAGGCGGTAAAGCACTAGTCTTCGTCTTGAATCGACGGGCTGGCACATGTGCGCCGCCGCACGCAACGCATGGCGGAGCGCGATTTTGCAACGGTTTCCTGTTGCTTGCGGATTGCCGTGGCGCAACGCGAGGCAATCCGCACAAGACGTCGCATGCGTGCGACAGCCCGCAGTGCATGGCCGTGAATGGCGTGATGTTGGCGGATGAAACCGGAGTGCTCAGACGAAGATTCAGGGACTGACAGTCTGAACGCAGTTTGCATGCGTTTGGGCTGCGGTCTCGTTCCATGCCGGCGGCGGATTTCGCCAGGAGAGTCGGGAACAAATACCGAAAGACAGGTCGGAAACGCGGAGCACACGCGCCGCCGCAAAAGGGGAACACCATGGGCTTGTTCGGCAAACCACGTACACAACAAACATCGAACCGATCGATCGAACTCGACTTCGTCCGGGGCATTGCGATCATCGCCGTAATGGGCTTTCACTTTCACTCGGTCAAGACCGGCTATGCGTTTGTCAGCTGGATTGAATATCCGTTGAAAAGTTTTGGCCGCGAGGGTGTCAACCTGTTCTTCACGTTGAGCGGTTTTCTCGTGGGCGGGCTGCTGCTGAAGCAATATTCGGAAGCGGGACGGATTGATGCCCGGCGCTTCATCATCCGACGCATCTTCAAGATCTGGCCCGCGTATTACGTGCTGATCCTGTTCCATGTGTTCGCCGGCCGCCATCCTACGGACACCTTCCTGTTCCAGAACCTGACGCACATGCAGAACTACCTGGGCACGTCGATCAGTCAGACCTGGAGCCTCGCGGTTGAAGAGCATTTCTATCTTTTTCTGCCCGCGCTGCTGTTGCTGTTCGTGCGCTTCAAGGTGGGGGCGAATGCGATCATCGGCACCTTGCTCGGGATCTGCGGCATCGTGCTGCTCGCGCGTTGCGCGGTGGTGTCGAACGGCGACCTGGATGCTGCGTTCTTCCAGACGCAGTACCGCATTGACAGCTTGCTGTTCGGCGTGATCCTTGCCGCTTTCTACTGGATGAAGCCCGAGGTTTACAAGAAATTCGCCAATCAGAAATGGCTGCTGTTCAGCATGTTGGCGGTGTTGATTGCGTGGCTTGTCCTGGCTACACCGCACTATGCGCTTGACGAAAGTATTGGCTATACGATCCAGGCGATCGGCTTTACTGCCGCGATCGTGCTCTCGGTCGAATACTCGGGGGCTATCCGAGATTCGCTTGCGTATCGCGTGGTGGCGTGGATCGGTGTGTATTCGTACGGCATCTATCTGTGGCATTCGCTGGCGCTCGCGCCTGCCGACATCATGATCCGCAAGATGGCTGCCATGCATGTTCCTTCGCTTGCTGCCTGGGCGCTGGTATTGGGCGCGCAGTTTTGCATCGCGATCGTGATTGGCTACGTGACTACGCGTGCTATCGAATTCCCGTTCCTCAAGATTCGTGATGCACTGTTCCCGGCCAAGCGCAAAGGCGAAATGGAAGTGCCTGTAGTGAGCACGCACGTGTCCTGAGCGCGTCTGTTAAAACCGCGCTTTGCATCAAGCGCGGCTCTCCCCTGATTGACTGAAGTGTCCGGGCGCTTGCCCGGACCGTGCCAACTCCTTGTCCGGAACGATCATGGAAGCACTTCATTACTGCTGCTTCGGATGCATGGCAGGGAATACCTGGCATCCGATGCCCAATAGAAGGTCGTGCATGGACGACCCGGAGGTTTGCCAATGACACAGGCACCGCGCATCGCCGCGCTTGATGTTGGCCGCACGCTCGCCGTGATCGGTGTGATTGCGGTTCACCTCGCACCCTGGATGGTGGAGAGTCCTGTGTGGCTCGATACGCTCGCCAATCTCGGCCAATACGGCGTGCAGTGTTTTTTCGTGATCAGCGCGATCACGATTTTCGCTTCAATCGAACATGATGCGCAGCGTTTGAGCGGAACGCGCGAGGTGTTGCGCAACTTCTATGTAAAGCGTTTTGCGCGGATCGCACCGCTTTATTACCTGGCGATTGGTGGTTACGCGGTTGTCGACCATCTGGCCCTTCGCGCGCACGGCCACATGCTGTTGCCGCACAGTTTCTCCGATGTCGTCCTCAATCTCGTCTTCCTTCATGGGTGGGTTCCGTCGGCGTCTGACAGTGTTGTTCCGGGCGGCTGGTCGATCAGCGTCGAGATGCTTTTCTACCTGATCGCGCCGGCGCTGGTGTTCTTGTGCCGGACCACGCGGGGGCTGACGGCCGTCTCCGTGCTGACCGCGTTGTTCTCGGTGTCGTTCTGGTATTTCGGCGCGTGCGGTGGCGGACCGGCATGCCGCGTAGTGAACAACGAGTTTTTCTATTTCTGGCCGCCTATGCAGTTGCCGTGTTTTATCGTCGGCTTCTGGACCTGGCATCTGGCGAAAGACTATTTGACCGGCGACAGGGTGTTGCCGTTACGCGCATGCAAATGGCTGGCGGCTGGCGGAGCAGTCATGGTCGCCGCGTTGTTCCTGGCCGGTACCGGACGCGGGATGGCTCATGGCGTTGCGCCGACGTTCGCGGCGCTGGCGACTGCCGCGCTGATGCTGTTGCTGACGCGGGTCTCTTCACGGACGTTACGCAGGCCTGCGCTGGTGATCCTGGGACGTAACAGCTTTGGCATTTATATCTGGCATTTCGTCGCGATTCTTGGCGTGCGTGCCGTGGTCAAGATCGATGCAGTCGATGATTTCGCCGAATATCACGCCGTGCTGGTTTTTGCTGTGTCGATGGTGGTCGCAACACTCGCAGCGTATGCGGGTGCACGGTTTACCGCGCGGCGAGTTGAAGAGCCGTGTTCACGGTGGGCGCGGGAATGGTTAGTCAGGGTTCCTCTCAGAGTACCGGCCGCGCGGGGTGCAGCCGCTGACGGCACCGAAGGAGCTTGATGACGGTTTTCGGTTGAACCTGACGTTCTCAAAAACCGCATTCCTTTATTACTTAAGTCGACAGGATTCGCAGTGTGGCGCCCGACTGTGCGGTGCCCGCCCGGACCGCTGCTCGCCGGCTTCTTTTGCGAGTGCAATGCCGCCAAAGAATAGCCGAACTGCGCCATGCCGATACTGCCTTGCAGCTTGGCACTGCTACCATTCCCAGCAAACGACAGGGGTCGACATGAGCACTACGACAAGTAAGTCTGGCGGAGTTCTGCCAGCGCTCACCAGCATCCGCTTTTTTGCGGCCCTGACGGTGGTGTTATCGCATTTCACCGAATTGGGTTTGCTTAACTTGCCCAAGTGGTTCTTTAATTTCGTGGATGGCGGCCGGCCCGCCGTGTCACTATTTTTCGTGCTCTCCGGGTTCATCCTGACTTATACGTACCGGAAAACAATCGGTACCGAGGGCCCGGCGCGTTTCTATGTCGCCCGCTTCGCCCGAATCTATCCGGTCGTGCTTCTGTCCCTCGTTCTGTCGGGGCTCGTTACCGCTTATCTGCTTAGCGGCGGCGACGCATCGCTCATGCTCGAGTGGTACGCGCTGAAGAATTCGATTTATATCTCGCTCGCCGTCAGCCTGATCTGCCAGCTATTGCTTCTGAACGCATGGTTTCCGTTCGCCGCGATCAATCAACCGTGGAACGGGCCCTCGTGGAGCATCTCCTGCGAAGCATTCTTCTACGCGCTCTTTCCGCTGCTCCTGCGCAGGCTCGAAGCAATACGAGTGAAGACGTTGTTCGTTCTGTGTGCGGGACTCTGGATACTCCAGGGGCTGTGGATCGTGTTTCTTCAGCATGCGCTTCCGGCCAGCCGCCACGGCTTTCTCGTCGCCGAATTCCCGGTTACGCACCTGTTCGAATTTGTCATCGGCATGTGTACCGCGATCAAGTTTGATGAATTGCGCGCGCGTGGCACCTCGCTCCACGCTCGCGGCGTCGCACTGATTTCAGTAGCCCTTGTTGCAATTCTGGTGCTCGCATACTGGCGCCCGGTTTCGCCCGCCTACTATCTGGAGTCGCCGTTCTTCGCCGCGCTCATACTCGGCCTCGTCTTGCTGGAACGGCCGGTCGTCGGACTCCTGAATCAACGCTGGCTCGTGCGCCTGGGTGAGGCAAGTTATTCGCTCTACCTCATTCATGTACCGTTGGCCCATCTGGCGTTCATAGCGGGGTTCAGGCAATCCAACGGATGGATCGCCATGGTTTTCTCGATCTGCCTGAGCGCCGTGATCTTCCAGTATTTCGAGGAACCCATGCGAAGGCGGATCCGCGCGAGGTTATCAACCCTCGCGCCGTCAGCGCGGCCGGCAACGGCGCTGCATGATCGGGCCGCATGACGTTCCCGGAGGGAGGGGGCGCAGCTTGCTGAGCGCGGGTCAGGCTGCGCTCTTGGGATCGCTCATTCGATGCCGGGTAGCTTCGCTTTAAACAATTGCCTGCCGCAGCGTCTGCTTGAAGTGGCTCAGCGTATTGCGTTCCAGCAAATGCGGCCCGGCCGGCGCTGTGGAGGGGTGCTCCCCGAACACCTTGTCGAAAGCGCGATTGATCGACGCAACCGATAAATCCTCGACCACCGGTCCCAGTTCGCCGGTCCGGCAGAACCATCCGATCAGCCCGTCGGCCGTGGCGACCACGGGCTTGCCGAACCGGTAAGCCTGGACTAGCACGCCGCTCATGCCGTAGTGCCCTTTGTAACCAAGCCAGACCACATCGCAGGCGGAAAACAGGTCGAGTTCTTCCTCGGCGGTAATAAACCGGTCCATGAAAACCGCCGGCGGCGAGAGTGCGCCCGCCGATGCAAAAAACGCCCGGGTCTCGTCGTCCTGTGCGCCGGCCACCACGAGCGTTGGCTGATCGGTACCGGCGCGCTGCGCCAGCGCCGCGACCAGCTCCTGAATCCCCTTGCGCTCGGTGATTGCGCCATACACAAGCACATGCTTGCCCGTGCCAAGCCCGAGCCTCTGACGGGCCGCCAGCGGCTCGGCGGCCTTCGCGTCGGGGAATGGGTCGGCGAGATACTGGACGGCCGCGCTACGGGCCGCCTGATGACCCGCGCGCGTGCACCACTCGGTCAGCGTCGGGTCGATGGTCAGCAGGGTCTTCAACCCCGGCGTGCGGATCGCGCGCTGAAACAACTGCGCCTTGATCGCGTTGACCAGCGGTTCGCGCGGCGCCTTCACGCCCACCTTGGCGTGATGAAAATTGGCCCGCATCGTAATGCCCACCCACGGTGTTGCGCCAAACGGCGAACCCGTGAATGGCAGCGAGTAAAAGAAATAATCGACGTAAGGGACCACGACCAGCGCGATCTTGCGGTTGCGGCTGGCGGCGTCGAATGCATGTTTGAAATCGCGGAAGAACCGCACGTAACTGACCTTCGCCAAGCCGCTGCGGCCATGGACAAGCGGCTCGACAAACTGGATCTGCAATTCGGGCCGGTTCTCGCGGGTGATGCGCACAGCGAGCGAATGCGCCGCGTTGGCGGGGTCGGTCACTATTACGCACCGGTACCCCGCTTCCATATAAGCCGCGGCTGCCCACTCGGCGTAACGCCAGCGATGCCCGGTGAAATTCGGTTCGACAATCAGGACGGTGTCGAGCGTGTCATTGGCCATGGTCGTTGTTTTTTTGGAAGCGTACAAAAAGAGTGTGGCGTCGGGCACGCGAAGTGCAAAACGTCCACTCGAAACTAGCGGATCGGACTGCACGCCGTCATGCGCGCCGCACCAAACATCAGTCGATAACGTCAACACTAGCATTGCTGCCTGCTACGTAACCGCCAAAGTCAGGGTATTCCTCTGGCGAAAAAAGACAGTGAGCCAGCGCACACGAGGGCCGATATCGACTACGAGATGGCGCACGGCACAGGGCGCGTCACGTTACCTTTGCGGAAACCTTCGGGTTTATACATAGCTAATGCAAAGTCACGTCGCGCGGGCAACCCGTTTGCCACGCTCCAACTACAAAAATTCGATCCGACGCGAGGAATGTCTGTGAGAGCAGTTCGCTTACCGTTTTCAACCGCGAGCGTGCGTTTTGACCAGGACGCCGCCATCTGGGTGCTGCTGCAGCAAATCGTGGTGCGGGGATTCGTCGCGGTCAAGTTCCTGGCGATCGGCCGGATTCTCGGACCCGCCGCGATCGGCAGCGTCAGTGTCGCGTTGCTCGCGGTCGCCATAGCCGAAGCGCTGAGCGACACGGGCCTTGCACAAGCCGTCGTGCAGGGCCGCGAAACACCGACCCGTTCGGAACTGGGCGCCGTGTGGACCACGCTGGCCTCGCGCGGAGCGTTGATCGCGCTGCTGATTGTCTGCGCCGCGCCGCTGATGGACCAGCAGTTCCACCTGGGCGGCTCGCTGCTGCTGTTGCAGCTCGCCGCGCTGTTGCCGCTGATTCGCGGCGTGGCGTCGCCGGCGTATTACATCGTGACCCGTGAGCGTGGATTCATGCGCATCGCGGGCGTGGAGATGTCGTCTGCCTTCCTCGATTGCGCGATTGGCCTGGCTTTCGCGCTCGGCGGCGCGGGCGCTTATTCGGTCCTGCTCGGGATGGTGGCGGGAGAGACGCTCAAGACGGTCCTGACCTGGACCACCATGTCGCCGCGCCCGCCGCTGCGCTTGTCGTGGAAGGGCATTGGACACTACGTGAATTTCAGCCGCTGGATCTGGGCGGGCAGCGTGGTGAACCTGCTGCTCAACCAGTTCGACAAGGTGATTGTCGCCAAGCTGCTCGGGCCGGCGCAATTGGGCGCCTACCAGATGTCCTCGAAGCTCGCCCAGATGCTGCTTGCCGATGCCGCCATTGCCATGTCGCAATACCTGTTTCCGACGTTCGCCGCGCATCATCGCAAGGATGCGGATTTTGCCGCGCGGTTGTTCCGCCGTTATCTTGCACTGATCGCAGGCGGTCTCGTGGTGCTGGTGATCTTCCTGCGCTTCGCCGCGGAACCGCTCTTCCAGATCGTGCTGGGAACCGCGTGGCTGCCGGCTGTACCACTGTTCCGGATCTTCGTGGTCAACATGGCTATCGGTGCGGTGATCGCCGTGCTGGTATCGTATTTGCGTGCGGTGGGCCTGCCGAAGGTCGCCACGCACGCGTCCATCATCCAGGCCGTGGTGCTCCTGGTGACGGTACCGGTTGCCACCCATTTGTGGGGCGTCACCGGCATTGCGTGGGCAATGACGGTCGGTCTTGGTGCAGCCGCCGGGTGGATGCTGTTCCGAATCGCCAGGGAGGCGTGATGCGCATCCTTCATCTTGTTCTTGCCCCGCGCCTTTCGGGGGCGGAAGTGCTGGCCAAGGACCTCGCGATTCATCAGCAGAGGAGCGGGGAAGTGGTCGGCATGACGTCACTGCGGCCGCAACACGACGACTTCGTCACGCTGCGCGAGGAACTCGACGCGAACGGCGTGGAGTGCATGTTTCCCCTCGCATTCCACGGCACGCTCGGCAAGCTGTGGCATTTGTACCAGGCGGTGCACCACTATCGTCCGGACGTGGTGTTTGCCCACGCGACCATTCCCGCTTTCTACGCCCGTGCGCTGCCCATATCGGCGCCCGTGGTGTACGTGATGCATTCCGCCACCAACGACTTCGAGCGCGGTTTGTTCCGGCGGATCGAACGCGTGTTGTCGCGGCGGGCGCGGGCGGTGATCGGGGTGTCGCCGGCGAATATCGACGACTATGTGGCTGCTGTGGGCCGGCATCCGTCAATGCAGCTCATTCCTAACGGCGTGGACATGGCGCGCTTCTCGCACGGCCTGGACGCCGATCTTGCCAATGACCATGTGCAGATCGTGCAGATCGGGCGTTATACGTCGGTGAAGAATCAGTTGCAGACGGTGCATGCGTTCAAGGAAGTCGCGCGGCAGGTGCCGCTCGCACGGTTGCTGCTGGTCGGCGTGGTCGAGGATCCGGCCTATTTCACGGCGGTGAAGGATCTCGTGGTGAAGCTTGGGCTTGAGCAACGGGTCACGGTGGAAGGGCCGCGTTCGGACGTCTCCGACATTCTCTTCAAGGCGAGCGTGTTCGCCATGCCGTCGCGCTCCGAAGGCCATAGCATCGCGTTCCTGGAGGCGCTTGCGTCGGGGGTGCCGATTGTCGCCAGCGACATCCGGCCGTTCAGCTTCGCGGCGGATTTTCCCGCTGTGCATTTGCTGGATCCCGAGGACACCTCACTATATGCACGCGCGCTGGTGACCGCGTTGGGAGAAAAGCGCGCGCCGCGGCCGCTGGGCGGCCTTACGCTTGCCGATACCGCCGAGCGTTATCTGGCCGTCGCCCGGCAGGTCACGGGGTACATGGCGGGTGCGCCGGCCTGATCGCAGGGTTGCCCGCATTCAAGCGTCATAAAAAATGCCGGCTGTGCAAGCCGGCATTCCTGTTTCCATGGACGTCGAATCTTCAACTTCTTCAGTGGATCAATGAAACAACTTGGTCGCCTGGAGCAAGGTGTTGATCACGCCCCATGCAAGCGGGACCAGCACATAGATCCAGAACACGCCGAGCAGCAGCTTGCTGGACGGCGCGGCATCTGCGTTGGGGTTCAGGTCGGTATGAGCGTTCATCGTGTTCTCCGGTTTATCGTTGTCCTGGGATTCAGTCTGCCGCGAGTGCGGACGCGCTCATGTGATGTTTCTCGTTCACGCGCTTCACCAGCAGGTTGCAGATAAACCCGATCACCAGCAGTCCGGCCATGATGTGCAGGGTCGTGGTGTAGGCCTCCGCCT
Organism: Caballeronia udeis; assembly: GCF_044909315.1. GTDB lineage: Bacteria > Pseudomonadota > Gammaproteobacteria > Burkholderiales > Burkholderiaceae > Caballeronia > Caballeronia udeis_A. The sequence continues at coordinate 189,673 of NZ_JBIYEB010000012.1, forward strand.
TGACCACGCCATGCTCCACTTCATACGCGCGGATGTAATTCACCAGCACCGGACCTGCGATACCGGCCGCAGCCCACGCGGTCAGCAGGCGTCCATGAATGCCGCCCACGAATTTCGTGCCGAACATGTCGGCGAGATAGGCCGGGACGGTCGCAAAACCGCCGCCGTACATGGACAGGATCACGCAATACGAGAGCACGAAGAGCGCCACATTGCCGGCCTGCGCGAACTGCGGCACCAGCAGATACAGCACCGCACCGAGCACGAAGAAGACAAAGTAGGTGTTCTTGCGCCCGATCCAGTCCGACGCCGATGCCCACACGAAACGCCCGCCCATGTTGAAGAGCGAAAGCAGGCCGACGAAACCGGCCGCAGCCCCCGCCGTGACCGATGCCTTGAAGCTCTCCTGGATCATCACCGAGGCCTGGCCCAGCACGCCGATCCCGGCCGTCACGTTGAGGAAGAGCACCAGCCAGATCAGGTAGAACTGCGGCGTCTTCAGCGCCTGGTCAATATGCACGTGATTGCGCGTGATCATCTTGTTGCCGTTCGTCACCGGCGGCGTCCAGCCCGCCGGCGTCCAGTTCGGACGCGGGACGCGGATGGCGAGCGCGCCGATCGACATCGAGATGAAATAGATGACACCCAGCACCACGAAGGTCTCGGTCACGCCGTTGCTGGTCGCGCTCTTGAAGTGGTTCATCAGCGCGACCGAGGCGGGCGCCGCGATCATCGCACCGCCGCCGAAGCCCATGATCGCCATGCCGGTCGCCATGCCGCGCCGGTCAGGAAACCAGCGGATCAGCGTGGACACCGGCGAGACATAACCGAGCCCGAGCCCGATTCCGCCAATTACGCCGTAGCCGAGGTAGACCAGCACGATCTGATGCAGATGCACCCCGAGCGCCGCCACCAGGAACCCGCCGCCGAAGCAGGCGGCCGCCGTGAACATGGTGCGCCGCGGCCCGACTTTCTCCAGCCACTTGCCGGCGAACGCGGCCGACAGTCCGAGGAACACGATAGCCAGCGAAAAGATCCAGCCCAGCGTGGTCAGCGACCAGTCGTCCGGCGCCGACTCCGTGATCCCGATGACACGTGTGAGCGGCGCGTTGAAAACGGAAAACGCGTAAGCCTGCCCGATACACAAATGCACGGCGAGGGCGGCGGGCGGGACCATCCAGCGGGAAAACCCCGGTTTTGCAATAGAAGCTTCTTTGGAAAAAAATCCGGGCGAACCGGTAATTGTGCTGCCTGTATGAGAGCTCATTCTGGGTCTCCAGTCTGGTTTATTTGTGCTGTTTATCGTTTGCTTTTTTTTATCGCGAACTTCAGCCGCATTTCGGCAGCGCTTCCGAAATGCGGCTCAATCGACGAGTAACGGGTTGCACGACGAGGGGAATGTAGTGGTGATCGATATATGATGTTTGTATTCATAATGTTCGCGTACAGGTGCTTCCCTCTCACGATAGTAAAGGGCATGTCTAGTTGCAATAGGATATCGTCAGACATAAGTGATTGTACCAATAAGGCAAACCTTGATAAGTCAATTTTTGGCTGTACTGAATCAGTAAAAACAGGAGTCTTCAATAGTTTTCAGGTAAGCGTGGGTAATAACTTCTATAACATTGGCTTATCGTCCCGATATACGCGGTTTATCAATGAGACAGATTAATCGGCGTTTTCCCGAAGAATTTTGATTGCGGCGGCGAGCCTGAAAGTTCGCGCGGCCGATGGAAAATGCATTAAATCGGCGAGGGTTGGTGCGAGCAGAAATGGCAGGTGGCGCGACGTTGGCCCGACGATTTTCAACGCGCCTTTGCGGTAAGGCTCTTGTCATCTAACCTGTACGAACACCCGCGTTTCAGACCCGGTTCCGCTTATCACACTCATCGTTTCATACGACCAATCGAAGGCCGGGGAAACATCAAGACGTCGCATGAAGAGCGCAGGATTTGCACGGCGGAGGCGCGGCAGGCCTTCGCCAAACCCCACGCGTTGCGCCCACGCCAAGACGGTGGACGACGGACGCAGCGCGTTATCTCACCTTAAGGAGCACGTTCCATGAGCACGATCAGGACGAAGGACGGCACGGAGATTTTCTACAAGGACTGGGGTACCGGCAAGACGGTGGTGTTCTCGCACGGGTGGCCGCTGGATGCGGACGCGTGGGATTCGCAGATGTTGTTCCTGGTCCAGAAGGGCTACCGGGTCATTGCGCATGACCGCCGGGGACATGGGCGTTCAGGCCAGCCCGCGCAGGGCAATGACATGGACACCTACGCGGACGACCTGGCCGCTGTGCTCGATTCACTGGATGTGAAAGACGCCATGCTGGTGGGTCACTCAACGGGCGGTGGCGAGGTCGCGCGTTATATCGGGCGTCATGGAACCGGGCGGCTCTCGAAGGCCGTGTTGATCGGGGCCGTGCCGCCGTTGATGCTGAAGACGCAAGCGAATCCGGGCGGCTTGCCGAAGGATGTATTCGATGGAATCCGCGCAGGCGTGGCGGGAGATCGCTCGCAGTTCTACAAGGATCTGGCGGTGCCGTTCTTCGGCTACAACCGAGATAACGCCAAGAAATCGCAGGGCGTGATCGACACGTTCTGGGCGCAGGGAATGTTGGGCGGGATACTGGGGCAGTATGCGTGCATCAGGGAATTTTCAGAGGTCGATTACACGGAAGACCTGAAGAAGTTTGATGTACCGACCCTGATCCTGCACGGTGATGACGACCAGATCGTGCCGATCGATGCAGCGGGAAGACACTCGGCGAAGATCGTCAGGAATGCGACGCTCAAGGTGTATCCGGGTGGCGCGCACGGCATGTGCGTGGTCGAGGCTGACAAGGTGAACGCGGACTTGCTCGAGTTTGTGTCGAGCTAGCAGGAGGGAGCGCGCCGGCCGGGGAAACCGCCGGCGCGCAGAGCACTACTTCTTCACTGGATGAGTTCGCCGGAACACCATCCATCGCGGCGACTTGAACCGGACGATGCTCACGTAAAGCCACACGTAGGTGAACGCAAACACCACGACAAAGCAGAACAGATGCAGTGTATGCCGCCAGAAGAGCGTGGCGGGAATCACGGCCACCAGGCATAGCAGCCACAGATACGGTGAGGTGAGCGAGTTGCGCCGCGTGATTTCGCGGGCATTCTGCGCACCGACGGCCCAGCGCATGAGGCGCTTGTACACCAGCATGTGCAGATGCACGCCATCGGGAATCCCGGGCGATATCCCGCGAATAAACTTCTTCCGGTAGATCGAGAAACAGGTCTCGAAGATCGGATACATGAACAGCAGCACCGGGAACCATGCCGAGACATCGCGATTGCGCATCACGAGCATGATGGACAGTTCGGCCAGCATGAAGCCGATGAAATACGCGCCGCCATCGCCGAGAAAAATCAGCCCGGCCGGGAAGTTCCAGATGAAAAAGCCCATCACCGCGCCCATCATGATCAGTGAGGCGGACAACACCACCGGGTCGTGAACCTGGAACGCGACGTACGCGAGCGACGCGAACATCATGAATGCGACCATGGACGCGAGCCCGTTGAAGCCGTCGATGATATTGATCGCGTTAGCCAAAGCCGCCACCGCCACCACGGTCACGAGACACGAGATGACCCCGTAGGTCAGCAGGAAGTCGAGCGGCGGAACGCTGATACGCGTGACCGCGATCCCCAGCAGGAAATACGCAAGCGCGGCCGCGGCCATCGTGCAGACCAGGCGTACAACCGGTGTCACCCGCTTGGTCAGGTCCTCGACCAGTCCCGAGAAAAACGCCGGCATGCCGCAAGCAACAATGGCGAGGATTCCGCTCGATACGACCGGATAAGTCCATCGAAGCTGCACGGCCGAGACGGTGAGTCCAACCAGGATGCCGACCCCGCCGATGCGGGGCACGGACCGCGCGTGAAACTTCTGCACGCCGGCAAAATCGCTATCGCCGGAAATGCCTTCGTGCAAATGCGCAAATCGCACGATCAACAGCGTGATGAATAGCGAAACGAGAAAACCGAGCGCAAAACTGAGCATGAAAAATAACCACTAGAAAGAACGCATCAGGCGGGACCTGAACCAGAACCAGGCCGCGCCTGAACCAGAACGTCAGGCAAAACCCTTCGGGTTCTGCGACTGCCAGCGCCAGTGATCGGCGCACATCCGTTCGATGCCGTGTTCCGCTTGCCAGCCGAGCAACTTCGCGGCGGCGGCCGGATCGGCGAAACATTCGGCGATATCGCCCGGACGGCGGGCGACAAGTTCGTACGGCACGGGCTGGCCCGACGCCGTTTCGAATGCCTTCACCACATCCAGCACGCTATAGCCGGTGCCGGTACCCAGGTTCACGACAAAGCTGCTGTCAAGCGACTCCAGCGCATCGAGCGCCTTGATGTGGCCACGCGCCAGATCGACCACGTGAATGTAATCGCGCACGCCGGTGCCGTCGTGGGTCGCGTAATCGCTGCCGAAAATCCGCAGGCGTTCCAGTTTGCCCACCGCCACTTGCGCGACATACGGCATCAGGTTGTTCGGCACGCCCGCCGGATCTTCGCCGATCAAGCCGCTTTCATGCGCGCCGACCGGATTGAAGTAACGCAGCGTTGCAATGCGCCACGCGGCATCGGAGAGTTCCAGGTCGCGCAAAACCTGTTCGGCGATAAGCTTCGATTGCCCGTAGGGGTTTGTTGCCGACAGCGGAAACGACTCGTCGATAGGCACGCTCTTCGGCACGCCATACACCGTCGCCGACGAACTGAAGACGAATTTCTTCACGTTGCGCGCGCGCATGGTGTCGAGCAGCACGAGCAGGCTGTCGATGTTGTTACGGTAATACTCGATCGGTTTCGCCACCGATTCTCCCACCGACTTCAACGCGGCGAAATGGATCGCGCCGGTGATCGCGTGCTCATCGAAAATGCGGGCGAGGGCGGTTTCATCGCGGACATCGGCTTCGTAGAAAGCCAGCGTCTTGCCGGTGATCTGCTCCACGCGTTTGAGCGACTGAGCGTTGCTGTTCACGAGGTTGTCGATCACGACAACGCCGTAACCGGCATTCAGCAATTCGACGCAAGTATGCGAGCCGATAAAACCGGCGCCGCCCGTGACGAGGATCGTGCCCTTCGCGCTTGTGTGACCAGTCATGAATAACGCTCCCGGAGGGTGATTTAGAGTGAAACGCCGGTAACCGCGCGTATTGTGCCTTTATAACGCTCGACGACCGCGTTTTCGTCGAATTCGCGCGCCACCTTGGCGCGGCCCGCCACGCCCATTTCAGCGCGTGCCATGTGGCTCGAAAGAAGCAGGCGTTCGAGCTGCTGCGCGAGGCTGTCGACGCTTTTTACTTCGCACAGCAGGCCCGTCACGCCGTTTTCGACGACTTCGCGGCAGCCGGGGACATCGGTGGCGACAATCGGGCGTCCCATTGCAGACGCTTCCATCAAGGTCCGCGGCACGCCTTCGCGATACGACGGCAGCACCACGCAATCCGCATTACCGATAAACGCGCGGACGTCGTGCGCCTCGCCGAGATAATCGATGACCCCTTCGCGCTGCCACGCCTGCACTTCGTCGAGCGTGATGGCGCTGGGGTTGTCGACGCCTGCGGGTCCGAGTAACTGGAACCGCGCGTACGGATATTTCAGGCGCAGCCGGCGGGCTGCATCGACGTATTCCGCGACGCCTTTATCCCACAGCAGACGGCCAATTAAAATGAAAAAAAAGCCTTCCGTCTGCGGGTTGGCACGCGGTAGCGGCTGGAAAGCGTAATCGTCGAGATCGACGCCTTCGCCGTGCAGCAGGCGCGCGCGGTCCGGATGAACCAGCAGGTTCTGGTCGATGAACGCCTGCCGGTCGTCCTGGTTCAGGAACCACACTTCGCGCGGAAACCGGAATGCGAAACGGTAAAGCCGTTTCGCGACACTTGCCGTCCGGCTCTTCTGGATGAACACGTAACCCAGGCCTGTGGTGACCGCAATTGACGGTACGCCCGCGAGTTTCGCCGCGATCGAACCGTAGATGTTCGGTTTGATCGTGTAGTGAAACACCAGGTGCGGCCGGGTTGCCCGGTACTCGCGATACAGCGCGGCGAGGGTCTTCAGGTCATCGCGGGGATTGGTGCCTTTCGATGCCACGGGCAGCTCGACGCATCGGCAGCCCATTTCTTCCAGCGGCGCGGAGGTCCGGTCGCGCGGCGCGATCACCGAGACTTCCACGCCGCGTTCGATCAGCATCCGCAGCAGGCCGCGCCGGTAGGTGTAGATCGCCCACGCCGTGTTGCAGACGAGGGTGATGCGAAGGCGGGATTTCTCTGCGTTCATTCGATAGGTTTCAAATACGGTATGTCAGGTGCTGAATAAAGGACTTGAGTCAGGGGCTTGCGTCACGCGCGAAACAAGCGCGTTTTCAACGCACGCAAGGCGCTGTACGGCAGCACCAGATGCGCGATGTTTTTCGCCACGCCAAGCCAGTCCGGCAGGTTCGTCAAACGCATGTATTTCAATTGCAGCCGCAGCGTGGAAAGCGTTTGTGTACGGCGTTTCGTCGCGCTGATTCCTTGCTCGTTGAGTTCGTAATACACGCCGAATTCCGGCAGGTTCGCGCAGTCGTGGTCTTGCATCAGGCGCAGGAACAGATCGAGATCCTCGGCCGCGCGATACTCCGCGCGATAGTTGCCGGCGTCCATCACGGCGCCGACGCGCAGCATCATCGTCGGATGGGAAAAGCAGGCGCGCAGCAGCATGACGCGGCGGATCGCTGCGGGTTCGGCGGGCGGACGAAGGTCGAACAGCGGCGCGCCCTCCATGCTCACCACGTGCGTCCACATGCCGAGCGCCGCCGTTTCCGGATGCGCTTCCATATAAGCGCGCTGCTTTTCCAGCCGATACGGCGTCGCCAGATCGCCCGCATCGATTCGCGCCGCGTATTTGACACCCCGTTGCGCCAACGTGGCCACGCCGGTCTGCAACGCCAGCTCAATACCGCCGTTGCGCGGCATGCGCAGCACGTCGATCGTGAGGTTCGTAACAGCCGGTGCGACGATGGGCGGCAGGCTGCCGTCATCGACGATCAGCACGCGCACCGGCGCGCGCTCGCAGAACGAGGCGAGCGTGCGGTCCAGGTCGTGCTGGGCGTTGAACACGGGGATCAGCACGGTGACGTCGTCGAGCGCCGCAGATGACATGGGCGTGGTGGGCGTAGGTGAGGAAGCCGTCATACCCGCAGCCTGAAGCGGATGTAGTAGAAATTGACCGATGCCGCCGCGAGATACCCCGCCGCCAGCCCGATCAGCGCGCCGTAGCTGCCCATGCGGGGAATCGCGATCAGGTTCACCCCGAAAGCGACCGCCAGCGCCAGCAGCCACTTCGCGAGCAACACGAATTTCGCCTGGTATTTAAGCACGACGAGGTTCCCGATTGCTTCTATGCCGGCCGGCACTGAAAGCCAGACCGCCCAGCGGAAAATGCTGATGGATTCGGTGTAAGCCGGCCCGAACACGCGCGAGATGATGACCCCCGCGAGCAGGTCGAGCACGATCGCGCCGCCGATCATCAGCACGGCCGTCATCGCGATCAGGCGGCCGAGGTTGCGTTTGAGCTGCACGGCGTCGTGCACGCGGTACACGAACGCCGGGGCGATAGTCTGCGCGAGCATCAGCGCGAGCGTGATCCAGTTTTCGTTGAGTTGCTGCGCGGCGGAATACCGGCCGAGATCGGCGAACGAAATGTGACGTTCGAGCATGAGCCGGTCGAGCTTCAGGAATAGATACATACAAATGAGGCCGAGCCAGAACACTGTGCCGGCGCTCGCGAAATGGCGAAACAGCGAGCGGTCGATGTGCCAGCCGAGCTTGCCGCCGTGTCGATGAATGTAATACAGCATCAACACGCCGCCGATAACCGCCGCTTCCAACGCCCACAGCCAGCCGAAGCGCGCCGGGCTTGCCGCAGCGCGCACGAGCACGTACACGAGCGCGGCTTTGGCGACCGCCGTGAGCATGCTGGTCAGCAATTGCGGTTTGCTGTATGTCATGCTTTGCAGCCATGCGTTGATCACGCCGACGAAAGGTTCGCGAAACAGCATGGTCACGGCAAGGCCGGCAAGCATGGCGCCGACAAGCGGGTCGGTGAAACCCGCCGCAATGCCTGTCCAGGTGACGACCAGGGCCGCGGCGGATACGCCCATGCGCAACACGAATGCGCTGCCGAGCACCGTGCCGAGCTGGCCGGGTGGGCGATTCACGATGGTTGGCACGAGGATTTCGGCGCCGCAGACCCAGGTGATGGGCGAGAGCACGAGCAGCAGCGTGTTGGCGTATTGCCATTTGCCGAAGACGTCGGGGCCGAAGTAGCGCGCGAGCAGTCCGCTGATGGCGATAGCCACCGCGATCTGTGTCAGGCGTTCGAGACCCAGCCAGACGATGTTCGCCAGCGCCTTGGTGACGTCGGGGTTCTTGATCCGTTTCAGCATCCGCGGGCGGCGCCTGATGTTTTAGTAGCCATAGGCATGGCGCTTGCGGTAAAAGAGCCGCCCGGGCTTTTTGTCATCCCTGCCGGTACCCTGTCGGGACCCGTCAACCTACGAGCGGTTTCCCGCCATTTGGTGCGACGTTTGTACTTTGCGGTGAAAAAGCGTCCGGGCATTGGATTAGAATATTTGCGCAGGTCCGCGCGGAAAGACTGCGATTATAGGTGCGAACAGTGCGCCCAACCGCGTGGTGGATACTCGCCGAGGGGTCTCCGAAGGGAGCGTCATGAGGATCGGGGCCGCGCGCGACGAATTTCTTTCGTTATTTTTTCGCGTTTCGTCCGGTATCGTTTCTGGCGGTTCGTGCGTCCGGCGTGTGTCCGGCGATTTATATCGGCGAGTTGCAGCGGCGTAGTGACCGGGTTGGTCGAGTCAGTTTTTATTGTTGGCCGCAGGTCTGTATCAAGGGGTCTCCGTGACCCGGGACGCTTCGGGATGCCCCGGAACCATTTCAATTATTAGTCAGGTAGCTATTCCATGAGCCAGTCACCGCAAGCATCAGTTACCCAGTCCATTTTCAAGGCTTACGACATTCGCGGCATCGTGGGCAAAACCGTCGATGCCGGCGTCGCGCGCAACATTGGCCGCGCGTTCGGCAGCGAGATCAGAAAGCAGGGCGGCGACTCGGTCGTCGTGGCACGTGACGGCCGTCTGTCGGGTCCGGAGCTTGTTGGCGCGCTTGCTGACGGCTTGCGTGAAGCCGGCGTGGACGTGGTCGACCTTGGCATGGTGCCTACGCCCGTCGGTTATTTCGGCGCCAGCGTGCCGCTCGCGTTGCCTTCTGGCGAGCGAAGCGTGGATTCGTGCATTGTCGTGACGGGGAGCCACAATCCGCCCGACTACAACGGTTTCAAGATGGTCCTGCGCGGTGCTGCCATTTATGGCGACCAGATCCAGGCGCTGTATCAGCGCATTGTCAATGACGACTTTACGAGCGGTGCGGGCACATACACCGAATACGATATCCAGCAGGTCTACCTTGACCGGATTGTCAGCGACATCAAGCCTGCCCGCCCGATGAAGATCGTGGTCGATGCCGGCAACGGCGTGGCCGGCGATCTCGCGCCGCGTTTGTTCAAGGCGCTGGGCTGCGAGCTGGTTGAACTGTTCACTGATATTGACGGGACGTTCCCGAATCACCATCCCGATCCGGCGCACCCGGAAAACCTGCAGGACGTGATCAAGGCGTTGAAGGAGACGGATGCGGAGATCGGTTTTGCTTTCGATGGCGACGGCGACCGTCTTGGCGTGGTCACGAAGGACGGCCAGATCATTTATCCGGATCGTCAGTTGATGTTGTTTGCGCAGGAAGTGTTGTCGCGTAACAAGGGTGGGCAGATCATTTACGACGTCAAGTGCACGCGTAATCTTGCTAAATGGGTTCGTGACGAGGGTGGTGAGCCGGTGATGTGGAAGACGGGTCACTCGCTGGTGAAGGCGAAGCTGCGGGAAACCGGCGCGCCGTTGGCGGGTGAGATGAGTGGTCACGTGTTTTTCAAGGATCGCTGGTACGGTTTCGACGATGGCCTTTATACCGGTGCGCGGATGCTTGAAATCCTGTCGCGGGTGGCTAATCCGAGCAAGCTCCTTAACGATTTGCCGAACTCGCTGTCGACGCCGGAATTGCAGCTGAAGCTCAATGAAGGTGAGAATTTTGAGTTGATCGCGAAGATGCAGAAAAACGCGAAGTTCACGGGCGCGGACGATGTGCTGACTATTGACGGGTTGCGGGTGGAGTATCCGGATGGTTTTGGGCTCGCGCGGTCGTCGAATACCACGCCGGTGGTGGTTATGCGGTTTGAAGCTGACAGCGAGGAAGCGCTGAAGCGGATTCAGGAAGATTTTCGCCGGGTGATTTTGGCGGAGAAGGCCGACGCCAAGTTGCCATTCTGAGTTTCGTTCGCACTTGGGGTTGGGGTTTGGGGGTTTCGGGGCTGGTGGTCAGGGGTGATGCCAGGTTCCGGGGGGAGCGGTTGGGGTCAGTGCCGGGTTGCTGCTTTCGGCGTTAGTGGTCTGCGAGAGTCGGATTTTCTCTTTATCACTATTAGCCACTGCGCGTGGCGGCGCGTCATTTCTTTGTGCAAAGCGACAAAGAAATGAAGCAAAGAAAACACTTTAACCGCTCTACCCTAAGTGTCCACAGCGTGCAGTTTCTATTCATAGGTGCCCCAAAAGCACGGTGCTCGCCAGAGCGACGGATGTTTGAATCCCTCCTTCTCGCGAATCCTGACATGAACACGCTTCGCCACCAGTGCTCTCGGGCAAGCACCAGCATCCTACGGTCAGCACGGCCTCACGCGTTTTTGAGACCTTGTTTCTCCGTGGGTGGGCGACGTGGTTCGACACGCGTACAAATTCGGTGGAAGGTTGTTCGCGGATAGCGCGGGGTGTCCCTTGGGCAGGTTCAATCACTGGTGGCGAAGCGTGTGGGTATCCGTGTTCGGAGAAGGAGGGGTTCACACATCCTTCGCTCTGGCGAGCACCGTGCTTTTGGGGCACCTATGAGTGATAAAGAGAAAATCCGACTCTCGCAGACCGCTAAGGCCGAAAGCAGCAACCCGGCATAGACTCCGACCGCTAACCCCGGACTTGGCGACTCAACACCAACCCCGACCGCTAACCCTGGAACCTACAACCCGGCACTGACCCAGAACCACTACCAACCCCCGAGTGCAAGCGAAACCCAACCCCCGAGCGCGAGCGAAAATCACCCCCAATTCCAAGCGCCAGCGGTAAACTCCGCCACATCTCAAAAATTGTCCACGCGCCGTCCAATCCGACGGCGCCCACCGTGTCCAGCGTGCAAAAGATCTTGATTGTCCGGGTGTCGTCGCTTGGCGACGTCGTCCATAACATGCCGGCCATCGCCGATATCCGTCGTCTCCACCCCGATGCCCAGATCGACTGGCTAGTCGAAGAGAGCTTCACGGATCTCGTCGAACTCGTCGACGGCATACGCCGCACCATCCCATTCTCGCTCCGGCGCTGGCGCAAACGCCTCTTCTCCATCGACAACTGGCGCGAAATCCAACGCTTTCGCCGCGCTCTGGCCGCAGAAAAATATGACCTCGTCATCGACTGCCAAGGGCTCATCAAGACCGCATGGGTCGCAAGCTGGGCACGCGGCACACTGGTCGGCCTCGGTAACCGCACCGACGGCGCCGGCTACGAATGGCCCGTCCGCTTCTTCTACAACAAACGCGTGCCCATCGAACCACGCACACACGTGGTCGAACGCACCCGGCAACTGGTCGCCGCAGCACTAGGCGATCCGCGCCCGGAACCCACCGACGCAATCGAGTTCGGCATCGATACCCGCCGCGCCGCGCTGGCGTTATCGGAGACGGGGCTGAACCTGCCCGTGCCTTACGTCGTGTTCGTCCACGCCACGTCCCGCGCCGATAAACAATGGCCCGACACCGCCTGGATCGAACTCGGCCAGACCCTGATCCGGCGCGGAGTATCAATCGTGCTGCCATGGGGCAGCGAAACCGAACGCGAAACCAGCGAGAAACTGGCAAAAGAATTCGGCGCAGCAGCAGTCGTGCCGCCAAAACTCTCTTTGCCGGCCGTGGTCGGTTTGATCGACGGCGCCGCCGCGACAGTCGGCGTGGACACCGGACTCGTGCATATCGCGGCAGCCCTGAAGCGGCCGACCATCGAGTTGTACAATTTCTCGACAGCCTGGCGCACCGGCGGTTACTGGTCCCCACGCGTGGTGAATCTGGGCAGCGCAAGCCAGCACCCGACGTTGCAGCAAGTCAAAGCGACGCTCGCAGGGTTTGGGCTGCTTTGATGCATTGACGGCAGCAGGAGCGGTATCAGTATCAGTAGGGTGGCGAGTGAAGGTGAGGAAGCGGCTTCGGTTCCAGGGATTGCTCAATCGCCGCCGCGATTCACAGTGATTTGCAGCGATTCGGCGGCGCGCTTGGCGAAACCAGATGAAGCCCGGCGGTTTGAGGTCCAGTTGAGGCCCATCAACTCTCAGCCTCTCACGCAACGGATTTTGCAATCGGTTTGAGCGAAAATGCACCTCGCTCGCCGGACGCGGCGTTTTCCCGATGCGTCAATCGAAGCCAATCGAGGTCGATTGCAGCCGATTGAAGCCAGTTGACGATAATCGGGCCCGCTCACTCGCTCATCCAAACAAATCGAAGGCACATGACCGAATCTCAAATTATTGAAGTTGCGTCCGCCGACTGGCAGGGCCAGCAGCTTTCCGTGCCGCGCGAGGCGTTGCTGGCCGGCGTCGAGCGCGGCAAGGTCCTCTATTTCCCGCATCTGGCGTTTGCCATAGAAGGCGGCGAACGGGCGCTGCTCGACCCGAAGGTCGCCGATCCGCAGCGCAAGAACATCAGCCTCGCACCCAATGGCGGCCCGCTCGTCGGTGTACTCGGCGACGCCGTTACGCAATCCGCCGTCCGGGCGCTCATCGCCCGATATCAGGCGAACGCGCGCTCCCTGGTCGACGGGCTCTTTCCTGAATATCAAGGCAAATTGCGGGTCGCGCCGACCAGCTTGCGGCTGCATCGCGTGGAAACGCGCGAGACGTCGTGGCGCAAGGACGACAGCCGCCTTCACGTCGACGCTTTCCCGTCGCGGCCGAATTATGGCGAGCGCATCCTGCGCGTGTTCACCAACGTCAATCCGGATGGCGCGCCGCGTGTATGGCGCGTCGGCGAACCATTCGAGGACATGGCAAAACGCTTCCTGCCCGCCATCAAGGCCCCGGTTCCCGGTTCGGCGTGGCTCATGAACCTGTTGCACATCACCAAGACGCCGCGCAGCGAATACGACCACCTGATGCTCCATTTGCACGACGCGATGAAAGCCGATCTCGACTATCAGGCGAAATCGCCACAGCAGGACATGCCGTTCCCGCCCGGTTGCGTGTGGGTGTGTTTCTCCGATCAAACCTCGCACGCCGTCATGTCCGGCCAGTACATGCTCGAGCAAACCTTCTTCCTTCCCGTCGGCGCGATGGCCCAGCCCGACTGCGCGCCGCTCGGCATTCTGCAGCGCCTGAAAGGCAGGGCGCTGGTTTGAGCGCCGCCGGGTGGGGGTGTGCCGTGGTTTCGGGCTTCAGCGCGGGTTCTCATGTGCACGGTAAACGATCGTTGCCTGCCTGCCGCGAGGGCGGCCGATGCTGAGGCTCGTGTATCGCGCCTTATGGTGGCTCGTCGCGCCGCTCGCGGTGTTGCGCCTCTTGATCCGCTCGCGGCGGGAACGGGGGTATCGCGAACATATCGGCGAACGGTTTGGTTTTGGGCCCGCCCGCCGTGCCGACGACCTCGCGCCGCTGATCTGGGTGCATGCCGTGTCGGTGGGGGAGACGCGTGCCGCTCAGCCGCTGATTGAAGCATTGAGCCAAGCCCATCCCGAAGCCCGCATCCTGTTGACGCACATGACGCCGAGCGGCCGCGCGACCGGCGTGGAGCTATACGGCGATCGTATTTCGCGCAGCTATCTTCCCTACGATTCGCCGTCGCTTGTGCGGCGGTTCTTGCGTGCGTGGCGGCCGTCGCTGGGCATCGTGATGGAGACGGAGGTGTGGCCAACGCTCATCGACGAATGCAAACGCGCCGATATCCCGCTGGTGCTGACGAACGCGCGGATGTCGGCGCGCTCGTTCAAGCGCGCGGCGAAGTTCGGCAATGCAACGCGCGAAGTCTTCGGTGGCTTTACGCGTGTGCTGGCTCAGACGCAGTCCGATGCGGACCGCCTGAGCGCGCTGGGTGCGCGCAATGTCACAGTGCTCGGCAACCTGAAGTTCGATATGGCCGCGCCACCCGAACTCTATGCGCGCGGCCACGCGTGGCGCGCGGCGATCGGGGAGCGGCCGGTGTGGGTGGCGGCGAGTACGCGCGAAGGGGAGGAAGCGCTGGTGTTGCAGGCGTTCACGACCTTGCGGACCCGCATTCCCGACGCGTTGCTGATCCTCGTGCCGCGCCATCCGCAGCGGTTTGACGAAGTGGCCGTGCTGATCAATGCCGCCGCGCTGTCCTGTGTGCGGCGTTCCGCCTGGGCAGGCCGGGCGGCGGCAGCGGGATCGGGAATCGATGCGGCGCCGGTTTTGCCTCCGGACGTCAATGTGCTGCTCGGCGATTCGATGGGCGAACTGAGCGCGTATTACGCGGCGTCGGATCTGGCGTTTATCGGTGGGAGTTTGTTGCCGCTGGGCGGGCAGAACCTGATCGAGGCGTGCGCGGCGGGCGTGCCGGTGCTGATTGGCCCGCACACCTTCAACTTTACTCAAGCGACGAATGATGCGATCGCGGAAGGCGCGGCGTTGCGAGTGAGCGATCCGGCGGCGTTGGCGCGCGGCCTGAGAGAACTCTTCAACGATAAACCCCGCCGGCTCGCCATGAGCGCGGCGGCATCGGCGTTCGCGGCGAAGCATCGCGGAGCGACGGCGAGGTCGGTGGCGGTGTTGGGGGCGTTGTTGCGCACGCAGGCAGAGGAGCAGTAATCCCGGCGGCGGTACGGGTGAATAACCCCTGCTGGATTAACCCCGTTCCTCCAAAATCCTGGTCACGCAAGCGACGAACCTTTCATTGCTTGCCTCCACGCCATACGACCGCGCCCGGTCCAGCGCTTCACGCGTAAAGCCATCGCGCAGAGCATGGTCCGACAACAACCGCGACAGCGCCCCGGCCATGGCGTCCACATCGCCTATAGGAACCAGCAGCCCGAACCGGCCATCGTCCAGGATTTCTCGCGGTCCCGTCGGGCAATCGGTCGAGATCACCGGCTTGCCGAGCGCCAGCGCTTCGAGCAGCACCATCGGCATGCCTTCGTAACGGGAACTAAGCACCAGCGCACTCGCATGCGCCACGACCGCGTGCGGATTGTTCCGATACCCCGTGAAATGCACGCGCTTGCCCACGCCCAGTTCCACAGCCAGCGCTTCCAGCTCGCGGCGGAAACCGCCGTCGCCGACAATCACGAGGTCTTCCTGCAACGCGCCGTCATCAAACGTCCCGACAAGCTGTGCGTAAGCCCGCAGCAAGGTCTGGTGATCCTTCTGGATTTCGTCGAGCCGCGCCACTGAAACGATATACGGCCCGGCACACGGCGGCGGTTCCACCTGTGCGCCGTTCTCGCGAATCCGGTCGATATCGATCGCATTCGGCAGCACAAACACGTTGCGCAGATGGCCATTGAACAGCTCGCTCGCTTCATCGGCCATCTGGCAGTTCAGCGCGGCAATGCCGTCATAACGCCCATATTGCGCGAGCAGCCGTTTCATCTTCCTGCGCCGGCCGCCCAGCCGTGCATCGAAACTGAAATGGTTCACGCCGAGCCACGCCACGCCGAAGCGGCCTGCCAGACGGCGCAGCGACATGTCGAAGTCGATGATGATGTCGTGATGCTGCGCCAGCGCAGCCACGCGGGCCTTCACGTAAGGGCGCACGGCGAGCGTGTTGAAAACGTCGCGGCCGACGCGCCCGAGCTTGCTCAACTGATGCGCATAACGACGCGTCTGGAACAGGTTGAGCCAGGGTTTGTCGGTGAGGATCTCCACGCCGACATCCGCGGGAACCTGCGGCCTGAAGCGCTGCTCGAACGCGGGCGACGAAAACATCACGGACAGCGTCACCGAAAAGCGCGCGCGGTCGTAGATTCGCAGCCATTGCATCAACGACGATTCAATGCCGCCGTCGTTGAAATCTGCGATGTGAAACAGCACGGCAACGCGCTTCGAGGGTTGCGCCATGGATGTCGAGGACGCTGCGGGCGACGATTTCAGCCGCACGGCGGCGTCGCGAGTGAGGAGCGTATCGGGGCTGTCGATCAGAGGTCTCCGAAAAGCGGGCCTATGGCCGTAAAAAAGGGCAAGGCGACATGTTAACGTACTCGATCGGCCGCGAACAGTTTCTCCGACACACCGGAACCTGCCCTCAGACCGCGAGCAGACCCTTTTTTTCGATGAAGCGAACCACGTCGGCGAGCCCTTCCAGCGCCTTCAGGTTGCACATGACAAATGGCCGTTCTCCGCGCATCTTCCGGGCATCGGAGGCCATGATGTCGAGATTTGCGCCTACATAAGGGGCAAGGTCGATCTTGTTGATGACCAGCAGGTCGGATTTTGTGATGCCCGGACCGCCCTTGCGCGGAATTTTTTCGCCGCCGGCGACATCGATCACGTAAATGGTCAAATCCGACAATTCCGGGCTGAACGTGGCAGCGAGATTGTCGCCACCCGATTCAATGAACACGATATCCGCGTCCGGGAAACGCTCGATCATCTGGTCGACGGCTTCCAGGTTGATGGACGCGTCTTCGCGGATCGCCGTGTGCGGGCAGCCGCCCGTTTCCACGCCCATGATGCGCTCGGCCGGCAATGCGCCCGCGACCGTCAGCAGGCGCTGATCCTCTTTGGTGTAGATGTCGTTGGTGATCGCGACGAGGTCGTATTTCTCGCGCATCGCCTTGCAAAGCATTTCGAGCAGCGTGGTCTTGCCCGAGCCGACCGGGCCTCCCACGCCCACGCGCAAGGGCGGCAGTTTCTTGGAGCGGCGGGCAGCGGCGGAATAGACAGGTGCGTTCATGTTTTTTAAGAGCGGAACAAGCGTGAATATTGTGATTCGTGGCGCGCCGAGAGAATGCCAAGCTGCGGCGCGAAGGTGTTGATCTGGTCGGGCGAGGTGTCGAGCGCTTTTTCTACAGCCGTATCGATGGCAACCCGCAGCGCAACGATGATCCGCTGCCCCGCGATCTGCCCCAGCGGGACAGCTTTCAACGCCGCCGCGGCCTGGTTTTCGACCCACGCGAACGCATACGCGGCGAGGGCGGCGTCAGGCGCGGCGTCGTGGGCGAAGGCGGCAAAGGCGAACGCGGTTGGCTGCGATATCGGTTTGACGGCGTTGAGCGTCGCGAGGCGCGCGGCGTCGCCCCATTCGAGCTGCGTACACAACTGGGCCAGCGACCAACCCATTTGCTGCGTCTCACGACGCAATTCCGCCGACTCGCGGCTAGCGAGGAATTCTTCATCGGCGGTGGCGAGTCCTGCTGCATCGTGATCGCGCCAGCGGGTCATCTGGTGCGCAAGGAACGGCAACTCGCCGCGTGCGAGCACATTGGTCAAGCCGCTGGTGATCCACTCGCGGGCGCTGTCGCCATCGTGGATCAAGCCATGTTCTATCGCTGATTCGAGGCCCTGCGAATAACTGAACGCGCCAATAGGCAGTGCCGGCGACGCCAGGTGAAGCAGCGCCGTAAGCTCAGCGATGCGCATGACCGTGGTCGTGATCGTGGCCTTCGTGGCTGCACTGCGAGTGATCACCGTGGTCGTGGCCCTTCCCGTGATCGTGGGCGTGGTCATGAGCATGATCATGGGCGCCGTGGTCCGCATGCCCATGTGTGCACTGCGAATGGTCGCCATGATCGTGCCCGTGGTGTTCATCGAAGACCTTTTGCGCGAGCGCATAGTCCTCTACAAACGTCTCGTCATGCCCATGCTTGTGACCGCCGCCATACGCGCCCGTCTCCGGCTGGAACGGCGCCGTGGCGTGATCCACGTGCGCGCCCAGACGCTTGAGCATGTCTTCCAGCACCGGATCGGCTTCGAGTTTCAACTGCCCCGCGGCCACTTCCACCGGCGTGTGCCGGTTGCCCAGGTGGTACGCGGCGCGCGTCAGCGTAATGGGATCATGGGCATGCACGACCAGCACATCCTGCTCTGCTGCAATCACGCGCACCAGGCCACCGTCGTCGGCGACCAGCATGTCGCCGTCGCGCAGCACCGTGCCGCGCGGCAGCACCAGCGCCACTTCCTCACCGTTATCCAGCGTAGCGGCCAGACGGCTCTTGCAACGGTCATCGAAGGCAAGGGTAAGCGTGGGCGCGCGCTTGATCAATGGTGCGGCAAGTTTCGCTTCAATACGTTTGTCGATCGTGCGCATGAAAGTCTCGGGATCAGGATCAGTATCAGAACAGGAAGTAGCGCTGCGCCATCGGCAGGACAGTGGCCGGCTCGCAGGTGAGCAACTGGCCGTCGGCTACAACCTGATACGTTTCCGGATCGACGGTAATGGACGGCCTGTACGCATTGTGAACCATGTCGGCCTTCGATATGTTCCGGCAGTTCTTCACCGCGACCACTTGCTTACGTAAGCCATACCGTTCGCCAATACCGTCGTCCAGCGCCATCTGCGAGACAAACGTCAGCGAAGTCTTCCCCAACGCGCCGCCGCGGGTGGCGAACATCTCGCGATAGTGCACCGGCTGCGGCGTCGGAATCGATGCGTTCGGGTCCCCCATCTGCGCGACCGCGATCATGCCGCCTTTCAAAATCATTGCAGGTTTCACGCCAAAGAACGCCGGTTCCCAGAAGACGAGATCGGCCCACTTGCCCGGTTCGATGGAACCGACTTCATGCGCGATCCCATGCGTGATGGCCGGGTTGATCGTGTACTTGGCGACGTAGCGTTTCGCGCGGAAATTGTCGTTACGCGACGAGTCTTCCGGCAACGCGCCGCGCTGCGTTTTCATCTTGTGCGCGGTCTGCCAGGTGCGCATGACAACCTCGCCAACACGCCCCATCGCCTGCGAATCGGAAGACAACATGGACAGCGCGCCCAAGTCATGAAGGATGTCTTCGGCAGCAATCGTCTCACGTCGAATCCGCGACTCGGCGAACGCAATGTCTTCAGCAATCGAGGGATCGAGGTGATGGCAGACCATCAGCATGTCGAGGTGTTCGTCGAGCGTGTTGATGGTGTACGGCCGCGTGGGATTCGTCGATGAAGGCAGCACGTTCGACTCGCCGCAGACCTTGATGATGTCCGGCGCGTGGCCGCCGCCGGCGCCTTCGGTGTGATACGTGTGGATCGTGCGGCCCTTGAACGCGGCCACCGTGGACTCCACAAAACCCGCTTCGTTCAGCGTGTCCGTGTGAATGGCGACTTGCGTGTCGGTATCGTCGGCAACCGACAGGCAGTTATCGATAGCCGCCGGCGTCGTGCCCCAGTCTTCATGCAGCTTGAGCCCGATCGCGCCGGCCTTGATCTGTTCAATCGCGGGCGCCGGCAAGCTCACATTGCCTTTGCCGAGAAAGCCGAGGTTCACCGGCCAGCCATCGGCGGCTTGCAGCATGCGTTCGAGATGCCACGGCCCCGGCGTGCAGGTGGTCGCATTCGTGCCCGTTGCGGGACCGGTGCCGCCGCCGAGCATGGTCGTGACGCCGGAGGCCAGTGCTTCGTCAATCTGCTGCGGGCTGATGAAGTGAATATGCGAGTCAATACCGCCCGCCGTCACGATCATCCCTTCACCGGCAATCACCTCGGTCGCCGCGCCGATCGCAATGGTCACGCCCGGCTGGATATCCGGATTGCCCGCCTTGCCGATTGCAAACACGCGCCCGTTCTTGATGCCGATATCCGCCTTCACGATGCCCCAGTGATCGAGGATCAGCGCGTTCGTCACGACCGTGTCCACCACGTCGGCATGCGAGCGCTGCGACTGGCCCATGCCGTCGCGAATCACCTTGCCGCCGCCGAATTTCACTTCTTCGCCGTAGGTCGTGAAGTCGCGTTCGACTTCGATCAGGAGGTCGGTATCGGCGAGACGCACGCGGTCGCCGGTGGTCGGGCCGAACATCTCCGCGTAGGCGCGGCGTCCGATGCGTAGCGTCATTTCGATATTCCTGAGGTTGAGATCAAAGCGGACCCATGACGAGGCCATTGAAGCCGTACACCTTGCGATCGCCGGAGAGCGCCACGAGTTCAACCGTGCGCTCCTGGCCGGGCTCGAAGCGCACGGCCGTACCTGACGCAATGTTCAGCCGAAAGCCCCTGGCCTTGTCGCGCTCGAAGGTGAGCGCCGTGTTGACTTCATAGAAATGAAAATGCGAGCCGACCTGCACGGGCCGGTCACCCGTATTCGATACCGTCACGGACACCGTTTCGCGTCCCGCGTTGAGCTCGTGCTCACCATCGTCGATCAGATATTCGCCGGGAATCATGCGCGGCTCCTTTTGTAGAAGTGCTGCAAGTTCAGGGAATCGGATGATGGACGGTCACAAGCTTGGTGCCATCGGGGAAGGTGGCTTCTATCTGGATGTCCGGGATCATTTCCGGCACGCCGTCCATCACGTCCTCGCGGGTGAGCAGCGTGGTGCCGTAGTGCATCACGTCGGCGACCGTACGGCCGTCGCGCGCCGCTTCCATCAGTGCCGCCGAGATGAACGCGATAGCTTCCGGATAGTTCAACTTGAGCCCGCGCGCGCGTCGGCGTTCGGCGAGCAGGGCGGCGGTGAAGATCAGCAGCTTGTCTTTTTCGCGGTGGGTGAGCTTCATGGGTTCGGAGCGTGTCCTGTATGAAGTGCCGAAGTTAAAAGAAATCCTAGCATTGCAACCCTACGATTTCATTGGATGACTTATTGGATGAACTTGCGCAATTCGATCGTCGTAGGCCGCTCGAAGATCTCCTCCGGCGTGCCGCTTTCCCACACGCGCCCCTGGTGCATGAACACGACCTTGTTCGACACACGCCGCGCAAAGCGCATCTCGTGCGTGACCATGATGAGCGTCATGCCGTCGGCGGCGAGGCTTTCCACCACCGCCAAGACTTCGCCCACGAGTTCAGGATCGAGCGCGGAGGTGATTTCATCGCAGAGCAGGACCGTGGGTTTCATCGCGAGCGCCCGGGCAATAGCCACGCGTTGCTGCTGTCCACCCGACAGTTGTTCGGGATAGGCGTTGAATTTATCGGCGAGGCCGACGCGTTCAAGCACTTGTTCAGCGGTCGCGCGCGCCTTCGCCTTGTGGACCTTCTTCACCACGGTCTGCGCGAGCATCACGTTCTGCCCGGCGGTGAGATGCGGGAACAGGTTGTACTGCTGGAACACCATGCCGACTTTGAGGCGCAACGCGCGCAGATCGGCATGGCGCGCGTCCATGTGTTCGCCGTCGATTTCTATCGACCCTTCGTCGATGCTTTCCAGCCCGTTCAAGGTCCGCAGCAGGGTGCTCTTACCCGAGCCGCTGCGACCAATGATTGCCACCACCTGTCCCGATTCCACCGAAAAATCGATGCCCTTCAGGACCTGGTTCGCGCCGAACTGCTTCTTCAAGTTTTGCGTTTCAACGAGCGGCATTCCATTTCCTTTCGAGCGTGCGCGCGTAGCGGGTAAGCGGATAACAAATCACGAAATAGATCACCGCGACGAGGCCGTAGACCACGAACGGCCTGAAGGTCGCGTTCGAAATCATCGTGCCGGCTTTGGTGAGTTCGGTGAAGCCGATGATCGAGACCAGCGCCGTGTCCTTCACGGCCTGCACGCCGAAGCCGACCGTCGGCCCGATGGCAATGCGCATGGCTTGCGGAAGAATCACATGGCGCAATTGCTCGAAGTAATTCATCGCGAGGCTGGAGGATGCTTCCCATTGGCCTTTCGGAACGGCTTCAACGCAGCCGCGCCAGATCTCGGCGAGATAAGCGCTGGTGAATAGCGTGAGGCCCACCGTTGCCGCAATCCACGGTTCAACTTCTACGCCGAGCAGCGGCAAACCGAAGAACACCAGGAACAGTTGCATCAGCAGCGGCGTCCCCTGGAAGACCTCAATATAGGCCTTCACGATAGTGCGCAACACCCGCGAACTGGACACGCGCATGATGAGCAGCACGAAGCCGACGATCCCGCCAGCCACGAACGAAACAATCGACAGCACGATGGTCCAGCGCGCCGCCAGCAGCAGGTTGGTGAGAATTTGCTCAAACGTGAACTCAATCATCGGGCACCTCGCAGATTGCGGGCGAACAGGCGCCTGCCTGCTTCGTTGAGCAAGAAGCGCAAGAGGATCGCCATCACGAGATAAGCGGCCGTGATCAGGAAATACGTTTCGAACGCGCGGAAATTGCGCGACTGGATGTAGCTCGCGGCGTAGGTCAGGTCGGCCACGGATATTTGCGACACCACCGCCGAACCGAGCATGGTGATCACGATCTGGCTGGTGAGCGCCGGGAACACCTTGGCGATAGCTTGCGGCAAGACCACGTGCCTGAAAGTCTCGCCGCGTGTCATCGCAAGCGACGCCGCCGCTTCAAGATGCCCCTTCGGCACGGCCGCGATACCCGAGCGGATGATCTCCACCGAATACGCCCCGAGATTGAGTGTCATGGCGAGCACTGCGGCCACGTATTCATCGATATGAATACCGAGCGCGGGCAGCCCGAAAAACACGAAGAACAATTGCACGATGAACGGCGTATTGCGGATCGCCTCCACGTAACCGCCAACGAACGAGCGCACCGCGGGGAACTTGCTGCCTTTGCCTGCTGCGCCAAGTATGCCGACCGCGAGGCCAAGCACGGTTGACACGGCAGTCAGCCCAAGGGTTACTGCCGCGCCGCTCGCGAACATGCCGGCGTACTGTCCGAGATCGCCGAACTGGAGTTGATAAGCCATTAAAGCGGCGCCTTGTTATTTAAGCCTGGATAGTGTCGATTCGCGAGCTGGATCAAAGATCGGCCGGCAGCGGTGCCTTGAACCACTTCTTCGATATGGCGTTGAGTGAGCCGTCCTTCTTCGCCTGGTCGATGGTGGCATCGACCTTGGCCAGCAAGCGTGGTTCGTTCTTGTTCATGCCAATGAAACAAGGTGAGTTCTTGATCACGAACTTCGGTTCCGGACGGCGCGGCGGATTGTTCGCAAGGATCGTTGCGGCGACGAGATTGCCCGCTGCGATCAGTTGAACCTGGCCAGAAAGGAACGCCTGGATGGTGGCGTTGTTGTCTTCGAAACGCTTGATGGTCGCGTTCGGCGCCATTTGCGTGAGCGCGATTTCTTCGAGTGCGCCGCGCGTTGCGCCGACCGTCTTGCCGGTCAGATCGGCGGGGCCGGTGACCTTGATATCGGCGGGGCCGAACACGCCCTGGAAGTACGGCGCGTAGGCTACGGAGAAGTCCATCACCTTCTCGCGATCCGGCGTCTTGCCCAGCGACGAGATCACCAGGTCCACTTTGTTCGTCGTCAGGTACGGGACGCGATTCGCGCTGTTGACCGGCACGAGTTCGAGTTTGACCCCGAGTGACTTGGCGAGCAGCGCGGCTGTATCGATGTCATAACCCTGCGGCTTCATATCGGCGCCAACGGCGCCGAACGGCGGGTAATCCTCCGGCACGGCAACTTTCAGGACACCGGCTTTCGTGATGTTGTCGAGCGCGTCGGCGTGAGCGGTGAGCGGGACTAAAGCAAGAGCCGGGATGGCGAGAAGGGCGGAAACTGCGGTGCGAACTGCGCGGCGGCGAAGCGTGTTGGTCATTTGATTCTCTTTCCTTGGATCGCGATGTGGCGCGGTGCGTCTCATTGATGGACGCACTCGTCGGAAAGAGGGTTAAGCGAGAGTCGTGCCATTGCTCTTGCGCCTTTGCTGGACGGGCATGAGCGGGACGCTCGCCGACACGATGCACAAAATATGGGCTTAATTGTGCTCTTTTGTGGTGCGGGTTTTGGCGAGAATAACCCTGGCTACGTGGTCCACAGCCTGAGCGGTTGGGCATCGACGCCATGAATCAACGGGCGCAACGTCGTCCAGCATTGAGTCATTGCGAGTTGAAGCGGCTCCATTGAATGGCTGGCGGCGCGGACGATCAGTACGCCCGGTGCGACGCAGGAGGCGGCGGCGCGGAGGGTGTCATCGAACGGGAGGCGTGCTGTCAGGGATTCCGCCAGCGCGTCGTCGCAGGCCGGGCCGATCGCCCAGAGCGTGCCGTAGGCGGGAAAGCCTGCAAGACCCTGCGGCGCGAGGCGCAAGGGATCGTTGGCGCTCAATAGCGCACGTTCGAACCAGCGCAAACGGCCCTTGCTGTCCTTGATCCGCGCCGTGGCGGTCAGCCGGCCGTCCGACCATCGTTCGCCCGCTGCCTGCCGGCCCAATTGCATCGCGTCCCAGCCGATGGCCGTCGCCGTCTCGTCCATCGTCAGCGTGAAATCCAGCGCCACGTTTGATGACTCGAACACGATGTTGTTCTGCGGCAGCCAGTCGAGCTTTGCGTTCGCGCCGACGCGGATATCGATTCGCTGCGTGGCGAGCTTGCCGTTCGCCTTGTACCACTTGGTCGCGCCGGGCGTAGTGATGACGGCGTGCGTTTGCCCGGCCAGGTCGATATCGATTGCCAGCCGGTCACCGCCCGCCACGCCGCCTGGCGGATGCACGATAACAGCGTGGCAGATGGTCTCGCCCTCGGGGTACAGGGGGCGTTGCATACGCAAGGGCCCCATGTGTTTCCGGTGCGTGAGCGCCGTCCGCCCGGAAGGCTGATGCGTGAAGCCGAGTTCGAGCTTGCCGTGCCACTCGTCGGAGTCGGGGGCAGTCGATGGCAACAGCGCGGCGATAGGTTCGTGATGCATGAGGCTTTCAGGATCGGAGCGAGTCGCCAATAGTACGGCGAGCGTCAGACCGCGATCAACTCCCGCACGCCATGCGCTTCCATGTCCGCGCCTTCGCCGCCCGCTACGATCTCTCCGCGGCTCATTACCCAGTACCGGTCCGCAAGCTCGCGGGCGAAGTCGTAATACTGTTCGACGAGCAATACCGTCATGCCCATTTCATCGACCAGTTGACGCAATGTGCGCCCGATATCCTGGATGATGGAGGGCTGAATGCCCTCGGTGGGTTCATCGAGAATGAGCAATTGCGGTTCGCTCATCAGCGCACGGCCTATTGCAAGCTGCTGTTGCTGACCGCCTGACAGATCGCCGCCGCGCCGGCTTTTCATCTCCTTGAGTACGGGGAAGAGTTCGTAGATCCGGTCCGGTACCTTCGATGGCGCCTTGCGGCTCGCCGCGCCCACCAGCAAATTTTCTTCGACGGTGAGCCGGCCGAAGATGTCGCGGCCTTGCGGTACGTAGGCGAGGCCGCTCGATACGCGCTTATATGTAGGCATGGACGAAATCTTCGCGCCGCGCCATGAGATCGTGCCGCTTTTGGTCGGCACGACGCCCATCAGACAGCGCAGCAACGTGGTCTTGCCCACGCCGTTGCGGCCGAGTAAAACCGTCAGTTTTCCATCGGGCACGGTCATCTTCACATCGCGCAGGATGTGGCTGCCACCGTAGAACTGGTTGAGGGAATCGACTTCGAGCATTTTCTTGGGGCTTCCGTGGTGATCAAATCAGCGGCCGAGGTACGACTCGATCACTTTCTCGTTGCGCTTCACTTCGTCGAGCGTGCCGTGCGCGAGTACGCTGCCTTCGGCCATCACGGTCACGCGTCCCGTGTCCCCGGAGAGCGCCGCGACAAATTCCATGTCGTGCTCGACGACCATCATCGAGCACGTGCCGCGCAGCTTGTTCAGCAACTCCGCGAGCTGCATGGTCTCGTGATCCGTCATGCCGGCGGCGGGTTCGTCGAGTAAGAGGAGCGCGGGCTGCTGCATCAGCAACATGCCAATCTCCAGGCGCTGCTTCTGCCCGTGCGACAACTCGCCGGCGTAACGCGTGGCATCGGCTTCCAGATGAATCAGCTCCAGCGTTTCCTCAATGCGCGCCTGGGCCTCGCGATCCAGTTTCGACCTGAGCGACGCGAGCCAGCCCTTGTCGGTTTTCATTGCGAGTTCGAGGTTTTCCCACACCGGATGGTTCTCGAACACGGTCGGCTTCTGGAACTTCCGGCCAATACCCGTGCGCGCGATCACCGGCTCCGACATGCGCGTCAGGTCAAACGTCTGGCCGAGAAAAACCTTGCCCGAATCCGGACGCGTCTTGCCGGTGATGACGTCCATCATCGTGGTCTTGCCCGCGCCGTTGGGTCCGATCACGCAGCGCAGTTCCCCTACATCAATGGACAGCGTCAGCTTGTTCAGCGCGCGGAAACCATCGAAGCTCACCATCACGTCCTCGAGATACAGGATCGTGCCGTGCGAGACATCGATCTCGCCCGGTTCCAATACGTGGCCCAAGCCGGTGATGCCGTTCTGATTGCGCTCGCTCTTCTCGTTCATTTCAGGCAGCGGCGGCAGGTCTACGATCAAGGCGTTGTACGCGTTATCCAATGACATCGAAAAGGTAGTCAATGTGAATGTCCTCCTGCCTTCTTCTTGCGCAGGGCCACGTCGATGAGGCCCATGATTCCGTTGGGCAACAGCAAGGGCACGAGCGTGAAGATCAGGCCCAGGAAGAACAGCCAGTATTCAGGGAAGTTCGCCGTAAAAAAGCTCTTCGCGCCGTTCACCGCGAACGCGCCGATGATCGGCCCGATCAAGGTTCCGCGCCCCCCCACGGCGACCCAGATTGCCATTTCGATGGAGTTCCCCGGCGACATCTCGTTCGGGTTGATGATCCCCACTTGCGGCACATACAACGCACCGGCAATGCCGCACAAAACAGCCGACACGATCCAGATAAAGAGCTTGTACGACAGCGGGCTATAGCCGAGAAACATCAGCCGCGCTTCGCCATCGCGAACGCCCGTGACCACGCGCCCAAGCTTCGACGTCACAATCGCCCGTGCCGCGATAAACGCCAGAATCAGCACGCCCAGTGTGATCAGGAACAGCACGGTGCGCGTGCCGGGATGCGTGATCGGAAAGCCCGCGATGCGCTTGAAATCCGTAAAGCCGTTGTTGCCGCCGAAACCGGTTTCGTTGCGATAGAACAGCAGCATCGCGGCGAAGGTCATGGCTTGCGTGATGATCGACAGGTACACGCCTTTTACGCGAGAGCGGAACGTGAAGAAGCCGAACACCCAGGCGAGCACGCCCGGCACCAGGATCACCAGCAACAGCGCATACCAGAGGTGCTCAGTGCCTTGCCAGAACCAGGGAAGCTTGTGCCAGTCGAGGAACACCATGAAGTCGGG
Source organism: Caballeronia udeis (assembly GCF_044909315.1). Classification (GTDB taxonomy): domain Bacteria; phylum Pseudomonadota; class Gammaproteobacteria; order Burkholderiales; family Burkholderiaceae; genus Caballeronia; species Caballeronia udeis_A. Next base: position 217,002 of record NZ_JBIYEB010000012.1, read on the forward strand.
CAGGTCGCTTTGATAGTTGCCTTCACGGCCGATGGAACGCATGAGGTACATGCCCATCGCATAACCGCCGAGCGCGAAGAACAGCGCATGCCCGAGGCTCAGGATCCCGCAATAACCCCAGACGAGATCGAGCGCCAATGCGCCTATTGCATAGCACATGAGCTTGCCGACGAGCGTCATGGAATAGGCGCTCAGGTGCAACGTGCTCGACTCCGGCAACACGAGCGCCGCGACCGGCACATAGATACCCATCGCGACGATGAAGGCGATCAGCGCAATCCAGCCACCGCGGGGAAGCAGGGCGGCGCGCGGCGGCAGGCCTAGCGCAAAACCTTCGCGCCTGGCCTGTGCATCGGGTTGTGGCGAGACGTCGAGATTCGCGGAGACGTTTGGTGTATTCATCTCAAACCTCTGCGCTGCGGCCCTTCAGGGCGAACATGCCCTGAGGACGTTTCTGGATGAACAACACGATCAGTACGAGCACCGCGATCTTCGCGAGCACTGCGCCCCAGAAGGGTTCTATCGTCTTGCTGACAAGCCCGAGCCCAAAGCCGCCGATCACCGTTCCCGCCAGTTGTCCGACCCCGCCGAGCACGACCGTCATGAATGAATCGATGATGTAGCTTTGCCCCAGATCCGGCCCGATATTGCCGATCTGCGAGAGCGCGCAACCACCGAGCCCCGCGATTCCTGCGCCGAATGCAAATGCATAGGAATCCACACGAGCTGTCTTCACGCCGACGCATGCCGCCATCCGGCGGTTTTGCGTGACGGCGCGCACGAACAGGCCGAGGCGTGTCTTGGTGAGCACGACCCATGCGAGCAGCACGACGACCAGCGAGAAGCCGAGAATAGTCAGGCGGTTGTACGGCAGGATCAGGTTCTGCATGATGGAGACGCCGCCGCTCATCCACGACGGGTTCGTCACCTGCACGTTCTGCGCGCCGAAGATGGTGCGGGTTGCCTGGATCAGGATCAGGCTGATACCGAAGGTGGTCAGGAGCGTTTCGAGCGGACGGCCGTAGAGATGTTTCAAGACCAGCCGCTCAAGCACGATACCGACCACCGCCGCCGCAGCAAACGACACCGGCACTGCGAACAGCGGATACCAGTTGAACGCGCCGGGTGCGTAGTGCTGGACGAGGTTCTGAACCACGTACGTGGCGTATGCGCCGATCATCAGGAACTCGCCATGCGCCATGTTGATCACGCCGATCAAACCGTACGTGATCGCGAGGCCCAGTGCGGCGAGCAATAGCACGCTGCCGAGCGAAAGGCCCGCGAAGATCGTGCCGACAATCTCGCCGCGCCGCTGAATCGAATTCAGTTCTTCAATACCCGCTTGCGCCGCCGCACGTACGCGCGCATCGGGCTCGGCGAAGGTGCCGTCCGCGTTCTTCACGACGATCGGGCGCAAGAGTTCGTTCATATCCAGGTCGTGACGGGCGGCGACCAGCTGCACGGCTTCGAGACGCTTGTTGGCGTCGGTATCGTGAAGAGCCGTTGTGGCCCAGAGCGTATCGAGACGCTTCTTGAGCGTCGGGTCGGTCTCCTTCGCGCGGGCTTTATCGACGAGAGGTTTGATCGACGGATCGGCGTTCTTCAACAATTCGTCGATAGCCGCCCGGCGCACGGCAATATCCGGCGACGCCAGTTGCAAGCCCGACAACGCACCCGATACCTTTGAGCGCAGCAGATTGTTCAGCGTGACCGGTTGCGCATCGGGCGCCTCTACGGTCTTGTTCGTGAGCGGGTCCTTGTTGCCATCGTCGGTTTGGATTAATACCTTGCCGGCATCGGTGGCGACAAGCGAGCCGTCGGAGAGCGCGTTCAGCACGGCGATCGAAGGGGCATCGGCGTTCGCGATGAGTTTGTCGATGGCGGCGGACTTGGCATCGAAGTCATCGGCCGCGAGCGGTGCGAGATCGTCCGCCGTCAGGGCCGCAAACGCGGCGAGCGGCATGCAGGCAATCAGGATTGCGCAGAGGCCACGGCGAGCGAAGCGAAGAATCGAATCAGTCATGAAGGGCCTGTCAGGTAGAGCGGAGTGCGGGGCGGCGTGTTGCGTATGCCGCGCTGGACTCGTACGAACCGCCGCTCTTGTTCTTGTGCTTCGAGCGCGGCGGTTCGATGTTTCAACGTTCGTACTTACCGAGACGTAATACCGGCACTTAAGCTACGCGACGGCGGCGCAGAAAGTCGGGAATCGAGCTGACCACGTCCGGCTTGCTTTCGTTGCCTGGAATGTACGGGCTCCACGGTTGCGCGCGAATAGCAGTCTTGGTGCGCCACACGACGTTGAACTGGCCGTCGGCACGTACTTCACCGATCATTACCGGCTTGTGCAGATGGTGGTTGCCGTCCATCTCGAGCGTAAAGCCCGACGGCGCCGCAAACTTCTGGCCGACCATGGCCACGCGCACTTTATCGACATCGACGCTCTTCGCTTTTTCCGCTGCTTGCTTCCACATGTGGATGCCAACGAAGGTCGCTTCCATCGGGTCGTTCGTCACGCGCTTGTCGCCGCCCGGCAGGTTGTTCTTCTTCACCCAGTCGGCGAACATGGCCTTGAACTTCGTGTTCTCCGGGTTCTTCAGCGACATGAAGTAGTTCCATGCGGCGAGGTTGCCGACCAGCGGTTTTGTATCGATACCGCGCAGTTCCTCTTCGCCCACCGAGAACGCGACGACAGGCACATCGGTGGCCTTCAGGCCTCGATTGCCGAGTTCCTTATAGAACGGCACGTTGGAGTCGCCGTTCACCGTCGAGATTACGCAGGTCTTGCCACCTTGCGAGAACGTCTTGATGTTTGCCACGATGGTTTGATAGTCCGCGTGGCCGAACGGGGTGTAAACCTCTTGAATGTCGTCGTCCTTCACGCCCTTGGAGTGCAGGAATGCGCGCAGGATCTTGTTCGTCGTGCGCGGATACACGTAGTCGGTGCCGAGCAGGAAGAAGCGCTTGGCGCCGCCGCCTTCCTTGCTCATCAGGTATTCGGTGGCGGGAATGGCTTGCTGGTTAGGAGCCGCGCCCGTGTAGAACACGTTGCGCGACATTTCTTCGCCTTCGTACTGCACCGGGTAGAAGAGCAGGCCGTTGAGTTCCTCGAACACCGGCAGCACCGATTTGCGCGACACTGATGTCCAGCAGCCGAACGTTACTGCCACTTTGTCTTGCGAGATCAGTTGGCGGGCTTTTTCGGCGAAGAGCGGCCAGTTCGATGCCGGATCGACCACCACCGGTTCGAGTTGACGGCCGAGCACACCGCCGCTTGCATTGATTTGGGCGATGGTCATCAGCGCAGTGTCTTTCAGCGATGTTTCCGAAATCGCCATGGTTCCGGAAAGTGAATGCAGGACGCCTACTTTGATCGGTCCCGTATCGGCGGCTTGCGCTTTTGAAATGGGCAATTGGCCCGCAATCGCGAGCGCGCCCGACATGGAGCCGAACTTCAGGAGACTGCGTCGTTTCATGTAATTCCCCTTGCCGATATGTTTGTTTGAGGCGGTGTCTGGTGGATTTTTTATATCGCTGACGGAGAGTCAGTGGGCAGGACACTGCAAGGGGTATGCCAATCGGTTGTTTCTGCTGATGGATAGCGGGTTTGACGCTGGAAAAGGCGCCAAGGGGAATGTAGGGGTTAATGCGGATGCACTGCCTTGGTGCGAGGACGTGTGACGCGCCTTGTGGCGGTGCGTCAGGCGTGAGGGTGGAGCGTGATGGCGCTTCTGGTAGGGTCTTGGGTCGCGGCGAGCAGCATTTCGTCACGAATTCCCGATTTTGTTTCGTGACGGAAGTTTCATTTTTTAATGTTTTGGCTGACGGCTTTTAAAGAACGGTACAAGTTGGATAGCTAAAGACAGGCTGAATTTGACTAGTTAATCCGTCGCACGCTGTCCTCGCTCAAGGGGCGCCGAACGCGAGTGCGTTCGGTGCCTGACCATGCCAGGAACAAGCCTACCGGTTCACCACCCGCTTGGGCACGCTCAGCGCGAGCAACCCACCCAGCACCATGAACGCGGCGAGCATATACATGCCGCTGGCATTCGACGCGGTCACTTGCTTCAACCATCCCACAAGATACGGACTCAAGAACCCCGCCAGATTCCCAAGCGAGTTGATCATTGCAATCCCTGCCGCGGCACCCGTTCCAGCGAGAAACGCCGTAGGCAAGCTCCAGAACAGCGGCAGCGTAGTGAGAATGCCCATCGTAGCCAAGGTGAGGCCCAGCATTGCCATTGTCGTATTCGTCGACCACACAACCGACACCACCAGCCCCAACGCCCCCACAGCTGCAGGAATGGCGATATGCCACCTCCGTTCGCCTCTTTTATCGGCACTGCGCGCAACGAGCAGCATGCCAATCACCGCTGCACCAAACGGAATCGCGGACAACAAGCCGATGGTCAGTGCATCCGTCACGCCGGTCGCCTTGATAATGGTCGGCAGCCAGAAGCTCACGCCATAAAGCCCCATCACGAACGAGAAGTACGTCAGGCTCATCAACCAGACTCGCCCGCTTTTCAGCACCTCGCGCACGGGCATATCGACTTTCTCGACGTTGTCCTTGGCAATATTCCTCTCCAGCAACTCACGCTCCTCAACGGTGAGCCACTTGGCCTTGGCAATCCGGTCGTCCATGAAAATGAACACGACGATCCCGACCACAATCGATGGAACGCCTTCCAGCAAGAACAGCCATTGCCACGCGTGCCAGCCGTTGACGCCATCGAAGTTCTTCATGATCCAGCCCGACACGGGCCCGCCGATCAACCCCGATAACGCGATCGCGGTCATGAACAATGTCGTCATACGCCCGCGCCGTTCAGCCGGAAACCAGTACGTGAGATAGAGAATGATGCCGGGGAAAAATCCCGCTTCGGCCACACCGAGAATGAAGCGCATCACGTAGAACATGGTGGGCGTGGTGATGAACATCGTGAGGGCGGAAATGATGCCCCACGTGATCATGATCCGCGCGATCCATACGCGTGCGCCGACCTTGTGCAGGATGACGTTGCTGGGAATCTCGAAGATGAAATAACCGAAGAAAAAGATGCCTGCGCCGAAGCCATAAACCGCATCGCTCAAACCAAGATCCGTCGACATCTGCAGCTTCGCGAAGCCCACGTTCACACGATCCAGATACGCCACCACATAGCAGATCAGCAGCAACGGCGAGAGCCGCCACGCCACCTTGCGATACGTCGCCGCTTCGAACGCGGAGGGCGGCGCGCCCGCGCCCGGTCGATGCAAGTCACCCGCTGTACTGGCCATTTTGTCTCCTGACTATTTTTATCGATGGAAAAACGTGCTGTCGGATTCTAGCCGCTCGCTATAACCGGCGACCGTTTGTTCTATTTGGGGAAAACACCGACAGAGGCGCATCCGCCGGATGCGCCTCTGTCAAGCGCGTCAGACGCAGCGTCCGCCGTCCACTTCCAGCGCGACACCGGTGATGAATTCGGCGTCATCGGAGGCAAGATAGAGCGCCGCGTTCGCAATATCCTGCGGCGTCGAAAGCCGTCCCAGCGGGATCGTCGCGAGGAACTTCTGACGGTTTGCGGGCGTGTCTTCCATGCCCATGAACTCCGATAGCAAACCCGTTTCGCCCATCACCGGGTTGATGCAATTGACGCGTATCCGGTCCGGCCCGAGCTCAACAGCCAATGCCTTGCTCGCGATAATCACCGCTGCCTTGCTGCCGTTGTACCAAACCAGACCGGGCCGCGGCCGCACGCCTGCCGTCGATGCCACGTTGATGAACGACCCGCCGCCGACCTTGCGGAAGTACGGCACGAATTGCGTGACGCTGAAGTACAGGCTCTTCACATTCACCGCATAAACGCGGTCGAATTCCGCTTCGCTGACTTCCATTACCGGCTTATTCCGATGCGTCGTGCCCGCGTTGTTCACCACGACCTGCACACTGCCGAAGTCTTCGATGGTGGCATCGAAGAGCGTTTGCCAGTCGGCTTGCCTGGTCACATCCCCGGGTACCGCGATCGCCTTGCCGCCGCTCACGGCAATCTCGCTTGCCACGCGCTCGGCCGCCGCGCCGTTGATATCGTTCACCACGACGTTCGCGCCTTCGCGCGCAAATGTCTTCGCGATCCCTTCCCCGAATCCCGATCCGCCGCCCGTCACAATCGCGGTCTTGCCTTGTAGTCTCATGTCGTCTCCCTTGTCGACCAGAGTTGGCGCTTCAGCGCTTACTCTGGTCCCATGCAAAGTATTTGCGCTTAGCCATGCTTGATAGCGATGGTTTTAAGCACCGTGAATCCATACAGCGCTTCGAAGCCTTTTTCGCGGCCGTGGCCCGAATGTTTGACGCCGCCAAACGGTAGCTCTACGCCGCCACCCGCCCCGTAGTTGTTGATGAACACCTGTCCCGAACGCACCTTGCGGGCAATGCGCATCTGCCGGCCGCCATCGCGTGTCCAGATGCCCGCAACCAGCCCGAAGTCCGTGCCGTTGGCAAGCTTCAGCGCGTCGGCTTCGTCATCGAAGGGCATCGCGCAGAGCACCGGACCGAACACTTCTTCGCGAGCAAGACGATGCGCCGGCGGGACGTCGCGCAGGAGTGTCGGTGCCTGGTAAAAGCCCGCTTCGGGCGCTTCGGCAATCACTTCACCGTGGGCCGCCATCGCGATGCCGTCGTGTTGGGCATCGGAGAGAAAATCCCACACGCGTTGCTGCTGCTTCGCGCTGATGAGCGGACCGCAATCCAGATCGAGCTTGCTCGGACCGACTTTCAACGCGCTGAACGCCTCGCTCAGGCGCTCGAGCAACGGTTCATACGCCGATCGTTCAATCAGCACGCGGCTGCCCGCCGAGCAGGTCTGCCCCGCGTTCTGCACGATCGCCGAGACGAGCACGGGCAGGGCGGCGTCGAAGTCAGCATCGGCGAAAACGATCTGCGGCGACTTGCCGCCCAGTTCGAGCGTCACGGGAACGTGGTTGTCGGCAGCCATCTTGACCACCGCCGCACCCGTTGCCGGGGATCCCGTGAACGAGATGTGATCGATGCCGGGATGCCGCGCGAGCGCCGCGCCCGCTTCGTAGCCATACCCCGTGACTATATTCAGCGCGCCTTCCGGCAAGCCTGCTTCGGCGGCGAGTTCGGCAATGCGCAGTATCGACAAGCACGCGTCCTCCGCCGGCTTGACCACGCACGCGTTGCCAGCGGCGAGCGCCGCGCCGACGCTGCGCCCGAAGATTTGCAGCGGGTAATTCCACGGCACGACATGCCCGGTCACGCCATGCGGTTCGCGGATGGTGAGGACGGTGAAGCCGTTTTGATAGGGCAGCGTTTCGCCGTGGAGTTTGTCGGCGGCGCCTGCGTAGAACTCGAAATAGCGGGCGATGCCAGCGGCGTCCGTATGAGCTTGCTTCAGGGGTTTGCCGGTGTCGCGTGCTTCGAGATGCGCCAGTTCGTCCTGATGGGCGGCGATGATCATCGAAAGGCGGTACAGCACTCGCCCGCGATCGGCCGCGCTCGCCTGGCCCCACGGACCTTCGTAAGCGCGGCGCGCGGCCTGGACGGCGCGGTCGATATCGGCTGCATTGCCGCGCCCGAGTTGCGCGAAGACCTGACCGTCGGAAGGATCGATGACGGGAATGGTCTCGTGGCTTGCTGTCGCTACCCACTGGTTGCCGATGAAATGCCTTGCCTCTTCCATGCCTGACTCCTGTCTCCGTGGCTGTTGTTAGGGGGTGCCGTCGCGTGACTTCATTGCGCGGCGCTTCATTTGCCTTCGTTTGTCTCCATTCGTGCTTGCGGTTGTGACGCCGAGAGCTATTTTGCGCCGTTTTCCAGGCTCGGCGCTGACAACGGAGCGTACCCCTCGATTGGCTATAATGACGTAATTGCGCTGCTTCATGGGCGAACGCCGCGCCTCGACGCCGCGTTGCAGTCTGGACATTCGCACTTCACGTCTATTGTCGCAATGCAGCAAAATCTAACGTGAGCGCGTGCCGAATGCGTTTATCTCCGACACCGAATTTCCACTTTGAAGAGAGTGCATATGAGCTTTAACAACGTACCCGCAGGCAAGGATCTTCCGCAAGACTTCAACGTGATCATCGAGATCCCGGCGCAGAGCGATCCGGTGAAGTATGAAGCGGACAAGGACATGGGCCTGCTCGTGGTCGACCGCTTCATTGGGACGGGCATGCGCTACCCGGCGAACTACGGGTTCATTCCGCAGACGCTTTCAGGCGACGGCGATCCGGTGGACGTGCTGGTGATCACGCCGTTCCCGCTGCTGGCAGGTTCGGTGGTGCGCGCACGTGCATTGGGCATGTTGCAGATGACGGACGAATCGGGTGTCGACGCGAAGCTGGTGGCGGTCGCTCACGACAAAATCTGCCCGATGACGGCGCATATGAAGACGGTGGACGACGTGCCCGAGTATCTGAAGGACCAGATCAAGCATTTCTTCGAGCACTACAAGGCGCTGGAGAAGGGCAAGTGGGTGAAGGTTGAAGGCTGGCAGGGCGTGGAAGCTGCCCACAAGGAAATCACGGAAGGCGTGGCTAACTTCAAGAAGTAAGGTTAGCGACTGATTGTCGAGATGTTGAAGACCGCCGGTCTTGCCATGAGGCAGGACCAGGCGGTTTTTTTTTATGCTGAAAAATTGATGTTGCTGTGATCCACGGCGCTGCCGAGCCATCGCGTAAAACCACCTACCAAATTCCGAGTAATCAGAAAAGTACGATTATCCAGATGACCGTTGCGTACCTTGCAACAATCCGGTTAGTAATTGAAATATCCGTGTAAGGTTTCACGTTCTCGCCTCCAGATTAACAACGAGGGGGCGACCTTCCTGCGTTTCAAAACTGTCGATACGCCTGCATGTCCATGCTGACTCCGATATGGCACACCCTGTCTTTTTTCGTAGTTGTTATTTCGTCTGAGAAAACCGAAAAAGGATACGTGGCTGAAGTCCGATGATTCCGCCGCGATTAACCGTCACGACTAACCGTCACGACTGACCTGCGACGGAGACTCCCGGTGCCTTCCCGTTCGCGCTGGACAGCGGGAACGGGCGCGGCCGGAACGATACAAGCATGCGCATTTGAGGCAGGGAACACCATGAAAGAACTCAATGCAGGGACAATCACTGGCATGCAGAGCGCCCCACTCATGCTATCGACAACCGCTGCTCCTGATCAGCGTTTGCAGCGGGCCGAAGCCGAAGTCCGTCGGCTAACCAGATGCATGGAGATGAAGGACCGGCAGCTCTGCGAGCTGCGCAAGGCGCTTGCGCATTCGGCGACTGTTCACTACTCGTTTGAAAATCGCCTGCAGCGTGAACTCGATTCCCTGCGGATCATGATGCCCGTGAACGAGTTCCAGGAGCATCGGGGCAAGTCCGCAAGCGACCGGCCAGAGGAGGGCATCGTCGTGAAACTGCCCTACGTGACGTTGATACTGTCCGTCCTGTTCGATGCGATGCGTACGTTCTGGGCGGAGTGCGATCGCGATCATCCTCCGAAGTCTGCGACCGTCGCGCACGCGATCGACGAGCGCCTGGGCTTGAGTTCACAGCGGAATGGAGATGCTTCGCGCAGCGGGCAGGCCTATGCGTCAGCTATCAGGCCGGACTGGGTGAAGGAGACTGACAACCGGCACCATTGCCGCCCTGCAGGCATGCGCTGATGTCAGGCGCCGGTCGTCTAGACTGTCGCTTGCGTGTGTACCGTTCTGTTGTCCCAAACTGCGAGGGGCACGTCGCCGCGGGCGCGCTCGCTTCAGTCGGATGCGAATGACCCGGCGTGCCAGGATCCGCGAGCGGGAGCTGTCCGAAGCAGGTGATCGAGTTCAGCAGCGTGACAGGATCGCACTGGAGTTTGTGGAACGCGGCAGGGTCCAGATCGATTGAGCACGCAACGATATTGGCGCAGCCCGGCGTCGTGCCAACGCCGATATCGCGCAGATCGAGCCCGAACCGTCGGTACAGACGTGCAACGGAGTGCGAGACCACGCCGATCACGCGTGTCGCGCCGAACGAGAGGGCGAGCGCCATGGCGTAAGGGAACAACGACATGCCCGACGTTGAGCCGGCTCGATGGTCCGGCAGTCCAGATCCTGCGAATCGCGACATCTCCCATATCGAAGGTAATGACGGCAGGGAACCTGGGCCTGCAAGTTTCGGAAAGACGTCACGGAGCAGATAGGGTCCTGTGGTGGGCATGAGCCGCGCACATCCGCACACCTCGTAGTCTGCGGACAGTGCGACCAGATGAACCGTAGCGTCTCCGTCGAATTTGTCCCATTCGCTCGCCGCATCGTGGGACACGCCGGGTATTTCCCAGTTCAGGCGCTGGATAAAGACCTTGTGGCGGAAGGTCCCGAGATGGTGACGGATATCCGATGGCAGGTCATCAAGCCTGCCGGCAACGATGTATGACATGGGCTCCTCCTGGTGTTAGCCGTTGACACGACGCTATCAGCGTGTCTGTGCTCCAGAAACTCAGAGCTTTGGGAGGGTGTCGGCGAGTACCCGCGAGCGTGCAGTGATGCACGCCGCTTATACGGCGACGTGTAGGACGTGCGGTGGAATTGCAGGAAAACAGATTTAGGGTTTTATGATGCCCTGTACGGTCGCGTGGACTGCAGCGGCCGTCCTGCTGCGGATGTTGAGAGCCTCCATTGCTGCTTCGATGTGGTAGTCAACGGTATAGCGGGAGCACCCAAGGATCTCGCCAATCTCGGCCGAGGTTTTCCCCCGGGCGACCCAGGTCAGACATTCGAGCTGACGCGGTGTAAGCAGGTGTGCCGCTCTTCTTGAAGGTATCAGTGCGAGGCGATGCAGTTCGAAGTGAAACTGCGCGCTGATCAGGTATGCCAGCCGAGAGTTGCTTGCATTGTTGACGGAACGCGGAGAGCCGGACAGGTTGAACAGCAGGATACTGCCATCGGACTGGTGGGCCGGGATACTGATTCCCGCGGGTAGTCCAGCCTCTCTTGCTTCGTCGAGTAGACGACGCTCGGCTTTGTTCAACCCGATGATGTCATGCCACCGGTAGGGAGCCGACTGGAGGAACGCAGCCCGATGAACGGGGTCGGTGGCCGCGTAATCCCGACTCTGGTAGTGCCGCACCCACTCTTGCGGATAGTGTGAGCCAATCATCTCGAGCGCTGTTTGCCGGGTGTAGCTCGAACGGCTCCGCGTGACGCGGCTGATCACGTAATGCGGGAAGCCGAGTTTCCCAGCCGCATGGCCGAAAGACTCGACGAGGGAAGGAATGTCAGTAGCACGTGCAAGACGCATGACCGGTAGGTCAGTTTGCAGACGATCAGATGTGAGTGACGGCCTGCGCTGGCGCTCGGTCGAACGGCGTCGAGAGACGTGTTTCATGTTCGCTACCCCGGCGCTGCGCCACAGAGTCTGGAAGTCCAGTGCCACATGAGAACGAAGCCCGTGCTCAACGGCGGTGCGGTTCATGCGACACACGTTTTCGGGAGTGAGGGACCAATCACAGGCCCGCCTACGATTGCCGCAGGTCGCGGCACCGGTAACTGGACACGTACTATGCACCCGCCCGAGTGCATTCAAATTTATTATAGTCTGCAGATTGCTGTCCGGTGATTCATGTAAGGGATTACAACCATACCAATGGTGCAGTTGGGGCAAGCGGACCAAGCGGGGGCCGAGTCGGCCTAACGGACCAGCAACGCTGCTGCTGAAAACCCTCCGACGCCCCGAGCAAAGAGCAGGAGCGGCCTGCCCGGCACCAGGCCTTGACACTGGGCGAGATTGATGAAGGCATCGCTGACGGTGACGTGACCGATGCGGGCAAAATTCTCCGCGAACAGTCGGTCCTGCGGGATGTGAAGCGAATCGAGCAGGCGGCGCCACGCAGGCAGGTCCAGATGGTGAGGCAGGATGCGCTGGATGTCGTCCAGTGTGAAATGCGCCTGCTGGACTGTCTGCCTGATCAGGCTTCGCGCCCTGAAGAAGTTCTGCGCTGCCAGGCGCGGTTCGTCATTCGCCAGCACCCCTCGCCAGCCCAGGCCGCTGGCGTGCGTCGCGACCGCAAGCAGGCGGTTCACGGCAGCGCCGCGCTCAACGATGACAGCGAATGCGCCGTCACTCAGAATTCCCTCATCTTTCATTATCCTTTCCGATTCAATCGACATGACGTCGGCACCGACAAGCAGAACCCGTTTCAGATGGGGCCGGGCGATGAACATCGCGCGAATCACACGCAGTGCGCCAAGGGCGGATGCGCAATGCTGCTGCGCGAACGAGAAGGCCTCGGCGTTGATGAAACCGAACCGGTCACAGAGCAGGCCGGGTAGCGACTGCGGCGGCGGCGCAATGCTGCCCTGGAGCGTATGCACGTAGACGATGCAGTCGACTTCACCAGGTGAGATACCGGATGCGACCAGGAGACGCTGGATCGCGCTGGCCGCGAGTCCGATTGCGCTCTGCCCATCGGCACTGCGGTAGTAACGCATCCCGGCCCGCTTCAGGTTCACCACGGTGGTGGTCTTCTGGCGGGTTCGCTTTCCCCAGCTCCGCACGTCGTGGATGCGTTGGGGAAGATGGAAGGCGATGTGCGGTATGCCGAGATCGGGAATCATGAGATGGACCGGATATCGTCGTGCTGATAGAGGTGGGGCGAGCCGTGCGCTTCAAGCAGCGCTGTGCCCACAAAGCCGCCCATCCCGTGGCCCCACAGCAGCACGCGGCGTGTCCGGCAACAGGCGGCACGGGTGAGCGTGTGTGCAAGGCGTACAAAGGATTCGGCGGCGCCGAGATGAACACAATGTTCGTGCTGCACTCCGGTGTCCGGCCGGCCGAGCAGGTCGCACACTGCGTCCGTGAGCGACGGAATACCCGGGTGCCCGACAACCTCGTCAATTTCACCGTGGCGAAGACCGTGTCGCGCGAGCAGAGACTCGATCATCGATAGCAGGGTGAATGTCCGGGCATCAGGGGGGCCACCTGCACGGCCGTAGATGTCAACGGGAATGTGCCGGGCTGCAGCATCGAGCAGCTGCCAGCCACTTGCTCTGGGGTCGGTTCTTTCAACGAGCAGGGCGCCTGCGGCGTCACCGTGCACGATGCCAGGTGCGCATATTCTGGAAAACGGTGGACGCCACTTCTCCGCCGCGACAACCAGTATCGTGTGGGCATCTGGCTCAGCGACGAACAGGTCGGACGCAAGCCGTAATGCCGTGAACGGCGACACGCCACATTGCTGCGAGAGCGAAAAAGGAAAGCACGGTGTACCGACTTCGGCACACAGCCGTCCGGCAATCGTGGCCGAAACGTGTTCGTCCGGACTGCTATGGCAGAACATCACGACGTCGACCGGGCGTGCGCTGCGCGGGCGGGCGGCGCAGATCACGTTTGCCACTTTTGCGGCGAGTCCCGAAAGATCCGTTTCAGTTTCGACCGGCACCGCGCAGGTCATGTCGGGTGGTGGCAGATCGCAATGCACAGGGAGTGACTCTGCGCTTTCCTCCCCCGGCCATGCCTCCAGCCAGTGCCCGTAGTCGGGATGCCAGGACCTCATCCATGCGTCCCAACCGGGATGCCCGCTCGCGCGCAGTGCTGACTCAATCGCCCTCCATCGGGACAGCGGTATGGGGTCTGGCACCCAAGTCGCTAATGCGGTGATGACGGGCGTGTTCATGCGCCACCCACGGGCGAGCCGGAGTCATTGGCGAGATCAACTGGCAGCAGATCATAGAGTACCCGCCCAAACCGCGATCCGTGCAAGACGTGGCAATCGCGTTGCAGTCCGATCAGGCGAAAGCCGATCCGTTCGAGCAGGCGCCGCGAGCGCACGTTGCAGTCCACGGCCCACGCGGTGATGCAGTGCAGTTGGTCGGTTGCGAACGCCTCGCGCAGAAGCGTGGTGGAGGCGACAAACGTCATGTTCCTGCAGGCGGGCCGCCGGCTGTCGCGAAGTACCCAGAACGAGCCGGTGCCGAATGCATGTGCTAGATCGCTGACGACAACAAGACCGCTTGCGGCCTCCTCGCCTGCGCATCCGAAGACCCGCAGGCGATGTCGACCGCTCTGGATCATGAGCTGCACGGCGAGCACGGGAAGCGTCTGGCGGCCCTGCGCGAAATCGAACCACTGGTTGATATCCGGATCGGCCAGCCAAGCCGCGATGTCATTCACATCGTTGCTCTCAGGTTCACGAAGCCAGCACGAACTGGATCCGCCGCCCGTCTGGCGGGATCCTTCAGTCTGGTGCGCTTCTGTTTGTGCCTGACCTTCGCTGCTCACGTTGAATCTCCTGCTGGTGAATGCCTCACGCAGACGCGATGAATGTGTACAGCGCGGCCTCGACCTTCATCAACAGCATCGCAAACCAGGGCACCGTCAGTAGCCGTGCAGCTGGGGAGAGGCCTTCTACGTAGCCATGACCACCGCAAAGCTGCACAAGGTCCCGCGCAATGTCCATCGCTTCGGTGGCAACGTGGCGGGCCATGTGCGAAACGGGGGCGATCTGCGCCTGCGTATCCTGCGCTGCAACCGACCGGAGAACGAGGTGTATGGTGTGCGCGGACACGAGCATGTCGGCGAGCCGGGCAGCGACAAGTTGATGGGCGACGATCGGCTTGCGGAAGGCCTGTCGGGTCACGCTATAGGCAAGAGCGAAGTCAATGCACTGCTGCATGGCGCCAGAAAGCAGCGCGGCGAAGTAGACGGCTGTATCGACGAGCCATTGCCGTACCGGATCTCGGCCGACGTGGCTCGCGTTCTTGGACACGCCCAGGAGGGGGGCATCGCCAGTGGGCACGGTTGTGTATCGCTCGATGTATAACGCGCCGAGCGCGGCAACAGGCGCGGCTCCTTGGGTGTTCGGCTCTCCAGGCATCGTCGCGAGCACTAGCCGCGGACGTTCATCCTCCATGCGGATCATTATTGCGGGCGATGCTTGATGTTGGCGCAATACCCAGAGGCCCGAAGCATCGACGTCCGGGATACCCAGCGCAATGGATGTGGTGCCGTCAAAGTAGTGCTGGATATCCAGATCGGGTAGCAGGTCCAGTGCATCGTATTCGCGCAGCGTCATCAGTGCGGGGCTGCTGAGGGTCAGCTCGGCCGCGCGTTCCAGCGGACCCGCTGCGAACTGTTCAACGACAAGTGCCAGGTCGTGGCGGCTGATTCCCATGCCCCCCGCCTGCTGCGGCAGGATCATCGTCGCGAGGTCGAGCGTCGCCGCGAGCCTGACGCTCTCGCTCCACAGGGCAGGGTCCAGTGGACGGCCCAGCAAAGGCTCGAGCCGCTCGCGTGCAAACTGCCTTGCGGCAATAGCCAGCCCTCGCTGGTCGTCGCTGAGTGCCCAGGATGGTGGTGTCAGGTCTGCCACAACGGACTCACGGGATGCCATGATGTTTCTCCGGATGTCGCGGGCTCACACGAGCATTTCGACGGGTTCGGGATGACTGAGAAAACGTAGCGGGCTCGCTGAGCGCCCATACGCGCCCGACTGTTTCACCACGACGAAATCACCGATATGGACTTCGGGAAGTTCAATGTCGTCTGCAAGACGGTCGAGCGGCGTGCACAGGCAGCCCACCACGTGACAGCGTTCGCGTGTCACGCCCTCGGGGCGGTTTCCGATGATGACCGGAAAGTTTCGGCGAAGGACCTGACCGAAGTTGCCGGAGGCAGCGAGGTGATGATGCATGCCGCCATCCGTGATGACGAAGGTTTTGCCGCGCGAGACCTTTAGGTCGATCACGCGGCATACGTAGATCCCCGCCTCACCCACCAGGTAACGGCCAAGCTCCAGGATCGGCGTCGTTTCGGGCAGACGTTCGCACAGCCGTGGCAGCCAGTCGCGCATCGCCTTGCAGACGGCCTTCACGTCGAGTGGTGTTTCCCCCGGGAAGTAGGGGATGCCAAAGCCGCCGCCAAGATTCACAAACCGCAGCGGTTGGGGCAGAGTGCTGGCCAGCCGGAAGATGAGTTCAACACTCTGGCGTTGCGCCTCGATGACAGTCGTGGCGTGCAAGCACTGCGAGCCCCAGAAGATGTGAAAGCCGGCGAGTCCGACTTCCCGCGCTTCGAGTTCGCGCAGCAGTGCTGGCACCTGGTCGACATCGACGCCGAAGGGCGCCGCACCGCCACCCATGCGCATGCCACTGTGCCCGATCTGAAAGTCGGGATTGACGCGGATCGCCACGCTGGGCGGCACGCCGAGCTCCCATCCGAGCGCGGTGACGAGCCGCAGCTGGGTTTGTGATTCAACGTGCACGTTGACCCCGCTGGCGATGGCGCGCCGCAGGTCGTCGTGAGACTTACCCGGCCCGGCAAAGCCAATTGCGGCTGGCGTAGTGCCGGCATCGAGCGCGAGGGCCATCTCCTGTGCTGAAGCGACATCGAAACCGTCGACCCGCGTGGCGAGGTAGTGGACCACGGCAGGCATTGGATTCGACTTAATCGAGTAGTGGAGGTGTATGCCGCAGGGCAGCAGGCTGCGCAGTTCTCGGATGCGGGCGTCGATCGCCGAGCGGTCGTACGCGAAAAACGGTGTGCGCCCGGCGCGGTCGGCCAGCTGGCCCACGTCCATGCCACCGAACTGCAGGCCCAGAGGCCGCCGGATGAAAGTCAGGCTCACGATGATTTCTCCCCTGAAGTGTGCTCAAACGAGGCAAGCCCTGTGCGCAACGCCACCCGGTCGAATTTCCCGTTGGGATTGCGTGGGATCTCCGCACAGCTCACGAAGTATCGGGGGACCATGTAACGTGGCAGGCGCTGCATACACCAGTCGCGCAGATTGTCGACACCTGAGCCACCTGCTAGGACTACGAGCAGCGCGACAGCTTCGCCAAGTTCGTCATCGGGGATACTCAGGGCGACCGCTTCCACGACTAGCCCGCTCGCGTGGATCGTTTCCTCGATTTCTTCCGGGCTGATCCGGTAGCCCGAACTCTTGATCTGGGCGTCATTGCGCGCGATGAAATAGAGAAAGCCATCGTTGTCGCGCCGCACGAGGTCTCCGGACCAGACCGCCACGTCACGTGACGCGCCACCCGCTTTTGCTTCGGGCGAAGGGCGATAGCGTTGCGCGGTGCGTGCGGCGTCGTTCCAGTAACCGAGTGTGACGCACGCGCCCACGTGCACCAGCTCGCCGGGTTCATCGGGCGCGCACGGTGAACCGTCCTCCCGGACGACGAGCACCCGCGCATTGGGCACGGCCTTGCCGATCGAGTCGGGCCGCCGGTCGACCTGTGCTGGATCGAGAAACGTGGACCGGAACGCCTCGGTCAGCCCGTACATCAGGACGGGTGCGGCCTGCGGAAACAGCGCCCTGAGTCTCTGCAGTACCGGCAGCGGCAGGCGACCTCCGGTGTTCGCGAAGTAGCGCAGGGTGTTGCGCGGGCCGTCCGGCCACGTCGCGGCTGCGAGTTGCATCCACAGTGGCGGCACACCCGTAATCGCAGTGATGTGTTCCCGCTCGCACGTAAGGACGACGTCATGTGCAGTGAGGTAATTCAGAAGGACCGCTGTCGCGCCCGCGGACCAAGCCGAAGTCAGCTGGCTTAGCCCCGCATCGAAGCTCAGGGGCAGGACGGCGAGGATGCGGTCAGACGGCTCGTGACGCAGATAGTCGGCCACGCTCCAGGCACCTTCGAGCAGGTTCCTGTGGCTGAGCATCACGCCCTTGGGCAGGCCTGTTGAGCCGGAGGTGTACAGAAGGGCGGCCAAGTCGCTGTCAATCGTCGCTTCAGACAATTCCGGGATCGGGGCATTGTCGGGGCCGGCGGTCTCGGTGCGCGGCCAGCGATGCACGCTGACCGTGGTCTCTGGGCCGGAAAGTGCCGGGTCGACCCCATCGACGAGAATCAGATCGGTTACCGGCGCAACACCTTCTGCAGCGAGGGGACCGGTGCGCAATCCGGTGGTCACGAGGCACTGGGCGCCGCTGTCGCGAAGCACGTGAGCCACCTGGTTCGGTTTTAGGAGCGGATTGACCGGGACGAACACGCAACCCGCCGCGCAAGCGCCGAGCATCGAGACAACGGTCTCAACACGTTTGTCGAGAAAGATCGCGACGCGCGCGCCTGGAGCCATGTCGAGGGAAGACAATGCCTGCCCGAACGCGTGGCTGCGTCGCAGCAGTTCGTCGTAGGTCACACGGACATCGCCGCAAACGAGCGCCTGCGCATCAGGTGTGCGGCGTGCTGCCGACTGCACAAGGTCAAGGAGGTTTCTCATGGCCGGGTCGCAATGAAGGTCAGGATCAGTGGCGGATTACCATCGCGCCAAAGCAGCCGGCAAGTCCGCTGGAGAACAGCAGGGAGCAGGAACCCGGTTGCCCGTGTGGCGCGGTGTGTAAGTTGATGAAGGGGTCTGCGCCGAACACGTGGCCGAGGCGCCCGAAGTTAGCGGTGAAAAGGTGCTCCTGTGGTACGGAGAGCATGGTCACTAGGCGGGACCATCCGGGGAGGTTGACGTGGTGAGGCAGGACATGGACGAGTTCATTAGCCGTGATGCCTGCCTGTCCCAGGGCCGCACGCATCGTCGTGAATGCCGACCAGTAGTAACGGTCATCCGACACGGGCTGCAGGTCGTCGTCGGTGCCGCGGAAGTAGCGACCGTCCGTATAAAGATGCAGCCCCACAATGCAGTTGCGGCCGGTACCACGCTCCAGGAGGATTGCGCACGCCCCGTCGCTGTGTAGCGCAAGGTCCTGGATGGCGCGCAGATGATCGCAGCCCGAGCCCATCACATCCGCGCAGACAACGATCGCCCGCTGGATGGGGAGACCTGCGACGGTGAGCACGCGCAGCATGCGGATGGTGGCCATCGGCGAGACGCAATTTTGCTGCATCACCGAAAATGCGAGCGCGCGATTCAGTCCCATGCGGGACTGAATGAACGCCGCGGTACCAGCTGGCGGTGCGAGGACGCTGCTCTGGATTGTGTGCGTGTACACGAGTGCATCGATGCTTGCCGGTGTCGCGCCGGTGTCTTCGAGCAGGGCGGCAACCGCTTCGCATGCAAAGGTGACCGGTGACTGCGCTGCAGCATCGTGGAACTGCTGCACACCGTTGCGCAGCAATGCACTCGCGCGCGCCTCGGGCAATCCGCAGCGACTCGCCCAGGCGGTCGCATCGACCGTGCGGGACGGAAGACTGAACGCGATTCCGGACAGGGACAGCATGGAGTCGGACAGGGGCGCAGACATCGCTAACCCCGCGAAACTCGAGGATCGCGCAGGCGGCCTGTCCCTGGAAGCCGGCCGACCAAAGCAGGATGCGTTGACCGTCCGCCGGAGCAGCCGACTGCAACAGCATGTCGAGCTGCACGGGCGCGTCTGCGGCACACAGGTACCCGATGTCCCCCGGGTCCGGATACCACATTCGCTCGGCAGGCAGTCCGGCCCGTGCGTTGACCTCACGTGCCAGGGTTGCGTTGATACGCGGAGGCACGATCCAGTCAAGTGCGGCGGGTTTCAGGCCCGCCTGCGTACACGTCGCCCCGATGACTTCGACCACAGCCGCTTCGTCAATAAAGGCATCGTGCGGCGGAATGGAAACGGAGGTGAAGGGTGTACATACCATAACGCTGCGCACGCGCCATCCGGGTCCGGCCCGGCGCCTGACCAACACGGCGGCCGCCCCATCACCCAATACGGCCAGAGAACCTGTCTGGCGAGAGAATGGCGGCAGCCAGCGTTCAGCCGCGACGATCAGTGTGGTGGACATGCGCTTTTCGTTGGCCATCATGTCGGCCGCCATCTGCAGCGCAAGAAAGAAGGACACGCCCTGGACCTGTCCGATCGCGAACGGCACGCCCGTCGATCCCAGTTCGCTGTGTAGGCGACCCGCGCACGAGAGCGAGAGATCGTGCTCGAAACTTGTCGCACAGACGATAATCTGATCCGGCGCGAGTTTGTCTTTCCCGGGGTACCGCCGGATAGCTTCCCTCGCTACCGTTGAGGCCATTTCCGAGAGGAGGTGATGTGGCTCGCTGGCGAAGCGCACCGACTTCGACGAATGATCGACGGGACCGGAGCCTGCCACCTCACGGCTCCAGCGCAGCGTATCGGCATAAACCGATCGCATGATGGTCTCCCGCGCGAATGAAGGCGTATCCGCTGGCTGCTGAAACGCCACGTCGGGCTGCACGCGCGCTTGCGGAACGTACCGCGCGGTGGCCGCGATGCATGCTCGCTCGCGAACGTGGTTAGTTGCGACAGACATGCGATTCCACGAAGGAGACGAGGTTGCCGAAACGCATGAACAGATCGGCAGAAAGATCCTCCGGCGCGAGCGTGAAGCCAAAACGCTGCTCGAGTTGAAGAAGCAGGTCTGTCATGTTCATGGAGTCAACGCCGACATCGAACAGGTTCGTGTCTTCCGCGATCAAGTCCGCAGCCATCGTGCTGCCGATCGCCGACAGCAGGCATGACCTGATGGTGGCTGCGATTTCGTCGAATCTGGGGCCGTGCGGGTTATGCGTCATGAGATGTCTCCTGCCCGGATCTGTGGGCGCTGGAAATGTCCGGCGCGCTGGAGCAGTCGCCAGGCACGTCCGTGATGTCCCACGGACGTGCCGTCGATCGCTGCGCTGCCCGCGCGATCATGAGTCGCTGCAGGTCGCCGGTACCTTCCATGATGTCGAACGCCTTGGCATCCCGGTAACCCTGCTCAAGCGACGGACAGGCCGCGATGCCATCGATACCAGCGAGGTCCATTGCAGCGCCCGTCACCCGTGCGGTCACACGCGAGGCGAACGCTTTGGTCATGGAGGAATCCATTGACGTTGCGATGCCTTGATCCGCCTTCCAGGCCGTGCAGTGACAAAGCAACCATGCAGCCGTGATCTGGCGATCGATATCGAGCAGCGACGCCTGCACACTGGCCACGCCTCGATGCCTGTTCGCGGGCGTGCCGCCCGCATCGAGCCACACCTTAAGGTCCGCGCGCACTCGCCGGCAGGTACCGACCATGACTGCGGAAAGCAGTGGCCTGAAGTAGTCCCAGGACCGCTGTGCACCCGAGAATGCGTCATCGAGCGGCTTTTCGTCGCCGCGGGCGAGCAGCGCGTCATCGGTGACCTCGCAGTCGGTGTACGAGAGCACGGCAAGTTGGGTCGCGCGCAGGCCAGCCATGCGCTCGATGCGCGACACCGTGAATCCTGGCGTATCGCAGTCCACGAGGAATGCACGGATACCGTAGCGGCCCATCTTTCGGTTGATCGTTGCAAACGTGATCACGCGGTCGGCGCGCGCACCGTTCGTGATAAAGCACTTTGTTCCATTCAGGACCCAGCCACGACCGGTCTTTCTCGCGCTGGTACGCATGGCAGTCGCGTCGGAACCACAGTCGGGCTCGGTGATGGCAAAGGCTCCCCAGCGCGGCGAGTCGGATTCGAATCGCCGCAAGAACTGCTCGCGCTGCTCTGTCGAGGCGAGCGCGACGACAGGTGGCATGGCGAGCCCCGGGCCCGGCAAAGCAAGCGCCAGGCTTGCGTCGGCTTCACCGAGGTAGGCCATCAATGTCGCCTGCGCCACGAGGGACTGGAGGGCCGGGCAGCCCCCGTGGTCTGCAGGCACGAGGTTCATGTTCAGGGCTCGTACGTCATCTGAGCGCCAAGGAGGACCTCCGATCTTGCCCGTTGCGTCCGATTCGCTACTTACGGCGCGCATGCTCCTGGCGAGCCGTTCGAGATCAAGTCCCCGATCCGCGAGAGCTCTTCCGATGTACTCGATCGCATGGACTTGTTGTGATGTCGGTTCGTCTCGAGTCATGACGTGTTTCTCAAAAATGGTGCGCGTGCGCCGAGGCGTGGCGTGCACCGGAATCACGGGGCAGTTGCCCGCGTGCCGTTCGTCTAGAGCGTAGGAGCAGGAGCGTCGCATCGCTACCCCCGAACTTTAGGAGGGCGCGGGCCAGCGTGACGTGGCGTAACGTCGGCCATGTCGTCAGTAGATGACCGATAATGATGTCCCTACCGAACGATGATTGGCCAACTACGGGTGTGACGAATGGCAGCGCGAAAACAGACGACAGCAAAAAAGCCGTTGCTGCAACCGGACAGCAGGGGACCCCGCACGACCAAGCGGGGAGATCGGGTGGCCGAGCTCATCAAGAGCTCGATTACCGATGGAAAGCTGCGTTCGGGCATGCGATTGAACAAGGAAGCCGAGCTCCAGGAAATATTCAACGTTAGTCGGGGTTCCATACGTGAGGCGCTCAAGGCCTTGGAGGTGCAGGGGCTCGTGCGTTTGAGTACGGGACCGGATGGCGGGGCTACGATCACACGCGTGCCGCTTGCCCGCGCTTTCCAGGCGCTGCAGAACTATCTGTTTTTCGAGAGCATGACTCTGGAGGACATTTACGCTGTCCGGCGAGTGCTGGAGCCGCTACTTGCGGCTGGCGCGGTGGAGTATCTGACGGACGCGGAGCTGGACGCGCTGGAGGGCAGTGTTGAGGTGTGCGAGCCATTTGTCGCAAGTCACGAACATGCGCTTGGCCAGCGACACGAGGACATCCACTTTCATGATGTGCTGGCGGCCGCGAATCCCAATGCATTCCTTCGCTGCGTGTGCCAGATCATCAACCAGATGCTGCACAGCCTGGTGATCGTGGCGGGCAATGTCACCCAGCAGGAATACCAGGCGTTCGGGCGGCAGACCGTCGCTGCTCACCGGGCGATTCTGGATGCCGCAAAGCGGCGCGACGCCAGCGAGGTCGAACAACTCATGGCGGCGCACATGGAAGAAGCGGAAGCGCAGCTTCGCAAGGTTCATGCGGCTTTACAGCAAAAGCTGGTACTGGATTCGGATCTTGGTCTGCATGCGGGCAGGAAGGGCGGATCGTGATATGACATTCGGGCCCGCGTCCGATAGGCCCTTATGTTCGCCGGACGCAAGGTCTCAGTGCGCTTTACCGCCAGCAACGGACAATGAAAGTGTACGTGCCAGCTCGGCGAACGGGGCCCTTCCAAAGGCGAGTTCGAGAATGTGGCTTGCCCAGAGCACGAGTGCATCCGCGTGGCGGCCTCCCACGATCTGTATGCCGACGGGCAGGCCTTCCGACGTTGTGCCCGCGTAGAGGCTGGCAGCGGGAAGCCCGAGCTGATTGCACCACGCGGTGAAGTGGGGGAACAGTTTGTCACCGCTCTGAAGTTCGGTGAGTCGCATCGCTATGCGCGGATAAACCGGACAGATCACGAGGTCGTAACGTTCGAAGAATGCGTTGACGCCGGCGCCAAGCTCGCCCCTCTCGATCAGCGCGCCAAGTAGCGCTTGGCGCGATATTCCGGCACCCGCGTCGGAGTAGGCCCGCAATGACGGATCGAGTCCAGCACCGCCGTCGGCCATGCCTTCGGTGAGTTGGCGGCAGCATGCCGGCCAGAGGGTCGCGTGGATTGCATTGCAGCGATCGATACCAGGAGGGTCGTCTGGCTGGACTCGCGCACCGAGCTGACGCAAGGTATCGGCTGCGCGCATTACCGCGTCGTGGATGGCAGCTTCCGGCGTGACGCCAAGCCCGAGAGACGGGCTGTACGCTATGCGGATACCGCCGGGCGCCGGCTTGCACTTAAGACCCAGTTCGTAGTCGCTGGCGTCGAATGGCAACGCGTACCAGTCGCGGCTGTCAGGCCGGCTGATCACAGTCAGGATGCGCGCGGCATCTTCCACACACCGGGTCATGGGGCCGATATGGCTCAACAGGCCAAACGGGCCGCGCGGGGCATGCGGGACGCGTCCAAAGCTTGGTTTGAAGCCGAACGTGCCGGTGAAAGCGGCGGGAATCCGGATGGACCCGCCACCGTCGGTGCCGATTGCCGCTGGCGCCATGCCGAGCGAGACGGCGACGGCGGCACCGCCACTGCTCCCGCCTGGCGTGCGTTCCATATCCCACGGATTGCGTGTCACGCCCGTGAGCGGACT
This sequence comes from Caballeronia udeis, assembly GCF_044909315.1. Classification (GTDB taxonomy): domain Bacteria; phylum Pseudomonadota; class Gammaproteobacteria; order Burkholderiales; family Burkholderiaceae; genus Caballeronia; species Caballeronia udeis_A. The sequence goes on from NZ_JBIYEB010000012.1 coordinate 240,894, forward strand.
GTCGGTGACGATCTTGTGGGCAAAATCGGGCAGGGTGGTCTTGGCAAAGCAGATCGCGCCTGACTCGCGAAGTCTCGCCACGCACGGACTGTCCTGGGACGCCGGTACTTCGGCCGTGACGCGTGAGCCGTATCGCGTGGCAAGCCCCGAGACGGCGACGTTGTCCTTGATGCTAACTGGCACGCCGTCGAGGGCGCCGAGGGGGCGTTTGCCATGCCATCGTGCCTCGGACGCCCGTGCCATGTCGAGTGCATCTTCGGCTATCCGGCAGAACGCATTCACGGCGGGGTCGAGTTGCTCAATGCGACGAAGCACGGCGTTCATGATTTCCACTGGCGAGGTGCTACCCCGCACATAAAGCGCATGGAGTTCTTGCGCTGTCAGATCACACACGTCGCTGCTCATGACTTTTCCTATTTAATCATCATAAATAGGAAAATAGGTGAGGCGTTTAGCTAAGTCAAGGATTCAGCATGCGGAAAATCATAGGGTAAACGAGCAATTTTTCAACGTTGACACGCTCGTTTTCACGACGTAAATTTAATGCTCATAAATTATAAGAAAGTGCGATACCGACAAAGCGTTACTCTCGGCACGGGAGTTCAACGGAATCGTGTTGCGGCGTCACGAAGAATTTCGCCCGGATGGTCATTCATTCAAGGTCGATGTCGTGATTGACGCAATCATGGGCCGTGAGCGCTGGCCCCGAGACTCAGGAGTTCTTAGTCTATTCCTGCGCAAGCTTTTCTGCACTGTCGAGGAGCGCCTTTTTCTTTTCTTTGCTGAGCCTGCCCGCGATTGCCAGAAGGTTCGCGAGCAAGTCGTCCTCCTCGTAGAGGAAGCCGGTGGGGACAAGGAGTGCGCGCGCCAGGCGCTGACCCGTCTGTATGGCAGGGGTGTGCTTGCCCTTTTCGTACTGATTCACGCGGGTGCTGGCGGAGAACTCGTCAATGCCGGCATGGATGCCAAGCTGCTCTTGGGTGAGGCCCGAGCGCAGCCGCGCCTGTTTCAGGCGTCTGGGGAAAACTGCATCAGGGGTAGGTGTATCGTGCGGCATCCGGTGAGTTTCCCGGATTCGCTCAGGGATTTTACTAAGTAAAACTTAGTCAAGGGATTAAATGTTACTTCGCATTACGGATTACGGAAGACGGTTGTGTCAGCGCTTCGGCATTCGAGAGGAGGATTTTCTTCTTTCACCGCGTGATTCGGGCCGCAACTGCAAGAACGGCTGCAAGCAGATCGCCTTCCTCGCAGAGAAAAGACGTCGGTACGTGCAGCGTCCTGGCTAGACGCTGCATCACTATGAGAGGGGACACGTGCTCGCTTCCCTCGTACTAGTCGATGCGAGCACCGGCTGAAAATTTGTTGATGTCGGCGTTGATGGCGAGCTGTTCCTGGGTCAGCCTGAGCGTAACCGGGCCTAACCCAGGCGTCTGGCAAAAACAGAGAATATCGCTTGATCGCTCTGAATCTTCGGAGTTTCTAGAAATTTTTCGCTATCTAAACTAAGAATTTCTTAGTTTGTATCCTAAGAAATTCTTTGGGTGATGATGGACAGCGTGTCCAGACTGAAAAGCTGTTCGTTTGCCAGTTGAACGCATGGGGCCGACGCCCCGCAGATATGAAGACGACCTGGAGCTATGCCAATGACGACGATTCTGAACATTCTTGGTTACGTGAGCATTCTGGCGCTGGTGGCGCTTGGGCTTGCCGTCGTATTCGGCATGATGGACATCGTGAACCTTGCACATGCAGAGTGGGTCACGATCGGCGCTTACACACTGGCTGTCGTGCAGGCGGTTGCTGGGAAGGAGGCGTTTTGGGTTGCATTGCTGGCGGCACCGTTAACCGGCGCACTCCTCGGATGGTGCCTCGAGCGTTTCATCATCCGGTGTCTCTACGACAGGCCACTGGATACCCTTCTCGCGACCTACGCGGTCAGCCTGATCCTGCAGAAGGCACTGGAACTCATCTTCGGCACGCAGCCGATGCTGGTGTACGCGCCGTTCGACGGAGCGGTTCCGGTCCCTGGGGGTAGCTATCCAGCCTACCGGATCTTCGTGATCGTTGTCGCACTCATCGTAACAGCCGGGTGCTGGCTGCTTTTTGCCCGCACGCGCTTTGGTATGCAGTTGCGTGCGGTGATCCAGCACCCGGCGATGGCCGAGGCCACTGGCATCGACACCCGACGCCTGAATCGCATTGCGTTCTGTGGCGGCGCGGCGCTTGCCTCGCTCGCTGGTGTGCTCATTGCACCCATGGTTTCGGTGGAATCGCATCTTGGCGTCTCTTATCTAGCCAAGGCTTTCTTCGTGATTGTGCTCGGCGGCATCGGCTCGATTGCGGGCAGCATCCTGGGCAGTGCAGTCATCGGCACGGCTGAGACGCTGCTGGGTTATCGCGTCGATCCCTCGCTCGCATCGGCGCTGGTGCTGGTCCTTTCCATCGTGGTGATCCGGTTCAGGCCGCAGGGCCTGATTCCGGGATTCAGCGCGGCCCATCAGCTTCTCGGTAAAGGATGAATCGTATGTCTGAAAAACACGCAACCGGCTTGCGTCTGTGGCTCGCACAGCCGGCTCTCGGTCCCAAGGATGCTCCGCCCCTGCTGATGTGGGGTGCGGCAGTGATAGCCGCAGCAATCCTGCCATTGTTCGTTGGCCCCTGGCTGCTCTCAACCGCGCGTGATGCGCTGGTCATGGGGATTCTCGCGTTGAGTTATGACCTGCTCTGGGGCCGCGCCGGGGTGCTGACGCTCGGGCACACCACGTTTCTCGGCCTCGGCGCGTATGGATTTGCCGTGGCGACCGTACAGTTTGGACAGGCACCCGTGGCAGGACTCGCTGCGGGGGTACTCTGCGCTGCGGCTGTCGCCGTAGTGGTGGGTTATTTCCTGCTCTTTGCGGGGGTAAGGCTGCACTTCTTTGCGATCATCAGCTTGGCCGTGCTGATCGTCGCGCAGCAGCTCGCCGTTAGTTGGCAGTCGGTCACCGGAGGAGACACGGGAATCCTTGGCATCCCCGGACTGTCGATGGGTGAGGGCAGTCACGCATTTGATCTGGGTGGTCCTCGCGCGTCCTGGTACGCCGTGGCCGTGGTGCTCCTCGGAGCGATAGCCCTAGCGTGGTTCGTGTGCCGCAGCCACTACGGCAAACTGCTCGATGCGATCGCAACCAATGAATGGCGGGCGAAGGCATGCGGGTATCACACCTCGTTTCATCTGCTGTCTGTTTTCGTCGTGTCAGCAGTGCTGGCGGCTATCGCCGGGGGCCTGATGGCGTCCTGCTCGGGCGTGGTGGCGCCCGACGTTTTCTCGCCGCTGCTGGCGACCGAGGTCATTCTATGGGTGGCCATTGGCGGGCGAGGCAGAACGGGTGGCCCTGTCGTCGCTGCGGTCGCTCTGACGCTCCTTAAGCAGACCATCGCTAGCTACAGCACGGACGCTTGGCCACTGATCCTCGGTGGCCTGTTTCTCGCCTGTGTGCTCTTCATGCCGAACGGCTTGCGCGTCCGTGGTCTCGCAGCGGCTTCACGCCGCATTCTGAGAGCGAAATCGAACAGGCCGCTTCTTCACCGTGCGAGCCACGCACAGGAGGAACGGTAATGGCCGCCCACTTTCTCCAGGGCACCGGCCTGTCGCGCGCGTTCGGCGGAATTAACGCCGTGGCGGGCGTAGACATCGCAATCGGGCCGCGCGACCTGCTGTGTGTGATCGGTCCGAACGGGGCCGGCAAGAGCACGCTCGTTGGTCTGCTCTCAGGCGCAATTGCTTCAGGTGCGGGCGAACTGTATCTCGACGGCGAGCGGATGACAGGCCGCCCGATGTACGCGTTCTGCAGGCGTGGCGTGGTACGCAAGTTCCAGGGCACCAACACCTTCCTCACGATGACGGTGCGCGACAACCTGGTGGTGGCTGGTCTCGGGGTTGCGGCTTACCGGGCTTCGCCGATGCCCGACCCCGAAGCGGTGCTGGAGGAGGTGGGTCTGTCCGGGCAGGCGAACGAGCTCGCCTCGCATCTGCCGCACGGCGAGCGCCAGTGGCTCGAAATAGGCATGGCCATCATGTGCCAACCCGCCTTGCTGCTGCTCGACGAACCTGCAGCCGGGCTGTCCGCGAAGGACGCACAGCGGCTGGTGGGCCTTATTCACCGGTTGCGCGAGCGATGTGCGGTACTCGCCATCGAACACGATCTTGGCTTCGTGCAGTCTCTCGCATGTGAGACGTGGGTCATGCACCGGGGAGAGGTGGTCCGACGGGGGGCGTATGCCGAGATTGCGGACGACGACGAGATCCGCCGCATCTATCTGGGACGGGGGGCCAAACATGCTGCGCATTGAAAACCTGTGCGCCGGATACGGCGATGTGGATGTGGTTCGCAACGTCACGCTCGACGTGCTACAGAACGAGGTGGTCGGTGTGCTCGGCTGCAATGGTGCCGGCAAGACCACACTGGTGAAGGCGATCATGGGGTTGCTGCCGCGCGTGAGCGGGGAGGTCTCTTTCCTCGGGCACCCGGTCGCGGGCTTGCGCACGCACGAGATAGCACGCCGGGGCATCGGACTCGTGCCGCAGGGACGCTGGATCTTTCCGAAACTGACCGTGCGCGAGAACCTCCTCATTGGCACGCAGGCCGCCGGTGGTGCCTGCATCCTCGATGAGGTATTCGATTACTTCCCGGTGCTCAAGGCGCGCCTGTCACAGCAGGGCGGCACGCTCTCGGGTGGCGAGCAGCAGGTTCTTGCCATCGCCCGCGCGCTGTGTGGCCGTCCGAAACTGCTCCTGCTAGACGAGCCTTCCGACGGTGTGCAGCCCAATCTGGTGGAGCGAATCGGCGAGGTGATTCCCGAACTGTGCCGCCGCTCAAAGCTCGCCGTGCTCCTCGTCGAGCAGAACCTCGAGCTTGTCCTGCAGAGTGCCCAGCGTTGCATCGTGCTGAGCAACGGCCGGCTCGTGCATGCCGGCATCGTTGAACCGCGATCCGGCGATACGGGCGAACACCCGCTCGCACGCTATCTTTCCCCGGCGGCGGACAACGCGCCGGAATTTCATCATGAAAACGTTCAGTGAAATCGAGTGAGAAAAAAACATGAACCGTCGTGACTTTTCCCGAACTGTGCTGCTTGGTGCGGCTGCGTCCCTTGCTGCATCGGCCGTCTCCCCGTTCGCGCGCTCGGCCGAGCCGCTGAAGATCGGCGTGCTTGCACCGCTCAGCGGTCCCCTGACGCGCGTGGGGCAGACCAACCGTAACTGCGCCGCACTTGCAGTGGACGAGATCAACGCCGCGGGTGGACTGCTTGGGCGCCCCTTGCAACTGAGCGTCGAGGACACCCAGATGTCTACCGCGGTCACACTCGAGAAGGCGCGGCAGCTCTTCATGCATGACGACGTCGCGATGATCACGGGCATGGTGCTTCCGTCGGAGCGCGAAGCCGCTCTCCAGGCGGCAAGAGCCGCGCGAAAGCTGGTCGTCTATCCGAATTTCGACGAGGGACGATGTGACCCGCGACTGCTCACGACGGGCCTTGCCGCAAGCCAGCGGATTGAGCCGCTGATTGCGCGGCTCATGCGTGACGGAGGACGGTCCGTCTGCGCGGTCGTGTCCGATATCGGCAGCAACAGGAAAGTGCTGATCCCGCAGTTGCAGGCAGCGGTGACGCGTCACGGCGGGAAATTCCTGGAGGTCTACTGGCTGCCCTTCGGCACGCGCGACTATGGTGCGGTCCTGCAGCGCGTCGCGAGCTTGAACGCGCAGGTCGTGTGGCACAGCATCGGCGATGACCCGGTGACGTTCGTGAAGCAGTACCGGTCATTCGCGATGAAACCGCTGCTCGTGACGGACATTGCGCACGAATCCCTCTCGATTGCGACCACGGGCGCGTCGACCGGCACGATCGGCGTGTCGTCTTACTTCATGAGCATCAACAATCCGGAAAACCGGGCGTTCCTCACACGCTATACCGCGCATTATGCCGATGCCCGTGATCCTCGGCTGGGAAGTTATGCCGTCGTGCTGCCGCACGGTGAGAACACTTATGCGGGGATTCGTCTATTCGCCGAGGCCGTCAGGTCGGCGGGGAGTGTCGACGCCGAGCGCGTCAAGGCCGCGCTGCCTGCTGTCTCCGTCGCACTGCCGCGTGGCAGGACCGGGGTGAGCCACGATGGTGGCCACGTGCTCTGCCAGACACGAATCGGTCAGGCACTCGCCGACAACAGTTTTTCGATCCTCGACTCCACCGGCCCAGTCCCGCCGGTCTGTGAAGGCTAGAAGTGGTCCTCCTACGCGAGCGGGTTTATGCATCAAAAATTTAGGAATACAAAATGAATGACCTTGTCATGCTCGACGCTAGTCAGTTGGTTGCCGGCTTCAGGCAGCGGACACTCTCGCCGGTGGAGGTCATGTGCGCAGTGCTGGATCAGGTCACAAAGCTCGATTCCGTCGTCAATGCGTTTTGCGCCATCGACGAGGAAGGGGCGATGTCAGCGGCTAGCGACGCCGAGCGACGGTGGATGCAGGGTGAGCCGCGCGGTCCGCTCGATGGCGTGCCAGTCTCGGTCAAGGATCTCGTCGCGGTAGCCGGTTTTCCCACGCGTCACGGCTCATTGACGTCATCGCCGCAACACGAAGGCGAGGACGCGCTGGCCGTGGCGAGGCTGCGGCGCGCGGGCGCCATACCGTTTGGCAAGACTACGACCTCGGAGTTTGGCAACAAGATCGTCACCGATTGTCCGCTGACGGGGGGTACCCGCAATCCGTGGGATACGCGGCTCTCGCCTGGGGGCAGCAGTGGTGGATCTGCAGTGGCGGTTGCGCTGGGCATGGGACCGCTGTCGCTTGCGACCGACGGGGGCGGGTCAATCCGGATTCCTGCGTGCTGGAGCGGTGTGGTCGGGTTCAAGCCCACGTTCTCACTCGTACCGGCCGGCAAAGCGGCCTCATGGACCGCGCTGTCCACGCTGGGACCGATAACGCGCAACGTGCGCGATGCCGCGCTCGTGCTCAGTGTGATGACGCACGAGGACATCGACCGGCATTCAGGCATTGCCGGCAGTTCGGATTCTTGGGCGGATTACTGCGCGGGGCTCGACGATGGCGTCGCGGGCCTTCGCATCGCGTACTGCGCGGCTCCCGCTGGCGTGCGCATCGAGCCGGCCATCGAAGCTTGCGTCAGGCAGGCGGCCAGTGCCCTTGAGGCGCTTGGCGCGCATGTTGTCGAAAGCGATGTGACGCCGCTTGCGGACTATTACGGCGATGGCCGCATGCATTCGGTCCAGTGGTCGGTGTACTTCGCGCAGCGCGCCCGGCATATGGAGGCGGCGCATCGGACATTGCTCGATCCCGACCTGAAGGCGCTTGCCGATGCAGGTGAGCAGGTGAACACCGCAACGTTCGCTGACGCACTGCTTGCGCGTCATGCACTCACTGCCGCGATGGAGGCTTTCTTTCAGCGCTACGACCTGCTGCTCACGCCAACGTTCCACTGTGGTCCACCGCCCGTACCGGGCCTGCCCGCCAGGCTGCGTACGGCACCTGCGCTGACCGCGTGGTGTAACCAGACCGGGCTTCCCGCAGCGAGTGTGCCGTGTGGCTTTGCCGGAGGATTGCCAACCGGTGTGCAGATCATCGGCCGACGGGGCGGCGATGCATTGGTCCTGCGCGCAGCGCGGGCGTACGAGTCAGCGAGGGGTGCTTTCCCGGTACCAGGCGCAACGCTTGAGCGTCCGGCGGACGGGATGGAGGCGCAACCATGAGCGTGCAGGTTACGAGGGTGATCGTTCACCTGGTCGAGCGATGTGCAGAATTCGGCGTGCCGGTCGTGCCGCCGCACCGCCAGGCTGTCGCGGCGGCCGTGCTGAAAATGGCAGATGAGGGCACTGATGGCGCACTGGACATGCTTTACGCGACGGGTGCCGAACTCGGAGCGCTCCTCACCGGGCGCGCACTGCACGCCCTGGGTTGCACGCCAGCCGACATCCAGGGCTACGGGAAGGCGGCGCTGGTGGGCACGGGCGTGCCGCTGGAGTATGGCGCGGCGCTGCTTCATCCGCGGCTGGGCAAGGCGGTGCGTGAATGCCTGGCCGGTGCGACCACGATCATGCCGTCGGTGACGAAACGCGGCGCAGCGGGCGCCTGTCTCGATATACCCACGCACGGCATTGCCGATATGTGGAGCTTCGACCATTTCGACACGGTGTCTCTGTCGGTGCCCGACTCACCGGAGCCGGACGAGGTACTGATTGCGATCGCGTTGGCCGAGCGTGGCAGACCGCTTGCGCGCGTGAGGCCGGGCTGAGACCCGGTCAGGGGGCTTGCCCGGCAAAAGGCGAAACCGCAGGACAGATCACCCAAAAAGACGAAGGAGAACACATGCACACGGATTGTCGGGGAAGATGGAGTAAAGGCGTCGCAGCACTCGCGCTATGCGCATTGGCCGGGGCAGTGCACGCACAGTCGTCTGTTTCGCTTTACGGGCTTGCCGATTCGTTCGCGGGCGTAGTACGCACGCCAGGGGCATCGGGCAATACCTGGCAGGTGGGCTCTGGAGGGATGACAACGTCGTACTGGGGCATGTCAGGCTCCGAGGATCTGGGCGACGGGCTGAAGACGGTCTTCACGCTCGAGAGCTTTTACCGCGTCAATGGTGGCCAGACGGGTTCCTTCGACGGGCAGTCGTTCTTCGGACGCAGGGCATTCGTCGGACTCAGCGGGCGATTTGGGGAACTGACGCTCGGTCGCAATGATTCCCTGCTGTTCGTGTCCACATTGCTGTTCAACCCGTTTGGCAATTCGTTCGTCTTCTCGCCCGTGGTAGTTCACAGCTTTCTCGGGTCCGCCATGGGGGCGGCGTCGGTACAGAGCGATACAGCAATCGACGACTCGATCGTGTACCACACGCCGGAAGTCGGCGGCCTATCGGCAAGTCTGCTCTACAGTAACGCTGGCATCGCGGGCCATGCGGGACAAGCCAATTACAGCGCGAACGTGCTCTACTTTGCTGGGCCTTTCTCCGCGACGGCGGCAGTCCAGAGCCTGCACACGGCGTCGCTGTTTCTCAATGGTGCGACGGAGCAGACGGCATGGCTTGTCGGTGGCGCGTACCGGCTTGACGCGCTCAAGCTCTATTTTCAGTACGAACGGGTGGACAACAACAACGAGGTGACCGACGATACCGTGCAGGTCGGCGCGAGTGCCCAGGTCGGCACAGGCAGCGTACTGGTGTCATGGGCAGGCACGCGCCGGCGGCCGGTGCAAGGCAGTGACATCCGCTGGTCGACGGTGGCGCTCGGCTACGACTATCCGCTATCGAAACGCACGGACGTGTACGCGGCATGGCGTTACGACACGATGACCAGCATGTCGTCAGGCAGCAGCGTGGGCGCTGGTATCAGGATGAAGTTCTAGCACTCGCGGCCCTGCGCACGTCACGATGTGGTCCGGGCAGCCGGGAGTGTAACGAGGCAATGGGCCGTTACGGGGTAAGCGGTGTTTTCTCCACACTACGGAAGAAGCATGAAGGACGGGGCTGCCCTAGAACGGCATATCGTCGAAATGCGGCGTGGCTAATGACCGT
>NZ_JBIYEB010000013.1:0-249209 GCF_044909315.1 Caballeronia udeis
CCAAGATCCATGAAGCCTTCCTGAAGTTCGCCGTTTGCCTCATCTGTTGGAGTGCTCTCAAGCGATCTGTTCAGCCTTTTTGAAACCGTCTCTTAAGGAGTGTGCGCCGCGTCTTCGAGTTCCTCGGCCAGCACCTCACCCAGCCGCCGCACCAGGTTCTCGCGGGCGCGACTGGTGTGGAGGTCGGTGAGTTCCGCGGCGCGTTGCGCGTCGCCTGCGGCAATAGCCTCGGCAATTGCCGCGTGTTCGTCCCAGATGGATTTGCGTTGAGCCGACGATTGCAGCACGGCGCCCATCACCCGGCGCAGATGAACCCAGTGGAGATGCGCTGTTTCGGCAATCAGCGGATTGCCCGATGCAAGGTAGATGGCGGAATGAAAAGCCCAGTCTGTGTCGATCATGGCCTTGATGTCGTCACCTTTGGACGCGCGGCGGCCTTGCGTGATCAGCGCTTTGTCGAGTTTCGCGCCGCGCTGCGCCGCAAGACTCGCGGCGAGGGAATCCAGCGCGCCGCGGATTTCGTAGAGATGCGCGATCCAGGTGGGGTCGAGCGGGGTGACAAGAAGTCCGCGCCCCGGTGCGTCCTGCACGAGTCCGTCCTTCTTGAGCAGACGCAGCGCCTGCAGGACGGGTGACCGGGAGACCGCGAGCTGGTCGGCAATCTCTTCCTGCGTGATGCGGGTTCCCGGTGCAAGCGATCCCTCGCTGATGGCGTCGAGCAGCACTTTATAGACTTCATCGACATAGTCGGTACGTGCCTGAAGCTTCAGAAGTTTGGCGGCCATGATGGCTCTCGGTAAGTTTGGATACTGAGTTCAACAGGTTACAGGCTGGCGCCGGACAGCGTCAAACTGATTGACCGGATAGCGTGAAACGGAGGGTACCAAGCGTTTACCTGTAGAGACAGTGCGGTATTCTGAATCGTATCTTTGTATACAGAGTTCGGAGTTCAGAATCTAGAGATTGAAGACAAGCGAGCTGGACGGCAACCCGGCTTGGCACGATGGATAAACCCAGCAGAGGATCCCGATGAACATCAAGTCAGACAAAGCAGAAGGTCAGAAGAGCGCCGGTGGCGGCGTGGTGCAGAAGAAGCTGGTGCCGTTTGGCGGTTACTACACCAACAAGGTTCCGGGCCACGATCCGGAATTGACCGAGACCGGCCCCGGTACGCCCATGGGTGAATACATGCGGGCGTTCTGGCATCCCGTCTGCATGTCGATCGAACTTACCGATACCCCGCGTTTCCTGAAGATCCTGTGCGAAGAACTGGTCGCGTTTCGCGACGGCAGCGGCCGCGTGGGTGTGCTGCATGCGCATTGCGTGCATCGGGGGGCATCGCTGGAATATGGTGCGATCCAGGAGCACGGTATCAAGTGCTGCTATCACGGCATGGTCTTCGACGTGGACGGCACCTGCCTTCACGTGCCGTTTCCGAAGGGCGAAGAAAAGGAAGCCGAGAAATACGCGTGCTCGATCCAGCAGGGCGCGTACAAGGCCATCGAACGCAACGGCCTGGTGTTTGCGTACATGGGGCCGCCCGACAAGGAACCGCCGTTCCCGCAATGGGAGGGCGACTTTACCGTTGCGCCCGGCGATGAACTCGTGGCCTATAGCAACTTCCAGCATTGCAACTGGCTGCAAGTGCAGGACAACGCCGCGGACAACTACCATCCAACCGCGCTTCACGCTGGCAAGAACGTCGTGAACGGCAAGTATCAGGGCACGACGTTCGACGAAGTGGGCGCCAAGTCCATGGAGGTCGCACCCGACATGCATTTCGTGCCGGTGCAGCAGGGCCGCAGCCTGGCTTGCGCGGGAGCACGTCGGGTCGATAAAGACAGGCTGTTCGTGCGCGTCCAGCATCAGGTCCTGCCCAACCTCAGCTTGCATGCGTACACATCCGAAGACGGGTCGCAGAAGAAGTTGTTCAGCCGCTTCCACATCATCCGCTGGACGGTTCCTGTCGACGATGAAAACAGCAAGATGATCGGCTGGCGCGTGATGGGGCCGGGTATTGATACGCGTGGCATCTGCGATAAATCGCTGGTCGGCTACGAGACGATCGACTTCCTTGAAGGGCAGGTGGCCATGCGCCGTCCCGAGCGCTTCGGCAAATACAAGCTGGAGGACTTGCCGCCCATCCCGCCGAACCACCGTGAGCGGGAGAACTACAAGGACGCTCAATACGCGCCCGGCGATTACGAAGCCATCATCAGCCAGCGGCCGATCGCCGTGCACGCGATCGAGAATCCGACGAAGTTCGACGCGGGCCTGTTCATGTTCCGCAAGATGTTGCGGGATGCGGTGCGGGGGACGAACCCGGCGGCGTCGGCGGATAACTTCGCGGAATGGTTCCGGGCTAATGCGGGCGCACCGAATAGCTATTGCTCGGGCAATGTGTTCGATATCCCGGAAGGCGAGACTGTCGAACAGGAGGTGGCGAATCGCCGCAACGTGACGAAGCGCATTGTCGCGATCCTGACGGAAAGCGAGACGCTGAAGGGCGAAGAGCGCGCCGCATTCGTGCGTGAAAAATTCGATGCGCTCGAGGCTTCGGTCAAGCAGGGTTGAGCGGACATTTGAAGGGAAGGTAACGCGCGAGTCGCGCGTTACCCGGTTCGACTATGCAAGGAAATGCAATGGCAAGTTCAGACAATGCGGCGGACGATCGCACGCTCGAGTTGATGGTGCGCCAGATCCGCTTCGAAGGCAGGGGCATCCATTCCTACGAGCTCGTCGACCCGTCAGGTGATTTGTTGCCTGCGTTCACTGCAGGCGCACACATCGATGTCCATTTGAACGACGGTTTGATCCGTCAGTACTCGCTCAGCAATTCGCCGAATGAACGGCATCGCTATGTGATCGCGGTACTGCGTGACGAAACGGGCAGGGGCGGCTCGAAAGCGCTGCACGACAGATTGCGCGTGCAGGACAAGGTGCGCATCAGCCGTCCACGCAATAACTTCGAACTCGTGGCCGATGCCGGCAAAGTCATTCTGTTGGCCGGCGGTATTGGCGTGACGCCGTTGAAATCGATGGCCCACCAGCTTGAAGAAACAGGCGTCGACTATGAGATGCACTACTGCGCCAAGGATGAAAGCTGCACGGCCTTCGCGGCGGAGCTTGCGCCAATGCACGCCAGCGGCAGGCTGCAATTTCACTTCGACAACGGCGATCCTTCGAAGGGGCTGGATTTAAAGCGCTTGTTAAGCGAGACCACGCCGGGTGTGCATGTCTATTACTGCGGTCCCGGCGGATTCATGAAAGCGTGCGCTGCGGCGACCGGGCACTGGAGCGCCGGCACGGTTCACTTTGAACATTTCAAGGCGCCGGAGCGGGCAGTGAGCGAAACAGTCGCGGCGGCCGTGGGCGAGTTCATCGTGAAGATTGCCAGCACCGGGCAGCAGATACCGGTGTCATGCGACCAGAGCATCGCCGACGCGTTGGAGGAGGCCGGCGTGGCGATTGAAACCTCGTGCCGGGCTGGATTGTGCGGCACTTGCAAGGTGCGGTATTTATCGGGCGAAGTCGAACACAACGACTGCATTCTCGGCGACGACGAGAAGCAGGAGTACCTGACCGCTTGTGTGTCGCGTGCGTCAAGCCGGGAACTGGTGCTGGATCTTTAGAGCGGAGGCAGTGATGCTTCAGCAGTGGTCTTATGCAAAGGGGCTGTTAAAGCGGCTTCACGTCCTCGCTGCTGAAGCGCCTCAACCTCATGTACTCGGCGATTCGGGCTGGTCGTCAAGGGAGACATTGCCTCATAAGCGCCTCGCGTGTGGGCAAACGGACGGGCCGCCACTTGGCCGCGCGCTCATGCGCGACCCGCACACGGCATAGAATAAAAATCCAAGGTATCGGCTATTTCTTTGATTTCGTTCTACCGGTTCGCGAAATAAGTGAAATATTTGGGAAATTATTTCCATGTCGTCACCTTAAAATTAGCGCTCCACCAACATTTAAATAACGATGAGCGCTGACCTGCATTACTTCGATTACGCGGCCACCACTCCTGCGGATCCGCGTGTCATCACTTCAATGGTCAACTGCCTGGGAATAGACGGGGTGTTCGGCAATCCGGCATCCAACTCGCACGCGGCAGGTATCCGGGCACGAGGTCTGGTAGAAAAAGCGCGTGAGCAAGTTGCAATGCTGATCGGCGCGCGCGCGGACGAGATCATATGGACTTCCGGGGCAACGGAGTCGAACAACCTCGCGTTGAAGGGATTCGCTGAAGCAAGCGGGGCGTTGCCGCATATTGTCACTAGCCGGATCGAACACAAGGCCATCCTGGACACGGCCGCCAGCCTCGAACGGCGTGGATTGTCTGTGACTTATGTCGAGCCCGATCAAAACGGTGTCATCACTGCCGCTGCGGTTAGCGCGGCACTAAGGCCAGGCACGGGCATGGTCTCGCTCATGCTGGTCAACAACGAAATCGGAACGGTCACCGACATCGCGGCGATCGCGCCCGTCGTTCATGCCGCGGGTGCGTTGTTGCATGTGGACGCGGCTCAAGCGCTCGGCAAGACGCCGATCGACGTCAAGGCTTTGGGTATCGATTTCATGTCGATGTCTGCCCACAAGGTCTACGGGCCGAAGGGCATCGGAGCGCTGTACGTCGCTCGTGAAGCAGCTAAGCGGCTTGCACCGCAGATGCACGGGGGAGGGCATGAGGGTGGTTTGCGGTCAGGGACCCTTGCTACCCATCAGATCGTGGGCATGGGTACGGCTTGCGCAATCGCCATGGCTGAAATGGAGGCCGACACCGCGAGAATTACCGCGCTCAGCAAACGGCTGCTCGATGGTGTCCTGTCGATCGACGGCGCCGAGAAAAATGTGCATGACGGCTTGCACATTCCGCATACGCTTAGCTTGCGAATTGACCGCGCGGGTTTTTTCCCCTTCATGCTCGCCGCGGATCTTGCCATCTCTTCCACGTCTGCTTGCAGTTCGGCCTCCAGCGCGGTGTCGCATGTATTGAGTGCAATTGGACTTGATGAGCATGCCGCGGCCCGGACGATACGTGTAAGCCTCGGACGCTTTACCACCGAGCAGGACGTGGATCGAGCCATTGCCTGCATTCGGCAGGTAGTGGATCAATGTCTCGTGGTGCAGTAAGGCCCGTATTGTCGAAGCGTAAAGGCGTCAGTGTATTTGCGGCCGGCCAAGTGCCCTTTTGACTTGTGCGCGAGTTGGCACGGACGCCTTTTCGGTGCTTTTTTAAAGGCTCCGCTCCAATCAATTACGGGTGAGGTGCGAGAAGCGCTTTTAGCTTTGTCACGGCACTGTCCGGTGTTGTGAGGACCGGTCGGCCGGAGCTGGTTTGCGCAGCAGGCGCCGCACTGGTCATCGAAAATTGCGCGAAGCAAATAACGTCGCAATCCGCTGCTTTGGCAGATGCCTCGGCAATCAGTCTATCGTGTGTTTCTGCGTCGCCCCGTTGCAATGCTGTCCAGGCTTCCGGCACACAAAAACTGTGCAGCTCTATGGCCTTTGAAGCCTGTCGAGCTGACTCTTCGAATTCTGCGGTGATCGGAGCGATTGAAGGAGCGAAGGTCGCAATCAACGCGATCTTCGAACCGACGGTGAGCGCTTGGGAAATCATCGCCTCGTTCGGCTTAAGGACCGGCACGGACACCTCGGCACGTGCCGCTTCAATGGCCGGCCCAAACGCCGAACACGTAAACAGGACACCGTCCGCACCAGAATCGACCGCGTAGCGAGTCAGCGCCGAGAATCGCGCCGTCAGCGCAGCGATGTAGCCGTTGGCGGCCCGGAGATCTGCCGTGAGGGAATCTTCCAGGATGTTGAAAACAGTCGCGTGAGGCCAGAGTCGCTTAAAGCTTTCGGCAACCGGCGCGATGGCGAGCGGTGTCGCGTGAATCAACGAAATCCGTGACGGTTTTGTCATAGGGAAAGCTCCTCATAATCTGTATTTCATGGAACTATAGTACATTAAGGATGTTCCTGGTCTCCGGGCAGCTACACGATGTAGACCAAACCCACAAAATGCTGAGACTCGCACCTGATCCCGATCTTGTGGTAATTAACAGTGAACATTGAATTGTTCTGCCATGAAAAACGAGACAACTAGCGCGCTGGCTGACCAGGTGGCCGCAAAAATCATTGATATCGCGCGGACTCGCGCGCTGCCCGCGGGAGAGCATCTGCGCGAAGAAGCACTTGCGGCCGAACTTGGGCTATCCCGGACGCCTGTCCGGCGAGGGCTCGCGCTGCTTGAACAACATGGCATCGTAGTAAAAGAGCCGAATCGCGGGATTTTCCTTGCGATCGACGCGCATGGGATCGACATCAGCAAACTGCCTTTCGGTGTCGATCCTTTGGAGGACTTTTATTTGCGCGTCTCGGACGACTGTCTGAATGGCGACATCCCGGAAGAGTTTTCTGAAGCCGCGCTGCTACGCAAGTACGACATGCCGCGCGGCCAATTGCTCAAGGTTCTCTCTCGCCTCTCCAATGAGGGGATGATTGCGCGAAAGCCGGGTCAGGGATGGCGCATCAATCCCTTTCTGCATAACACGGAAGCGCATATACAAAGCTACCGCTTCCGGATGGCTATCGAACCTGCCGCGCTTATGGAGCCTGGCTTCCGGATCGATAAAGCGGCGTTCGCCAAGGCGCGCAAGATTCAGCAGGAAATGTTGGAAGGTGACATTTTCAAATTGTCCCGATCCATGCTTTTTAAAAACGGCTCGGAATTCCATGAGACCTTGGTACGTTGCTCGGGGAACCGATTTTTTATTGAGGCGATCGAGCGACAAAATCAGCTGCGCCGGTTCATGGAGTACAAGGCAGCGACTGACCGGCCGCGGCTGATCCGGCAGTGTCAGGAACACCTGGAGCTTCTTGACATGATCGAGAGCGGAGCACGGGAACATGCGGCCGCGTTTTTGCGGCGGCATCTCGACATTGTCAGCAAGATCAAAAGTCGTGCGGAAGCGAAAGAGGAACAAGAGGCGAGCCTCCGCCTCCAGCCTGAAGCGCACCTGTAAGCCAGGTCGCCAAACCAGCGTGCACGCGGCAGCGTCTCCATTGTGGTCAAGCATTCCGCGTTGCTACGGGTCCGCTTCGCCGATCAATATCTTCGAATTTTCGCACCCCGGCGCCACGCTCAAGCGACGGTCGCCGTGCACTACGGGACCGCTTTACTTCACTCATCGTTGCGGGTTAACGAGACTGACATTCTGTAAATTTGTCGCTTACATTGTACTTTGTTTCATATAAATACATTTTGTCGATAAACTTGATCAACGCATACTGAAAACATTTCAGTACGTATGCGGCCATTGACCCGTCGCGAGTTTTTCTAAAACCCGTATCCAAGATTGTACTTATGTGCAACAACATACAAAAGAGACGAGCGTACGACCAGGCTACAAGAAAAGCGGTAACGACACGGACAGGAGACGCGACGATGAAGAGGTTAATGGTTACGGTAGTTGCAGGGATGGGGTGCGGGATCGCCCCGAGCGTATTCGCGCAAAGCAGTGTGACGCTATACGGGATTGTGGATGTTGGTGTCAGCTATGCGAGCAATGTCGGCGGCCACGCTCAAGCTCAGGAGCAGAGCGGGATCTTCAACGGCAATCGTTTTGGCTTCAAAGGACAAGAGGATCTCGGCGGTGGTTTAAGTGCAGTGTTCCAACTCGAAGATGGTTTCAGCGCGAACAACGGCACGTTCGGGCAGGGGACAACCGGATCCACCGGATCCACTGCTGCAGCGGCCGTCACAAGGCTCTTTGGGCGTCAGGCCTGGGTAGGTATCAAGTCTGCGTGGGCAACCGTGACGTTGGGCCGGCAGTACGATTTCATGTATGACCTGGCGCCGATCGCCGCATCGAACTATGCGACGTCGTACATGCATCGTCCCGGGACCGCCAACGCTCTCCTCGGCAACGACGGCAGCACAACCGACCTCGACCGGATTGGCGGTGCGCGCGTGGATAACTCGGTCAAGGTCAGCAGCGCGCCGCTCGGTGGTTTCTCGTTGGGTGGGATCTACGGTTTCGGCGGGCAAGCGGGCGCCTTTTCAAACGGAGGCACTCAGGGCGCCGGCGCCAAATACGCACAGGGCAACCTGCAGGTTGCTGCCGCCTGGACCAACCTCAAGGAAGCCGATGCGTCGAGCAGCTATCGGGTCTACGGTGGCGGAGCACGTTATCAGCTTGGCCCGGTTCGATTGTCAGGGCTGTACACGAACGCCGAATGGACGGCGACCGGAGACCGCGTTGATACGGTCGAGTTCGGTGCGCAATACCTCATTACCCCGGCTTTTTCACTCGCTGCTTCGTACTACTACTCGAAGCCCAACAACGAGGCAAAGAACGTCATTTTGAAAGGCACCCGGAATCAGGTTGGCGTGGTTGCGGACTATGCCTTTTCCAAAGCGACCGAT
Organism: Caballeronia udeis; assembly: GCF_044909315.1. GTDB lineage: Bacteria > Pseudomonadota > Gammaproteobacteria > Burkholderiales > Burkholderiaceae > Caballeronia > Caballeronia udeis_A. The sequence continues at coordinate 8,423 of NZ_JBIYEB010000013.1, forward strand.
GTCTACCTGGCTTGCGACTATCAACGCGCAAAGCACGGGTACGCGGCTCAGATCTACAGCCTTTCGCCAACAGATGCGACAACCAATCACCAAAGTGTGATTGCCCTCGGCGTACAGCACTTTTTCTAAGCTGCTTGCCCCTCGGGCAACCTGATCAAGCCAAGAGAAATGCAAGGAGACGACATGAAATCGGAGATTCACCAAAGGACAATGAGGAAGGTATCTCGCCGCCTCATTCCGTTCATGATATTGATGTTTCTGATCAATTTTCTGGATCGGGTGAACATCAGCTTTGCGGCTCTGGAGATGAACAAGGACCTGGGTCTGAGCCCGAGCGTGTACGGGTTTGCGGCGGGGATTCTTTTTGTTGGCTACGTTGCATTCGAGATTCCGAGCAACCTGATTCTTCAGAAGGTGGGTGCACGCGTCTGGCTCGCGCGGATCATGATCACGTGGGGCATCCTGGCAACCCTGATGGCCTTCGTGTTCAATTCATGGGCGCTCTTTTCGCTGCGAGCGTTGATCGGAGTGGCTGAAGCTGGTTTCTTTCCCGGATTGTTGTTTTATATGATGCGCTGGTTTCCTGCCGAGGAACGCGGGAAAGCGATTACGGTATTCATGCTCGGGAATCCGATCTCCGTCGTTTTAGGCGGCCCGCTTTCGGTCACGATCCTGCACTTTGCCCATCATCTTGGTGGTTTCGCCGGGTGGCAGTGGCTGTTCATCATCGAAGGGATTCCGGCGATCATTATCGGTATTGTCACGTTGTTCTGGTTGACCGAACAACCTCAGGACGCAAAGTGGCTCAAGGCAGATGAGCGAGACTGGCTGATCGAAAAGATCGGCGAGGAAACGCGGGCGAAAGAGGGTAAGAAAGGCAGCCCGGTTCGCGTCGCGGACGTGTTCACTCACGGTCCCACGCTTGCGTTCGCGTTCTCCAAGTTCTGCGTCCTGCTTGCGTTCTTCGGCATCACGTTGTGGCTGCCGCAGATCGTTAAAAGCCTGGGATCATTGAGCACGGTCGAAGCCGGTGCCGCGTCTGCCGTTCCTTATATTTTCTCCGCGCTGGCAAGCATTGCTATCGGTCGACACTCCGACAAAACCGGGGAGCGAAAGTGGCACATTGCGTTGCCCGCCTTCCTGGGTGCCGCGGGATTCGTGGTTGCCGCAGTCGCGGGCAACCCGTGGCTTGCCATGGCCGGGCTTTGCGTTACCGCGACAGGCCTTTGGGTATCCAACACCGTGTTCTGGACATTGCCTGCCGCGATGCTCTCAGGTTCAACGGCTGCAGCGGGTCTTGCTTTCATCAATACGATCGGAAATCTTGGCGGGTTCGTCGGTCCTTATATGACCGGCTGGATTCGCGAGGCGACTCATTCATATGTCTGGGCGCTGGCCGCGCTTGGGGGTTGGCTTGCATTGAGCGGCGTGGTCATCCTTATCGTTGGACGTCAAAAGCCAGGTAGCGGATTGCAGAACAGACGAACAGGCGGGACACCGGCACTTGCAAAGAGTCCGAGCGTGTCGAAGCGCCTGGTCCTGCTCAGCTCGTAAGCACGGGTATAGAGGTGACCGCTTCGCTTCCGCGCGTCAAACGCGCAGTCTGCACAGTATTTCGGAATGTTTCCGATGTAACGCCAAATTTTTCTGGAGACTCAAATGCGTATATTGGTTTTGCCGTGTGACGGCATAGGTCCGGAGATCACCGCGGCCTCAATGGCAGCGCTGCAGGCGGCCGACAAGAAGTTCAGCCTCGGTCTGAGTTTCGATTACGACGAAGTGGGGTTTGTCAGTCTCGAGAAGTACGGCACTACGCTTCGCGAAGAGGTGCTGGAGAAAGCAAAGACCTACGACGGCATCATTCTTGGTACGCAATCTCACGCCGATTACCCCGTTCCCGAAAAGGGTGGCCGTAATGTCTCGGCCGGCTTTCGCATTGGCCTGGATCTTTATGCGAATGTCCGGCCGGCTCGAACCCGTCCGTTCCTGACGTCGAGCATGCGCGAAGGCAAGACAATGGACCTGGTCATCATGCGCGAGGCAACCGAAGGGTTCTATCCGGATCGAAACATGACCAAAGGCTGGGGAGAAATGATGCCCAGCCCGGACATGGCGCTCTCGGTGCGCAAGATCACACGTCACTGCAGTGAGCGCATTGCGCGCCGCGCGTTCGAGCTGGCGATGAAACGCAACAAGAAAGTCACGGCGATACATAAAGTGAACAGCTTTCACATGACGGACGGATTGTTCCTCGAATGTGTTCGCGCGGTGGCAAAAGACTTCCCGGAAGTACAGCTCGATGACCTCCTGGTCGACGCATCGACCGCTCATCTGGTACGTACTCCAGAGCGGTTTGACGTGCTGGTTGCGACCAACTTCTACGGCGACATTATCAGCGACCTGGCAAGCGAACTCTCGGGCAGCCTTGGCCTGGCCGGCTCCATGATGGCAAGCGACACGCACTGCTGTGCTCAAGCTCAACACGGCTCGGCCCCCGACATTGCAGGCACCGGCAACGCGAATCCAGTGTCCATGATCCTGTCAGTCGCGATGCTGATTCAGTGGATGGGCGAGCATCACGGCAAGCCGGCGTTTGTGGAGGCTGGCAAAGCTATGGATTTCGCGGTCGACAAGGTTCTCGAGAATCCCGAAACGCGCACCCCTGATCTTGGCGGCAAGTTTGGTTGCAAGGCGTTTGGCGACGAAGTGGCGAAGGTTATCGCCGGCTGAAAATAAAGTGCGGGCGCCGTCCTCATGTGCGCCCGCAAGAACAATCAAAAATAGGGCTGCCCCTTCGGGGAAGCAGGCTCAGGAGACGTGTCATGGTCAATCGACGGCAATTGCTGGTCGCTTCCGGTGCGGCACTCGGCGCAACATCGCTAATGGGTTTCCAGAAAGTCATGGGCAAAGAACTGGGGTACATGTCCCCCATTGGTTTCAAGGTGCCGGCGAATGTCGTCGATTCCCATTGCCACATCTTCGATCCAGTGGCGTTTCCCTATTCATCCAGGCGACGATACACCCCGCCGTCGGCTACGGTTGAGGACCTGAGACGTTTCCATGCAGCGATTCATGTGCGGTGCACCGTCTGTGTACAACCAAGTGTCTATGGCACTGACAATGCGTGCCTTCTCGACGCGCTCAAGCAGTTGGGTCCTGACGCGCGTGGCGTGGCCGTTATCGATAAACGGTTTTCCGGCCAGCAGATTGACGACCTGATGGGCGGCGGCGTGGTCGGCGTCCGGATCAATCTCGAAGTAGGTAAGGACCGCAACTTCGACAGCGCCATTACGCGGCTTGAAGAGACCGTGCGGACCCTGGGTGGCCGCAACCTCATCATCCAGATCTACGCCGCTTTGCCGATCATTGACGAACTCGCACCGCGCATTCAGGTGCAGCCTCACCCTGTCATCATCGACCACTTCGGATTGGCGAAGGGCGCGGATGGACCTGAACAGGATGGCATGTCTTCGCTCCTTGGCTTGATGCAATCTCGGAAGGTCTTCGTGAAATTGTCGGGTCCGTATCAGATCTCGCTACTCGGGCCTGGCTACGCTGATACTGTCGTTATTGGCCGGACCCTGGTGGACAGCGCACCCGATCAGGTCATCTGGGGCAGCGACTGGCCGCATACCGGTGGTAGCGAAAGGCCCGCGAACGCGAAACCGACGGACATCGAGGCGTTCAGAGCCGAAGACGAAGGGCGTAACTTCACGCTGGTTAAAGAGTGGGCACCGGATAGCGGACTTCGTGACAAGCTTCTTGCCGATAACGGGACGAAGCTCTTTGGTTTCGCTGCGGGATAACATTGGTGCCGATGCCGCGCGCGGTTTCCATTGTACGAGGCCGGTCGGCAAACGAAAGCCATGCGGTCCGTACCCGAACGACAAGCTGCTCATATGCAGCCGCTCGTCCTCGGGCTGCGAGTGGGGCAAGTCTCGCTGGAGGGTTACGTCGAAGGCAATGTCAGCGAGATTGACTTCCTCGAGCCGATTGCTCAAGGCCTAAGCGGTCATGCCACTTGCGTAGAGCCCTCCAACCAACAGCGCCCATGGTTGAGCCGCTATGCAGTCGAGAGGAATGCGATGCTGTTCAAGCACTTTTAACCGCATTCCAGTGGGAGTAGCCGGCGCCAATCGCGCCGAACTGTGCCCTTTGCGCTGAGAAGTGTCAAGTTTTGTGACGGCGTGAATTCAACTGATCGGGCTGGCGAGTCCGCATTGCCGCATGCGGTGCGGGGCCACAGGATTCCGTTCGTGTCGCCGTGCACCGCGTGACTCGGTTTTCACGACAATACTCGACATTTCATCACCTATCTGTACACCGGGGTTGCGGGCCAATCAGTAGCATCTGGTCACCTCAACGTCACAGGCATGCTTGTGACATGCCGCCCTTGAATGGCGCGGCACTCACCGCTTACAACCCAGATGAAACCTCTAAGAATCCTGCATAGTGAGTCGTCTACCGGGTGGGGAGGGCAGGAACATCGCACTCTCAAGGAGATGGTCGAGTTGCGCTCTCGCGGTCATATTGTTGAACTCGTCTGCCCCGGCAACGCTCGCCTGGGCGCACGCGCCACTGATGAGGGGTTAGCCGTGCATCACGCGCGCATGCGAGGCGGTTTCGACGTGCGTTCGATGGTCAAGATCAAAGCGCTGTTGCAAAAGCGAAAATTCGATGTACTGAATACACACAGCGGTCATGACAGCATCGTGGCCGGCACTGCGGCGCGTCTCGCCCGTGTGCCCCTGGTTGTTCGTACACGCCACCTTGCGTTGCCGGTCAGCTCGCTCGCCACCTACACAATGATCCCTCACCGGGTGATAGCGGTAAGCCAGTACGTGCGGCGGTATCTGATTTCGATGGGCGTAGCTGAAGGACGAATCGAGACCATCTACGATGGCGTGCCCAGGCCCGAGTGTCACCACCCGTCTAACCTGCGCGCCGAATTGGGAATCGACTCGCGGGCGATCGTCGTCGCGATGGTCGCTATCGTCCGCGACAAGAAGGGGCACGAAGACCTGATCGAAGCTGTCAGGCCGATGCTGGCGGCGCGTTCCAACCTGCATGTAGTCATGGCCGGCGACGGACCGTGGTTTCAGAAAATCCACGACCTGGTCGCGAGTTATGAGCTTGCCGATCGAATCCACTTGCTGGGCTTTCGGACCGATATCACGAACGTGCTGCGCGGCTGCGATTTTTTCGTGCTGCCTACTCACCAGGAGGCCCTGGGACAATCGTTTATCGAGGCGATGGCTTGCGGACTACCGGTCATCGGTACTGACGTTGATGGCGTGCCGGAACTGATAACGCACGACGTGAACGGGCTCTTGGTTCCGGCTCACGATCCCTGCTCGTTGCGAAACGCCATAAGGCGTCTGACGGACGACGCCGGGTTACGCGCGCGACTTGGCCGCGCCGGGCGTCATCTGACAGATTTTCGCTTCACTATCGACCAGATGGCCGACCAGACCGTGGCGTTTTATCGTCGCGGCATCGAGGAACGGCGGTCGCACGCCTGAATCAACAAGCCATTTAAAGCACTCGAAGTGCATGAGCGGCCTGGAGTGTCGAGAGCGTTTGGCGGCGCAAGAAATCCGCTCGCTGCGAGTAAGTGCATGATCTTCAGAGCCCAAGCTATGAGCAAGCCCCAAAGTCCGTTTTCCATGCAGTTGCGCTTAACCGGGTCAGAGTTGCTGCACGCGCTAGAACTATCAGCACCCGACGCCTTCAAAGTCTCGCATGAATAAAACTGGGAATCTATTCGCCGGGACCGCAGGCAGTTAACTGCTCTTGCGAGCGTTGGAACCAAGGAAAACTGCAGCGCTGACCGAAGTCCGCCAGCGATCTCCATAGCCACGAAGTTGGAAGCTTAGAGGTCAAGATGCCAGGATGGATCAAAAAATGAAATTTAGAAAACGAAACAGTCTGGTCGATGCAATCCAGTGGTTCAAGCCAGGTGACCATCCCGCGGTCGAACTGCACGACGGACAGTGGCGTGTTTCGACACCGGAAGGATGGCGGACAGTTGTACCGGGTGACTGGATCGTGACAAACGACGACGAAAAGCCGTTCCCCATGAACAATTGGATTTTCACCAATCTCTACGAACCCGTCAACGAAGCGGACTGATCGCTCACGTCGTTCGACTACTCCGGCTACGTAGTTTTTCCGCGACCTCAATCGCGATTCGCACAAAGTTGGCCGCGGCTACCGTAGGTTCACGTGACACTGCTACTGCAACGGTACATGGCGGCATGTCTCTGATAACGGGGAAAGCTACGCCAGGCCGAGCATAGAATTGAGCGGTGGAATACGCCGTGATGCTAATGCCCCGGCCCGAAGCGACTGTCTGCAACTCGCTTTCCACGGTCGCTGCTTCATGGACAACAGGGGCGGCGCGTCCCCCGCGATACTCATCTCCTGTCCAATAATTGCGCCATACGCCGCTGCCAGGCGCAGCAACAATAGGGTCGTCCAGCAAATCATAAATGCTGACGGATTCAGCGCTTGCGAGCCTGTGACTGGCCGGGAGGCAAGCCACGCAGGCCTCTTCGATCAGCGTTTCGCAAACAAGCCCTTCCACGCCGACCGGTGGCCGCAGGACAGACACCTCCATGCTGCTAATGATGCCGGCCTCGGGTGCGGAAAAATCGAACTCCTTTACGATCACGTTGACATCCGGGTATCGCTGACCGAACGCCCGCAGAATTTGCGGCATCAGGTCGACGCCTGCACCAATAAGGAATCCTACTTTTAGCGTTCCCCTGATCCCCCGAGCATAATCACGCGCGTGTTCGGCGAGATGCGACACGCGCTCCAGGATCTCCCGCGCGTCCTTCAGGAGTTCCTGGCCGGCCTCAGTCAGTGCCACGGACCTGGTCGTTCGATCAAACAATTGAACGCCCAGCGTGCTTTCAAACTGCCGGATAGTTTGCGAAAGCGCGGGTTGCGATATGAAAAGCCGTTGGGATGACCGGACGAAATTCAGTTCTTCAGCGATTACAACAAACGCCTGAAGCTGCCGGACGTCAATGCCCCGAGTGTTCACGCATCTCCCCCGAACTGGATCAAAGTGGTCGGACTGTTGCACCGATAGTGACACGATATATAAGCACGATCAATATATCGGTTTTTATTTCGTCTTTATATCTTCCCGTTGTCACCGCCTAGGATTGAAGCACTCGAGCTCGACCGAGTCTTGACACTTATAGGAGACAACATGAACCACTTGAATTCGTTGGCCGATCTGGAAGTGCCGGCAGCGCCCGTAGCCCAGCAACCCGCGGCAGAAAAAATCACGCTGGTCAAAGCGCGAGGCTCGCTCGTCTGGGACGACGCCGGCCGCGAATATATCGACTGCACAGCGCAGGCCTGGTCGAACAATCTGGGTGCAAACGATCCGCGTGTTGTCGAAGCGGCAGTCGCGCAACTACGCGAGATGACGCATATTCGCCCTAATTTCGAGTCGATCCCGCACAAGAATCTCGTCGCCAAATTGCGCGAGATTTCGGTGGGCTCGCTCAATCGGACGGGCTTCGCGCTGCACGGAAGCCTGGCTGGCGAAATGGCGATGAAACTGGCGTTCAAGAACCGCCCGCACGCGCAGAACCTCGTCGTGCTTCAGGATGGTTATCACGGGCGTTCGCTGGCCACACTAGGAGCGAGCTGGCCGCATCCAAACAATCCGTTCCTCGCGATTCAGCCGCGCTTCACCCGCGTGCCGCACCCGTATCCGTACCGGGCGCGCATGGGCATGGACCCTGAGGCCGAGTCGCAACTGTGTCTGGGTTTGCTCGAAGACACGATCGTCAAGGGCGTGGATGGCCCGGTCGCAGCCGTCATGATGGAGCCGATCCAGGGCAATGGCGGTCACATCGAATTCCCGCGCTCTTACTATAAAGGCGTGCGTGAAATCTGTGATCGCCACGGCGTGCTGTTGATTTTCGACGAAGTCCAGACTGGATTCGGCCGCATGGGCACGATGTGGGCGGCGCAATACTATGACGTGACGCCGGACATTATCGTATTCGGCAAAGGCGTTGGTGGCGGCTTTCCGCTCGCCGGGATCCTTGCCGATGATCGCCTGAAATGGTTCGACGAAGGCGAGGAAGCATTGACCTTTGGCCACTTCCCGGTTTCCCTCGCAGCGGCATGTGCGACTATCGATGCGATCCGCGACGACAAGCTCTGCGAAAAGGCGAAGGACTCCGGCGAGTACGTAACCGAGCGGCTGCTCGAGATGCAGACGCGCAGAAAGCTGATCGGCGATGTCCGATGCCCGGGCTTGATGGCCTCTATTGAACTCGTGACAGATCGGGTCACCAAGGCCCCCGCACGGCACGCGTCCCAGGAAGTCTATCGACGAGGCGTGGAGCTTGGCGTCCTGTTCGGCGAAAGTCGCTATGCGGGCCTTGGCAACCTCATCAAGGTCAAGCCGCCGCTTGATATTGAACGGCCGCTGCTCGCTCGTGCGCTGGACGTCCTGGACGAAGTGCTGGGCGCTATCGAGGAGGAAGGAAAATGAACTCGACCGTCAAGTCGATAGGGGCGGCGGTGGAGCCATCGCTAGCCGATTCCGAGAATAGCCGTGACGACGCAGATCTGGCGGCACTCGGATATAAGCAGAAGCTGCATCGCACGATGGGTCCGTTTACCTCATTCGCACTCGCTTTCTCGATGGTCTCGATCAACACGGGTGTGGTGACGCTGTTTTCCGATCCGTTCACACGGGTCGGTGGTGTTGGCATCTTGTTGTGGCTGCTGGTGATCCCTCTCGTTTTCTGCATCGTGCTGGTGTATTCGCATCTCGCGGGCCGGATTCCATTGACGGGCTATGCGTATCAGTGGTCCAGCAGGCTTGCCGGGAATCACTTCGGCTGGTTCACCGGCTGGGTCGCGTTCGTGTCTTTCCTCGCGGGGACAGCGGCGACCGCCGCGGCGATCGGCAGCGTGTTTGCGCCGGAGATCTGGGCGCATCCAACCCAGGGGCAGATCCAGGGCTTGAGCATTGCGGCGACGCTCGTGGTCGGCTTGCTGAACATCTTCGGTATCAAGCTGGCAACCCGGATCAACGACATTGGCGCAAGCATCGAACTTGTCGGCACCGTCGTCCTGGCTATAGTCCTTTTCGCGGGGGTATTCTTTTTCTTCGGGCATACGCAGGGATTGCACATTCTCGTATCGGCAGACCCCACCAGCAAGCAGCCGATTCACTTCGCCACCGTGGCGCTCGCCACCTTGCTGCCCGTATCCGTGCTGCTGGGCTGGGAGGGCGCGGCGGACCTGGCTGAGGAGACGAAGGATCCCCGCAGAACCGCACCCCGCGCAATGATTCGTGCCGTGGTTGTATCGAGTGTGCTCGGGTTCGTTGTCTTCGCGTTGCTGGGGATTGCGATTCCCGGTTCGGTGCCAGACCTGCTTGCTCAGCCTGAAAATCCGGTCATTCAGATCGTACGGCTGCAACTCGGGCGCGTCGCGGGCAGCCTGATGGTCGCCGTTGCGTTCGCCTCCATTCTTGCGTGCCTGATTGCGAACATGGCGGTGGCAACGCGCATGACGTTTGCTTTGTCCCGTGACCGGATGCTCCCTGCGTCATCCTTCCTGTCGTCGATCAACCCGCGCTTTGGGACGCCAGTCGGCGCCATCGTTTTGATCACGGTCATTTCGGTTGCGTTGAATCTGGCCAGTGGCGGCTTTGTGACCGCCATCTATTCAATGGTCGGCCTGACTTACTACCTGACCTATCTGCTCACGCTTGTCGCCGCGTATTACGCTTACAAGAATGGGCGCATGCCGTCCGCACCCATGGGTGTGTTCGATTTAGGACGATGGCTTGTCCCGATGATCGTGATCGGCGCGATCTGGGCCGTGTTTGTCATCGTCACGCTGACGCTGCCCGATGAGAATCACAGCGCCGCTGTTACAACGGTCATCACGATCGCGGTCGGTGTGATCTGGTGGCTGGTTTCGCTGCGTGGGAGGCTTAACGCGGGCAAGGCCGGACCGAGCCACAGTCTTTAAAACGCCGTGCGCGGGTTTATCCCGCGGCGCATCCGGCCGTGTGCTTGAGGAGCATAGATCCGATGCGGTACTGTCAACATATGGATTGTTGGACGACCGCGCCATGGACGTTCGTCTACGAGATCCCGAACGCCATTAAAGGGGGGAGCGACATGGCAAAATTTGAAGAGCTCGGATGGTTGAACCAGCCCGAAACTTTTGAAATTCGTGGCAACGAGTTGTATGTTCGAACCGATGGCCAGACTGACTTCTGGCGCGAGACGTTCTATTCGTTCTGGCGCGACAGCGGGCATTTTGCTTATCAAACAGTGGAGGGCGATTTCACCGCGGAGGTCACGGTCCATGGCTGCTATGAGACCCTGTACGACCAGGCCGGCCTGATGGCGCGCCTTGGCGAGACACACTGGGTCAAGGCGGGTATCGAATACTCAGACGGACAGAGTTACTTCTCGGTGGTTGTCACCAATGACACGTCGGACTGGTCCTTGTCGAGAATCCCCGCTTTCCCTTCGGGACTGCGTCTGCGTCTGACGCGTCATGGTGAAGCAATCCGTGTTCAATATTTCGATGTCGAAAGTCAGTTGTGGCAGATAGTACGTCTCGCGTATTTACCTCGTTCGGCGGCCATCGATGTTGGAGTAATGTGCTGTTCGCCGGAGCGGGAAGGGTTCGAGGTGGTTTTTAGCGATTTCACAGTTGGACCCGCGATCGAGCGGCAACTGCATGATTGACAGGATCACTTAGCTTCTGAAGCTATCGTGTAGAAACATTGCCCACGAATTTTGCGCGGGGGCGTAAGAGGAACGCCTGTGTGCGCTGCTCCAGAATATGCGCCACCCAGCCGGCGGTTCGACTGAGAATCCAGATGGCGGTCGCGGAACCGTCCGGCATGCCGAGTGCACGCGACAGTGTCACCATGGCAATAGCTATGCCTGGATGGGCCTTCAGTCCCGCGCGCGCATTCTGCAGGAATTCGAGTGTGTTGCGTGTCCCCGCTCCCAGTTTGGGCAATGTGGCGACGAGCTCCAGGATCACGTCCGCGCGCGGATCGCCATCGGGATACATGGGATGGTTGAAGCCGAACAGACTGGCGCCGTATTCCTGCACGAGCGGAATACGCTGCGCAAGATCCTTCGCGGTGGTGGATTGCAGCAGCGCGGTCTCCACTTTCTGCGTAGCGGTCCCGGTCGAAAAACCGACGTGGGAGCCGATCGCTGCCGCCACGCAGTTGAACAGATCCGCATTCGTCGAAGCGGCGATACGCGCGGCGAAGGTGGCGGGGGCAAGCTCGTTGTCGGCGAGCACGATCATTGCACCGTTCAGCGCGCGCAGCGCTTCCGGTGACGGCTCCACCCGGCTGGCCCGCAAGATGAACGCGGCGAGCCCTTCCAGCGGACGCCGCACGGCGAACCGTCCCTTCGTTTGCAAACACCCGAGGCATCCGGCCATGGTCTGGATCAGCAGTCGCGCTGCTGTGACTGTCGTGCCGTCCGATATCTCGGCCGCGCCGCGTTCGCGCATGCCGAGCGCCAGGGCAACCATGCCGAGCAGGTTGCCAATGTCATTGCTTCGCAGTCCGTCAGGATACGACTGCAACAGGCGTTGCACATCTTGCGGAGTGTCGATACCGGACCACGAGGCGAAGTTGTCCTGCCACGTGCCCGTGAACAGCAATTGCGCGACCGATTCGAACGCCACGCCGGCACGCGCCATGTCTACCGCCGAACGATTTCGATAGATGGGGCCACCCGCGGTGATTTGCGTGATGGCCGAGGTGACGACCGGCGCGCCCCAGTGCATGGTGGATTCAGCCGTGGCCGACTGTGGCGGACGGCCGCGCTTGCGACTGCGCACCCGCTCCACGTCCGCGCGAAAATAGAGACTCCTGCGGCCATCCGGGTGAGGCGATGTCTTGATGAAGCCGCGGCTCACATAGGCGTACAGCGTGCCCTGCTTGATGTTGAGAATTTCAAGCACTTCGCTGCGTGTCATCAGGTCTTTCTGCATGGGCACTTGCCGTTGTCATCCAAAAATCAATAAATGATTGTACCGCCAGCATGCGGTGTTTCCTTACGTCCAGATGCTCACCCAAGCCCCAAAAAATTATCATATTGATTTGAATTATCAATCTTGAGAAATAGCTAACGCTACTTTACTGTTCGAGTGCGGGCTGACTCAGGCGGATGCGCAAGACGAAGGCCCAATCCAATCAAGGCGCAGGGAGACAAATATGCAGGATCTGAGGCGTGAATTCGAGCGGCGGGACGCGATCTTCGTGGACCGGACAGGTACCCAGGCTCGCGAGAACCGGTACTGGGAGCCGGTGGTCGTCACGCGTGAGGAGATTGATGCGGAGGTGGCGCGGCTTGCTGCATTGCCTGCGCCGGGCGACGGCCGCCGTCAGTCACTGATCGTTCATCCGGCAGCGCGTGACGGTTCACCGGGCCTCGCGCCCGGCATTCAGGTCATGCTGCAGGTACTGTTGCCCGGAGAGTCCACGGCGCCCATGCGTCACAACGCCACTGAGGTCAACTTCTGCATTCGTGGCAGCGGCAAGACGGTGGTGGCGGGGAGGACGGTTCAGTTCAAACAGTATGACGTATGGAATCATCCTTCGTACGTGATCTATTCGCACCACAACGACAGCAACGAAATTCAGGTGCGCCTGACCTATTCGAACATCGTGTTGCTGCAGCACATGGAGATCTATGTGCCGGACTACGAACCACTGCTCGTCGTCGACCGGGGCGAACCTGCACCGCAGCATGTGACCGATCCGAAGCGCACGAACCCGTATGGAATGTTCCCGATCGGCGATGACGGTGGCTTGCTGATGCCGTACGAAACGCTGATCAATCCGACAGCCGTGCAGTCGAACCCGCTTCATTTCCCGTGGGCGCAAGTCAAAGCCGAGCTCGACAAACTGGAAGCGCTTGGCAGCGACTATGTCGGCCGGCGCCTGTACATGATGTACAACCCGGTCACCGGCCGCACCAACGGCATCACGCCGAACTTCTTCGCGACCATGACGATCCGCCCGCCGAAGATCATCGACCGTCCGCATCGTCATGTGTCGGCCGCGATCAACTACTACTTCTCCGGGAGTGGCTACAGCATGGTGGCGGGTAACCGTTACGAATGGAAAGCGGGTGACCTGATGCTGTCGGCGCCGGGCTGGGCCGTGCATAACCATGCTTCGTACGACGACTATGTATACGAACTCACTATCCAGGACCAGCCGCTGAACATCTACATGGAATCGTTGCTGTGGCAGGAGAGCCTGAAGGAACCGGCGGCGCTGCTGGGAACGGAAAGCGGTTTCAGGACCAATCGTGAAAAGGCTATGGTGTAAAGGTAATGAACGATATGACACAAGCTCTCAAGGGTTCCATTACGCCGGTCATTACGCCGTTCAAGAACGGCGACGTCGACTATGAGACCTACGCACGATTGGTGGAATGGCAGATCGGCAACGGTGGCCACGGCGTGCTGGTGAACGGCACGACGGCAGAGCCAAGCACACTCTCGGTGAAGGAACGTAACCGTCTTGTCGACGTGGCGATCGAGGTGACGAACGGGCGTGTGCCGGTAGTGGCCGCGACGGGATCGCAGTCGCATGCCGAGACCATCGAGCTTACCGTGCACGCGGACAAGGCGGGTGCCGACGCGCTGCTGATCGTCACGCCGTACTACATCCGGCCGCCCCAGCGGGGTCTGGTCGAGTACTACGCCGATCTGGGAAGCCGCACCCGGAGACCGTTGATGATCTATCACATTCCCGGACGCGCCGGAGTCAACGCGGATCTTGCTACGGTCAAGGCGATCCGGGAGCGCGTGCCGCATCTGGTCGGCATGAAGCATGCTGTGAACGACATTGGGTTTGTCACACAGATGATCGATGCCTTCGGTGCGGACTGGCGCGTGTTCGTCGGACTCGAGGAACTGAGTTTCCCGATGCTCGCGGTCGGCGCCTGCGGTTTGATGAATGCGGTTGGCAATCTTGCACCGCGCAAAGTGGCGGACCTCTATGAGGCGGCGCAAAAGGGCGACATGGCGCAGGCGCGCAAGCTGCATTTCGAGTTATTCGAACTCAACCAGTCAGTGTTCTTCGACACTAATCCGATCCCGATCAAATACATGATGAAACGCATGGGGCTGATTGCGAACAACGAGCATCGTTTGCCGATGGTGCCGGCTACGCCCGAACTGGAGCAGCGGCTGGATTGGGTACTCGCGCGTGCCGGGCTGGTCGAGCGATAGAGCGGGCTTTCATTAATCGCGAGTACGCAATGACATCGGCAATTCAGGCGGTGCCGCACTGGACGGAATAACGGAGATGGGAGACCTGACAATCATGAACCACGCCATACCGCGCCTGGAGATGGACGAGCTTCGCGAGGACCTCGCGCGGTATCTCGGGCCGCGCGTCAAACGCCTCGGGTATCTGGGCGAGTTGTTCAAGTGTGCGGGCAATGCTCCCGACGTGATTCTCACCTTCATGCATTTCACCGACGCGCTAAAGGAGGCGTTACCCGACCGCCTGACGGAACTCGGTGCGCTGACTGTGGCCAGCTACATGGAGAACCGGTATGAGCGACATCAGCATGAACGGCTTAGCGAAAAGCTGGGGTTCCCGCGCGAATGGATCGCCGATGTGATCCGCCTCGAGCCGGAGTCGGCTACCACGCTCAGTGACCTTGAGAAAGCGGCGCAGACATACGCGCTCAAGGCGTTGCGAACGCGCGGACTGGATGTGGCGAAAGAATTCGCCGGGCTTGCCGAAGAGCTGCCGGCATCGGAAGCCATGGCCTTCGTGATGTTGATCGGCCGGTACGTCACACATGCGATGGTCGTCAACACGCTAGGGTTGAAACCACCCGTACCGTCAATCTTCGAATGAGTCGATCATGGCCGAACCCATCTGGATTTCCGAAAAGAACGTTGTCGAACTGATGAACCTGCCCGAGGCGATCGAGGCCCTTGAAAAGGGTCTGGCGCTCGAGGCGAACGGCGAAACCCAAAACATGGTGAAGACGCATGTTGCGTGGGACCACAACAACCTGCATGCAATCGGCGCCGCGTACCCCGGCGAGGGTTTCGTCGGAACAAAGACATGGGCGCATACCTCGGGCGGTGCTTGCCCGTTGCTGATCCTGTTCGACGCGCAGACCGGGCAGCTGGTTGCCATCATCGAGGCATTCGCGCTCGGACAGATGCGCACGGGTGGCATATCGGGCGTGGCGACGAAATGGCTGGCGCCGGAGAAAGCCGACGTACTCGCACTGATCGGCACCGGCAAGCAGGCGCTCGCGCAGCTTGCTGCCGTGCATGCAGTACGTCCGCTAAGGCAGGTCAGGGTATTCAGTCCGCGCGCGGAGAGCCGTCGCGCATTCATTGAGAAGGCGGGCGAACGCTTCGATATCGATCTGGTGGAATCAACGTCGGTTGAGCATGCGCTTGAGGGCGTACCAATGATCACCACGGTGACGCGTGCGACACAGGCATTTGTTCATGCGGCGGACGTGGCGCCGGGTGCTCATATCAACGCGGTGGGCGCTATCACGGGTGAGCGCGAGGAACTGGCGCAAGATGTGTTCGCGCGTTGCTCGCGTGCCGTTGTCGACGATCCTGCTGCGGCGCAACGTCTTTCGTCGGAGTTTATCCAGGCGTTCGGGACAGGCAATCGTAGTGGCCATGACTGGTCCAGGGTCTCGTCGCTAAGCAAGGTGATCGCGAGCGGGCGAAGAAGGGAGGCAGGCGATGACATCACTGTGTTCAAGGCGATGGGGATGGGTGTGTCGGATCTCGCGCTAGGCATTGAGCTGTATCGCCGGGCCACCGCGCGAGGCATGGGCCAGATGATCCCGCAACCGCAACGCAGCATGCCGCGCCTGACACGCTAACCTGCGGCCAGGTCATTTAGGTCATTCGAGTCATTTGATTCAGCGGGCCGCGAAAGAGCCTGCATTCAACTCAGCACGGCAATCGACAAGACCGTGCACGACCATCGGTTTCTGCCAGAGGAAAAAATGAAACCAGGAGACAAGGTCATCAACGTATCTCAACTCGTCGATGACACGCGATTCACCCGCCTGCAGTTTCTTGTAGTTGCGCTGTGCGCGCTCGTTGGTTTGCTTGACGGCGCAGACACGCAATCCATTGGCGTGGCGGCGCCGTTCATTGCCGGTTCGCTGGCGTTGAAAATCAGCAGTTTCGGACCGGTCTTCGCGGCGTCGCAACTTGGCGCCGCGATCGGCGCGCTGACCTTCGGCCCGCTTGCCGACCGCGTGGGCCGCAAGCTCGTGCTGGTCCTCGCCGTGGTGGTATTCGCGGTATTCACGCTCGCGACGATCTCGGTCAGTTCGCTTCCCGCGCTTATTGCCGTGCGGTTTTTCGCGGGCCTTGGACTGGGCGGAGCCACGCCCTGTTTCCTGACGCTGACTTCCGACTATTCGCCGCGCAAGCAGCGCGGCACGATCGCGACGATCATCTGGTCGGCGTACCCGTTGGGTGCCGCACTGGGCAGCTTCATGAACGCGTACATCCTGTCGCATCTCGGCTGGCGGGCGATTTTCTATATTGGCGGCGGACTGCCGTTGGCCGTCGCGGCGGTGTTGCTGGTGTTCCTGCCCGAATCGGTGCAATACCTTGCCGCTCGCGGCACGCATCCCGATCGGGTGAGGGTGATCTTGCGGCGCATGGGTCACGACATAGCGGACACAGGCGTGCAGTTCATCGTGGAGGGCAAGAAGCTGACGGGCGTGCCGATCAGGCACCTGTTCAGCGAGCGGCGCGGTGTAGCGACTGTGTTGTTGTGGATGGTCTTCCTGCTCGCCTTCGCCACGACCAACGTGATGGTGATGTGGACACCGACACTGCTGCATCGCAACGGTCTTGAACCGGCAGCCACTGCGATCGTGCTGGCATTCTTCAATCTCGGCGCATTCATTGGCATGGCGAGCGCGGGGCGGCTGGTCGATCGATTCGGTGCACCGCGGATGCTGTTCCCGGCGTTTATCGGCGCGGCGTTGTCGATCGCGGCGCTCGGCTCGGCTGGCACGCTGCCTCTCGCGATTGTGATCGGCACGCTGCTCGGGCTGACGATCGGCGTTGGCGGTGCGGGAGCGATCGCGGTGGCGTCCCTGCTCTATCCGCCGGCTATTCGCTCGACCGGCATCGGCTGGGGCATGGGTAACGCGCGCTTCGGCCAGTTCCTGTCGCCGCTGATTATCGGCGCGCTGTTGTCGGCCGGGTTCGCGACCGGGCAGATCCTGATTGCCGCCGCGTTGTTCCCCGGCTTCGCCGCCGTGTTCGTCGCGTTGCTGTGGCTCGAAGGCCTGCGTCGCGGGAAAACGCCCGCAACACCGCCCGAAACACCACCCGCCACTCGCCCGCATGGCAGCCACTAGACGAGTGCAAAATCCAACGAGGATTCCCGGTGAGGACAGCATGACGACGAGCCTGAGCGAAACAATCAAGCAACTGGTGACCGCCAATCACATCGTCGCCGACCAGGGCGTAGTGGACGGATTCGGTCATGTCAGTGTCCGGCACCCCGAACGCTCCGATCGTTTTCTTCTGTCCCGATCGATGGCACCCTCGAGAGTCGGGCCCGAAGACATCATCGAACACGATGAAAACGGCGCGCCGCTCGACGCCGGCGGCCGCGCGGTATACGTCGAGCGATTCATCCATGCCGAAACCTACCGCAGCCGTCCCGACGTCATGGCGGTGGTGCACAGCCACTCGCCATCGGTGATTCCGTTTTCCATTTCATCGGTGAAGCTGAGGCCGTGTTATCACATGGCCTCGTTCCTGAATGACACCGCGCGCTTCGAGATTCGCGAGCGTTTTGGCCGCGACACGGATCTGCTCATCAGTGATCCGGACAAGGGCCGCTACCTGGCTCGAGCGCTCGGCAATGCGAGCGTGGTATTGCTGCGCGGGCACGGCTCGGTGACGGTCGGGCGCGATCTGCCGGAGGCGGTCTTTCGCGCGGTCTATCTCGAACTCAATGCAAGAATTCAAACCAATGCGGTGGCGCTGGGTGGCAAGATCGAGTTCCTGACCGACGAGGAGGCGCACGCCGGAACCGAGGCCAACGCGGCCCAGACCGCTCGTCCGTGGGCCCTATGGTCCGAGCAGGCGCAGGCACGCCGGGCGATGCGCTGAGTCGGTACGAACTCGAAGCGGGGCGTCGCGGCCCCTCATCGCGCTCGGACGGCTGGACGGTGCTGCGCCAGGCTCCGCGCTCACTTCTATTAACTAATTAACTAATTAACTAACCCCTACGCCTGATCGATGCACACACGTCCACCGGCGGGTGAGCGAAGCTGCGTCCGTCAGGGCGCTGCGCTCATGTCGGTTTTTGACCTCTGTTGCCATCCAACCTCATTTGCCATTGCCCAATTGTTAAATCTCGCAACGTTCCCCCGTTTCATGCAGAGTTTCGGTAGACAAATTAAAAGGCTTATGCCAAAGTTTTATTAAGAACTTACCGGAACTTACCTTACATTACTCTGCGTAACGAAAAATGCACGTTGACGCAAACGTTTGCCGGTCATCAGTTCACATAGTGCGAAAAACGCTGTTGATGAAATAAACATGACGCTTGTAGTGCAGCACATGTGCGTATGCCATGTCGCGCTGGGCGCACGATCGAAGCACTCCATCGGGGAGCCGGTAATTATGAGTATTCCGGGCAGAACAGTGAAAAGTAGACGTTTGACAAACAAACGATCGCATTCAGATAGGCAATTGGCGCGCTTTCACGCCATTGTCATTAATACACCGTGGTCTTTCGGACCTTCATAAGGTAAACGCCCTCTGCGGTCTGCGCGGCCAGGATGCCAGAAAACAGGCACGCTCTGGCCGCTCTTCATTGACACCTTCTTCATGTGAATTTTCCAGGCATGAGGACGGCGCACGCCTGTAATTAGTATCTCTAAGTATTAATGCAGAACGAAAAAGAATGAAGTTCCCACACCACACCACACCACACCACACCACACCACACCACACCACACCACACCACACCACACCACACCACACCACACCACACCACACCAAAGCAACGCAACGCAACGCAACGCAACGCAACGCCAACACTTTCTTTGTGATTTTTATATGTAGTAATCCTTACAAAAAGTAAAGGCGAGCGTTCGCAATATCGAACAGGAAAAATATGAACAAGGTATATCGGTCGATCTGGAACAAGGCGCTTGGCGCCTTTGTAGCCGCCTCTGAACTGGACAGCTCGTGCGGGAAGGGCAGGTCGGGGGCGGGGGCCACCGTATGCGACGGGCGAAGCGATCAGCGTGATGGGCTCGGCGCTTCTACGCTGCACGGTCCTGATTCGCGCGTCCTGACCGTACTGTTGTTGATGGGCCTGGGCGGATGGGGCGCGCAAGCGCAGGCGCAGGTGAGCTGCTCTGCGGCACCCTACAACTTCTATAGCGGCAGCACCACGTGCGTGGGCTTTCAGTCCACAGCCTCTGGAGGCGGGGCCACTGCGCTAGGTTATGCCGCCAGCAGTACGGGACTTAATGCCTTGTCCATCGGCTTTCAAGCCATTGCGAGTGTTACCAACGCCATTTACGTGGGCGCGCGCACTGCCCCGGGTACCGGCGCGACCGCGGAGTCGGCGATTGGCATCGGTACGGATGTCACCGCTAGCGGCTCGGGCGCCATCGGTGTTGGCGTTGACGTTGTCTCGAGCGGCAACCTTTCGACCGCCGTCGGCCCCTCGGCTAAAGCAACTGGCGACAACGGCGTTGCACTGGGTGCGAGCGCCAGCGCCGCCGCGTCGGGAGCGGTCGCACTGGGCGGCGGGGCCACCGGTTCGCAAACCAACGGTATAGCCGTTGGCTCGGGAGCCAATGCCACCGGTGCCAACGCCGTTTATCTGGGAGCGCGCACTGCGGCGGGCACCGGTTCGACGGGGACGGCGTCCATTGCCATTGGCACTGACGTTACCTCTAACGCGGACTATGCCACCGCGATTGGCTTCGAGGCGGTGGGCAGCGGGCCTGCGGCGGTCGCAATGGGGTATACCGCCACTGCGTCCGGGACGCATGGTGTCGCTGTCGGCTTTCAGTCCATCGCCAGCGGCCTCAACGCGGTTTATCTTGGGCCGCGTACCGTCGCAGGCACGGGCGCAACGGCGGCGGGGGCGATTGGCATTGGCACGGATGTCACTGCTTCCGGTCCATCCTCGCTGGCTGCCGGCACAGTGTCCAAAGCCTCGGCACAGAATGCGGTGGCATTGGGGGCGGGCGCCGCCGCATCGGGGCTCAACGCGCTCGGCATGATGAACGGCTCCAGCGCCAGCGGTGCAAATGCGATAGCGTTGGGCGGAGCGGATTCCATCGCGGAAGGCGGCGCATCCGCCCCCGCGACGGTGGCGGGCGCCGCGGCGTCGGGCATTCGCGCCATTGCGATTGGTTCTGGTGCGAGCTCGGCTGGCTCCTCGTCCATTGCGATAGGCGATTCGGCTCAGGCGGGAACCAACACCAATGCCGTCGCCATGGGTACCTCCGCGACGGCTAACGCTACCAATGCTGCTGCCATAGGCAATGGCGCGCATGCGCTCGCCGCCTCCACGGTCGCCCTCGGCGACGGCAGCACCGTCGCCGCGGCGGCAGGCGCGGGTTCGTTCGCCGGCGGTCAGAATTCCCAGGTGCTTAGCGGGACGGGCGCGGTGGCGCTCGGTCAGGCGCAGACCGTCAGCGGCAACGGCGCCGTCGCGATTGGCGATCCTAATACAGCGACCGGCAATGGCGCGGTCGCCGTGGGAGCGAACAATACGGCCACGGGCAATGGTGCTGTGGCGCAAGGCAACGGCAATACCGCCAACGGGCAGGGCGCGGTCGCACTGGGCAACGCGAGCAACGCGACCGGTGCGAGCGCGCTTGCATTCGGCGATACAGCAGTAGCGAACCAGGCCGATGCGGTTGCACTGGGTGCGGGCGCGTCGGCCGGCAATGCGAAGGCGGTTGCGCTGGGCTCGGGCAGCACCACTGCTGCGGCGGTGGATACCGGCAGCGTCACGGTGGGCGGCGTGACGAGTACGGTGGCGGGCACTACGCCCGGCAGCACCGTGAGCGTGGGTTCGGCAGGCCAGGAACGCACGATTACCAACGTCGCGGCTGGCCGTGTGAGCGCAACCAGCACGGACGCGGTGAACGGCAGCGAACTGTATGCGACGAACCAGGCGGTCAACAACCTGACCACCGGCGCCGCAGGCCCGTTTGTATCCAACAGCTCGGTGACCTCGACACAGCCGGTATCGTCGGGGGCGAACGCGGCTGCCGGCGGCTTCGGCGCCGTTGCAACGGGTGCGGCCTCGTTGGTGGTCGGCAATCAGGCAACCGACAATGGGGTCGCTGACTCCACCGTGCTGGGCCAGGGTGCGAGTATCACCAGCGGCGTGACCGGCTCGAACGTGGCGCTGGGCCAGGGCGCGTCGGTGACCTCTGCCGCGGTGCCGACAGCCAGCGGCACGATCGACGGCACCACGTTTAGCTACGCGGGCGGCACGCCCGCCGGCGTGGTCAGCGTCGGCACGTCGGCGGCGCCGCGTCAGATAACCAATGTGGCGGCAGGCCGCGTGACCGCGGCGAGCACGGATGCGGTGAACGGCTCGCAGTTATTCGCTGCCGATACGGCGATCACGACGGTGGGCACACAGGTAACGAACCTGGGCGACAGCATGGCGTCGAGCCTCGGGGGCAGCAGCACCTACGACAGCACGACGGGTGCGCTGACCACCGGCCTGAACTACGGCGGCAACACCTATACGTCGGTGCAGAATCTTGTCAACGCGATCACCGGCGGCGGCACGACGCCGGGCATCAAGTACTTCCATGCGAACTCGACGGCGCCGGACAGCCAGGCGCTTGGCGCCAACAGCGTCGCGATCGGCCCGAACGCGGTTGCCAATAACGCAGGCGATATAGCGTTGGGCTCGGGCTCGCAGACCGCTGCGGCAGTGCCCACCTCGAGCGCGACGATCAACGGTACGGTCTACAACTTCGCCGGCGCCACTCCGGCCAGCGTGGTGAGCGTAGGCGCGGCAGGCGCCGAGCGTCAGATCACGAACGTGGCGGCAGGGCAACTCGACAGTGCGAGCACGGACGCGGTGAACGGATCACAACTGTTCGCCACCGACCAGGCAGTCAATACCCTGTCCGCCACGGTGACGGCCAACAAGACGCACTACTACAGCGTCAACGACGGCGGTATCCAGGGTACCAACTACGCTGACGACGGCGCCACCGGCACCGGTTCCCTGGCTGCGGGTGTAGGCGCCCTGGCTTCGGGGGTGAGCAGTACGGCAACGGGCAATGGTGCACAGGCGCAGGCGGACAACGCGCTTGCACTCGGAGCGCAAGCGACTGCCTCGGTGGCTGGCGGCGTGGCTATCGGATCGGGATCGGTCTCGAGTCGCGCGGTTCTGCCCGGCACAGGGTCCATCGCCAATGGCTCGCACTCGATTCCGTTCAATACGTCCGATCAGACTTTGTTGGGTGCGGTGTCCTTTGGCAGCGGCACGTCCTATCGCCAGTTGACCAACGTGGCCGACGGCACGCAGGCGCAGGATGCGGTCACCATCAGGCAGCTTGCCGGCGCACTCTCGTCGTTCGCCGTAACGGGGCAGTTGTACTTCCACGCGAATTCGACTGCGGCCGATTCGCTGGCGATCGGAGCCCAGTCAATTGCGGTGGGGCCGACGACCGTCGTCAACGGCGACAACGGGGTCGGTGTCGGCAACGGGGCCGTGGTCGATGCGACGGCGCCCGGCGGGATCGCAATCGGTCAGCAAACGCAATCGGCCGCGGCAGACGCAATTGCACTCGGCAGCGGCGCGGTCGCGAGCGGTGCACAGTCACTCGCGCAAGGCGCGAACGCGAATGCCGCCAACCAGGGCGGTATTGCCTTGGGTTCAGGCGCGCAAAGCAGCGCCACGGACGCGGTGGCGCTTGGCGCAGGCGCGAACTCGACCTTCGCCAATAGCGTGGCGCTGGGCAGCGCTTCAACAACGGCCGCAGCGGTGGCGACTACAGGCGACACGATCAACGGCACGGCATACACCTATGCCGGGACTGCACCCACGAGCACGGTGAGCGTGGGCAGCGCAGGCAACGAGCGCACGGTGACCAACGTGGCGGCCGGCCGGGTGAGTGCCACCAGCACCGATGCAGTGAACGGCTCGCAGTTGTATGCGACCGATCAGGCAGTCGACAGTCTGTCCACGACGGTAGCCGCCAACAAGACGCACTACTACAGCGTCAACGATGGCGGTACTCAGGGCGCAAACTATAACGACGACGGTGCGACTGGTGTGAACGCCCTTGCGGCAGGCGCGGCCGCCAGTGCGACAGGCACGAACAGCACGGCCTTGGGCCAGGGCGCAGTGGCAAATAACGTCAATGCTGTTGCGCTTGGCAGCGGTTCGACGACAGCGGCGGCGGTTGCGACCACCGGCGACACCATCAACGGCACGGCATACACGTACGCCGGTACCACGCCGACGAGCACGGTGAGCGTGGGCAGCGCAGGCAACGAGCGCACGGTGACCAACGTGGCAGCGGGCCGGGTGAGTGCCGCCAGCACCGACGCGGTGAACGGCTCGCAGTTATACGCGAGTGACCAGGCGATCAACAGCCTTGCGACCACGGTGGCAGCCAGCACGACGCATTACTACAGCACTAACGATGGAGGTACACAAGGCGGCAACTACAACAACAACGGGGCCACCGGCATCAACGCGCTGGCGGCCGGCGTGAATGCCGCGGCGAGCGGGGCAGGCAGCTTTGCCGGCGGCAACGGCGCGCAGGCACAGGCGGATAATTCACTGGCGCTGGGCCAGCAGGCGAGCGTTTCCGTGGCCGGAGGGGTCGCTATCGGCTCGGGGTCGGTATCCGATCGCGCCGTCCTGTCGGGCATTGGTTCAATTGCGAATGGCACTCACGCGATTCCCTTCAATACTTCCGATCAAACTCTGCTCGGGGCGGTATCGGTCGGCAGTGCTACAGGAAATACGTATCGCCAGTTGACCAACGTTGCCGACGGCACGCAGGCGCAGGATGCGGCCACGATCAGGCAGCTTGCCGGCGCGCTCTCGTCGTTCGCCGTGACCCCGACACTGTACTTCCACGCGAACTCGACAGCGGCTGACTCGCTGGCCGTGGGCGCGCAGTCGATCGCAGTCGGCCCGACAACCGTTGTCAACGGTGATAACGGCGTAGGTATCGGCAACGGCGCTGTGGTGGACTCAACCGCTCCCGGTGGAGTCGCAATCGGCGAGCAAGCGAATTCTGCCCAGGCGGACGCAATCGCAATCGGCAGCGGTGCAGTCGCGAGCGGCGCGCAGTCGCTTGCACAAGGAGCCAACGCAAAAGCTGCGAACGCGGGTGGAGTCGCCTTGGGTTCAGGTGCGCAAAGCAGTGCTATCGATGCGGTCGCCATTGGCGCAGGCGCAAGTGCAACCTTTGCAAACAGCGTGGCCCTGGGTGCGGGTTCTGTCACGACCGTCGGTGCGTTGAGCAATTACATCGCGTACGGGCTCAGCACTCCGCAGTCTTCGGCGGGAGAAATCAACGTCGGCAATCGGCAGATTACAGGCGTTGCCGCAGGGAAGGCGGGTACCGATGCGGTGAACGTAAGCCAGCTTGATGCGGTTGCCACGCAATTGACCTCGCTGATAAATAATCAAAGCGGGGGCAGCGGCGGCTTTCCGTCGACACCGGGTTTTTCT
The DNA here is from genome assembly GCF_044909315.1 of Caballeronia udeis. Classification (GTDB taxonomy): domain Bacteria; phylum Pseudomonadota; class Gammaproteobacteria; order Burkholderiales; family Burkholderiaceae; genus Caballeronia; species Caballeronia udeis_A. Next base: position 33,204 of record NZ_JBIYEB010000013.1, read on the forward strand.
GGGTCAGGCTCTTCCACGCCACCCGCGTCCACCGGATCAAATTCGTCCGCAGGCGGGCAGGGCGCGGCCGCCTCCGGCCCTAACAGCACGGCGGTAGGCAACTCCTCCACAGCGTCGGCGAATGGATCCACTGCCGTGGGGCAGGGAGCGACATCGACCGGCAGCAACTCTGTTGCGATCGGTGCAGGCAGTGACGACGGAGGACGCGCAAACGTGGTATCGGTGGGTTCAGCCGACACGCCGAGACAAGTTGCCAATGTTGCCGCCGGCACGGCACCTACGGACGCCGTCAATGTCCAGCAGTTGAATTCGGGCGTCTCCAGCGCCGTTGCGCAGGCAAACAGTTATACAGACAGTCAAATTCAAGGGCTGCGACGTGACGCGGACGCCGGAGCCGCAACGGCAATGGCCGTCGCCGGATTGCCGCAACCGTCCGGTCCCGGAAAGAGCATGGTGGCGATTGCCGGCAGCATTTATAGAAGTCAATCGGGGCAGGCGATTGGAATTTCTACCATCTCGGAAAACAACCACTGGATCTACAAGGCGGCGGTGTCGACGAACACGCGCAACAACTATGGTGCGGTCATTGGCGCAGGTTACCAATGGTGATCACAAGAACGCGGCTTCCAATAGGCATCGCTACCCGTAACTGCTGCCGGCGTATAGCGGATGTCCTGCCAACAAATATTCGATACGAGGCACAGAAATGAAAAATCAACGGGTTCTTGCGATGTTCTCCAGTTTTGTCGCAGCGGTGATGCTTGGCGGCTGTGCGACTGCCGAATCTCCTCCGACGTTTCCGGATCCTCAATCAACGACGCTGACAGGCGGTACATTCGTCAATGTGGACAATCTGCGAAACGTCGGCCCCGGGCTGACCAAGGACCAGATGTATGACCTGCTTGGGCCGCCGCATTTCCATGAGTGGTTCGTTGGCGCTCACGTGTGGAACTACCTGTTTGATTTCCGCCGGGGAAATGAGGTCGTAACCTGTCAGTATCAGGTTCAGTTCGATAGCCATATGAAAGTGAGCGGTACCTATTGGCGTGACCCGTCCTGCGCCGGTTTTATCGAACCCACAACGCTGACAACGTCCGCACCCGTTGAGTCGGGGACTGCGCCCGTCGAGCAATTTACGCTGCAGAGCGACACGCTATTTTCATTCGATAAATCTAGTCTGGACTCCATGCTGCCCGAGGGAAAGGCAACACTCGACAAAGCAATCGAGCGAATCAAGACCCGCGAAGGCGTGAACGAAATCACGGTGGTCGGCTACACCGACAGGATAGGTTCCGCGGCTGTCAATGAGCGACTATCGCTTGCACGAGCGAATACCGTACGTGCCTATCTCATCGCCCACGGATTGGACGGCAGCGTTATCCGCACGGAAGGTGTGGGCTCCAGTCAGCCGATATCGCATTGTCCCGATGGGACTTCGCGTGCAGTCATCGCGTGCCTGCAGTCGGATCGGCGAGTGTCGATCGTGGTGGTGAAAGGGTAATGAATGACGCTTGTGGACACGATGCGGATTTGCGGTGATTTCGGAGTACCGATGACTTTCGCATAACTCATGGAGCCAATCACTATAGCTTGCGGATTGGGCGGGCGTTGGTGATTTACCGGGCAGCAGCTATTTTGTAGAGGTGCGGCCGGGCAAGAAGGAGTCGGGTCTGTCGCGTGCTTTCGCAGAATGGATTGTCGTTCAGGCGGGTATGTAGCCGTTTATGGGGACGCGGCGCAAACCTGCCCCTGCCTAGGCGGGATGTCCATCCCGGCTATGAACGAGTCGCGGAAATCCCCTTCCATAGTCGGCTAAGCGGCCGTGGGCACTTTGCATGATCGATGCGGCGTTGGTCGCCGGCAGTGCCAAGGGCTTTAGCTATAAGCGCTTGAGTGCCCACTGAACAGCGAGAGATACCGAGCCGTCGAACTCCTGGAAATCCCCGTTCGACCAGCGGCGGGACACACGCTCCAGTGTTTGATAACCGCGGCGGGCACTTCGCAGTCAACTGGCGCTCCTTGAGCGACCCGGCACGCGCGACTGCCTGTCGACGTGTCCCGAGCGCGATTCGGCTTGCCTGGTCTGGCCCGCAGGCTTCTGCTTGTGGAAGACGAGTTCCTCGACCGTTTGCCAGTAGGCATCGGCCGTGGCGGGATCTGATGCGGAAACATTTGCGGTCGCCTGCATTTCCGGGCCGAAGCCAGAAAGGGTCGACGTCAGGCTGATTAACAGATAGTGGAAAATGATGGGCTCGCCTGGTGGCAACGCACCTTCATCTTGTGCGGCGCGAATCTGTGGCAGCAGCCAGTTGATCAGTGGCTTGAGCACCGTGTCCGCGAGCCACTGCAGCCTCGGGCTATATCCGAGGGACTCCTGGTGCATGAAGCGATGAAACTCAGGATAGTCGACTGTGAATCTGAAAAGCGCCTTGTATACCGCTCGCACACGCTCCGCGGCGCTTCCGGTTAGCGTATCTGCCAGATGGATGTCCCATTCGTGACGGATACGTTCGAAAACATGTTCAGCTACCGCACGCCATAGAATATCTTTGGAGCGGTAATGATAGGTGATGAGCGGGTGCTGTAATCCGACTCGGTCGGCGATGCTCCGGATGCTTGCAGCCTCAAAACCCTTTGCGGCGAATTCCGTGAGCGCCGCGTTCAGGATCGCGGCCCGCGTTTCCTGCGCACGCTGCTGTTCGGCGCGCTGGAGTTCAACTGGACGGCCGTTGCTACCGGAGTTCTTGCTAACCTTACGTTGCGCCATTCTGGTCCCTCGAACAGGAAATTTTGTTGCTGCAGCACGCTCGCCCTGAGGCTCGGCAAGATGGCGTTTGGTACTGTCTTCCATAAACTGCCTTAGATGCCTGCATTGCGAGCACGGCAGTAAAACTATACAAAAGTATAATACAAGGGGCTATGCGTCCTGCTCTTCTGAGAGCCGGCCCCGGTCCTCCGTGGGTGAACTTCGCGGCCTTGTTAGAAAGAAGCATTTGTGAACAGCAAATGTCGTGGACGTGCAACCATCCCCAGCGATACGTATTCTTGCGCGCTAGCGTTCGCCTGGCGCCTTCCCGCCAGCACAATCATCGGATGAAATCCGCGCAAGCGTCTAACGAGTCTCGATCTCTGCAGGAGCATTTTCGGACAAGTAAGCAAGGAAACCAGCACACTTGTTAAATTTAACGGAAGTAAAATATAATAATCTCTTCGATACGAGGAAAACCTCAACGTAGTGCCCGGGGCCGGCGGTTGGTTGATTGACCACTAAATTCGAGGCGCCAGCCGCAGGGCGACCATAGGTGCATAGACGCACTCGAACGCAGCTGAATTCCTTGAATGCAGGATTCGCCAAATGCAGAGCAACATTACCTTAACCTCTCATGACGATCTCGCTGTCATCACCATGGGAAACGAAGCTCGGGCAAACTCGATCGATCTTGAGTTCTGCGATGCCATGTTGAGGGCTCTCAGCGAGATTGAGGCGCAGGATAAACATCGTGCAGTCGTTTTGCGTGCCACTGGGCGAATATTCTCGAGCGGAGGAAACCTGGTTCAGATCCTGGGCGGACTGCACAGATCCGATAGCTTTCTCGAAACGCTGATCAGTGCGCTTAACTCAGTCATTCTGGCGCTACGGCGTTTGCCAGTTCCTGTGATCGCGAGTGTGCAGGGCGCTGCCGCAGGTGCGGGTTTCTCGTTAGCGATGGCGTGTGACCTGGTCGTAGCTTCACGTTCGGCTCGCTTTGTCGTCGGATACGGCAAGCTTGGTACCTCGACCGACGGAGGACTTTCTTTCCATTTGGCGCGCCGCCTTGGGGTGGCACGTGCCCTGCAACTTCTGCTGGTGACGAATTCGCTGAGTGCGGAGGAAGCGACTTCATTGGGTCTTGTGCAATGTCTTGCTCACCCGCCAGCGCTGGAAGAGGCCACCCTCACTATGGCACGAGATGTTATGGACTTGCCGCCATCGGCGGTCAGAGAGATGAAATCGCTCGTGAGCCAGGCATCGGAGCACGGACTTGCACAACATCTCGAGGACGAGAAGCGCGCATTTCTGAGGTGTGCCTCGAGCGAAACGTTCCATCAACGAGTTGCCGAGTTCGTTGAGCGATCGCATTCGCCAGGGAACTTGCCCGGCTGAAGGCGGAGGGTCAATCCGCGGAAGGCTTATCGCTCGGGTCTTACGCGGTGTGGTGCACTGCTTCAGGCGATTTCGGCGCCGCCCCGTCTGGCGGGCGTACGGAATTGAAAATGGTCAATCGCAAAAATTGAGTGCACGCCTTGCTAATTTTGTAGTACGAATCATATTCTTGAAAACCGGATATGACCGTGAGGTAAGTTTCGCCCGAGAATCCGGTGGCATGTTTTCCCGCCGGAGAGGCAGCGGCCGACGATGCAATTCTACTGAAGGCCGGTCTGGAATCGGCGATCTGGCGGAAGATGCCGGCGAGCTTTTGCTTCATGGCAGAAAGGCACTGCGCTAGCTGGGCCTTCCCGACAAAAATGGCGGCATTGACAATTTCGTATCTCACTTACGCCCGGGCGCTGTTCGTCTTGCAAACTGTACGACTGTGAAGTATAGTGATTTTGACAACGTGCATCGTCACAGGGCGGCGGACGCGAAGTTCGGCATTCGAAAGCAAGAACGGCTTTCGGATGCGGCAGCGACCGCACGCTAAAGCCGAACGTACCAACAAATCTGGAGGGGACATGATTGAAGAACGCGACGTCATCGTCACGATGCGGGATGGAACTCGTCTCGCAGTCGACGTCTATCGGCCGGATGGGAAGGGGAAGTATCCGGTTCTTTATGCTTCGGCTCTGCACAATAAGGATATTCAAGGACCGGACATCGCCGACGTGCTGCCTCCGCAACCCGCACATGCGCCGTTGTGGTTCGGGCCAATAGAAGCCGGTGACACTCGCCGCTTCATTGCGAACGGCTACGTGCACGTCATTGCGCAGCCGCGAGGCTCGGCCAAGTCGGAAGGTCACTATGGTGAAGAGAACACCGATCATTACGACATGATCGAGTGGATCACTCAACAACCGTGGTCAGACGGCAAAGTCGGGATGGTGGGCATTTCGGGTTTTGCGGGGGAGCAATGGCGCGCGGCCGCGCAGGGACATCCAGCGCTCAAGGCGATCTTCCCTTATGACGCCTGTAGCGCATACGGAGGCATGTTCGGGTTTCGGGATTTCAATCCGGGCGGTGTCATTCATACCTTCCCGTACTTGCTCGATGTTTTCAGCACCGTGCATGAGTCGCGTGGTGTGCCTGGGCCACTACCTGATGAGCAGGAGGAGCTCTGGCGCATAGCCATGCGTAATCCCGACTACAAGATGTACATCAACCTCTTCAACATTCTGACGCAGAAGGGTCAGCGCACGTGGGTGATGTACCACATCATGACGAACCCCTGGGAGCCGGACGGGACAGTCGAGCGAGCCGAAGAAGTCTTCAAGTCCATCAAGGTGCCGTTCTATACAGGGTCCGGTGCCTATGCTTACACATATAAATTGCATTGGCTAGGTGCTCAGCACTACTTCGGAAACGTCAAGCAACCGCGCAAGCTTGTTTTTACCGGGCCTGCACATCTGGAGCGACCTTTCCACCAGTATCACGACGAGGTCATTCGCTGGTACGACTACTGGCTCAAAGGTGTTGATACCGGCATCATGGATGAGCCGCCGGTTCGTTACTGGGTCATGGGCGCCAACGAATGGCGCACGGGCGGCGACTGGCCTTTGCCCGAAACTCAATGGGTGAAGTATTACCTGGGTGGCTGGGAGCAGCTTTCCACAGACGCACCCCGACCCTCGTCCGAGGTCGGCAATGCGCATCGGGAACCCGATGTCTTTACGCAAATGCCGCTTAAGAAAACCACCAAGGTTGAGCGGTTACGCTATATGACGGAGCCGCTTCCCCACGACGTGCTGGTGGCGGGTCCGATCGCACTCACGCTCTACGCAGAGATCGATCAGCCGGATACTAACTGGTTCGTCATCCTCAAGGATGTGGGTCCGGATGTCTCGGTCGTTACGGCGCGCGTTGGTGAACGAACCATTCCCGAGACGTTGCCGGAACGCGAATTGACACGTGGTTGGCTGAAAGCCTCATACAGGGCAACGGATCCTGATCGATCCACGCCTGCAGAACCCTTCTACAAGTTGACGAAGGATTCGATCGAGCCGGTGACACCCGGCGAGATTGTCAAGTATGAGATCCAGGTGCTGGCGACGGCCAACCAGTTCAAGGCCGGTCATCGAATCTGTATCGAGATATGCAGTCTTGACGTACCTACCGGAACGGGTGCAATGACCGATGTCGAGTACATCCCATATCACGTATGCAGTAGCAATACAGTCACTCACAAGATTTACCGCGACGCGGACCGCCCTTCACATCTGCTGCTTCCCGTCATTCCAATGAATGGGCCTCGGCCTTGAGTAGCCGATTCTTGAAGGGCATCGCTGGTGCCCGGTGTATTTGACCGACAACATGAGGTTCTCCAATGAAAAGCATACGTTTTGAGCGCGAAGGGAAGGTCGGAAATATCGTACTGGCGAATCCGCCATACAACCGGCTTGATCTGCGCTTTGCCCAGTGCCTGCGGGAGGCGGTTCACGAGGCGAGTGAAAGCGATATTCGCGTGCTCGTCGTTCGCGCAGAGGGGCCGCATTTCAGTCTCGGCGGTGAGGTTCGCGAATGGCCGGGCAAGGACCTGAACTGGTTCCGTACGTTCGTGGCGGAAGTGAACACGTCGTATCGCGCGATCGAGGCCCTGCGGGTTCCGACGGTGGCCGTGGTGCAGGGCCTGGCATTTGGTGGCGGCCTCGAGCTCGCGTTGAGTTGCGACTTCATCGTGGCGTCGACCGATACCGTCTTCCGCTGCGTCGAAGTTACGACCGCGATGTTGCCCATCGCGGGGGCATTGCAGCGTCTGGCTGAGCGCGTGGGGCGTAGTCGCGCGTCGCGCTTCGCCATGCTGGGCGAGCCGATTCCGGGCGGTTTGGCCGGGGAGATCGGGCTTGCCACCCACGTGGCAGAACCCGATGAGCTCGAACGTGTCGCCAGGGAACTGGTGACGCGACTTTCGGATGGTCCCACGCTTTCGTATGCGGCGACGCGCACACTGCTCAAGACGTGGTCAAGCGGCGGTGTGGCGGGTGCCGATATTGCACTGCTGGATGTTTGCATGGGCCTGTACCACACGGAAGACGTCACACGGGGCTTTGCCCACACAGCGGAAGCGTTCGACCGCGACCAGGAGCCTGCTGACCTGGTGTTTTACGGCAAGTAACCGGAAGCTTCCGGTAGGGATCAGCACGGCACTACAAACCGATGAGCGTGTCACGGCCTGTCGAAATGAGGTGGCCCGCTCTTCTGGGCACAGCAGCGTTGGAGAATGGTTTTATGCAAACCTTACCCGGTTCCTTTGCGTCTATCGCACCTGTCGACGGCATGGCGTACGTCCGCGGTGCGACGGATGTCCCATTGAGCGAAGCCACAATTGGCGAGTTTCTAAGCAATACAGCGCAGCGTTTCGCGGAGCGGCAAGCTGTGGTGTTCCGCGAACAGGGTGTGCGCTGGACATGGAAGGAATTTGACGAACGGGTCGACCGGCTCGCCGCGGGTCTCTTGTCCTTGGGCATAGCAAAGAACGATCGCGTCGGTATCTGGTCGCCCAACCGATTCGAGTGGTTGCTCACGCAATTCGCGACGGCACGCATCGGTGCGGTTTTAGTCAACATCAACCCCGCCTACCGGGTTTCGGAGCTCGAGTATGCCTTGCGCAAGGTGCGGTGCAAGGCACTCGTGACGGCAGAGCAATTCAAAACGTCGAAGTATATTTCGATGCTGCTCGACATTGCCCCAGAGCTGGCGTCGCAGCAAGCCGGTGATCTGCATTGCGCGCGCCTGCCCGAACTCCGGATTGTCATATCCACTGGTGACCCCGGCTTATCGGGCGTGACGCCATTCTCCACAGTAATGGAGAAGGGCGAGGCAATCCTGCGCGACGAAGAACAAACGACCTTCGAATTGTCGGCCCACGACCCGATCAATATTCAGTTCACGAGCGGTACCACCGGCAGCCCGAAGGGCGCAACGCTGACGCATCGGAACATTGTCAATAACGGGCGTTTTGTTGCAATGGCAATGAAGCTGTCCGAAGCCGACTCGCTCTGCATTCCGGTTCCGCTCTACCACTGTTTTGGAATGGTCCTCGCCGTCATGGCGTGCGTCTCGGTCGGAGCACAGATGGTCTTCCCAGGCGAAGGATTCGACGCCGGTGCGACCCTCTCGTCAATTGCGGAAGAGCGCTGCACGGCACTTCACGGGGTGCCGACGATGTTTATTGCAGAGCTCGAGCATCCGGAATTTGCGTCGTTTGATCTGGGCAGTCTTCGCACCGGCATCATGGCGGGTTCGCCATGCCCCGTCGAGACGATGAAGCAGGTGGCGTCCAGAATGAATATGCAGGAGATCACTATTGCGTATGGTATGACGGAGACCAGCCCGATATCTTTTCAGAGTGCAACCAGTGACCCGCTCGATAAGCGCACGACCACGGTTGGGCGGATTCAGCCGCACCTCGAAGTGAGGATCGTCGATTCCCTTGGAAACACAGTGCCGGTTGGCGCAACCGGAGAGCTCTGCACAAAAGGATACTCGGTGATGCTGGGCTATTGGGAAGATGAGGAGAAGACACGCGAAAGCATCGTGGACGGATGGATGCACACGGGCGACCTTGCAACAATTGACGCCGATGGTTATTGCAATATTGTCGGCAGACTCAAGGACATGGTCATCCGCGGTGGAGAGAACATCTATCCTCGCGAGATAGAGGAATATTTGTTTAAACACCCACACATTCAGAATGTCCAGGTGTTCGGCGTACCGGATGAAAGAACTGGCGAGGAGTTGTGTACGTGGATTGTGCTTCGACAAGGCGAGTATGTTAGCGAAGAAGACATCCGCGAATTTTGCCGGGGACAAATCGCCCATTACAAAGTGCCCAGGTATATTCACTTTGTCGATGAAATGCCGTTGACCGTGACGGGGAAGGTACAGAAGTTTGTGATGCGCGAGGAGATGATTCGAATTCTAAATCTGGGCAATGTAAAGTCAACAGGATAGCTAAGTGATGGATGGATCGGTCACTAACGAGATAGTTCTGTATTTAAAACCACTACGGTACTGCGGCACGATCGGCGGTAACGCCTGCTGGAAAGCTCTGAGCCAACCGCCCGGGTCGCACCCGGTAACCTGGCCTCAATCGGGGCCGATCTGTTGAATTTCGCGGGAGTCGAGTGATGGACCATGTACGCATCGTCGAAGTCGGTCCGCGCGACGGGCTTCAGAACGAAAAGCAGAACGTCTCCACCGCGATCAAGCTGGAACTGATCGAACGCCTGGCTTCCGTGGGCCTGCGCGATATCGAGGTTACGTCGTTCGTCTCGCCCCAGTGGGTCCCGCAGATGGCGGATCAGGCCGAGGTAATGCAGGGATTGCGACGTCGACCGAACGTGAACTACTCGGTGTTAACACCGAATCTGAGGGGCTTCGAGGCCGCAGTGGCTGCAGGCGCTAGCGAGGTGGCCGTCTTTGCGGCCGCGTCGGAGGGCTTTTCGCGGAAGAACATCAACTGCTCGATCGATGAGTCGATCGATCGATTCGTTCCGGTGCTGGACGCTGCCAGACGTCAGGGTGTCAAGGTCCGGGGTTACGTGTCCTGTGTAGTGGCCTGCCCGTACGACGGTGCGATCGCGCCGGAGAAGGTCGCGCACGTGGCCGCACGCCTGTACGAGCTGGGCTGCTACGAGGTGTCGCTTGGCGACACGATCGGCACCGGCACGCCAGGTTCGGTGCGGCGCATGCTCAATGCGGTAGCGGCGAGGGTACCCGTGAACTGTCTGGCGGGGCACTACCACGATACCTACGGCATGGCGGTAGCCAACGTCCATGCATCGTACGAGTTCGGACTGCGCGTGTTCGACAGCTCGGTCGCCGGGTTGGGCGGCTGTCCTTACGCCAGAGGCGCGACTGGTAACGTCGCGACCGAGGACGTCGTGTATCTGTTGAACGGACTGGGCGCAGTCACCGGTGTTGATCTGGACGCGCTGGTGGATTGCGGTGCGTGGATCTCAGCCCAACTTGGCCGCGAAAACGGATCTCGAGTGGGACGGGCGGTTCTCTCCACGCGTTCGTGATTCGGGGTGGGAATCGATCGTATGCGCAGAAAGATAATCGGGTGCATGAGTCGAACGAGCTCAATACTTGAGACCCCGGGGGGGTATATGAAAATGACGTACAAAACAACGCTGTTGGCGTTAGCGGCATGGCTGTCAACAGGTGCTCTTGCTCAGGAGCCGGCGTCCGGTGCGAGCACGAGCGCAGCGGTAGCCAGTGAAGCGTCCCAATCTGGCATTTCGATGAAAGCGGAGCGCGCTGCGAACCGCTTGTTTGCGAGGAACGTGCACCGTGCGTTGAACAAAGTGAAGGACCTCGAAGGTGCGGATATCGCGGTTTTTGCAAATTCTAGAACGGGTGAGGTGATTCTAGGCGGCTTTATCGATAGCCAGGACCAGGAGCACATTGCAACGGAAGCCGCCGGCAAGGTAGCGGGCGTCAAGTCAGTCACCAGCAAAATCGTGTTACGACCTCAGCTCTGACTGCTTCCAGAGTAACTGACGCGGATACTCTGAAGGTGCACAAATCCGTGCATGCAGATTTGTGCGGGCAAAAGGAGCCAAAAAAAAGCCGAAAATGGCAGTCACTGGCCCTGTCATGGATATTTCGAAGCAGGCGACCGCTCCCTCTATCTTCAGGTTGAAGGCGAGTTCAGTCGAGCAAGATCATCAAGCCGGCCAGCGTTGCCGCATAACTTGAGCAGCATGGCGCGAAGTGCCCGAATATCGCTCGCCATTGAATAAATAAGGATTACGTATAAATATTGAATCGCAACGGAGACGATGCGAAACGCCAGTTCGGCCCCCTTGTTTGCCAGGGCAACTTTGATTGACCTTCCATCCTTCGCGGATGCATTGCCATTCTCCCTCGGGCACGGGTCAACAGGAAGGGGATCTCCAGTTCAGGTTCTTGTGGTCGCTTGGGTGTCTTCATCGGCATCACCAGGCAGAGGGTTTACGCGAGTGCCAATGTTTGAAAATTCAACTATACTTCAATGAAAATATAGTTGAAAAATCACGCAAATACCAACCGGGCGACCTCGGATGGTCCACCTCTCCCTGACTTAAGCAAGGCGTTTTATCCTGAACCGGAGCTGATTAATGAAAGACAAGATAGCGCTCGAAGAGCACTTCGCGATAGATCTCACTATCGGGCAGTCGAAAGGTTATGCACCTCCCCACCTATGGGAGATCCTGAAGTCGAACCTGATGGACATCGAGCGGCAGCGACTCGAGCGAATGGAGCAGGGCGGAACCGCGTATTCAATCCTGTCGCTTAACTCGCCCGGCATTCAGGGGATTCCGGACATCAAGGAAGCGATCGATGTCGCGAGGCGTGCCAACGATGTCCTCGCTGAACACGTTTCCCGCCACCCGACTCGCCTGGGTGGATTCGCTGCGTTGCCTATGCAGGATCCCGAGGCTGCGGCACGCGAACTCGAACGCAGCGTAAAGGAACTCGGATTTCACGGCTTCATGGTGAATGGTTTTTCTCAGGTGAATGACGCGGAAAATGTCGTGTACTACGATGCCCCGCAGTACACCGATTTCTGGTCGAACGCGGCGGCGCTCGGCAAGCCTTTCTACATGCATCCCCGGGATCCGTTGCCGTCCCGCGAGCCGATCTACGACGGTTTTCCGTGGCTGACCGCCGCGACCTGGGCGTTCGCAGTTGAGACGAGCATTCACGCACTCAGACTGATAACGTCAGGTCTCTTCGACCGCAATCCCGATTTGCAGATGATTCTCGGCCACCTGGGCGAGGGCATTCCATTCAACATCTGGCGTGTCGACCACATCCTCGAAAAGGCGCCACGAGGACTGCCGTGCAAGCGCACCGTGGGCGAATATCTGAGGGAGAACGTCTACGTCACGACAAGCGGCAATTTCAGAACCCAGACGCTGCTGTCCACCATGTTGGAAGTGGGGAGTGACCGGATCATGTATTCGGTCGACTATCCGTTCGAAACGCATGATGAGGCCTCCACATGGTTCGATACGTGCTCAATCAGCGAGACCGATCGCGTCAAGATCGGAAGGGAAAACGCACGGCGTCTGTTCGGTCTTCAATGATTCGGGAAACAGGAGAAACAAGATGTCAGTGACAGAACTGGCGCCGGCAGACGTGTGGCGCGACAAGATCTACAGTGGCGGCTGGAAAACCGGAGGCGCGGGTACGATGCCGGTGACCGAGAAGGCGACCGGCGCGGAACTGGGATCGATCGGCTGTGCGTCTGCCGCCGACGTGTCCGCTGCCGCCGCTATCGCCAAAGAGGCGCAAGCTGCCTGGGCGGAAAAAACCGGCCCTCAGCGTGGCGACATCCTGCGCGAGGTCGTTCGTTTGCTGCAGGTTCATCGTGACGAGATCGCGCTTCAAATTGTCCGTGAGACCGGGTCGATACGGCAGAAGGGGCAGATGGAAGTGCAGATGGCGATTCGGGAAATCCTCGAAGCTGCCGCGTTGGGCAGCCAGCCATCAGGCATGATCACGGCCAGCGACGTGAAGGGGCGGCATAGCGTTGCGCGCAGGATTCCCCTGGGCGTGGTCGGCGTCATCACGCCGTGGAACTCCCCGTTCATCCTGGCGGCACGCGCTATCGCACCGGCGCTTGCGACCGGCAACGCGGTGCTGCTCAAGCCCGATCCTCAATCGTCGGTCAGTGGCGGCGTTCTGTATGCGCGGCTGTTCGAAGCCGCGGGGCTGCCCGAGGGGCTGATGCATGTCCTTCCGGGGGGCGCAGAAACGGGTGACGCCCTGGTCCGGGACCCGTTTGTCAACATGATCAGTTTCACGGGATCCACGCGGGTTGGGCAGGCGATCGGCGCCGTGGCGGGCGGACTGCTCAAGCGGGCGAACCTCGAACTCGGCGGCAAGAACCCCTACATCGTGCTGGATGATGCCGACGTCGAAGCTGCAGCGAGCGCCGGGGCATGGGGATCGTATTTGCATCAGGGCCAGGTCTGTATGGCCGTGGGCCGGCATCTCGTTCATGAGCGGATTGCTGAGGCCTATGTTGAAAGCCTCGTGCGGAAAACCGAAGCGCTATCAGTCGGCGATCCCTTCAAGGGCAATTTCCACCTGGGTCCCATCGTCAATGAACGACAGGCTGCAAACGTCGATCGCATCGTCGAGGACTCGGTCAGCAAGGGTGCGAAGATCCTGGCCGGAGGGTCGCGCGACGGGTTGTTCTTCAAGCCGACCGTCATGGTAGACGTCGCGCCGGGAATGCCCGTGTTCGAGGAAGAGATCTTCGGTCCCGTCGCCGCAGTGACCGTGTTCAGAAACGACGATGAAGCGGTAACGCTCGCCAATCAGACTCGCTATGGCCTGGTCGCGGCAGTGGTGTCTGCCGATTTGCGTCGCGCCCAGCGGATTGCGGACCGGTTGCATGCCGGTATCGTTCACATCAACGACCAGACGATCATGCACGAAGTGTTTGGGCCGATGGGCGGTCTGGGTCTGTCGGGTAACGGGCAGAACTACAGCACGCTGACCAACGCGGACCAGTTCACGGAATGGCAGTGGGTAACGAGTCGCGAAAGCCTGCCTGCTTATCCGTTCTAGACAGGTTCAGATCAAGCGAGGTGCAAAATTGACTCCCTCTACGGTGCAGCGAGTAGAAGAGACGCATGCTCCGATCGTTGACATTGGCGCGTTGATCGACAGCCAGCCACTTGGCACTTTCCAGAAATGGATCATGGTGATGATCGGTTGCTCGGTGGTCATGGATGGGTTCGACGTCCAGACAATGGGGTTTGTTGCACCCGCGATTGTCCGTGCGTGGGGCATTGGCCCGGCCGAGCTCGGTCCCATTTTTGGGGCCGGCCTGCTGGGGATGCTCGCGGGTTCCATCATTTTCGGCGCTTTGGCCGATCGGGTGGGGCGGCGGCCGGTGCTGGTCGGCGCGACCATTTTCTATGGGCTATGCATGCTCGGTACTACTCAGGTTCAAAGTGTGCCGGAATTTCTCGCCCTTCGTTTCCTGACCGGTTTCGGCATCGGCGGTGTGATGGGTAACGCTGTTGCACTGGTCAGCGAGTACAGTCCGCGAAAACATCGGGCAGCCCTAATGACATGGGTCTCGTGTGGCTTCACGGGTGGGGCAATTGCCGGAGGGCTTCTCTGTGCAACCCTGCTCCCCTCGATGGGCTGGAGGTCGGTGTTCCTCGTCGGGGGTATATTGCCGCTCGTCATTGCCGTCGTGATGGCCAGGTATCTGCCGGAATCGCTCCAGCTTCTGGTGGCCAAAGGGCGCAGCCCGGAAAGGATCGCCCAGTGGCTTGGCCGAATCGCGCCGAACGTCCGGCTCGGGCCAGGGACCCGCTTTGTGGTTCGTGGGCAGCCGCAGGCGAAGGCCTCGGTTGCCGAGCTGTTTCGCCATGGCCGCAGCAAGACTACGCTGTTGCTATGGGGTATCAACTTCGCGAACCTGCTCGATCTGTTTTTCCTGTCCAACTGGCTTCCGATGCTTTCCTTGCGGGTCGGTCACGCGGTGTCGACCGCGGTACTCATCGGTACCTCATTGCAAGTCGGTGGTACTGCGGGTGCGCTATTACTGGGTCCGTTGATGGACCGCTTCGGTTTCCATCGTGTGCTGGCGCTCAGCTTTCTGGTGGCGACATTCTCGGTATCGTCCGTGGGTCTTCCTGATCTATCGACGGGATTGCGCTATGCCGTCGTGCTGATCAGCGGAATCTGCATTGTGGGTGGACAACCAGCCATCAATGCGTTGACCGCGACGCACTATCCCACCTCGCTGCGGGCGACCGGGGTAGGCTGGAGTCTGGGGATCGGCCGGGCGGGTTCAATCATTGGTCCAGTCCTGGCCGGACAACTGATCAGGCTGCAATGGTCGAATACCGCGTTGTTTGTTGCGGCCGCTGTGCCCGCGCTGGCATCGTGTCTGATGCTTGTTTTCCTCGGCCGTGCTTCGGGGAGAAGCGGGATCGATTGCGTCGAGTGTTAGCGGACCATGACAGATTCAGACAGACGCATTCGATCCTTGAATATATCGCCACCGACGGCGAATGTATGGAGTCAAACGAGGTCGTCAAGCGCGCCGGCGTTCTCGTATAACTTGAGCAACATGGCGCGAAGCACCTGAACGTCGCTCGCTGTGAAGTCGGTAAGGATCACCGACTCATGCTGTTTCGCGACCGGGACTATGCGCAGCGCCAGTTCGTCCCCCTTGCTTGTCAGGGCAATCCTGATTGACCGTCCATCCGTCGTGCTTTTCTCGCGCTTGACCAATTCCTGGCTCTCAAGACGATCAATGATCCGGGACAACGCGGATATATCCGACGTCGCGTGCACCGACAATTCAGACAAGGTCTGGTGCGGAACATACAGCAGCGAGGCGCAGACTCGCCACTCACTGAGGTTCAGGCCAAACTGTTTCAGTGCCTTCGCGAATGCGTTTCCCATTCGGCCTCCGGCCCGAGTCAACAGAAAGGGAATCGCCTGTTCGAGTTCTTCCGGTCGTTTGCGTGTCTTCATGATGATCGGTGCATTGAGGGTTAACAGGGGTAGGTATGCTTGAAAAATCAATTATACTTCATCAGGAGTGTACTTGAAGAATCAAACAAATTCCATCCGGGCGACTTCGGATCGCTGGCTCTTTCCTGAGCGAAGCAAAGCCTCATACGCTGAACGGGGCGAATTCCAGGATCGTGTCTGATACTTGTTTTACTTGACCAAGCGTTCGGGATGAATCGGATCGATCGAGCCTGAGGTTAGCGGGATGTGAAAGATTATATTTCGTACTTCGATTTAATTTATTTGTATTGCTAAATAAAAATCATGACCTTGGTGACGGCTTCCGAACCGGGTTCATCCGAAAACTACCGCGCGATTTTTCAAGCCGGAGTGCGACGGGCGTCGTGAAGAAACGAGTGTCGGCGAAATGAATTTGACACAGCCCCAAAGATGCGTCTGAAGACAGGTGATAGAAAGCGGAGGTCAGATTTGGAAACTCAAGTCATCATTGTCGGAGCTGGACCGGTAGGACTGACACTTGCGATCGACCTTGGCAGGCGCGGCATCGCGTGCGTGCTCGTCGAGCAAAAAGCGGAACCCCAGTTCCTGCCGAAAATGGAGCGTTGCAATGCGCGGACCATGGAGATCTTCCGGCGGCTTGGACTCGCAGAGCGTATCCGGGCCGCCGGTATGCCCGAGGACGTCCCCATGGATGTCCAGGTCATCCGTTCAATGGCGGAGCCACCGATCCTGCGCTTGCCTTACCCCTCGGTAGCGGAAGCTCGCGTGCTCACGCGCGAGAGCCACGACGCTCGCCTGCCGCTCGAACCTTATCAGCTCATCTCGCAGTACACACTGGAGCCGCTTCTTCTGGAGGTGACCGAGGAATTGCCGACGGTCACGGTGATGCGCAGCACGACGTTTCTGGAGTTCACCGAGCGGGATGGTGGTGTTCTTGTATCGGTCGATGATGACGGCGGCGTGAGAAGGACACTGAGGTGTGCTTATCTCGTAGGCTGTGACGGTGGAGTGAGTCCTGTACGCAAGCAACTGGGCATCCATCTGGAGGGCGAGGGCGACATTGCGCGGCTGAGGCAGGGGCTGTTCTATTGCGAACAACTATACGACCGACTGCCTGTCGGCAGTGGACCGGGCAGGGGACGGCACTACCTGGTAGCGGGCGGCCCGCCTACGTTCATGATCATGCAGGACTCTACGCGGCACTGGACGGTCCATTCCGCTGTCGAGAGCGATGACGAGATGCGACGGATGTTCGAGCGGATCATCGGCATTGATCTGCCCTACGAGATGTTGTATTGCGCGGAATGGCGGCAGAACCTGCTGCTCGCCGAGCGCTACGGAGAGGGAAGGGTGTTTCTCGCAGGAGATGCGGTGCACCTCGTGATTCCAACCGGAGGTCTGGGCATGAACACCGGCGTTGGCGACGCCACTGATCTTGCCTGGAAACTGGCCGCCACGCTTCAAGGATGGGGAGGTCCGGGCTTGCTCGCCTCCTATGAAGCTGAGCGGCGCCAGATTGGAGAGCGGGTGGTCGGCGCATCGCGCTACGCGTCGCTGGGATATCGCGCCTGGTTGGCCGAGGTGCGCGCCGAGATTGGAGACGATACACCCGCAGGGTCGGTTGCTCGTGCCCACCTCGTCGAAGTGGCGAACGTGGAGCAGCGCAAATCGAACGAGATGATCGGCGCGGAACTGGGCTATCGCTATGTGGATTCGCCCATTATCGACAATGTGCCGGGAGGGCCGCAGCACGATCTGCGTGCCTATCTTCCCACTACGTGGCCGGGTGCACGGCTTCCCCATATGTGGCTCAAGGATGCAACCGCCATCCAGGACCGGCTGCGGCCGGAGCGTTACACGTTGATCGACGTCGTGGGCGGGCACGACGAGGGCCCGCTTCTGGCCGCATTCGAAACGCTCGGTGCGCCGCTCGATGTGCTCGTGGTTGCAGATCCGGCGCTTCGCGCCGTCTATGAGCGCGACCTCGTCCTCGTGCGGCCCGACATGCATGTCGCGTGGCGCGGCAACCGGCTCCCTCAGGCCGTTGACGAGCTCGCCGCGAAGGTGACAGGACACAGCAACACCAACCGTGCATCGGACTCGGTCAGCAGCCGTTGACCGAGCCAGCTGAATCGAATCGATATTCGGTCAGCCCACGCTGCAGATTCGACGCGCGACGGCGCAAGTGTGTCGTCGCCTTGAGATTTCGACAACATTGGAGACGAACAAAATGACTGCACGGTTGAATCGGGCCAGAGGTGCCAATTCATGGCGCCGGGGATTTCGGTGGACGCTCTCGGCGCTTGCGGCATGTGCGTCGGGCGTATCGCATGCGCAGAGCTCGGTCACTCTGTATGGAGTCGTCGACACGGGCGTTGAATATGTGACGAATATCGGTCCTCAGAAATCCAGCTCGGTGCACATGCCGTCTCTCACGGCCTCTCTGCCATCCCTGTGGGGCCTGCGTGGCAAAGAAGATCTCGGTGGGGGTCTGAATGCGGTCTTTGTACTGGAGTCGGGTTTTGCTCCCGGAACGGGTTCGCTGAATCAGGGAGGGCGTCTGTTTGGCAGGCAGGCCTATGTCGGGCTCTCGGGGCGGTGGGGAACGGTGACTTTCGGGCGGCAATATTCGCAGATCTTCTGGGCAGCATTGACGGGCGACACGCTGGCTCCGAATATCTATGCGGCCGCCGATCTGGACCCCTACCTGACCCAGCCGCGCGTCGATAATTCGATCACCTATACATTCAGGTCATCGGGACTGACCGCGGCCGCGACGTATTCGTTCGGACGCGACGCAGTGGATAGTGCACCGGCCGGAGGGTGCGCCGGCCAATCGCCGACTGACTGGCACGCCTGCAAGTCCATGTCTGCGATGCTGAAGTATGACGCGGGCACATGGGGTGCGGCAGCGGCCTTCGATCGCAACTACGGTGGGGGCGGAACGGGCTCGGCTTTGCCACTTAGCTCGGAAACCGATACACGCGCCCTTATCGATGGCTACGTGAAGTTTGGCAACGCGACTCTCGGCGCGGGATTCCAGCACCGCATCAATCACGGAGAGCAGACGCCAACGGTTTTCGATGCGACCAGCAACTACTGGTGGATCGGTGGATCCTATTTGCCTGTTCCTGATATTGCTCTTGACGCACAGTTCGGCCGTATCACCGTGAGCGGTCAAGGCCTGGGAGGGTCGGTGATCGCGGCGCGCGCCATGTACTTCTTTTCCAAGCAGACCTCGGTGTACGTCACAGCAGGACATGTGTTCAACCAGCGCAACGCGAGTTTCTCGATTGACGGAGGCGTCCCCCCGCCCACTTCGACGCCATTGCCAGGCGTGAATCAAACCGGTGCGATGGTGGGTATTCGCCACCTGTTCTAAATGGCCCGCGGCCGCTCGATGTGGCTGCACAGCAGAAAGGGGTCGTTAGTAAAACTGACGGCCCCGGGTATTGATCTCTTTCCCCAGGTAGCAGGAGGCACCAGCAGAATGAGACCCTCACTCCGTCAACCGATATTGGCCGCCGTGGCTGTCACGTGGCTCCTGCCGGGCATTGCGCATGCGCAGGTCGATACGTCGAAAAGCACGGTGACCGCCACCTCGAAGCAGATGAACGTGCCCGTCGACGGGACGTTCAAGAAGTTCACTGCGCAGATCATCTTCGATCAGGCCAGGCCGGAGGTGGGCAGCGCGCAACTGACTATCGACACAGCCAGCTACGACCTCGGCGACGAAAGCTACAACCAGCAGGTGCGCGGCAAGGACTGGTTCGACACGGCGCAGTTTCCCACCGCCACATTCGTCTCAAGCGCCATTGCACCGGCTGGCGGCAACCAGTTCAGGGTCAGCGGCAAGCTGACCATCAAGGGCAAGTCGGAAAACGTCATGGTGCCGGTCACCGTCACGCAGCAGGGCGCGACACAAACCTTTGACGGCACCTTGCCGATCAAGCGTAGCCAGTTCGACATCGGCTCAGGCGAATGGAAAGACACGTCGGTCGTCGCCGACGAGGTGTCGATCAAGTTTCACCTTGTTGAAGCCAAAAAATAATCAGCAAAAGTCACTCGGACGATCCAGGAGAATCACAATGAAGAAGCAACTTTTGACAGCGGCGATCACCGCTCTGGCAGCGGGCATGCCGTTAGGTGCGATGGCAGCGGAAACCGGGTATCAACTGGATCCCACGCACACATACCCCAGCTTTGAAGCTGACCACTTCGGCGGCGTCTCGATCTGGCGCGGCAAGTTCAACAAAAGTAGCGGCATGGTGACAATCGATCGTGAAGCCCGGACCGGTACGCTCGAAGCGGTGATCGACATGACGTCGGTGGATAGCGGCAACGCTGCACTGGACAGGGAGTTGAAAGGTCCGAAATTCTTCGATGCAAGTCAATTTCCGACCGCTGTCTATAAGGGCACGTCGATGAAGTTCAACGGCGATATGCCGGTCGAAGTGATCGGCGAGTTGACCATGCACGGCGTGACGAAGCCGCTGAACCTGACGATCGAGTCGTTCAAGTGCTTTCAGAACCCGCTGCTCAAGCGCGAAGTTTGCGGCACGGAGTCGACGGTGACTTTTGACCGCTCGGACTTCGGGGTGGACACAGGCAAGACATACGGCTTCAGGATGCAGACGGTGCTGCACATCCAGGCTGAAGGTATCAGGCAATGAAGCGCGGGATCTCAAGCGGATTCTCCGGTGGCCAGTCCGTCGGAGTCCCGTAACCGCAGCGTAAAAGCCCCATGAAACCCCGCGACGACCAGACCATTACCGAAAAATAACCGAATCATCACGCTTCGCGGCGGCGCCAGGTTTAGTCTGGCCGGCATCTTCCCTCGTTGAGCAGTTGCGACGATCTGGTGTCCCGACGGAGCCCGGCATGAACGATGTCGTTGCATACGAAAGCCTTTCGAAATCAGACGGGACGCCGCGAAGCGTAGTGATCCCCCGCCTTTCGTCCAGGACGGGCGCGCTGCGCGCAATCTCTCCCCCGCATCTCCCGCTGGACGGCCTCGCCGCGGGGGCTCTGCAAATTGCATGGAGCAGCGGCCCCCGGATTGACTTCGGCTTTGCGGAACTCAGGCTCGATATCGAACGGGCGTGGCAGACGGTCACGCACCTCGATTGCAGGGACGCGCTCGCCATCACAGAGCTGATCGAACATCTTGCGAGCCGGCTGCCTGCGACCGCGACGAAAGCGCTTCGCTGCGAGATCGCGGCGTTGCGGGCGGTGGCGCTCGTGTTGCAGGACGATGAGGCGGCTGCGTTGGCGGCCGCATTGTCGGCGCGCGGCCCTGACGCAAGTGCGCGGACTGCGCACGTTGCGTCGACCGTTTGCCGCAGCGTCTATTGGCGGCTCGGCGATCTGGAGAGTTTCCACGCGATGGAGCGCGTCAAGCTTGACGACCGGCCGGGCCGGATGCAGGCGGTGTCAGCGCTGTTCGACCTGGCATTGGACGCCGCCGTCGCGCTCGATCAGATGCGCTTCAGCACGGCGCGTTTGCTGGCCGGACACGCGCTTGAGGTCGGGCGCCGCTTTGTCGGCACGCATGTCCTGGCCGATGCATTTCCCGCCTGCATCATTGCGCAAGTGCTCTACGAACAGGGCCAGGTGGATGAAGCCGAGGCGCTGCTCGTCGCCCGGATCGCCAATATCCGCCAATGTTGTACGGTCGAAAGCGCGCTGCGTGCGCATGTGTTGCTGGCGAACATCGCCGCAAGCCGGGGGCAGCATGGCCGCGCGCTGGTGATTCTCAGCGAGGCCGAGGCGCTCGGCGAGCGGCGCGGCTGGCCGAGACTGCGGGCCGCGAGCCTCGCGTACCAGGTTGAGATCGAGGCAGGTTGCGGGCGCGTCGAGCAGGCTGCGAGCTGTCTGCAGCGGCTCGCCGAACTCGCGGCCGAAGAGGGCGCTGTGAGCAGCAACGTGCGCTTTGAGATCGCGCGTTTTTACACGATCGCACAGGCGCACGTCGCGCTAACCCGCTCGCCTTGTGCCGTCGATATGATTTCCTTGCGGCAGGTTCATCGTGACACGCTATGGCGCGGTGGTCTCTATGCAGCGGTGCCGGTTGTCCTGTTGCTGGTCGAAGCCTTGCTCGTGACGGGGCAACGCGGCGAGGCGGTCGAGGTGCTCGTCGGTCTGCTCAGGCTTGCGCCCTCCGTGGGTCTGCATCAAACCCTGGTTGATTGCAGTGTGCGCGTCACTGAGCTCATTGAAGCCATCGTGCAACAGCGAATCGTTCCGGACAGCGATATCCGCGAACTGCTGCCGTATGCGAGCATGCTGCTGGTGCACCGGCAACGCGACGCGAACGAGGCCAATGAGCCGTTCGCAGCGCGGCGCCCGAACGCCAGCGCGGGACTTAGCGAGCGCGAGCGCCTGATCGTCGCGCTGATGGGGCGAGGGCTGTCCAACAAGCAGATCGGGGCAGAGCTTGGCATCGCACCTGAAACGGTGAAATCGCACGCCAAGCATCTCTACACCAAGCTGTCGGTCAGAAACCGGACGGAGGCTGTCACGCTCGCGACCCGTCTCGGTTTGCTCTAGACACACCGAGGAGACTCGCAGGATGCCGGCATCGGCCGGCGTCTCCCGGACGTGGACGGGGGCTAGCTGTCTGCCTCCAGCGTGGCGCGCAGCGTGTGCCCAGCGGGCAAGCTTGCTGCGAGCGCCGCTTTTTTACTCGCTGCGAGTTCGGCGTGACGAGCAGCCGCTACCACGTCGCCAGTCAGGCTATACGCTTCGCTCGCAGTGCGATGAATGCGCCAGTCGGCGAGCGGGGTCTGGAAATGCTGCGTGGCCGCGATCGCCTTGTCCAGGCAACGCACGGCATCCGTTACTGTGCCAAGCTGCAGCGCCACACGCGCCTGTAGCTCCCACGACAAACCCTGCCAGGTACGTTCTTCCGTGGCGGTCGCAAGCTTGACCAGACGCGCGGCATGCGTCATGGCTTCGTCGAGTTTGCCCTCCGTGAGCGCAAGGTCCCCAAGTCCCCATTCGAGCGACAGCCGCCAGTACCAGTCGAAAATCACTGGTTCGTTATCCATGCGCTGCATGACGTCGAGCAAATGAACGCGCGCGGTGCGGGTGTCGCCGAGGCCAAGATGCGCCAGTCCCTTCAGGAGAATGGCGAGCCGCTGCTCCGCAGGCAGGGTCGACCGACGCACGGCGGTCCCGGCCAGTGTTTCCGCGAGAACCTGCGTGCAGGACTCGAGCATGGCATCGAAGCCCAGCGCATGGAATTGCACCCAGCAGCGATACAGCGTCAGCGTATCTGCACCGTACTGATTGCCGTTCGCGGTATACATTGCAATCGCCCGGTCGAACTCGTGCTGGGCGCGCCCAAGATCGCCCAGATACAGGAGCGCCCAGGGCACGCCGAGATTCACCATCCATGTGGCACGCGCCATGTTGAACTCAGGGCGGTTCTCGTCATTGTCGACGAGGAACTGGTAGCTCGCGAGAATGGTGTCCCGGGCCTGCTGATAGCGCGTGGAGACCATCAGTACCATGGCGTATTCGCACTGCGACCAGGCAGTCGTGAACGGATCGGCGCCGTTACGCAAGGTCTCGAGCGCAACTTCGCATTGACGGATGTCGTCGGCGCGCCAGCCACGTACCCACATTCTCCAGACATACCCACTGATGCGGGTGCGCGCCTGTTGCTGCGGATCGGTCTGCTGTTCGCTGAGGGCCAGCGCTTCGTCGATGATCCGGCTGCAGCGCAATTGATCGCGCCAGCTATAGGCGTAAGCGAGGCTCAGCAACGCGCGGCTCTGGATGTCGATCAGACCGAGTTGCGCGGCACGCGTTGCCAGTTGCTCGCAAGTCTCGAGTGCGCGCCGGTCATGCGATGCGGTGAAGATTGACGCGCGCCCCTCGAGGAATTCAGCTTCCGCCGCGGCCCGTGCATCCTCAGGCAGATTGGCGGCCAGCATCATGGCGCGATCGAGAACGGCGAGCGCGTCGTTGTACGCGAGGCGCTTTTTCGCCGTCTGGATGGCGATGCGCAGATAGCCAAGCGCGCGCGACCATTGCCTCGCGGCCGCGAAATGCTGGGCCAGTTCGGCCGCGATGCCGCCGCGCGCTTCCGGAGCGCAGCGTGCTTCGAGTTCCTCGGCAATCCGAAGGTGAGAATGGGCGGTTCGCAGGGCGCCCTGACGCTCATAGAAAGTCTGCCGGTACATCGTATGGCGGAACGCGAACGTGCGTGCGGCGACCATGTGATCGAGCGGCGCAGGCGCCTCGCGGCGGATGAAGCTTTCCTGCCGGCACAGCGCCTCGCACATCTCCTCGAAACATTCCTGGCTCAACTGGGCTACCGGCGCCACGACAGTTGCGTCGAAGTTGAGTCCCGCCACACTGGCGGCCTCCAGAACGCGTTGTTGATCGTCCGTCAGCCGCCGAATACGGTGCTCAATGACCTGGCTCAGCGTCAGCGGCACTTCGAGCCGAACTTCCGACGGCGACACATGCAGCTTCCATCCATCCGGCGTGGACTGGGCGATTCCCTGGGCGACAAGATGGTCGAGCGTCGCCACCATGAAGAGCGGATTACCGCCGGAGCGCTCGCACACGAGTCGCGCGAGACCGTTTTCGTGAGCTTGCTGCGCTTTGCCTTGAAGGTACTCGGCAATGGCCCCTTGGGTCAGCGGCCCGAGCACAATGTCATGGCAGAGTTTTTGCAAGCCGAGGTCGCGGTTCAGCCGGCCCAGCGGATGACGAGCGATTTCCACGTCCTCGGGGCGATAAGTGGCGACCACCATCAACCGTGCATGGCTGCGATGTCGGGCGATCGCGGAGAGCATGTCGACCGTCGAGTAATCCGACCAGTGAAGGTCTTCGAAGACGAGGGCGAGCGGCCGTTGCACCGACAGCGCGGCGAAAAACTCGCAGATTTCACGCAGCATGCGGCCACTCACGGCGCCAACCAACTGGTGTTGGAGCGCAGCGTGATACCGCTCCGGCACCGAACCGGGAAGCTGCGCGGCCCATGTCGGGGCGATCGAAATCAGGCTGCGCATGATGGCCGCGCCAGCTTCGCCGCGCACCAGTTGAGCGAGAGCTTCGAGGACAGGGTAATACGGCTCGGTGCCGCCGTAACCCTCCACGCAGCGCCCGAGCGAAGTCAGCACGTCGGCACGGCCGTCGAGGGATTCGAGGAACTGGTCGACGAGCGTCGTTTTGCCGATTCCCGGTTCTCCCGCGATAAACACGACCCGGGACTCGCCTGCGCAGGCCTCGTCGAACAGCGTCTTGAGCTTCTCCAGCTGCGGCGTGCGTCCGACGAAGGTGCCGTGAGCCGGTCTCTCTGCATCGGCGGCAGTGGCCCTGGCAGCGGTATTGGCGGGCATCCGGGTTCGCACAGGTGCGATGAAACGATAGCCGCGGCCGCGAAGCGTCTCGATGAATGTGGGGTTGGCTGGATCGTCGCCAAGCGCGGCGCGGATCGACAGCATGTGCCCCTTCAGAACCTGCGGTTCGACGAGAACCTTTTGCCAGAGCGCGTCGAGAAATTCATCGTGCGTCACGAGACGGCCGGCGTTGTCGACCAGATACTGAAGCATGTCGTAGGCACGTGGCCTGAGATTGAGCCGGCGTTCCTCTCCGTCTGGCGTCGATTGCCAGACGCATTGATTGGCTCGATCAAGCCGAAAAGGCGGAAATTCGCTCAAGTTTGTCTCCGGCCGTGCGGCTCATGCATTCGTGTCATCCAGTTTTTAAACTTCCTGCCGATTCTATACCGCGAAAACTTCGAATGTACGGACATGGACAACCGCAGTTTGCAAGGTCTTCAACCGGCAACGCTGTCCCCCGTTCGGGGGATTGGACGCACTAATACCCTCGACAATAATGGTTCATGGCGATGGGTCGAAGGAGCAGTGCACACCGCCGGCCTATGCCTTCGGACGGCCTGCGTCAGGTGATGCGCTGCGGTTTCCAAAGACGCCTGCACCCCATGAACGGCGACTTCCGGTCGCTCAAATCGAGGACGAAACGAAATGCCTGAAGCGTTTTCAGTTCCCCTTACCCCGCAAGGGAAGTCCGCACTGGCGACACTGCCGCCCTGGCATTATTCCAGCGACTGTCTCGCCATTGAATACTGGGCCGACCAGAAAGCAATCGCGGCGCTCCTCCCGCCCGGCGTCACGGTGGACGAGAAATCCGGCGGCCGTGCCTTCTTCTGGTTTCTGGATTGGCAGTTCACGGGTTCCAATGACGAATTGACGGACCCCGCCCGGTATCAATACCGCGAAGCCTTCGTTCTGGTCGAGGCCGTCTTCGAAGGTACGCCGGTCAACTATTGCCCGTTCATCTTCGTCGATAACGATGCCGCCATCGCCCGCGGATGGGCGCAGGGATTTCCAAAGAAACTCGCCAGCGTTTATCAGACGCGCAGTTTCTCCGCGCCCAGCCTCGCCGCTGCGCCGCTTGCCAAAGGCAGCCGCTTCGGTGCCAGCGTGTCCGCACACGGAGAAAGGCTGGCGACCGCCCGTATCCAGCTCGAGGAAGCTGTCGCTGACCCTGCGACCGTTTTCAATCGGCCTACGACAATGCGCCGCTACTTTCCGCAACTCGCATCCGGCTTTCAGGAGAAGCCGCCGGTCGACGAACTCACCATGTCGCTGACGGACAATCTCGCGATCGTGGACGTCTGGGCCGGCTCGGCGGAATTGAAGATTCCGGAAGTCGCCGGCGAGGATATGCATCTGATTGCGCCAGTGCGCGTCGGCCGGGGCTATCGGCTTGGCATGGCGTACTCCGTGACGGATCTGCGCATTCTGAAGAACTACGCGGCGTGAGTGCTGTGATGGCCCCCTGACTTGGCAGGGAGCACGGGTGTTCCCTGGCGCCAAGTTGAATGCTCGCAACACGTCCGAACAGGAGTTGTGCCCATGCCGCTCTACACCTTGACCACACAGGATGGACTACTGAACAGTGAGGCCAAGTCCAGGCTCGCGGTCGAACTGACTGACCTGCATTCTGAATATTCCGGTGTGCCAAAGAATTGGGTACACGTGGTGTTTCAGGAATATCCGCCTGGGAACGGGTTCACCGCCGGAGAAGCCGCGGCCACCGCCGCGCTCACGCTTCTGATCCGAACCGGCCGCACGCCTGAATATAAGCGCGGCTTGCTACAGCGTCTCTGGACATTGTTCCAGGCCGCGACAGGCGCGCCCGATGATCAGATTGTCATCGGCATTCAGGAGGTGCCCCCCAGTCAGGCGATGGAAATGGGACAGATCATGCCGGACGTTGCGAGCGAATAGGGCGCCGCGTGATCATTCAAGCCAGGGTAACGCCCGTGGGGAAACAGAAAAATTTGAACTTACGGTGGATGGTTGGCCCGGCGTCTACGTCGCTTAGACTCGCGGGTCAAAGCGGGTCATTGGTGTCATCGTCTCGCAATCCATGCTGGTGAAATTTCTTCTCTGATTCTGTATTCGATTTTGCGCTGCGTATCGCTGCATCAAAGCTCTCTGCTGTAGCTACATGTTTGTGATCGACGGAGACGAGCCATTGCGCACCGGATAGACACCATCGAATGCGGCGGTCCTCGAGCAAAACGGAAAACCAACGCCAGATCGCAGCGTCCTCCTGGTTGGCCGATGCTGCTGCTGCGCGTCGTACTGCCGAAAAATCTGCCCTATTGCTCTCCATACGGTTCTCCGCGCGGGCAATCACCAACCGCCCGCCTTGACTTATCGCCAGTATCTGGTGAGATACGGAAGTTTCCCCGCCCAACTGATGATTTGTCACATTGAGGCTCGGCTTGCGAATTGCACGCTAAACGAGTCGGGCAGTGCTTACGCTCGATCGGCGCGACAGTGCGTGAGGCGGCAGTCAAGATTATTTCCGGTGGGCATCCATCACAGACATGGACGGCAGCGCGATATTGTCTGGCATAGACAGGAGTCCGACTGACCGAAGCATCGAAGTGCGAATGTCGTAGAGTCGCCCGGATCGAGACTATGGATCGTCGGCGACGTCTAGTGTTTTGGAGCGAAGCATAGGTGCGCAGCGTCTACTGGTGACAGACCTGCATGAAAGAAACTCTGCAGACATTTCAAATTTTCGGTGCTCGGTTGATAGGGCGGAGTAATGAATCCACAAGACGGCCCCTGCGGTAAGTTGCTGTCCGCGGTGAAGAATTTCCTGGAGCTGCGAGTACCCGATCGACTGGAAAGCCGGATCAGATGCCGATACCGGCAATGCTCAGCTCCAAACTTCCATGCCGCGTCAGGCAAGGGCGGATCCCGGCACTTCTGCCGCGGTCTGGTCGTGTTCGGTAAAACTCTTCTTTTCAGTCACTGACGATCCTGCTTGCTCGAAAAAGCGTTGCGCGTCCAGAGCGGCCATGCAACCAGTCCCTGCGGAAGTGATAGCCTGCCGGTAGATAGAATCCTGGACGTCGCCTGCGGCGAACACTCCTGGGATGCTGGTCATCGTCGCCATCCCGCTTGCACCGCCTCTGGTGACCACGTAACCGTCTTTCATTTCGAGCTGCCCCTTGAAAAGGTCGGTATTCGGTTGGTGGCCAATTGCAATGAAGCAGCCCTTTAGTTCTATCTCTGTGGTCCCGCCGTCTCTTAGGTTATTCAGGCGTACGCCGACTACTCCGGAGTCGTCACCGAGAACCTCCGTGAGCGTGTGCCAGGTGTGCAACTGCATTCGCCCTGCAGCGACTTTTTCCATTACCTTGTCTATGAGGATGGGCTCGGCGCGGAACTGATCACGCCGATGGACAAGATGTACCTTGCGGGCGATATTTGACAGGTAAAGCGCCTCTTCAACAGCGGTGTTTCCGCCGCCCACGACACAGACGTTCTGGTCGCGATAGAAGAATCCATCACACGTCGCGCAACCACTCACGCCGCGGCCGAGAAAAGCCTCCTCGGACGGCAGGCCCAGGTACTTCGCTGACGCGCCGGTAGCGACGATCAGTGCGTCGCAGGTGTACGTGCCGGCGTCGCCGGTCAGCACAAACGGTCGTTGCTTCAGATCGACTTCGTTAATGTGATCGAACACTATGTGTGCATTGAAGCGCTCTGCGTGCTGCTGAAAGCGCTGCATCAGGTCAGGACCGGTCACTCCATTGACATCGGCGGGCCAGTTATCCACTTCGGTCGTGGTGACCAACTGTCCTCCCTGCGCCAGGCCAGTCACCAGCATGGGCTCAAGGTTTGCACGGGCAGCGTAGATGGCGGCTGTGTATCCGGCTGGGCCGGATCCGAGGATCAAAACGCGCGCGTGGCGCCTGTTGTCGCTTTGCATGGAAATGTCTTCATAAAGGTTTAGATTGGTATCTCAAAGACCCGTAAGTAACTTACGCGCGGACGATGCCATCGCGGATGAGGTTGTTGATCTGTTCCTCGCCGAAGCCCAGCAGGCGCTGAAGTACACCCCTGGTCTCACCTCCCAGACGCGGAGGCGCACTGCGATACTCCACCGGTGAAGCTGAAAGGCGCAGCGGGCTTGCTATTACTGAAACACCCGAAGTGTCGCCATCTGGAAAGTCGACCCTCATGCCTCGATATTGCACGTGCGGGTCGGCGAAAACTGCCGCAAGGTCATTGATGGGACCGCAAGGTACCGAGCGTGTCTCCAGGGTATCCAGCCACTCGGATGTTGTACGCGTAGCGATGACACGCTGTATGAGGGAAATCAGTTCATGACGATGTGCAAGACGCGCGCTATTGGTGGCAAAGCGATCGTCCGTCGACCACTCTGGCCGGCCGAGTCCCTCACAGAACCGGGCGAATTGGGCTTCGTTGCCGATAGTGATGATGATATGACCGTCACTTGTCCGGAAGTCCTGATACGGCACGATGTTCGGATGGGCGTTTCCCAGCCGCGGCGGTTGTTGCCCACTGGCGAGGTAGTTCATTGCCTGATTGGCTAGGCACGCCACCTGGACATCAAGGAGCGACGCGTCAATCTGCTGGCCTTCGCCCGTCTTGTCGCGATGAGCAAGCGCGGCCATGATACCTACGGTGGCATACAAACCTGTCAGGATGTCGGTCAGGGCGACGCCGACCTTCAATGGGCCGTCACCAGGTTCCCCGTCAGGGTGACCGGTTACGCTCATCAATCCGCCCATGCCCTGGATCAGGAAGTCGTAGCCGGGACGATGTGCGTAGGGGCCTGTCTGACCGAATCCCGTAATCGAGCAATAGATGATGGCGGGATTGGTCACCTTTAACGACTCGTAATCGAGCCCATACTGACTGAGGCCACCAACCTTGAAGTTTTCGATAACAACATCGCAACCCGATGCCAGTGCTTTCACGATCTCCTGGCCCTGCGGATGCGCGATATCAACCGCGACGGACTGCTTGTTACGGTTGGCGCCAGCAAAATAGGCTGACTGACGTTCATCGGTCCACCGGTCCGTGCTGGCCCAGGGTGGACCCCAGGCGCGTGTATCATCGCCACGGTCAGGATGTTCGACCTTGATAACTTCGGCACCCAGGTCCGCGAGTATCTGGCTGGCCCAAGGGCCGGCCAGTACACGGGAAAGATCGAGTATGCGCAGATGCGACAGTGCGCCCATTGAGAGTCTCCCGTCATAATGCCGTGATGCCGGTGATCGCGCGGCCGAGAATCAATGCATGAATGTCGTGCGTACCTTCGTAGGCGTTGACGACTTCAAGATTGACGAGGTGGCGAGCCACGCCGAATTCGTCACTGATCCCATTCCCGCCGAGCATGTAGCGCGCGAGTCGCACAATATCCGGAGCTTTTCCGCAGGAATTGCGCTTCAGTAGAGAGGTGACTTCCACCGAGGCGATTCCTTCGTCTTTCATGTGACCCAGCCGAAGGCACGCCTGCAGTCCCAATGCAATCTCAGTCTGCATGTCCGTGAGCGTCTTCTGGATCAACTGATTGGCGGCCGGGGGCTTGCGGAACTGCTTCCGGTCAATGAAACGGTGTAGTCATCGTTCAAACGGCCTGTTGGGCGGAAAGCCAGGTAAGCAACTGCGTACGCGACGCTGTACCGGTACGTGACGCGTGCAATTGGCCATCCTTGAAAAGCAGCAGCGTGGGCACGCCGCGCACGCCGAAACGGTGTGCGATCTCCGGGTACGTTGCAACGTCGATTTTCTCGATAGCCAACTGACCTTGTGTACTGTTTACAAGCTCGTCCAGCACAGGGCTTAGCGAGGCGCATGGACCGCATCCGGGTGTGAAGCAGTCGATGAGCACCGGAATATCGCTGTGAGCGACAAGCGCCTCCAGATCAGGCGGGGAGAACCTGTTTTCTGATGTAGTGCTGATCATTGCAGTTCGACCTTGGTGGTGAGCGGCGGTTGTGTACCGAGCCAGACTTGCTGGGCCTGTTGCCGGATCTGTTGGACACGCTGGGCGACTTCCTCCTGGGTGATCGAGCTGACCGGATGCATGATGACGACCGGCTCGAGCGCCTTCATGCCGACAGCCTGACGCGTCAGTTCGGTCTCGCGCGCGAACTCGGTCGTGATGATCGCAGCGCTCGGCACGCCAAGCTTCTCCAGCGCAATCGAGTCGCGGATACAGGCCGAGCAGCACGAGCCGCAGTCACCGATCGCGGTCAGCACCACGTCGTTCTCTGCAGCGATCTTTTCGATCAGCTCGGGCGTGGCGTCCTTCGAGAAGCTGTGCTTGACGTAGTAGTTCACCGCGGCGAACTCGACGTCCTCGGCGAGCGCGGCAGCCGCGCCGCGCAGCAGCTTGTTGGCGTTCCACTTCGAATTGTCCAGAATGCCCAGGCGAAGCCCGGCCAGCTTTTGCTTGCGCGGCGCGGCCGCTACGTTCTCAAAGCGGATGCTCCCCCGCGGGTCATACACAGTCACAGTATTGGTTTTCGTCAACATGTCTTTCTCCTGGAATGCAGCTGGGCTGCCGTCATCGTTACAGTGCGCAGGTGCCGCCCACGCATTCAGCGCCGTTATCCCCTGCGCCGCTGCCTTCGACTGCACGCAGTACGGGCGTGCTCATGTGACCCCAGCCGGGGATCAGCGCCGAGAAACGGCCGGCCTCGCCACCCATCACGAACAGGTGGATGTTCTCCGGACTGTGAATGATCGGGATGCGCGTGTTGTCCTCGCGCTTGTAGTACTTGGGCAGATTGCGGTTGTAGACCTTGCCGTAGCGGTGGCCGTACGCCAGATCGATGAAGCGGTTGCCATGATTCTGGAACAGGTAGTTGCGTACATCGGCGCGTGACCAGCCGTGCTTGCCGATCGTCTGCGCATGTTCCAGGCCGAGCACCACGGCGATATGGCCGCCGAGCACTGCGCTGTTTGAAGCGATCGTGCTCATTGCCGAGCACATCGTGTCGAGGATGCCCTCGGGATCGTTGGAGATGTGGTTGGTGACGCTGTGCGGTGCCTCGGCGGCCATCACAAACACCGTCGAGTCTTCAGGCTTGTAGCCGTGCTCGACGTGGTATGGAGCAAGCGGGCTCTGGGCTTCGTTCTCGGTCACGCAGTACGTGTATTTGCCCGGGTGGCCCAGCGTGCTCTTGTCCAGATCGCCAGGCCAGCCGCCTCCCACGTTGAGCATGATCAGACGCAGCGCGCGGCCAATGGTGGCGTTCGCGCGGTTGCCCGAACCGAATGCGTTCACGCCGCCGTTCATCCCGATCTCGCGGGCGATCGGGCCGTTGACGATCAGCAGCGGTGAGGCTACGTGGGTCGTAGCCTGCACGCCATTCAGGTTGAATGCCTGATCGGTGAGGGCCTTGACCGCAGCCAGCACCACCGGCGTGTATTCCGGTTTGCAGCCCGCCATGACCATGTTGATCGCGAGAACCTCACGGGTCAGGTCACCCCAGCGCGGCGCAATGCGCGCTTCCACGAACGACGCATCGCCGCCCAGGCGGGCCACGATCTCATCGACCTTTTCCTGCGTTGGCGGAACTACCGGCAGCCCGTCGCTGAAACCCCGCTCGTAATAGTATTCAACCAGATCCACATCGGCCGGAACCGTGGCCGTCGCAGACTCCCTCGTCTTGCTCGATTGCAGCACCGCATCCATCTCTCACTCCTTGTCAAGTTTATGGAGAGAGCTTAGGCGGATGTCGATATTTATTACAAGATCAATCTATTGCGCCAGATAATTCCGAATGAGGCATGAATACTTTATGGTCGAGAGAAAACACGGAGCACTTGCCTGAAGAGAACATGTTGTAGCGGCGGGCGCGTCACCTCGATATGCCTTTGCTCACATTCTCCTCACGCATGCTGCGCATCGAGTTGCTGCGTCGTGGCCAGGTTTGCGATTCCCCCGCCAGGTCATACCGTACGCGCTGGCGCATCAGTTCCGGTGAATGCGGCCTGAGGCCAAACGTGCAATGTGCGAGCGCACCCGTCTCTGGCACCTTCGCCCCGAGCAGCGCAAATACGTTATCCTGATCATCATTGGCGGGAACTGTCGCGGTGAGATGCTCATTTCGTTGGACAGACGCTCACGATCTCTTCGCTGCGCGCGACGTACGGCTTCGCAGTTCATGGCAAGAGAAGACTCTTTCCTTAGTATAACGAATCATTACCATCGCGTCGACGCACCGCTGCTCAAGTGATCGGCCTGCTTGCCGGTTCAGGTGCCGGTGACGCTTCGCTCAGCCTGAAGCGCATCCGTGTATACGGTTCGGTCGGGAAGCTGCGATGGAAACCCTGCGCACGGGCCACCAAAGTTGCCGATATATATGTGTTTATCGCAACTATAACCAGAAACAAATTGCGATTGGCATTGGTGCTGGCGAGCGCTAGTCTGGGCAATAGCCTATCAAGGCGAACGTTGCGCTGGCGCGCAGGGAGAAACGTATGACCCTGTGCGATACGGTTGCGCGGACATATAACGCCAACTCCGGTGGGTTCGCGGACCGGGGCATAACAGCAGCGCCTGGACAATATGATGGAGACAATGATGTGGACGAGACAGCAGAAGAATGTTGCCATAGCGAGCTACTTGGGGTGGACTCTGGACGCTTTCGATTTTTTTGTAATGGTGTTTGTTTTGAAGGACATTGCCGCGACATTCCATTCAGACATTAAAAGCGTTGCATTTGCGCTGACTTGCACGCTTGCCGTGCGCCCGCTTGGAGCATTGATTTTCGGTAGACTGGCAGACAGATTCGGCCGTAGGCCGATATTAATGTTAAATGTCGTGTGCTTTTCTTTGTTCGGCTTGCTAACAGCATTTTCACCAAACCTGACGTCGTTTTTCATTATCCGTGCCTTGTTTGGTATCGCCATGGGTGGAGAATGGGGGGTTGGCTCCGCTCTGACAATGGAGTCTATTCCGGCGCGTTCGCGTGGGTTCATGTCAGGAGTGCTCCAGTCCGGATATCCCACTGGCTATCTTTTCGCTGCGCTCGTTTACGGGCTGGCCTACGAAGTACTCGGTTGGCGAGGCATGTTTGCTGTCACTGCGATTCCTGCGATCCTTGTCTTCTTTATCCGTAGAAACGTACCCGAATCTCCGACGTGGGAGAGGAATGCAACGGTGAAGAGGGAAAGCCTGTGGGGTTGGTTATTGCAGAACTGGAAGCTGACGTTGTACTTCGTCATATTGATGACAGCTTTCAACTTCTTTGCGCACGGTACCCAGGATCTCTATCCAACGTTCTTGCAAACGGAGAAGCATTTCAGTCATAAAACTGTGAGTGTGATCGCGATTGTTTATAACGTGGGAGCAATCATAGGTGGGCTTCTCTTCGGCACAATTTCAGAGCGGCTTGGGCGCCGCAAGGCGATTGTCGTCGCATCGTTGATTGCGCTTCCGGTTATTCCGCTTTGGGCGTTCGGTTCGACTGCTGTCGTGCTCGCGATCGGTGCGTTCTTGATGCAGATTTCTGTCCAGGGTGCCTGGGGAGTGATGCCTGCCCATCTGAACGAGATATCACCGGCTCATGT
The DNA here is from genome assembly GCF_044909315.1 of Caballeronia udeis. Lineage (GTDB taxonomy): Bacteria > Pseudomonadota > Gammaproteobacteria > Burkholderiales > Burkholderiaceae > Caballeronia > Caballeronia udeis_A. The sequence goes on from NZ_JBIYEB010000013.1 coordinate 67,800, forward strand.
CCGCGCAACGTTTCCGGGCCTGGTTTATCAATTGGGGAATTTGCTGGCTGCAAGCAATGCGACACTGCAATTATCCCTGGCACAACGCAGCGATTGGAGCTTGGCGACGAGCATGGCCTGCGTTGTGGGAGTAGTGGCGGTGGTGATACCTATCATGATCGCGTTTACACACGAACGGCGAGGGAAGCCTATTGCAATAGAGCCTCTGGACACGAACCCGGACGATCCGGAGCTCAGTCCGAATGCGCATCGTTTGGTTTAAACACGCGCGGGCCTGCTGTGCCGCGCTACGACCGGCAGGTTCCCGATTGTTGGCTCGTGCGCAATACGACATTGCGCTGGGTGCCTCAACGGCTAGCACTCAGTTGCCCGGGCGGAACACGAAGGCCCGGGCAGCGAGCGTCAAATTTCGCTCTCCAGTCCAGACCGGACCTTCACGTTGTAATCGATCGCTCCCTTGGCCGGCACCAGGATTTTCATAGGTAGCGCTCTAGTGAATGCAGGGGGGCTGCGTTTCGGTCCCACGGATAGTCGAGTTGTATTCATTTAATGTCAGGATTGGTTTATTTTAGGACTTAGTTGCGGAATGCGCATAAAATAGACATGCACGCCTTCCAGGGATATCACATGAACAGAAGTGCCATTCCCGATCTGAGTTCGCGCGAGTTGCTTGCCGTATGTACTATCGCTGAACACGGCAGTTTCATGGCTGCCTCCCTGACGCTCAACATTTCTCAGCCCGCGCTTACGCGCACCGTTCAACGCGTCGAACAGGCAATCGGACTTGAAGTTTTTCGACGGACTACGCGGCGGCTTGAAATCACGCCGGCGGGGCAGGAGTTTATTGCGCTCGCGAACCGCATCCTCGCGGATCTACGCATTTCATTCGAGAGCATGCGCGAAATATCCGACGAACAACGGGGGCAGGTCATCGTGGCCGCAGTGATGTCCGTCGCGTATACGCAGTTACCCAGGATTGTTGCCCGATATCGTGAATCGCGTACCCGCATCGAAATTCAAATACGCGAGGGTGTGCATGGCACTGTACTTGATGATGTACGTAGTGGTGTCGCCGACCTTGGTGTGACGTACATCGATGAGGTTCCGGTTGAGTTTTCCGCTATCACGCTTGCAACTGAAGCGTTCCATGTCGTGATGCCCAAAGGTCATCCACTTTCGAGCAAGGCCGGTATTACGCTTGACGAGGTATCGAGGTATGCCATGGTTTCATTGCCGAAAGAGGCACAGACAAGGCGTTTTCTGGACGGGCTTGCTTCGGCAGCAGGCCTGATTCTTCAGCATGCGGTTACGGTCAACCAGTTCGCAACTGTGATGCAGTGCGTTCATGCGCGCGTTGGCCTTGCGATTGTGCCTGGGGGGGCGGTGCCATCCGCTCTGAGCGCAGGACTTATTTCCCGGCCGTTGACCAAGCCGGTTGTCAATCGGACCGTGGGGGTTGTTTTGCTCAGAGACAGGGGACTTACGCCAAGTGCACGCGGTTTCCTTGGTCAGCTTCAGGACGACTGGTCGCTTTCCGGCGCGGACGAGTCCGTTCGGCAGGAAAATAGTGTCTGATTTATATTTCAATTGGAATAACCATGACGCCAGTCCGGCGTCGAGATCGTGACAGTCGTGATGGTGCTGTCAGCCGGCCTCTCCACTTGCACAGGACGAACGCCAGCGAAGTTGCTCCATCGTTTGGCCGGTTGCGGCAGCGGTGGGGTGATTGCGGCAGGCATTCTTCCGTCCAGTCGTTATTTCCGCTGCCAATGATTTCGCAGTATGAATCGGTATCCTATCCGGCCGACATATTGAGAACAGCAAGCATGGCATTGGCTATGTTAGGAGCTAGTTTAATCAAAACCGAATCGGGGCTAGACGGATTGTTCGGGACCGTGAAGCGTCGCGACTCGTCATATGAAGTTCGCGGGCACGGGCTGCGAATTTGGTTGCAGCGGCTATATATGCGCATATTGAAGTCGACTAGGTTAACAGTAACTTCTTGAATCCTCTTCGGATGCGGAGTTAGAATTTTCAGATATTTATCTGGGCAGTCTAGCTGTCGTGGTCGTGGTTACTCTCAAGCGTTGCCAAAAGCATGGAAGACTCCAGCAAACAGCGCGCTTTCACCATCGCTGCGCGCTTAGTCATATTCATGACGATGCGGCCCGCTCGCTGTGTCTACGCCGCAGTACGGTGCTTCTCTAGCGGTGAATCGGGACCGTTGTTCTCTTTCGCTCCGGGCTAGGTTTCAGCTGCATGATTGATGAAACCGATCGATGCTGCTTACCCAATCCCCATTTTTCCTTTTGTACGGAGGCCTCGTTTCAGACTGGCCAAGTAAGCTTCAGGTCGCGGGTATACCGAACTCGGTGAGCGGTGCGTCAACTGGTGTGAAATTTATTATCAAGCTTGACATGGGGCGTCGCGTTTTCCTTTAACTTCTGGAGAGATTGCTTGAAAACCATAGGTATTGTCGGCGGTGTCGCGTGGCCGAGCACGATCGTGTATTACCGTGCAATTAATGAACTCGTCGCGCAACATCTGGGCGGAGCCGGGCTGCATTGCGCGAAAATCGTGCTCGCCCAAACCGACTTCGAGGAGATCGAGCGTCGACAGCGTGAAGGGCGATGGGATCTCGTTGGGGACCTTCTCGCCGCTGAAGGCAATAAGGTAAAGGCTGCGGGCGCCGATTTTTTCCTGCTGGCGTGCAATACAGTTCATACGGCAGATGAGCGGGTGGAAAGCTCAGTCAATTTGCCCTTCATTCATATCGTCGACCCGACGGCAAGAGAGGTGCTTGCACGCGGCTTCAGAACGGTTGGCCTGTTGGGAAGTCGGTACACCATGACAGGGACGTACTTTGTGGGGCGCCTGAAAAAGCGATATGGGCTGGACGTATTGGTGGCGCAGGGAGAGCACCAGAATAATGTGCACAATGCGCTCTATGACGAACTCGCGAAGGGCATCTTCCTGCCTTCCACTCGCGAAAAATTCCGTGCAGCGATTCTGGATCTCGTGGCGCGGGGGGCGGAGGTCATAATTCTTGGTTGTACTGAGTTTGGTATGCTCGTGAAGCCCGAAGACAGTCCGGTGCTGATCATCGACACGACCATTGCCCATGCTCAGGCAGCTGTAGAAATGGCTTTGGCCGCCGAGTAGCTGATGGCTGTCGCACGTGGGCAGACAAAATTAGGGGGAGCCGGGGGCGATTCACGACACCAGAAGAAATCCTGGCTCCGATCTGCTTGCTCAGGCGGGGGCGAAAAGGGGCGCCACGCTTGACCAGCAGTGAGTATGAGTTCTCTACACAACAGCGTGAGCGTTGAGATCGAAGCGTTTATACATGCTCTTTCCCCGCGCATGCACTGATCTCACATCCTCCGGTCGTGGCTGCAGGATGCTATTGATCACCGTGCACTCGTCGATCGCTTTGAAACTGGTTGATCAATGGTCAAGGAGATGTGAAATGCCTGAAAGCGCCAGATTGCTCACGTTTGGTTTCGTCTGCCTCGGAATGGCGCTCACGCCCGGGCCAAACATGGTGTATTTGATCTCGCGCTCGATCTGTCAGGGTCGCACTGCCGGTCTGATCTCACTTAGTGGGGTTGCGCTCGGCTTCGCGTTCTATATGTTATGCGCCGCGCTCGGCGTCACCGCCCTGCTGCTGGCCGTGCCATACGCGTATGACGCCTTGCGCTTTGGCGGTGCACTTTATTTGCTCTGGCTCGCCTGGCAGGCAGTCAAGCCAGGGGGGCGCTCGCCGTTCCAGGTGCGCCAGTTGCCTACCGACAGTCCACGCAAACTGTTCGCAATGGGTTTCGTCACGAATCTGTTGAACCCAAAGAGCGCGGTGCTCTATCTTTCGCTGCTGCCGCAGTTCATCGAATCGCGATACGGCCGTGTGTTTGGCCAATTGCTGATACTGGGGGTCGTGCAGGTCACCTTGAGTGTTACGGTCAACTCGATTGTCGCGATGACGGCTGGCTCGATCGCGGCATTTCTCGGGCAGCGGCCGTTTTGGCTTGTCGTTCAGCGTTGGCTAATGGGAACGGTGCTCGCCGGCCTTGCGGTTCGCATGGCCACTGAAGCACGCCGCTAGGCGCGTGTCAGGTATTTTGAAGTATTGGTCGTGGTAACTAGCGTGAGCATCGTGAAGACGGCAAGGTGAAGGCCGGTATTGGTTTCGTCTAGCAGTTCAAAACTGGAGGGCATATGCCGATAGCCGGGGCGAACTTACTGCCGCCCTCACGGGCATCGACGTGTAATGGAACGTCGTTGCCTTGGAAACGTGGCTTGAAATGAAGCTGGGTGTCGAGTTCCGACACCGGCCGGTCAGAAATACGAGTACCTACCCACAACTGCCGGGAGAATCTTGAGCCTGGGTTTGAACCGTTCTCGCAAGTTCGGAAAATGCTTCTTCCTGAGGCGATAACTTTCCAGCGCGCAGAACCAGCCATATCGTGGAACGAGCACCGCTTTCGCGCAGCGGGCGGTACGTCACGCCCGCGACGTTCAGGCTTCCCAACGATGCAGGCACGAATGCTACGCCGAGACCGGCGGCAACAAGACCGAGAATTGTTGGGGTTTCACGCGCCTCTTGAGCAATTCTCGGTGAGAATCCCGCATGGTGACACAAGGCGATGATCTGGTCATAGACACCGGTACCACTGTTTTGCCGGTACATAACAAATTCCTCGTCGCGCAGTACCTCGGCTGACAGCGGGAGGGAAGGGGTAGCAAATCTATGCCGCGGCGGCAGGGCAACCACGAGAGAATCTTCGAATACATAAGTTGCCGTGAGCGTTGCGGGAAGATCTGGATAGTTTGAACTGCGTACGAATGCGACCTCAAGCCGGCGCTCAAGCATGGCCGTTATCTGCTCTTTGGTCGTCAGTTCTTCGAGGTGCAAGTGAACATTTCGGAAGCGCTGCCTGTGCGCAAAAATCAACTGCGGAATCACTGAACTGAGCGCGGCAGAACTGGTGAAACCCACGCGTAGTTCGCACAGTTCACCGCGTTGGGCGCGTGCAGTGACAGCGCCTGCCCGCTCAGCCTGTGCAAGTAATGCGCGGGCCTCTGGCAACAGCGCCTTTCCCGCAGGTGTGAGTTCTACGCGACGATTGTTTCGCTCAAACAACTGGGCGCCAAGTTCACCTTCCAGTGCACGAATCTGTTGGCTGAGGGGGGGCTGAGCAATGTTTAGTCGTAGCGCGGCCCGCCCGAAGTGGAGCGTTTCGGCGAGTACGACAAAGTACCGGATACGGCGCAGATCCATGATATGGATTTTGTATCAAATGGCGATAAAACGATATTGGACGCGGTCCCGCTTCTGGCCGACTATTCCCAGGAATCTTTAGTATTTATCCGAGGCATTCGTATCATGTCCGAGCATAGCAGTGAAACATCGAGCGCAGCAGTTCGCTTCGTTGAGTCCGCAGAACTCGCCACCGAGGTGCTGATTGGAAAAATCGAGCACGGCACACCTGCTTTCATTCGCACCAACAGTGCGCTTTTCTCAGCCGGATTTGCCACCTTTGCGTTGCTGTACTGCGTGCAGCCGCTGATGCCGGTCTTTTCCCAAAACTTCAAGGTAAGCGCAGCGGGCGCAAGTCTCTCACTGTCGCTGACCACGGGGCTGCTGGCCGTGTCTATGCTGGTCGCGGGCGTCCTGTCGGAGGCTTGGGGACGCAAACCGATTATGGTGGCGTCGTTGTTCCTGTCTGCCATGTTCGCGATAATCAGTGCGGTGCTGCCTAAATGGACGGAGTTCCTGGTGACCCGGGCGGCGATGGGAATTGCACTGAGCGGGCTACCCGCGGTCGCGATGGCGTATGTTGGGGAGGAGATGCACCCGCGGTCACTCGGTCTTGCGATGGGTTTGTACGTCGGTGGAACCGCACTTGGTGGGATGGCGGGCCGATTGTTGACAGGCGTAGTAACGGATCTCCTGGGGTGGCGCGCAGCCGTCATGACCATGGGGATTCTGGGATTGCTGTGCGTGGGCATCTTGTGGCGCTGCTTGCCCGCGTCCCGACATTTCGTCGCACAGCCACTTCGGTTCGCTACCTTGAGTCGAGCATATGCGACGCATGTGCGTGACGGTGTGCTGCCCTTGCTCTTCGTGGAAGGTTTTCTTCTGATGGGTGGATTCGTTACGGTCTACAACTACGTGGGCTATCGCCTGGTCGCGCCGCCGTTTTCGCTGAGCCAGACCGCAATGGGCTTCATATTCTCGGTCTATTTGTTTGGTGTTGCCAGTTCAGCATCGGCTGGCAGTCTGTCGGAGTGGTTGGGGCGGCGCAACATGCTGCCTGCCACGTTGTTAGTCATGCTCGTCGGAACCGTTCTCACAACTGCTGACTCGCTTTGGATTGTCGTTGCAGGGATCGCGGTGTTGACGGTCGGCTTTTTCGGCACGCACTCTGTTGCTAGCGCGTGGGTTGGGGCGTGCGCGCAATCAGACAAGGCACAGGCATCATCGCTTTATCTTTTTGCCTACTACCTCGGATCCAGTGTTGTGGGCTCGCTGGGTGGGGTGTTTTGGAATCGCGGAGGATGGAATGGGGTTGTGGGGATGACGGGCGCGTTGTTCATTGTCGCGATCGTCACGGCTCTCTGGCTGAGAATCCAGCAGGCGCGATAGGTCAGGCCGGGCAGTTCAAAGTTCTCCACGTGCGTACACTGAGCAGAACCAGCGGGCTCCCCGCCATGGGCACGACGTGTCGATTCGGTACGGCCAGCCGAGCGACTAGCGTTGCTACCATGCTGATGGCACATAATTTGCATAACTAAGGTATTTTGGGCTAGAACCGCTTTGCGTCGACCCGAATCGAACCTCTACGGAAGGAGAATCAGATTATGACGATGAACAGACGTAGTTTCTCGGCTGCACTGATAGCCGGGGCCGCCGCTACACTCGTTTCCACTCGCGGTATGGCGGCAACTCCCGCGCCGGCGAAAGCGCGGAACATCGTCCTTGTGCACGGGTTGTTCGCCGATGGGTCGTCCTGGTCAGAAGTGATCGCGCGACTGCAAGCAGCGGGACTCAATACCACGTCTGTCCAGAATCCTCTGACGACGTTGCCCGACGCGGTTGCTTCGGCCCAACGCGTGCTGGCGCGCCAGGACGGCCCGACCGTATTGGTCGGGCATTCCTTCTCTGGGATGATCGTAACGGAGGCCGGTGTGCACCCGAATGTTTCTGCACTTGTTTATGTGGCAGCTCGGGCGCCTGACGCGGGCGAGGATTACTCGGAGCTGGCCAAGAAATTTCCTGCGCCGCCGGCGTCTGCGGGGATTGTTTTTGACGGCGATGAAGGTCGCCTGAGCGAGGCCGCGTTCCTTCGCGATTTTGCGGGCGATCTGCCGGAAGCGAAGGCGAAGGTCCTCTATGCAGTGCAAGAGCCGTTTCACAAGGCGCTGCTAACCGGCAAGACCACACAGGCTGCCTGGCGGTCAAAGCCGAGTTTCTACGCTGTTTCGACAGAAGACAGGACAATTGATCCGGACCTTGAACGTTTCATGGCGAAACGCATGGGTGCCACGACCATCGAGTTGAAGGCAAGCCATCTCTCGTTGATCTCTCATCCCGACGAGATCACCCAGCTAATCCTGAACGCGGCGGGGCAGCGTAGCTAAAGAAACCAGAGCGTTCTGGCGCCCGGGTGTTTCACCTGGCACCGGTATGAATGGCGAGCCCTTGAACCGACCTGTTGGATATTTTGACTACTGCAAACAAAAAAACGGGGAGCGATTGTCGCGGCAACCTTGCTTCGCTTCAAACTAAGCCAAGCGATAACACACCGGCAACGAATAAGGAAAAGTCTAGGAACGCTAGCGGAGTCGGTATAGCCATACCATTCGATCTCCGACCCGATGAGGCTCGCAGTGGCAGCGGGCCGTTGCATCGTATGAGCGTGTCGAAAGTTGGGCGCACGATCGCGCGCGTTGTCTTCTGAAGGGTTCGCCATGTCTGTCTCCGTTTGCTGATTTTGTGGAGCCATTGTCCAAAGCGCGACGTTCGGCGACAATGCGGAGTTCGCGAAGGTGTCCTTCGGGGTTCCCGTAGGCTTGATCGTTCGTGGAAGCAACGGAAACGAAGACGGAGACACTTCATGCGCTTCGACATAGCGGATTTGCGGCTTTTCGTGGCCGTGGTGGAAGCGGGCAGCATCACGCACGGAGCAACGCGTGTGAACCTGGCGCTAGGCTCGGCGAGCGGACGGGTCAAGCAAATGGAGGAGGCTGTGGGCGTGCCGTTGCTCGCGCGCCAGCGGCTCGGCGTTCAGCCTACGGAAGCGGGTCATACATTGTTGCGCCATGCACGCGCAACGCTCGCCTCCATGCAGCGATTGACCGACGATCTTGGCCAGTTCGCCCATGGACTGAAAGGCACAGTGCGGTTGCTCGCAAACACGAACGCGCTGACGGAGTTTGTGCCTACGCCTGTCAGTCATTTTCTCGCGGCTCACCCCAATGTGAACATTGAAGTCGAGGAGCGCCTTAGTCATGAAATCGTCGAGGCGCTGATCGATGGTGTGGCGGACATCGGCATTGTGGCTGCTGCGGCTGACATGGGCGCGTTGCAAGCTTTTCCTTTTGTCACCGATCGCCTGTGCGCAGTCGTGCCTGTGTCTGCACCCGGTTTCGAAGGCATGCGCGGCATCGCGTTCGAGCAATTACTCGAACACGATTTCGTCGGCTATGCGAGCGGTGCATCGATTCAAATTTATCTGGAGGGTCATGCACGCAGATTGCATCGGCGGATTCGCCAGCGCATACAGCTACGCAGTTTCGACGCTATCTGCCGTCTGGTCGAGAATGGCGTGGGCGTATCAGTCGTGCCCGAGTCGGCGGCGCGCCGCTGCAAGCGCACCATGGGCATTCGTGTTCTACGTCTGCACGATAGCTGGGCGCTGCGTGAAATGTGCGTGTGCGTGAGCGAGCGAGACGCGCTCCCAACCTACGCTCGTCTGCTGTTCGACCATCTGATCGCAAGCGGCTCCAAGCAGTCACGCAGCAAACCCTAAAAATCCAGGCTTCAAAATTTCCGAAGGCTAGCACCATAATTGCCGCATTGTCAGTGGCGCGCTGCATCACGAGAATGAACAGGTCAAAACATTCTTCAGGTGCCAAGCGTCATGTCCGATCATTCCGTTTATGCCACTCGTAGTTGGCTCTTCACACCCGCCACCCGTCCTGACCGCTTGCTGAGCGCGGCCCGGAGCGGCGTGGATGTTTCCATCGCCGATCTCGAAGATTCCGTGTCCTCCGCTGAGAAGCCGGATGCACGAAAGAACCTGCTTGCGTGGCTCAACACGCCTCTCGACGAAACCATGCCGCAGCTTGCGGTGCGCATCAATTCGGTTTCTACGCGCTTTGGTCTGGACGATCTTGCCGCATTGCTGGACGTCTCGCGCATGCCCGATTTCCTCCTGCTGCCGAAAATTGAATCGCCGGACCAGGTGGCATTGGTAGCAAGCCTGTTCGATCAAGCCGGCAAGACGAGCGTGCTTGTTCCCCTGATCGAGTCAGCGCGTGGCATGTTTGCGATTGAATCGATCGCAGGTGCCAGTTCGCATGTCGGGGCGCTCATGTTTGGCGCGGCTGACTATGCCTCCGATGTGCGTGCCCAACCCGATTCGCTCGCGCTGCAACTCGCGCGTTGTGGTGTTGCCGCGGCATGTGCGTCGGCGGGCATCGAGGCGATCGACGCGCCGTGTTTCGCCATTCACGACGCCGACCTTTTGCAAGGCGATCTGGCTTTCGCGCTCGCCAATGGCTTCCACGGTAAAGCCACTATTCATCCTTCACATATTGAATCAATCAACCGTGCGTTTACGCCGTCCGCCGATCGCGTTGCACGGGCGAAACGTGTGCTCGAAGCAAATGAACAGGGCGTGGGTATCGTGGACGGGCGCATGGTCGACGAGGCCATCGCCCGAGAAGCGCGCAGCGTGCTGGCCGCAATCTGAACTTATCTATTTAGGATACCATCATGACATCTTCTATTTCCGCGTATCGCCAGATTGGAGAAAACCGTTTCCGTGAAACGTCTGGCCTGTACTTCGAGGACTTTGTTCCCGGAACCATTTACGAACATAGGCCAGGCAGGACGATCACCGACGTCGACAATATCTGGAACACGCTCCTCACCATGAACACGCAACAAGTGCATTTTGATGCGGCCTATGCCGAGAAGACCGAGTGGAAAAAGCTGCTGGTTGACAGCACGTTCACGCTCGCTGTGATCACCGGAATGAGCGTACGCACCGTAAGCGCGAAAGTGGTGGCCAATCTGGGCTGGGACAAGGTCAAGGCCGTGCATCCGGTATTTGCGGGCGACACGCTTTATGCGGAATCCACCGTGCTTTCCAAGCGCGAGTCGAAGAGCCGCCCAACGCAGGGGATCGTGACCGTGGAAACAAAAGGACTCAACCAGGACGGCGAGATTGTCATGACGTTCGAACGCACGATGCTCATTTACAAGCGCGGTCATTCACCCGAAGCCGACGCCAACTATTAAACCGGAGTGGTACTCATGAACACCAGATTTCAAGTCGAAGAGTTGTACAAGAGCAAGCTCACTTCCCCGGCGCTAGCAGTCTCGACATTACGCAGCGACTCGTCTATCGCGCTCGGGATGGCGATGTCGCAGCCACCCTCGTTGCTAGAGGCGTTAGGGGCGCGCGCCGAAGCAGGGGACATTGATGCGCTGAAGGTCTACTACTTTCACTCTGAAGCGTTTTTGCGGGAGAGTCTGCTGCGCTATTCGCTCATGGGCCGGATCCTGCCGCATTGCATGTTCATGGGCGCTCCCGAGCGGGAGCTCGTCAAGCTGGGCGTTGAAGACGAAAACCGCAAGGTCGTGTTCTACGTGCCCAACTCGTTTAGCCAGTCTCCTCGGCTATTCGCTGACCATATCCCCGTCGACACCATGCTGGTGATGGTGTCGCCCATGGATGCGAATGGTTACTTCACGTTCGGCACAAACAACGACTACACGACGGGCGTGGCGCGTGCCGCACGCAGGTTGATTGTGGAAGTCAATCCGAACATGCCACGTGTCTTCGGCGATTCGTTGCTGCACGTGTCGGAAGTGGATGCGATCGTGGAATCGAATCACGCGATACCCGAGCTCAAGCCTAAGGCGGCGACTGCGGACGACAAGACGATCAGCTCGCTGATTGCCGAGCTTGTCACCGACGGCGCTTGCTTGCAGATGGGTATCGGTGCATTACCCAACGCGGTATCTGCCGCGCTTGCCGGTCATAGTCATCTCGGGATTCATACGGAGTTGCTGACACCGGGACTAGTCGACCTGATTCGGCGCGGGGTAGTGGACAACTCCCGCAAGACGCTAAATCGCGGGAAGACCGTCTTCACTTTCGCGATGGGCGACCGCGAGATGTACGGGTACCTGGACAACAACCCATCGATCGAGAGCTATCCGGTGAGCTACGTGAACGATCCGCATACGATCTCGCGCAACGATAACGTCGTATCGGTTAACTCGACCATAGAAATGGACCTGACCGGTGCATGCAATTCCGAGCATGTGAAAGGGCATCAGTACAGCGCAACTGGCGGGCAACTCGACTTTGTTCGCGGGGCATACGCATCGCGCGGAGGTAAATCGATCATAGCGTTTCACTCAACCGCAGGCGGCGGGAAGGTATCGAAGATTGTTGCCCGACTCAGTGGGCCGGTCACCACGCCGCGTACTGAAACTCATCTTGTGGTCACAGAATACGGAGTGGCGAACTTGAAGGGTCTGTCGTCGACCGAACGCGCGAACGCAATCATTCGTCTTGCACATCCCGAGTTCCGCGAGGCGCTGTCGGCGCAGGCGCGCGAACTTCATTTACTTTAATCAGGAGTCGATTATGGGCAGAACGATCGCCGATCATTTGGCGCAGGGCTTGGCCGCAGCCAATCGAAAACCCGCGCGCCGCGTTGATGCATCCGGAGAGAGACTCGTCCTCGTGGAGCATGACAGCGTAAGCGCTGATTCCTGCCCTAGGGTCATCGGGGCCGAGTCCTGAAGCCGAGTTCAAAACTGACGCACTTGTGCGTCACTATGCGTCGGTAAGTGCGGAGATGCGAAATTGATCGAGCGAATTTGATCCGGAATACTTATTAGAATATGCCGGAATCCATCCGCGACCGGCTGACTCAAGTTCTGGTTCTATTGAACGTCTTTCCTAGATGGCCGTACCCCGTTCGTCGCGATAAAAATCATGTCGGGGACCGTCTCTTCATAATCATCCAAATACAACATGAATAAGCTTCGGTCATCGAGCGCAACTTATGTGATCGTAGGTGGGGGAACTTCAGGCTGCGTCGTCGCGTCTCGCCTCTCTGAAGACCCGTCCGTGACGGTCATCCTTCTTGAGGAAGGCCCGAGGGATTCAAGCCCCTACATTCGGTTTCCCGGCACCTATTACAAGACTGCGCAAGGCGGCCTTCTTAAGCGATATCGTTGGGAACCTGAAATTGGCTACGAGCGTGACGAGAACGACACCATGGCTCAAGCGAGCGTCCTCGGCGGCGGCAGCTCTGTCAATGGCATGGTCTATGTGCGAGGGAACCCGCAGGACTACGACAGTTGGGAAGCCGCCGGTGCCCATGGATGGGCATTCCGGGACGTGCTGCCCTATTTTCTGCGCGCGGAAAGCAATGCCGATTTCGCAAACGAATACCACGGCACGCGCGGTTCCGTCGGCATCAGCTTCCCTGCGAGTGTTCATCCGCTAACGCGAAAATGGCTGCAAGCTTGCCAGCAGTCCGGCCTTCAGTATGTTCCCGACTTCAACGGTGGCGCGCAAGACGGCTGTGGGCTATATCAGGTAGCCGTCAAGGATGGGCTGCGCTCGAGTTCCGCAAGTGCCTATCTGCGACCGGCGGAGAAGCGCGGAAACCTCACGGTGCTGGTCGGGGCGAAAGTGCTTCGAATCCTGGTAGAGAAGGAGCGTGCCGTGGGCGTTGAATACACCGTTGATGGTGAGAAAAAACAGGTCTTTGCAGACAGTGAAGTCGTCGTGTCGTCGGGGACTATCAATTCGCCCAAACTCCTGATGCTCTCAGGTATTGGTCATGCCGCTCTGTTGGAACAACATGGCATCGACGTGCATTCCGACCTTCCCGGCGTGGGCCAGAATCTTCAGGACCACCTTGAGATGTCGTTGGTCTATCAAATGAGAGCGGGCGCGGACAGCTACGACAAGTTCAAAAAGCTGCACTGGAAAGCGTGGGCTGCACTGCAGTATGCCGTCGCACGCAGTGGTCCCATCGCGTCCAACCTCATCGAAGGAGGGGCGTTCTGTCGAGGGACGCAAACGGACCTGCCGCCTGACCTGCAGTATTTCTTTATTGTGGGCGCCGGCGTTGAGGAAGGCACGCAAAGTGTGCCGGGCGGAACTGGATGCACGCTGAACTTCGAGCATGTACAACCGCGTTCGCGAGGGGAAGTGTCGTTGCGCAGTGCGAACCCGGATGACGCACCCCGGATTGTGCCCAATTACATGGTGGAGCAATACGATGTTGAGCGGCTGGCTGAAGGGTTTCTCATTGGTCAGGAAATCATGAGCCAACCTGCAATACAACCGTACATCGACCGCGAGCACTATCCTGGCCGGCAGTTCGCGAGCCGCACGGAACTGGGCGAATACCTTCGAAAGAACGCGCGAGCGGCGCTTCACCCTGTCGGGACATGTCGAATGGGCAGCGACCCGCTCTGTGTAGTTGACCCGGAGCTACGGGTTCGAGGGATTGCGAACCTTAGAGTCGCTGATGCGTCGGTGATGCCCCGTATTCCGTCGGGCAATACAAACGCCGCTTGCACGATGATTGGCGAGAAGGCGTCTGACCTCATCCGCGGTAAGCGGCACTCCAGCCCAAAGTCGTTGCTGACCGAGAGCCAAGGCTAGTCGACGTGGCTTGAATTGGTGTGCTTCCTCAAGCCACCGTATCTACTGGAGTCAAAGGTGTTTCTTGATAAGAACCGAATCACGTTCAATACCACTGTCGCGAAACATTCGACATTGGTGATGGAGCTCGATATCGCACGAAGCGCCGGTTACACGGCGGTAGAAATAACGCAGGACAAGGTACGAAAATATCTCGATGCGGGTTATTCGGTTGATGACCTGCGCCGCGAGCTCGACGGCTTTATGGTCCACGGAGTTGGTGCCCTTGTCGACGTCGAACGGCAGGGCAACGCTGAGAAGGAACTCTATCAAGAGGCGGATAGGCTCTTCATGTTGGCTCACGCGATCGGGGCTAAAGGCGTCCAGATAGTCTCGGGGCCGTTGGACGTTCAGGCGGTCATTGATTTCAACAAGAACAGGTATTCGAAGCGTTACACGGGTCTCCTTCAGCATTCTCACGATGACCAGGTGAAGCTGACCGTGAAGAACATTGCCGCAATCGCCGACCGCGCTCGTGACTATGGTTTGACCGTGTATCTTGAGGCGCTTTCATGGGCTCCGCTCAGTTCTCTGGAGCAGCAAATAGATATCGTACGGCGAGTCGGTTGCGACAACTTGAAGCTCGTTATTGACTTCTGGCATTGCTACACGTCGGGAGCAACGCCGGAACAGCTGTCGAAGGTTGACCGGGATTACATCTATGGCGTGCATGTGTGCGACTCCTTGCCCTATCTGGGCGGCGTACCGTTGGAGCCAATCCTACGGGATGTGCAAACAGGAAGCGGGGCGTTGAACCTGCGAGACTGGACAGACGCTGTGAAGGCGACGGGCTTCGACGGCTGGTGGTGCAGCGAGACATTCTGCAAGAAGCAGCAGCAAGGCAACAGCTATGCAGTCGCAAAGGAATTGAAGCGCCAACTTGAAACGCTGGTTTTCAGTTGACGCATCGGAAGAAGCAGCGGAAGGAGCCCGTGGCGGCGTCACACAGGCTTCATTCATTTACCCTATGCACTTGGTCACGACAAATCTTTAAACGATATCGCACCACGCGCGTATATCAAGCCGGATTGAACTGGGCAATGGTCGTATCGAAGGCGTGCCTGGCGCGTACGTCGACGGGTGCTTTGCGAAGGAAGTCTGAGAGAATCTCCACCCCCCAATACTTTTGGTGGAATCCGGCCGTTCCCACGGCATCAATGAAGGATGGGCAGTTGAATGCGCCCTCACCACATGCCTTGCGGTGATACACCGAGTCGTGCATCAACGTGCCGATTGCGCTTGCGTTAGCGTCGTTAAGCTCAACTCCCTTGATAAGGTTGGCAGGGACTGCGGCAACATCTTCATAGGTAGTGCCGCTACGGACTACGTGCCAGATATCGATGATAAGGCCACCATTTTCCCGGTTACCGCCTTGTACGATAGGGAGTGCGTCCGCAAGACTTGCCACCTTGCAAAACGGCATGAATTCAAGTCCAACCGTTGCGTCAATCGTGCCGAAGTCGTCGCAGAGCTTCCCGAACTCGTCGGCCATCTGACTGTGGTTCGTGGGAGAGAGGTCAAGGTGGCTGACTCCGACCTTTAGATTGCACATTCCCAATTCACCACCGAACTCCAGAAATTCCCGACGTGCGCGGTCAGATGCTTTGCGACGGTCGTCGGTCGTGTACCAGTCCATCAGGATTTCGAGTTCGAAGAATTCAAGGCCGTTGTCTTTCAGGATGCGTCGAACTCCGGGCGCACCGTATTTCTGTACGCTGTAGCGGCAATCGTCGAGGCTTAATCCAATGCCCTTCCAGCCAGCCTTGGAAGCGGCTTCAGCGCGCACAGCGAGGCTGTCCGGGCTAATCCATTCCGCATCCTCGGGGTTCGTGTCGCCCGCAATTGTCCAGAATGCTGCGAGCAATTTTGTGTCTTTGCCGGTCATTTCGTTCAAACCTTGAAGGTAGTTTCATTCTATCAACCGCCCGTGCACCCGGCTCTCCAGGCCGGTTCCGTTATGTCACGGGAGCGGGCAAAGAGCTTCCGCTTAAGCGGGGCTATGGCGAGGTCCATGCACTTGCCTGGATGTGGTTTTGACGTTCGCCCCTTGCTTCCCCCAAAGTATTTGGCTTCAAAACTTCTGCCGCAACTTCGCAAGGCGGTCGGGCAGTGACGCAAACTGGCGCAGACAGCGGGTTCGCTGGGTGACCTGTCAGTGACCGGGCAATCCCGGGAGGAGCCGCGCCAATCCGCGCAAGTCTGCGAGGGATTGCGAAGTTGATTGGAGAATTTCAGCGGCGGAGACTATTTCTCACCTTGCTGTAGTCCTCTGCCTAGGAGAAGAGATATGGATCCCTTGCCTCTTGCCGGTAACCTGTCGCTCTATGCGTTGTTCCGGCAGGCTATTCCGGAGACGGTACTTGGCGCGTTCGCCGCGACTGTTGTTATCGGGCTGTTTCTTTCGCTGGTGGCTGTTTGGCTCTGGTTCTGGCGGCCAGACGAGTATCCGGCGAGTGCGCTGGAAGAACTTGGTGATACTACGGATTTTATGCTTGCCGAATCCAGCAGCTCCGTGGTTGACGCACGATTAACCGAAAAAACGAGCAATCTGGCCGACCGGTGAGAACTCAGCCCTCGCCGCCCCATAGGATTGTGGAACTGTCACCCGCCATGTATTCCCGGACTTCCAATGGGAGCGACGAATCACTAGGCAAAAGAACCGTCGCGTTTTGCAGATGCTTCTTCTTGATCTTGCCTTTATCGCAGAAACCAAACGCGAGTCTCGTCGAAAACGGCTGCCGGTAGGAGGATGAGGCAACGCCAGAAACCAGGCCATACAAGTAGCGGATGGGCCGACGGTGCTGGGGCGTCAATATCGAGAAGGTAAGCTCGTTTTGTTGCTGACCTTCGAAGTCGACCATGAAAATTCGATCCCCAATCAGGAAGCAGAAACCGTAGTAGGTGAACGAATAGCCCGTTTTGCCGCTCCCGTCCAGCAGCGGGAATCGTTCTACAGTGACGTGCTGGATTGTCGACTCGGCCTCGTAGATGCACGTGACTGACCGAAGAATGCGCCCTTTGTAGATGGACGAGTTGTGGTAACGATAGTAAACGCCTAGATAATCACGCAGAGGCTCAACTGAAGCTTTCGCAAATGGCAGAAAGCTGGCGAACTGTGACGACGAGCGAAGTCCCATCGGCAATTCGCTCTCGAAACCTTCATAGAACTGTTTGAAGTCGGCCGGTTGACGGTAAAGATCCGGGACCTCCATCATGAAGTGCCGCGATATCTTCTGAAGCACCTTGTGCGAGGGTGCATGCTGACCGGCAAGGTATTTGTTGAACTGTTGCCGGTTGATGTCGAGGCTACGGCATAGACCGGCAACTGAGCTGCATGACTCGACGAGTAGCACAAGGTTCTTTTGGAGATTGGTGCGGTCTTGCGGTCGGTCCATAAGCTTGGCGGCAATCTAGAGTGGAGGGAGACGCCATCAAGGCGGCGTGCGGCTTTCACACCCCAACATATCCAATCATGGAGTGCGCCGCAAGGTGTTCATCAAAACGGGGCCGCAACAATGGGCGATGGGGTGAAATCTGACCGTCCTTCTAGCGAATAGTAACTTTCGAACCACCGCCTGCATGGCTGCGAAGCGCTGCCTCCACGAAGCGCATGCCTTCAACGCCATCGTTGACGTCCGTAAGCAAAGCGCTTGTAGCCGGAATAGGGTTGTTTTCAAGCTTGGCTGCAATTTGAAGGGCCGCGTCTCGGTAAAGCTGGGCAAACGCCTCGAAAAATCCTTCGGGATGACCAGCGGGGAAGCGGGCCGCATGGTCCGCGGCGGGGCTATGGGCGCGCCCCTTTGTCAGCCGGACGGTATTTCCATTGAGCGGCGTGTGCCAGAGGAAGTCGGGATGTTCCTGGTCGAAAGCGATGGAGCCCTTCGTCCCATAAACGCGCAGGCGCAAAGCGTTTCCCTCGCCGGCGGCAATTTGGCTGGCAATCAGGTTGCCGCGCGCACCGGATTCATAGAAGAGCGTGGCTTGCACATGGTCGTCAACCCGGCGACCGGGGACCATGGAGACGACGTCGGCTGACAGCTTGTCAGGAAGCATGCCGGCCACGAAGCTTGCCAAATGATACGCATGGGTTCCAATATCGCCGAGACAACCCCCTGCACCCGTACGGGTCGGGTCCGTACGCCATTCGGCTTGTCGGTTGCCTCGCAGCTCTACCGGCTCGGTAAGCCAGTCTTGAACATACTCCACGGCGATGAAGCGGACATCGCCCAGTTCTCCCGCCGCTACGAGTTCCTTCGCGTGACGCGTCATCGGATATCCCGAGTAGGTGTATGTCACGGCGAGAAGCTTGTCTTGACGTTGAGCCAGGTCGCGCATTTCGATTGCTTCGGCCAACGACAGCGCGAGTGGCTTATCACAAATCACGTGGATTCCGGCCTCGAGGAACGCCTTCGCGACTGGAGCGTGCAGATGATTCGGGGTAACAATAGCAACCGCGTCGATACCGTCAGGACGCTGAGCTTCCGCTGCTGCCATTTCACGGTAATCCGTATAAATGCGCGACGGGTCGAGGAAGAGGGCGCGACCGCTCTCTTGGGCTTTTTTCTCATCGGATGACAAAGCGCCGGCGACGAACTCGTAACAATCATCGAGCCGGGCTGCGAGCCGATGCACCCAACCAATGTAGCCGCCTTGGCCACCGCCCACCATCCCAAGTCGTAGTCGACGATTCATTTCATCCCTCAACAATAAGAATTCAAGGAGCTGGCAAGGCAACGGCACGAACTGCGTGGGACAGATGTCCGCTTCAGACGTTAGTTGGCCCATCTTGCCAGAACGACATGCACGCGATGAACTGTCGGCTGCGCCGGCGCCATCGATATAGCTTCCAATTTGAAACTGGCAGGCAAGGACGGAAACGACACGATTTACCGCATGAAAGAACGGTGAGGTGAGGCACCCGCAAGCGACCCGGGATTCTCAAGTCGCTCGCGGACAACCATCTACAACAAGAGCAGGAGGCTTCAGCTCCTCGAATCGGACCTGCGCGTCCATGGGTGAGAGGTGCGCAACGGCATGATCCATTCCGCACCCTCTCTCATAGGCGGCCTGACGAGCTATCAGAAGCCGCGGCCTTCGACGTACTTGTCGCGGAGTTCGCCGAGGTAGGCTGGAACGGTGATGTCCCACCAACCGGTCGGATGCATGTTGCTATAAGGCCGCTCAATCGCACAAATCGCTTCGACCACATACGGCTTGCCCGACTGAATCGCGCGCTGCAGGGCGGCACCGATTTGACGCGGATCTTCCACACGTTCGCCTTCGGCGCCGAGTGATTTCGCAAAATTCGTGATGTGGGCCGACCACGGTGCACCGTCCGGCGTCTTGAAGCCGGTGATGATTTCACGGTCTTCGCCGAACATGTTGAGCTGCAGGTTACGGATAGCGCCCCAGCCGCCATTGTTGATGATGAGGAACACCGCCGGGATGCCCATCATGACGGCCGTCGCCAGTTCTTGACCCGTTTGCAGGAAGGCACCGTCGCCGCAAACCGCGACTACTGGCTGGTTCGGCGCGCCCAGCTTTGCACCAATCGCTGCAGGCAGCGCGAAGCCGATGCCCGAGAAGCCACCCGGCGTGATGTGCTGCTTCGCACCGTAAACCGGGAACTCGTTGAACACCTGGTTTTGCGGGTTGCTTGAATCCGTAACGACGATCGTGTTGCGCGGCAGCACTTTGCGGGCTTCAAACAGAACCTGCGAGACAGTCATTGGCGAGTGGTTACATTCGCGCAAGGGACGCAGGTACTCCAGCCATTCAGCCTTGAGTCCCTGAAGGCGTTTGAATTGCGGCGCATTCTGGTAGTCGCGCGGCTTGGCGAGGTCGCGCATTTCATCGAGCAGCGCGGACAGGATAGCCTTTGCGTCACCGACGATACCGACTTCGGCCGGATAGTTTTTGCCAATTTCGAAGCCGTCGATATCAACCTGGATAAGCTTCGTCTTCGGAATGTCGAAGGTAACGCCTGGGCGGTACGACGACGTGATGCGGTCACTAAAGCGGCAGCCAATGGACAGGATGACGTCGGCCTCACGTGTCATCGCGTTGCCCGGAATGGAGCCAAGGTCGCCGCAGGGCCAAGCGTACAGCGGATGGTCTTCCGAGATGGAGCCCTTGCCCATGAACGAGGTCGTGACCGCGGCGCCAACGTGTTCAGCGATAGCAACGAGAAGCTCGCTCGCTTCGGCCGCAATCACACCGCCGCCTGCGAGGATGACGGGACGCTCGGCGGACAGCAGCAGCTTCGCGGCCTTGCTGATGTCATCCGGGTCGCCATGCAGGCGGCCGTGCGAGCGGTGGGTCTGCGGCGCTGGTAATTCAACGAGAGCCGATTCAGCCTGCAGGTCTTGCGGCAGATTGATGAGTGCGGGACCACGACGGCCTTCGAGCATGACGTTGAACGCTTGCGTCATCACGCCGGGAATTTGCGCGACATGGCTCGGCTGCCACCAGCGTTTGACGACCGGTTCAGCCATGCGCGGGAAGTTGTCGCCGTGCGGACGGTCGATTTCCTGCAGCACGCCTTTGCCGGTCATGTAGGTGTGAACGCCGCCGGTAATCAGTAACTGCGGAAACGAGTCAGCGAACGCGGTTGCAACACCCGTGAGCGTGTTCGTGGCGCCGGGTCCGATCGACGAACACACTGCCGCGATTTGGCCGGTCGCACGATAGTAGCCATCGGCCATGTGCGAGGCGCCTTGCTCGTGCATGGCCGGGACAAGGGTGACTTCCTTCTGACGGTCCACAAACGCATCGAGCAGGGCTGTATTGCCGTGACCCGGGATGCCGAACGTGTAAGGCACCTTTTCACGGATGAGATACTCGACGACGATTTGACCGCCGGTCATTTCTTTCTTTTCAGCCATTTAATCGCTCCTTTGCATGGCAACTTGATACAGATGCGCGCGTTTGCGCGACACGGTTTACGTTTTCTTTTTTTCAGCTATTCCAGGCGTGGCTAGCCTGAGTGCACGACGCCCCTCTTGAGGCGTGTCGTGCGGCGTGTCATGAGGTCGTTCGAAAGTCTTCCCTGAGCATGTGGTCGGCTGCGCGCAGACCCTGCGCTACGATGGTCAGCGCAGGATTCACCGCGGCAGAAGACGGCATGAATGAAGCGTCAATGACGAAAAGGTTTTCGTGTTGATGGCTGCGGCAGTATGTGTCGATGGCGCTGGTAGCGGGGTCGACGCCAAATTTGACGGTGCCGCACTGGTGCGATGTCGAGTGACGAATCAGCGGCTTTACCAGAACAATGGGATACCCCGCTTTCTTCAAAAGCGACGTCAGTTTCTCAACGAGGCGATGGTGGGGCTTCAGGTTGTTTCGCTTGATCGCGAGCTGGACCTTTCCGTCACGAAGAACGATACGATTCTCCGGGTCGGGCAGATCCTCCGAGAAAGCAATCCAGTCCATGCTGTGCCGGGCCATTGTCGACCCAACCGCTTTAGGCAGGAATGGCACGTTTGCGGATAGCATGCCGCCCTGAAGTTTGCCGAGCATCTGGGCGTGCCCGAGAGGGAAGCGGTATTCACCGTCACCAAAGTAAAACTGATTGAGTGCAAGAGTCTTCTGGAAGACGGTATCGTTCGTCTCAAATGACAAACCCATCAATGCAGTCTGGTTGTGCGCCATGTAGTTGCGGCCAACAACACCGGAGCCGTTTGCGACGCCCTCGGGCGCGGTATCGCAGGCGGAGCGCAGCAGCAGTGCTGTGCTGTTGATTGCCCCGCACGATACGACGACAACACCTGCGCGCAGAACCTCAACGTGCCCATTGCGCATTACCTCCACGGCCTCGACACGTTTGCCATCGGCACCGAGCAGAAGCCGTTGGACATAACAATTCGTGAGGATGTCCACGCGACCCGTCGCGAGAGCGGGTTGAATCAGGGCCGTTTCCGCGTCGTACTTGGCACCCAGCTTGCACGGAAATCCATCGCACGTCTTGCAACGGATACATTGACCCTTCGGGCCATAGTCGATGGCTTCCGGAAGTGCAGAGGTGCTCGCTCCATGACGGCGCATCGTGTCGGCCATCCGCTGAACGAGCGGCTCGGATGTGAGCTTGGGCGAAGGATAGGGTTTGCTGCGCCACGGTGCGCTGGGGTCGCCGTTGTCGTCCCCATGAACGTCAAAAAGGGATTCGGCTTCGCAGTAGTACGGTTCCATGTCGGCGTAGCGGATCGGCCACGCCGGTGAAATGCCTTCCTCGTGTTCGAGCAAGCCAAAGTCTTGTTCGCGGAAGCGAATCATGCTGCCGCCGTAGAATTTGGTGCAGCCGCCAACGTTGTAGTAAATGTTGGGGCGGAACTCATTGCCTTGCCCGTCCAGCCAGCTGTCGTGGGCGGTGTATTTCTTCTCGTGGAATACGGACGCGACGCTCCAATTCTCTGCTTCGCGGGGAACCCAGTCGCCCCGCTCTAGCACCAAAACGTTCACCCCGTTTTCGGCGAGGCGGCGTGCAACAGTGCCGCCGCCGACTCCGCTACCGATTACGATGACGTCGTGATTTTTTTGCATGATAACTTCGCGTATGTAGGGTTTAGCAGTTTGAACTGCTTCACTCCGTCGCGGATTGAGCAGATGTCGCCAGTATTTGCGTCCATTAAGTTCCGCTCAATTTCGCAACCACATTGAAACTGACGCAATCTGACGCAGTAGGATGTAATGGTTTCGCCTTGGAGCGCGTTTTGCCCGCAGAAGTGCGTCGTGACCCTCAAGCTCGTGCGTCAGTGTGCTAGTGCTTGGGGACTATGTTGGAGGCGAGGCAAACCAGTACAAGCAGTACTGCCAGAAGTCCGAACGCCGCGGGCAAACCGACTCCGTGAGCGATAAAGCCGATGGCTGCAGGTCCAGTCAGCGTGCCAGCGTATCCGAGCGTCGCGGTTGCCGCGATCGCATGTTGCGACGGCATGGATTTGTTGGCGCCTGCAGCTGAGTAGAGAATCGGGACGATATTGGCGCAGCCAACGCCCATAAGCGCGAAGCCGGCAATGGCGAGGGTCGCATCAGGCGCGAAAACCGCCAACGCAACGCCCGCGGCGGCGAGGGCGCTTCCTATGCGTACCACGCGTCGTGCTCCCAGCGTCGCAGCGGTCCAGTCACCCGTCAGTCTCATCGCTGTCATGGTGCCAGCGAAGACCGCGTATCCAATTCCGGCCTGCACTGCCGGCATTGCCTTGGAGCCGGACAGTAGAAGGGCACTCCAGTCGAGCATCGCGCCTTCGACCAAAAGCAGCATGAGGCACATGCTTCCGAGCATGAGCACACTCCCACGCGGCAGCACAAGCGACGAGCCCTGTGCCTGGGTCTTGTCGCTCAGGAAATGGCGCCCGAACAGGGCGAGTGCAATGACGAGTGCAGATGCGGCAGCCATCGCCGTAGCGGCCGGCGTAACGCCTGTTGACAGAGAGGCCGCAGCACCCCCGGAGCCTGCAAGGCCACCAATACTGTAGAGCGCGTGAAAGCCGGACATCATGCGCCGTCCTGAACGCTGTTCGACAGCGATGGCGTGAACGTTCATGGCAACGTCCATCGTTCCAATTGCGGCGCCAAATGCTGCCAGCACCATCCCGGTGAGGTATGGACCATTCACAGAGCCCAGCAAACTGAGCGTTGCCGCGGCTACCACCATTGATGAATTGATGACGCGCCGACAGCCGAACCGGGAGACGAGGTTTCCACAGCTGAGCATCGCGAGGATCGAGCCGACACCAAGGCAAAGAAGAAGGCAGCCTAACGTTGCCTCGTTGATTGCAAGCCGATTCTTGACGAACGGTACCAGTGGTGCCCACGCCGCGACTGCGAACCCTGCCGCGAAGAATGCGCCCCGGGTCGCATGTTGCTGCCAAACTGTTACGGATGTACCTGAATTGGCGAAACTGCAGGATGTCATCGGCTCGCGTTCCTGTGTAGAGTGATTCGTGAGATTGGATTGACGGCCGGTAAATTAACCACGCAACCGATAAGACAACGCACCCACGTCAAGTTGGGCGAAAATTATTCGACGCGTTGGTGGCAGAAATCCACGAATGCTTCTCGAAGACAACGTTAATCGCTATAAACTATGTACTGCTACTAAGTGCAAATTAAAACGCCACACGCGAGGACATCGAATATGGCGGTAAAAGCGCGTTAGAAGCGATGGCGAATGCCAGCGACAGTCAGAACCTGGTAGCTCGCGCCAGAATTGACGTCATAAGATCCAATGACTGCCTGTGCCGCACCCAGTCCGTTCTGCCCGCTGGCATGCTGGTACGCGGCAATAGCGAACAAATCTGTGCGTTTGCTCAGCAGATAGTCGACCCCGAGATTGACCTGCTGATATTTCGCGGATGAGTCGCCAGTCGACTTGGTGTAGTTATAGCCAACAATCGTCTGAAAGTCCGGCGTCACTTGCCAGCTAGCGAAGATTGAACCGTTTTGGTATTTTTCCGACCGGGTAAAGGCCGATGCGCCATCGGGAGCGTAGTCCGAATAACTATAAGCAGCGCCGAACGTCACTGGCGCGATGACATACTGCGCGGCGACACGTGCAATGCTGACCGAGTTCGCCGATGCGTACGCAGAGTTGATCGCGCTGTTAAAGAGGGAGTCCGAGGCCGACGTGCCGCGAGTAGAAAGCGTCGGGTTACCGTTGTTTATATGGAGATAGCCCGCCGCAAGTGAGAGAGGACCCCGCACGTAAGATGCAGCGCCGGAATACACCTGACCAGAGCCGGTTGCACCGGCGACGCCGCCAAAAGAATACATCGCTTCGAGCGTGACGCCGCCCCACACAGGACTCGCCCATTTGACGGCATTGTCAAACCGGGCGCTGCTGTCGTAGTTGTCGACGTCTCCGGGCGTTGCCCAAATTCCGCTAAAGAAGTCGCCGGTGATGGGTTGAACGAGGTCGGAGGTTGGGTCGTACTGTCGGCCCAAAGTGACAGCGCCCCATGTCGGCGCTGATAGACCCACCCACGCTTGCCGGCCGAACAGTTTTCCTCCTTCGTTAATCTTTCCGGAGGCAAGGTCGAATCCGTTTTCGATATCGAAGTTTGCACTCATTCCGCCACCAAGGTCCTCCGTACCTCTTAGTCCCCATTCATTCTCGGAGACGTTGCCGGTGGACATTTTCCATTGGGAACTCTGGCCTCCACTGTTATGAATGTAGCCGACCGCGACGTCAAGAATCCCGTAAAGCGTGATGCTGCTCTGCGCGTGAGCGTTGAGGCTGGATGCCAGGCCGAGTGCGGCTGCCAGCGCGGTAAGTTTCCTCATGTCTGCTTCCTGTCGTATGCAAGTTGTAGTTAGGTACGCTTCTGTATGGGGTGTTGCGACGGGGTGTTGTGAAGCGCTACGCTGTCGGCGCGGGGTGCCCGTTGCGTGACAAGCAGTGTTGGCAGCCAAAAATCCAGGCTCAATTTCGCAGGACCAAAAATTGGACTCGCATACTGACGCAGCAAGTGCGTCAGGAAGAAGCTTTGGATCGCGAAGCTATGCGAAAGACCGCGGAATGGAAATAGAAGATGTTTGCAAGCAACATTGTCGAGGTTGCGAATCGCCCCGGTGTCGCACGACATGAACGAACCCGCCCGCAGGGTCGGGAACTCGTGAAGTTCGATGCCAAAGAACAGGGGGGCCGGCGAAGAGCGGACCCGTGCGCTCTGATCGCAGGTCTCGCAGATGCAATGAGGAGACGTGATGCAGGCAGGAAAAGTCGAGGAGAAGGGAGCAAGACGCTCTGTTGGTAGCTACGACTACATTATCGTTGGCGCTGGAACGGCAGGATGTGTCGTGGCGAGCCGCCTCTCTGAAGACGCTGACGTTTCAGTCTTGCTTCTCGAGGCCGGTGGTGCTGACGACTACCATTGGATACACGTGCCGGTTGGCTATCTCTATTGCATCGGGAATCCGCGCACGGATTGGTGCATGAAGACAGAAGCGGAGGCCGGACTGAATGGCCGCGCGCTTTCTTATCCGCGTGGCCGTGTCCTCGGTGGCTGCTCATCTATCAATGGCATGATTTACATGAGAGGGCAGCGCGAGGACTACGACGATTGGGCCAACCGCACTGGAGATTCATCCTGGAATTGGGAATCGGTCCTGCCGGTCTTTCGCGATAGCGAGGACTATCACGGCGGTCCCAGTGACGCGCATGGCAGAGGTGGCCCGTGGCGTGTCGAGAAGCAGCGTCTAAAATGGAAAATTCTCGAAGAATTTTCACGTGCGGCGCAAGAAACCGGCATCCCATTTACCGACGACTTCAACCGCGGGAACAACGCAGGCGTCGGCTATTTTGACGTGAATCAAAAGAGCGGTGTCCGCTGGAACGCATCCAAGGCGTTTCTGCGCCCCGCGTTGAAGCGCCCCAACTTGAAGGTCATGACGGGCGCCATGACGCAGCGCCTGACTTTCGATGGCAACCGGTGCAGCGGCGTCCATTTCGAGGTGAACGGGGAGAATCTGAGCGCTGCGGCGAATCATGAAGTCATTGTTAGCGCGGGTGCGGTCAATTCGCCCAAGTTGCTGGAGTTATCCGGTATAGGCGATGGGGCGCGACTGAGGCAGTTCGGCATTGATGTCGTGAGCAATCTTGTGGGCGTTGGAGAGAACCTTCAGGATCACTTGCAACTACGCATGGCTTACCGCGTTTCCGGGGCGAAGACGCTCAATACGCTTAGCGCGCATTGGTGGGGAAAGCTTGCAATTGGCATGGAATACGTTTTTAAGCGCAGCGGCCCAATGGCAATGGCGCCGTCGCAGCTTGGCGTGTTCGCAAATTCCGGGACGGACCGCCCGACTGCACGTCCAGATATTCAATATCACGTCCAGCCGCTTTCCCTTGAAAAATTTGGCGAACCCTTGCACGCGTTCGACGCCTTCACCGCGTCGGTTTGCCAGTTGCGACCTTCGTCGCGAGGCACGATTCACATCAAGTCTCCCGACGCGTTGGCCGCGCCCATCATCGCGCCGAATTATCTGTCGACCGAGTACGATAAGAAAGTCGCGGTGAACGCACTCAAGTACACGCGTCGTATCGTTGCTGCGAGTGCCCTCCAAAAGTACGAGCCCAAGGAGATACTGCCTGGAGAGCAATACCAGACCGACGATGAACTGATTCGCGCTGCGGGGAATGTTGGCACGACAATTTTTCACCCGGTGGGGACTTGCCAGATGGGACGCAAGGGCGAGGCCGGTGCGGTTGTCGACTCGCGCCTGCGGGTATTTGGAGTCGCCGGACTGCGTGTAGTTGACGCCTCGATCATGCCGACGATCACGTCAGGAAATACCAACTCGCCAACGGTGATGATTGCCGAGAAGGGCAGCCGAATGCTTAAGGAAGACAGAAAGGCTGCCAATCCAATCAACGTTTTCAAAATGCCCGTTACCAGTACCGCTGCCTGATTGTTGCCGCCAGGCGACTCATTAACGCGACCCTCTTTTTACCACGCGTGAGGCTCCGACGAGCCCCTTGGCGCAGGACCTCGGTCCTGCTTTTTTTTGCCTTCTCGAACCGCGGGAGGCTGCCGGGGCCGCCGCTTTGTGGGGTCGTCAAGCCAGATTCAATGACAAAGCCACACCGCTTGAATCCAGAGCCTTGCACCCGGCGCTCGCATTCTTATCCGGATTTGTCTGCGGGCTCTGACAAAGCCCGTCGCCAGACGGTCTGAAGACGTCGTGTACGGGTAAGTCCCATTCGCACTTCAATATTAGAGCTTTGCGCGGTGTTGAGCGGTGCCCGAAAGCGGCGACCCGTCAAACACGGGCTCGTTCAGCGGAAATGTAAGCGAGTGCGGGCGGTGCAGCAGCAGTTGCCGAAACTCATTGCGTCAGTTCGCGTCAGGTTTGGACCGGTTGCGAAATTGAGACAGACATTTTGGATGCAGAAACTGCGTTCACATTGAACCGTTTCCCGGCCCGGTGTGTAGACCTCCCAGCGAGTTCCTCATTCCAAGGGTCCACGGGGCGACGTTCGCATCACTCCACTCTCTTAAGCGGGACCAGCGCAATGGCATCGATAAAATTCGAGCACGTCTATAAGACCTTCGGTGAAACCAACGTCGTATCGGACCTCAACCTGGATGTCGAGGACGGCGAGTTTCTCGTTTTCGTTGGACCGTCGGGCTGTGGAAAATCGACCACCCTGCGCATGCTGGCCGGACTTGAAAGCCCGACTGACGGCCGGATTTCGATTGGGAACAAGGATGTGACGGCGCTCCCTCCTGGACGACGCGACATTGCAATGGTTTTTCAAAGCTACGCGCTTTACCCGCACATGTCGATTTACAAGAACCTCGCGTTCGGGATGGAGGTGCGCAAGTCGAGTCCCAAGGAAATCGAGAAGCGTATCCGCGAGGTGGCCGCCATGTTGAAACTCGACAGCCTGCTTTCGCGAAGCCCCGCCGAACTTTCCGGAGGCCAGCGCCAACGTGTAGCGCTCGGACGCGCGATGATTCGCGAGCCGCGACTCTTCCTGCTTGATGAGCCGCTTTCGAATCTCGATGCGGCGTTGCGCAGTCACATGCGCAGTGAGATCTCCGACTTGCAGCGCCGTCTCGGAACCACGATGGTGTACGTCACCCACGACCAGGTCGAAGCAATGTCGATGGGGCACCGCATCGCCGTTTTCTCCGGAGGCAAGCTCCTCCAGATTGATACGCCCGAGCGCCTCTACCGGCGCCCTGTGGACCGATACGTTGCAACCTTTATCGGCTCACCGCGTATGAACATTGCCTCCAGCAAAATCAGTCTCGCATCCTCCGATGCCGACTGCCTCGCGCTCGGTGCGAGGTTTCGCCTGCCGCCGGCTCAGCGTGTTGAATTCAACGGGTCATTGCCTTCGAACATTGAGGTGGGCATCCGGCCGGATGACCTCCATTGGGTCAAGGATGCGCCCGCACGATGTGAGGTTCGGACATCGGGTGTTGTCGAGGCCATCGAGACGACGGGTTCAGAGAACTTCGTACGTGTTGCAATTAACGGATCCACGGTTGATGCGCGATTCCCCGGCTTTTCACCGGTAGCACTCGGCGAACGTGTGGACCTCGTGTTCGACCCGGCAGATCTTCACTATTTCGATGCGAATACAGGCAAGAGTCTCCGTCACTAAATGCGGGGTGAAAGCGTAGGTTGATTTTCAACAATAGACGATAGGAGTCCAGCAATGCGTTGTTTTGTTCGCAGCAAGAAGTTGGCAGCAGTGGCGGCGGCGATGTTTGCCTCCGGTTCGCTTCTCTGCAATATCGCCCATGCGGATACCGTTCTCAAACTGGCCTATGGGTCCGAGTATGTGATGGTTACGCCGGAAATCACGACGAAGTTTTGGGGTGATATCAAGACTGATTTCGAAAAGTCCCACCCTGGTGTTACGGTTCAACTCGTTCCGATTCCGGGAGGTTTTGACGACATCGTGACCAAGGTCAGCATGTCCTATGGCAACTCAGGTGCTGCTCCGGATGTCGCCCAATTGCCGGCCCAGGAGATGGCGCAATGGGCGGCGAGTGGCTACCTCTTGCCGCTCAACCAATACGTTGCAACAGCACCTTGGTGGAAGGACGTGCCGGATGCTGTAAAGCAGGAGGGTACGACTGGCAAGGACGTGATTGGTATTAGCCAAGGGGTCAACACGTCGGGGCTGCTCTATGACCGTCAGATTTTCCAGAAGGCGGGGCTCCCCGCTGACTGGAAACCGAAGAACTGGCAGGACGTCTTTGACGCCGCGCGAAAGATCAAGAAATCGGATCCGAACGTATGGCCGTTGTGGGCGATAACGGGCCCAGCAGGCGGTACGTCCGCGCTGGTCGAAGGTGCCGCCAATTTGCTTATGGCATCGAGTGACCCGACGATAAAGGACGCGTCAGGGAAGTGGGCCGTCGATACCAAGGGTATTCGGGATGTTTTGAACTTCTACCACCAAGCGTCTGTAGAGGGGCTACTCGCTCCGTCGTCCTTGATTCTTAACGCCAATTCGCCTGCGCTTGCGACACCGGAATTCCCGAAACATCACATCGGTATTGGGCTTGTCGGAAATTATGTACCCGCAGCCTGGAGCAAGTCGATGTGTGCCCCCTGCTGGCCGGAGGCCCAGAAATTCATTGGCTTCGCGCCGCTACCTACCGTCACCGGCGGTGGCGTCGGCTATGCGAGCGCATTCGGCGGCTGGGACCTTTCCATATCCAAGAAATCCGCCCATCCGGACCTGGCTTGGCAGCTCGTTTCGTTGATTGTTGGCAAGAAATATCTTGTGCCAGGCGCGAACGGGACGGGCTTCGTTCCCCCGCAGAGAGCCTACTGGACGGATAAGGAATACACCGAGCTTGCGCCGCCTTATCAAGAGCAATTCGGCAAGCTGCTGGCCGTTGCGAAAAGCGTCCCTGCTGACCCAGAGTATCCGCTTTGGGCCCATGCACTTGAAGCGGCGACTGAAGCGTTGGTGTTGAAGCCGAAGATGAGCGTGGACGATGCTGTTCGCATGATGAAGAGTGAACTGTCGAACCAGCTCGGTGACGACAAGTTGATGGCCGCGCGATAGTCGGTGCGGTTCGCTGGCTGCCTCGTCGGGCGGCCAGCGTATGTTCTGGAGAGTTTTGATAATGAATCAGACTACGTTTCGCCCTGTGAGCCTGGTGCTGCTTGCGCCTGCGGCCATCCTCCTGCTTTCGCTGCTGGCGCTGCCGATTGTCTATGCTATCTACCTCGGATTTACCAATCTCCAGCTCATCGGGCCACACGCGGTTAACTATTGGTTCACCGGGCTTCAGAATGTCAGGCAACTGTTGAGCGACGACGTCTTCACGAGTTCGCTCTGGCAAACCGTGGTGTTTGTCGTCGGTTCAGGTGCGTTTGGTGCAACGGTTCTCGGGCTCGCGCTGGCACTGCTGTTGCAAAAGGCAAGCGGCGTGGTCGGCAAAGCTGTGTCCGGGCTGGCTATTCTCGCGTGGAACTTGCCGCCTATTACGATTGCCGTCATCTGGTATGCGGCAACGACAAGCGGCGGTACATTCCCGCGCCTCCTGGGCGATGCAAATCACGACCTGCTCTATAGCTACCCGATGCTGGTGGTGTCTATTGCCAATGTCTGGTCGCTCGCCGGGCTGTCGATGATCATGTTCTCGGCCGCCTTGCGGAGCATTCCGACCGAGATGGTCGAGGCGGCGATACTCGAGAACGCGAGTGCGACCCAGAGACTGTTTCGCCTGACGCTGCCGATGCTCAAGCCGACCATCTTGATGTCCGCGCTCCTGATGACGCTCTTGACCTTCGCGAATTTCACACTGGTTTATTTGATGACCGGCGGGGGCCCCGACAACCAGACCAATATCCTGCCCATCTACGCGTACCTGCAAGGCTTCAAATTCCATAGACTGGGTTACAGCGCGCTTCTTGGAAACGTGATTGTGCTGCTCTCGTCGGCGCTTGGATTGGCCTTCGTGCTCATCGCTCGCCAATATCGCCCGGGGCAGGTTCGAAAGAACAAGCTGAAGATCATTTCCGCCTAACCTGTTGGAAACAGCATCATGAAGGAACACAGAATGGAACTGTCTGCTCAAAAGATGGCGGGAGACTCCGTGCCTCCTGTAGCGCGCGTCAAGCGACGGGCCGAACCGGTGTCCGGCAGGCTATTAGCCAATGTCATTTTGCTACTTATCGGCGCGTACTTCGTCATCCCTGTCTTGTGGCTTGCGGTGGGCGCCGTCGACAAACACGCGGGTTGGCAAATTCAGCTACCTACGCTGACTTTGGACAACTTCATCGCTGCGCTGGCGCACGGAAACGCGCAAGCACTCTGGAACAGCGTGATTGTTTCAACGATAGCGGCAATCGTTTCGACGGGAGCAGGAACCCTGGCCGCCTACTCGTTTTCGCGGCATCGTATTCCATGGAAAGGCCCAATTCTGCTTGGTATTCTTTTCCTGTCGGGCGTGCCCGTTACGATTCTTATCGTGCCGATCTACAAGATGTTCGCGCGGTACGACATGCTTTCCATTGTCCCGACAGCGGTACTTCTGGGCGTCACGTCGCTGCCGTTCGCCATCTATCTCATCAAGAACACGATCGACGCGATTCCGCGAGACCTTGAAGAAGCAGCATGCATGGAGCAGGCGGGCACCTTCCGCATTCTTCGCTCGGTCATCGTTCCGCTGGCCATGCCGGGCATTGCATCTGCAGCCATCTTCAGCTTCGTCAATGCCTGGGGAAACTTCCTCATTCCGATCGTACTGATCGCTGACCAATCAAGCCAACCCGCGCCTATTGCGATCTACAGCTTTATCGGCTCTGCCACGATTCGGTACGGACAAATTGCCGCTTTCTCCATTATTTACTCGATGCCCGTCATCGCCCTCTACTTCGTGATGTCGCGTTATTTCAAAGGCGGATTCTCGCTAAGCGGTGCGGTACGTGGTTGATTGAAGCGTACTTCCGCGTTAGCCAATGTCGCTGGTGTCGGCCGGGGGGCAGCGTTGGGATTGTAGAGTCCGTCGGGTGCGGGTGATGCGCTCAGTGCGTCGGAGTGCGTCGCGAATCGGTCCGGTGCGAAATTGAATTGAGTTTTTTTAGCGCGAATACTGGTGCGCGAGGGCGTAGTGTGAATGTGTCATGGCCTTTCGTGCGTCAAAATATCGGGAGTGTCGAGTGAAGTTAACAGGCGGCCAGGTCATCGCGAAGGCATTGCGCGCGTACGGGGTGCGATATGTCACTGGTGTGCCCGGCAATGGAAATAGCGGGGTTCTCGAGGGGCTCAATACACCGGGCGCCAGCATTCCCTTTATCCGGGTCGTGAACGAGCAAAGTGCGGTCCACATGGCGGACGGTTACTTCCGTGCGTGTGGTAGTGCGATGGCTGTCGTGCTTCCTGCAAAAACCGGAATTTATACCGCCTCTGCAGCTCTTTCCAATTGCCTGTCTGATTCCTGCGGGGTGCTGCTGTTCACTGGAGACCGGGTTAGCGGTGACACCGCCGCTGGCTCGACCGGCTCCGCGCGGCCTGCCTCAGGATGGGACGCAGATTCAGCATGTGGCGGCCTTAAACGGTCCTGGAAGGTGCGCGCGTTCCCGGAGCTCTCCGAAGCAATGCATCAAGCTTTTGCCAGCGTGCTGGGGCCGAGGCCGGGGCCAGTCCATCTCGAGGTTCCTCTGGAAATTCAGAAGCACACAGACCACGTGCACCCTGAGTCTCTTCAGAACCGGCTCGCGCAGGGAAAGCTGCGAGGGGACGCCGCGCTCTTTGAGCGGGCGGCCAGTCTGCTTGCCAGCGCAGAGCGTCCTGTCATTCTTGCGGGTGGCGGGGTCGTGGCTGCGGACGCTTCGTCCGAGCTCAGGGAATTGGCCGAAGTCCTTTTGGCGCCTGTGCTGGTTGCGGGCAACGGCATTGGAGCAATTCCTGACGACCACGAGTTGAATGCCGGTTCCGTTGGCTCGGTGGGAAGCGCCTGTGGAGCCGCGCTCCTGGGCAAGGCCGATATCATCGTCGCTGTGGGCAGCCGGTTATCGGACCTGTCCAACGTCAATGACGGTGGGGGCCGCCTATCTGAACTGGCCGGGAAAAAGCTTATCCAGATTGATGTCGAGAAAAACGAAATCGGCAAACGCTACCCCGTCGAGATCGGCATTGTTGCCGACGCGAAAAGCGCGCTAGTCGACCTCAAGTCCGCGCTGAACGGAAAATTGAAGCGTGCTGCCGGTGCACGAAGACAAGCATTCATTGAACTCATGCGCGAGCTGCGCGGGCAATGGCGGAATGCGGTCGCTAGCAAGTCTGGAGCGCACGAAACCTTGATACGCGCGCCGCGGCCTTTCCTTGAACTCCGCAAGGTGCTCTATCGCGATGCAATTGCTGTCATTGGATCAGGCGCTCTTGCGCAGATCGCGCGTGAGCATTTCCCCGTGTATGTTCCGCGCACCTTCCTGTCGCCGGGAGCCTCTGTGGCCGGCGGTTGGGCTGTTCCTGCTGCCATAGGCGCAAAGCTCGCCATGCCGGCAAGGCAAGTCGTATGTGTGGTTGAAGATAGCGATTTTCTCCAATCGATGCAGGAAATGGCGGTCAGTGTCATGCATTCCATTCCTGTGGTTTTCATAGTCTTCAATCAAAGTGGGCCTGAATTTGTATCGGGTGCCGTGGGCTCGCTTGGTGTACGGCGTAGCATGGGTGAATTCTCCTTGCCGGACGGGCGTCCTTACTCCCTTGCATTCTCTGAGATCGCAAGAAGCTTTGGACTTGATGCGTGGCGTGTCGAACATGCTTCTCAGTTGGAAGGGGTGTTTCGGCGTGCGCTTGATAGCACTGGACCCGCCTTGGTCGAAGTGATGGTCGCGCGGCATGAAACCAATTCGTCAGCGAGTACTGACGACGTACAACTCAACGGTACACAACAAGCCAGAGTGGCTTGAGCCAGACCCATCTGACGACGCGAAGGGGCGGTGGCGTCCTGGCAACCGAGGTGATGAATTGACGCGAGAATCAACGTCTTCCTGCTTGATAAGCTTGCTTTAGATTCCGCGCATCAATATGCGTCAGTCAGTCACTTCTCACGATAGTCGAATCTGCCAGGTCGTCGACGCGCAAATGACAGTGTGGTCACAGAGACAGGATGCGGATTTTTATCGCGGCCTCGGGTGGTTGGGCTGTTCAACGGAAGATAGCGTCACAGTGCGTCATATTCGAAGTGTCTCGCGAAATTGAGTTGGCGTTTTTCTCGACTGATACTGACTTCGCGCTGCAAAGTGACGCGCTTTCCCACGCAATGCTTTCGGACTCCGAATATAGAGTCTCAGCTAGGTAAGAATTTTCTCGGTGAAGAATCCACCCAATTTCTGAGTTGCATCATAAGGGGCAATTATGTCGTTTTTTCTGAAGTCGGCTACCACGCAACCCACCGGCGAAGCTGACACCAGGCAGGTTCGTCGGGTTGTCGAGGAGATGATTGCCGACATCTCCTCGCGAGGAGATGATGCGCTGCACGAGTACTCCGCCAAGTTCGACAAGTGGAACCCGGCGCAGTTTCGTCTTTCGCAAGAGCAAATCGATGCCTGCATTGCCGAGTTGACCGAGCAGGAAATCGCAGATATCAAATTCGCGCAAGAACAAGTTCGTAACTTCGCGCGCCATCAATTGGCGTCGATGCATGACATCGAAGTCGAGACATTGCCGGGCGTCATTCTTGGCCACAAAAATGTTCCCGTCCAGACCGTCGGTTGCTACATCCCAAGCGGTAAGTACCCACTGGTCGCGTCGGCGCACATGGGCATTGTTACGGCGAAGGTGGCGGGCGTGGACCGTGTTATCGCGACGTCGCCTCCTTTCGAGGGGCGCCCGAGCGCGCCGGTTATCGCTGCAATCCACCTTGCCGGCGCCGATGAGATCTACTGCATCGGAGGCGTACAAGCCGTGACCGCAATGGCGCTCGGGATTAGCGAATTCCCGCAAGTTGACATCATCGTTGGACCGGGTAACGCTTACGTTGCCGAAGCGAAACGTCAGCTGTTTGGTCAGGTTGGTATTGACCTCTTCGCCGGCCCGACGGAAACCATGATTATCGCGGACGACTCGGTCGATGCTGAACTTATTGCTACGGACCTGCTTGGGCAGGCTGAACATGGACCGACCTCTCCGGCAGTGCTCGTCACGACCTCGCGGAAACTCGGCGAAGAGACGCTTGTGGAAGTCGAGCGGCTGCTGAACCAACTCGACACCGCCGAGATAGCTCGCCAGGCGTGGGAAGGCTACGGTGAAATCATCATTTGCGAAAATGATGAAGAAATGATTCGCGAGTCGGACCGCGTCGCATCAGAACACGTGCAAGTCATGACGCGCGACCCGGACTTCTTCCTGAAGCGTCTTCGCAACTACGGTGCGCTTTTCCTTGGCGCCCGCACAAACGTCGCATATGGAGACAAGGTTATCGGAACGAACCACACGCTGCCCACATCCGGTGCTGCACGCTTCACGGGCGGTCTGTGGGTAGGCAAGTTCCTGAAGACCTGTACCTATCAGCGAATCCTCACCGACGAAGCGTCCGTGCTTGTCGGCGAGTACTGCTCGCGCTTGTGCGTTCTTGAAGGGTTTTCGGGTCATGCGGAGCAGGCAAATATCCGCCTCCGGCGGCTTGGCAACATTGACGTCCCCTATGGCAAGGCTGCTCCTGTGCGGGCTGCGACGGCCAAGTAACGACCAGCCGGTGCGTACTTCGCCAAGACCTGGCTTCGAAGCGAACTCATGAACCGTGTACCGGTCGCAATGTGACGCGGTACACGCGTTCGCAGTCAGTCAGCCATTTTTGTCGTTTCTTCCAGCAGGGCGCGATGCAGCGCAGGTGTGGCGGCGGCGATCACGCGGCCATCGCTTGATGGCGTCAACGGATTGCCGTTCCAATCGGTCATAAGGCCCCCGGCGCCATTGACAATTGGCACGACGGGAAGATAGTCGTACGGCTTTAGACCTGCCTCGACGACAGCATCAATTTTGCCGGCCGCGAGCATCGCGTAGTTGTAGCAATCGCCCCCATATCTCCGGAAACGCGCTCGGCGACTAAGTGAATCGAACACTTGGAACTCCGTCGTGCTGAACATGTCCGGTGAAGTAGCGAACATGTTGCAATTTCGAAGGTCATCGCAACGGCTCGTTCGGATTACTTCTCCGTTGCGCTTTGTTTGGCGTCCAGGCGTGGCGACATAACGCTCGCCGAGCGCTGGGACATCCATGACGCCAAAGACAGGTTGTGCGTCCTTCAGTAATGCGATAAGCGTTCCCCAGAGAGGTATGCCACTGATGAAGCTCCTGGTGCCGTCGATAGGGTCAATGACCCAGCAAAGCTCTGCCGACGAATTGACCGGTGCTTGCTCTTCTCCGAGAATGCCGTGTGACGGATAGGTTTGCGCAATCCGGTCCCGGATCATGGCTTCTATTTCGATATCTGCAACCGTGACGGGGCTGGCATCCGCCTTCTGCACAATGTCGATTGGTTGTCGAAAATAGTGCATGCCAATAGGGCCGGTTTCGTCT
Source organism: Caballeronia udeis (assembly GCF_044909315.1). GTDB lineage: Bacteria > Pseudomonadota > Gammaproteobacteria > Burkholderiales > Burkholderiaceae > Caballeronia > Caballeronia udeis_A. The sequence continues at coordinate 104,772 of NZ_JBIYEB010000013.1, forward strand.
AGCGTCGTGCTGGCAAACTGACAATAGTCTTCGAATGAATTCATAATTCCTTGAACCTGAGAGCGGGGCGTTGAGAGTCACCTTAAAAATAATCTGTTAAGGCAGCGACGTCTCGATGAGTTGTTTGATTGTAGTCTGCAGTGGTGCGGTAACCGAGTGCGTGGACGATAAATTGCGCACCGGTGTCCGCATCCAGGCATGTCGAATTTCTCCAAGTAATCGATGTCAATGCTGAGGACTGTGATGAGCGAGGAAGGTCAACTCGAGATTCAAGTGCGCCGAAGGGTGCGCAGTGCATTGGCTCAGGCGGTCAACGAGACACGCATCGCCGGCGGCGTGGTTTTGGTTGCGCTGGATGGCGTCGTCATTGCGCAGGAGGCCGGTGGCTTTGCCAATCAAGCGCTTGCCATACCGATGCACGTGGATACGCGCTTCAGACTGGCATCCGTATCAAAGCCCATCGTCAGCCTTGCGGCGATGAAACTCCTGGATCTCGGCGCCCTCGGTTTGCAGGAGCCAGTCTCGCATTGGTTGCCATATTTTCGCCCGTCTCTTGCAGACGGGAGGCGGCCGGAAATCACTCTGCACCATCTGCTGTCGCATTCATCCGGGCTAAGCTATGGTTTTCAAGAGGCCCCTGGCTCGGAATATGAGCGTTTTGGCATATCTGACGGGCTCGACTGTTCCGGCCTGAGCCTTGAAGAGAATCTCCGGCGGCTGGCCGCAGCGAAGCTCAAGTTCGCGCCGGGAACGGCATGGCAATACTCCCTCTCTCTCGATGTCGTCGGTGCAATCATTGAGCGGGCGACGGGACGCACGCTGCCGGATGCTATTGATGCATTGATATCCGGTCCGCTTGGACTGGACTCTCTTGCATTCACTGTTCAATCAAAACCTGAGCTTGCGGTTCCTTATGTCGATAGCCTGCAAACGCTGACCGTGATGCCCGAACCGGCGGAAGTGGTGCCCCCGGACGGTACGAACGCAATCCGTTTCTCCCCCCGTCGCGCCCATACGGTTGGAGAATTTCCGTCTGGTGGCGCGGGGATGGTAGGCGGAGCGTCGGACATCCTGAAGGTCCTGGAGATAGTACGCAAGGAGGGCGCCGGATTCATAGACGCAAAGCTTGCGCGCCTGATGCGCAGCGCTCACGTCGGAGCGGACCTGCGAGCGCAAGGCGATGGATGGGGATTTGGGTACATGGGTGCCGTATTGATGGACCCATCCGTGCTGAACACCCCGCAGCGTGTCGGGACAGTAGGGTGGGGCGGAGTCTACGGACACAGCTGGTTTTTTGACCCCGCAGCCGGGCTGACAGTCGTGTCACTGACCAACACAACCTGGGAGGGCGTGGGAGGTCGATTTCCACAGGATGTTCGAGATGCTGTCTATGCAGCGCTCAGTTGAGGAGACGTCCATAGCGTCGTCAGCGCGCGAAGGTTTGGCTTGAGCGATCAACTGGTAATTTCGACTCGCGTGCCATCCGGGGCGGCTATCACAGCCTCATAGAAACCATCGCCCGTGTGGCGAGGGCCAGACAACAGAATTCCGTTTGCCGCGCAACGCTCAGCCAACGCGTCGACAGCATCGGCATCGCCAAGTGAAACCGCAATATGGTCCCATCCGAGGCACTCATCAGCTGCTTTGTCCGCAACCCAAGGTCCTGTCATCAGTTCAATCTGAAGAGAGTCCGGTGTTAGTCGGACGAAGCACGATATGAAGCCAGGACGCCGGGCGCTATGGTAAAGCGGTCCGACTTCGGCATTAAAATACTTATGCCAGAATTCGGCGGCGGTTGTAATGTCGCGTGTCCACAATGCTACATGTGCCAATCGCATGTTTTCCTCACTGGTTTCTCTCAATGCTTTCAGCGTAAGCGCCTCGACGGTTGCCAACGAGAATGCAGAGGCGTGCGTGTGCTTTGGAAGCGTTATCCTTCATCGTCTTCGTCAACGATTGCCGCAGGCAGGGCGCTCACGATGCGTAGCGAAACCCCGCAGTAGCCATCCAGAGAGATTCTCAGTGTCCCGAACTCGTCAAGGTCACCAACAACCGACTCCGCAAGCATGTCAACGACTGGACCAGACGCAACTCCTGGCAACAATATCATTTCGTCGACCGTGTTTGCGCTGAAATTAAGGGCAGTCACCTGGGTGCCTTTGCCCGCGGGAAGTTCATGAACCATGACGAGCAGGCTGCGCGAGGTGACATCGGGAATGGCTATCTGTTTGCTTGAAGCAATCTTATAGGCTTCGCGCACGGACAAGAGGTGTTTAAGTTGTGAGGCAAAGGATTTTGGATTAGCCAACTGCTCGGGTAGGGGGCCATATAAGGCCATTGCTTTAGGGATGCCTTCTCCGGACGCAGTTGCGTCTGGATTCTCACCAGTCAGGTCGTAGGCGCCGCGATGAATCCACCTGGTATCGCCGTCCGCCATGCGCTCTTCGACCATTGCAATGGGTAACGGCAATACACCCAAAAGGTCCCAACCTGAGATTGCAAAGACGCCGGGTTGAAGAGCGTTATACATCGCAAGCAGCAAGTGAATTTGCTGGACGTTTTCCTTGTCCTGCTCGGTCATGGAGTTTAGTTCACGAATGTTAAGCGCGGCCGTGATAATGCTCACAGTCGTGCAGGAAACTCCATTTGTGACGAATCGCAGGTTGTAAGGGGCGTGTTCACCGCTTAGGCGTTCGTACATCGTTTCGCGGATGTGTTCGCGGAGAATGTTTCCGGGCCATGTCTGGCCTTGAAACGTGAATGTCGTGTGCGCATGCAACGTCCAGAAATGCACGAGTTCGAGCGTCAGTTCATCATGGTTCTGAAGCGCGTGGATAAGGGATGCAGGGTCGATTCCAAACTGATGCACCGTTTTCAGCATGAGTCGGAGGAACTCGGTATCTCCTGTCAACAGTGCATGCTGATAAGCCGGGCGCGTGATGAAATCATAGGAGAGGTCAGCACCACCTTTTGACATCGCTGCGATGTCATCGACCGTGAGATTCAGCTCCTGAAAGCTGAAGCCTCCCGCTTTACGTATTGCGCCTCCAATTAACTGATTACTGGTAATCGAAAGCGGGTGACTCTCGGACCAGGCATTGCCATGTGGCCGGCGCTCAATGCCCAGGAAACCATTTGCGTCCAAACGGATACCGCGCGCCCCGAGAACATCGAGGGAGTGGAGGGCGTCGCCAATGACCAGCTGCTGTGCGGCGAAGGTCGGGTCCAGCCAATTAAGCGAGGGCTGTCCCTCCTTGAAGTAGTGCAGGTAGACCCAGCGTCGGGTAATGCCATCGACCCCGACGACGGGAGGCGTTGCGCTCCAATCGGTTTCCTTGATTCCTGGCTCAAAGAAGATGACACGTTGAAGCTGTCCAACTATGTAGCACTTCTCCTTGAGCGCATCCACAATCTTCGGCGGCAAGTTGACCGCATCTCTTCCCGCGGGAACTTCAGGAAGGATGCTCCAATCATCCGGCTTGATTTCGACCATGTGGTAGAGGCCGGGATAGTCGCCGTAGTTCATCTCGGCTAACCGGAAGTCGGCTCCCTTTCCTGTGTGCGATGGAATGACGTCGTCGATGACAACTGCGTTGTGAGCCGCTGCCATTCTGCTCATCGCGACGAACTCTTCTTCGGTGCCAAAGCGCGCGTCGATTTCGAGACCGATGCGGTCGAAGTTGCCGTCAATTGACGGCGTGAAGGTCTGGTCCGTGAGTCCACCCGCCAGCTTTGTCGGCCCAGGGTGAACCGCTTGGATGCCGATTGAGGACAACGCGCGCCAAAGAGTATCGCTGCCGAGGGTTCGAAGGACGGAGTCGCCCAGTGCCGTGATGACCGCCCCGGGATAAGCCGTGAACCACACTGACGACATTGCACAGGCTATTCGAGGTCTGGGCTCGGCGTACGGGTGCGACCAAAGTCTGGCTTGTCCGGCGTATGTGCGGGCACGCGTACGGAGTTGATGAAGCATCGAATGGCTGACGAGCCATTCAACATATTCAGTGACTGGAGTATTCACGACAGGCCTCTTTGAGAAAATATTGTCTGTGCGTTCACGAAAAATATCGAATTATGGGAAGTGCTCTCCCGCAAAGGCTATACCCAAAGATGGCTTGGAGCGACGCGATTTGGCGGCAAAACGGGGTTCTGCTTCAATGGGCGCAAACCTGCGTCACATCGCCCTGATAGTAGGTATGACAGCACAGACGTTGCGTGTCGGTTTTTGCACAAATCTGCTTCACATCGCGTCGTTTTGCTTCAGCCTTGCTCGCTTGGAGAGACCGCAGTCCTTCACATGATGCATAGCAAACCTAATGATGTGGTTCGATTGAATTCGAACTGGCACGAGTGGTCGGTTGCAAGGAGGGCAGCCTCCACGCATTTTTAATTACCTCCTCTGCACGCTGCAGTCGACTCAGTTGTTTCCAGTGAAGCTATACGGTCTCGGGAGCACGCAGTGCGAAAGCGTTAGAAGCATCATTCTTCGACTAGCCGCGCAGCATTCGGTGACTTACACCGTTCTTATCAATTTTCTCGTCCCGCAGCACTGCGCTTTAAAGGTGCGCTACGGAGGTTTTCCGGAGTGCTTCTGGTGCTCTCTCCTGCTCAAAAGTCCTCTCATGCAGGCTGTCGCGGACGCGGGTCAGCCAGAACTTACTCAATGTAAGTTACGTGTTTTGAGCGAAGTCATCGACTGCGCAAGTTGCATGTCGATGTTGAGAGGCATTGTTGCAGTTCGCGTCGGAGGTCCCTTCGGAGTTTGCGCGAACGAGCAATGGTTGAGGCGCAAATACGTGAGTGGCTTAACCGAGGTTGCGGTCAAAGAAGCGGCAAACAATATTCCAAATTTGACCCTCACGGAACTCTGCTTAAAAGTGGGGTTGTCCAGGCAGGCGCTGTGCAAGCGCTTCCCTCAGATAGGTGCTGACGCGGCCGCTGGCTTTTCGCGGCGACGGTGTTCATCAGCTTGGTGCCGATTACTGAGCTTCGCGAGGAAGTTGCGCGAAGCGCGACTTCATCTGGAGGCTACCGGTCGAGCTTTCAACCGACCCGGCATCTACAAGTACGCTGGCCTATGGATAAGATCAGGATCTTCCGCAGATCGACTTTTTCGCAGAGTCAGGGAGAGGATTGAGAGTAAAGTGGATCGTCATTAACGCGATAGTTGGCCATTTTTCACAGAAAAACGATAAGCGACATTCGGGGTCAACTTTTGCTTAAATGGTCACCCCCGCACGCAGCGAAATCCCGCATACACGTACTGGTAATGTGCTTGAAACCAGTTCCGGAAACTCGGTCTCAGCATGCAAGCGGCCGTACGCGGCGAACCGCCTTTGAGCACGAAATGCTGGTCGTCATAGAAGTTCGCCGAATAGCCGAGATAGAACGGGAACGGCTCGAAACCGGGTAACGGGCCGAAGGTCGTCGACGTCCATTCCCAGCCGTTGCCGAACTGGCCGACCACGCCGGCCGCGCTGCGATTTTCCGGGTGCGCCTGAACGGGCGACGCTTCCCATCGGCGGAAGTCGAAATTGCCTTGTTGAGAATGCGGGGCGGCTTCGGCGGCACGTTGCCACTGCGCTTCAGTCGGCAGCGACTTGCCTGCCCACTTCGCATACGCGCTCGCTTCCGCGTGGCTTACGTACACCGGCCAGTCCGCGGGCAGCGGTATCTCGTCAAACATGGTCCGCAGCTTCCAGCCGGAGCCTGTCGATGCCTCAATGGATTCTTCAGCGGAGTCCTCCCGCACCCAGAATGCGGGCTTCTCGATACCTTCACGTTCCTTCCATGCCCAGTCGTTGTCGCGCCAGTACTCGCGATGGGCATAACCGCCGGCATCGATGAAATCCACCCAGTCCGCATTCGTCACCATGTAGCGGTCCATCTCGAACGCCGGCACGTCAACGCTGTGTTCACCGAACTCGTTGTCCCAGCCGAATGTGCCGCTGTCGCGCGTGAGGCCGAGCGTGGCCACGCCTGCGGGCACATGGACCATCTCCCGTGGCATAGCCCCGTCGAGCGGGCGTTGCGCGGTGTCTTCGGCGACCGCAGGTCGGGTTTTCTGGTGCAGCGGCAATTGATGCAGCATGTACGCGAGCGTTTCCGCGTGCATCAGCCTGTGCTCGATCGCGACCTCCAGCAGCGTCTCGGGCGTGGCCTCCTGCGCGATGGGACTGTCACGCTTATCTTCACGTTTTGTAATTTCGACGCGATCAAAACGTGAGTCGATGTCATCGCGAATCTGCTGACCATAAGCGCGAATCGCGTCGAGCGACGGCCAGTCATGCGGCTGGTCGCTGGGTAGGCCGCCATCGACGGGATCGATGCCGAACGCAAACAGCTGGTCGAACTCAGGGTTGTGGCTGGGCAGGTCGAACAGGCGCTGATCGAAAAGGTTGCGGTCGAAGGCTTCCAGATGCCCGATGTAGAACACGATCCGATGCCGCTCCGAAATCGGGCGCTCATACAGGAATTCGGGTTTGACGATGGAGAACAGCGCGTCAGTGGTCTGGCGGGCGTCGCGCAGGCGGGCGAGCAGCGGATGCAGCGGGGTAGGTTCGCGATTCATTTCGCTTTTGTCTCCGGGCATGGGCCGATGCAAAACGATTAATCGTAGCAGAGGGCATGCCAAGCCTGCTTGGACCGCAAGCGGGCCGGAAACGGGATCACGCGCTAGATCGCGCGCAGGCCGTCGAAGTCGAGGATCCGGATGAGCTTGCCGTTTGTATTGATCAGACCCTTCGCCTGGAAACGTGACAAGGTCCGGCTGACCGTTTCCAGCGTGATGCCGAGGAAACTGCCCATGTCGTCCCGCGTGAGACGCAGGTTGAACTCGTTGCCCGCATAACCGCGGCGCGTCAGCCGGCCGGAGAGATCGAGCAGCAGCGCGGCGACCCGCTCGTCGGCGCGCAACGTGCCGAGCATCAGCGTTTGCGCCGTTTTTCGCACCATTTCGCGACTCATCAATTGCAGCAGCCGGCGCTGGATGGCGCCGGTTTCGCGGCACGAACGCTCAAAATGCACATAAGGAATCAGGCAGACCGAACTGTCTTCGAGCGCGATGGCGTGGCACGCGTGCCGGCCGTTGTCGAAGCCTTCCAGGCCGAGCGCGTCGCCACTGAGGTGAAGGCCCATGACCTGTTCGCGGCCGTTGCCGTTCGAAGTCGATACAACCGTCTTGATCGAGCCGGAGCGGATGGCGTAGAGGGTGTCGAAGGTGTCGCCGACTCGAAACAGCGTTTCGCCCCGCTTGATTGCGCGAGCGTTGACGATCACTTTCTGCAGCCGGACGACGTCCTCGGAGGACAGGCCTTGTGGCAGGCAGTAATGCCGCAACGCACAGGTCGAACAATGAGCGGCGTGGCGCGAGGGGGCGCTGGGCAGAGGAACTGAAGTCTCGTGGATGGTTTGCATGGCGCGCTCGCTTTGGGCTCGTTTTGATCTGGAACAAGGAAATTGTCCCATCGATGCGATCCGCCCCCGGGTGGCAAAACGTCGCGCGATGATGACACTGCCCGCCGTCGCCCGGCCACCCGTCCCTAGGTTTTCATTCCTTTGGTTCAGGCGCTTCGGCCCCGGCGGCGGCTGGAATCAGGAGCACCGGCAGCGTCGCTTGCCGCAGGCACCTTTCCGCGACACTGCCAAGGATCAGCCGCTGGAAACCCCTGCGGCCGTGCGTGCCCATCACGAGCAGGTCCGCGTTGAACGCGGTGGCCGCCGCGAGCACCAGCTCCGCGACGTCAGCCACCGACGAACCTTCGGCGATCACCGCTGCGCCTTGCACGCCGCGCTGTTTCATCGCGGCGTTCGCTTCGTCGGCAAGCGTGGCGCCCTGGTCGGCGAGTTCATCGCGCAAGACGGATGGATCGTAGCCCGGCACGTCGTAATAGACCGGTGCGTTTTCGACCACGTAATACGGCTGCAGCACCGCGCCGTGCGTAACGGCGAGTTCGAGCGCGGATTCGAATGCGTGACGCGAGGTGCGGCTGCCGTCAATAGCCACGACGATTCGTTTGAACATACGGTTCTCCTTCAGCGGTTAAAAACGCAAACGACAAACGCAAACGACGGTTTTTAATCAACGAAAACGGTCGCGTCCGATCAGTGTCCGCTTACCTGGCTTACAAATGTACGACAGTAATAATCCGATTAATGTTCCCTTTTTATCGATGCCAGCACCGATCCTGATCGACCGGATGAAATAATGACGTCATACAATCCGGGGCGTGATGTTTGTATCGACTCCCTCTATTTTCACTCTCCTAGCTTCCAGCCCGTGTCCCAGCCCGCTCCTGAATCCGCTTCCCAATTCACCTCCACGCCCCATCCAGACTCCGCCTCTCCGCTGCCTTTCCGTAACGCTCTGCTCGCGATGCTCGGCATCGGCCTGGTCAACATGCTGGTCGCGCTCGACCAGACCGTGGTCAGTACGGCGCTGCCGTCGATCGTCGCGGAATTGCATGGTTTCGAGTATTACGCGTGGATCGCGAGCGCGTATTTGCTGGCGTCGGTGGTGACTGTGCCCGTATTCGGCAGGCTTGGCGATTATTTCGGCCGCAAGCGCTTCGTGATTGCCGCGGTGATCACGTTCACGGCGGCGTCCGTGCTGTGCGGCGTGGCCAACGACATGCTGTTCCTGGTCATTGCGCGCGGGTTGCAGGGCGTGGGCGGCGGGATGATGGTCGGCACGGCGTTCGCGTCGATTCCCGACCTCTTCCCCGATCCGCGTTTGCGGGTGCGCTGGCAAGTGGTGATGGCGGCGTCATACGGCATCGGGACCGCTGCAGGGCCATCGCTCGGCGGCTGGATGAGCGAGCATTGGGGCTGGCGGTCGACCTTCCTGATCAACCTGCCGGTGGGGATTGCCGCGTTTTATTTCATCTGGGCGCATTTGCCGAATTTTCACAGGCCACGCGAGGGCGCGGTGAAGATCGACTGGCTGGGTGCGGTGCTGGTTGCGCTGGTGCTGGGTGGCCTGCAGGCCTTCATCGAAGCCGTGCCGAAGAGCGGGCTGACCGCGGGGAACGTGGTGCTGGCTGCTTGCGTGGCCGGTGGCGCGGTCGCGTTGCTGATCTGCGAGCGTCGCGCGACGCATCCGATCATTCCGCTCGATCTCTTCAAGGACCCGCAGCTCGTGACGTTGTTCACGTTGTCGATGCTGTCTGGTTTCGTGATGTTTTCGCTGATCTTTTTCGCACCGCTTTTGTTGCAGGGTGGTTTTGGTTTATCGCCGCAGGAGGCTGGATTACTCGCCACTCCGATCGCGGCGTTTATTGCCATTGGCAGTTTTATCAACACGCGCATTGTGATTCATTTACGCAAGCCCACGTTCATCTTGTCGATAGGATTTACGTTGCTGTTATTCGCGTGTATTGGGCTGGCGTTTGCCGATGCTTCCACGCCGCATATCTGGATCGAGATTCCTATGGCGGGCATTGGTGTTGGCCTGGGGTTCGTGCTGAATAACCTGAATGTATTCGGGCAGGAAATTGCCGGACGTGAGCGCTTCGGCATTACTACGGCATTGCTGCAATCCACGCGCATGGTGGGCGGGATGCTTGGGACCAGCGTGGTCTCGGTGATCGTGCAGCATCATTATCGGGACGTTATTACGCGCACGCTGCGAGTGCTCGGCGAACCGGCGAGTACCGCATGGCTGCCAAGGTTTAATGATCCGCGAATCCTGATCGATTCCGCGTTGCGGGCGAAACTGCTGGCGGATCTGGTGCCGGCCGGGCTGGATGGACCGGCGATGATCGAGAGCGCCCGCGAGGTGCTCGTGCAGTCGATCCATATTGGCGTCGCGCTGACCGCGGTGGCGGCGTTGTCAGCCGTGCTGATGGTGCGAAGGGTTTCGCACATTACGTTTCGGAAGGCGTAGGGGGTAGTACCTCCGCGCGCATCACTGACCACGGGCATGCCTACGCTGTATAGACATGTCGAAACCTCCCTTCGAGACGTATATACTCGTATCAACGTCAACGGGAGGGTGCATCATGGCAAAAACAGCGACGCTCACGATCCAGCAGTGGGGAAACAGCCTGGCTGTCCGCATTCCCGCCGCTGTAGCACGCGCTGCACATTTCGAGGTCGGCCAGGAGGTCGAAGTGACGACTGACGAGATTGGTGTGACGGTGAAGCCGGTGGGTCCTCGCAAGCTCACGCTCGCGGAGAAACTGGCGAAGTTCGATCCTGCAAAGCACGGCGGTGAAGCGATGGCGACGGGCCGCATTGGTGTGGAGGAGTTTTAATGGCAGTCGCTTCGTGGGCGCCGGATCGACGTGACATCATCTGGATTGACTGCAACCCTCAGGTCGGTCGGGAGATGAAGGATTTGCACCCTGTGCTGGTCCTGTCACCGAGGCCATTCAACGAGCGGACCGGGATCGTTATCGGACTTCCAATGACGACAGCCGCGTTCAACGATACAAATCCGTTTGCAATAAAGTTCAAAGGACCGAAAAACGTTACGAGTTACGTGCTTGGACACCAGCCCAGGTCTTTTGATTGGCGAGCGCGGGGAGCGAAGGCCCATCCGTGCAAGCATGCGCCCGAAGAGGTGTTCGCAGCGGCGTGCGAGCAGTTGAACCAGATCATCGCGATCGGCGACTGACGGAGAGGGAAGAGGGGGCGCCATGCTCGCAGCCACCCCCGATGCGCCGAAATGGACGGATTACCTGACGGGGACGGCCCGGGGCCCCAAACCCCGAACGGCCCCCTTACCCCGAGCGCCAAGCGAGCCCCCTAAACCAAACTCAATGCGCACCCGCCGCCGCTCCGCCGCCTCCACCTTTCGCGCGCTTCGTAATCCAGATAAGCGGAATAATCAGAATGAAAATAATGGCGGAAGCAAAAAAGATGTCATTCAGCCCCATCATTGCGGCTTGCGTATTCACGGTGAAATCGAACAACCCGCGCGCCTGAGCTTCATTGACATTCAGCGTCCCCTGCGACGCCTGCAGCGACTGCAAAAACACCGGGTTATTGGCGTTAGCCTGCTCGGTCAGCCGCTCATGATGCAAGGCAATCCGGTTTGTCCACTCATTGCCGGCCAGTGACGTCCCCACGGCCCCGCAAAACACCCGCGCGAAATTCGATAACCCCGCGGCAGCCGGAATCTTCGACGGCGCCAACCCCGACAAGATGATCGACGTCAGCGGCACAAAAAACAGCGCCATCGGAATGCCCTGCAAAAGCGTCGGCAGCACCAGATGCCAGGTATCGACCTCGATCACATACTTCGAGCGCATGTAAAACACAATGGCGAAGCCGATAAACGCCATGGTCGCGACAACACGCGCGTCGGTCCTGGGTAAAACCCGCCCCATGACCGGCGCGAGAATCACCGCAAAGATCCCCAACGGCGCAGTGACCAGCCCCGCATCGACGGAACGGTAGTTCAGATACTCCTGCAGCCATTGCGGCAACAAAACAAGGTTGCCGAAGAACACCCCGTAAGCCACCGAAATGGCGACCGTGCCACCAAAGAAATTCCGCCCGGCAAACAGCCGGAGATCGACGACGGGATTGGCATCGGTCAATTCCCAGACCACAAAAAGCGCAAAGGCAATCAACGCAATGATCCCGAGCCATACGATCACCGGCGACGAAAACCAGTCGAGATCGCGGCCCTTGTCGAGCATGATCTGCAGCGACGCCACCCAGGCAATCAGCAACATCAGTCCGACCGTATCGATAGGCGCTTTACGCGTGGCCGATTCCCGTTTGCGATAGATAAACCACGTGACGCTGCCGGCGAATAACCCGACAGGAATGTTGATATAGAAGATCCACGACCAGCTATAGCTGTCGGTAATCCAGCCGCCTAATGCGGGCCCGGCAATTGGTCCGACAACAGCGGTCATCGCCCATAGGGACAGCGCCATGGACGCTTTCTCCTTTGGATACGAACCCAGCAAGATAGCCTGTGACAACGGAATCAGCGGTCCGGCAACGGCGCCTTGCAACACCCGCGCGGCGAGCAATACCGGCAAGGTCGGCGCAAGCCCGCAAAGCCACGAGGAGATCACGAACAACAGGATCGCGCCGACAAACAGCTTGATCTGTCCAATCCGCTGGGTCAGCCAGCCGGTCAGCGGAATCGATACGGCATTGGCCGCGGCGAATACGGTCACGACCCAGGTGCCTTCATCGACAGACACACCGAGATTGCCGGAAATGGTCGGGATGGCGACGTTCGCGATCGATGAATCGAGCACGTTCATGAACGTGGCAAGCGCCACGGCAATGGTCGCGAGAACCAGTTGCCCGCCTTTCAATGGCGGCGGCGGGGAGGGCGCAGGCGGCGCGGCGGGCGCAGTACTCATGGGATATCCGGGTAAAGCGGCCACCCGATGCAACGTGGCGGCCGATTGTGCCAACTATGAAGGCCGCAGTGTGCCAGCGTTCAAAAAACCGCGCAGATCACACCGCGGCTTTCATCCAGCTATCAACCCTCAGCCGGCTCTTCCATCAAGCCGGATATCCCGTTTCAAACCATGCTTATTTAGCTGACACGTCGATGTCACCCAGATACTTCTTCGCGAACTTCGCAATCGTTCCGTCGGCCTTGAGCTTCGCGATTGCTGCGTTCAGGCGCTGTTTCAACGCGTCGTCGCCCTTGCGAATGCCGAACGCAATGCCGCTGCCCAGGATCTTGTCGTCGCTGACGGGGCCGCCGGCAAAGCTGTATCCCGCGCCGTCCGGTTTCGACAAGAAGCCCGTTTGTCCGGCTGCCGAGAGTACGAGCGTACCGTCGAGACGGCCGGCCTTCAGATCCGTATAAGCCTGGTTCTGATCCTGGTACGGCACGACATTCACGCCCGCGTTCGCCCAATGCGCCTTGGCGAAACTTTCCTGGATCGAACCCTGCAGCACGCCGATGTTCTTGCCCTTCAGCGACGCCGGTGTCGACTCGAGACCGCTGCCCGTTTTCGCAATCAGTTGCGTGGGCACACGGTACACGACCGTCGTGAAGTCGATAGCCTGGCGGCGCTGATCGGTTGCATTCATCGCGGAATTGATTGCGTCGAATTTGCGGCCTTGCAGGGCGGGGATCAATCCGTCGAACGAGGTCTCGACCCACACGCATTTCATCTTCGCCGTGGCACAGACCGCGTTGCCGACATCGATATCCAGCCCTTGCAGTTCACCGGACGCCGCCTTCGATTCGAATGGCGGATATTGCGCTTCCACGCCGTAGCGCAGGGTGTCGGACTCGGCTGCGTGCGCCGCGGTCGTGCATAGCGAGGCCGCCAGCAGCAGTGAAGCCGTCAATGCGTGAGCAGTTTTCTTCATGAGCGTCTCTCTATTGGTAGAAATTGAATGGACTTGAAACCGGCATCAAACTGCACACAGGCGGCGCGCGCCTTCCCGCAGTGTGTCGTCGTCCTTGGCGAAGCTGAGGCGGATGATGCGGTTATCCGTGCCGTCGGTATAGAACGCCGACAACGGAATTGTCGCGACGCGGGTTTCGCGAATCAGGCGCAGCACGAAGTCGCTGTCCGATTCATCGGAGAACGCGCCGAAGCGCGCGAGCATGAAGAAGCTGCCTGCACTCGGCAAGAGTTCGAAGCGTGAACCGGCCAGCGCTTCGGCGAGCAGATCGCGTTTCTTCTGATAGAACTCGCCGAGCCCGAGATAGCTCGATGCGTCGCCGAGCGCTTGCGCGAATGCGATCTGCATGGGGGTATCGGCGGCGAAGGTCATGAACTGGTGGACCTTGCGGATCTCGTTGGTCAGCTCGGCGGGCGCGAGCGTGAAACCCACACGCCATCCCGTCACGTGATACGACTTGCCGAACGACGACACGATCACGCTGCGCTCGGCCAGCGCCGGATAACGCGCCATGCTGTGGTGAATGGCGCCGTCGAACACAACGTGTTCATACACTTCGTCCGACAACACGATGATCTTCGAATCGCGCGTCAGTGCCGTGAGGCGATTGATGTCTTCAAGGGTGAACGCACTGCCGGACGGATTGTGCGGAGAGTTGATGATGATCATGCGCGTGCGCGGCGTGATGGCCGCAGCCACCTCATCCCAGTCGATATGAAAGTCCACCGGCGAGAGCTTGATCGCAACCGGCGTTGCACCCTGCAATTGCACGATGGGCCCGTAGCTGTCGAATGACGGTTCGAAGTAGATCACTTCGTCGCCGGGATGCACGAGCGCGCTGATCGACGCGTACAAGCCTTCGCTGGCGCTTGCCACCACGGTGATTTCGCTGCCCGGGTCGTAGGCGGCGCCATAGAGCTGATGCGTTTTGAGCGCGAGGGCTTCGCGCAGCGCCGGCACGCCGGACATGGGGGCGTACTGGTTATGCCCGGCGCGCATGGCTTGCGCCGCGTTGTCCACCAGCTTCGGATCGCAGGCGAAATTCGGGGCGCCTTGCGAGAGATTCAGCGCCTGATGTTCCTCGGCGAGCTGGCCGATCACGGTAAAAATGGTCGTGCCAACATTGGGCAGCTTCGACGCGGGGGTCCAGGCACTTTTCACGACGGTCGTCTCCGGAGGAGTGAAATCAAGTATCGATTGTCATTCGACTGCAGCAATAAAGCGCGGACAATCGAAAGTTTGTCATACTAGCCATGAATCCAGATCATGGCTTACGAGACCCGACAATGAAACCGCTGCCGTCTTTGGATGTACTCAAAACCTTTGCGGTCGTGGCGCAGCGGCTGAACTTCACCCGTGCCGCGGACATTCTCAACATCACGCAAGGCGCCGTCAGCCGGCAGATTTCCGGGCTGGAGGCGCATCTGGGGTACGCGCTGTTCGTGCGCCAGGCGCGCGGTCTTGCGCTCACGCCCAATGGCGCGATGCTGCTCGCGCCTGTCCAGCAGGCGCTGGCGCAGATTGCGGAGGCGCTGGAGCGTAGCGGGGCGCAGTCAGGCACGTTGCGGGTGAAATGCCCCACTTGCGCAATGCGCTGGATTTTGCCGCGTGTGATCCGTTTGCAGAATGAGCGGCCGGAGCTGGTCATCGAGGTGACGGCGGCGGTGTCGCATGGGGTGGAGTTCAACGCCGAGCAGTTCGATGCCGCCATCGTGTTCGGCCAGCCGACGTTAAAGGGCGTGAGTTCGCACCATCTGTTCGACGAGGTGCTGACGCCGGTGTGTGCGCCCGGTCTATGGAAGGCGCGGCGGGTTGGCGCGGCGACGCCGGACGATCTTGCCGATCAGACCCTGTTGCATCCGACACGCGACAGGCGGGACTGGCTGAGGTGGCTGGACGCTTATGGATATAAAGGGTTGCCGTCGGCGAAAGCGCAGCACTTCGATACGCTCGATCTCGCCATTTCGTCCGCCATGCAGGGATTGGGCGTGACGATCGGAGATGTGTCGCTGATCGAGGAGGACTTGCGGGCGCAGCGGATCATTACGCCGTTTTCGCTTTGTGTGCCCAGCGGGGCGTCGTATTACCTGATCTATCCGGAGCGGCCGGCCCCGTCGACGGTCCTGCGGGAGTTTGCCGAATGGCTTGAGGGAGAGGCTGCGGTGACGAGGGCGAATCTTCTGGCGTACATGAGCCGGTGAGTTTTGTGTCGCACGGGGGGGAGCAGGTCCAGGACCAGGACCGGACACCCCGCCCCCCCACGTCCGTTAAATCCTACGTCCCGTTCTTCGTCACGATGGGCACCCAGGCTCCGCCCTTGACCTGATACATCGTCGATGATGCATTTTTCAACGCGCCGTTGTTGTCGAAGGCAATCGTACCGGTAATGCCCGGGAACGAAATAGTCTTCAGCACCGGACGGTACACGTTCGGATCGATGGAATTCGCCTTTTGCATGGCATTGATCGCGGCCCACGCAGCGTCATAACCGAACGGCGAATACGAGAGAATCGCCACACCGAAATGCTTCTGGAATTTCTCGGCGAACGCCTTGCCCTGCGGCAACTTCTCCAGCGGACTGCCGTATTCCCATGCCATCGCGCCATCGGCCGCATCGCCGGCAAGCTTCAGGAAATCCGCGTCCATCACGCCGCCGCCGCCCACGAACTGCGCAGTAAGACCAAGCTGTCTCATCCGTTTTGCCACCGCCGCGGCTTGCCGGTCGAGGCCGCCAAAGAAGATCAGGTCGGTGCCCACGCCCTTCAGCGCCGTAAGCTGGGCACTGAAATCGACGGTCTGGTTATCACTGTACTGACGCGCGACGATGGTGCCGCCCGCCGCCTTCACCGCTTTCTCGAACTCATCGGCTTCACCCTGGCCGAAGGCCGTCCGGTCGTCGATGATCGAGATCTTCTTCGCCTTCGTCACCGTTACGGCGTAGGTACCGGCAGTACCTGCGTTCTGGGCATCGCTTGAAATGACGGTGAAGACGTTGTCGAAGCCTCGCTGCGTGATGGTCGGATTGGTCGCGGCAGGATCGATCACCGGAATGCCGGCGGTCTGGTAGACCTGCGACGCCGGAATCGTCGTGCCCGAATTGAAGTGGCCCACCACTACGGCCACGCCACCATCGACCAGTTTCTGCGCCGCCTGCACCCCGATCCGCGGGTCGGCCTGATCGTCTTCCGCCTGGATGACAAAGTTGGCCGTCTTGCCGCCAATCTGGATCTTCTTCGCGTTCGCTTCATCCAGCGCCAATTGCACGCCGTTCTGCAGGTCCTTCCCGTAACCGGCGTTCGCGCCCGTCAGCGGGGCGGCAAAGCCGACCTTGACGTCGAACGTGTCGGCAGCGGCGGACAGCGGCAAACCGCCCAGAGTGGCGGCAGCACACGCAAGGATCCAGGCAAGCGGTTTGATGCTTGTTCGAAGATGCATTGTTGATTCTCCTTCGGGGTTGGACAGGTCCGGCGAGCAGGGCAATCAGCTTCCGCTTTCGCTTCTTGGTTTTATCTACAGGTTTTCAACTCCGTTTTCCCGATACACGACTGCACTGAGGGCACGCTTGCAAGCAAGACGGGGTTTGCTCGTGCGCGCCGTCATTATCGTGTGGACGAAAAAGACGGTTGAGCTTGTTCAACGAACTCGCTGGCGACCAGCAGGCAGATGCAATTTAGGAAGCCAAATTAGTGGCGTCTTGGCAGTTCGTCGCATTGGCAATGCGGATTTCGGCATAGCGGGTTTAAGCCGATTGCCGAAGCTCGTTTAAGCCGCACTGCCACCGGTCTTGATGCGCTCAGTCAATACCCTGATGCGGGCGATTACCTACCCGGTTTGACCCTGAAGATTGCGGCACAGGCTGAACCGGGGTACACGGCCAATGCCCGGGATCATCCAGCCATCTGAAAATATCAAAAACATTACTTAATAATTTCAAATAAGGAGGTTAACAAGACGTAAGAAACGGCTTCTGTAAGGGGATTTTCACCTCGATGTAATTATAATGAGAATCGTTCTCATTTATATTGACGTTCACACATGGCGTGGGTAGGATTCGCTTCGCCGGTGCCTTCTGGATGGTGGCCCGGAGGACGTTTCAACGCTGATTTGCGGGGTTTTTGCGTGCGTTGTCGCAACGTCCTTAGAACAATCAACACGACGCGTTAGAGCCGTCGCAACAAGACAGAGGATTTCGATGCAACCCGTCCAGCTCGCTCCGCGCGAATCGCGCGCTGAATCGCGACACGATTCACGCCCCGACGCGACCCTGCGCGCTGCCATCAAGCGCCGTGGTGCGCCTTTCCGCCGGGCGGTGCTCGGTACCAGCCTGGCGTTGTTCGCGCTGGTGTCATCGGCGACATTCTCGGCGGCATATGCCGCGGGCGAGCCGGCCAACCCGGACGCCGCTCCCTCCGACGCACCCGAAGCCGACCTGAACATCCAGGCTCAACCGGCGGGTCAATGGACCGGCGTATGGGGCCGTTCGACCCTGTTCGGCGACATGGGCGGCATCCGCTCATTCCTTGGCCAGTACGGCGTGACGCTGCAGGCAACGGAAGTATCGGAATATCTCGACAACACGCGCGGCGGCCTGAAAACCGGCGGCACCTACGACGGCCTGACCACCGTCACCCTCGGCCTCGACACGCAAAAGGCCTTCGGCCTGCCAGGCGGCACGTTCAACGTGAGCGCGCTGCAGATTCACGGTCGTAACCTGAGCGAGTACAACCTCGGAACGCTGAACACCGCGAGCGGGATCGAAGCGCAGGACACCACGCGCCTGTGGGAGCTCTGGTATCAGCAGTCGTTCCTGAACAAACGCGTGGACGTGAAGGTCGGCCAGCAAAGTATTGACCAGGAATTCATGGTCAGCAGCTACGCGGCCACGTTCGTGAACACCATGTTCGGCTGGCCCGGCCTGCCGTCCTACGACATGCCCTCGGGCGGCCCGGCTTATCCGCTGTCCGCACTCGGCGTGCGCGTGCGCGGCCAGATCACGGGTTCATTGACGGGGCTCGTGGGTGTGTTCGACGGCAATCCGCTCGGCAACAACCTGAACAATCTCAGCGGCACGAATTTCAACCTGCATAACGGCGCGCTGTATATAGGCGAGTTGCAGTACTCGATCAACCAGCCGGCGGACGGCGATATGGTCGGCGTGCCGCAAACCGGCTTGCCCGGTACGTACAAGATCGGCTTCTGGTACAACAACGAACGTTTCGCCGACCTGAGCACCGACAACACCGGCCTGTCGCTCGCGAATCCGCTGAGCACCGGTACGCCGCAAACCCATAACGGCAACTACAGCTTCTACGCCGTTGCAGACCAGATGATCTGGCGTCCGAACCCCGACGAACCGCGCAGCATTGGCGTATTTGCACGCGTGATGGGTGCGCCGGGGGACCGTAACCTGGTGAGCTTCAGCGCCAATGCGGGCATTGTGATGAAAGCCCCGTTCGCCGGCCGCGACAACGACAGCGTTGGCCTCGGTGTCGCCTATATCAAGATCGGCAATGCCACGCACGATCTCGATCTCGCGACTGCTGCGCAACTCGGCAGCCCGTACGGCATCCGCACGCAGGAAACCGCGCTCGAGGCGACCTATCAGTACCAGGTCAACCCGTGGTGGGTCATGCAGGGCGACCTGCAGTACACCTTCAACGCGGGCGCCGGCCAGAATCCGAGCGATCCCACGCAGCCGCTGCGCAACACGTTCGTCGTCGGCGTGCGCACTACCATCACTTTCTGATCGGCGTGATCTTGAACGCACGCACCCGAGGTTTTTGTATGAAACAACTTATCAAATCCAGAGCGCTGTCGGGCATTGCATCAGCCGCGTTGCTGGTTAGCGGTCTGGTCAGCAGCGTGGCGCACGCTGCGCCCATCGGCTTTCTCGAAACGCTGCACAAGCACACCACGCTGATCAACACCGTGCCGTCCAACGGCGACCAGAACCCGTATGCGATCGTGGTCGCACCGGTATCGTCAGGCACGGTCAAGCAGGGCGACGTGCTGGTCGGCAACTTCAATAACTCCGCGAACCTGCAGGGTACCGGCAGCACGATCATCAACTATCATCCCGATACCAAGGAGATGACGGTGTTCGCCACCGTGCCGCGCGACCTGAAGGACTGTCCGGGCGGTATCGGCCTCTCCACCGCGATGACCATGCTGAAGTCGGGCTGGGTGATCGTCGGCAGCACGCCAAGCAACGACGGCACGACCGGCACCAAGGGCGCGGGTTGCCTGATCGTGCTCGACAACCAGGGCAAGGTGGCGTCCACCATCGTGAGTCCTAACATCAACGACCCGTGGGGCAACATGGCGGTCGTCGATAACGGCGATCACGCCACGCTATTCGTCAGCAATGCGGGCTTCGGCGTGGGCGGCGCGGCCGGCAATCCGCCGGTCTTCAAGCAGTCCACCATCCTGCGTCTTGACCTCGATATCCCCCAAGGCAAGGCACCGGTGGTCAAGCAGGAAACGGTGATTGCCAGCGGTTTTGGCGCGCAAGCCGACAAGGGTGTGTTCCTGATCGGACCCACGGGCCTGGCGTTGTCGACGGACCAGAAGCTGCTGTACGCATCCGATGCCATCGGCAACCGCGTGACCGAGATCGATGAACCCATGACGCGCGATACCAGCGCGGGTGTCGGCCGCGAGTTGACCGCCGATGGTTTCCTGCATCGCCCGCTCGCCATGGTGACGGCGCCCAACGGTCACTTGCTGGTCACGAATGCATTGAACGGCCAGGTCGTGGAAATCGATCCGGCGACAGGCAAGCAACTGTATGCACGCTGGATCGATACCGACAAAGCGCAATCGCCGCCGGGTAATGGTGATCTGTTCGGCATCGCGATGACGCCTGAAGGCGATGGTTTTTACTACGTACAGGACGATGTCAATACGCTGGTCCTGGCGAAGTAAAGCGAAGCAGGTAGTCCTTGGCAAAGTGAAGTAACTGGCATAGCAGACGACATCATGGAAAACGATCAGGATCCACCGCGCCGCCGCTTTCTTAAAGCGGGTGTTGCCGCGGGTGCGGCATTAGGCGCGAGTTCAGTCGCGCACGCCGCGACGGTGACAAGCCTCAAGCAGTCGAAGCAACCCGTCGACCCCATGCTCGTGGTCGAGCCGTTCTTCGGCGAGCACCAGGGGGGTATCGTCACGCCGCAGCAGAGCCACACGTATGTGGCGTCGCTCGATCTCACCACCGATAAACGTGAAGACGTGATCGGTCTCCTCAAAACATGGACGGACGCGGCGGCGCGCATGTCCCGTGGCGACACGGCCAAGCCCTTGCCCACCGACGACAAAGCCGCACCGGATTCCGGCGATGTCCTCGGCCTGGGTGCAGCGGGCCTGACGATCACGTTCGGTTTCGGTCCGGGGCTCTTCACGCATGAAGGCAAGGACCGCTACGGTCTGGAGAAGCGCCGGCCCGCCGCGCTGGTCGACTTGCCGCGTTTCAACGGCGACCAGTTGCTGCCGCAAAAAACCGGTGGCGACATCCTGATCCAGGCCTGTGCCAACGACGCCCAGGTCGCGTTCCATGCCGTGCGCCAACTTGCGCGCATGGGCTATGGCATCGTGGCCATGCGTTGGGGTCAGGCAGGGTTCCTCTCCGGTCCGCGTGGACAGACACCGCGCAACCTGATGGGCTTCAAGGACGGCACGAACAATCCGTCGACCGCGCAACCCGCGCTGATGAACCAGTTCGTGTGGGCCAAATCGTCCGATGCACCCTGGATGGACGGCGGCACATACACGGTCGTGCGCCGTATCCGCATCACGCTGGAACACTGGGACACCATGGAACGAGGGTTCCAGGAACAGGTGATGGGCCGCGAGAAATACAGCGGCGCGCCGATCGGCAAGAAGAATGAATTCGATGCGCTGGATCTCGATGCCGCTGACAAGGACGGCAACCAGGTGATCCCGGAAAACTCGCACGTGCGTTTGTCGAACCAGGCAACGAACAACGGTGCGCAGATCTTGCGCCGTTCGTATTCCTACAACGACGGTACCGATTTTTATATCGAGCGCTGGCCGCCATGGCGCCAGGAAACCGAGTATGACGCGGGGTTGATCTTCGTCGCGCATCAAAGCGATCCGCGCACCGGTTTCATTCCGATCAATGACCGGCTGGCGAAGTTCGACATGATGAACCAGTTCACCACGCATGTAGGCAGCGCGGTGTTCGCATGCCCGCCGGGCGTGCGGCCGGGTTCGTTTATCGGCGCGGGGCTGTTCGACGCGTGATGTGAAGAAAAGCCCAAGCTAAAGCACACGCCGGCGACAAGCCGGCGCACCAAACAAAAGGAATGACAGCAATGAACACCACACGCTCCCTGCCCGTGCTGCGCACGCTTTGCGGCATCGCGGTGCTGGCTGCCGCAGCGGCGTTGCCACTGAACTCGGAAGCGGCGACGCTGACCTTGTATAACGCGCAACACGAGCAGGTCGTGGCTGCGTTGGCGAAGGACTTCGAGAAGCAGACCGGCATTTCGGTGAAGGTCCGTAACGGTGAAGGCCCGGCCATGGCGGCGCAACTGGTGGCCGAAGGATCGGCTTCTCCCGCCGATGTCTACTTCACCGAGAACTCGCCGGAACTGATGTTGCTGGACGAGAAGGGCCTGCTCGCTAAAACCGATGCGTCCACGCTCTCGACCATCCCTTCGCGTTACAACTCGCCGCAGGGTGACTGGGTTGGCGTGCTCGCGCGTGAGAACGTGCTGGTCTACAACACGAAGAAGATCGATGCGGCCCAACTGCCGGCGTCGCTGATGGATCTCGCCAAGCCGGAGTGGAAAGGCAAGGTCGGCATTGCACCCAGCGACGGCGATTTCCTGCCGGTGGTGAGCGCGGTAATCGCGATGAAGGGCGAAGCGGACGCGCTGGCATGGCTCAAGGGCCTGAAGAAAAACTCGCAGATCTTCGATGACGACGAAGGTGTGGTGGCCGCAGTGAATCGCGGCGGCGTGGCGACGGGCGTGGTGAACAATTACTATTGGGCGCGCCTGCACGTGCAACTGGGCGACAGTGCGACCCGCAGTGCGATCTATCACTTCGGTAACGGCGACGTGGGCGCACTCGTGAACGTATCGGGCGCGGCAGTATTGAAGTCGAGCAAGAACCAGCAGGCGGCGCAGCAATTCCTCGCGTATCTGGTCAGCGAACGTGCGCAGGACCTGATGGCCAAAGGCCGAATCGCGTTTGAATATCCGCTGCATGCAGGCGTTTCTCCCGATCCGCTGCTCAAGCCTTTCGACCAGTTGAGCCCGCCGTCGTTGACGGTCGAACAACTCGGCGATGACAGCAAGGCCGCCAAGCTGATGCGTCAGGCCGGACTACTGTAAGCGCAGGAGCGTATGAGTGATGTCGTGAAGGCGGTTGGCGTATCCGCGCTGCCTGAACCCCGCAGCCGCAAACGCGCGCCGCGGGGTTTGCTCGTGGCGGCGGGATTGTGCGCGCTGCTGGTGCTGATGCCGCTCGCCTTTACGGTGTATCGCGCGGTGACCTTCGGCTGGGATGACGCCATCGAGCTGATTTTCAGGCCGCTGGTGGGCGAACTGCTCATCAATACGCTGTCCATCACCGTGAGCGCTACGCTCGTGGCAGGCGTGGTGGGGACGGCGGCAGCATGGTTTATCGAACGAACGCATTTACCCGGGCGGCGAATGTGGGCGGCTCTCACGGTCGCGCCGCTTGCCATGCCCGCGTTCATCACGAGTTATGCATGGGTATCGCTGAGCCTGGATTTGCAGGACTTCGCGGGCGCGTTGCTGGTGATTTCCACCGCGTATTTTCCCCTTGTCTATCTGCCGGTTGCCGCCGCCTTGCGCGGCATGGACCCGGCGCTCGAAGAAAGCGCCCGCTCGCTCGGTTGCGGGCGTATTGGCGTGTTCGTACGCGTGGTGTTGCCGCAATTGCGGCCCGCGCTGTTCGGTGGAATGCTGCTGGTGGCGCTGGGCGTGCTGTCGGAATTCGGTGCGTTCACGCTACTGCGCTTTCGGACCTTCACCACCCAGATCTACGCCGAATACAGGACGAGCTTCGACAGCAGCGGCGCGTCGGTGTTTGCGTGCATTCTCATCGCGATGTGCCTCTTCTGCCTTGCACTGGAAATGCGCGTGCGCGGCGGGGCGCGTTATGAACGCGTCGATCGCGGCGTGAGGCGTGCGGCATTGCGTTATGAACTCGGTGCGTGGCGATGGGCGGTGGTCGCCGCGTTTGTCGTGCTGGCGATCGTGACGCTGGGCGTGCCTGTCGGCATGATCGGTTTCTGGCTGACGCAAAGCGGGGCCGCCGCCATCACGCCAGCGGAAGTGTCACCGGAACTGCTGGTCGAATCGACGTTGTCATCGATAGGTTATGGCTGCGCCGCCGCGGTCGTCACCACGCTCGCGTGCGTGCCGCTCGCGTTCCTGCTGGTCCGTTTTCCCAGCAGGATTGCGACTACATTCGAACGTATCGTGTTCCTCGCCCAAGGGTTGCCGAGCCTCGTGGTCGCGCTGGCGATCGTGTCGCTGGCCGTGCACGCGTTGAGGCCGCTGTATCAAAGCGCCGAGCTGCTGGTCGTGGCCTACGCCATCCTGTTCTTGCCGCTTGCGCTGGTCAGCGTGCGCGCGGCGTTCACGCAGGCGCAGCCGCGTCTGGAAGAGACCGCCCGGTCGCTCGGCCTGAGCTGGCGGGAAACCGTGCGGCGCGTGCTCTTGCCGCTCGCGGGCCCGGGCCTGGGCGCCGGCGCCACGATGGTCTTCATCTCGGTCGTTACCGAACTCAATTCCACGTTATTGCTGTCTCCCAGCGGCACACGTACGCTCGCTACTCAAGTGTGGATCGATACGTCCACGCTCGCGTTTGCCGCCGCTGCGCCGTACGCGGCATTGCTCGTGGGCATTTCGCTGGCTGCATCGATCGCGCTGTTCACGTTGCTCGGGCGATCGGCGATGGCGGGGCGTGCGGCTGATTTAAAAGCAGGACTACAAGCAGGACTACAGGCCGGTTCGCCGCCTGACAAGTAAATCGATATGAGCGAACTTCGCGTTACCAGCCTGACCAAGTCCTTCGATGGTCAACCCGTGCTTCATGGTGTCGATCTATCGGTGGAGCGCGGCACCCTGCTTGCTCTGCTCGGACCGTCCGGCAGCGGCAAGACCACGCTGTTGCGCGTGCTGTGCGGCTTCGAGCGGGCGGACGGCGGCACGGTCGAGATCGACGGCGTGCGGGTGGCCGGGCCGGGCATTCATGTGCCGTCCGAAGCGCGCCGGATAGGGTACGTGCCGCAGGAAGGCGCGCTGTTCCCGCATCTTTCGGTGGCCGACAACATTGTCTTCGGCTTGCCGCGGCAGCAGCGGCGGGCGCGGTATCGGGTGGACGAATTGCTGGCGCTCGTCGGTCTGCCGGCGGCCTATGGCGACCGGCCGCCGCAGGCATTGTCCGGGGGACAGCAGCAGCGCGTTGCGTTGGCCCGGGCGCTCGCGCCGTCGCCCTCGCTCGTGATGCTCGACGAACCGTTTTCTTCCCTCGATGCCGCATTGCGGATCGAAACCCGTGAAGCGGTGGCAAACGCGCTCGCGGCCACGGGCGCTACCGCGGTGCTGGTCACGCACGATCAGGCGGAGGCCCTGTCGCTCGGGCACGAGGTCGCGGTGTTATGGCGCGGCCGTCTCGTGCAGACGGATTCGCCGGAGGCGGTGTATCGGCGGCCGGTGTCGCGTGAGCTGGCGAGTTTTGTCGGCGACGCGGTGATCGTGCCGGGATCAATCGATTCCCGGAATTCGAAGCAGGTGATATGCGAGTTCGGCACCTTGCCGATCGCACGTGCGGTAGCCGGCAGCGATGTCGACGTGATGATCCGGCCGGAGCAGATCCGGATTGTTTCGGAACAGGGTTTGAACGGTGACGGCGTTCAGGCGGTGGTCGAGAAAGTCGTGTTCTATGGTCACGATGCCAGCGTCATGCTGCGCTCCCTCACGGGCGAGCGCGGCGTGCAGATTCGCGTGGCGGGGCATTCGCATCCGCGTGTCGGCGAGCGTATCGCGTTGTCGGTCGAAGGCGACGTCGTCGCCTTTCCCAAAGGGTAGCCGGGCTGACTGAGGGCCGGTTCGATGGCCGGCCATTCCCTTGATTTGACAAAGTGCATATGCACAAATATAATCGCGCTTATGACTATCGAAGATTTGTCCTATCTCGACTGCAACTGCTTCGCCATCCGTCAGGCGGGGCGGTTTGTCTCGCAGCTTTATGAGCGCCACGTCAGCCAGGCCGGCGTGACGGCGGCGCAGTTCACGTTGCTTGCAGCAATCCACCGGCGCCCGGGCGTGACCATGGCCGAACTCGCGGACGCCATGGTGATGGAGCGCACCACGCTGGTCCGGGCGCTGAAACCGTTGCAGCGCGACGGCCTTGTGAATGCCATTCAGCAGGACGCGAGCACCCGCGCTGTTGCGTTGTCGCTGTCCGACACGGGCAGAAAGACGCTCGGCGAAGCATCGTTGCGCTGGCGCGAGGCACAGCAGGAATTCGAGGACAAGTTCGGCCGGGAACGCGCCGCGGAACTGAGAAAGTCGCTGCTCGAACTGACATCGATGGAATGAAACAGTCGCCAGGCGTTTTTTTACCTCATAAAGTGCATATGCACAAAATAAATCGACATGGAAATCAAAGGGAACATCGCCGGAAGAAGTCGTGCGTCAGGTGCTCGAAGGAATCGAGCAGGGCAAGGTAGAGATTCTCTTCGATGAAGTCGGACGCAACGTGAAAGCGTCGTTGTCGTCGGCATCGCCCGCTTATCTCACGCCTGCCCACTAAGTTTTTCAGATTAATCTGGAGTGCAGAACCATGAGCCAACAACGTGAAATCGTACTGTGCCAGCCGGTCAGGACCGCGATCGGTGCGTTCAACGGCGCGCTGAAAGGCACGCCCGCGACGGACCTTGGCGCGGCCGTTGTCCGCGAAACGCTGCGGCGTGGCGGGGTCGCCGGGCAAGACGTGGATTCGGTCACCCTGGGTAACGTCATCCAGGCGGGCAACCGCATGAATCCGGCGCGCCAGGCGGCTGTGGACGGCGGCTTGCCGGTCTCGGTACCCGCGCTGACCGTGAACCGCGTGTGCGGCTCCGGAGCGCAGGCAATCGTATCGGCGGCGAACGAGATCGCCGCCGGTTTTACGCAGCTGGCGGTGGCGGGCGGCATGGAGAACATGGACCGTGCGCCGTATCTGCTCGACAACGGGCGTTTCGGGTATCGGATGGGCAACGCGGAAATCCACGACAGCATGTTGCGCGATGGTCTGGACGATGCCTTCTCCGGCAAGCACTCCGGCTGGCACACAGAAGATCTCGTGACCCAGATGGACATCACGCGCGAGGCGCAGGACCGCTTCGCCGAGCGCTCGCAGCAACGTTTTGCCGCAGCTCAGGCGAAGGGCTGGTTCACGGCGGAGATTGTCGGCGTGGAGGTGAAGGCGGGCAAGCAAAGCGTGGTCTTCAATACCGACGAACAGCCGCGCCCCGACACCACGTTCGCGACCTTGTCCAAACTGCGGCCCGCATTTCGCCCCGACGGGACAATTACCGCTGGCAACGCGCCGGGACTGAACAGCGGCGCAGCAGCCATGCTCGTGACGGACCGCGCGTTCGCCGAGCGCAAGGGGATCGAGCCATCGGTGCGGCTGGTCGCGTATGGCATTGCCGCGGTCGAACCGGGCATGTTCGGTCTTGGGCCGGTGCCTGCCGTGCAGCAGGCGCTGGATCGCGCGGGCTGGAAGCTGAGCGATCTTGAACGCATCGAGATCAACGAAGCGTTCGCCGCCGTTCCTATCGCGGTTGCACGCAAGCTGGGCCTGGCCGATGACGTCGTAAACCCCGAAGGCGGCGCGATCGCCCATGGTCACGCTATCGGCGCAACCGGTGCGGTGCTGGTCACGCGTCTTGCCCACGCGATGAAACGCGACGGACTTAAAAAGGCGATGGTGACGCTGTGTATCGGCGGCGGGCAAGGCATTGCGCTGGCGCTGGCGCTGGAAAGCGTTTGATCCGGGCGGGTTGAGCTCGCGGCTTCACGTAGCTTCACGTGCCTTCACGTGGGCCAGACACGAGTATCGGCAAGCGCGTTTGGGTTCGTGATTCAGGAGGGGTGCGTTAGCTGCGCAGGTCGCGAACCGGACGCCTTGTGGTGCGTTGCACAAGGCTGGTCCGTTGAAGCACGCGTCATGGCTTCCACGGCCCCCGGATCGCTCAGGATCGTCGAGCGAACGCGGTCCAGCGCGCTAAACCGACGAATAACGCGAAAAGTTGGCGGATTACAGCGATAGTCTTTCGCATGGGTGCGGGGTGCGGACAGTAAGGTGAAAGCTCGTTTGGCGGCGCGTCGGAATCGACTTGATCCGGGTGTCGCCATTCCTGTTTCCCGGAGTGCACGAGCTATGAGAATCCCCCTGTCCGCCGGCATTGCCGTGCTGTTCCTGAGCACCAGCGCGCTTGCGCAACAACCGCTTGCTTTTCCCATGCGCAGCCAGAGCCCCGCGCAAACCAGTATCGATACCGCGATGTGCTTCAGCTACGCCAATCAACATACCGGCGTGGTGATGGCGCGCGTGTCGCAGGCACCTGAAAAGCCGGTGACCACGAAGCCCGGTGCCGTGCATCCGGTTGCGGTGGCGGCGCCGTTGCCGTCGGCGATTGCGCCCGGGTCCGCGCCGGTTGCGGCATCGGCGGTGGAAGCGTCGGCGACGCCCACGCCAGGCGTGGCTGCGGACGCTCGGGCCGCCGCGCATGCAAGTTCGACTTCCGCAGATGCTCCGATGCCCGCGTTGCCCCCGCCTGAGCCGCCGATGGTCCAGTATTGGCGCTCGTATGGCGAGTGCATGACCGATCGCGGGTATATGGTCCGGTAAGGTTTTCGCTCGCGCCGGTGGACGGGTTTGCGGTTTTGGCAGGGCGGAGTTAGCGGTCTGAGTCAGTGCCGGGTTGCCAGGTTCTAGCGTTGGCGGTCTGAGTCAGTGCCGGGTTGCTGCTTTCGGCGTTAGTGGCCTGCCCGAGTAACCGTTCTCTTTGCCACTATTAGCCACTGCGCGTGGCGGCGCGTCGTTTCTTTGTCCAAAGCGACAAAGAAACGAAGCAAAGAAAACGCTTTAACCGCACTACCCTAAGTGTCCACAGCGTGCGGTTCCAATTCATGGGTGCCCCAAAAGCACGGTGCTCGCCAGAGCGGAGGATGTTTGAACCCCTCCTTCTCGCGAATCCTGACATGAACACGCTTCGCCACCAGTGCTCTCGGGCAAGCACGATCCGACCATGAAACCCGCCGCCCAATCAAACCCGCCTCCCGGATCAAACCCGCCTCCCGGATCAAACCCGCCTCCCGGATCAAACCCGCCTCCCGGATCAAACCCGCCTCCCGGATCAAACCCGCCTCTCAAGCATGTCAATTCCATGCCGGCCGCGTTACGCTATATTTCAGGAAATATAGCGTAACGAAAAAATACGACGTGCCTGCAGGGTATCCATAAACCGGTCAAACGAATTTGATTGACTACGTGTAACCAGTCGTTGCCCTTGGACGAACTAGCTAACAGACGCACAGTGAATGTTGGGGTCGATAAAACCCCGCCACATTCAAGACCCGGTTGAAACAGGCCGCATGCCTTCAAAAATTCATCACGTTTTTTCCGTTTCGATGGATTAAAGCCGTCATTGAAGTGTTCGCCTATCAGATGCCTAACCGCGGTTCCCTGTAGCGACCCGGAAGCCGATTCACACAAAGAACGGCCTTCCTCAGAGAGTTGGTTTTGTCCAGGAGTACATCATGCACACCCGGCGCCGGTTTATCTTTGCAGGCAGCGTCTTTGCCGCCGCGGCGTTTGCCGCGTTCAATCAACGTCGCGTATTGGGCGCGACGGGAACTAGCAGCAACGCCGACGAATCGTTCGAGGTCGTTCATCCCGACGACCAATGGCGCCGCCTGCTGTCTCCCGCTCAATACAACGTTCTTCGGCACGAAGGCACCGAACGTCCTTACAGCAGCCCTTTGAACGACGAACATCGCAGCGGCACGTTCGCGTGCGCCGGATGCCAGCTTGAGGTCTTTTCATCACGCACGAAGTTCGACAGCCACACGGGCTGGCCCAGCTTCTGGGCACCGCTAGAACACGCGGTCGGTACACGTGAAGACTTGTCTTTCGGCGTATCGCGCACGGAGGTGCATTGCCGGCGTTGCGGCAGCCATCTAGGTCATGTCTTCGATGACGGCCCCAAACCAACCGGCTTGCGTTATTGCATGAACGGCGTGGCAATGACATTCAAATCCGCCGCAGCCTGAGCCGGTGGCCTGGCCCGCGACACACGCTCCCGCACTGTTTTGCGTTGAACCTCGACCACCCAAATACCTATTAACCTTCACGCTCATGTTACTCATTGTCCTGGCTTATCTTGGCGGTGCGCTCACTATCCTGAGCCCCTGCATTTTGCCCGTGCTGCCGTTCGTGTTCTCGCGGGCAGATCAACCGTTCGTACGCAGCGGCCTGCCTTTGCTTGCCGGCATGGCGATCACCTTCGCAGCAGTCGCCACGCTCGCCGCGGTAGGCGGCGGTTGGGTGACACAGGCGAACCAGTATGGCCGTTGGCTCGCTGTTGCGTTGCTGGGCATCTTCGGCTTGACGTTGTTGTTGCCAAGCTTCGCCGAACGCCTGATGCGTCCGTTTGTCAGCGCCGGCAACCGGCTGTCCGAATTCGCCCAGGCCGACGGACAACAAGTCCGCGCGAGCTCGTCATTCCTGCTGGGTATTGCCACTGGTTTGCTATGGGCGCCGTGCGCCGGCCCGATTTTGGGCCTTGTGTTGACCGGCGCGGCACTGCGCGGCGCGAGTGTCGGCACGACGCTGCTGCTGGTCGCTTATGCGGCGGGGGCGGCGACGTCGCTGGCAGTGGCGTTGCTGATCGGCGGCCGCGTGTTCGCCGCCATGAAACGCTCGCTTGGGGCGGGCGAATGGATTCGTCGCGGTATTGGCGCTGCGATGCTGCTTGGTGTTGTTGCGATCTCGTTAGGACTCGATACCGGCGTGCTCGCGCGCGTGTCTACTGTGGCAACAGGCGGTATCGAACAGAAATTGGTGGACAAATTGTCGGGTAGTTCTACGCGGGCGACGCCTGCCCAGACCACCACGGCATCCAATGCCTCTGCGCCCGCGATGATGCGCGCAGCCGCGAGCACCGAGGCGCCGCTGTCGCTGCCGGTGGAGGGCGAACTGCCGTCGCTGTCCGGCGCCGTTCAATGGCTCAATTCGCCTCCGCTGACGGCGCAGGATTTGCGCGGCAAGGTTGTGCTCGTCGACTTCTGGACTTACTCGTGCATCAACTGTTTGCGCTCGCTGCCTTACGTTAAGGCGTGGGCGCAGAAGTATCGTGACCAGGGGCTGGTGGTGGTCGGCGTGCATGCGCCCGAGTTCGCATTCGAGCGCAACGTGGAAAACGTCAAGCGCGCGACGCACGATCTTGGTGTGGACTATCCGGTTGCCATCGATAACAACTACGCAATCTGGCGCGCATTTGGCAACCAGTACTGGCCGGCGCACTATTTCATCGATGCCAAGGGGCAGATCCGCTTCCATCACTTTGGCGAAGGTGACTATGCGCATTCGGAGCAGGTAATCCAGCAGTTGCTGGCGGAAGCCGGTCACGCGAATGCGGCTCCGAATGCGGCTCCGAATGTGGCTCCGGTCGTCAGCGACACAGCAGCGAACGGCGTGCAAATGGCCGCCGATAATACCGACATGTTGTCACCGGAAACCTATGTAGGCTATGAGCGTGCGGAGAATTTCGTGGATCGGGGCGGCGAGTCGCGCGACCGTGTTCACACGTATACCGCGCCTGCTCAACTCGCGCTGAATGAATGGGGTCTCGCGGGCGCATGGAAAGTGGGAGCGGAGGAAGCGTCGCTGGCGGCTCCGACGGGAACCATTGTGTATCGATTCCATGCGCGTGATTTGCATCTGGTATTGGGACCGGGAAAGGACAACAAGCCGGTGAGGTTTCGCGTCAGCATAGACGGCGCGGCGCCTGGCGACGCACACGGTACCGATGTCATGGCTGACGGCACCGGCACGGTCACGGAGCAGCGCTTATATCAACTCGTGCGTCAGTCAGGCGATGTAACAGATCACACCTTCACCATTGAATTCCTGGACCCGGGTGTCGAGGCATACGCGTTCACGTTTGGTTGATCAGAGAGCGGCGGGCAGCGGGCAGAGAGCCGTGAGCAGCGGACGCATGGCGCACGGTGTCACGCGTCGTTGAAGCGATAGATCAGCAGGCGGCCCTTATAGGCGGCGATGTCGTCGAAAGCGACTTGATCCAGCCGTTCCTCACGCATCTGGAAGCCGCGGTCGCCCATTTGGCGGTTGAACGCGGCGCGGTTGCCGCGGTCGGGGTCCACGATCCAGACCTCGGCTGCGGGCGACGCATGCAAGCCGATGAACGCTGCAAGGGTCGCGTTCGCATCGCGTTCATAGAGCAGGTCACTGCCCATGATCAGGTCGAAGCGGCCATCGACAATGCGGCGTCCCGACTCGTCTTCCAGGGTGTCTTCCAGTTCGGGGATGGACCAGTTGCCATGCCGGTATTTCATGGGCGGCAGATGGTTCAAGCGCAGGTTTTCTGTCAGGAAGTCCGCCGTCAGCGGATGGCAATCGCTGGCGGTGACGTCTGCACCCCGCCGGTGTCCGACGAGACTGGCCAGCGCCAGTCCGCAGCCGATTTCGAGAATGCGTTCACCGGTGAGGACCGGCCGCAGCGCGAGACGCGCGGCAAGATGCGCACCGGATGGCCACAGCATGCCGAACAGCGGCCACATGGCGGAGGAGATACCGATTCGCTCGGCGTCGCCGGCAGGGTCGGAGAATTGCTGAAGGTCCAGCAGCGAACGGATAATCAGGTCGTCAACGCCAGCAACGGCGATGTTTTGTTGCTTGGTCAGGTAACCGGGCATCAGGGGGGCGCGAAGTGAAGCCGCGCGGGGAACGGGGACGTAGTATGCGCTAGTTCGGGAATCTGCCGCCTAGATTGGTCTGACGAATCCCCCGGTGCACGGCCTTTCGGAGCCCGTTGGAGACGGCCCTCTTGCGTGCATTCCAGTCTGAGTATGACCTCAGCCTGACGCGTGCAATGTTGCGAAGCGCGACGTCTAGCCTCTGGCAGTTCCTGCCTGAACGATCACCTGCACGAGCACTTCCAGTTGACCGTCGACTTCTTCCTGCGAAACCTCGAAGAGGTCAAGCACTCCCATACCTCGCAAGCTGGCAAAGACAAATCCCGCGAACTGCTGCGGCTTCGGATGCCGGGCTGCAACCTCTGGAAAGTAGGTAATGAAGCGGTCGAAAAAGACCGGGTCCGAGCGGGCGCGGTTCGCGTCAATCCTGACGAATAACTCAGGCGATGCCTTGCATCCAAAGAACAGGCTCCACGCGGCGACGTAGCCGGGGGCGCCGTATATCGTCTCCCACGCTACCCGAACGAACGCACGCGCTCGTTCCTCGAGTGACAGTTCACTCGAGGGCCAAACCACGCCGTCGTCTGATAGCGGCGCCATGACTTCGTCTATTAACCGCTCCATCAGAACCTGTCGATTCGAGAAGTGATGTTGCACGGCGCCAAGTGTGACGCGGGCGCCTCGCGCGATCTCCTGAAGATTGGTCGCGCGGAAACCCTTTTTATGCAGCAATCGCATCGCCGATTGCACGATGCGTCGACGCGTAGCGTCACTGCGCTCTTCCTGTGTCCGGCGGGCGGCCGGCTTTCGGGAAGAACTTTCCTTGCTTGCGGTGTTTGCGGTGTTCATGAGTTCGCGGCCTGCGGAAACGAGTAGACGAAGTCTATTACAGCGGATGGCCAGACTGATGCCATTTTCCAACAAGGAAGGGTACGATAAAAACAAGTAACATTTATTTTTTATTGTTTTTTTCGAGCGCTTTTCCTATACTCGGCTTCACGGTAGCACGAGGCAGGTCTCCGAATAAATGAGCAGCGTTGGCCGTCCACATGTCGACCTCATGCCGTTCGCCATGACGTTGCAAGTCTCGCTGCGCCACAAAACATTAAATATTTATTGTTTTTACGATGTGGCTTGCCCGTTGATCTGGCCGCGCCGCTCGTGAGATGCCATCTCTTTTCTCATCAAGGAAATGCGTTTATGACCGCAGCCCCGACCGCCCCCGTCAGTTATCTCTTCACCTTTCGGTGCCCGGACCGGCTGGGCATCCTCGCGAAAGTTTCGAATCTCCTGTTCGAGCAGGGCGCGTTCGTCACTGAATCGTTCCACTATGGGGATCCCCAGACGCAGACCTTCTTCGCGCGCATGGTGTTTGACGACCACATCCTGAAGACGTCGGTTGATGGCTTGCGCACCATGATGGACGCACTGGCCACTGAACTCGACATGACGTTCTCGCTGCGTCAGGCAGATTACCGGCCGAAGGTCTTGATAGCCGTGTCGAAGTACGACCACTGCCTCAATCTGCTGCTGACAAAATGGCGTGCCGGCGCACTGGCCATCGATATTGTCGGTGTCGTATCGAATCACGGCGATTGCAGGAGTCTCGTGGAGTGGTACGGGATCCCGTTTCATCATTTCCCGATTACACGGGAAACCAAGCCACAGCAGGAAGCGCAGATCCTGGCGTTGTTCACGGGCACGGGAGCCGAGTTGCTGGTCCTGGCGCGCTACATGCAAATTCTCTCCGATGAAATGAGCCGTGCGCTCGATGGCCGCGCGATCAACATCCACCACTCCTTCTTACCGGGCTTCAAAGGCGCGCGCCCATACCACCAGGCGCATGACCGCGGCGTCAAGGTCATTGGTGCCACTGCGCATTTCGTGACTAGCGACCTGGACGAGGGTCCGATCATCGCGCAGGAAGTCAAGCCGATCGATCACTCCTACACGGCTGATGACATGGTGCTGGTCGGACACGACTCAGAAGCCATCGCCTTGGCCAATGCTGTCCGCCTCTTCAGTGAGGGCCGCATTTTCCTCAACGGCCATCGCACGGTTATTTTCTAAATACAGCGCAAAGAGGTCTCGCTTGGAAAACTATTCACTCTGGTCGCTCGCGAAACATGCGTTGAGCGGGCACCGTCGGTGGACCCCGGCGT
Source organism: Caballeronia udeis (assembly GCF_044909315.1). Classification (GTDB taxonomy): domain Bacteria; phylum Pseudomonadota; class Gammaproteobacteria; order Burkholderiales; family Burkholderiaceae; genus Caballeronia; species Caballeronia udeis_A. The sequence goes on from NZ_JBIYEB010000013.1 coordinate 139,258, forward strand.
GGCACTCCCGTGAACCGAAATCGCGTTACGACGTAGTCATCGTAGGCGGTGGCGGCCAGGGGTTGGCTACCGCGTACTATCTCGCGAAGAACCACGGCATCACCAATGTCGCGGTGCTCGAAAAAGGTTGGTTGGGCGGCGGCAACACGGGGCGCAATACAACTGCCATCCGGTCCAACTACTTTTACCCGGAGAGCACCAATTTTTTCGAGCGCTCGCTAAAGCTGTACGAAGGTTTGAGCAAGGAATTGAATTACAACGTGATGCTTAGCCAGCATGGCGTGCTGACGCTGGCTCACAGCCCTCATCAACTGGATGGCCTTGAACGCTGGTCCAACTCAATCCAGCTTCAGGGGATTGACGCGGAGATGCTTGACCTCGCGCAGGTTCGCGAATTCATGCCCTTGCTCGACACAAGCCCTGATGCCCGATATCCCGTTTTGGGCGGTTTCATTCAGCGTCGCGGAGGAGTCGCGCGCCATGACGCCGTTGCATGGGGGTACGCTCGCGGCGCCGACAATCTTGGTGTCGACATCATTCAGAATTGCGAGGTCACCGGCTTCAGACTGGGCGGCAATCGCATCAAGGGTGTCGATACGAAAAACGGCTTCATTGAAGCAGACAAAGTGGTCATTGCGGTGGCGGGTCATTCATCGGTCCTGGCTCGGATGGCCGGAGTGAATTTGCCCATTACGAGCGTGCCTCTTCAGGCCATGGTCAGTGAGCCAATCAAGCCGGTGCTCAGCGGGATTGTCATCTCGCCCCTCGTTCACGCCTACGTCAGCCAGTCCGACCGCGGGGAGATCCTGATGGGGGGGCGCGCTGATGCTTATCCATCGTATGGACAGCGGGGCACGCTGTCGGCGCTGGAAGAAACCGTCAGTGCGACCTTGAACCTCTTCCCAACGTTTAGCCGGTTGAAACTCATGCGGCAGTGGGCCGGGATAGTGGACATCTCGCCGGACTCGAGCCCTATCCTTGGCAAGACTCCGGTGACGGCCCTCTATATCAGCGCGGGATGGGGCACCGGCGGTTTCAAAGCCATTCCGGTCGGCGGCGAAACGCTGGCGTACACAGTTGCGAATGACCGGGCGCACCCACTCATCGAGCCGTTCGGCATGGACCGTTTCATTACGGGCCGCTTCGTCAATGAAGCGGCGGCCGCGGGCGTCGAGCACTAAGCGAGAGAAATCATGTTACGCATTCCGTGTCCCTATTGCGGCAGCACCCGGGACGAAGAAGAGTTTACGTTTGGGGGGCCGCTTGAACGGGTTCGCCCGGAAGACCCGCAGCAGCTTAACGACGCACAGTGGGCCGATTACCTTTTCATCCGGAAGAATGCGCGTGGCGCATCAATGGAGCGTTGGCGGCATACCTATGGCTGCCGCCAATGGTTTGGTATTGAGCGCGATACCGTCAGCCATGCGCTTCTGCGCGTTTTTGAACTTGGCGCTGTTACGCGCATGACCGCTTGCGGCGAACCCGCTGTGGGAGGTGTCCATGAAGCCGCTTGACAGGGTCGCCGTCTACGGCGCGAGTTCGAACGACTCGCGCAAGAAAATCAAATTTGAATTTGATGGAAAGACCTGTCAGGGGCTGGAAGGTGACTCGCTCGCCGCTGCCCTGATAGCGAATGGCATTGACATTGTTGGTCGCAGTTTCAAGCTGCACAGACCGCGCGGCATCATGGGTGGCGGTGTAGAGGAGACCAACGGCCTCGTGCAACTTGAGTCAGGCGAATTTGATGAGCCGAACGTCCGGGCAACGCAGATACCTCTCTATGCCGGGTTGCGCGCAGCAAGCCAGAATGCCTGGCCGAATGCTGAACATGACGTGTTCGGCGTGCTTGATGCCTTTCAGCGTTTGCTCCCGGCATCCTTCTACTACAAGTCGATGATGTGGCCGAACTGGCATTTTTACGAACGCTTTGTCCGGCCAATTGCGGGTCTCGGGAAGGCGCCGAAACTTCCCGATTCACAAAAATATCAGAAGCGAAATGTGCACTGCGAGCTGCTTGTTGTCGGAGGCGGGCCCGCGGGACTCGTGGCGGCTCTCGTGGCGGGGCGTGCGGGGCTTCGGGTTATTGTTGCAGACGACCGCGAAGAATTTGGAGGTGCGTTACTGGCGGAGCGTTTCGACGTCGATGGCGCACCGGCCAGACAATGGGTAGAAAACACGGTCGAGCTTCTGCGCCAATTGCCAAACGTCCGGCTACTTCCTCGCACTAACGTGAGCGGGTATTACGAGAACAACTTCCTTGTTGCGGCTGAACGCGTCTCAAATCATCTAGGGCCGCAAGGGCAGCACCGTCGATTGCGCGAGCGGCTTTGGCGTATCCGTTCGAACTCGGTGATTCTCGCGACGGGCGCCATCGAGCGCCCGCTGGTGTTCGCCAACAATGACCGTCCAGGAGTCATGCTGGCGTCTGCCGTTCGAACGTATATCAATCGGTACGGCGTGGTACCCGGGCGGCAAGCGGTCATTGTCGCGAATCATGACGACGCGTATCGCACGGCAAGCGATCTGCACGCCGCAGGTCTCAAGTCAATTACCGTGGTCGATACTCGCGCGAGCGTGTCAGATACCCTGTGCCGGAATTTGACCGATGCCGGGATATCTCACTACGTCGGGTATGCCGTTCGCGATGTCGTCGGAAAACGCAAGGTGCGCGGTGTGAAGATTTCCCGGCATCCTGGCGATGGCGAATTGGCACGGGAGACGGTCTCGCTCACTTGCGATCTGGTATGCATGTCGAGTGGCTGGACCCCCACGATTCACCTTTATAGCCAAGCCGGCGGATCACTTAAATACAACGACTCGCTTGCGTGTCTCGTGCCTGACAGGTGTCGTCAAAACGTGCGCGTTATTGGCGCCGCGAATGGTCGATTTTCGTTGCCCGAGTGCTTCGAGGAAGGTATCAACGCGGCACGGGAGGAAGTCACGCGTCTTGGCGTTCAGCTTGCCGTTGCTGACATCAGTAGTCCAAAGACCCACGCGGCGGACGTTGAGGCGCTCAACATCGAGCCGTTTTGGTACACAAAGAATGTGAGGACGGACAAGCAATGGCTCGATTTTCAGTACGACGTAAAAGTATCTGACATCGAACTCGCCACGCGGGAAAATTTCGTTTCGGTCGAGCATGTAAAACGCTATACGACGGGTGGGATGAGCATCGACCAGGGCAAGTCGAGCAACTTCAATATCCTGGGTGTGATGGCTGAATTGAGTGACCAGCCGATTGTCAAAGTAGGGACGACACGCTTCCGTCCTCCCTATCAGCCTGTCACGCTCGGCACGTTCGCGGGGAGCTCCGTGGGCGAGCGGTACGCTCCGTGGCTATCACTACCAGCCTACGCGTCACATGCGTCGATGAACGCACGCTTCAGCGACTATGGCTGGTTCCGCCCGGACTATTATCCCCGTGAGAGCGAAGATATTGTGATGGCCACCCGCCGTGAGGTTCTGGCCGTTCGCAATGGCGTTGGTATGTTTGACGGGTCCCCCTTGGGCAAGCTGGAAGTCACGGGTCCCGACGCGGCGACCTTCCTCAATAAAGTCTATGTCAATAACCTCGTAAGCCTGAGGCCTGGATTCGCGCGATACGCGATGTTGACCAACGACAATGGTGTGCTCATTGACGACGGTGTTGTCGTACGGCTTGCCGAGGATCATTACCTTGTCCACGCGACGAGCGGAGCAGTGGGTCGAGCGTTCCTTCTGCTCGAAGAATATCTCCAGTGCGAGTGGCCCGAGCTGCGAGTACACGTCAATAACGTGACAACGCAATGGGCGAACGTAACCGTGTCCGGTCCGAAGGCGCGTGAATTGCTCCAGCAGTTCGAGTCGGACATTGACTTCTCTGCGCAGAATTTCCCTCACATGCATTTCAGGGCTGGCACGTTTGCGGGCGTCGAAGCACGGATTCTTCGCGCGAGCTTCACTGGAGAAGTGACGTTCGAAGTGTCGGTGCCAGGCCGCTATGGCTCCGCACTTTGGGAGCGGATGAGCGAGGTTGGGGCGCAGTTTCAAATCACGCCATACGGCATCGAAGCACTGGAGGTAATGCGCACCGAGAAAGGGTATTTGCACGTGGGCGCGGATACCGACGGTTGCTCCAACCCGCTTGACATAGGGTGGTCAAAGATCATCGAGAAGAAGGCCGGCGATTTTATTGGTCGACGGTCACTGCAGCGTCAGGCGGACAAGGCTGAAGGACGGCTTGAGTTTGTCGGACTGGAGTCGGTTGATTCGCAAGAACCTCTGCCTGTCGGCGGACATTTCATTGAGGGTGCCATGCCAAGCCTTCCCATGAAATCGAACGGGTATGTCACTTCCGCATGCATAAGCCCCACGCTTCACAAAGCGATAGGCCTAGGCATCTTGCGTGACGGTTCATCACGCCTGGGGGAGGTGGTCAGTGTGTATGCCAAGGGGCGCGTGACCGCTGTGCGCGTCGTCCCGACAACGCACTTTGACCCGAAAGGAGAACGCCTCAATGGATAAGCTAACTGCACGCTCGACCGTGACAGAGCAATTCGCCCATGGAAAGCCGTTTCCCGTAACTGAGCCGGGATTTCAACTGTCTGAGCTTCCGCTACACGGAATTATTCGTGTGCAAGGCGATGCGAAGAACCCCGCATTTCAGGCAGCGTTGCGCACTGCACATGGTATGGAGTTACCCGCTGCGGAGCGCGTTTCGGAAGTGGGTGAGGCCCGGTTAGCATGGGCAGGACCAAACGAATGGCTCTACTTCTGTTCACTGGAGACCGAAGACGAATCCTTCGCTGCGTTGAAGCGCGCCCTTGCAGACCATTTCGCAACGGTGACTTGCATCTCTGACAGCCGGGTATCGTTTATTGTCACCGGACCCGACGCGCCTGACTTCCTGTCGAAAGGGTGCGGAATTGATTTATGTTCCACATTGTTTAGGCCTGGCAGAGTGGTGACGGCCCGGTTTGCAGGTCTACCCGCCATGTTGATGCGCCGAAGCGAGGTCGTGTATGTCATCTACTTCGACGTGGGTTCGGCTGCTTATGTTCTCGAGTGGATGCTCGACGCTGTCGACGAGTTCCGCGCGTAGGTCTGGCAGTACGTGCGCAAGAATACCGCGGGGGTACCTCTTCCGCTGAGGCAGGCAGCCCGCGTTGCCACATGATGGATATCCTGACAATGGATAGCACTCGCAGTTGAGCGTGCTATCCAGGGCTGAAATCTACTTGAGCGATACGGTAGTGTCCGGTACGTATTTTCCGTTCTTCACCTCGTAGAGCGTGACGTTGGCTGAACGGAGATCGCCCTTGGAATCAAAGGCGATTCTTCCGGTTACGCCATCGAAACCAATCCTCTTCATGGCTGGAAGATACTCTGCAGGAACGGTCGAATCCGCCAGCTTCATTGCGTTGATCAGCGCCCACGTTGCATCGTAGGAGTACGGGGCGTAAAGCGCGACGGAGCCGTATTTCTTGAACTTTTGCTCAAACGTTTTCCCCTTGGGCATAGTGTCCAGCGGTTGGCCCGACTCGGCAGACACGGTGCCTTCAGCGGCCCCAACGCCTGCAAGCTCCACGAATTTTTCGGTTTCAATGGCGGACCCTATAAGCGGAATCTTCATGCCCAAGCCGGTCATTTGCTTGCGCAATGGACCGGCTTGGGCGTGAACACCACCATAGAAGATTGCTTGTGCGCCTTTCGATTTTATCGTTGTGAGAACGCTGCGAAAGTCTATCGACTTGTCAGTGACGAACTCACGGTCTACTACATCAACGCCCGACGCCTTCAGTTCGTTCACCACCACATCTGCAAGCCCCTGGCCATATGACGTCCTGTCGTCAACGACCGCAATACGCGTGAAGCCCTTGGTCCGCGTCAAGTACTGGGCGACGACTCGCCCGACATAGCTGTCGTCGCCAATGACACGGAATGCAGTGGCAAAACCCTGGCGGGTCAGCATGGGATTCGTCGCGGACGGAGAAACCTCAGGTATGCCTGCGTCGGAGTAATTCTTCGACGCTGGAATGGTTGCACCCGAAGTCAAGTGGCCCACGACGCCGTTGACCTTCGCGTCTGCAAACTTCTGTGCCACCGCCACTGCTGTTTTAGGGTCAGCAGCGTCATCTTCGGACAGAAGAACAAAGTGAACCGGGTTGCCCTTTATTTTTATGGCAGCGGCATTTGCGTCGTCAATCGCGAATTTCACGCCGTTCTCAGCATCCTTTCCAATGTGCGCAACCTGCCCAGTCAAGGGCCCGGAGTAGCCAATGGTCACTGTCTGGTCGGCAAACGCTGCCGCAGCGGAGGCGGCAGAGCAGCCTGCCAGAACAAGGTTTCGAATTGCAAATTTCATAGGTATCGCCTTTCTCGATGACATCGTGGACACGCTGTGCGCCGACCACCCGCGACTGAGGATAGGAAGTTTCAATCAAGCTCATAATGGACATATATGTACATAAAATAATGGCTCAGAATTGATTGGACAAGCTATTTATTGAGCCTTGCGTCTAGTGGTTTACCGTGAGTTACTTCAACGATGGGGCGTGGTGCATTCTTCGCGATTCACACCCGGATCAAGCCGTTATTTTGCCCATTTATCGCTAAAATAGAGCCTATTTTGGCCTTGCTCCGCCTTGGGAGCGCCGCGCGAGCAGGGTTTGGCACTGCGAGCGCTGGAGACATGTAACCCAGCTCGCTATCCTCAGGTACCTCCCGTAAAAAGAAGCTTATTGTAAATAGACATATATGTACATAAAGAGACGAACTGCTTAGAAATCGCATCTTTTTACACTTGTCTGAAGTCGTGCCGAGTCGGCGAATGCAAGCGTTGCCAACGCTGACAAAACAGCAAGAGGGACGTGCTTCAAAACTCGGGTAAACATTCCTGGCGAGGTTCGCGCTGGCGATGGGAATGCTATGCTTGCCTGCAAGAAAACTGCGACAGCGTGTCAAACTCCTCAGATATGGCAAGCGAAGAACCAACGAAAAGAATGACCAAGGCTTCTCGGCCGGTTGTCGACCGTACCGTATGGCTGGATGCTGCACGCGCGATACTTGTTGACCAGGGTATCGATGCCGTCAAGGTCGAGCCGCTGGCGGCGATGCTGGAAATCAGCCGAAGCAGCTTCTACTGGCATTTCAAAAATCGCCAGGAGCTGCTTGATGCATTGATTGAATATTGGACCGATGTCAATGACCGTGCGCTTCGCGCTCTTGTAGAGCCGCACCCGGACGATCCGAAAGAGCGTGAGCAACTTGCCAGGACGAGGCTGCGTCAGCTCGTGAATCTGTTCATAGACGAGCGTCAGTTTTCGTCGGAATTTGACATGGCCATACGAGAATGGGCACGTAAGGACCATGCGATTGAGAAACGCGTGGCTCGCATCGACAAGCAGCGAATTGCGCACCTCCAAAAAATCTTCGTGGACATGGGGCATCCAAAGGCAGACAGCCTTATCCGCGCGAAGATCTTGTACTTCCATCAGTTGGGCTATTACCTGACGGGCATCAAGGAGAGCAAGGAAGTGCGCATTCGCAATGCGCCGAGATATCTTGAGGTGCTCAGCGGGATAAAAATCTGACGAGACTGGCGCCAGTCGCATAGCGAGGCGCCAGGCACCATTTCACTTCACCACGCTTGCAATAGCTTGGGCAACGTAGTCCACATTGCCGTTGTTCAATCCAGCGATGCATATGCGGCCGGTTGATACCACGTAGACGCTAAATTCCGATTGCAGCGCTGCGACCTCGGTCTGCGTCAATCCTGTATAGGCGAACATGCCTCGTTGCTCCGCAACATGGGCGAAGCTTCGGCTCGGAACTGCCAAGGACAGTGCGGTGCAGAGCTTCCCGCGCATCGTCACAATACGCGTGCGCATCGACTCAAGCTCTTCGGCCCACATTGCTCGCAGTGAAGGATCCGACAATACTGTCACTATCAGTCGCATGCCATGGGTAGGAGGGCTGGAGTAGTTGCGTCGCACCGTGAACTTCAACTGCCCAAGTACGTTTGCCGTTTGTATTGGTTCTGCGCAATGCACCGTCAATGCCCCACATCGCTCGCCATAGAGCGAGAATGTCTTTGAAAACGTGCTGCTGACCAGGAAATTCATCTTCCGACGTGCAAGCTCGCGGATGACAAACGCGTCCTCAGTGATGCTCGCGGCAAAACCCTGATATGCAATATCAACAAAGGGAATGAGTTCTCGCTGCTGCACCACATCCAGGATTTGCGACCACTGACGATGGTCCGGGTCGACACCTGTTGGGTTGTGGCAGCAGGGGTGAAGGAGCACTATGTCATGGCGCTTCAATTTGTTCAGGTCTTCCAGCATTCCCTGGAGATCCAGCCCCTTGGTCGGCGCATCGTAGTACCGGTATTGACCCACGTTAAAGCCGGCGCCTTCAAAGATCCCGATGTGGTTATCCCAGGTGGGCTCAGAGACATAAACAGAGCTCGAAGAGAAGTTTCGGTTCAGGAAGTCGGCACCCACCTTCAGTGCGCCGCTACCCCCCACTGTCTGCACGACTGCGAGAGAGTCGGTCAGCGATTCCACATCGCCACCGAACAGCAGGGCTGCTACCTGGGACCGATAGATGCGGTCCCCTTCAATCGGCAGATATGACGTTGCTGTATGCGCCGCAAATACGCGCTCCTGAGCTATGCGGACGGAAGAGAGGACCGGAATCTTACCGGCTTCGTCGTAGTAGATCCCGACGCCGAGGTTCACCTTGTCTGTCCTCGCGTCTTGCGTAAATTTTTCCATCAAGCCGAGAATAGGGTCACCGGCATAGGGTGCTATGTGTTCAAACATCTGAGTTCCTGAAGGAGCTGAATGGTGTTGCGCCCTATGGTGGAGACGCTCTTGGGTCCGACGTCCAAACGGTTAATGTACATATGTGTATGGAATATACGTGAAAAAAAGCACGGTGAAACATTGGTTTGCATCAAAAATTATGCTTTGACACTATGTACAGATATGTACATTATTTCGTTTGGACGGAAGCCGTGGCTTTCCGAAGAAGCTCAATTAAAGCGATGTGGACCAGGACATGACTGAAGCAATAATCATCGATGGTGTACTGTTATCAAAGCATCTGCGCGAAGACGTGTCGAAGCGCGCTGCGGCGTTGACGGCAATGGGTAGAACACCGGGACTAGCCGTTGTACTTGTAGGCGACAATCCCGCAAGCGCGGTGTATGTACGGAACAAGGTGAAGGCGTGCGAGCAACACGGGCTTTCTTCCACGCTTGACCGCTTGCCTGCCACGGTGACTGAAGCAGAACTGCTCAGCCGGATTCGGCAAATGAACGAGGATCCTGCGGTCCACGGCATTCTTGTTCAATTGCCACTACCCGGTCATATCGACAGCCACAAAGTCATTGAAACAATTGCGTCGGAAAAGGACGTGGATGGATTTCATGTGGCAAACGCCGGCGCCCTGATGACGGGGCGTCCGCAGTTTCGGCCATGCACGCCATATGGTGTGATGAAAATGTTGAAGGCGTACGACATCCCGGTGGCCGGCAAGCACGCAGTTGTTATCGGACGGTCAAATATCGTTGGCAAACCCATGGCGCTGTTGCTGCTTGAGGCCGGAGCGACAGTGACAATTTGCCATAGCAAAACCGCGGACTTGAGTTTTCACACGAAGTCGGCCGATATCGTGGTCGCCGCGGTGGGTAAGCGAAATGTAGTGACAGGCGACATGTTGAAGCGTGGCGCAACCGTTATTGATGTCGGCATGAACAAAAATGACGAGGAAAAATTGTGTGGAGACATCGATTTCCCTTCAGTAAATCGCGTGGCGGGCCACGTGACACCGGTTCCCGGGGGCGTCGGGCCAATGACAATTACGATGCTGCTGGTTAATACCTTGGAGTCGGCGGAGAGGGCCGCGCAGATGTGAATCCGCGAGTCCACGCCGACTGTTGGCGCCTGGCGCTTTGCTGGAGCGGTTAGTGAAGCCCCCTGTTAAATGCTTATCGATGTTGATGCAGCCTATGTATGAAGCGCCGCGACCCGCTTCCCAATTCGGGCAAGCGGGTTGATAAAACGCATCTGCGTGTCGCCGCGGTCATGACCGTCTTTGAAGAGCGACAAGATCCCGCGCGCGTGAGGTATACCGGGCGTTTTCACGGACATTCATCCTCAACTCGACCCCTCCTCCGCGTGGATGTTTTTTGGCATGCATTGCATGTATATGTTTGGTTTGCGCGCGAAATTTCGGTTTTTTAGGCTCCCACTTGCGTCACAAAAATAGACCCCTCGGTTCACCACTAGCCGATAGGAAACAACCAAAGTTCAGCTTGAGCAAGTTGGAGAGCGTCAAATGAAAAAGCATCTGACCATGTTGGCATTGGCCGGTTCGTTAACCTCGCCAGCCTTCGCGCAGTCGAGCGTGACTCTGTACGGCATTCTTGATGAAGGCATCAACTTCACGAATAACACCGGCGGCAACAAGAACTACGAGATGGCCTCCGGCTACGCATATGGCAACCGCTGGGGTCTCAAGGGTTCGGAGGACCTTGGTGGCGGAATGAAGACAATCTTTGATTTGGAGAACGGCTTCGACTTGAGTAGCGGGCGGGCGAACCAGGGTGGGCGAATGTTTGGCCGCCAGGCGTACGTCGGGATTGCTACGGACCAGTATGGCTCCGTGACCCTTGGGCGACAGTATGATTCGGTCGTCGACTTCCTGGGGCCAACCACCGCCAATGGGAACTGGGCAGGGTATCTGTTTGCCCATCCGTATGACAACGACAACACGGATAACTCATTTCGAGTCAGCAATTCCGTCAAATATACGAGCGCAAACTATGCCGGCTTGAAGTTTGGCGGTGTGTATGGGTTCAGCAATACAGCGGGGCAGCTCGCGAACAACCGGCTGATGAGCGCGGGCGCCAGTTACGTGTCGGGACCATTGACATTGGGCGCCGCCTACATGGACATCAATAATGTCGGGGTGGGGTCGGCGGGCGCTGTTGCTGAAAATGACGCCAGTTTTTTTGCCGCCCATCAGCGCGAGTTCGGTGCCGGTATCAACTACGTTGTCGGCAAGGCGACGCTCGGATTCGCCTATACGCACACCACGTTAGACAATCCGACGGGCAATGGCTATCTCACTCCCGCATCTTTCCCGACGGGAGTCTCCGTCAGCTCGCTCAAGTTCGACAATTTCGAAGTCAACGCGCAATACGCTTTTACGCCTTCGTTTTTTATCGGAGGTATGTACACGTATACGAGCGGCAAGTACGACGGCAGCAACGGGAGCGCAAAACCGAAATGGAATCAGGTCGGGCTCATGGCGGACTACAACTTGTCGAAGCGCACGGACGTCTACGTCCAGGCTGTCTATCAAAAGGTGTCCGGCTCAACAGGTACGTTCCTGGATGATGCCTATATCACCGGAACAGACAACTCCTCCTCAACCAATAAACAGGTTGTCGGTCGCGTAGCGCTGAGGCATTTCTTCTAGAACGTAGTGACGTAATGAGGTAATGACATCAAGAAAGATGTTGGCCCTTCCAGGTGCAAGGCTGAGCGTGCGATGCGGGTGTCGACGGTGCGGGCCTGGAAGGTCAACAATGCCTTGGACTCGAAAACGCATGCAGAGCATCAGCTTTTGTAGGTTGCGCCGAAATTTCGACGCGATTTAAATCACTTCAGGGGAGCGCTGCTCCAACTCAGAAGACACTCAAATCCTCAGGTCCCGATAATCATGCTGTCGAACGCAAACCTTAAGTCGCTTATCGATTCTCGTGTCCCGGGCAGGGCTTTGCCTCAGCCGTTTTACAACGACCACGCGCTGTATGAGCGAGAGCTTGAGCTGATTTGGGAGCGCGAGTGGTTGCTCGCCGGCATGACTGCACAGATTGCGAAAGCAGGGCAGTGGTTCACGGTTCAGATAGGTCGAAGCTCCGTCGTCGTTGTTCGCGACCGGTCGAAAACAGTACGGGCTTTCTATAACACATGCCGTCATAGAGGTTCGAGAATCTGTGCGGGCGAGAAGGGCTCGTCGGGCACACTCGTTTGCCCCTACCACCAGTGGACGTACGGCCTTGATGGAAAGTTGCTGTTTGCAAAAGAGATGGGCGAAGAATTCGACCCGACCGCATTCTCGTTGAAGCCGGTACATTGCGAAACCGTCGAGGGATACATCTTTATCTCGCTCGCTCAAACTCCACCTTGTTTCGACGAGTTCCGAAACAAGGTGTCGGCGTACATCCGGCCGCATGGATTGCAGAACGCCAAGGTTGCCCATGAGACGACCATAGTCGAGAAGGGCAACTGGAAGCTTGTCATCGAAAACAATCGCGAGTGTTATCACTGCACCGGCAGTCACCCTGAGCTCCTGAGAACCATTTCAGAATTCGATGGACCTACCGACCCGCGCTTTGGCGGCGAATACGCTGAAAAGTGTGTGAAGGACGAGGCTCGATGGGCAGCCGCGGGCTTACCCTATGCGCCCATCGAAACGGATGAGGGGTACCGGCTGGTACGGGTGGCGATGGAACGCGGCGTGTCTTTCACGATGACGGGTGAGCTCGCTTGTAAGAAGCTCATGGGCACGCTGGACAATGCGGACGTTGGTTCGCTCCGTCTTTTGCGGTTTCCGAACACGTGGAACCACGCGCTGTCGGACCATGCCGTTGCGTTTCGAGTTCTTCCGCTAAGTCCGACAGAGACTCAGGTGACGACTTGGTGGCTGGTGCATGCAGATGCCATAGAGGGTGAGGATTATTCGGTGGGAGACCTGACAGCGGTGTGGGCGGCGACCAACGCTCAAGACCAAAAGCTCGTTGAGGCAAACCAGCAAGGTATCAATTCAAAAGGTTTTGAGCCGGGGCCCTATTCTCCGTTGGTCGAGACTGGCGTGACGGAATTTATCGACTGGTACCTGACGACGCTTTCGAACGGCCTTGCGCAGTCTCCGGTTAGCGTGGCGCTCGAAAGAGCCGAGTCATGAGTAGCAGTACTTTTTCCCAGGCAACGTGTACGTCGATTACCGACGAGTCGTGGAATGTGAAGACCGTTGAATTCACGATCGACGATGCCGAAAATTCCTTTGAGTTCAAGGCAGGGCAGTACGTTACTGTCGAATTCACGATACAGGGTGCGACTCATTGCCGCTGCTATACGGTGTCTTCGGAGCCGCAAGGGTGCGGTGGTGTCTTCACCATTACCGTCAAGCATTCAGTGGGCGGTGTCGTTTCCACGTGGCTGCATCGAGAGCTTGCAGTGGGCGCGAAGCTGGGGGTTTCACGCGCTACCGGCGACTTCCATCTAAGCAACGACGTTGTGGAGCCGTTGTTGTTCATCGCGGGAGGCGTCGGCATCACACCTTTGATTTCCATGGCCCGCGCGATGAGGGCAGCGGGTCTTGGGAGAGACACACAATTTCTTCAGTTTGCGCGAACACCGGCGGACCTTCTGTTTCGTGATGAGCTATTGGCAATGAGTAAAGCTCACCCGGAAATTACGCCGCATTTCCTGGTGTCCCGAGACGCAGATACCAATAGCATCAATGGCCGTTTGAACGCGTCGACCCTGGATTCGATGGTGCCAGGCTGGCATCTGCGGAGCACGTACTGCTGTGGCCCGGACTCGTTCATGTCTGACATGCGCGAACTATTTCTTGGGCGCGGTGGCCAGCCTGGGCGGTACCACCAGGAGAGTTTCGTGCTTCCGGCTGAAGTAAAAGCCGTTCCGCTGATCACCGCCGAGAGGTTTACCGTCAGCTTGGCACTGTCGAAGCTTGACTCGGTATGCCTGAAAGGTGAGACGCTCATTGACGCTGTTCATGCAGCGCCCGGAGGCATCAAGATCCCGAACGCGTGTCGTTCGGGTGTCTGCGGAACCTGCAAGCTTCGCAAGCTAAGCGGGGAAGTGGACATGCAGCATAACGGGGGAATCACTGAGGAGGAAGTCGACGAGGGTTTCGTCCTTGCCTGCTGCTCCACGCCATTGAGTGATGTGGTCCTCGAGTATTAATGACTGTCATGTCCAGATGCTGCGGCCGCCAAAATCGATAAGCCAGTCAAGGAAGATTCTCGCCGGAGCACTGAGTTCTTCGTTTTCGGTATGAATGATGTACTCCGACAATCCCGTCTTGACGGAATTGCCGAGCGGCTTGACCAATAGCGTCTCGCGCGATTCGTGCGGGATTCCATAGGACCACGCGAGCGCGACACCCTTGCCGCTGCACGCGGCTCGATAGACCAGGTCATAGTTGGACAGTGTCAATGACTTGTGAAGCTGGCCGGGCTGCATCCCGGCCATCTCAAACCATGTATCCCATGAATTGAAGGCGGAGATGTCTGCCTCGAGCTCAATGAGCTCCGCTTTCGGCAAGTCACTGATCGAATCAATGCGGTGGCTCTCAAGATACTTTGGGCTACAAACTGGAAATATCTCTTCGTCAAATAGCTTGAACTTGGTGACGTTTGGCCATTGGCCATCGCCGTATCTTATCGCCAGGTCGACCGGGTCTTTCCACGGGTCGACCGGAACGTTGCTGGCCAACACACGAATATCGATGTCGGGATGTTGCGTGCGGAAGTCAATGATGGCCGGCATCAACCAGAAGCTGGCCATGGCATTGCTAGCCGCGATGGTGACGGTACTCGTGTCCAGGGCCTCGATTACCGTCACGGCCCGACGAATGGAATTCAGGCTTTGCGCAATCGCTTGTTGAAAAATCAAACCAGCACGGGTTAATTGAATCTCCTTATGCCGCCGGTTGAAGAGCGCAATACCCATTCGTTCTTCCAGCACCTGGATCTGACGGCTTACCGCTCCCTGCGACAGATGCAATTCCTCGGCTGCGCGCGTAAAGCTCATCAGTCGGGCCGATGCTTCAAATGCAGCAATGGTATTGAGCGGCGGTAAGCGTTTTCGTTGCGTTGCCAATGTTGATGCTCCGGGAGATCAAGCCATCGGTCCGGTACTGACTCGAACTGAAAGAGACTTTAGTGCATCCAAAAAAGTTGGACTAGCGATCACAAGGCACAGCTCGTCAGGATTTACCCGTAGCCGATAAGTCTTTGATTAAGCTAACTGTTTAGCTTCCCAGTTAAATCAAGTGCTTGCAGCGTTTTTATCGGTTGCATCAATAAACGCATGCATCGCATCAACTTTTTTGAGTTTCGTCCTGTTTTCTGGCTGCCTAACTTTAGGTCTTCGTAGTTCGCTGTGCGCGACTTGGGGCCAAGCGGTCGAGAGGCGCGTGGGCGAGCAGGGCAAACCGTTTCAACATGGCGGAAAAATGAAATCGCATTATCAAGCTGTTGTGATTGGCGGAGGCGTTGTCGGTTGTTCGGTCCTCTACCATCTGACCAAGTTTGGCTGGACCGACGTGGCGTTGCTCGAGCGCAAAGTCTTGACCGCCGGCTCAACCTGGCACGCGGCAGCGGGATTTCACTCGATCAACAGCGACCCGAACATTGTTCGTCTGCAGGCGTACACCATTGCGCTCTACAAGGAAATTCAAGAGGCTGGAGACCAAAACGTCGGATTACATGTTCCGGGCGGCATAGCAATGGCTGCAACACAGGAACGTTGGGAATTCCTGCGCACCGAGTGGTCGCGTCATCGCTTCATGGGCATCGAGAGCGAGCTGATCACTCCGTCGGAAATCAAGGCGGCGTGTCCGCTGGCAGACGTCGGCGAAATACTTGGAGGCCTCTGGAGTCCCGACGAGGGCCACCTTGACCCGTACGGCGCCACCCAGGCCTACGCACGGGCTGCCAGGAAGGCGGGCGCGCAGATCCATCAGCAAACGAAGGTGGAGAGCCTTGAGCAACGGCCGGACGGAACGTGGAACGTTTATACGGACAAGGGCGTCATTCACGCGGAGCATGTCGTGAACGCTGCGGGGCTGTGGGCACGCGAGGTGGGAATGATGGCTGGCGTGAAGCTTCCGTTGATTCCGATGGAACATCACTACCTCATCACGGAAGCGATTCCGGAGCTGGAAGCATTTGGAAAAGAGATTCCGGTCATGGTGGATCTGGACGGTGAGATCTACATGCGCCAGGAACACCAAGGGGTTCTTTTTGGCGTCTACGAAAAGAATTCAACGCCATGGTCGCTGGCGGGCACGCCTTGGGACTATGGCGAGACAGACCTCCTTCAGCCGAATCTGGAGAAGATCGAGAACGAACTCATCAAAGGGTTTGAACGCTTCCCAAGCGTCGGCAATGCGGGCATCAAACGCATTGTCAATGGCCCGTTTACGTTCACACCCGACGGCAATCCGCTCGTAGGACCCGTGCGGGGAAAGAAAAACTACTGGGCTGCATGTGGTTGCATGGCCGGGTTCAGTCAGGGTGGCGGAATAGGATTGGCGCTCGCGCAGTGGATGATTCAAGGTGAACCGCAAGATAACGTCTTCGGTTTTGATGTCGCCAGGTTTCCGAATTTGACCCAGAATTTTGTGACCGCGAAGGCGCAGGAATTTTATGAGCACCGGTTTTACCTCGCCCGGCCCAACGAGCAATGGCCGGCCGGGCGGCCCCTCAAGACGACCCCGCTGTACGATATGCAATCCGAAAAGAATGCTGTCTTCGGGGTTAGCTATGGTCTGGAAACCCCTATGTGGTTTGCGCCCAAGGGCGATGAGCCATTGGAGACGCCAACCTTCAAGCGCTCAAACGCTTTCGATGTAGTGGGCAAGGAATGCTGCAACGTACGCAATAATGTCGGTCTCTTCGATGCCAGCGGTTATGCCAAATACGAGGTGAGCGGACCAGGTGCCTTCGCGTGGCTCGATCACCTTTTTGCATCGAAAATTCCCGCAGTCGGCAGGGCGAGACTTGCCCCCATGCTCAGTGAAACGGGCCGGCTGATGGGAGACCTGACCATCCTTGGACTGGCGGACGAATCCTTTCTTATAACCGGTTCGGGATACCTTCAAGAATGGCATATGCGCTGGTTCGAATCGCATTTGCCCACTGATGGATCCGTGCGAATAGCTAACCGTAGCGACGCGGTGTCAATGCTTGCGATTGCGGGTCCCAAAGCGACAAGCCTGATGGAGCGCCTGATTGGCGAGAAAGCCGTTGAAGCAGCAAAGCCTTTGCTCTCGGTCACCTTCGCCGAGGCCGGCGTTGTACCCGTTACGGTGGCGCGTTTGTCATTGACCGGCGAGTTCGGCTATGAACTCTATTGCGAATCGACGTACGTTCGCTCTCTCTATAGTCAACTGTTCGAGGCCGGCAAGGACTTGGGACTCCGTGAGTACGGAGTCTGGGCACTTCTCTCCATGCGCCTCGAAAAAGGCTTTGGGATCTGGTCAAGAGAATTCGGACCGGAGTACACGCCGGCAATGAATGACCTCAGGCACTTCGTGGCTTTCGACAAGCCGGCTTTTATCGGCCGTGAGGCAGCGCTTGCGGCGAAGGACAAGGAGCCGACACATCGGCTCGTGATGCTCGAGGTCGCCGCGACCGACGCGGACCCTAGTGGATTCGAGCCCATCTGGATTGGCGAGAAGGTGGTTGGTTTTACCACGTCCGGCGGCTATGGCCACACCGTTGGCAAGAGTTTGGCCATGGGCTACATCGAGACGCCTCACATTTCGGCCGGTGCCAGTTACGACTTACATGTTCTTGGAGAGCGGCGCGCTGCGTCGCTGCTGGAAGCAGTTCCGTACGACCCGAAAGGCGAACGCATGCGAGCCGCGAAGTAACTCGCCCAAGCGAATAGCGAAAGGAAAGACAATGAAAGTTCTGGTCGCGGTAAAGAGAGTTGCTGACCCAAATGTCAAAGTGCGCGTTCGGACTGACCATACTGACGTGGACCTCTCCTCGGTGAAGATGACGATCAATCCGTTTGACGAGATTGCACTCGAAGCCGCCGTGCGGTTGAAAGAACAAGGACTTGCTACGGAGGTGATTGTCGTTGCCTGTGGTTTGCCAGCTTCGCAGGAGACGCTGCGCACGGCGTTGGCCATGGGTGCGGACCGGGCGATCCTGATGCAAACCGATGCGCAGCTTCAGCCACTCGCGGTGGCGAAGCTTTTGAAGGTGGTCGTCGACGGGGAAAGCCCGCAGTTGATCTTGCTTGGCAAACAAGCTATTGACGACGACTCCAATCAGACGGGGCAAATGCTGGCCGCACTTCTGGACCTTCCGCAAGCGACCTGCGCATCGTCAATCGAACTCAGTGGGCTCAATGGAGAACGCCTGGTCGTTACGCGGGAAACGGATGAAGGTCAGGAGAGCGTAGACATGACGTTGCCTGCAGTGGTAACCGCCGACCTTCGCCTCAACGAGCCGCGCTACGTTACGCTCCCCAACCTGATGAAAGCGAAGAAAAAACCGCTGAGATTGATCGCTGCGGACAGTATTGGTGTCGACATCAGCCCGCGATGCAGGACATTGAGTGTCGCGGAACCTGCCGAACGAAAGGCAGGCGAACTGGTCCCGGACGTCGCGACCTTGATTGCCCGGCTGCGTACCGAATCAACACTCATCTAGCGGGTGCCCCATGTCTATTCTCGTCATTGCAGATGTCCTCGACGATGCCGTCCTGTCATCGACCCACAACACCATCGCCGCGGCGCGACAGCTTTCCAGATTCACCAACACAGATGTTCACTTGCTGGTGGCGGGGCATCAGTTGGAAACAGCCGTAGAGTCTGCCGCGTCGAGCGGTGTAGACAAGGTTCTTCTGGCCGACGCAGCGCATCTGGCCGACAGGGGAGCGGAGAACCTCGCAGCGGTCGTGTTGGGTCTCTCCCAAAGCGGCTATTCACATCTCCTCTTTGGTGCGAATAACTTCGGCAAGAATGTGGCTCCACGGGTTGCCGCAAAGCTGGACGTCGCGCAGTTCTCCGACGTTGTCGCCGTTAAAGGCGAAGCCGTTTTCGACCGTCCGATCTATGCGGGCAACATTATGGCGACCGTCGAGGCCTTCGATTCCATAAAGGTGCTCACCGTCCGCTCCACCGCCTTCCCGGCTGGAACAGAAGCATGCAATGCCTCTCCTGTGGAGCCTTGCGTGGTTCCCGAAGATCGATTCATGAGTCGCGTCACGAGCCGGCAGGCGGCGGTGTCGGACAGACCGGATCTGAGCTCCGCGCCCATTGTTGTTTCCGGTGGCCGGGGCCTTGGCAGCAAGGATAACTACACCACCTTGCTTGAGCCGCTCGCGGACAAGCTGGGTGCCGCACTTGGCGCGTCGCGGGCTGCCGTCGATGCCGGCTACGCTTCGAACGAGCGGCAGGTCGGTCAAACCGGGAAGATCGTGGCGCCCGATATCTATGTGGCGGTTGGCTTGTCGGGCGCGATTCAACACCTGGCGGGCATGCGCGATTCTCGAATCATCGTCGCTATCAATTCGGATAAGGACGCGCCAATCTTTGGCGTGGCGAACTATGGGCTGGTCGCCGACTTGTTTGACGTGGTACCTCAATGGTTGACGAGCACATGACTATCCGCTTGCAGCACAGCAGGTCATGCAGTGCCGGCAGGGCATCGAATGATCATCTTTCAAGCACGACACTCTTACTTCTGATTGAGGCCACATGAACCATTACAAGCTTTTGCGATACGCCGCCGCTACTGTCGGTTTGATGGGCATATCGTTTTGCGCATCAGCAGCGACAACCTCGGCATGGTGCAACTCAGGGAAACCGGTCAAGTTTGCGGAGATTGGCTGGGAGAGTGGAAAATTCTTTACGGAGATCGCTCGCTACGTGCTCGAAAAAGGCTACGACTGCAAGACCGAAACGGTGAACGGTTCAAATGCAATCACGCTTGGCGCTGTTTCAAGCAATGAGCTGCAGGTCTTCGTCGAATATTGGAACGGGAGAACCGCCGCTGTCGAGACGGCTGCCAAGGAGGGCAAGGTAAAAATTATTGGTGACCTCATTCAAGGCGGCAGCGTTGAAGGATTCTACGTACCGGAGTATGTGGTGAAGGGTGACGCGAAGCGGGGTATCAAGCCAATCGCCCCGGACCTGAAGAGCGTGACGCAGTTGGCGAAGTACAGCGCTACCTTCGCCGATCCGGAAGATCCGTCAAAGGGAAGTGTCCTGAACTGCCCGATCGGATGGCAGTGCGAATCAGACAACACGCAGAAGCTGAAGGCATACAAGCTTGACAAGGACTATACGAACACGCACCCGGGAACCGGTGCGGCGATGGACGCCACCATCGCGTCCGCGTATGAGCGCGGCAAGCCGATTGTCTACTACTACTATCAGCCGTCGACGCTGCTCGCGCGATACCCGTCCATTCGCCTGGACGAGCCGGCGTTCAACGCGCAATGCTGGAAGACGATCAGCAACAGCAAGGACGCGAATCCGTGCCCGTCTTCCTCGCCCGTCACGGACTTGAAAATCGTTGTCTCGACGCCTTTCTATACGACGGACCCGGTTGCAAACAGTTTCCTGAACAAGATGAGTCTCTCCATGGCATCGGTGAACGAGGCCATGGAAAAGATGGGTTCGAGCAAGGCTGACCCGCGGACGTTGGCCATTCAATACCTCAAAACCAATCCGAAGGCGTTGGCCGACTGGGTACCCGCAGACGTCGCAAGCAAGGTCGAAGCCTCGATTCCGAAGTGAGCATGGTTTCGGCCGGCTGCGGTCAATGAGGCGCTAGCCGGCCGATACGTGGAGATAAAGCGGTGAACGACATTTTCTTTTCAGTAAATCTGGCAGACGTCATCAATCGTGG
The DNA here is from genome assembly GCF_044909315.1 of Caballeronia udeis. Classification (GTDB taxonomy): domain Bacteria; phylum Pseudomonadota; class Gammaproteobacteria; order Burkholderiales; family Burkholderiaceae; genus Caballeronia; species Caballeronia udeis_A. Next base: position 159,935 of record NZ_JBIYEB010000013.1, read on the forward strand.
ATTTGCCCAGATTGTACAAAGGTATGCGGACGGCTTTCATCGCGTGAGTAACTTCCTGCTCGTGTGGGTGCTCAACCCGGTCGAGCATATGTTGCAGGCGACGCCGCCCGTCGTGCTCCTGGCGATCCTGGCGCTTGTCGCCTGGTTTGGATGTCGACGAGTCGTACCCACCCTCGCCCTGGTCGCGTTGACCTATGTGATCGGGTGTCTGGGACTTTGGGACAAGTTGATATCAACCGTATCAATCATGTTCGTCTCTATCGTGGTGACCGCGCTCATCGGCCTGCCAATGGGTATTGCAATGGGGAAATCGGTCTTCCTGCGCCGGACACTCAACCCCGTGCTGGACATGATGCAGACGTTACCTTCGTTCGTGTACCTGATTCCCGTGCTGATGCTGTTTGGACTTGGCCGGGTCCCGGCAATCTTTGCCACCACCGTGTATGCACTTCCGCCGCTGATGCGCTTGACGGAACTGGGCCTTCGTCAATTGCCGGCGGACGTACTTGAAGCGTCTCAGGCATTTGGCGCCACACCGCTACAGCAATTGCTGAGTGTCGAGTTGCCGCTTGCGTTGCCGTCGATCATGGCCGGCCTCAATCAGGCCGTGATGATGTCGCTCGCGATGGTCGTCATTGCCTCAATGATTGGCGCGCGGGGGCTTGGCGAAGACGTCCTGTCCAGCATCAACAACCTGGATATGGGACAGGGAGTCCAGGCGGGTTTGGCGATTGTCATCCTGGCGGTTGTATTTGACCGGATTACCCAGTCGTATGGGCGCTCGCGCCGGGAACGCTCCCGAGCCTCGGCTTACGGTGTGCAGCGAAGGTCGAAATCGATGTCGCACACGGAAGGGCCTACGGAGGAGCTCACGGAAGAGCGCAGGGAGGTAAAAGCATGAGCTCCACTCTCATTGAATTGCGCAATGTCTACAAGATTTTCGGGAACAGCAAAGGGAGCGTGCGTTCAGCTCAGGAGGCGGCCCGAAAAAATGCATCGCGGGAAGATATTCTTGAAAGCACTGGCTGCACGGTTGCGGTTCGCGACGTCTCGCTTCAAATCAAGGAAGGCGAGATCTTCGTCATCATGGGCTTATCGGGTTCCGGGAAGTCCACGCTCGTTCGCCACTTCAACCGGCTTATTGAACCGACGACCGGGCAGCTCCTTTTCCGCGGACAGGACATCTTGAAGCTGTCAAAGCGGGAACTGCGGTCCATCCGCCGGCATAACATCGGCATGGTGTTTCAAAGCTTCGCACTACTCCCGCACAAGACCGTCATGGAAAACATCGTGTTCGGGAGAATGCTGCGTGGTGACTCAAGGCGAGAGTCCCTGGCTGACGCGACCAGATGGCTCGACGGTCGAATCGGCTTGCGAGGGTATGGCGACAAGTTTCCAGACGAGCTGTCGGGCGGAATGCGGCAGCGAGTGGGTCTCGCACGAGCGCTGGTTTCTGACCCGGATATCCTGCTGATGGATGAAGCTTTTTCGGCTTTGGACCCGTTGATCCGATGTGACCTTCAGGATCTGCTCCTGGAGATGCAGGCCGAACTCAAGAAGACCGTGATCTTCATTACCCATGATATCGACGAGGCAATGAAGCTGGGCTCGCGCATAGCCATCATGAAAGACGGCGAGGTCGTCCAGGTGGGCACGCCGGACGAGATACGCACCCATCCGGCGAGCGACTACGTGAAACGCTTCTTCGCGAGAACTCAATGCGATGCTTGAGCTGAATCGAGCCACGAACAAGTTTGCGCTGCGATCGGCCTTTTCTGCGGTTTGCGCACAAGCATGGGATGGGCATGCTGCGAGGTGAGCAATTGGTGTTGGATTATCTTCAAAGCGTATCCGATGCATACGAAGGCGAACTGACAGGGCAGGTGTTCTTTTCACAGATGGCGGCACACCATGCTCGTGATACGTATGCAACGCGGGTATTCCTGTGCCTGAACCGGTTGGAACAGCAGACGGGCGAAATCCTCGCGACTGTGCTGATGCGTCACGGTGCGCCGATTCCACCACGGGACAAAGCGGTTGCCATCGGTCGCTCGGTGGCGGCGACGATGTCAACTCTGCCATGGGACGATCTTCTTGCCGCCATGATGAAGCGGATAGGCCCGGCGGTGGTTCGCTACGACTTGCTCGCTTTCGAGGCGCCGCAGTCCGATGCCGTGGAAACCGGATTGCTAGCGGACCACGAGCGCGCGCTCGAGGCGTTCGTGACTTTCCAGCCGGCTCGTTCATACCACGCACTGGCGCCGGTCATCCAATGCATGAGAGCCACATCAAAGTACTTGGACGCGCTGCGCAATGAGTCATTGGATCGCCATTTCCCCGTCGACAACCCGGATATTCAGGGACTTTCTGGTTCCAATTCTGAATGACCCGTGTTTGTCCCTATCGCGCACGGCCCCCCTCTACTCCAATAATGTAATCCATTACATCCGCGGGCCGCGAGTTGAAATAAATGAGCGAAACATTGCGCCCCGCCGATGAAATCTCGATCGCCGATGTTGCACAAAAGGCGGGTGTCTCGGTCGCGACCGTATCGCGCGTCCTCAACGGCCACACCAACGTCCGCGAGCCCACTCGCGATAAAGTGCTCGCCGCGGTTGCGGCCAGCGGGTACCGAGTCAACGAACTCGCCCGCAATTTGCGCACTGCGGAAAGCCGCATGCTGCTCACCATGGTCCCCGACTTCGGCAACCCGTTCTACGCGGCCATTGTTCGCGGCATAGACAGCGTCGCCCGTCAAAACGGCTATTTCATGCTGCTTTGCGACACGGGCGCCGACCCCGGCCGCGAACGCAGTTACTTCGACCTGCTGCGAGGCCGCCGCGCGGACGGCGCCATCTGCCTCGATCCCGCAGCCATTCAGCAGGCGCTAGCCGAAGAAGCCGCCACGCTGCCCTGGGTAGCCTGCTGCGAGTTTGATCCCGCCGCAGGCGTACCGTATGTAGGCATCGACAACTATCAAGCCGCCGGCGATGCAATACGGCATTTGCTCAGTACAGGCCATCGGAAAATCGCGCTGATCAATTCAGGCCACGGATATTTATATAGCCGCCAGCGCGCGGCAGGCTATCGCGATGCATTAAGCGCTGCAGGGATCGACGCCGATCCCGCTTGGCAAGTCGACCTCGATACCCTCGATTACGCAGCCGGCGAAAGCGCCGCGCGCACGCTGACACGCCTGCGGCGCAACCGGCCGACCGCAGTGTTTGCCGTCTCCGACACCCTCGCCATCGGTGTGATCAACGGTTTGCGCGGCGTTGGCTTGCGCGTGCCGGACGACATGGCGGTGATCGGTTTCGACGACATCGCCGTCGCCGCGCAGATCGATCCGCCGCTCACGACGGTCGCCCAACCCATGCGCGAACTTGGAGAAACCGCCGCCCGCCTGCTTCTCAAACGCCTGCGCGAACCAGACGCGGATGTGCCCGGCGTACTGCTGCCGCACAAGCTGATGATACGAAGGAGTGCGTGACATGAGCCTGGCCGTCGCCTTCGATAACATCGAAAAACAGTTCGGACCCGTTCGCGTGCTGCATGGCGTGAGCTTCGATCTTGCCCCCGGCCGTATCTACGGCCTGATTGGCGAGAACGGCGCGGGCAAGTCGACGCTGATGAAGATCCTCGCGGGCTACGAACGCCCGAGCGGTGGTACGGTGTCCATCGACGGCGTGGTCAAGGCCTTCACTACTTCCCGCGATGCCGAAGCCGCCGGCATCGTGCTGATCCATCAGGAACTGAACCTCGCGGATCATTTGAGCATCGTGCAGAACATGTTTCTTGGCCACGAGAGACGCCGCGGTCTCTTCCTCGATGAACCCGCCATGCGCGAGGCCGCACGCACGCGTCTCGCCGACGTCGGCCTGCACAAGCACCCGGATACCCGCGTGCGCGACCTGATCGTCGCAGAGAAGCAACTCGTGGAAATTGCCAAGGCCATGCTGCGCGATGCCCGCCTGCTGATCATGGACGAACCCACCGCGACGCTTACGCCCGCAGAAACGCAACGGCTCTTCGCACTGATGGCACGGTTGAAAGAAGACGGCGTGACTATCGTTTATATCTCGCACAAGCTCGACGAAGTGGAACGCGTCACCGACGAAGTCATCGTGATGCGCGACGGCCGCTTCGTCACACGTGGCTTGACAGCTGAGACCACGCGCCAGCAGATGGCGAACCTGATGGTCGGGCGCGAAGTATCCGACATGTTCCCCGATAAACCGGTCCTCGCCGACGAAACCCGCGTGGCCTTCAAGGTCGATAACGCATACGTGCCGGGCTGGGCGCAGAACGTCAGTTTCTCGGTGCGGGCAGGCGAAGTGTTCGGCTTTGCGGGACTCGTGGGCGCGGGACGCACGGAGCTCTTCGAAGCACTCATCGGGCTGCGCCCGCGCACGGCGGGACGCATCGAACTTGACGGCGAGAACATCAATCCGCGCAATCCCCGTGCTGCGATGGAACACGGCATCACGTATCTGAGCGAGGACCGCAAGGGGCGCGGCCTGCACGTCGACATGGCGTTGAAAGACAACCTCACGATGATGACGCTCGAGCGGTACGCGCATCCGCTGCTCGACGCACAAGCGGAACGCGATGCGCTTAAAAAGGCGGTCGGCGACTTCGGTATCCGCACCGGCAATCTGGCGAGCCGCGCCCGCATGTTGTCGGGCGGCAATCAGCAAAAGCTCGCGCTCGCGAAGTTCCTGCATCCCGATCCCCGCGTGATTGTCCTCGACGAGCCCACTCGGGGTGTCGATGTCGGCGCGAAACGCGACATCTATTTCCTGATCCACGCACTCGCCGCGGAAGGCCGCGCGGTGATCGTCATCTCATCCGAACTGATCGAGCTGATTGGCTTATGCCATCGCGTGGCGGTGATGCGCGGCGGCCAGCTTGTCGCCACGCTTGGGCCCGGACATCTGACTGAAGAGAGGTTGATCGCGCATGCGACCGGCACACACTGAAGGCGTTGAAGGATCGAGCCGCCTGGGCGGCTTCGCGCGGCGGCTGCACGGCGTCGGGCCGCTGCTCGGGCTGGTTGCGCTATGCATAGGCGGCACGCTGCTGAACCCGGATTTCGCCACCTTCGACAACGCGATGAACGTCCTCACGCGAACTTCGTTCATCGGCATCATTTCTGTGGGGATGACCTTTGTGATCATCTCGGGCGGTATCGACTTGTCGGTCGGATCGATGGCCGCATTGATCGCGGGCAGCATGATCTGGGTCATGAACGCGCTCACGCACGGTGTGGGCGGACTCACGCTCCCACCGCTCGCCATTATTGCTGTCGGGATTGTTTTAGCCCTTGTTTTAGGGGGTGTTTTTGGTTTGGCGCACGGCTTGCTCGTGACCAAGGGACGCATAGAGCCGTTCATTGTGACATTGGGTACGCTCGGGATCTTTCGTGCGGTGCTGACGTGGATTGCGGACGGCGGCGCGCTCACGCTCGACAACAACCTGTCCGATCTCTACGGCCCCGTGTATTACGCCAGTCTCTTCGGCATTCCCGTGCCTATCTGGGTGTTCCTGATCGTCGCGGCGGGCGGTGTGATCGTGCTGAACCGAACCGTGTTCGGGCGGCATGTGCAGGCCATTGGGTCGAACGAGCAGGTCGCGCGCTATGCGGCCATTCGCGTGGACACCGTGAAGATCGTCACGTACGCGCTGCTTGGGTTGTGCGTCGGCGTGGCGACGGTGCTGTACGTGCCGCGTCTCGGGTCCGCCACGCCGACCACGGGGCTGCTCTGGGAGCTTGAAGCGATCGCTGCGGTGGTCGTTGGCGGCACCGCGTTAAGAGGTGGAGAAGGGCGTGTGATCGGGACGGTGATCGGAGCGATCCTGTTGTCGGTGATCGCGAACATCCTGAATCTCACCAGCATCATCAGTGTGTATCTCAACGCGGCGGTGCAGGGCGCCGTGATTATTTTCGTAGCGTTTTTACAGCGTGGACGTCGTTGAAGTGTGTTCGAACCGTGCCCTGAAATCCTCTCAGGCGCCAGTCACAACAATGGAGACACAGCATGAAAAACATTCTTCGCGCACTCGGCGCCTCGGTCGTCGGCTCATTGGTCGGATTAACGCTGGCGGCGAGCGCCGTCTCGGCCATCGCCGCCGATAAAGTCACGCTCGGCGTTGCTATCCCGACTGCGACGCACGGCTTCACCGGCGGCATTGTGTGGTGGGCCAACGAGGCCAAGAAGGAACTGGAACACGCGCATCCGGACCTCAAGATCATCATCAAGACCGCAGCCGGCGCGCCGGAACAGGCGAACCAGTTGCAGGACCTGGTGACGGTGAACAAGATCAATGCGCTGGTGGTTTTCCCGTTCGAATCGGCGTCGCTGACGCAGCCGGTGGCGCAGGTCAAGAAGAAGGGCGTGTACGTGACCGTGGTGGATCGCGGGCTGACCGATACCAGCGCGCAGGACGCGTACGTAGCAGGTGACAACACCGCGTTCGGCAAGCTGCCGGCGGAATATCTGGCGAAGACCATGGACGGCAAGGGCGATATTGTCGCGTTGCGCGGCATCCCGACCACGCTCGACAACGAACGCTGGGCTGCGTTTGAATCGGTGATCAAGCAGCATCCCGACATGAAGATCCTGGATGCCAAATACGCCAACTGGAATCGCGATGACGCGTTCAAGGTCATGCAGGATTACCTCACGCGCTTCAAGCATATCGACGCGGTCTGGGCCGCCGATGACGACATGATGATCGGCGTGCTGAAGGCTATCGATCAGGCGAAGCGTACGGACATCAAGCAGGTCTTTGGCGGCGCGGGATCGAAGGAGGCGGTCAAGCGGATCATGGACGGCGACAAGCTGGTCCAGGCGGATGTGTCGTATTCGCCCAAGTTTATCTACGACGCGATCAAGCTCACCGCCGAAGCGCGTTTGAAGGGTGAAAGCTTGCCGGCGACGACCATCATTCCTTCGGTGTTGATCACGAAGGACAACGCCAAGCAGTTCTATTATCCGAACTCGCCATTCTAAGTTCCAGGCGGGTTGAAGACAGTTACGTTCGCGGATCGACGCTCATGAAAACCATCAAAGGCCCGGCCATTTTCCTGGCTCAGTTTCTAGGCGACACGTTGCCCTTCGACAACCTCGCGCATCTTGCAGGATGGGCAGAGGGCCTGGGTTACGAAGGTATCCAGGTGCCATGCGATCCGCGGCTGATCGATCTCGAGCAGGCCGCAAAAAGCGACGCCTATTGTGACGATCTGCTGCGCGTAGTGGATGACGCCGGCGTGAGCATCACGGAGTTATCGACGCATTTGCAGGGGCAGCTCGTCGCGGTGCATCCGGCCTACGACACGCTCTTCGACGGTTTTGCAGCAGCGCATGTTCGCGGCGATCCGAAGGCTCGCACGGCTTGGGCGATCGAGCAGGTCGGGTTTGCTGCGGCGGCGTCGAAGCGCCTGGGTTTAGACGCGCACGTGACGTTTTCGGGGGCGCTGGCGTGGCCGTATCTGTATCCGTGGCCTCAGCGCCCGCAAGGTCTGGTGGAGGCAGCGTTCGAGGAATTGGCGCGGCGCTGGCGGCCGTTGCTGGATGCCTTCGACCAAGCCGGAGTGGATGTTTGCTATGAGTTGCATCCGGGGGAGGATTTGCACGACGGCGTGACGTTCGATCGCTTTCTTGCCGCCGTGGATGCTCATCCACGAGCGAACATCCTGTTCGACCCCAGTCATTTCCTGCTGCAGCAACTGGACTACCTTCAGTTCATCGATATTTATCACGAACGCATCAAGGCTTTCCATGTGAAGGACGCGGAGTTTCGTCCTGACGGCCGGCAGGGCGTGTACGGCGGTTATTCGGGGTGGGTGGACCGGGCCGGGCGATTCCGGTCGCTGGGCGACGGGCAGATCGACTTTGGAGCGATCTTTTCGAAGATGGCACAGTACGATTTTCCCGGCTGGGCCGTGCTTGAATGGGAATGCGCGCTGAAGCATCCGGAGGATGGCGCGCGCGAGGGGGCGGAATATATCCGCAAGCATATTGTTCGCGTAGCGGACCGGGCGTTTGATGACTTCGCCGGAAGCGGGGCGAACGGTGAGCAAATACGGGAGGTGCTGGGGTTCGGGCCTTGAAGCACCGAACACCACGTCCACCTGCCAAGCCGAACTGATTTTTAGCCCAGCTCCGGGCCGATCAGCATAAAGCTTGTCACCTCGGTCAACGTACGTGGTTGGCGACCGGGCCGCAGGCGTCCCGCGATTCGGACCAGGGCGCGATCGTCAAGGTGCGCGGCGACTGCCTTCGCATACTGTTCCTGATTGAGCACGACGCGGGCCTTGATGATCTCGCCCTCACGCAGGAGCAGTGCCACGACCACCTCGCCGGCCCGATTTCCTGCAATATCGAATTCACCGTTCAGATGCTCGACCGTGCCGATGAATACGTCATCGCGGTCACGCTCGACTGCGCGCAATTCCTGGCGAACTTCATCAATACGTCCGAAATAGTCACTTGGAATCCTGATGTTCTCACCGGCCGTGGCGTCGTGCGGTAACGCCACGGTTGTAGCCCACCGAAACGACATATCGATGTTGTTGCGCATGTCGTCATTATGAAGACGGGTCAGCGCTTCACAAAGATTGGACGAAACCACGGGCGCTGCCGCCGCCCTTTGCGAATCTACAAAGCGGTTCAGCGTGTCCTCTTCAATCGCATTGACGAGTTGGCGCACGGCATTTCTGGCCGTCAGCATGGTCATGCGAACAAACGAGTCGTTCGTATGCGCGAGGTCGGGTACGGCAGGCGTTTCCATGGCGTCGACAGGACACGACACCCGAACCACGAAGCTGCCGCGCTCGGTGTGTCCGAACCGCGCATGACCGGCGAGTTGCGTAGCTTCCGCCCTGTGCAGACGCGGATGATGGGTCTGCGGGCGCAATACGGTACAGGCCGACGCGAGCAGGATCTGCTCCGCGCCTTGCAGCAACGAGGCGGCAAACGACAATGGCAGGCCTTCATCAATCGAACGGCTGCTAGTCACGCGATAGTAAACGGAGTCGTCACGCGAAATGGCAGCGAGCTGAATCAGATCCGCCAGCTTCATACCCTGCAAATCTGCGAGCTTGGACAGCGCGAGCTCACAAGCCTCGGCGTAGTCCGGCGCATCCTGATCCATGGGAATGACGATCTGGCGACGCGGCACGTCGGCGTGATGCAGGACATAAAGACGATCCACGATGCCGTCGGGCAGCGACTGCCACCCCAGTGATTTCACGAAATCACGCAGGCCAGACGGTGACAGATCTTTAATCGCCATGGAGAGCTCGATGAGCGGGAGCACTGTAAGAAGGAATTTCGCGACGCGAGATGCTCGCCATGAGCTGCATGAGGCCGGTACCGTCGAACACCTGTTTCTTCGGAATTTTCACCGTCACGCCTGCATGGTTCTCTGTTGGTGGAGCACCACGCAGACTGACCCAGTACGCGCATTTTCGTAGCACGAGCTGCTCGTGGGAGTGCGTCAGCCAGTCTTCCGCTTTCGGCGGGAGAAATAGCACCGCAAGTATGCGAGGTGACGCGTGTGTTTCACGGCGCAGGTCGTCGTATTGCTGCGTACCGGACAGAAAATAAGAGAGCGAATCGCCGTCGTCGAACGGTGTCTTGATGCTTGCCTTCAACTGGACCTTGATGTCGACTTCGGTCAGGTTTCCGCCATTCGGAAATGGCTCCCAGCCGGTGAGCATGGCGTCGATGCCGGCATTGTCGTCGTGCCGGTTGCTCGTCTTGCAGTTGACGCCGGCGTGGGATGCAATCGCGTGGAGGTAAGCGTAGCTCAACTCCGATTCCCGATTTAATGTGGTGAGTGCTGTTGCCATGACTTTCCCGCTGTTCTGTTATCCATCGACAGGAAAGGGTAGCCTCAAACACGCTTATTCGACTTGTGGAAAAATTCGCTGCGACAAAATTTGACGACTTGCACAGCGCAAAAGAAAACGCCGACGCGAGTGCGTCGGCGTGGAGCTACTGGAACTACCTGCTGCTATCTCAGCGCCTCATGACCAGTCGGCGTGGAAGCTGCCCTTCTTGTCCACTCGTTCGAACGTATGCGCGCCGAAGAAATCGCGTTGTGCCTGTACCAGGTTCGCCGGCAACGTCTCTGACCGGTAACTGTCGTAATAAGCCACCGCCGATGAGAACGCCGGCACCGGCACGCCCGCCTTGACGGCTGCCACGACCACATCACGCAACGCACCCTGATACTTTGTCGCGATGTCGCTGAAATACGGATCAAGCAGCAAGTTGTGCAAGTCCGGGTTGGTCTTGTATGCGTCCGTGATTTTCTGCAGGAAGCCCGCGCGGATGATACAACCGGCCCGGAAGATCTTCGCGATCTGACCATACTGCAGGTCCCACTTGTACTCTTCCGATGCCGCGCGCAACTGCGCAAACCCTTGCGCATACGAGACAATCTTGCTCAGGAACAACGCGCGCCGCACGGCTTCCACGAACGCATCGCGGTCGCCATCGAACTTGGGCTTGGGTCCTGTCAGCTGCTTGCTCGCCTCAACGCGCTGATCCTTCAGCGAAGACAGCACGCGCGCAAACACGGCTTCGGTAATCAGCGGCAGCGGAGCGCCGAGGTCGAGCGCATTCTGGCTCGTCCACTTGCCCGTGCCCTTTTGCGCGGCACGGTCGAGAATGACATCGACCAGATCCTTGCCCGTCTCTTCATCCTTCTTCGAAAAGATCTTCGAGGTGATCTCGATCAGGTAACTATCCAGTTCACCCTTGTTCCACTCGACATACACCTTACCCAATTCTTCGTTCGACAAGCCCGCCACGCGCTTGAGCACGTCGTAGCTTTCGGCGATCAACTGCATGTCGCCGTATTCGATTCCGTTATGCACCATCTTCACGTAATGTCCCGCGCCGTCCGGGCCCATGTATGCCACGCACGGTTCGCCGTCCGGTGCCTTGGCGGCGATCTCGGTCAGGATCGGAGCCACCAGGTCATACGCTTCCTTCTGGCCGCCCGGCATGATCGAAGGGCCTTTCAACGCGCCTTCCTCACCGCCGGACACACCCGTGCCGATGAAGTGCAGGCCCGACTTGGCGAGGTCGGTGTTGCGGCGGATGGTATCGGTGAAATGGGTGTTGCCGCCGTCGATCAGGATGTCGCCCTTGTCGAGCAGGGGGCGTAGCGAGTCGATGGTGGCGTCCGTGCCCTGGCCGGCCTTGACCATCAGCAGGATGCGGCGCGGTTTTTCGAGCGATTCGACGAATTCTTCCAGCGTGTACGAAGGCACGAGTTTCTTGTCGGGATGCTCGGCTATCAGCTCGTCAGTTTTTTCGCGGCTGCGGTTGTACACGGACACCGCGTGTCCGCGGCTCTCGATGTTCAACGCCAGATTGCGTCCCATGACGGCGAGGCCGACAACGCCGATTGCTTGCTTGCTCATGTTTCTCTCCGAATGACCGAAGCGCGGGCGGCTCGTGGCGACACACGCGACGGATGCGATTTGTCAATTGGGGCGGTGCCCGCGACGGCGTTCCGGACAGGCTTTCGCGCCACTAAACGGTGAAACAGCGGCAAAAGCGGCACGGACACTACGCATGTCCGCGAGCAGGGCCGACGGAAACACGCAAACGCCGCGCGGAACGCGCAGACGGAGCGAGATTACCACTTTGACACGGCGCTGGCAGACATCGTACGCGCTCGCACGGACGGGCGGCAGCCGGTCAGCATGCCCGGGAGCGGCCGGGCAAGAGGTTTGGCGCCGGTCTAGAATGAGCATCCGCGGCGCGTTTAAGGCGCGGCGCGACTCGCTTGAATCGGGCGAAACAGGGCAACCGCATGGTGCTTCGAAAAAAGACTCAGCAAAAGGCTCAGGAAAAGGCTCAGGAAAAGGCTCAGGAAAAGGCGCACCCAAGGAGTCACCATTACCACGTCTACGTGATTGAACTGGCCGATACCGTCTGGAACGAAGCGCGTTTCCGGCGCGCGAATCCGGATTACGTGCTTGGCATGCCCTTTGTCTACGTAGGCATGACGGGCATCGATCCCGACGTTCGTTTCGACAAACACAAGGCCGGCATCCAGTCGAACCGGTATGCGCGGGAATTCGGGCTGCGATTGTTGCCGCAACTCTACGAGCTGTATAACCCGATGCCGTACGAAGGCGCGCGGGAGATGGAAGTGGAATTGGCAATTGGCTTGCGGGAGGCCGGATACGGCGTCTGGCAGGCGTAGAACAAGGCCGGCGTAAGCAAGGCAAGGTAAAGCGTAAGCCAAGGCAAAGGCGGCGCCGTCGCATCCGCGGCCGGTGTTCTGATCAGACTAAATGCAAGGAGCAGGACATGCGGATTCTGGTGGTGGGAGCGGGCGCGATTGGCGGCTATTTTGGCGGACGGCTGCTTGACGCAGGCCGCGACGTGACGTTCCTCGTGCGCGAGCGGCGGGCTGCGCAACTCGCCCGGACGGGCCTCAACGTGCGCAGCCCGAACGGCGATCTGTCGATACCCAATCCGCCGGTCGTGCTCGCGAAAGACGTTCGGGAACCGTTCGACCTGATCCTGCTCAGTTGCAAATCCTACGATCTCGACGGCGCCATCGAGTCGATAAAAACCTCGGTTGGACCCGACACCGCCATCCTGCCGATGCTCAACGGCATGCATCACCTGGATGTGCTCGAAGCGCAATTCGGGGCGGAGCGCGTGCTCGGCGGTCAATGCATTGTGGCGGTGACGCTCGATCCCGACGGCACTATTGTTCACTTGAACAAGCTGCATTCGATGGCGTTCGGCGAGCACGCAGGCGGTTTGTCGGCGCGTATCGAGGCAATCTCTGCGCAGTTGTCTGGCGCCCGGTTCGACGCCGCCGCCAGCCCCGAGATCATTCAGTCGATGTGGGAAAAGTGGGTGTTCCTCGCGACACTCGCGGCCGGCACATGCCTGATGCGCGCACCGGTCGGCGACATCATCGCGGCGCCGGGCGGCCAGAAACTGCTGCTCGATCTCTTCGATGAAGCCCGCGCCATTGCAACCGCGAACGGCTTTGCGCCCGGGGAAGCAGTCGTCGCGCGTGCCCAGGCGATGTTCACGGAGGCCGGCTCCACGATCACCGCCTCGATGCTGCGCGATCTGGAGAACGGCGCGCGGATCGAGGCGGACCACGTAGTGGGCGATCTGATCGCTCGTGCCAAAGGGGCGCAGGGCGTGCTCGGCACGCCGATTTTCTCAACGGCCTATACCCATTTGAAAGCGTACGAGTCCCGTCGCGAACATGGCGGCGTCAAGATTTCGTAAGCCAATTCCACCGATCAAAGCAGGGCGGCACGGGCGATTGTGCCGGTGCCGCCTCTCGCTGCCTGAAAAATCCGCATCGCGCTTTAAACAGCTACTTCGTACTTTGAATCAGCGGCCATAAAGCGTTACGCTTTGCCCTTCTTAAAAGCAACGCTCGCCGAATCATGCACGATCATGCCTTGCAGGAGCCGCTCGCCCCGCCGACTGTCGCGGAAATCTTTATCGGCTTCCTGACGCTTGGGCTGACCGCGTTCGGCGGCGCGCTGCCGCTTGCACGACGCGAGATAGTCGACAGGCGCAAGTGGCTCACCCCCGACGAATTCGTCGATCTGCTGGGTCTTTGCCAGTTTTTGCCGGGCGGCAATGTGATCAACCTCTCAGTTGCGCTCGGCATGAAATTTCGCGGCGTGGCCGGAGCGCTGGCCGGCCTGCTCGGGCTGATTGTCGGGCCGTCGCTGATCGTGATCGGGCTCGGCGTGCTTTATCAACGCACGCATCAAGACCTGCATATCCGCCATCTGTTCGCGGGACTCGCCGCGGCAGCCGCGGGTTTGCTGGTGTCGATGGCCATCAAGGTAGCGTGGCCGCTGCGGCACAAACTCTCCATGTTGGCAGTCGCGGCGTTGGCCTTCGTCGCGATCGCATTGCTGCGCTTGCCCCTGCTGCCGGTCATGCTTGTTCTCACGCCCATCTCGATCTTCGTGGCGTCGAAAGTGAGTCGCGATGTGAAGCCCGAGGTAAAGCCGGAAGCGAAGCACGAGGAGGACCGGTGAATCACGATCTCGTATCGCTCGCGGCCATTTTCAGCCAGCTTTCACTGCTCGCCTTCGGTGGCGGCAATACCATCCTGCCCGAGATGCAGCGCCAGGTGGTGGACATACACCAGTGGATGTCAAAGGCCGATTTTTCCGCGCTGTTCGCGCTTGCGCAGGCGGCGCCCGGACCGAATATGATGATCGTGACGCTGATCGGCTGGCACGTGGCCGGCTGGCCGGGTGTTCTGGTGACGTCGATCGCCAAGTTCGGGCCATCGTCAATCGTCACGGTCGCCGCGATGCACGCTTGGGAACGCTTCAAGGATCATCCGTGGCGGCGGTACGTTCAACTCGGTTTCGTACCGATGACAGCCGGCCTGGTCGCAGCAAGTGCATCGTTGATTGCCGAAGCGTCGGACACCCGCTGGATACTCACGGCCATCACCGCGGCCGTCGCGTTCCTGTCGTTCAGGACAAAGGTGCATCCGTTGTGGTTGCTGGCTGCGGGCAGCCTGATCGGATTGACCGGTTTCGGGCAGTTCTAGACCGGCGTTGGCGTTAAAGGAGAAAGGCCGGACCCGCTGCGCGCATCGGCCTTGTTTGCTTTTCACGCGTTTCTTTTCGAGGAGAAAAAGCTGATGGCGATGACCACGGAATTCGCACGCACCGCGCCGCCGCGCGCCGAGATCGACTCGCTTGCCGGGCCGGCGGTAATTGAATTCGGCACCTCCTGGTGCGGCTATTGCCGTGCCGCCCAGCCGCTGATCGCAGAGGCCTTCCAGGATCACACACGCGTCCGGCATTTGAAGATCGAGGACGGTAGCGGTCGTCCGCTCGGCCGCTCGTTCCGGATCAAGCTCTGGCCGACGCTGATCTTCCTGGACAACGGACGTGAGGTCGCGCGCGTCGTGCGTCCGAAAAGCACATCGGAAATCCGCGATGCGTTCGCGCTGATCGACCATCCGGTTTCATCGTAACAAGGGTTTTTACCGGGCATTCCACGCGCGTGGGGCGGGAATATCATCGCTTCCAAGCTCGTTTGAAGCGCGCTTCCAAGCCCGAATAAACGGGCCATGAACGAACCGGGCGCGGGAGTTGCGCACTCCGTCTTGCGCGTCGCTTCGGCAATTCGTGCCCGCCACCCGTATCTCTTCGACCTGATCGATTCAGTCGGGTATGGCGGGTGGATCGGCTGCGAATACCCGCCGCGCGCGGACACCTCCAACGGCCCGGGCTGGTTGATGCCGAAGCGTCACGCGGGCCGCGCATCATGACCGTGCCGGAAAGGCCCGATGCGCGATGTCCGGGCCGGCGATTTGCTTTGACTGCGGTGGATTAAGCGATGGAATCACTCGTGCGGCGCTGAAACTTTCCGTGCGGCGTGAGGGTCCACGGCAACAAGGGCGGTCGCTTGGCGCCTCGCCTGCCCGGGTCTTTTTCGTTACCCACGGCGCTCATCGCGGTCCGCGATTGGCGCTCCTTTCAGGAGAACTCACATGCAGATCACCGGAGAAATGTTGATCGGTGCCACGGCGGTGCGCGGGAAAGACGCCACGCTGCATGCCTTCGATCCGGCGCGCGGCGTCGACTTGCAGCCGGCTTTCGGTGGCGGCGGAGCGAAGGAAGTTGCTCGCGCGGCCGATCTTGCCGAACTGGCATTCGATCCCTACCGGCTCGCACCGCTTGAAACGCGTGCGCAGTTCCTGGAAGCGATTGCGGACAACATTGCCGAACTTGGCGATACGCTGATCGAACGCGCGCAAGGTGAATCCGCGTTGCCGAAAGCGCGTCTCGAAGGCGAGCGCGCCCGCACGATCGGGCAGTTAAAACTGTTCGCGTCGCTTGTACGCGAAGGCCGCTGGCTTGCCGCCACGCTCGATTCGGCGCAGCCCGAACGCAAGCCGTTGCCGCGGCCCGACCTGCGTTTGCAGAAGATTCCCGTTGGCCCGGTTGCGGTGTTTGGCGCCAGTAATTTCCCGCTCGCGTTTTCGGTAGCGGGCGGCGACACGGCGGCCGCATTCGCCGCCGGTTGCCCCGTGGTCGTGAAGTCGCATCAGGCGCATCTGGGCACCTCGGAACTGGTGGGGCGCGCGATCCAGAAAGCGGTGGCGGATTCCGGTTTGCCCGAAGGCGTCTTCTCGCTGGTGGTCGGTGCGGGCAACGCCATAGGCGAAGCACTGGTCGCGCATCCGGCCATCAAGTCGGTCGGGTTCACGGGCTCGCGGCGGGGCGGTCTTGCGTTGATCGAGATCGCGTCCAAGCGGCGCGAGCCGATCCCGGTGTTCGCCGAAATGAGCAGCATCAATCCGTTCTTCGTGCTGCCGGGTGCGCTGGCGGCGCGTGCTGAAGCGCTGGCGAACGGTTTCGTCGATTCAGTGACGCTCGGGGTCGGTCAGTTCTGTACGAACCCGGGTCTGGTGCTGGCGCTGGAAGGGCCGCATTTGCAGGCGTTTATTGACTACGCCGTGAGCGCATTCGAAAAGAAGGGCGCCCAGACGATGCTCACAGCAGGCATTGCGGCCGCGTATCAGGAAGGCATCGCGCGACGCGATCAGTCGGGCGTGGAGCGTGTTGCAACCGGTGCGGAATCCGACGCGTCGTGCCCGGCGCTGCCCGCGCTTTACACCGTGAGCGCCGCAAAATTCCTCGCGACGCCGCAACTCGAGGACGAGATATTCGGACCTGCGTCGCTGATCGTGACCTGCCGCAGCGAGGACGAGATGCTGGACCTTGCACGGCGTATCGAAGGCCAGTTGACGGCGACGCTGCAGATGGAAAGCGACGACGCGCCGCTCGCGCGCCGCCTCCTGCCCATCCTTGAACGCAAGGCCGGGCGGATTCTGGCGAACGGCTTTCCGACCGGCGTTGAAGTATCGTATGCGATGGTGCATGGCGGTCCGTATCCCGCTACCTCCGATAGCCGCGCGACCTCGGTGGGTGCGATGGCAATCGAACGATTCCTGCGGCCGGTGTGTTACCAGGATCTGCCGCCGGCGTTGCTGCCGCTTGCGCTTCAGGACGACAATCCATTGAGCCTGTGGCGCCTGCGCGATGGCGAGCTCGGACCCAACTAGACACGCGAATCAAACGAATCAGACAATGAGGAGATGAAAACAGATGGAGCGCCGTTATCCCGATCCCGCCGTCCGCGTACTCGATCCGCGCTTCAACGCGCTCCGTGTCGCCATGGCGTCGGTCGAATGTTTGTACCAGGGGGCTCGCTGGTCGGAAGGCCCTGTCTGGTTCGGCGACAGCCGCACGCTGGTATGGAGCGACATTCCGAACAACCGCATGCTGCGTTGGGACGAAGAAACCGGCGAGGTTCGCCCGTTCCGCAAGCCTTCGAATAATGCCAACGGCAACACCCGCGACCGCGAAGGACGGCTGGTCACGTGCGAGCATCTCACGCGGCGCGTGACACGCACCGAATACGACGGTTCGATCACCGTGCTTGCCGATCAATACAACGGTAAGCCGCTCAATTCACCGAACGACGTGATCGTGAAATCCGATGGCTCCATTTGGTTCAGCGACCCGACCTTCGGGATTGACGGCTTTTATGAAGGCGAGCGCAAGGACTCTGAGTTGAAGCCGGCGGTGTATCGCGTAGATGGCAAGAGTGGCGAGATCTCGATGATGGTCGACTCGCTCATTGGCCCGAATGGACTCGCATTTTCACCGGATGAGTCGGTGATTTATATCGTCGATTCGCGGGCGGTGCCGCGCAAGATTCTCGCTTTCGACATCGCAAGCGACGGCCTCAAGCTGACCAACCAGCGCGAGGTGATAGATGCCGGGCAGGGGACGCCCGACGGTTTTCGCGTGGATGTGCACGGCAACCTGTGGTGCGGCTGGGGCATGGGCAGCGATGAACTGGACGGTGTCAGGATCTTCACGCCGCAAGGTGAGGCGATCGGACATATCGCGCTGCCCGAGCGCTGCGCCAACGTGTGTTTTGGAGGCCGTTATCGCAACCGCTTGTTCATGGCGGCGAGTCACGGCCTGTACTCGCTTTACGTCAACACGCAGGGCGTGATCGGCGGCTGAAGCATCACCCCGACATCGCCCCGACGTGTCACTCCGGCGCGCGTTTTTCCATCAGCCTGCCCGGCTGGGCAGGCACCACAAAACCGAAACGAGCGTATAGCGTGTGAGCGCTCGTGGTCGTCAGCATCATCTTGCGCAAGCCCTGCAAATCCGGATGGGCCAGCACGCATTCCACCAGCCATGTGCCCAGGCCGTCGCGTTGACGGCCGGGAAGCACAAACACGTCGGCGAGATACGCGAAGCTCACGGTGTCCGTGATCGCGCGTGCATAACCAATCTGCGCGCCGCGATGAAACAGGCCGAACGCGAGCGAATGCGTGGCAGCCCGCTCGACCTTCTCGCGCGAGATGCCCGGTGACCAGTAAGCCTCCTCGCTCAAGTAGCGATGCACAACGTCGAAGTCGAACGTACTGATGTCAGTGGTAACGCGGTACTCGTCTCTCGACCATTCGCTAACCATTCAACGCACCTTGTAGATACGGCCGGTTTCAAGGCCCTCCACGCTGCGGCTGTACGCGAGTGCCACGCGCGCACCGGATGCCGCTTCGAAGCCGCGGAAATACGGCCCGAACGCTTCACGCGCCTCTTCCAGCATGGTTGCGTTCACGACGTTGATGCGCAGGCCGCGTGGCAGTTCGATCGCGGCGCCTCGCACGAAACCTTCAATGGCGCCGTTGACCGCTGCCGCGCTTGCACCGTATTTGATGGGTTCGTCGCCCACGATCCCGCTGGTCAGCGTGAACGAGCCGCCGTCGTTCAGATATTGCTGCGCGACCAACACGAGATTGACCTGGCCCATGAGCTTGTCGTCAAGGCCGATTCGGAATTGTTCGGGGGTCATCTGCGAGAGTTCGCCGAAGTGAACGTGCCCGGCAGTGGCCACGATGGCATCGACCTGACCGATCGATTTGAACAGCGCATGGATGCTGTCGATCTTCGTCAGGTCGACGCAGTGCGCGCCTCGCGTGGCGCCAATTTCGATTACTTCGTGACGCGGCTGGAATTCGGCGAAGACAGCGCGGCCGACTGTGCCGGTTGCACCGATGACGGCAATTTTCATGAGAGGCTCATCGAAGAGGAAATGGACTCTCATTGTGCGTTTTACAGGCCGCTTGAACAAGCGTCCCGCGCCGTCTCTCTCAGGCGCACTTCAAATTCGACTTCACCTTCAACGTGTCCGGTGCGACGCGTCCGGCGAGAGCAGGAGGATCGATGCCGCCAGCTTGAACACCAGCACGGCGCCGGTCACGAGTGCGGCGGCAGGGAAAGCACGCCATTCGGCGCCGAGCATCGGGCCGACCAGCACGACCGACGCAAAGCCCAGGACGATGGCGACCCAGCGTGCCCATTGCAGGCGAAACGCCACGCAGGCATACAAGCCGCCAACCAACGCACGCGACGCGATCATTGCCGCAACGGGTTCGCCGGGACCGGTCATCAGCGCCAGGCCCATTTCGACCCATGACAGGGCGTATGCCACGCCGAGGCATACGAGTGCAGTGGAGAGCGCTTGCTCGCGCCACGGGCCACGCACACCTTGTGCGTGGCGCGCTTGATCGATGGTTTGGTTCGAGTATGTGTTGGTAGTGGTCATGCTGGCCCCCGGGGCTGGTCTTTTCGATGCATCGTGCTGCATTCGTCTGATTCGCGGGAGTCTTATGCATAGGTCGTGCCAGATCACGTGAAAGCTGGGTATATCGTTTGCTTTCAGTTCGTTAAAGCCCATGCGACAGCGATTTACCTGACGAAACGCTGGTTTTCCTGCGGCGGTTCGTCGAGCCTGCAACGTTGAAAAGCTTCGCGCGACGCCATGACATTGCAACGACGCTGCACGCGATGGCAGGCTTTACACAGTCCACCGACCAGGAGCCAGGCATGACCACGACGAAACCGAAGGAACAGCGCCCACATTCGCATCGGGAGGAGGAAGACGTCGACCGCGCAGTGGAAGATACCTTTCCCGCCAGCGATCCACCTTCAACCGGCGGCGTGACACGGATTGAATCCGATGAAGATAAAAAGAAGGGTAAGCCCGAAAAGAAATGAATCGGATAGCGTGAAGAACGGAAAAGACCGAAAGCCGCATTGACCGGCGGCTTTCGTTTTTCGTCTTTCGTCTTTCGCTCTTTCAGCGGGGCATGGTCGTGTTGATCGAGTTATTTCTCGCGCCGCTTTATTTCGATCAGGCGCGACGGCCTGACATGGTTGATGGCGAAATGCCTGCGTCCTCGCAAGCTATAGCCGTGGGGATCGCGTTCAACAAATTCGTACTGCCGCTCGACCTCCTCCACATCGGGCGCGACCATGCCTTTATCCACGACACTGAAGCCTTCCTCCAACGCCAGTGCCAGGCCGCTGCGCGCCGGACGGCTGTCGAAACCGCCCAGGCCGTCGCCCTGTTCAAAGTGAGAATTCACCAGCGTCGCATCCACGCCGATAAATGCGTTGGGATTCTGTTCGAGCAGGGCTTCGTCGTGCGAGGCGTCGCGATTTTTTGCATCGGCATCGACGGTGTCGTCCAGCGTGTCGTCGTTGAGAACGTCGATTGCACGACGCGTGACGTTGGTTTGGGTGACGTCGGTTTCACCGGGTGGGCCGGCATGTTTCAACGATGAATCAGACGCACCACTGCCCGTTTGCACGAGCCCGGCTTCGTGTCCCGCCGCGGCCGCCGCTACATCACCGGGATCGGCTTTGGCAGTTTCCGTTTCAGGCTTTTTGAGCGGGCTGTCCGCTGCGCGTTGCGTTTGCTTTTCCTGCGATTCATTGTTCTGTGCGTTGTTCATGGTTCGCTCCACCTGGTTCAGGTTAACAAAAGACATGACGCAAGAAACATTCCGGCGCACGAAGCCGCGTTGGAATAAACCGCGGGATAAAACAGCAGCAAATGTTCTAAGCCAAATTGATTTTTTTCAACCCAACGAAGGTTTTCTCAAGAGTATGATTTGTTGTTCGCCAGGCCTGCGTGCGCCACCGGACGGCTTCGTGCCGCTTGCCGGATTCGCGCGTTTCAAGCGAGCGGGAGACGACCATCGCGAATCCAGCGAGGCACTTAAAATCAGGGTGACTCATGCAATATGACGCGGCATTTTCACATCGCGGCTATTTACTCAATTGTGCACCAGCACGTCAGGGCGACGGCTGTTTCCAACCCTACGTGGTCATCTCGCGATCGAGCGACGGCGAACTGGTGGCCAATCGTTTTTTCCCTGCTGACCTGCGCTTTGGCAACGCCGACGAAGCTATTGCTCACGCTCGCGACTGGGCGGTCCGATGGATCGACGCCAGCCACGTGAAGGTCGAACCCAAGTCCTGAGTGCGCGCGAAGGTGTTTCGCGCCCAGGCGGCGGTCTTGCGGAAAAACGGTTAATCTCGGGGCATCGTTAGATCGTGCCGTTCAACACGGCGTCATTAGCCCTTGCTCCCGACATGCCCAAGACTGTCTCCGAAGAAGATCAATTACCCTCCCACGAATGGGGCCTCGACAAGATCGTGGCCGACTTGCGGGCGTCGCGCGAACAGTTGCACCGCACGCGCCATCCGCTCGGAATTCGCGAACTGCCGTCGCGTGAAGCGATCGTGAAGATCGTCAATGGACTGCGCTCGGCGCTGTTTCCCACCCATTACGGTGCTGCCGACCTGACCGCCGAAAGCGTGGACTATTACGTCGGCCACACGCTCGAAAGCACCTTGCGCCTGCTCTCCGAACAAATCCGGCGTGCCTTGCGTTTCCTGCCGGAGAACCAGGACCTGAACGACGCCGAACTCGGCGTGCATGCGTTCAGGCTCGCGCGTGAATTCGGCGCGCAGTTACCCGCCATCCGCGCGCTGCTGGTGAGCGACATCCAGGCTGCGTTCGCGGGTGACCCGGCCGCGCAGCACATCACGGAAATCCTGCTTTGCTATCCCGGCATCTGGGCCATGACGCATCATCGTCTGGCGCATGCTTTGCATAAGCTCGGCGTACCCTTGCTCGCGCGCTTCATCAACGAGATCGCACACTCGGCGACGGGGATCGACATTCATCCGGGCGCGACAATCGGGCCGAGTTTTTTCATCGATCACGGGACGGGCGTGGTGATCGGCGAGACGGCGGTGATTGGCCAGCACGTGCGTGTGTACCAGGCCGTGACGTTGGGCGCGAAGAGTTTTCCGGCGGGTAACGACGGCGTGCTGGTGAAGGGCAACGCGCGGCACCCGGTGGTGGAAGACCATGTAGTGATCTACGCCGGCGCGACCATTCTCGGACGCGTGACCATTGGGCGCGGTTCGGTGATTGGGGGCAACGTGTGGCTCACGCATAGCGTGCCGCCGGGCAGCAACGTCTCGCAGGGCAAGATCCGCGAAGGCGGTGCGGGAGACGCGCCGGACGACAGCCAAGGCGCGTGAATGGTGCCTGAGCGGCGCGTACGCCTCAGCGAACCTTGCTAAGCTTTTTAGCTATTCGACACACTGAACGCGCTCGAATGTCCGACGATGGAGAGAAATTCGCGGCGCGTGGACGGGTCGTCGCGGAACGTGCCCAGCATCCGCGATGTCACCATCGACGCACCGGCTTTATGCACGCCGCGCGTGGACATGCATTGGTGCGTGGCTTCCAGGATCACGCCAACGCCTAGTGGTTGCAGGACTTCTTCCAGCGTGTCGGCAATCTGTGCCGTCATCTTCTCCTGGATTTGCAGGCGCTTCGCGAAGGCATCGACCAGACGCGCCAGCTTCGAGATGCCCACCACGCGCTCGCGCGGCAGATACGCCACGTGTGCGCGGCCGATGATCGGCACCATGTGATGTTCGCAGTAACTTTCGAAGCGGATGTCCTTGAGCACGATCATCTCGTCGTAGCCCTGCACCTCGGAAAAGGTGCGCGCCAGGATGTCGTGAGGATTCTGTGCATAACCCGCGAAGAATTCTTCGTAGGAGCGGATGACGCGGGAGGGGGTGTCAATGAGTCCCTCGCGCGCGGGGTTGTCCCCGGCCCAGCGGATCAGAACGCGAACGGCGGCTTCAGCTTCTTCGCGGCTCGGACGATCGGCTTGATCATGGATGTCCGAAGATGCGTTGGGGGAGTTACGCGTGGCGCTCATCGAGGGCTCCAGATGCATGTAGCAAAGTCATGAAGCCCTCATTGTTCCACGTTTTACGGTTTGGAAGACCCCGGTGCTATGTCGGGTATGTCAGGCATGTCGTTCCATCCGCGATGGCTGTCCAATGCACGGGGTATCGGCGATACCGGGATAAACGCCCAACTGGTTGTCGTGCGCGGGCTTATATAGAGTGGCCCCGCACTCAACCACAGGGCTCAGACCATGAAACGTTTCCACATCGCACTTGCCGTTGCCAGCCTCGAGCAATCGATTGCCGATTACACGCAGCGTCTCGGTCAGGAACCCACGGCGGTTGTGCCCGGCGCCTACGCCATGTGGCGAACGGACCTGCTGAACTTCTCGATCAATGAAAGCCCGGCCCAAGCCGGATTGCTGCGGCATATCGGCTTTGAAGACGATACGGCCGCCGGTTTTGCCAAGACACGGGACGTCAACGGCATCGAATGGGAGCAGTTTTCTCCCGGGGAGCAGGATCGGCGGATCGAAGAAACCTATGGCACTGCGATCCGCCAGACCGGCAATCGATAGAGGTCTGTTTACGTGCGTGTGATGGACGCGCCGCCGTCCACGAGCGATGCGGTGCCGGTGACGAACGAGGAGTCATCGGAGGCGAGATACAGCACCGAGCGTGCGAGTTCTTCCGGTGTTGCAACCCGCTTTAACGCGTGCAGGTTGGTGACGAAGGTTTGCGATTCGGTGGTGTCGTTCATGTCCCGGTACATCGGGGTATCGACGGCGCCGGGCAGCACGGCGTTCACGCGGATACCTTGTGCGCCATACTCGGCCGCGAGTGCTTGCGTAAGGCCGATCAGGCCGGCCTTGCTCGCCGCGTAAGACGCCGTGCCGGGGAAGGCAAACGAATAACCTACGAACGTCGATGTAAAGATGATCGACCCGCCGCCGTGTTCGAGCATGGCCGGGATCTGGTGTTTCGCGCCAAGGAATGCGCTGGTCAGGTTGATCGCGAGCGCGTTGTTGAACCCTTCCACCGAGACGGACGTCGACGGCCCCATTTCGCCCAGCGTGCCGGCGTTGTTATAAGCGACGTCGAGCCGGCCGAATTTTTCGATGGCGAGCGCCACGACCGCCTTTGCATAGTCTTCCGATTGCACGTCACCCGCGAGGGCGACGGCCTCGCCCCCGGCCGCCTTGATCTCTGCCACGAGCGTTTCCAGTTCGGCTGCGCGGCGGGCGGCCACGACCACCTTTGCGCCTTCCGCCGCGAACAATTTAGCTGTGGCGCGGCCGATGCCGGCGCTTGCGCCCGTGACGATAGCAACTTTTCCTGACAGTCGATTCATGATGTTTCTCCGTGTGTTCAGCGTGTCCGGCGCCCAATGCCCCGGTCCATGTGACGCAATGTAGGCTCACCGGAAGCTTGCGAACAGGCACGGAAGATGGTCTTATCGTTCAGCTTTTGTGAATCTTGAACCGGCGTATCGGCGTTCCGCCCAATCCCACCCGGAGACATTCAATGGACCGCTTGCGTGCTTATGAGGTCTTCGTGGCCGTGGTCAAGCGCGGCAGCTTCACGCGCGCCGCCGATGCGCTCGATACCTCGCCTGCCAACGTGACGCGTTATATCGTCGAACTGGAGGCGCATCTGGGGACGCGGCTGCTGAACCGGACGTCGCGAAGGTTGTCCCTGACATCGGGCGGCGAGGCGCTTTACGAGCGCTGCGTGGCCATACTCGATGACCTGGCCGAGACCGAGGGGTTGGTGTCGTCGTCGACGGCGGAGCCGCGAGGGCGCTTGCGCATCAACGCGCCGCTGAGCTTTGGCGTGTTGCAGCTTGCGCCGTTATGGCCGGAGTTCATGCGGCGGTATCCCGAGGTGGCGCTGGATGTATCGCTGGTCGACCGGGTGGTGGATATGGTTGATGAAGGGTATGACCTCGCGATTCGTATTTCGCGTGCCGGGTCGATGGGCAATGCGGCGCGCAAGCTCGCCGCGTCGCGCAACGTGCTGTGCGCGGCACCCGCGTATCTGGCGGGGCGGCGCTTGCCGGAGCGTCCTTCGGATCTGGGTGAGCATCGCTGTATTGGCTATACGTATGCCGCGAGCGGGGACGAGTGGCAGTTTCTGGGCGCTGATGAAAAGCCTCACGCGGTGCGAGTGAATTGCCACATGCATACGAACAACGGCGACACCGCGCGTTCGGCCGCGCTGGCCGGGCTGGGCGTGATCTGGCAGCCGACCTTCATCATTGGCAACGACTTGCGAGCGGGGCGGCTGGTGGCGCTGATGCCGGCATTCCACATGGCGGATATCGACGTGCTCGCGATGTACCCTAGCCGGCGGCATCTGAGTTCGCGCGTGAGGGTGATGATCGATTACCTGGTTGAGGTTTTGGGAGGGGTGGCGCCGTGGGACAGACCATGAATGGCACGCATGCAACCAGCCCGGTCGACTGTCGCATCAATCAGAACTTGTGGCGCAAGCCAACCGTCGCCGCGACCTGGGTATCCGACGACGACGGAGTCAGGCCGTAGACGGCAGCGACCGCATTGCCGCCGGTCGAATCCCGTCCGGATGCGTGCTGACCGAACACAACGGCGTACACGCCCGTCCGTTTCGAGAGGAAGTATTCGGTCCCCACATTGAGCTGCTGGTAAGTGACACCGCCCGCGCCACCGCTTGTCGCCTGCGAACCACGCGTGTAAGCATACGATGTGCCGACCATCATGGCCGGTATCGGCAAAATCCGGAAATTGGCTTCCAGCGTATTGAACACGGCTTTTCCGCTCAGGCCTCGAGGATTCAGGGCCGTATTTGAACCCAGGTTGCTGAATTGAACGTTGGTATAGACGAGCCCCGCAGTCGCATTACCGAACGTGTAGGCTGCTGCGGCGCCGGCGGTTTGCAGCGTCTGTGCCGACGCGTAGCCCGAATAGACCGGGATCGAAGCCATGTTCGAGCCCGTGACGCTCGACACCGGATTGTTGCCGTAGTAGGAGAAATTCGGATTACGTGCGACAAGGTAAGCTGCGCCAAGCGCGAGCGCCCCCTGTTTATAGCCCACTCCGAATGAGTAGATCCGGTTCCGCTGAGAATCTCCTGCGATGCCACCAGGACTGAATACGCCGCCGAACGAAATGCCTCGATAGTCGGTGCTCGTGTATTTGATCGCGTTGTTGACGCGATAGCTATTTCCCGTGTTGTCCAGATCCCCGGGGTGGCCGGCGTAACCGTCTGCCGTATCGCCGCCCGCTTTCATCACACCGACGTAGTCGACGATCGAATCATATTGCCGTCCAAGGGTGACCGTCCCGGCTGGACCGCTCAATCCGACGTGAGCCTGCCTGCCAAATTCGGCGCCACCTGGTACGAGCGTGCCGTTTGCCGCCGAAAAGCCGCTCTCAAGCAGAAACACTACTTTGTAGCCACCACCCAGATCCTCTTTGCCGAGCAACCCCAGCGATTGCCCTTGAGTGAGCCGGCGACCATCGAATATTGTTTCGCGCCACGGGCATTGTTGTTGTACACAAATCCGACATCGACAATGCCGAACAGCGAAACGGCGCTCTGCGCGTGGCCAAGACAGGAATAGGAAGCGAGACAGACGCCAGCGGTTATAAGTCTTTTCATGCGAATATTCTCAAACAAATCGTTGTCATTTCCGAACTTTCACCGGTTTGAATTAACTGATCCTTACTAATACATCGGCATGCTAATTAATGGTATTTGGTTATCGCGCTTCGGTGAGTCTCGTTCAACGGTTAGTGAACAAAGGAAACTTTCACTTATTTGATGCGTTCAAACTCACAACGGTCTGCCGGACCTGAAGGCGCGGCTTCGGCCTCTGTCATGCAACGCTCCGACTTGCGGATGACCGCCTGCACTACAAAAGTCATCAGCGCGCCGAACGCAAGACAAGCAGACAGGAACAGCATAGGTGCAATGACGCTACCGGTACGATCCTTGATCATCGGCACGACGTTTTGCGAAATGAATCCGCCCAGGTTGCCGATTGAATTGATCGCTGCGAGGCCTGCTGCTGCGTTGGCGCCCGTCAGGAAGCGGCCAGGCAACGACCACAGCACCGGTTGCCCGGCGAATATGCCGGCCGCTGCGAAGCACAGGCAAATAAACTGCAGCGTATTGCCGGGAACGAAGACGCTCAGTAGCAGGAAAAACGACCCCAGCAGAGCGGGCACGACGATGTGCCACGTCTGCTCGTTTCTGGCGACGGAGCGACGCGGCACCCACCACAGTACAAACCCCACCATCAACCAGGGAATGACATTCAGCAAACCGTTGACGGTGTTACTGACGCCGAATCCTTTGACGACCGTCGGCAGCCAGTAGCTCAGGCCATAGGCTGAGAGCGGGAAGAACAGGAAATAAAACGACATCAGCAACACCCGCCGGTCCAGCAGCACTGCAAACGGATTGGTGTGGCGGGTCGGCGCAATGCGCGCGGCCTCGTCTCGCAAGGTCTTGAGCAGCCAGTTCTTCTCGGGCTCGGTGAGAAAGCGTGCGGTTTGCGGCGTCTCGGGCAAGACCTTCCAGACAACCGGACTCGTCAGCACCGCCGCCATGCCCGTGACGATAAACACCCATTGCCAGCCGCGCATGCCGAGCAGACCGTCGAAGTCCAGCAGGATGCCGCCGATCGGTGCGGCCACGGCATTGGCGAGCGCGCTGCCGATCATGAAATAGCCGATCAGCCTCGCGCGGTGGCGCACGGGAAACCAGAGCGTCAAGTAGTACAGCACGCCAGGATAAAACCCTGCTTCACAGGCACCGAGCAGGAAGCGGAGGATGTAAAGCATGGCCGTATTGTGGGTGAAACCGAGCGCGACGGTAACCGCACCCCATGACAGCATGATCCGCGCGAACCATCGGCGTGCGCCGAGTCTGTCGAGCATGATGTTGCTTGGTATCTCGAACAACAGGTAGCCGATAAAGAACAGTGAGGCACCCAACCCATAGGCTGCTTCGCTCACACCGAGATCGGCTACCATCTGCAGTTTTGCGAAACCGATGTTTTGCCGGTCGAGATAGGCGATCAGATAGAGCAGCCCAAGCAACGGCATAAGTTTTAACGTGGCATGCCTAATGATTCGTTCGCCGTCGACGGCCGGTGATTGCACCTGCATTTTGTCTCCTTCAGGTCTTCTTGACGACGGTGTTTCCCGCCGCGTTAATATTTTCGATCGCTTGATGCGGATCGCGTGGTATGGCCAGCTTCCGCTGAAGCCTGCGAAGAACTCCGGATCGGCGCAACAGTAACAAAGCTGTGTTGCTATCGGTTAACTCTATGGGCGACCTGGAACTCCGTCAATCTACTCATGAGCATCCCATATACAAGGTATTTTTAGCTTAACGTTAAATTAGTTTTACTAATTTATAAACCAGTTATCTCGAAATTACTCCGCACTCACGCTTTGTCCCGTGCAGGCCAGAGCGCAACGCGATGGTCGCTCCCGACGTGTGACAGTTCGGCTCGACAGTCGATAGGTGAGGGTTTCCGGGAGCGGGGTAATGGTGTGTCGGGCTTGATCT
Organism: Caballeronia udeis; assembly: GCF_044909315.1. GTDB lineage: Bacteria > Pseudomonadota > Gammaproteobacteria > Burkholderiales > Burkholderiaceae > Caballeronia > Caballeronia udeis_A. The sequence goes on from NZ_JBIYEB010000013.1 coordinate 188,637, forward strand.
GCGAACTCGCGAATGTCCGCTACTGACATTTGCCAGAACGCTCGCATGCGCGGCCAGCCACTCGCCATTCACTCGCCGATAACGCACGGTCGCGCGCACCGTCCGCGGTTTGCTTCTGTATCAATGCTACGGCCGTCTCGCGATGCAGAGCGTTTGAAATTTCCTTACACTGCCCCTGAAAAATAGACCGTGTAAACTCGAACTTTCAAGGAGATCAATGCATGAACCTCTCGTGGCGCACCATGGACCGCGCAACCCTCGACGCGGCCTACAGCAATGGCGATCCGCCGGCCGACTTCGAAACCCGCAGTGCAGCTTTCTACGCAGCACACCCCGGTGCTGACCTCGATGTCCGGTACGGTCCTGCCCCGCGCGAGCGCTTCGACTTCTTCCCGGTATCGGGCGGCAAGCAATCCCGCGCGCCTACCTTCGTTTTCGTTCACGGCGGTTACTGGCAAAGTTGCGACAAGGACCTCTGCGCCTTCGTGGCGGAGGGACCGCTCGCCCGTGGCATGAACGTTGTCGTGGCGGAATACACGCTGGCGCCCACTGCCTCGATGACGCAAATTGTGAGCGAGATCGGACGGCTGCTCGACGTCCTTGTCGAGCAAGGCCATACAACGCTGGTACTCGGCGGCCATTCAGCAGGCGGCCATCTCACGGCCATGCATCGATATCATCCGGCGGTCAAATACGCGCTGCCGGTTAGCGGTCTCTTCGATCTCGAGCCCATCAGCGCGGGCGGGCTGAACGACAAGCTCGGGTTATCGGCAGAGGAAATCACCCGCTTCAGCCCGATGCGGCACATCGCTCACGGTGCACCGATGGTCGTCACTGTCGGCAACGCAGAACTGCCCGAACTCATCCGCCATTCGTACGACTATGCGCATGGCTGCGCTGACGCGGGCGAACATGTGACTTACTTGCCGGTGCCGGGCGCAGATCATTTCTCCATTCTCTACGACCTCGCCGATCCAGATGGTTTGCAACTCAGCGCGTTAGCGCAATTGATGCAGGCTTGACGGTACTGCGCAACCCTTATCAAATGCCCGGCCATGCACCCGCGCAACGGGGTTGCACTTTGATCAAACCTTCGGGAATGGCTTGCTGAGAAACTTCGATCCTGCAAGCCCGAAGCGCCAGGGTACATCCACTGCCTTCGTGAGGCCGATGCGCGGTCCGATCGCGAGCGGATAATCCTCCTCCGGCGCTTCAATGTGAAACGGCGCGTCAAGCAGCGACATGCCGTTGTTTCCGTGCGTTATACCCAGGGCTTGCGCCACGCGTCCCGGTCCCGAGCACAACAGCTTCGCTGGTTCGAGGCCGCGCCGCTGGCGCATGGCATCGAGACCGGTCAGCGGTTCAATTGCGCGGATCAACACCCCGGCGCCGTGGCCTTCTTCGCGGCAAACAAAGTTGAGGCACCAGTGAATGCCGTACGAGCGGTACACGTACGCGTGCGCGGGCGGGCCGAACATGACGGCGTTGCGAGGGGTGGGACCGGAAAAGCTGTGCGACGCCGGATCTTCGGGATCATAGGCTTCAGTTTCAACGATCCTGCCGCCGACGCCGTCGACCGTGAGGATCGCCCCGATCAGGCGGCGTGCGACTTGTTCGGACGAGGCGTAGAAGTCGATAGGTGCTGCAGTGCGGGATGATTTGGGCATCGTTAAAGGAGGCGTTCGCACAGGAGTGTGCTGTCCGGGTTCAGCCACAGCGGCCAGGATTCTTCGTTTGCCATGGACGTTCAGCGCCTCGATTTTGCCGTTGTCATCGTCCTCCGTCCACCCGCACGCGGGAATCCACGTGGCACGCGTGGCCGTCCGCGGGCAGAATCCTCAACCAATCGGGCTAATCCGCTCCCGAGCCATCGCTTTCGATGCAAACCACCAGACCAGCGCCGCTGTCAGCAATATGGCCGCGGCCATCGCCATTGCGGTATGTATGCCGTGCTCAAACTGATCGGGCGACGGGACCATCGCGCCAAAAACCGCGACGCCCAGCGCAGCGCCCGTCTGCCGCGCCGAGTTCAGCACGCCGGCCGCAATCCCGGCGCGATTTTTATCGACGGTATCCATCAGCGCGCGCGTGGCTATGGGCGTGATGAGACCCGCGCAAAAGCCGATGGCCGGCATGGGGAGCGCAATGAGCCAGTACGGCGAAGTGTCCGTCGACATCAGCATGCCGAGAAAGCCGATCGAATAGATCCCCAATGCGACGCAGATCGGCCGGCGCGGCCCGAACATCCTGACGAACCGCGCCGCCGAGATGCTGCCCGCGGTCACCAGCGTGGTCAGCGGCAGGAATGCGAGGCCGGTCAGCAACGGCGAATACGCCCGCACCTGCTGGAAATAAAGACTCAGCGTGAAGATCAGGCCATAGAAGGTCATTGCCGACACCATCGAGACAAACGCAGCACTGGAAAAAATCCGGTTGCTGAACAAGGACAGGGGCAGCATCGGCTGCGACCGCCATGATTCGATTGCGACGAAACTCCCTGCGGCAAGAACACTCAGCGCAATCCCGCTCAAGATCCACGGCGAACGCCAGCCTGATGCGTGCCCTTCGATCAGCACTCCGATCAACATGCCCAGCGCCACGATTGCCGCCGCCTGACCGGCCAGATCGAGATGACGCGTTACCCCTTCACGTTCAGCCCGTTCGGTGCGTGCCACCCGCGATGTCAGCCACAAGCCGATCAACCCGATCGGCAGGTTCGCGAGGAAGATGCTGCGCCAGCCGAACGTATGGATCAGGATGCCGCCGATCAATGGACCACCGGCCATCGCGGCGCCGCCGCACGCCGCCCACAGGCCGATCGCGTGGCCGCGCTCGACCGGGTCGGCATAGGCGCGGTTGATGAGCATCAGCGAACACGGCACCAGCATCGACGCCCCGATCCCTTGCAACACGCGGGCGCCGGTCAGCGCCGCGAGATTGGGCGCAAGACCGCAGAGCGCGGATGCCAGCGTGAACACGGCAAGGCCGGCGAAATAGACCTTCTTCGCGCCCAACCGGTCGCCCAGTGCGCCGCCTGTCAACAACAGGCTCGCGAAGGTCAGCGTGTACGCGTTGACGACCCATTGCAGGCCCGCGGTGTTGGTCGTGAGCGCATTGGCGATGCTGCCTAGCGCAACGTTGACAATGGACGTATCGAGGATCACGACGATATAGCTGATGCTGGTCGCGGCGAGGACGCGGCGCTGCAGCGTTCGGGTGTCGGGCACGGGGAGTTTTCGCTACGGGACGGGAAATCCAGTGTAGGGGCGCCCACATGCCACAAGCTTCGACGCGTATCGAAGCATGCGCACAGGCGGCCGGACTATCATGGCGAGGTCAAAGCGGAGATCCTTCATGTACGCACATCCCGCGGTCTCGTCGGCCGCTTTCCTGATTGCCGATCCCACTCGCGCCGCCATGCTCATGGCGCTCGCCGACGGCCGCGCGCAACCTGCGGGCGAGCTGGCTTACGCGGCCGGCGTCACCGCCCAGACAGCAAGCTCTCATCTCGCGAAGCTCCTGGCGGGCGGGTTGTTGTCGGTGGAAACGCAGGGGCGGCATCGGTATTACCGTCTGGCCGGTTCGCATGTTGCGCTGGTGCTTGAAAATCTTGCATCGATTGCATCGGTTCTGCCGGGTGGCACGGTGCGTCGAACGCCGCGCAGCAGGGAAGCTCGTGAATTGCAGTTCGCACGATGCTGCTATGACCATCTCGCTGGCGGCCTGGGCGTGGCGGTGACGCAGGCGTTGCAGGACCGCGCGTTTATTGTTGCCACGGCGGACAAGCAGTTCGAGGTGACGCATGACGGCATGGCGTGGTTCAGCGCGATGGGCCTGGACGTGGCGGCGGTGAAACCGACCCGGCGCGGACTCGCCCGGCAATGCCTGGACTGGACGGAGCGGCGGCATCATCTGGCCGGGCCGTTGGGTGTCGCGTTCATGACGCAGCTTTGCGCGAAAGGGTGGCTACGCCGCTTGAAAAACTCGCGTGCTGTTCAGGTCACGCCGAAGGGATGGGCGGGGTTGAAAGAGGAACTTGGCGTGGACAAGAGAACGGTGCAGACCGGGGTGTAATCCGACCTGCACCGGCGCGAACCAGTACAGGTTTTTCAGCGTGTTACGACAGGTACAACAGGGTTATTTCTTCAATTCATTCTTCGTCAGCGCGCCGGAGTGCGGGTCGACGTGGATGTCATAGAACGAGCCCTGCTTGGTGGCTTCGCCTTCCCAGTGTCCGTCGTCGGCTTTGAGGCGCACCGCGTCGTAACCCTGCGCCTTGACCTTGGCGATTGCCGCGTCCTTCGTTATCTAGTCCGCACCCGGCTGGTCACGCGCGAATGCCGCACTGCTTGCTGCGAGTACGAGGATGCCTACTGCCGCGGTACACGTTTTCTTCAACATTTGCTCTCCTTAACGAATCGAATGGGCCAGCGCAACGGCTGGGTTAGTCGCTCGTGAATCTAACATCACGCTTACATGGCGATCCGCGACGGATGCGCACAGTGGTGCCTGCGGCAGGCTTTGGCACGGGCGTTGCTGCGCCGGTTATGGCTGGTCCAACGCTGTTTTTTCAAAGGAGTGTCGCCATGCCTGAGAAGAAAACTGTCGAACGTGCCCACGCTGCCAAACGTGCGGGAAAGTCGCCCAGCACGCAGGCTGGTGCGTTCGTGAAGGAGCAGATCGATCACATTCGTGAAGGCAAGCACGGTGCGAAGTCCGCGAAGCAGGCAATTGCTATCGGTTTGTCGGAGGCGCGCAGGTCGGGTGTGAGTCTGAAGGCGCCGAAGAAGGGCGCGGCCTCCGCCGCCACTCGCAAGAAAGCGGCGAAGGACACGCAAGCCGGCCAGCACAAGAGGCAACGAAGCGCGAGCACGGAATCCACGGCGAAGCGTTCCGCCACGTCCACGCGCGTGCTTAAACGTGAGGGTAGCCAGGCCGCTTCGCACAAAGCGCTTTCGAAGCAGACGCACGCAAGCGCGAGCCGGCGTTCCGCGGCTGAACGTTCGGCATCCGCCAGGAAAGGCTGGCAGACGCGCCGCAAGGCGGCTTCGAAGGCCGGTGCGACGCGGCACGCGCGTTAGCGCATTTGCAGCCCTTCCACAAAGAAAGGCCGTTCCGGATTACTCCGGAACGGCCTCTACGCTTGCACGTCGGTTTGCGTGCCGCTTATTCCAGACAGCAAGCGGCTGTGGAAACCGCGTTATTTCACCGTTTCGAGCACCTTGCGAACTGTGCTGAAGATCTGCTCGATCTCGTTGTCTTCGATGATCAGCGGCGGCGAGAACGCGAGAATATCTCCCGTATAGCGCACCAGAACGCCCGCCTCGAAGCATTTCACGAACGCTTCGTAGGCCCGCGCGCCGGGCGCGCCATCGCGCGATTGCAGTTCAACACCCGCCACCATGCCGAGATTGCGCACGTCCTTCACATGAGGCGCGTCGCGCAACGCATGAGCGGCGGCTTCGAATTTCGGTGCCTTTGATGCCGCCCGCTCAAACAGCTGGTCGCGTGCATACAGGTCGAGCGTGGCGATCGCGGCGGCGGCGGCCATCGGGTGCGCCGAATAGGTATAGCCGTGGAATAGTTCGATACCGTTCGCCGCGCCCGCATTGATGATCGTGTCGTGCACGTTGCGATGCGCAGCCACGGCGCCCATCGGAATGGCGGCGTTGTTGATCGCCTTGGCGAGGGTCATCAGGTCCGGCGTCACGCCGAAATACTCCGCTGCCGTTGCTTTACCCAGCCGGCCGAAACCCGTGATGACTTCATCGAAAATCAGCAGGATGCCGTGCTTCGTGCAGATCTCGCGCAGCTTTTGCAGATAACCCTGCGGCGGCACGAGCACACCCGTCGACCCCGCCAGCGGCTCCACGATCACGGCGGCAATGGTCGACGCATCGTGCAGCGCGACAATGCGTTCGAGTTCATCGGCGAGATGTGCGCCCCACGCCGGCTGGCCCTTCGAGAACGCGTTGTGCTCAGGCGCGTGCGTGTGCGGCAGATGATCGACGTTCGGCAGCAACCCGCCTGAAAACGTCTTGCGGTTCGGCCCGATGCCACCTACCGAGATGCCGCCGAAACCCACGCCGTGATACCCGCGCTCGCGGCCTATCAGCTTCGTGCGCTGGCCTTCGCCGCGTGCACGGTGATACGCGAGGGCGATTTTCAGCGCGGTATCGACGGATTCGGAGCCGGAATTCGTGAAGAAGATGCGGTCGAGGCCTTCCGGCATGATCGCCGCGACCTTCGTGGCCGCTTCGAAGGCGAGCGGATGGCCCATCTGGAAGGTCGGTGCGAAGTCGAGTGTGGCGGCTTGCTGCTGGATCGCGGCGACGATCTCATCGCGGCAGTGGCCCGCGTTCACGCACCACAGGCCGGCGCAGCCGTCCAGAATTTCGCGGCCATCGGTCGCGCGGTAGTACATGCCCTTGGCGCCCTCGATCAGGCGCGGTGCAGCTTTGAACTGCCGGTTGGCGGTGAAAGGCATCCAGAACGACGAGAGGTCGTCGATGACGGGGCGCGAAGTCATGGGAAATCTCCTGTTAGAACACGCAATGTAGTCCTCGATAAAAACCCGCGGCATAGACAGTTGTCCTGTCGCGGAGAGAACTGTGCTGGCAAAATGGCGAAAACTGTATTGGTCGACTACCCGGGCGATCAACTTTTATCATCCTTCATCATCCTCTTCCTGCCGACTCATGATCGAACTTCAGCTGGACCGTGACCGCGCGCAAGCGACGCTCGTCGAGCAACTGGTGCGGGCGTTTTCCGGCGCCATCGAACAACAGGCGCTGCGTGCCGGCGCGTTGCTGCCTTCGGTGCGCCAGCTCGCGCAGGCGGAACGGCTGAGCACCTTCACGGTAACGGAAGCGTATGGGCGCCTTGTGTCGATGGGCCTCGTGGTCGCGCGGCGCGGCTCGGGGTACCGGGTGGCGGCGCGTGCCCCGGCGGCGCACAAGCGCGCGGTGGCTTGGCAACCGCCGAGTCTCACCGCCACCTGGCTCCTGTCCGATGTATTCGCCGATCATTCCGTGCCGATCAAGGCAGGCTGCGGCTGGCTGCCCAACGAATGGGTCAATGAAAGCGGCCTGCATCACGCGTTGCGCTCGATCAGCCGCGTGCCGGCGGCACGCATGGCCGACTACGGGCACCCGTACGGTTTTGCGCCGCTGCGCGAGCGGATTGCCGAGCAACTTGACCGCTACGGTTTGCCCGCCGACCCTGCCGCGAACGTGTTGCTGACCGCCGGGGCCACGCAGGCGCTCGACCTGATTGTCCGCACGCTGCTGCGCCCGGGCGACACGGTCATTGTGGAAGATCCGGGTTACTGCAATCTGCTGCAGATCCTGCAACTGGGCGGCCTGATCGTGCGGGGTGTGCCGCGTACGCCGGCAGGAATCGATAACGACGTGCTTGAACAACTGGTGATCGAGCATAGTCCCAAGGCCATCTTTCTCAACACGACGCTGCAGAACCCGACCGGCGCGACCTTCGGCATGGCGGCCGCGTTTCGTCTGCTGCAGATCGCGGAACGCTACGGCCTGTGGGTCGTGGAAGACGATGTGAACCGCGAGCTCGCGCCGCCCGGCGCGCCGCTTCTGGCCGCTATGGAAGGCTTGAACCGCGTGCTGTATGTCGGCGGATTTTCGAAGACGATCACGCCGGGATTGCGCTGCGGTTATGTGGTCGCCGAGCGTGACGTGCTGCGCGAACTGGCGCGTACGAAGATGGCGGTGGGGCTGACTTCATCGGCGGCGACGGAACGTATTGTCGAGAAAGTGCTGACCGAAGGGCGTTATGCGCGCCATGTGGAATCGGTCACCGAAAAACTCAAGGACGCACACGCGCAGGTCGAGGACCGGATGGACTCGCTCGATGTCGAGCTGTTTCATCGCCCGCGCGCAGGCTTGTTCGTGTGGGCACGGCTACCGGTCGAGCCTGAGCACGCGAACGAACTGGCGACGCAGGCGCTGGAAGACGGCATCTGGCTCGCTCCGGGTTCGTATTTCCGCCCCGGGGACGCCGCGAGCAACTGGTTCCGCTTCAACGTGCCGTATTCCACTGAGGATGCGCTGTGGGGGTTCATAGAAAAGTGGAAGAGGCGATAGAGAAGGATGAGCTGGAGCAACAGGTCGTTCGATTTGTTTGCTCTTTAGGAACAATCGTGTAGTTAGTTTCAAGTGATAAGGACAGACTCGCCCTCGCGAATTGAACGGACGGCACGCAGCCGCCGGTCAATTCGCATCAGTGCGCGACCGCCGGATCCCGGGCGGTGTCGCGCATGTTGATTCCCATAAAGAGAGGGCCAACATGGCATTTGTTACTAACATTCCTTCCAAAGCAATCATCATGACCGTTGGATCCGCAAGCGCCGGCGGCACGTCAAGCGAGGCGTTGCCGGTCATCATGGGTACGGCAGACGCTGGAACCGCGGTGACCGTGTACGACGGTGTTCGATGGCTCGGCACTACCGTTGTAACGAGCGATGGTCTGTGGTTGTTCACGCCGCCTGCCGCACTCAAGGCGGGTCTTCACAAGTTCACGGCGATCTCCATAAACGGCGAAGACCAGTGGGGCGCCTCGTCCACGCCGATTTCCGTGACTATCGACTTGCCGGCAATGACGCCGCCCGTCATTACGGACGTCCTGGGAGGTAACGGTTTGCCGATTGCTCCGGGTAGCACGACGACGGAGTCGTATCCCAGCACAACGGGAACCGGTAAGCCGGGCGACACGATCACGCTTTTCGACGGTCAGCAGGTTATTGGCTCCGCAGTGGTGGACTACACCGGCAAATGGTGGATCACTGTGGGCGCGGGTCTGGCCGACGGTACACACGACCTGTATGCGATTGCATCGAATGTTGCAGGGTCGCATAGCTCGCCGTCGAATCATGCGGTTTTCACTGTCGACACCATGGCGCCCGCCCTTGGTGTTGATGGCATCGACACACATGCTTCGCACGCTACGCTCACGCTCTCGATCACCGATCTCTTGAATCTCGGGGAACGTGACTTGTTTTCTGACTATAAACACCTGGCGAAACCTGGCGGCAAGACGGGCAATCCGGTCGATCTGCCGGAATCCCGTGTGGCGGGTCTTGTGGAAGGAGAGTGGCAGCAACACGGCACGTCGAAAGCGGGCGGCGCCCTGTACACCATGGCTGAGCACTCGGGCGCGTTCGTCGAACCGTTGGTTCTTCAAGGCGTTGATCTGGAGACGCATCAAGGATGAACTGAGCCGCTTGCGCCGTCAGCTTGCGGCGTGACATAAAACAAAAAGCGCGAGCATGCTCGCGCTTTTTTGTATTTCTTCAGTGGTGTCCATTGGATATGGACACCGCTGCTTCATCGCCGGAATACGCCGAGCAACAGCGTTGCCAGGAAGATCACGATGAAGATGAAGAACAGGATCTTCGCAATCTCGGTTGCGCCACTCGCGATTCCGCCGAAGCCGAAAAACGCCGCGATGATCGCGATGATGAAAAAGATGACAGCGTATCGAAGCATGAAGCCCTCCAAAGGGTCGATTATCGGATTGGTTTGCGTGCCGGCTTGACGCCTTCGCCGCCTTGACTGTGCCGCTGCTGTATGCCGCGACGTCCGAATTCAGAGCAACCGCCGTGCCCAGGAGTCTTCAAACAGAAAATAGGGCGCAAAAGATCCACGCACAAAAAAGCCGCACTGCGTTGCACAAGTGCGGCCTGGATGACGCGCCGTGCGGCGCGGTTAAGAGGACGATAGGTTATTGGCGGGGCTTGCCTGTGTCGGGTTCGTCGTCGAAGTCATCATCGTCGGCGTGGTTTAGCGCATCCGGCAGGTGGTTCTCGAGTTCATCGCGTTCGATTTGATCGGCGAGATCGAGGGACTTGCGTGTTGCGGGACCGGACGGGCGGTTTGCTCCAGACATGGCGTAACTCCTTGGGAGATTTCAAAGCCGCGCCAACGAGGGCGCGAGTTGATCGGGCAGCAAGCTTCGTACATGCCTGTCGATCCCCCGGGATAACGGAGTCTGCGCATTTCTTGCCGCTTTTTACGGCCAAAGTTGCAATCGGGCTGCATATTTTGCGCGACGGCAGGCATGGACCAGTATGCGCCGCCTACAAAAAAATAGGCTGGTTCTGAACCCCCGGGCCACCAAATCGGCTCGCCGCCAGTGCAACGCGGGCCGCAGTGGTTGCACAATTAATTACTTCACTGAGTTACTTCACTGAGTTACGTCACTGAGTTACGTCACTGCGCCCGTCAGCGCGCGAGCACTGCGCTTCATCTCACACCAGTGCACGCTCGACGATCGGATACAACGACAACACAAGCAGCGTAGCCATTGTCCAGTTGAAGGCGCGCAGCCAGCGCGGTTGCGTGAGAAGCCGCCGCATGGACGTGCCGAACGCGGCCCACATGGTGATACACGGCAATCCGACGATGATGAACACGACCGCCATCAAGACCGCGTTCAGCGAAGAGCTCGAATGCAAATGGATCGTGGTCGCGGCCGTCAGCACCATCATCCATGCCTTCGGATTGATCCACTGAAACGCGGCTGCTTCTATAAACCGCATGGGCCGGCGTTCACCGTCGCGAACCTGCATGGTCGACGACGTTGCGATCTTCCATGCGAGATACAGCAGGTACGCCACGCTTAACGTTTCGAGCACCGTGTAAGCCCAGGCGAAACGCGCGAATGCCTGCCCTACGCCGAGACCGACCAGCACCATCAGGATGGCGACGCCTACGCTGATGCCGAGCACATGCGGCACCGTGCGGCGCAATCCGAAGTTCACACCCGACGCCAGCAGCATGGTGTTGTTCGGACCGGGCGTGATGGTGGTGACGAGCGCGAACAGCACTGCGGCGGGAAGCGCGGTCAGTAGGGCGGCAGTGTCGAGATGCATGATGTTTCCCTGGTGTTCGCTCGAGCAGGATCTGAACCGGATCGATAGTCCGGACGCGTCAGTGTATGAGATGTGATCTGTACAGTACCGGTACAGATACTCAGATCATTTCCTGTACGGTGCGGCAGGGTTTGTGCCGCGGAATGCGGCATGCCGCTTCTGGAATTCGTCATAGGAACCCTTGCATCGTCGGCACGATCCAGCCTCTGGCTCACGCTTTTTTGCATGGGTTTGATCGGTTCAAAACGCGTTCGAGAATTTGTTCAAGCAGGGCGGCAGCATGAACACTGAAGCGTCTTTTCAACCGGAGCGCAATTGCGACAGCATTCGGCATGCTGATCGTTTTAGTTTGCTGATCGACGGCTCTGATTATTTTCGCGAACTGCGCGAGGCGATCACGCGAGCGCTGCGCACGGTGTTTATCCTTGGCCGGGATATCGGCAGCCTCATAAAACTGACGGCCGAAGGTGCCGACGCAGGGTCTGCGCGATGCGCAAACGGCCGCGCCTTGACATCCTTGCGTGGGATTTCATCGCAATGCTTGATGCATTCGAGCGCGCGGGCTGCGGGGCCGCAAGATGGGATGGCGTACGCGTCGGCGGGTCGCATTCCAGATGGACGGCAAGCATTCCATGGGCCGCTGGCATCGTCGGAAGATGATCGTGATTGACGACCTGCTGCTGACGGCTTAGGCGAATCTCGGCAATGCATTCCGCTATCGATGCAAACGCTGACCTGCACATTCAATGCGCGTTGATGTGAACAGGTAACACGCAACGCAACACGCCCGATGTGCTCGCTCTGTTACAGCGCATGACAGGCTTGCATGCACTCGCCGGTCCCAGGCTCGATACCCCGCGCGACGCTACGGCAATGCGGTTTCAGCAAGCGCGAACCGCGCGGCGTGCTGGATGCGGATATCGATTGCGACCGATTGCGACCGATTGCGACCGATTGCGACGGCGAGATGTAGCGTGTTGTCACAACGCATCTGGTGCCGGCGTCGCGTGAACGACGCGGGCAAGTCGAGCAGGTGTTGCAGAGTTTTGAGGCCCCGGCCATGCCGGGAACCGTGCCCGGAGCCCTCAACGCCTGGCCTGTCGACGGCCGGACGCTGCGCCGGTTGCTCTCGCATTTCTATCGCGCATGCGCTCCACGGACCTTTCCAGCACGCGGTCCGTTGTTCGCTTTTAACCTCATCACGATGTTTCCCGGCGAGCGTCTTGTAGGGGTGAATGTGCATCGAAGTTCACCCGTCGCGGGTGGCATCGGATCACTCTGCGTTGATCGAGAAGCTACCCATGTCGCCATAAAACTGACGCTTGTAACGAAAACCCCTTAAAAAAAGGCTTAGAAACACAAAAAGACTCGCACGAAGTTCAATGGCGCTTGTAGAATCCGGCGTTGATACGGATGCATTCACGCAACCGTATTCTAAAAACACTGACCTCAACAGGTAGGAGAAACATGCCGACTTCCGCAAAAACCGCCGCCAAGAAAGCTGCGACCAAAGCTGCTCCCAAGGCTGCAACGAAGACTGCAGCAGCACCCGTCAAGAAGGTAGCTGCCAAGAAGGCTGCATCGACGCCGGCTACTGTGGCGAAGAAAGCAGCCGTGAAGACGACGGCAACGCTGTCGCCGATCAAGGACACGTTCACGAAGGCATCGCTCGCCGCGCATCTGGCGGACCGTGCGACCGTCGACCTGAAAGCAGTGAAGGCCGTCCTGTCGGCACTCGAGGACACCATCCTCGGCGCAGTTCACAAGAAGGGCGCAGGCGAATTCACGCTGTCGGGCCTCTTGAAGATTTCGGCGCAAGTCGTGCCGGCGAAGAAGAAGCGCTTCGGCAAGGACCCGTTCTCGGGTGAAGACCGTTGGTTCGCAGCGAAGCCGGCGAGCGTGCGCATCAAGGCACGTGCGTTGAAGAAGTTGAAGGACGCCGCAGCGTAAGCTGACGGAAAAGCATCGAAGGGCTATGGCAGCGCAGGTGTAGGGGCGAACCGTAGTCGAAAAAAAATGGCCGGCTCCGCAAGGAATCGGCCATTTTTTTGCCTGCTTCAGATGACGCGAGCCTGGACGGTGACGACGTTCGAACGTGGTGGATGAGGTGAAAACAGCGAGTCTTTCCGCGCTGTACCCGGAGTTGGCGTGGCTGAGCGCGACGCGTAGGATCAGCCCAAACTGAATCTTCGATGACCACTGTTGACGGTCCCGGCTCACGTGTGAAGATGAAATCGGCATGGTCGGCCGAAGCTGTTCAGCTTCACTGGGAAGCCGCGGCACCACCTCTCGAAGCAATGACATTTCCTGGCCGGTCAGCATCGCGAGATCCTTCGAAGATGCAGCGGCGAACGCATTAACGACTCGAAACGCGGCGCAACGCATGGACGTTCGAGAAGGTCAGCAACGCCGACGCGGGATAAAAGCGCGGGTAGGAACGCGCCGGCAATGTCACATTTACGCGGCCATTTACCTGAAACCAGACGCGCTAGACCAGGCGTTCAGGCAAGCATGAAAGGGGGTGAAAGCCATGCCGCTTTCACGCCAAACCATCGACAGCGCATTCACAACGCTGATGCCGCATAGCGCATTGAATGTTCACAGGCACGGGCATAACCCTCTGAAAACAAACTGAAAGCGGCTCATCAGCGGCTCGACTACGACGGCACGTGGTTTGCTTGAAGCTTGCGCTTACGCTGGCCTGAGGCACGCGTAGAAGAAAGAAATTCAAGAGCAAGAGATTCCCATTCTGTCGACCTGCGACCTGCGACCTGGGGAGTGGCCAGATGCCTGAGCCATTCCGCGTTTCAATGAGTGAGAGGGGGCCCGATGCCGGATCAAGACGAACGACCTGACCATGACGGAGACAAAGCCGGGGACGATTCAAACCGCGGCAAGCGAAAAAACGATAGCGATGGAAACGGCGACGACGGTAAGTCCAACAACAAGGCCGACAACCCATCCAACGGGCAAAAGAAAGGCCCGGGTAAAAAGCCGCTGATCATCCTGGCTGTCGTCGTGGTGCTCCTGGTCCTCGGCGGATTGGCATGGTGGTTCGTCACGCGCAACCAGGTGAGTACCGACGACGCGTACACCGACGGCGACGCCGTGACGATCGCACCGAAGGTATCGGGTTACGTCGTGGTCATGAACCTGGGCGACAACAAATTCGTCCACAAAGGCGATCTGCTGATCAAGATCGATCCTCGCGACTATCAGGCCCAACTGGACCAGGCGAACGCTCAACTCGGCCTGGCGAAGGCACAACTCGACTCGGCTCAAGTGCAACTGGCTATTGCCCGCGTGCAATATCCGGCGCAACTGACACAGGCAAAGGCTCAGGAGCAGAGCGCGCAAGCGAACCTGGTGCAAACCCGCGCGGCTTATGAACGGCAACGCACGGTCGATATCCGGGCGACATCGCAACAAAACATCGACACAGCGACGGCCCAGCAAAAGAGCGCGCTGGCCAACGTTGCGCAGGCACAGGCGCAAGTGAAAACCGCGAGTCTTGTGCCGCAGCAAATCAGCCAGGCGCAGGCCACGGTGGACGAACGCCGGCAGCAGGTTCAACAGGCCGAGGCACAGGTGGAAGCGGCCGCGTTGAACCTGTCCTATACGGAACTGCGTGCGCCTGCGGACGGCTGGGTTACCAAACGCAACGTGCAGTACGGCACGTTCCTGCAGGCGGGCGCCTCGATTTTTTCCCTGGTGACCACCCCCGTCTGGGTCACCGCCAACTTCAAGGAGTCGCAACTCGAGCGCATGCGTCCCGGTGACTCGGTGGATGTATCCGTCGATGCTTATCCCAACCTGAAGCTGCACGGTCACGTGGACAGTATCCAGCTTGGCAGCGGTTCGCGCTTTTCGGCTTTCCCCGCTGAAAACGCCACGGGCAACTTCGTGAAGATCGTGCAGCGCGTGCCGGTGAAGATACTTATCGATAGCGGATTGCAACCCGATCTTCCGCTGCCGCTCGGCATCTCCGTGATTCCGAAGGTGATGTTGAAATGAGCGATCATGCCGGCTGGAAACCGAAGTCCAATCCCTGGCTGATAGCGGTCGTGGTCACGCTCGCGGCGTTCATGGAAGTGCTCGACACGACCATTGTGAACGTCGCGTTGCCGCACATTTCGGGCGCGATGTCCGCGAGCTACGACGAAGCCACCTGGACGCTGACCGCGTATCTTGTCGCGAACGGCATTGTGCTTCCCATCTCCGCATTTTTCTCGAAACTGCTGGGACGTAAGCGATATTTCCTGATCTGCATCGCCGCGTTTACAGTCTGCTCGCTGTTGTGCGGGCTCGCCACCGACCTGTGGCAACTGATCGTGTTCCGGGTCTTGCAAGGCTTCTTCGGCGGAGGCTTGCAACCGAACCAGCAGTCGATCATTCTCGATACCTTTCCTCCCGAGCAACGCGGCCGCGCGTTCTCGATTTCGGCCATAGCGATCGTGGTCGCGCCGGTGGTCGGGCCGACGCTCGGCGGCTGGATCACCGACAACCTCACGTGGCGCTGGGTGTTCCTGATCAACGTGCCGATCGGCGTGATTACGACCATTGCGGTGATGGAGTTCGTTGAAGATCCGCCGTGGGAGAAACAAAAAGACCGTAAGGAACTGGGCCTCGATTTCATCGGCATTGGCTTGATTGCGCTGGGTCTCGGCTGCCTGCAAGTGTTCCTCGACCGCGGCGAGGACGACGACTGGTTCAAGTCCGGGTTCATTACCACCTTTGCGATTCTGTCGTTGATCGGCATTGTGGGCGCGATCTTCTGGCTGCTTTACGCGAAAAAACCGGTGGTCGACCTGCGTGTACTGAAGGACCGGAATTTTGCGTTGGGCTCGGTGTGCATGGTGGGTTTTGCAGCGATCCTCTATGGCAGCGCGGTGCTTGTGCCTCAACTCGCCCAACAGCAACTCGGTTATACCGCGACGCTCGCGGGCCTCGTGTTGTCGCCCGGAGCGATGTTGATCGTGGCCATCATTCCGGTGGTCAGCAAGCTGATGCCGGTCATACAAACCCGCTTCCTGGTCGCCTTCGGTTTTTTCCTGATGGGGTGCGCGTTGTTTTTTACGCATCACCTGGTGCCGAACATCGACTTCAAGACGCTGACGATCATGCGAAGTTCGCAATCCATCGCCATTGCATTCCTGTTCGTACCCATCACCACGCTCGCGTACCTGACGCTGAAGGCATCGGAGAATGCGGACGCTTCAGCGTTGTTCACCATGTTCCGCAACGTGGCGGGATCGATCGGCATCTCGCTCGCGACTGCCTCGATTGTCGAGCGCACGCAGGCGAACATGGCGCACCTGTCCGTCCATATGACGCCGTTGAACCCGAACTACAACGACTCCATACAGCGCCTCACGCACACGCTGATGGACATGGGCCAGACCATGCAGCAGGCCATGACCACGGCGACCGGACTGATGTACAAGCAGACCATTTCGCAGTCGACGATCCTCGCCTACCTTGATGTATTCGGCGCGGTGGCGATCTTTGCGTTGTGCTTCGTGCCGATCACATTTTTCTTTTCGCCGGTGAAGGCCGCGGGTGGCGGAGGAGGGCATTGAGATGCGCAAACGCTGGATTCCGTTCCTGCTTTCAATGTTCGCCGGCGCATGTTCCGTCGGTCCGGATTTCACGCCGCCCGACGCGAAAACCCCGGCTAACTGGCAGGATTTGCAGCGCGTGCAGAACCCGCCTGACGACATGCGGTTTCCCCACGCGAGCGCGCCGTCGCTCGCGGACACCCATGCCGATCCCGATCCGCGCTGGTGGCGGCAGTTCAACGACGCCACGCTGGACTCGCTGATCGACCGTGCGGCGGCGGGCAACCTGGATTTGCAGAGCGCGGTGCTGCGCATAACGGCGGCGCGTGAAGAGGCGGTGGTGTCGGGCGCGCAGGGGTTGCCGCAAGTCAGCGCGAACGCGAGTTACAAGCGTGAGCAACTGGGCTTGAAGGGCCTGCTGCAATCGCAGGGTGTCTACGACAAGGTCAACGCGCTCGGGCCCGACAGTGCGGGCGTGGCGGGCGCCCTGAATTCCTTGACGGCGCCGGTGAGCTTGTTCCAGGATGGTTTCGATGCATCGTGGGAGCTCGATCTGTTTGGGCGGGTAGGGCGCTCGGTGGAGTCGGCGAATGCGCAGACGGAATCTGCAATCGAAAATCGCAACGACGCCCTTGTCTCGCTTGAGGCAGAAGTTGCGCAGACTTATTCGCGACTGCGCGGGGCGCAACTGCTCAAGCGGATCACGCTGGCCGAGATCGATTCGGAGCAGCAGATCCTCAATTTGACGCGTGAGCAGGCGCGCGTGGGGCTGACGAGCGAGAGCGACGTACAGAGCGCGACTGCGCAGGTGGGGTCGTTGCAGGCCCAGCTACCGCAATTCGATGCGCAGATCGTGCAGGCAATGAACGGCCTCGCGGTATTGACCGGGAGTGCGCCGGGAGCGCTGGATGCCGAGCTGGGGGTGCCGGGCGCTGTCCCACCGGTGCCACCGCGCGTGCCGATTGGTTTGCCGTCTACGTTGGCGCGGCGGCGTCCCGACATTCGCCGGGCGGAGAGTGATCTGCATGCGGCCACCGCTGAGATTGGCGTGGCGGTGGCGCAGATGTACCCGGATGTATCGTTGACGGGTAATGTGGGTACGCGTGCCCTCGAGGCAAAATATCTGGCGCACTGGTCGAGTCTTTTCTGGACGGTCGGGCCGAGTATTTCGCTGCCCATTTTCGAGGGTGGCGCGTTGCGGGCGAACGTACGGATAGCGAAGGCGCAGGCGGGCGAGGCGGCATTGCAATATCGCTCGACGGTGCTGAAGGCGCTGCAGGACGTGGATAACGCGCTGGTGTCTTACCGGACGGATCAGGACCGCAGGGAGGCGTTGACGCGCACGGTTGAGGCTAACCGGATCAGCCTGGAGCTGGCGACGGATAGTTACCGGAAGGGGTTGGTGACGTTCATCACGGTCCTCGATGCCGAGCGTCAGTTGGCCGGGACGCGGCAACAACTGGCGCAGTCGACAGTGAGCGTGACGACGGATCTGATCGCTGTATATAAGGCGCTGGGCGGCGGATGGCAGGGAACAACCGAAAACGGCTGACAGCGGCAGACCACCGACCCTGCGGCCGCCAACCCACCGTCCACCGGGCGAGCATTCACCCCTTCGCACCAAAACCGGGCATCTCCTTCGCGTTGTCAATCACACCGGCCACCCACTGCGCACTTATTTGAAGCAAACTTCCACCTAACCCGCCAAAACAATGAGTAAAAACAAGTAGTAGAAAAAATGGCACGCCTGTTGCTTAATTGTAGATACTGAAACTACCGAAGCGTCGGACAGGCGTGGCCCAGCTTGAAGAGCGATATCGAGCCGGCATTTCCACGCACAGGCGGCATCAGGCCGCGATCAAAAAAGGACGCAAGATGCAGATCTACGACGAAATGCGTCACGAAGAAACCGTGCGGGCGCACTACGCACGTTTCTCCCGGTGGCTTTCCACGCAAAGCCCCGAAATCATCGCACGCAAGCGCGCGGAAGCCGATCTGCTGTTCAGACGTGTCGGCATCACGTTTGCCGTGAACGGTGACTTGTCGGGCACCGAGCGCCTGATTCCCTTCGACATGATTCCGCGCATCATCCCCGGCGACGAATGGCGCAAGCTCGAGGCCGGACTCCGACAGCGGGTACGCGCGCTGAACATGTTCATCCGCGACGTCTACCACGATCAGGACATCGTCCGGGCAGGCAAGATTCCCGCCGAACAGGTGTACACGAACGCGCAATATCGTCCCGAGATGCACGGCGTTGACGTGCCTCTCGACGTCTACGCGCACGTCGCCGGTGTGGACGTGGTGCGCGCCGGTGACGCGGGCGAGTTCTACGTGCTGGAAGACAACCTGCGGGTGCCCTCGGGCGTGTCGTACATGCTCGAGAACCGCAAGATGATGATGCGGCTCTTCCCCGAATTATTCGTGCAGAACCGCATCGCCCCGGTCGCCCACTATCCCGACCTGCTGCTCGAAACGCTGCGCTCGATCGCCCCGGCGGGCGTGGATGATCCCAACGTGGTGGTGCTCACGCCCGGCATGTACAACTCGGCGTACTTCGAGCACTCGTTCCTCGCGCAGCAAATGGGCGTGGAACTGGTGGAGGGCAAGGATCTTTTCGTCGATGAAAACTACGTGTTCATGCGCACGACGCAAGGGCCGAAGCGTGTCGACGTGATCTACCGGCGGCTGGACGACGACTTCATGGACCCGCTCGCATTTCGCACGGACTCGGCGCTCGGCGTGCCGGGGCTGCTGACCTCGTATCGTGCGGGCCGGGTGGCACTGGCGAATGCGATGGGCACGGGTATAGCGGACGATAAATCCATCTATCCGTTCGTCCCGGACATGATTGAGTTCTATCTCGGCGAAACGCCGATCCTGAACAACGTGCCCACTTTCCAGTGCCGCAAGCCCGACGATCTCGCCTACACGCTTGCGCATCTGCCCGAGCTGGTCGTGAAGGAGGTCCACGGCGCCGGGGGCTACGGCATGCTGGTCGGACCGGCATCGACGAAAGCGGAAATCGAGGCGTTCCGCGAACGTCTGATCGCGCGGCCGGACGGTTATATCGCCCAGCCCACGCTGGCGCTCTCCGCGTGCCCGACCTTCGTGGAATCGGGTATTGCGCCGCGTCATATCGACTTGCGGCCGTTTGTGCTGTCGGGTAAAGAAGTGACGATGGCCGCTGGCGGCCTGACTCGCGTGGCGTTGAAGGAGGGTTCTCTGGTCGTGAATTCGTCGCAGGGCGGCGGCACGAAAGACACCTGGATGGTGGACTAAGCACCCACCGGGATTGTTCGCAACGGGGCGCGCTTCCAAGCGCCGCGCCCGCGCGCGCCACACAACAACGGAACGCCATCATGATGCTAAGCCGCACAGCCGATCACCTTTTCTGGATGGCTCGCTACATGGAGCGTGCGGAAAATACCGCCCGCATGCTCGATATCAACCTGAAGGGCATGCTGCTGCCGCAGACGCCGGATCAGGCCGCTCGCGCTCAACGCTCCGTACTGCGTATTTCGGAACTCGAATTCAGGTTCGAGGAGCGTTTCCCGGGCTCGGATTCACGCGAGGACATGCTGCACTTCATGGTCGCCGATACCGGCAATCCGTCGAGCATCAGTTCCTGCCTGCACGCGGCCCGCGAAAACGCGCGCGCCGTGCGCGGCACCCTGACCACGGAAGCGTGGGAGACCATCAATTTCACGTGGCTCGAATTCGGCGAAAAACTCGCTTCGGGCGAGCTCGAAAAAAGCCCGGACACGCTGTTCGAATGGGTCAAGTACCGCTCGAACCTGTGCCGCGGCGTGATGGTCGGCACCGCGCTCCAGGACGACGCCTTCTGGTTCATCCAGCTCGGCATGTACCTGGAACGGGCGGACAACACGGCACGGATCCTGGACGTCCGGTTCGCCGATGCCGAACCGAACTCGCGTGAAGCCGCGCGCCAACTGGAGGACTTCTATTACTGGACCTCCATCCTGAGTTCGGTCTCCGCGCTGGAAATCTATCGGAAGGTGTATCGCGATGTCGTGACGCCGTCGCGGGTCGTGGAGCTGTTGATCCTCAACTCGCAGATGCCGCGCTCGCTGCTGGCGTCGCTGGATGGTGTTTGCGCGACACTCGACAAGCTGCGCACCAACGGCTCCAACGAGTGTGAACGTTTTGCCGGCAAGCTGCGCGCAGACGTTCTGTACATGGATATCCGCCAGATACTTGAAACCGGGGTGCACGCCTATCTGACGCAATTCCTGAAACGGGTCGACGAGCTCGGTGTTCGCGTGATGCGCACCTTCCTCATGTTGCCTCTCGCCTGAACGCATCCGTTCCGCATCTGTACTGGAAACCATCATGCTTCTGACCATTCGTCATCACACGAGCTACCGCTACGCCGTCCCCGTGCAGTACTCCATCCAGCAACTGCGCATGACGCCCGCCAACGGGTCGGCGCAGATGGTGCGGCGCTGGAATATCGATACCGTGGGCAAGCTCGACGTCACCCGCGACGCCTACGCCAACACGCTGCATACGCTGGTGTTGACGAAACCGCATATGGAAATCCATCTGTCCGTAACCGGTCAGGTGGAAACCACGTTGCTCGACGGCGGCCGTCTCAACGACGGTCCTGGTCGGATTCCCCTCCAGCACTACACCTGCGCGACCGCGCTCACCGAACCGGACGGCGCAATCCGCGAACTCGCGAACTCGGTGGCCAAGCTCGATTCACCGGCGGCGCTGATTGCGCTGGCGGAGAATATCGAAGCCAAGGTGCAGTTCAAGGCGGGTGTCACCGAGGTCACAAGTACCGCGGCCCAGGCGCTGCAGCTCGGGAATGGCGTGTGCCAGGATCACGCGCACCTGATGCTGGCGTGCTGCCGCGCCCGCGGGCTGCCGGCGCGCTACGTGAGCGGTTATATCGATCCGGGCGATGTCCCGCATGCCGCGAGCCACGCGTGGGTGGATGTGTGGATCGACGACGGCTGGGTGTCGGTCGACGTCACGCACACGGCGTTTGCCAGCGGCCGTTATTGCCGGCTCGCGGTTGCGCGCGACTATGAGGCGGCGGCGCCCGTGCGCGGCTCGCGTGTCGGCGGCAAGGAAGAGCGCATGAGCGTTGACGTGTCGGTACAGGCGGCCGACCAGTAGCACAGGCTGGCTCGCGTCACGGCGCCCGTATTCCTGCGGCGCCGTGACATTCAAGCCGCGCCTCCATCTGCCGATAACTATTAGAAGGTGAGGTGCGCGGCCTGGTTTGCCGCACCTGGGCCTCATGAAAGGCGGTGGCGCGTTTGCCGGGCGAGGGTGCCTGGCCACAGTCCCCCAATCAGCCCGATCCGGGCGAATACCCGATTACAATACGGATTTGCTTCTTTCAGGAATTGGACGCATGACTTATTGCGTGGCAATGCGCGTTGACGAAGGACTCGTGTTCCTCTCCGACACCCGCACGAATGCCGGTGTTGACCATGTGAGCGCAGCTCGCAAGATGGCGGTCTTCGAACAGCCCGGCGAGCGCGTCCTCGTGCTCCTCGCCGCGGGTAATCTCGCGCTGACGCAGGCGGTCATGCAACTGCTGTCGGAACCGGCGCCGGAAGACAAAACCACCCTGTATAACGTTGCCACCATGGCGGAAGCGGCGCGGCTGGTGGGCGACGCGGTGCGCGAGGTCCATCGGCGTGACGCAGCCACGCTCGCGGAATTCAGCGTCGACTTCAATTGCAGCTTTATTCTCGGCGGCCAGATCCGCGGTGCGAATACGCGCCTGTTCATGATCTACTCGGCGGGTAACTTTGTGGAGTCGTCGCCGGTCAGTCCGTATTTCCAGATTGGCGAATCGAAGTATGGCAAGCCGATCATCGATCGCGTGGTCACACCCTCCACGCCCCTGGACGAAGTCGCGAAATGCGCGCTGGTGTCAATGGACTCAACGCTGCGATCCAATTTATCCGTGGGATTGCCGCTAGATCTGCTCGTGTATGAGAAGGACGCGTTGCGGGTCACGCGCTTCTCCACGATCGATAACGACAACCAGTATTTCCAGATGATTCATCGCACGTGGGGCGAACGGCTGCGGCAGATTTTCGGGGAGATCCCGAATCCGACCTGGGCCGATCCCGACAACGTGCCGCTGCGGGCGCGCGAAACGGTATCGAACGTGCCGCGCGTGACGGGCAGCGACCTGCGTGCAGAACCCGATACGTCGGCGCCGCCGTTCCAGACGCTGATGCAACCGGAAAGCGGGCGATCACAGCATTGAACCGGACTGGAGTAGTAGCGATGGGTTAAGAGCGCGTGGCGGAGGCTCCGCAAAGCAGGCAGCCCGAACAAGAACGGCCCAAATCGGCTTACGCTGATTGGGCCGTTCTTGTTTTTGGCTTTGGCGCATCGATCGCTGCCGCATAGCTGCCAATACTCCGCGCGCATAAAAAAACAGCCATCGGCGAAGCCGATGGCTGTTTTTGAACCGCAGTCGAAGTCGGCGCGCTAAACCGTGAAACGATGCGCGCCGGGTCC
This sequence comes from Caballeronia udeis, assembly GCF_044909315.1. Lineage (GTDB taxonomy): Bacteria > Pseudomonadota > Gammaproteobacteria > Burkholderiales > Burkholderiaceae > Caballeronia > Caballeronia udeis_A. The sequence goes on from NZ_JBIYEB010000013.1 coordinate 211,605, forward strand.
GGCTTTAGAACTTGTGACGGATACCAACGACCACCATTTCTTGCGTGCTCGTGCCGGCGAAGCCGAACGAACCGATCGATGCTTGCGCTTGCTGGTCTACGCGAACCGTCTGGCCAGCAGCGTTCGTGGTGAACACAGCTTGCGTGCCGCTTGCTTTCTGGTAAGCGCCGAGTGCGTAGAAATCCGTGCGCTTGGAGATCGTGTAGTCCGCACCGATGCCGACCTGATTGTAATGAGCGCCCGTGTCGCCACTAGCTTTCTCGTACGTGTAGCCCGTGCCGATCAGGAAAGCCGGCGTCAGCTGGTAGTTCACGAATGCGCTGCCGATGTTGTACGTCTGCGTCGACGTGAATGCCGAGAAACCGTCCGGACGATACTTCGCATTGCTGTACGAACCGCCGAACGTTACCGGGCCGATAGCGTACTGAGCTGCTGCACGAGCGATGGCGATCGAGTGAGCCGACGCGTAGCCGCTGTTGATCGGGCTGTCGAAGATCGAATCCGACGACGGGCTGTTCCAGCTCGTAGCCGAACGGCCTGCACTCGGGTTGCTCGTGTAGTAGTAACCGGCAGCCAAGCCCAACGGGCCGTTGTTATACGCAACCGCACCGCTCCACGTCTGGCCTTGACCCGTCGTGCCTGCGCCGTTGCTGAAACCATACATGCCTTCGAATTGCAGGCCAGCGTAGTTCGGCGACACGTACTTCACAGCGTTATTTACACGCGAGCTGTTGTCGTAGTTGTCGACGTCGCCCGGCGTACCGACGATTGACGCCCAGTAGTTGTCACCCGTGATGCCTTGCACCATGTCGACGAGCGGGTCGTATTGACGACCGAGGGTAACCGTACCCAGCTTGTCAGACGTCAAACCGACGAATGCCTGACGACCGAATTCGCGACCACCTTGGTTCAACTTGCCCGTGTTGACGTCAAAGCCGTTTTCCAATTGGAAAATTGCCTTCAAACCGCCGCCCAGGTCTTCCTGGCCTTTCAGGCCCCAGCGATCGCCGGACAGGGTGCCGCTATTTGTGCCGACCTGCTTCTCGTTGCCGTTCGCGTTGTGGACATAAATGAGACCAGCATCGATCACGCCATACAGGGTCACGCTGTTTTGCGCGTGGGCCGCGCCAGCTGTGCCGAGCAGTGCCAGCGAAAGGGAAGTCAGTGCGAAACGTTTCATCAGGTTCTCCACGCGAGGATTAAATTCGTTGTTGCCGGCGCAGAGAATAACGCAGCGTTACAAAACTTAAGAACTGAAAAATTAAAACATGTCTCAAAAAAAAGACACTTTCCGATCGACCGCCTGATGTCTTGTAAGGCAAGCCTGTCAAGGCTTTAGCCGTTCATTCATCTAGTGAAAGCGCGGAGACAAATCTGTCTTCAGAAAGTTCCTTTTAATGCAATTGGTTCATCGCGAATAGGCGATTTATATTAGTTTTTTACTAATTGGACGCTATAAGCGAGATATGCATGGAGAGGCCGGCGAGGGTCGCTGTTGCAGGCAAGAGGAGCGCCGCATATGGCTCGGCGAGGGTTTACGCCGGGCGGCGACCGGACGTGCGCGAGTAGAGTCCGACGCCTCGAGGCGAGTTCGCGTGTTGTGTATTACCGACACCCTTACTCATTGAAAGCGTCATTTTTGCATTTGGCGCAAGAAAGGTACTGCACCGCGCCGACTCGACTGGCTCACGCAATTTGAGGAAGTTTCAGACAGTCAAGCTGTTGACACGGAAAACTGCGGCATTGTGGATCGCACCTCGGAACTTGAGTTCGTTCCTGCTCCCGCTCTTGATCGCGCCCGCTTCGCCGGCGTTATTCCTCGTTTGCCGCGGGCTGGCCGCGGCCTATTTCACGGCTCGTTTCGCGGCCGGTAAGCAGCGCGAGCGCCAGACCTGCACCGCCGGCCAGCAACACGGCTCGCCACGGATACTGTTTCACCAGACCATTCGCCTGCACCGCCTTGCGCCCGCAATCCAGCATGGCTTGCGCTGTCACCCGCGTGGCAGCGGTCTCCGCGCGGGCCAGCTTGCGGCTCAGATTCAACGCGGTACCTAACGCCGATACCCGTTGGCGCGCCTGCTGCGTCAGATGCTGCGATCGCTCGGCCCGCCGTTCGATCGATGCTCGCGTGCGTCCCGGCACGACCGTGAAGGGTTTCGTGGTCCCGGGGTCGTCGGCGTCCGTGCGACCCGCTCCGGGGACCGTGGAGCCCGCCAGCATTGAGCCGATCTTGGCGCGGCTGCCCGGCGGGACCCGGCTGCTTTGCTGACCCCACGCCCCGCGTGGATCGTGCAAACGAGCCCTGGCTGCCGAAAACTCCGCGCCAAGCAGCAGCACCGCGGCCGAGAAGTACAGCCACATCAGCAGGACGGCGAGCGAGCCGGCCGCGCCGAATGAATTCGCTGTGCCGGCGTGTGTCAGGTAAAACGCAAACAGCTTTTTGCCGACTGAAAACAGGATGGCGGCAACCAACCCGCCGACGAGTGCATCCCGCCACTCCACCCGGCCATCGGGAAGGAACTTCAGGAGTGCGCCGAACGCGAGCGAGAGAATCAACAGTCCGGCCACCAGTTGCGCGATGTCGCCGATCACGACGAACGGTGAATTGCCCCACAGCCATTGGCCTACGGCCTGGATGGCGGTATCGAGGACGAGCGAGACGATCAGCAGGAACGCCACGCCCAGCACCAGGCCAAAAGAGATCAGCCGCACCCGCACCAACGCGAAAACGCTCGATTTCTGCTCGCCGGTCAGCGGCCACACCAGGTTCAGCGCAGTGTTGAGTGATGAAAATGTCGCCGATGCGCCCACCGCCACCAATACGAACGAGATCACGGCCGCCACCCCGGTGCCACCGCTGCGGTGGGCATTCTCGACAATGCTCTGCACGCTTGCAGCCGCCTGATCCCCCAGCAGTCCGTTGACATGATGGAACAACTGGCCGCGCGCCGCGTCGGCTCCAAACACCCAGCCGGCCACCGCGATCACCATGACGAGCGTTGGCGCCAGCGAAAATGCGGAGTAGAACGCGATGCTCGCGGCCATGGCGGCACAGCGGTCCTCGCCGAATTTCCTGAGCGCGCCCATCACCCAGGATGCGTCCTTTTTCACCACAGCTTGAATTTTCTCGGTGGACAAGGTGCTCATGGAAACCTCGAAAACGATGATGGTGATGACGTGGCGGTTTGCAATCCGTCGAAGCACGATGCGTTCCACGGCCGGCACGCTTTTAGTCACACCACAGCGTGCCGGGATCCCGAAGCATCCGTCATCCCGCCGTACTCTGGCAATCGAAAGACGGCTGATAGGCCAGTCGCATGTCTTTGGCGCGCACTTTCGTCATAAATCGTGGCGTGTGTTCCGCGTAGAAGCACGCTGTGTTTCCCAATCGGCGCGGGAATGAGCTCGTGGAGGGGGAGGTCATGCAGGTACATACGTACGCGCATGGCCGGGCGGTTGCAGCCGGCATCAGGCGCGCAAGGCGAAGCCGTTGAGGTAAGCCACCGGGTCCTGTCCGTCCCAGACTCGCCCGTCGACCAGCACGTCCGAGCGAATTTCGTCGGGGACACGAACCTCTGCCAGTGTAGCCGCCTCACGATACAACGCTGTCTGGCTGATCGCCGATGCAATTGCGGCGTCGTCGTGGTCCCCGCTCAGCAAACCCCATCGGCGATATTGCGTGAGGAACCACAAGCCGTCGGACGTCCGCGGATAGTTGACGGCGCCTTCATCGAAGAAACTGACGGGGAGCGGCCGGCCAGGGAATTGCACCGCGTCATACTCGCCAAGCAGCCGAGGGGCGATCAGTTCCCGCGCTACGCCGGTCAGCTCGGGCGCCGCGAGCCACGTCGAGATGTCGGCGCGATGCGCAGGGCTGTCGAGCCACCGGCACGCCTCCAGCATGGTCTGGATTAGCGCGCGGGCCGTGTTCGGGTAAAGCGCGACAAAATCGCGCCGGCTGGCGAGCACCTTTTCAGGGTGGTCCGGCCAGATCTCGCTCGTGACAGCGACGGTCCTGCCCGCGTGACGCGCCTCGGCAACCGCATTCCACGGCTCGCCGACACAGAATCCGTCGAGCTGGCCCTCGGCCAGTGCATCGACCATTTGCGGCGGAGGAATCACAATGCTGCGAATGTCGCGCAGCGGATGCACGCCAAGAGCCGCGAGCCAGTAGTACAACCACATCGCATGTGTGCCGGTCGGAAACGTCTGTGCGAAGACCGGGGGGCGGCCGAGCGACGCGAGCGCCTCCTTCAAATTGCCGCTTTCGTTAAACGCAACGGCCAGCCGGTTCGACAGCGTGATTGCCTGGCCATTGCGGTTCAGCACCATTAGCACGGCCATGTCGCCCTGCGGTCCGCCAATACCCAGTTGCGCGCCATACACGAGGCCATAAAGCGCGTGCGCCGCGTCGATCTCGCCGGACAAAAGCTTGTCGCGCACGGCGGCCCACGAAGGTTGCCGGCACAGCTCGAGCGTCAGGCCGTGGCTGTGGCCGAACTCGAGAATCTTCGCAACCGCGAGCGGAGCGGCGTCGCTCAACGCCACGAAACCCAGGCGGATGTGGGTCTTCTCGGGTTGATCGGAGGCGCGGTTCAAAGTGGCTTCGGGCGTGTTCATGTTGTGCGGGCTACCCCAATAAATCGGCCATCGACACCAACTGGCGCGCGACCTCGGCAAGCTTCATTCCCTGGTCCATCGCGCGCTTGCGGAGCATGGCGTACGCCTCCGGCTCGGACAGTTTGCGCCGATCCATCAGCAGGCGTTTGGCCCGGTCAATCAGCTTGCGGTCCGCCAGTTCGTTCTCGGCTTCAGCGAGCCGCTTGCGCAATTGCTCCTCGCGTGCAAAACGCGCGAGAGCGACTTCGAGGATGGGTGCAAGCCGCGCTGCTTCCAGCCCTTCGACAAGATAAGCGCTCACGCCCGCGCTGACCGCCGCGTGAATCAGTTTCTGGTCGGCATCATTGCTGAACATCAGGACCGGGCGCGGCGCGGTTTCGTTCATCACGGCGAGCTGTTCGAGCGTATCGCGTGAGGGTGATTCAGTGTCGATGATGACTACATCCGGGCGCTGCTCTTCCACCACTTTCGGCAATGCCGCAGGGGTCGCCACCTCGGCCAGCATCTCGTAGCCCAGGCGTGCGAGCGCCTGGCGAAGATCGCCAATGGGCTTGTCGGTATCGGTGACCAGGAGCACACGAAGCATGGGTCAGGCGCCGGGATATTGCATACATGGACAGCCTGCTGCAATGCTCAGCGGCGGCCGGTCAGCGCGCCCGACAACGGCCGCTTGCGCTTGATGCGATTTGCATCGGTCAGGCTGCATGCTGCACCGTGCCGGTGACGTCTTGCCACGTGTTGAAGGCGGCATGCGCGTCCCCGGCACAAGCGCGGGTCTCATGGTGAGTCACCCAATCTACCGCTTCACCAACAGCATTGCCAACGAGGATCACGGCGGGGCTTTCCAGACCTTCCTTCACTGGGTCGATAGCCAGGCGGTCCAGGGTTCCAAGCCAGCGCCGCTCGGATGCTGTAGCCGCCCACTGAACCACGGCGGCGGGGGTGGACGCCGGCAGCGCCGAGAGCAACGCCTGGCAGAGGCTTTCGATGCGCGTCATGCCCATGTAGATCGCGAGCGTCGTGCCGGTCGCAGCGAGTGCGGCCCAATTCGGTTCGCCATGATCCTGCTTGTGCGCCGTAACGAAGGTCACTCCCTGGCAATGCTCGCGATGCGTGAGCGATATCCCAAGACTCGCGGCCGCTGCAAAGCCCGACGAAATGCCGTTGATGATCTCCACGGGAATCTGCGCGTGCCTCAGTGCCGTGATCTCTTCGCCCGCCCGTCCGAACAGCAGGGCGTCGCCGCCCTTCACGCGGACCACGTGCAGGCCCTTGCCCGCATAACGTTGCATCAGCCGCTGGATGAAGGCTTGCGGCGTCGACTTGCAGCCGCCGCGCTTGCCCACACGGATCACGCGGGCGCGAGGTGCAAGCGACACGATCCCGGGATTGACGAGATCGTCCAGCAGCACGATATCCGCGGCCGCGAGTGCTTTGGCGGCTTTGATCGTGAGCAGGTCCAGGTCGCCGGGACCGGCGCTAAGCAAAGTGACCTTGCCAGTTGTCATCGTGATGTCCTTTGGCGGCTTGATTGCGCTTGACTACGCTTGAGAAGCGCAAGCGCCGCCGCGTTGCTGGAAAGAGCGAAGACCATAATGAGCCGCACGGCGCGACAACACGGCGCCCCAACGAAAAAACGGCATCCGCTCGTGCTCCTGCACGAAGGGACGCCGTTGTCCTGAGTCATCGGTGTAGTCCATACCACCGGCATTCGATCGATAAGACTGTGTTATCCAAGCGCCCGACATCGTTGCCGCGCACAGCAGGACATAGGCAATATCCAGGCCAGACGAATAGGGTTCTGGCGCGCCCGGCGATGAGCCATGGCAACAGCGACGCGAGCGCTCTCGCGAAGCCGCGCCCCTCATGCAGGACAACACGAACACAACTCTTTTTCGGCTGCGTGCACTGGTTGGCCAGCACGCGCCAAGCGCAGTCCCATCCGCACGCGGACAGTGCTGCGCCGCACCGTGACTGTGCGGCGCTGCATCAAAATGCGTCGCCTGCAACAAGCTGAAAATGCGCTGCCGGCGGCAAACGCCCGCCGGACATGGTGTTGGCATTCATGGCATAGGGCTTGCATTTGAAGCGTCCATGGATCAACGGCGGTCCAGTTTCATCGCAAGGTTTCAGTAGCAGCCCATGACGGGCTTTTTGGACAACGGCGTCCCCTGAACTCAGTCATCGGCTGGGTTCACGGGACGCCTTTTTGTTTTGTGGAAAAACAATGGCAGACAAAGCAACCCGGATCGATCTATTCAGCCTGCGCACGGCGCCGATGCGTGCTTTCCACCTCACGTGGATGGCATTCTTTGTCTGTTTCTTTGCGTGGTTCGCCTGCGCGCCGCTGATGCCGTTGATCAAGCGCGAGTTCGGCCTGTCCATCGATCAGGTTGCGAATATCAACATTGCCGCCGTTGCCGCGACGATCCTGGTGAGGCTCATCATCGGCCCGATGTGCGACCGCTACGGTCCGCGCAAGGTGTATACGGGGCTGCTGCTCGCGGGCGCGCTTCCCGTGTTCGGCGCCGCGCTCTCGGGCGGGTACGAAAGCTTCCTGCTGTGCCGCCTTGGCATTGGTGCGGTGGGCGCGAGCTTCGTTATTACGCAGTACCACACATCCGTGATGTTCGCGCCGAACGTGGTCGGCACGGCGAACGCGACCAGCGCGGGCTGGGGCAACGCCGGCGCCGGCGCGGCGCAAATGCTGGTGCCGCTGCTGCTCGCGGGCATGCTTGCGCTCGGTGCAGGAGACGCTTCCGCATGGCGCCTCGCGCTCGTGGTTCCCGGACTGGCGATGCCGGTCATGGCCTGGTTCTACTGGCGCTTCACGCAGGACTGCCCGCAAGGCAACTTCACGCAGTTGCGCGCGCAGGGCATCAGCATCGACGGGGGCAAGAAGGGCGGCTGGGCGAGCTTTCGCGCGGCCTGCGCAAACTACCGCGTGTGGATGCTGTTCGTCACCTATGCGGCTTGCTTTGGCGTCGAGGTGTTCATCCACAACATTGCCGCGATCTATTACGTCGATCACTTCCATCTCTCGCTGAAAGCCGCCGGTGTCGCTGCCGGCAGCTTTGGACTGCTCGCCCTGTTTGCCCGCGCGCTCGGCGGCTGGCTCTCGGACAAGGCTGCTGCACGTCGTGGCCTTGGCGTCCGCTCCACCTTGCTGTTCGCGCTGATCGCAGGCGAAGGGCTCGGCCTTCTCTGGTTCTCGCATGCGGACAGCGCGGCGCTCGCCGTGGTCGCGATGCTGAGCTTTGGCTTGTTCACGCATATGGCTTGTGGCGCGACCTACGCGCTCGTGCCATTCATCGACCGCAAGGCGCTCGGCGGCGTGGCCGGGATTATTGGCGCGGGCGGCAACGTGGGCGCGGTGGCGGCCGGCTTCCTGATGAAGGGCTTCGGCAATGTCCAGCAGACGCTCGCCATGCTGGGCGTGCTGGTCACGTTGTCCGCGTTGTGCGCACTCGCGGTGCGCTTCAGTTCCGAGCACAAGGAACGCGAAGACGCGCTGCGTACAGATGCATTGGGTATCAACAACAGCATTGCCAATTGAGAGCGTCCTGATCATGAAAATCGTCGTCATCGGCCATGGCATGGTCGGCCATAAACTCCTCGAATGCCTTGCCGGGAAAACATCGCATGGACTCGATATCACCGTGCTATGCGAGGAACCTCGGCCGGCTTACGACCGCGTGCATCTGTCGGAATTCTTCTCGGGAAAAACGGCGCAGGACCTGTCGCTGGTCGAGGCGGGATTCTTCGAGCGTGAGAACGTGCGGCTCGAACTCAATGCGAAGGCTGTGTCGATTGATCGCACGGCGCATACCGTCACCGTGTCGACCGGCGAGGTGCTGGCGTACGACAAACTGGTGCTCGCTACCGGCTCTTATCCGTTCGTGCCGCCGGTCGCCGGCAATGAGCGTCGCGACTGCTTTGTGTACCGCACCATCGAAGACCTCGAAGCGATGAAGGAATGCGGCGCGCGCTCGAAGACGGGCACGGTCGTGGGGGGTGGACTGCTGGGGCTTGAGTGCGCCAAGGCGCTGCGCGACATGGGCCTGCAGACGCACGTGGTCGAGTTTGCGCCGCGCCTGATGGCCGTGCAGGTCGACGACAGCGGCGCACGCGTGTTGCGCAGCAAGATTGAAGAGTTGGGCGTGACGGTTCATACGCAGAAGAATACGGTAGCCATTGTCGATGGCGAGGACGGCACGCACCGCATGGAGTTTGCGGACGCAACGCATCTCGACACCGACATGATCGTGTTCTCCGCCGGCATCCGTCCGCGTGACGAGATTGCGCGGGTAAGCGGCCTCGAGGTGGGTGCGCGCGGCGGCATTGTGATCGACGACGCCTGCCGCACGAGCGACGCCGATATCTACGCGATCGGCGAATGCGCACTCTGGAACGGGCAGATCTTCGGCTTGGTCGCGCCCGGCTACGACATGGCGCGTGTTGTCGCGAAACAATTGCTGGGTGAGCTGGCTGGTTTCACCGGCGCGGACATGAGCACGAAGTTGAAGCTGATGGGCGTGGACGTGGCGAGCATTGGCGACGCGCATGGCAAGACGCCCGGCAGCCGTGCATACCAGTTCAGCGATGAACGCAAGCAGGTCTACAAGAAGCTGGTGGTGTCCGAGTGCGGCAAGTATTTGCTCGGTGGCGTGATGGTCGGTGACGCGGGTGAATACGGCACGCTGTTGCAGATGATGCTGAATCGCATCGCGTTGCCGGATGCACCGGAATTCCTGATCCTCCCTTCGTCCGACGGCAAGCAGAAGCCGGGCCTCGGTGTCGAGGCGCTGCCCGAAGCCGCGCAGATCTGTTCGTGCAACAACGTGTCGAAAGGGCGCATATGCGAAGTGGTAGGCGCGGGCGCCACCAGCATTGGCGCGTTGAAGTCCGCGACCAAGGCCGGCAGTTCGTGCGGCGGCTGCGTGGCGCTCGTCACGCAGGTCATGAAGGCCGAGATGAAAAAGCAGGGGTTCGCGGTCAACAACCACGTATGCGAGCACTTCCCTTACTCGCGGCAAGAGCTTTATCACATGGTGCGTGTGGAGCGCATCGAGACATTCGGTGCGTTGCTCGCGAAGCATGGCCACGGTCTTGGCTGCGATATCTGCAAGCCGGCAGTCGCCGGGATTCTTGCCTCGTGCTGGAACGAGTTCGTGCTGAAGAAAGAGCATGCAAGCCTGCAGGATTCGAACGACTACTACCTTGCCAACATCCAGCGCGACGGCACGTATTCCGTCGTCCCACGGATGCCGGGTGGCGAGGTCACGCCCGATGGATTGATCGCGGTTGGGCAGGTCGCAAAGAAGTACGGCCTGTACACCAAGGTGACAGGCGGGGCACGTGTCGACCTGTTCGGTGCGCGGGTTGAACAGTTGCCGCTGATCTGGGAAGAACTGATCGCGGCCGGCTTCGAATCAGGTCACGCGTACGGTAAGTCGGTGCGGACCGTGAAGTCATGTGTGGGATCGACCTGGTGCCGCTATGGCGTGGGCGACTCGGTCGGTCTCGCGATCGACATAGAGAACCGCTACAAGGGTCTGCGCACGCCCCACAAGATCAAGTTCGGCGTCTCCGGCTGCACGCGCGAATGTGCCGAGGCGCAAGGCAAGGACATCGGCGTGATTGCGACAGAGAAGGGCTGGAACCTTTACGTGTGCGGTAACGGCGGCATGAAACCGCGTCATGCCGAGTTGCTTGCATCGGATCTGGACCGCGCTACGCTGATCCAGTACATCGACCGTTTCCTGATGTTCTACATCCGCACCGCTGACCGCCTGCAGCGCACCAGCGTGTGGCGCGACAACCTGGAAGGCGGGCTCGAGTACCTGGTCGACGTCGTGGTGCACGACAAGCTTCAGCTTGCCGAGGAACTCGAAACGGAAATGCAGCACGTGGTCGACACCTACGAATGCGAGTGGAAAAAGGCCGTCACCGATCCGGACACCCGCAAGCGCTTCCGCCATTTCGTGAACAGCGACGAAGCGGATGCGAACGTGAGTTTTGTCGAGGAGCGTGGCCAGATCCGTCCCGCGACGCCCAATGAACGGCAATTGAAGCGGATCGATATTCCGGTGGTTGTCGAGACGGTTTGAAGTGCACATCACCCACACTGAGGACATCATCATGAACAACGATCGAATCTCAAACTCATGGGTGCCTGTGTGCCCGCTCGACGACATCGTGCCGAACACCGGCGTCTGTGCCCTCATCAACGGCGAGCAAGTCGCCGTGTTTCATCTGCCGGATGGCAATCCCAGCGTGTTCGCAATCGATAACTTCGACCCGGGCTCACAGGCGTCGGTCCTGTCGCGCGGACTGATCGGCAATCTGGGCGATCGCATTGTGGTGGCATCGCCGATCTTCAAGCATCACTACGACCTTCGCACGGGCGAATGCCTTGAGATACCGGCGAACTCGGTCAACGCTTTTGCCGCGCGCGTGGAGGACGGGCAGGTGTGGGTCGCGGTATGACCTCGTCAAGCGCATCCGTGTGCCCGGCATGATTTCAGGCAGCGTAAAAACCGTGTGCCCGTACTGCGGCGTTGGCTGCGGCATGGTGCTGCATGTCGAGAAGGGCGAGGTGGTCAAGGTCTCCGGGGACAAGGAGCATCCGGCGAACTTCGGACGCCTCTGTACGAAGGGCTCGTCGGCCCATGTGGTCTTGCGCAAGTCCGGCCGTCTGGAGTGCGCTTTCATTCGCCGCGAGCGCGATCAGGACCCGATCCCGCTGCCCATGGCGCAGGCAATGTCGGACACCGCTCGCCGTCTGCGCGGCTTGCTTGACGAGCATGGCCCGGACGCGCTTTCGTTCTATGTGTCAGGCCAGATGTCGATCGAGGCGCAATACCTCGTCAACAAGCTCGCGAAGGGGTTTGTCGGCACCAACAATATCGAGTCCAATTCGCGGCTTTGCATGGCGAGCGCCGGCAGCGGCTACAAGCTCTCGTTGGGCGCCGATGGTCCGCCCGGCTCGTATGAGGACATCGACCGGGCCAACCTGTTTTTCGTGATCGGCGCGAACATGGCCGACTGCCATCCGATCCTGTTCCTGCGTTTGATGGATCGCGTGAAGGCCGGGGCGAAGCTGATCGTGGTGGACCCGCGTCGCAACGGCACCGCGGACAAAGCCAGTCTCTTCATGCAGATCAGGCCGGGCACCGATCTCGCGTTGCTCAATGGCCTGCTTTATCTGCTGCATCGGAACGGTCATACCGATGCTGATTTCATCGCCGGGTCCACCGAGGGTTGGGACGCAATGCCCGCCTTCCTGGAAGACTTTTCGCCGGACAAGGTGGCCGGGATCACCGGGATCCCCGAAGCGGACATTCGCCGCGCGGCGCAATGGATGGGCGAGGCGCCCGAGTGGATGAGCTGCTGGACCATGGGTCTCAACCAGAGCACGCATGGCACCTGGAACACCAACGCCATCTGCAACCTGCATCTCGCGACCGGGAAGATATGCCGTCCCGGCAGCGGCCCGTTCTCGCTCACCGGCCAGCCCAATGCCATGGGCGGGCGCGAGATGGGTTACATGGGGCCCGGATTGCCCGGGCAGCGCTCGGTGCTTGTCGAGGAGGACAGGGCTTTCATGGAAGACCTGTGGGGCGTTCCGGCGGGGACGCTCAAGACAACGCTTGGGCAAGGCACCGTGGATATGTTTTCGCGCATGGTGGCGGGCGAGATCAAGGCCTGCTGGATCATCTGCACCAATCCGGTTGCAAGCGTGGCGAACCGGCAGACTGTGGTCGCGGGTTTGCAGGCGGCGGAACTGATCATTGCACAGGACGCGTTCCTCGATACCGAAACCAATCGCTACGCCGACGTCCTTTTGCCCGGTGCGCTGTGGGCCGAGGCCGAAGGGGTGATGATCAATTCCGAGCGCAACATGACGCTCACGCAGAAAGCGATCGCCCCGCCGGGCGCCGCGTTGCCGGACTGGGAGATCATCGCGCGCGTGGCATGTGAAATGGGTTTCGCCGATGCGTTCAGTTATGCATCGGCGGAAGAGGTATTCGCGGAGATCGCGCGGGCGTCGAATCTCAAGACGGGCTACGACTTGCGCGGCGCGAGTCACGAACGCCTGCGCGAAACGCCGTTGCAATGGCCTTGTGCGCCGGACGCCGCGGCCGATCGAAATCCGGTTCGTTACATCAACAACGGCGTGAGCCAGACGCTCAGGCAAATGCCGGACGGCAGCCGCCCACGCCTGGCCTTTCCCACATCAAGCGGCAAGGCGGTCTTCTTTGCACGTCCGCATGTGTCGCCCGCGGAAATGCCGGACAGTGAACGGCCCATCGTGCTGAATACCGGACGCTTGCAGCACCAGTGGCACACCATGACCAAGACCGGCAAGGTGCCCATGCTGAACAAGCTGAACCCCGCTCCGTTCGTGGAGATTCATCCTGAAGATGCGGCGTCGCTGGGGATCAAGGCGAAGGATGCAGTCGAGATTCGCTCCCGCCGGGGCCGCGCTGTCTTGCCGGCGGTCGTCACCGATCGCGTTCGTGCGGGCAACTGTTTTGCCCCCATGCATTGGAACGATGTATTTGGCGAAGATCTCTGCATCAACGCCGTGACGAATGATGCGATCGATCCAATCTCGCAACAGCCGGAATTCAAGTTCTGCGCCGTTGCGCTCAGCCGTGTGGCGCCCAAAGCGGACGCGGTGAATCCCGAAACGCGTGACGATACGGCCAACCCGGAGCACACCGGGCCCGTTGCCGCCGATCACGCCCGTACGACCCAGGAACTGGACATGTCCCGTATTGATGCCCTTGCCACGCTGCTCGGGATTCCGGAAACACCGCCCCCCGAACTCAGCGAGACCGAACGCACCTACGTCGCCGGTTTCATGAGCGGCTTGCGCTCGATCCAGGGCCGGGCAGCGGGCGGGGTTCCGGCCTTGCCGCTTGGTGCACCCGTGGGTCCCGTTACGCGGCTCTGGCTTGATGGTGTTCTCGCGGGCCTCTTCAGCCGCGTGGAAGTGCTTCCGCCGACGGCCGCGACCACCGCCGAGTCCTCCGTCCGGATCGCACGGGCGCGGCCGAAAGTGGTTTTACTGTGGGCATCGCAGACGGGGAATATCGAATCCTTGACCGAGCGATACGCGACGCAATTGATGGAGTCCGGCTTTGAGATACGGACCACCTGCATGGCTGACTACGCGGTTTCGGACCTGGCAAAGGCACAGTACGTCTTGCTGATGACCAGCACGTTCGGTGACGGCGATGCCCCGGACAACGGCCAGGGTTTCTGGACCGGGATCAGTGCCGACAACGCCCCGCGTCTGGATGGCGTGCGCTACGCCGTGCTGGCCTTCGGCGATCGCAACTACGACGCGTTCTGCGGCCACGGCCGCAAGCTCGATGCCCGTTTGCGCGAACGCGGAGCGATCCGTTTGCTGGAGCGTGTCGATTGCGATGCCGAATACCAGCCCGCTGCCGACGCATGGATCGAGCGGATTGTCGCGCGGATCAAGGAAGAGGATGCGGCGCTGCATGCGGTCCCGGCCGACGGCATGATTCCGGCCGTGCTGCCCGGCACGGTGCCCTCGAAGTCCCATCCGGCGGCGTCGCGGCTGGTGAAGAACCTGCGGCTCAACAAACATGGCGCGACGAAAGACACGCGCTATTTCTCGCTGGCCACGGCCGGAGCGGGGCTTGATTACGAGGTTGGCGATGCGCTCGGCGTCTGGCCGAGCAACTGCCCTGAACTGGTCGATGAACTCATCGGCCTGAGCGGTCTCAAGGCGGATATGGCTGTCAACGTGGCAGGCGTGGGCGAGATGCGGCTGGCCGATGCGCTGGGCAAGCACTACGAAATTGCCCGCCCGAATCACGACGCGCTGGCGTTCATCGCCGCCCGGACGCGCAACGGTGCAGGGGGTGCGGACTGTCCATTGAGCAGGCTGCTGCGCGAAGACAGCAAGCCGGACCTGAAGAAATGGCTATGGGGCCAGCAGCTGGCCGACGTATTGCATGAATTCCCGGTGGAGCTGTCAGCCGGGGAACTCGTTGGCATGCTCAGGCGCATGCAGCCGCGTCTGTACTCGATCGCATCGAGTCCGAAGGCACATCCTGACGAGATACATCTGACCGTGTCGGCGGTCCGGTACAACAATGGCCGGCGTCATCGCAAGGGCGTGTCCTCGACCTTTCTCGCCGATCGTGCGGTGGATGTCAGCGTGCCGGTGTTCATCCAGAAGTCGGCGCATTTCCGTCTTCCTCATAGCGGCGATGCACCCATGATCATGGTCGGGCCCGGGACGGGCGTGGCCCCCTTCAGAGGCTTCCTGCACGAACGCCTCGCGCGAGGCGACACCGGTCGCAACTGGCTGTTCTTCGGCGAGCAGCATGCGACCACGGACTATTACTACGGCGATGAACTCGACGACATGCGCCGCAAGGGTCTGCTGAACCGTCTTGATCTTGCCTTCTCGCGCGATCAGGCCGACAAGATCTATGTGCAGGACCGCATGCGTGAGCATGGCGCGGAACTATGGTCGTGGCTTGAGGCCGGTGCGCATTTCTACGTCTGCGGCGACGCAAGCCGCATGGCCTGCGATGTCGACGCAGCGCTCAAGTCAGTCGTTGCCCGGCACGCAGGCATCAGCGACGACAAGGCTCAGGAATACGTCAGTGACATGGTCAGGGACAAGCGTTATGTACGTGACGTGTATTGAGTTTCGCGCGAAAGCCCCGCCATTTCCCTAACCGCGCAACTGCTGCGCGGCGATGTCTTCAAGCGAGCGGCCACGCGTCGGCACGCCCATCAGCACCACCGCTGCCGCGCCGATCAGCAGCACGAACGTGGTTGTGCCAAACACGCCTGGAAAGCCCAGCAACGGATACACATACCCGACCAGAATAGGGGCGGCGATCGCACCCAGCCGGCCGATCGATGACGCCAGGCCCGCCCCGGTCGCGCGGACATCGGTTGGAAAAACCTCGGGCGTGTAGGCATAGACACCCGCATAGGTGCCGTTCATGAAGAACGACAGAAGCACACCGGACAGCATGATGCCCGCGTCGCTGCGCGTGAGCGCAAGACCCAGCGCCGAGACGCCTCCGAGCACCATATACGATGCAATGGTTGCCTGCCGGCCGATCTTCTCGTTCAACCAGGCGCCTGAGAAATAGCCCGGAATCTGCGCAAGGTAGATCACGAGCGAGTACGAGAAGCTGCGTGTGATCGTCATGCCGTTCTGCACGAGCAGACTCGGAATCCAGGTGAAAAAAGCGTAATAACTGAAGGTGATCGACAACCACATGAGCCACGTCATGGTGGTGATGCGTGCGAGCTTGCGTGACCAGAGCGCCTTCACATTCGCGAGCGCCGAAGCCCGTTCGGCTGCAATGGGAACCTCCGCCGCGGCCGCCGCGTCAGTTTCCGGCAAGGGTTCGAGTTTCACGCCTGCGGCCATCAACTCGGCTTCCGCTTTCGCGACGATCGCCTCGGCCTCGGCGTGCCGCCCGCGTGCGACGAGCCAGCGCGGCGATTCGGGCAACGCGCGCCGCCACCAGAGCAACATCACGATCGGCAGCGCGGTGATCACCATGACCACGCGCCATGCGTTCGGCGCCAGCGGGATCACGAAATAACCGAGCAGCGCAGCCGCCACGAAGCCAAATGAGAAGAAGCCGGCCAGACTGCCCGTGAATGAACCGCGATACCGCCGCGCGACAAACTCCGACAGGAACGGCGCAACGATCGCGCTTTCGGCGCCCGTGCCAAGTCCGGCCACAATGCGTGTCGCGAGAAAAAACGGCCAGTCGTGCGCGGTTGCGCTGGCCAGCGACGCGACGCAGTAGATCACCAGCGCGACCATCATCACGCGGCGCCGGCCGATCAGGTCGCCGAGAATGCCCGCGAGCATCGCACCCAGGAAATAGCCGATGAACGTGCCGCTGCCGAGCACACCCGTTTGCACACTGCTGAGAGACCACTGCGTCCGCAGCACCGGCAGCAGGAACGCGAGCACGGCGGCGTCCATTGCGTCGAAGGTGTAACCGAGACCGCCCATCAGCAGCAGCCGTCGATGAAAGGACGAAAACGGCATGCGTTCGATACGGGCGGAAATCGTCGACATGGGTAACGCGCCTCGCTGGAAGGAGTGAACGGATTCGGCTGGGTGTTTAAGCGTGCTCGAGTTCGTCGAAATGGATATGGCCGCCCTTCATTACCAACGGAATGTGTTCGCCCTGACCGAGCAGGCAGTCTATGGATCGCAGCGGATTGCCGTCCACGACCAGCAGATCGGCGAATGCGCCCGGCACGAGGCGGCCGAGTTTATCGGTCATGCCGAGCACGTCGGCGCCTGTTACCGTTGCGCTTGCGATGGCTTCGGCCGGCGATAAAACCTCCGCGCGCAATCGGAATTCATCGCTTTGCAGGCGCTGCGATTCGCCGAGCAGATCCGTGCCGAAGCCCATGCGCACGCCCGCGTGTTTCATGATCTCGAGGGACCTGAGGCCGGCTTCATGCACGTCGGCCACCTTCGCGAGGCTCGCCTCGGGCAGCCCGTATTTGCCGCCCTCGCTGGCGAGTGCTTCGTAGGTCACCAGCGTGGGGACCACGAAGGCATTGTGTTCCGCCACCAGGCGGGCGGTGGTGTTGTCGATGAGATTGCCATGCTCGATCGTGCGCACGCCGCAGCGCACCGCGCGTGCAATGGCGTCCGGTGTGTAGGCATGGGCCAGCACGTAGGTCTGGCGGCCGCGCGCTTCTGCCACGATCGCGCGGATTTCGTCCTCGGAGTATCCCCATGCGCCGACGGGGTCGGTCGGCGAGGCCACGCCGCCCGACGCCATGATCTTGATCTGGTCGGCGCCCATCTGGAGTTCCTCGCGCGCGGCGCGGCGCACCTCGTCAACGCCGTCCGCTACCCGCGTGAGGGCGCCTACGCGGACGCAGCATCCGCAGGGTGCGTCCGGTGGCATGTAGTCGCTGCGCGTGCGCATGTCGCCGTGACCGCCGGTCTGGCTCAGCGCGCGGCCGGAGACGAACATGCGGGGGCCCTCCGCCAGTCCGGCTTCCACCGCCTGCTTGAATGGGTAGCCTGCACCGCCGGCGTCGCGAATAGTGGTGAAGCCTCGCCGCAGCATCGCGCGCATCAACGGGACGGCGCGCAGCGTGACGAGCACGTTGGGCAAGGTCATCACGCGGGGGAGGTTGAATTCGATGGCGATGACATGCACGTGGAGATCGATCAGGCCGGGCATCACTGTCTTGCCTTTCAAATCGATCACACGGGCACCGGCGGATTTGATTGGCCGGTCGGATACTTCCTTGATTAGCCCGTTTTCGACCAGCACCTCATGGCCGGGAATAAGTTCTGGCTGCAACGGGTCCAGCAGCGCACCGTTGCGAAACAACACCGACGTCATCGCGACTCTCCTTGGAAGGTGGAATCCGGGGGCGCGGACTGCAGGAGTGGACGCGCCAGCGTGGGCTTGGACTGCACGTGCAGCAAACTATACGCCGCGCCCGGGCGAGCACGCCAGCGTGTCATTAATTGCATAAGGAAAAGAGCGGAGACAAGCGGTAGGGGTTCCGCCATCACCGAGCTCTGCGCGATGCGGGGTCTCGCCTAGTTTTCTTTGGAGGCTGGCGAGGCGAACACAGCACTCATGCGGTCCGTTTTATCGACTGGCTTTGCAATGGCCGAGAATCGTGTCCGGATGCGCTTGCGCAGGGGTTCTTCGTAGAACCTGAAGATCAGGAGGCTCGCCACGACGGCGAACAACATCGCGATCCAGCCATTCGACTGCCTGAATCCCGCTATATACGCGAGATAGGCAATCGGCACGTGGATCAGGTACAGCGAATAACTTGCTTCACCCAGTCTGATGAATGTCCGTCGATTCAGGACGTTGATCACCGGGCGCTCGAGCAGCGCCAGTCCCAGGATCAACGCGGCGAACCACGGTGAGGCGAGGTAGAACGCGGGAGAAACTGGCCGCCATACCCCAAGAACCGTCAGGGCGATCAACGCGCCGCTGACGAGTTTGATGCCCAATGCGTGCCGGCTCACACCGTGTGCGCGCAGTTGGTGGAACAGGATGGCGGCATAGATGCCGGCAACGAATTCGAAGAGGCGGGTCAGCGGCAGCCCGACGACAAGGAAGCCGCTGCGCGACAGCGGCAGGAAGGTTTGCAGGAACACGATCCAGAGTCCCTGCATCAGGAAGAAGCCGATGCAGGCAAATGTCAGCCACGCCAGGCGCATGGACATCATTTTCCGCAGCATGAGCGGAAACATCAGATAGAAAAACGCTTCACACGAAACGCTGTCGGACGGTCCGTTCCAGGGCTGGTTCACGGCAGCGAACGGGAACCACGCATTCAGCAATAACAACTGGCAGACCAGACTCACGCCCAATGACAGGTACACGTGATTCTTGAGCGCATACCATTGCGCAAGCAATGACGGATCGTTGCCGCTGAGCAGGTACAGCGTGGTCGGAACGCACAACGCCAAGGCAAGCAATATGCCTGGATAAATACGGGCGAACCGCGCCTGATAGAAGGGCCGAGGGCCCTTGACCGGCAGTTGATCGCGGTAGGTAAAGGTGAGGATAAATCCGGACAGCACGAAGAACAGGGAAACGGCGGGACGACCGCCATCGACGAAATCGAAGACCTGCGACGGGAGGCGGAGCAGACCCAGTTCTGAGTAATGCGAAACAACCACCGTGATGGCGGCAAGGAAGCGGACGCTGGTCAACGCGGGTAGGGAACCGCCAGACTGGTCTATCGGCGCGCGCACTGTGCCTCCCGTTTTGACGTTTTATCGCTTGGGCAGCGTATCACCGCGCAGACACGATCAATGTCCGGCAGCACTCGTAAGATGCAATTGGCGGACTGCTCCGTTACTTTGGCGGTATTCAATGCCACTACGCGGTGTAGCGAACGAGCGCTCGAACAAGGCTATGATTGTCTTCAGACAATTCGACCGCCGCATGAGCCGCATGAGCCGCATGATCTGCATTAATTGCCGGTCGGCCGCCCCGCTATCTATCGACTAAAGGAGACCTGCATGAGCAGCGTGGACGTTGTACAAACAGAGCGCGCGAACGAAATTGCCCGGCGGGTGGAAGATTTTGTGCGTACGGTGGTAATCCCTTATGAACGCGATCCGCGTTGCAGCAGTCACGGCCCGAGCGACGAACTGGTGGGGGAACTGCGCGGCAAGGCGCGGGCTGCAGGCGTCCTTACGCCGCATATCCTGGACGGAGGCGACCACCTCACACAGCTTGAAACTGCAACCGTCCTGAAGCGCTCAGGCTTGTCGCCGCTTGGCCCCGTTGCAGTAAATACCGCCGCGCCGGACGAAGGCAACATGTACCTGATTGGCAAGATCGGCACTGCCGTGCAGAAGGAACGATTTCTTGCGCCGCTAGTAGCGGGTCATGCGCGCTCGGCTTTCTTCATGACCGAACCCGCGTCC
Source organism: Caballeronia udeis (assembly GCF_044909315.1). Lineage (GTDB taxonomy): Bacteria > Pseudomonadota > Gammaproteobacteria > Burkholderiales > Burkholderiaceae > Caballeronia > Caballeronia udeis_A. The sequence goes on from NZ_JBIYEB010000013.1 coordinate 231,691, forward strand.
GACGGCGGCGCGGGTTCTGATCCTTCCATGTTGCAGACCACGGCCAGACGCGACGGCGAGCACTGGGTCATCGAAGGTACGAAGGCCTTCATTACCGGTGCTGAAGGGGCATCGGTCGGCATTGTGATGGCGCGCAGCAACACCGGCGAAGACGGCGATGACAAGGTCAGGGCGACCATGTTTCTTGTCGACCTGCCGCATCCCGCTATTCATCTCGAGCGCATTCTCGACACGATCGACAGTTCGATGCCAGGTGGTCACGCGGTGGTGCGCATCAACGGGTTGCGCGTGCCGGACAGCCAGGTGCTGGGTGAAGCGCACGAAGGGTTCAAGTATGCGCAGATCAGGTTGTCGCCCGCACGGCTGTCGCATTGCATGCGCTGGCATGGCGCGACCACACGCGCGCATGAGATCGCGACACAATACGCCTGCACGCGCCGCGCATTCGGCAAGTTGCTGATCGATCACGAAGGCGTGGGCTTCATGCTCGCGGAAAACGTGATTGACCTGCAGCAGGCGGAACTGATGATCGACTGGTGCGCAGCCGTACTCGATGGCGGTTCATTGGGTACATCGGAAAGCTCAATGGCAAAGGTTGCCGTGGCCGACGCGCTGTTCCGAGTGGCCGACCGCTGCGTTCAGGTCATGGGCGGCACCGGCGTATCCCGCGACACGGTGGTCGAGCAAGTGTTCCGCGAGATTCGTGCGTTTCGCATCTACGACGGCCCCACTGAAGTCCATAAGTGGTCGATCGCGAAGAAGATCAAACGCGACACGCTTTCTGCGCTTGACGGCCGCTAGCCGAGGCTGAAAACCTGCCCAGGCTCGCGACTGACCAGTCCCGATCATCCGAACAACGCGCGTGCTTGCGAGTACCCGAGCGCGCGATGCGATTCCCATTGAACGTCGTCGAAGAATTGGTCAGCGGTTGTTTCATGCGGGAAATCGGGGCTCGTGCTCTTGTATTGACGGACGTCATGAGGGGCGGCCGCGCTCAGGCGCGGTTTGATCGCGAGGATCTGGCCAGCGCGCCCGTCCGGAAACGCAACCATCAGGCGAATCGCGAGGTAGGCCGGGTCTTTCGCGAAATCATCGAATGATTTCGCAATCATGCGTGGGTTCAGCCTCAAGCCATCGGGCGAAGTGATCTCGCACGATGATTCATAAATCTCGATACCGAAGTCGACGCGAACCCGCCTCGTCAGGTTAGCCAGATCATCAAACTGATAGCCTGGATCGCAACCGTTGTCGAAGATGACGATGAACGCCAGTTGGCGGCGCAGCAATTCGTATGCACCGGTATTCTCGAAGTGACCGCCGTCCGTCAGATACCAGCGCCTGCCTCGCGGTCCGTCGAACTGTCCGAGCAGTTCGCTGGTCAGGCAGAACTGCGTGCCGAACACCTTCTCGCGAAAAGGGTGCCTGGGATCCTTGTTGTCCGGAATCGGTACGCGTCTGCGCGGGTTGCTCGCCCTGCCCCGGCGAAGGGGCGCGGAGTACGTGTCCCACCAGTACCCAAGGCGAATGTTGGCAATGCCCAGCAGCAGTGAATAACCCGGATGCGTCATTTGTCCAAGTCCGGTGCTCACCGCCGCGCCTGAGATCGCGATCCAGTCGCCCAGCATCATTGACTCGAGCCAGATGCCCGGTGTCGGGTGACCGGACAGGATGTGGGAAGCGGGCGTGGAGATGTCGTTCGCGCGATTCCATTCGCATTGCAGCACGCCCAGTTTTGCGCCAACGGTCATGCCCGCCGGCCCGACGCTCATGATCATGCCGCGCGCACCACGCTGCACCAGCGACGAATTCCAGTCGATGGTCTTGTTGACCGTGGTGTTGATCAGATGGACCGGCGCACAACTCAGGCCGTGGTAATACTGGCCCATCGCAATGCTGTCGCCGGGAACGAGCGACGTGACGTCGCGGCGGTTCGCCTGGTCGAGCCGTACGCTATTCGTCGCGCCAATAAATGCACGCGTGAGGCGCGTGCTGTAAAAGCGCTGGTAAGTCGAGAGATTGAGAAACTGGATGCAGAGGCCATCAATGATCGCGAGGATCAGTATGACGCAGCAGGTGGCTCCAAGGAACAGCAGGCCGTTGTGATTGGCATCCTGCAAGGTGCCCGGGAGCCGGTCGAGGAGCGTGGACTTGTCTGCATAGTGCTTCAATGCGGCAGCGACGGCGCGGGCGGCGATCGACCAGAACGTCAGCGTGAGCAAGGCGGCGAGTATGGCGGCGACCGTGGCAAGCACGATCCGCGGTACCTTCATCAGCCGGTTCGTGACGGTGCTGCCCTGGGACAAAAGGAACTTGGCCGCCGCCCAGATCGCCGCGCCGGAACTTGCCAGTACGCCAAGCGAAGCAGGCACGAATGAAGCATCGGTGGTAGTGGTGGCGGCAGCGGTAGTGGTTGCTGTTGCGGGTTCGCTCGACGTCGCGAACGCGAACGCGCACGCTTGCGAAGCGGTGCCCGCGCCAAAAAAGTGGTGAGCGAAGACGGGCGCGCATGCGTAGCCTATCTGACCGATCGCATCAATGGCCGCGATCGCGGCTGCCCAGATCATGACCTGGATGGGACCGGAAAAGAAGCGATGACGGCCGAAGCGAAGCGGCGTGGTGTACGCGTTCGTCAATGCGTTGCGCAGGCGGTCCGCGAATGCGCGGCTGTCGAGGCGGGATGCGGGCTTAGCTCTGGGACCAGCGCGCCACGCCATGCCCGACGTTCCCGGCGACGCGTTGCTGTTCACGAAGATCCATGCTATAGCGAACGCCAGGACAGCGAGAATTTCGGTAAGGATCACGAACCATGAACCGATGCCAATAAACGAATAATCCCTGGCGGCCGATGAGCCCACCGCGGAATGCACCGGCAGGATGGTCCCTGGCCGATTGATCTCCACGCTGACCAGGGCGATCAGGGTCACCAGCACCAGCGAGGCGGCAGGCAATACCTTGTAGATAGGATGTGTGCCCTGAGCGAGATTTTGCGTGAGCCAGTATGCACGGCTCAGCGGTGAAATGAGCAGGATGGAAATGGCCAGCGCCAGCAGGCCCGGAACTGATTTGAGCAGCGGGTGCCAATGATCGGCGAAGCTGGCGAAGTGGAAGATCGTGTAATTCGCGAGGCTGATCCAGAGCAGGATGGTCAGCAGCGACACCCCTATGACATATTGCAACGCGAACCAGTTTCGCAGCGAGAAGGCAACGGATTGCAGCACGTCGCTCATGCCGTTCGGCACGAGGTAGTTGCAGTTATCGCGCAGGTACGAAATGGGCGTGACCGAGGCGGCCTTGCTGGCGGACGCCTTGGGACCCAGCGTATCGGCAGCCTTTTGCGCTCGTGTCTCAAACTCGCTTGGTGGCGCTTGCGTGCCGCCGGCGCGCAAGGTATCGGGAACAAAAAGGCTGCCATAGAACGCCCCGATGTAGCTTCCCCCCGATACCGTGGATACATAGCTGAAGTGTTTCAGCACTTGCTGATCCGCCATGGCTTGCAGGACGCCGAGTGAAAATACCGCGCTGCGAATACCGCCGCCCGAGATGGCGAGGCCGGGTATGGCGGCGGCATCGTGCGGGTTGCCGGAATGCTCCTCAGGCAGCGGGTCGAGCCCGACCGCCTGCCTGTGACGCCGCGCTTGTGCGATCTCGATGCCGATGAAGTCCGGTGGCAACATGGAGGAGGCATGGTCTTCGGCATTGGCGGCGGGGGGCGCCGCCGGAAGCAAGGGGCGGCGCTTTGCGGGCATACGGCGTCCGAACAAACAGGCGATGAGATTCAGCATGGCGGATTTTCCCGAAAGACTTTCGTGAGTCGGACGCTCTTAGTGCCTGGATGCGCATTCGGTGTTTGTAACGCCTAATTGTCAGAACAATGCCCGGACGGTGTTCTGGTGGTCCGGTTATCGCGGCGCCTGACGAATGTACTGCAAAGTGTTTTACGTGTGGGAGGTTTCGCGACGACGCAGGAGTGCGTTGGTCGGTATCGGCGGAAATAACGAGGGGAAAAAGCGAGGGGGATGGAGAAGCCGGGCGATAGGGATTCAAGCCCGGGCACGTGATGAGTTCGAGCTTGAATCCTGACGTGACGGAAGCTGTCTTGCTTCATCCGTTCTGCGTGCTGCTTTTGTAGCTTTCCGTGCTGGCGAATCCCTTGAGGATCAGCATCAGGTGGAAGTAGAGGCGTTTGCTGAGCCCGTAGTTGTACGCATACAGATGCGCAAGCGCGATGCTGAGGCCCTGCATGGGTTGGTGGTTGCGTGCGTACACCGACACGACAATGGGCACGATCCGCTTGAGCGCCAGTTCGCGCGCGGACTCAAGGCTGCTGTCCAGCTTGAGCGACTTGAGGAAGTCGTACGCCAATACGGCCGCAGCGGTGGTGGAGCGTGCCGTGGTCTTGGACATCGAGACATCGGTCTTCCGATAAAACGACACGTATTCCTTGAGGTAATACACCTTCGTGGCTGCAATGCAGATCTGCGCGCCGAACACGAATTCACAGCCAATGCCGTACTGCTTCCGGTAGCTGATTTTCTTGACCAGATCCGCATTGGCGAGCCAACCGTTGTTCGGCATCATCTGGATCAGGCCGGTGCGCCCCGGATTGTCTTGCAGCCCGGTCACGGCTTCCGTGCGGTGGTAATCCGTATTGAGCTTACGGCTGGCTTCGATATCCACGCGCCCGGTATCGTCCATTTGATATTGGTCGCCGAATGCGATTTCCAGGTCCGGGTGAAGGTTCCAGACGGACAGCAGGCGTTCTATACAGTCGGGTTTGAGCGCATCGTCATCGTGGATAAGCAGGATTTTATCGCCCGTCGCCCGCTCGAAAAGACTGGCGATATTGTCTGCCTGCCCAAGCGGCGGTTCATTCTTGACATAAGAGATGCGCGTTTCGTGCAAATAGGTTGTATCGATCAGGTTGCGCGTACGGGTATCGCTGGAATCGTCGCCAATGACTATTTCGATGTTCGAGTGAGTTTGGGCAAGACACGAGGTGAGCGATTCCATCAGCAGTTCGGGTCGATTGCACGTTGGCAGGCAAATAGAGATCTTGGTCTGTCGCATGATGTCTTCACCGTAGGCTGAATGATTGGATCGACCGGGCATATTCGGGTTAAACCGCGAATAGTGGCGTCGGATTATTGAAAGTCTGCGTAAGTTGAAAGACTGCGTAAGGGTGGCGTTGTTGGTTTTATACGGTTGCGCATTTATTTCGTCAACGCGATTAAATGGCGATAAAACCCGCTCGATTTATTTTCTATTTTTTTCTATGCAAACGCTTAAGAATGAGCGCTCGAATGCCGGGGCATTCAAGCGCTCGTGCCCAAGGCAAAAACGATCTATTCGCCTTCGAGGTTGTAACCGCTGAACCCCATGAGCGCGGACAAGCGGCCGGCCATCTCGCCGACCATCCTGCACACTTCGTCGAACTCCGGATTGATCTTTTTATCAATGCGCTCGAGATACGGCACGTTGACCGCGGCAATGGCGTCGCCACTGCTTCCAATCACGGGAAAGGCCATGTTGGTCACCCCGCGCATCTGCCGGCTGGGCACGATCTCATGCCCGGTCGCGCGAATCTCGTCGAGCAACGCAAGCAGGACCGCCGGCTCCACGTCGTTCTCGCCTTCCACGCGCCTATGCGCGGCGAGCATCCGCTCCCGTTCGGCAATGTCGCGAAACGCGAGCAGCACGTGGCCTGACGAGGTGTCGGTGAGGCCCATTACCGCGCCGACTTTCAAGCCGAAGGACCATCGCTCGGGGCTGTCGACTTGCGCGATGACCGCGACGCGGCCGCTGTTGTAGATCGATAAATGGCACGACTGCCGCGTTGCATTCGCGAGATCGCGCAACAGTGGCAGCGCCATGGCGGTCAGCGACCGGATGGGCTGTTGCCGGTGCGCCATCTCGAAGAGCTTGAGCGTCAGCGTGTAACGGTCGTTGTGATCACCCTGCACATAACCGCGGCGCTCGAGCGTCACGACCATGCGAAAGATTTCACTCACGGTGCGGCCGAGTTTCACTGACAGTTCGTTGAGCGTGTAACCCTCGGCCGTGTCCACGAGCACGTCGAGAATATCGAGTCCTTTTTCGAGGGCGGGCGCGGCGTAGCGCGGGCTGTCGGCGTTCTCGCCGGATGCGTTCCTGGAGGGTTTCAGGACTGTATTCATGGCAATGTAGTGAGCGGAAAAGAGCGCGTTGCCGTCAAGCTGAGCGAGGCGGTCAAAGTGCTTGATCGCGGTTGGCAATGCGCTCGGGCAAGCCGAAGAGAATCAGCAGGGCCGCCAGGATCAGGACCGCCGCAATGGCGTACAAGCCACCGGAGGGCACGCCGGTGATATCGACTACCTTGCCTACCAGATACGGGCTGATGATGCCGCCCAGGTTGCCGATGGAGTTGATCAACGCAATGCCGCCGGCCGCTGCCGTGCCGCTCAGGAACGCAGGCGGCAAGGTCCAGAACACCGGCAGGCAACCGATTGCACCCACCGCCGCAATCACGAGCGAGATCATGGCAAGCGTGGTGTCATGAGCGAAATATGCACTCAGCATATAACCGATACCGCCCACGCCGACCGCCAGCCCGAGGTGCCAGCGCCGTTCGCCGCGCCGGTCCGAGCTCCTGCCCAGCGCGACCATGCCGATGCCCGCGGCGGCATAGGGAATGGCAGTGAGCAGGCCGATGGTCATCGGGCTGGTGATACCGGTGTTCTTGATCAGTTGCGGCATCCAGAACGTCAGCCCGTAGAGTCCCATCAGCATGAAAAGATAGATCAGCGAGAGCAGCAGCGTGCCGGGCTGGCGCATGGCGTCGATGAATTTGTGCGACGTGCCGTGATCCTCGCGATCCAGGTTGGCTTGCAGCACGGCTTTCTCTTCAGCGCTGAGCCATTTCGCGCTGGCAATGCGGTCGTCGAGCATGGCGAGCACCAGCAGGCCGAGCAGGGCGGTCGGCAAACCTTCGAGCAGGAACAGCCACTGCCAGCCCGCCAATCCGCCGAGACCGGCGAAGCGCGTCATGATGAAGCCCGACAAGGGGCCGCCGATCACGCCCGAGATGGAGATCGACGTCATGAATAGCGCATTGATACGCGCTCGTCGCTTGGACGGAAACCAGTACGTGAAGTACAGGATGATGCCCGGCAGGAAACCCGCTTCTGTCGCGCCAATCACGAAGCGCAGCACGTAGAACCACGTCTCCGATGTGACGAACATCATCGCGGCAGAGGCAATGCCCCACGAGATCATGATGCGGGCGATCCAGACACGCGCACCTACCCGGCTCAAGATCAGGTTGCTGGGGATTTCGAAGATGAAATAGCCCACGAAGAAGATGCTGGCGCCAAAGCCGTACGCGGCGTTGGAGAGTCCCAGGTCACCCTGCATCTGCAGCTTGGCGAAGCTGATGTTGACGCGATCGAAGTAAGCAAAAATAAAGCAGACGATCAGCAACGGCACGATGCGCCACACCGCCTTTCTATACGCATTTTCTTCAAGCGCGGCAGCGGCTTCCGGGCTCGCGGCGAGCGGAATCGATCCTGACATGGAGGTCTCCTCTTGTGTTTTTATATTCTTGAACTATACGAATCAATCAGGATCAATTCGACCAGCCGCCGTCGATCATGTGGATCGCGCCGGTGGTGAACGCGGATTCGTCGGAAGCGAGGTAAGTCACCAGCGCCGCGACTTCTTCCGCGCGCCCGACACGGCCAATAGGCTGACGCGCGACGAACGCGGCGCGGACCTGTTCTTCGTCAAGATGCGACGCCGCCGCCTGGCTGGCAATCCGCCCACGCAGCGACGGCGATTCGATCGTGCCGGGGCAAATCGCGTTGCATCGGATAGCCTGGCCCACGAAATCCGCCGCAACAGACTTCGTCAAACCGATTACGGCCGCCTTCGAGGCGCCGTAAACAAAGCGGTTGGGCACGCCTTTCACGCTTGACGCCGCCGAGGCCATGTTAATGATCGATGCCCCTTTGCCCGCCTCGATCATCGCGGGGAGGAACGCGCGAATGGTCCGGTACATGGCCTTGACGTTCAGGTCGAAGCTGAAATCCCAGTCCTTGTCCGTGCACTTGAGGATGTTGCCGTCGTGGACGTAACCGGCGCAATTGAACAGCACGTCGAGCGGGCCGGTTGTGGCGGCGAACGCGTCGACATCGGCGGAATCCAGCACGTTCAGCCGTGCAGTGCGCAAGGTGGAGCCGGCGCCAGCGTCGCGGGCTAGTTCGGCGAGTGCGCTTTCGTCGATATCGGTTGCCCAGACGTGAGCGCCTTCGGCCGCCAGCATCAGCGCGGAAGCCCGTCCAATGCCTTTTCCGGCAGCCGTCACCACGATGTTTTTGCCTTCGACACGCTTGACCATTGATGCTCCTTGTTCGGTTGTGGATCCCGTCGATGCGGTTCCCCGCATGGGTTTCGCGTTCAATTTTCACATATGAAAAGAACTTTTATAAGTAAAGGTAAACGCTGAGAGGCGCGTGGACGGGCTTCCGGAGGGGTTTCCGCGCTGGCCGACGGCAGGGGTGGGTGGTCCGCCGGCGCGCGGGCAAAAAAGCCGCGCGAGCGAAAACGGTCGCGCGTGATACCGTTCCCCTTTTTCCAGCCAGGAGACGGCCATGCCGACCGGACGAGTAAAGTGGTTCAGCGATGCAAAGGGTTTTGGTTTCATCACCCCCGATGACGGCAGCGAAGAGCTGTTCGCCCATTTCTCGGAGATCAAGACTGAAGGTTTCAAGTCATTGCTCGAGAACCAGAAGGTGAGTTTCGATATTGGCCAGGGCCCGAAAGGCAAGCAGGCGTCGAACATCCAGCCTGCCTGAAACCCCTCCGGGTCCCGTTTGAATTGCTTTTGAATCCCGCAGGCCAGTACCTAGTACCTGCTGGTCAGCGTCGTGCGAAGCGCGGGTGTCCGACCCAGCCCCAAGCTGTTGCCGCGCGACGCGGGCTGCATGGCTATCACGCGTGCCGCTCCGGATGCCGCAGCCGCGAGTTATTGCGTCCATACGAGAAGTAGATCACGAGCCCGATCACCAGCCAGACCACTAGCCGCACCCACGTAACGAGCGGCAGGCCGGTCATCAGGAGCACGCAAAACAGGATGCCGAGAATGGGCACGACCGGCACGCCCGGGACGCGAAACGGCCGGTTCGCACCGGAGTCGCTGCGCCGCAGGTAGATCACCGCGCCGCACACCAGGACAAAGGCGAACAGCGTGCCAATGCTCACCATCTCGCCCAGCACGCTGATTGGCGTGAAGGCCGCGACAACAGCGACGACCAAGCCAATCATGGTCTGGCTGAGGTGAGGCGTCTTCAGGCGCGGATGAACCTGCGCGAACAATCCGGGCAGCAAGCCATCCTGCGACATCGTGAAGAAGATGCGGCTCTGTCCGTACAACAGCACAAGGATCACGGTTGTCAGGCCGGTCAGCGCGCCGATCTTGATCAGGATCGAGAACCACGTGAGGCCGATTACGTCCACGCCCCTCGCAATAGGATCGGGTACGTTCAATTCCCCATAAGGCACGAGTCCGGTGAGCACCCCCGCCACCGCGATGTACAGGACCGTACAGATCACCAGTGAGCCGAGAATGCCGACCGGCATGTCGCGTTGCGGTTTCCTGGCTTCCTGGGCACAGGTCGATACCGCATCGAAACCGATGAACGCAAAGAACACGACCGCGGAGCCGCGCAGGATTCCGCTCATGCCGAAGTTGCCGAACTCGCCCGTGTTCGCCGGGATGAACGGATGCCAGTTCGCGGGATGCACGAAGAACACGCCCAGCGCGAGAAACGCGACCACGACAAACAGCTTGATCGCGACCATGACGTTATTGAGCCGCGCCGACTCCTTGGTCCCCATCACCAGCATCAACGTGAGGATCGCGATGATGAAGACAGCCGGCAGGTTGACCATGCCCGCCACGGATGTTCCGTCGGCAAGCTTCACCATGGTGCCGGGAGCCGCCGCCAGCCGGGGTGGAATGGAGATGCCCACGTTATGGAGCAGGCTGACGATATAGCCCGACCAACCGACCGCAACGGTGGACGCGCCCATGGCGTACTCGAGGATCAGGTCCCAGCCGATGATCCACGCAAACACCTCGCCCAGCGTGGCGTACGTGTAGGTGTAGCTGCTGCCGCAAACGGGCAGCATGGCCGCGAGCTCGGAATAACACAGCCCGACAAACGCGCACGCAATACCGCCCAGAATGAACGACAGGATGATGGCCGGTCCCGCGAACTGCGCGGCGGCGGTGCCTGTCAGCACGAAGATGCCGGCGCCGATGATGGCGCCAATGCCCATTGCCGTAATGCTGAGTGCGCCCAGCGTCTTCGCTAGCGGGCGCTCGCCGCCATCAGCACTCTTGACTATATCCGCAACGGATTTACGCGCCATGTAACTCGTGTCAGCCATGATGTGTCGCCTCGGTTGTACGTTGGTGGGCACTAGTTGGCGCGGACGTATTGCCCGGATCAACTTGGCGAGTCACTACGAAAAACGCTTGATGCAAGACGACTCACGCCGGCTCACTTCACCGAGTGAGCGACGCTGACGGATTTAGTCTATGCCTAATGAAATTCAAAGTGAAGCTATGCAATGCCCTGATCTCGCACCGCTCGGGGTGCAAGATCAGCGTGGCATGCACAGTGCTACAGAGGAGGATTGAACAAACGCGTGAGCACGCAACAGGTTTGCGGCAATGCAACGTTCAACGAAGCGCCCGGAGCTTCGTATTGAATCGGTATCAGTGCTTGCGGCGCTCACGTACTGCAGCAGCAAGCGTCTGCAAGACCGGTTCGGTTTGTGTCCACGCGAGGCAGGCATCGGTAATGGAGACGCCGCGGCGCAGTGCTACACCGGGCTTCAGATCTTGCCGGCCTTCTTCCAGATGACTTTCGATCATCACGCCGATAATGCGTGAGTCGCCGCCGCTGAGTTGCCGCGCGATGTCCTGACCCACCTCGATCTGACGCAGATGCGACTTGCCCGAGTTCGCATGCGAGCAATCGATCATCACCTGCTCACGAAGGCCCACGTCCTTGAGTGCAGCGCAGGCGGCGGCGACCCCTTCGCTATCGTAGTTCGGCCCCTTCTTGCCGCCGCGCAGGATCACGTGCGCGTCTGCATTGCCGCGGGTTTCGAAGATGGCGGCCATGCCCATCTTGGTCATGCCCATGAACGCGTGGCTTGCTTGCGCCGCGACGATTGCGTCCGCTGCGATCTGCACGCCGCCGTCGGTGCCGTTCTTGAAACCGATAGGGCAGCTAAGCCCGGACGCCAGTTGCCGATGGCTCTGACTCTCGGTCGTACGCGCGCCGATAGCACCCCATGCAATCAGGTCCGCGATGTACTGCGGGCTCAGCAGGTCCAGAAACTCGGTCCCCGTTGGCAAGCCGATGCCGCTGATCTCGAGCAGTAGTTGGCGTGCACGGCGCAGGCCTTCGTTGATCCGGAAGGTGCCGTCCAGAAGCGGGTCGTTGATATAACCCTTCCAGCCCACCGTGGTGCGGGGTTTTTCGAAGTACACGCGCATCACGATCAGCAGGTCGTCGCGCAGTTCGTCAGCGGCGGCCTTCAGGAGATGGGCGTATTCAAGCGCCTGGTCATGGTCGTGAATCGAGCACGGTCCGACGACAACAACCAGACGGTCGTTGCGGCCGTGAAGAATGTCGGCTATTTCAACGCGGCTTTTTTCAACCAGCGCCTGCACGGCGAGCGGCACGGGCAGGTCGTCTTGCAGCAGCGCAGGGGAAATCAGCGGACGGACGGCACCGATGCGGACGTCGTCGATGCGGGTAGTGTCTTGCGTCGAGTCGGCACGGCCGGCCTCCTGGTCGTGAAACGGGTTGTCGAGGCGGCTCATTGGATGATTCTCCGGAAAACAAGGTGACAGACCCGGATTATCGCATTTGAGCCGTGCTTTGGGACGCAGCCAAGACTGAAGCCGGTTGCTCGTGCCCGTGGTTGGATTTACAAAATCCAATGGGTCCACGAGCGCGAGTGAAACAATGGGTCACCCGGATCTTTATTCCGCCAGCGCGTTCCCGCCGGGACCTGAACGCGGCTCGATCATCACCTTGACCACGATTGTCAGCAGCACGGCCAGTACGAACACGCCGCCGGCGAGGAAGTAGAGACCATCGGCGAGATTGCCGGTGTGTTGCTTGATCGCGCCGACCGCGAACGGGCCGATATAACCGCCCAGGTTGCCGATCGAATTGATCAGCGCAATGCCCGCGGCCGCTGCGGGCCCCGCCAGAAAGCGGCTGGGCAGCGTCCAGAAGATCGGTTGCGCCGCGTACAGCCCGAACGCGGTGAAGCACAGCGCGCCGAGTTGCACGACCGGCGACTGCGCCGCCGCCGAGACGAACAAGCCCGCCGCACCCAGCAGGGCGCTGCACGCAATGTGGACCAGGCGTTCGTCGGTTTTATCGGAATGACGCGGCACGGTCAGCAACCCGGCGACGGCGAACACGTACGGAATCGCGGAGAGAAAGCCGGTTGTCAGGTTGCTCACTCCAAAGCCCTTGATGATGGTGGGCAGCCACATCGACAGACCGTAGATGGCGAGCGGATAGGGCAGGAAGTAGAGCGCGAGCAGCAACACGCGCACGTCCTTTAACGCGCGCAACGGGTTTGCATGCTCGACCCGCGCGCCGGTGCGGTGCTCCTGGCCGAGTTCGGCTTGCAGCCACGCGCGGTCTTCAGTGGAGAGCCATTTCGCGTCGGCGGGGGTATCGGTGAAAAAACGCAGCGTCGGCCATGCCAGCAAGATGGCTGGCAAGCCGGTCAGGATGAACAGCCACTGCCAGCCGTGCAATCCCGCCACGCCTTCCATGCCTAGCAAGCCGCCGGCGAGCGGCCCCGTCACGATCAGCGCGAAGGGCTGGGACAACAGGAACAAACCGAATATGCGCCCGCGATGCCGCGCCGGAAACCACTGGCTCAGGTAGAACACCACGCCCGGATAAAAACCCGCTTCGGCCGCACCAAGCAGGAAACGCAGCACGTAGAAGCTCACCGGCCCGTTGATGAGCGACATGGCTACAGTGATGGCGCCCCACGTGCTCAGGATGCGCGCGAACCAGCGGCGCGCGCCGAAGCGCACGAGGAAGACGTTGCTCGGCACTTCGCACAGGAAATAGCCGATGAAAAACAGGCCCGCGCCGAGACCGTACGCTGCATCGCCAATGCCGGCATCCGCGTTCATCTGCAGCTTGGCGAAGCCGAGCGTGGAGCGGTCAATGTAGGCGACCAGATAGAGCAGAATGAGAAACGGGATGAGCTTTGTCGTCATCAGCCTGATGACGCGTGTTTCGCGATTCAAGATTTCGTCTCCGGTATCCTTTTTAATTAAAGTAATACTAAACCTTGTCTCGATAACAATCCGGGCGCGTATACCCGCAATTTAGTCATACTATTTTGGACTTTTCGTCGCCGTGCTTATGCTATGCGTACGTCGGTCAGGACTGAGGCTTTCTTTCACTGAACATGGACTATCGACATCTCCGGCAAGGCAAAAGCATGCACGGGCGCATCGTGCAGGATCTCGGCATGGATATCGTCGGGGGCAAGGTTGCGCCCGGTGAACGGTTGCCCGCCGAAGTGCTGCTGTGCGAGACCTACGGCGTGAGCCGCCCCGTATTGAGGGAGGCGACACGCGTGCTGGTCGCCAAGGGGCTCGTGGTGTCGAAGCCGCGGGTGGGCAGCGTCGTCAGGCCGCGCGCCGACTGGCACATGCTCGATCCCGACGTGCTCTACTGGACGCTCAGCAGCGTGCCCGAAGGCGAATTCTTCCGGTCGCTGCTCACCGTGCGGCGCATCATTGAACCTGCTGCTGCAGCGCTCGCGGCGACCAGCGGCAGCAGTGACGACCTCGCACGGATCGAGGCCGCTTACGAGCGCATGGAAGCCGCCGCAACCGCGCCGGAATTGCTCGAGCCCGACCTGGAGTTTCATCGCGCGATCATGGCCGCCACGCACAACGACATGCTTGCGTACATCGGCAATATGCTGTCGCTGGCGTTGTCCGAATCCATCCGCCTGACCAGTCGTCATCCCGATACCCAAGCGCTCTCCTTGCCGAGGCACAAGGCGATCCTGACGGCCATTCAAAGCCGCGATCCGTTGGGCGCGCGGCAGGCCAGTCTGGTGCAGCTCGAAAGCGCGCGCGTTGATGCGGACAGCGTGCTCGACGAACGCGGTGGTGCGCGCCACGCTTGATGGCGATTCAATTTAACCAATCAGTGGGAGATATAGTAAGACTATTTCCTGACTAACTCGGGTTTACTCTGTTACCGATAACATCGAACGCGAAATATAGTGTGACCATTAAAAGCCTGTGAAAAGGCGTTCATTCGCGAAGACGAGGAGACGGATGTGGCTGACAAGCTCGTATCTCCAGCCGGAGTAGCAGCCGGCGCCGGCATGAATTTTCGCTGGACCGTGCTGATATGGCTGGTGGCGGGCGGCATCATCAATTACATCGACCGGGCGAGTCTTTCCATCGCCGCACCGGAAATGATTCGCGAACTCGGGCTTTCACGCACGCAGATCGGCTTGCTCGGCACCGTGTTCGCGTGGACCTACGCGGTCATGCAATTACCAGCGGGCTGGGTCATCGACCGCTTCGGCGCGAAGAAGGCCTACGCGGTTGCAATGATCTGGTGGAGTGTCGCGACCTACATGACCGGCGTGGTCGGATCGGTCAGCGCGCTGCTCGTGATGCGCGCGTTGCTGGCGGTGGGCGAAGCGCCGTGCTGGCCGACCTCGGCGAAGATCACCGCCGCGTGGTTTCCGACCAGGGAACGGGGGTTCGCCACGGGCATCTGGGATTCATCGTCAAAATGGGGGCCCGCGCTTGCGCCCGCTGTGCTCGTCGCGTTGATGATCGCGTTTGGATGGCGCTCCCTCTTTCATGTGGCTGGGGCTGTCGGCATTGCATTCGCTATTGTTTTTCTTTTTCTTTATCGAAATCCCGAGCAGAGCAAGCGGCTTTCGAAGGAAGAGTTCGCTTATATAGAAGCGGGCGGCGGCGGACGCGAGCGGTCGATCAGCAATTCAACGCACGAGTGGCGCGGATTGTTCACGCACCGCAGCGTGTGGGGCATGATCCTCGGCTACTTCTGCGCAATCTGGTTGTGGAACCTGTTCCTCGTGTTCCTGCCGCTGTATTTGCTCGATCGATTCCATATATCGTTCGTACAACTGGGTATTTACGCGAGCATTCCATGGATTGGCGGCGCGGTGGGCGAAATCATCGTGGGGTACCTGACCAAGAAGATGGTTGATCGTGAAATGGCGACGCCTATTGACGCCAAGCGCATGTGGATCGTGATCTGCGCGATTGGCGCGGCGGTGTCAGCGGTGGCGATCCCCTTCGTCAATTCCCTCGGTCTCACCATCACGCTGATGACGCTGGGTCTTGCGTTCCTCGCAGCGATCATTGGTGCGGCGTGGGCGCTGGCGTCGGACGTTGCGCCCAAGTCGATGGTCGCCTCCGTCAGCGCGATCCAGAACTTCGGCGGATATTTTGGCGGCGCGTTCTCGCCCGTGGTGGCGGGGTTTATCGTCGATAAAACTGGCTCGTATTCAATTGCGTTGATTTCAGGCGGGTTGATTGCGGGATGCTCCGCGCTGTTTTATTGGTTCATGGTGCGCAGGGTGGTGCCGGAGCGGGGAGGGGTTGTTTAGCGCCGCGGACGAGTTTTCTGGCTGCCCGAAATTTCGCAAATGATGCATTGCTGATAGTTGTGTCTTGATTTCGCTCCAGCTTCCATCCGGCTTTTGTCAGGGAAAAATCTTGACGTGCTCCAAAAACCAGCCTATAACCATCTCATTGGATGGTAATTGGATGGTTTTCGATGATCGAGAAAGTAGTTGAAGTACTCAGGCCAAAGGGCGGTGAGACGGAGAAGATCACGATCAACCTGGGTCCGATTGACTTGGGGCAGATCGACCTGCTGGTGGAAGAGGGGTTTTATTCCAACCGCACGGACCTGATTCGCACGGCTATCCGCAACCAACTGGCGACCCACGCTCAGGTCCTGAACGAAACGGTGACGCGGCGCGCGCTGGTTCTGGGCATGCAGCACTTTTCGAAGCGCGATCTTGAAGCGGCACGAGAGGCGGGCGAGCGGTTCGATATCCAGGTGTTGGGGCTCGCGAGCATCGCTGCCGACGTGTCTCCCGAACTGGCGCTCGAAACGATCGCATCGATTGTCGTGCTCGGCGCTTTTCACGCCTCGCCGGCGGTGAAAGCCGCATTGGCCAACCGGATTGCTTAGTGATCCTTGAAGAAAGAAAAAGCAGGGAATAATGGGAAAGACAATGAAACTCAACGAAGAATTCCTGCATTCAATGCAGGATGCAATGAAGCTGCTGCGCACGCGCGGCCCGCAGGAAGCGACAGCGGCACTGCAGCGTGCGCTTGGCGCGCACGCTCAGCCGGCACCCCAAACGAATACAGATGCACCGGTCGTAACGTATCCGGGCAGCTTCACGACGCATACGTTCAGCAACGCCGCCGGTCATCGGAACTACAAGCTCTACGTGCCGAAGCATCACAACGGCCGGCCCTTGCCGCTGGTGGTGATGCTGCATGGCTGCACGCAGGATGCCGATGACTTCGCCGCAGGCACGCAAATGAACGCTCTGGCAGAGCGGGACGGGTGCATCGTGGTGTATCCGGTGCAGCCGCAGGGGGCGAACGCATCGAAGTGCTGGAACTGGTTCAAGCCCGCCGATCAACGGCGCGACAGCGGCGAGCCGGCGTTGATTGCAGGCATCACGCGTGAAGTGATGTCGAAGCAGGCAGTCGACCCGTCGCGGGTATTCGTGGCCGGTTTGTCGGCGGGTGGGGCCATGGCCGCCATCATGGTCCAGGCGTATCCGGATCTTTACGCCGCGGCGTGCGTGCATTCAGGGCTCGCCGTGGGTTCGGCGCATGACCTGCAGTCGGCACTGGCGGCCATGCATGGCGGAAAATCACCTCGTGTTCGTCGAGCGGAAGCACCCAAGCGACCGCTGATCGTGTTTCACGGTGATGCCGACGCAACTGTGCATCCATCCAATGCAGCGGAGTTGTTGCGCGGCTTCGACGCTCAGGCTGTCGTATTCGACGAGACTCCCCGCACCGAAGCGGGCAAGCGTACCAGCACGGTCGAACGGCTGAAATCAGCGGGCGGCGTTGATGCAGAGCTGTGGCTTATCCACGGTGCTCCCCACGCGTGGGCGGGCGGTAGCGCCAATGGTTCGTACACCGATTCAACGGGTCCTGATGCGAGCACCGCCATGATGCGATTTTTCCTCGATCATCCTTTGCAACACTGACCCGTAACGCATTACAGAGTACCTGGGGATTCAAGACGAAAGGGCCAATGAATGGCCCTTTCGTTTATCGTGCAACTCAATAGTCGGCCCTGAACAATTAGTTTTCTCAGCTGGGGGTCTAGTCGCCAGGGTCACACGCGAGCGGCCGAGTTCAGCAGCATGGCCAGCATAAGGGC